>NZ_LFIQ01000117.1:325695-330945 GCF_001189245.1 Bradyrhizobium pachyrhizi | reverse complement strand
CGCCGGAGGAGCGCAAGGCGATCATGGATGCGAGCCCGGTGAAGGGCAAATACGACACCGCGGTCGATGCCGAATCCGCCTACGAGATCATCCAGAAGCGGCTCGCCGGAACGGCGGCGCCGGCCGGCGGCAGCGCTGGCGGCGAGGGGGGCGGCATCTTCGGCCAGATCGGTTCGATCGCGTCCACGATCTTCGGCACCAACGTCAAGCGCGGCCGCATGTCGACCGGGCAGGTGATCGCGCGCAGTGTCACGCGCTCGGTGACCGACAAGGTGATCGGCGGCGTGGCCGCCGATCTCGGCAAATCGCTCGGTGGTTCGGTTGGCGGTTCGATCGGCCGGGCGCTGGTGCGCGGCGCTCTCGGTGGATTGCTGCGCAGATAGCATCGCGCCGGTCGACCGAAACCGGAGACCGGCTTTGCCTCCCGCGGCCGGCGCGCTACAACCTGGCGCAACGTCCAACAAAAAGGATATCCGCGATGTCCAACGCCAAGCTGCAGCCCGTCCTCGATCGCATCGACGCCGATTTCGACAACAGCCTCGAGCGGCTGTTCACGCTGCTGCGGATCAAATCGATCTCGGCCGATCCGGCCTTCGCTGATGACTGCAAGGCGGCTGCCGATCATCTCGCCAAGGACATCGCAACCCTCGGGTTCAAGACCGAAGTGCGGCCGACTGCCGGCCATCCGGCCGTGGTCGGCAAGCTGAACGGCTCGAGCGACGGACGCCCGCACGTGCTGTTCTACGGCCACTACGACGTGCAGCCGGTCGATCCCTTGAATCTCTGGCACCGTCCGCCGTTCGAACCCGTGGTGACCGACCATGCCGACGGGCGCAAGATCATCGTCGCGCGCGGCGCCGAGGACGACAAGGGACAGTTGATGACCTTCGTCGAGGCGTGCCGTGCCTGGAAGACGGTGACGGGATCGCTGCCGGTCGACATCACCATCGTCATCGAGGGTGAAGAGGAGATCGGTTCGAAGAATTTCGTGCCGTTCCTCGAGGCGAACAAGGACGGTCTCAAGGCCGACTTCGCGCTGGTCTGCGACACCGGCATGTGGGACCCGAATACGCCGGCGATCACCACCTCCTTGCGCGGCCTGGTCTATGACGAGGTCAAGATCAAGGCCGCTAATCGCGACCTGCATTCCGGCGTGTTCGGCGGCGGCGCGCAGAACCCGATCCGTGTGCTGACGCGGATTCTCGGCGGCCTGCATGACGAGAACGGTCACATCACCATCCCGGGTTTCTATGACGGCGTGATGGATTTGCCGCCGGACATTCTGGCCCAGTGGAAGCAGCTCAATCTGACGCCGGAGAGCTTCCTCAAGCCGATCGGCCTCTCGGTGCCCGCCGGCGAAAAGGACCGGCTCCTGATCGAGCAGGTCTCCTCGCGCCCGACCTGCGACATCAACGGCATCGTCGGCGGCTATACCGGCGAGGGCTCCAAGACGGTGATCGCGGCCGAGGCGTCGGCGAAGGTCTCGTTCCGCCTGGTCGAGGGACAGGATCCCGAGAAGATCCGAAAGGCGTTCCGCGGTTATGTGAAGGCGCGCCTGCCGGCCGACTGCAAGGCCGAGTTCACCGACCATTCCAGCGCGCCGGCGATCGCGCTCGACTGGAACATGAAGCCGCTGGCAGCCGCGCGCCGCGCGCTGACCGACGAATGGGGTAAGGAGGCGCTGCTGATCGGCTCCGGCGCCTCGATCCCGATCGTCGCCGATTTCAAGCACACGCTCGGCCTCGACAGCGTGCTGATCGGCTTCGGGCTCGACGACGACAACATCCATTCGCCGAACGAGAAGTACGACCTCAAGAGCTACCACAAGGGCATCCGCTCCTGGGCGCGGATCCTGGCGGCATTCGCCGACGCTAAATAGCGCGAGGGCAATTCACGTAAAAACGCCGCCCGGAATTGGGCGGCGTTTTGATTCCGATCGTGCAGAGGGTGTTGGCCGTTAGCCTACCCGAAGATTATGAAATTTCAATCACGGTAGCCGGGATTGACCCGGTCGAGCTTGCGCAGCAGCGGCGGCCAGACCAGCTGGGTCGAGCGCAGCTCGGCGCGATCCGGGTTGGAGAGCAGCTCGGTGTTCTTGTCGATCGCATGCTGGTCGACCGGATAGGCGATCGGTCCGAGCGCGCGGGTTGCCACCTGCATCGAGCAGGCGCGCTCCAGATGGTACATCCGCTCGAACGCGGAGGCGACCGAGCGGCCGACCGTCAGGGTGCCGTGATTGCGCAGCAGCATGTGGTTCTTGCTGCCGAGATCGCGCTGCAGGCGCGGGCGCTCGTCATGATCGAGCGCGATGCCTTCATAGTCGTGGTAGGCGAGGTCGTGGGTGACGAGCTGTGCGGTCTGGTTCAGTGGCAGCAGCCCGTCGGGGCCGCTCGACACCGCGGTGCCGTCGACGGTGTGCAGATGGAGCACGCAGCCGGCGTCCTCGCGCACCTCGTGGATCGCCGAATGGATGGTGAAGCCGGCCGGGTTGATGCTGTAGTCGCTCTTCGAGAGCTGGTTGCCGTCGAGGTCGACCTTGACCAGGCTCGACGCGGTGATCTCGTCGAACATCAGCCCGTAGGGGTTGATCAGGAAGTGATGCTCGGGCCCCGGCACGCGGGCGGAGATGTGGGTATCGACCAGATCGTCCCAGCCATAGAGCGCGACCAGCCGGTAGCAGGCAGCAAGATTGATCCGCTGCTCCCATTCTGCCGCACTCATATCCGACGGCACTTCCTTCAGGCGCGCTTCCGCTGGCGACATAGCCGATTGCTCCATTGATGGCGTTATTGCTTGGTCCAAGCGTAGCGCCGCCGCCGGACCGCAGCAAGACAGGGTAACGGCGTGACAGTCATGTCGGCATGCGGCCCACGATCGGAACGGCAATCGTCAGTGGGCAGCGTGATGCGTTACGGCGCCGGGATCGCCAGCAGGCTCGAGATGCTGCGGCCGCGGATGTCGTAGACGCGGGCGAACACGACGTCGTCGCGCTTGATCTCGACCATGACCGGCGCGGCCAGGCCCTTGCAGTAGAATTCGCCGAGCGTCATCGCGAAGTCGGCGGCGTTGCTGTCCCAGCCGATCGTGAAATCGGGGCCGAGCGCGACCTGCGCGGGGCGCTGCGGTCCGCACACCGCGACCTTCCACTTGCGGTTCTGCGGCGGCACTTCCTGCCGCTCCGCCAGTTGCTCGCGCAGCCCGTCGGATGCCTGCTTCAGCGCCAGGCCCCAATAGTCCAGCATGAAGAAGTTGTCCGCGGTGCGCACCGTGCCGGCGATGTGGTTGAAGTGCGTGTACTGATACGGGTGCAGGCGGATCATTTCGCTGAGCGGCAGCAAGAGGCCGAACGCGAACATGGCGAGCGCCGCGGGCTGCCAGGCGCGGCGGTTCTCGCCGAGCCAGTCCATGCCGCGCGCGAATGCGACGCCGGCCAGCACCGTCATCGGCGGAATCACGAAGATGAAGTGGCGGATGCCGTTATAGAGCGCCGGCCGCTTCACCATCGCGATCACCAGCGGCAGCGTCGCCGCCAGCGTCAGCATCAGCATGATCGACTTGCGCTTTGCGGTGACGTCGTAGCGCGACAGCGACATCAAGGTGATGACGACGGCGGCGGTCAGCAGCACCAGCAGCACTTCGGGAAGCTGCAGCGCGAACAAGGTGGGCAGATAGGACCACGGCATGTCGGGCACCGACACCAGCGCGCCGTCGAACATCTCCTTCCACGGTTTCTCGAAGAAGTGCGAGAAATAGGTCACCGCTTCGAGCGGGTGTCCGGGCTCCATGATCGACCACGGCCAGATCAGGCCCATCACGAGATAGCCCAGCACAAGTCCCGGCAGCAGCACATAGACGACATGGGCAAAGCGATGGGTCGCCTCGCGCGGGCCCTGCTTGCGGAATTCCTCGATCAGGAGCGGGACGAAGCCGACCACGGCGTAGATCAATGCGAGCCCGCCAAGCACGCGGCAGCCGATCGACAGGCCGGCCCCCAGGCCGACGATCAGGATGGTGCGCGGCGAGGGCGCCGGATATTCCTCGATCAGGCGGACCAGGCCCATGATCAGGACCACCATCGCCACGGCGAACGGCGCATCCTTCGGATTCATGAACATGTGGCCGTAGAAGGTCGGGCACAGCGCCAGCAGCAGCAGCGCCGCCAATCCCGCCAGCGGGCCGCCGACACGGCGCGCCAGGCGCCAGGTTACGGCAAGGCCGATAACGCCGACGATCGCGCCGAGCAGGCGGCGCGTCTCGAACAGTTCGAGCGGAATGATCTTGTGCAGCAGGGCCGCGGCCATGTCGAAGCCGCCGCCGTACATATACAGATTGGCAAACGACAGCGCGCCGGTGTCCTTGAACCCGGACTCGTACATGCGCAGCAGGAGGTCGGCATATTCAGCGTGGGTGTAATCGTCCCAGCCCAGACCGTAATCGCGGAACGTCAAGCCGGCGACCACGGCGACCACGCCGAGGACGAGGACAGCGAGATCGTCGCAGGTCTTCTCCACCGAGCGCCGCGCAGGCGCCTCGAGGGCAGACGTCGTAATCGATGACATAGCTAGTGATACCGGCGTGCCTGTGGCCCAGATTGGCGCTTTAGGGCCTCATTCCCCGGCATCCATAGCGCAGTTCCGTTTCCGAGTAATTGGTAATTGTGGCGTAATTTCCCAGATGCGTTGCAATAAATTGGCAGCAATTCGTAGCCAGTAAATCTACGGGAGCTGGCTGGCTGACGGCCGCTGCGACCGCGGTGAAGCAACGCATCGCGGCTTGGTTAAGCCGGATTTTAGGGAACTCTGTCTACAATTGGCGGTTGGCGGTGTGGGCAATATGACGGTATCGTGGCGTTGGTGGCCCGCGCCGATTTTCGGTCGGGTCTCCCGGGGGTTAGTTCGATGAAGGTTGGTCTGTTGGTCGTCGGCGCGGGCCTGGTCGTGGCGGGCTTGGCGGCGGTCGGCCTCGGAATTCCCTACAAGGAATTCAGCGTCGGCGGCACGTTGATCGCAACAGGCGTGACCGGCGCATGTACCGGCGTGATTGTTCTGGCCCTTGCCGCCATCCTTCGCGAACTCCAGGCCATGGGCGACCGGCTTGATGCCGTCGTTGCCGTGGGTCTGCGGTCCGGCTCGCCATCTGCAACTTCCCCGCGCGGCACTCCCGACGATCCGGTGTTCCCGCCGCCTGAGCCGAAGGTCTCGGCGCCTCCGCCGCTGGCTCCAGCGTTCCCGCCATCCGCTCCCGCGGCGC
>NZ_LFIQ01000117.1:314707-325685 GCF_001189245.1 Bradyrhizobium pachyrhizi | reverse complement strand
GCGGCGCATCAGGCGAGGTGCCGCCGCCTGCACCGGCCGCCGCGCCCGCAGATAGTGCTGCGCCGCCCAAGCGGCGCAATCTGCTGTTCTCCTCCTCGCGCAAGGAGCGTGAGCGGAACCAGGGGCGTGCCGCCGAGCCGCTCACGCCGGATCTGTTGTCGCCGGAACTACGCCCGAATCCGGGCGGTTCGGGCGAACCGGCGCCGGCAACCTTCGACGATGCCTGGCCGAAGGCCGACCGGCCGCGGTCGGTCGACGTCGCCCCGCGGCGCGGCCCCCGGACGCCATCGACCTTCGGCGAGGCCCAGTCGGCCGGCGCCGCCTCGCCGTCATCGGGCCATCCGCCGCCGCCCCAGGAGCAGCCGCCGGTGACCGTGCTCAAATCCGGCGTCGTCGACGGCATGGCCTATTCGCTCTATTCGGACGGATCGATCGAGGCGCAGATGCCCGAGGGCATGATGCGATTTGCCTCGATCGACGAGCTCAGGTCGCATCTGGAGCAGCGGCCTTAGATCCGCGCCAATACTTGCGACCGGCCGGCCCGAAGCCGGAAACGCGGCCGTTGTTGTCAGATTTGCTGCAATTCGTGCATATTCGCAAAGTAGTACGCGATTCCATTAATGTATTGCTGCGCATGGATACTGTCCGGTGGGCACCGGGCTGTCGATAGCACGGGGAAGATTGAGCCATGTCCGATACGTCAGGCAAAACGCCGGTCGAGCTGACCGCCAACATCGTTTCGGCCTATCTCAGCAACAATCCGACGCCGGCCTCGGACATTCCGAACCTGATCAGCCAGGTCCACTCCGCCTTGCTGCGGGTGTCGAGCGGACGCAGCGACACGCCGAGCGAGCCGGCCAAGCCCGCGGTGTCGATGAAGAAGTCGATCACTCCCGAATATCTGGTGTGCCTCGAGGACGGCAAGCGCTTCAAGTCGCTGAAGCGCCATCTGCGCACCCAGTACAACATGACCCCGGAGCAGTATCGCGACAAATGGGGCCTGCCGGCCGACTATCCGATGGTGGCGCCGAACTATGCGGTGGCGCGCTCGCAGCTCGCCAAGAAGATGGGCCTCGGTCAGCAGGCGCGGAAGCGGAAGTAGAGATCTACGCGGCGGACGCCAGCGCCTCGCGCGCATCGTTGCGGATGCGATCGACCATCGAGCGCAGGCCGTTGGAGCGCTGCGGTGTCAGATGGTCGCGGAAGCCGAATTCGTCGAACAGCGCGAGCGCGTCGGTACCGAGGATTTCCTTGGGCGTTTGCCCGGAAAACAGCGTCAGCACGATCGCGACCAGGCCGCGCACGATGTGGGCGTCGCTATCGCCGATGTAGATCAGGCGCGGTTCGCCGTTGGCATCGCGCTCGATCCGCTTCGACAGCCAGACCTGGCTGACGCAGCCCTGCACCTTGTTCTCGGCCGAGTGCTCCGCCTCCGACAACGGTTCGAGCGTGCGGCCGAGCTCGATGACATAGCGGTAACGGTCGTCCCACTCGTCCAGCAGCGAAAAATTGTCCCTGATTTCGTCGATCGTCGTCATCGTGGCCCGCGTCCTGTCCTTGACGGCTTATATAGGAAGGCGGGCCGCGAAAGCGATGAAAATGGAACCGGTTCCCGGCTGTTTTGACGCGTTTTCTTCACACGAACCGGTGCCTGCCTCGCTCGACCGCGCTTGGTTTCCGCTCACGGCGTCGGCGGCAGGCGGAATTCGATCGACTGATCCTCCGCGGTCAGCGTGTCGCGGAACGCGGTGGTTGAATCGGTATCGTCCTTGCCGATCGAGCCGGTGTGGTCCGGCGGCTTCTTGTCGGTGATGATCTGGTAGAGCTTGCGCGCCCCGTCGGTCGCGCGCTGGCCGATCGCGGTCGCAGCCTGGCCGCCGACCTCGCAGGCGGACGGCTGGCGCTTGCAGAACTGACCCATGTCGTTGATCGTCGCGGTCGCGGCCGACACCGCGTCCGATGCGCTGATCTGCGGCGTCTTGTCCGCCTCGGGTGTTTTGTCTCTCGGCAGCAGCACGAGCACAAGCCCGAGCCAGAATGCCAAACGCAGCAGGAAGAACATGGCGCGATCCCGGTCGTCTGTCTTGTCTTGCTTCTTGCGCGGTCGGTGCCGCTATTGGCCTTGAGGGTTAGCATCGGTCGATAAATCGGAAGTATCTGCATTGAAGTAAATTCGCCGGAAAATCGCGGAAAATTCGCCTGAATTGATTCGCCGTAAATTTTCGATTGATGGCGGCCGACGCGCGCCGGATGCGCAGAATCCGCCGCGTCCACCATTTCGAAACCATAGAATGTCGCATCCGGAAACCAGCCGTTCACCATCCCCGACAAATGGCCGGTGAATAGCGGGTCAAACCCACTCCAATGCACGGTGTTTGGCGGCAGGCCGCCCAGCCTTAGCGTTCGCTTAAGTTCGCTCTGACACGTTGACCTGCAATCACGAAGGAGGCGTTCCGGCGCGTCTGTGTTGACGATTGAGCCGAAGCGCGAGTGCTGTGAGTAGTTTGAGTCTGATCCGCGATTGCCTGGATGCGCTGCTGCATCCGTCGGCGCAATATGATGCGCTGACGCGTGCGCGCCATCGTGCCTTCATGGCGCCGCGGCTGCTCGGCAGCCTGGCGGCGCTTGCCTCGTTCCCTGCCTTTCTTGCGATGCGCGGTGCGCCGACGGCGATCGAGGTCGCGGCATTCGCCTGGCTGATCGCGCCGATCCTGCTGTCGTGGTTCCTGTCGCGCACCGGCCGCTATGAAGGCGCGCACGTGCTGTCGTCGCTGGCGCTCGCCGGTCTCGTGATGATGATCGCGGCGACGACCGGCGGCATCGCCTCGTTCGCCGCCGTGTGGCTCGTCGTCGTTCCGATCGAGGCGGCGCTGTCGGCCTCGCGGCGCGTGGTGGCGTTTGCGTTCGCGCTGGCGATGATCTGCGCGGCGCTGCTGAGCGCGCTCGGCCATTATCATGTGCTGCCGGTCGTCGATCCCGCGGTTGCCTCGAACAGCACGCTGGTCGGTTTCGGCGTCGTGTCGGCGATCTTCTACGCGGCCGGGCTCGCCTTCGGCGCGGAGTCGCTGGCGCGCACCAGCGTGGCGCTGCTTTATGTCGAGGAGGAGCGCTACCGCCTGCTCGCGCATAACATGAGCGACGTGCTGTCGCGGCACAGCCGCAACGGCGCCGTGCGCTTCATTTCGCCCGCGGCCGAGAACATGCTCGGCGTGCCGGCATCGCGGCTGCTTGGCCACGGCCTGTTCGATCGCGTTCATGTCGCCGATCGCCCGGCCTATCTCACGGCGCTGTCGGACGCCGCGCGCGGTGACTCGCGCAGCGTCGAGTTCCGCGTGCGCCGTGACGGTGCGCGGGGCGATGTCGTCGCCGAATTCATCTGGGCCGAGATGCGCTGCCGTCCGCTCGATCAGGCCGCCGCCGATGCCGAGGTCGTCGCCGTGATCCGCGACGTGACCGATCGCAAGGTGCAGGAGCACGCGCTCGAACAGGCGCGCAACGTGGCCGAGCAGGCCGATGCGTCGAAGACGCGCTTCCTGGCCACCATGAGCCACGAACTGCGCACCCCGCTCAACGCCATCATCGGCTTCTCCGAGATGATCGCGCAGGAAGACGTGCTCGGCCTCGACGTGGCCCGCCGCAAGGAATACGCGCAGCTGATCAACGATTCCGGCCAGCATCTGTTGTCGGTCGTCAACGGCATCCTCGACATGTCGAAGATGGAGTCCGGCAATTTCGAGATTTCGCCGGAGCCGTTTGCGCCGCGGCCGGCGCTGCTCAATTGCTGCAATCTGGTGGCGTTGAAGGCGCGCGAGAGCGGCGTCGACCTCGTCACCCGCGTGCCGGACGATCTGCCGATCGTGAACGGCGATCCGCGTGCGTTCAAGCAGATCGTGCTCAATCTGGTCTCCAACGCCATCAAGTTCACCGAGCGCGGCGGCAAGGTCACCGTGTCGGCCGGCGTCGAGGGATCGCGGCTGGTGCTGCGCGTCTCGGACACCGGCGTCGGTATCGCCGCCGATGATCTCAAGCGGATCGGCGATCCGTTCTTCCAGGCCGGCAAGACCTATCAGCGCCGCCACGAGGGCACCGGCCTTGGTCTGTCCATCGTGAAGGGGCTGGTCGGCCTGCACCACGGCGAAATGAATGTGGAGAGCAAGGTGGGCGAGGGCACCACGGTGTCGGTCGCGCTGCCGCTGGCGTTCACCCCGCCCGCCGCCCTCGAGCCGTCCAGCAATGTCTCGACCCTGAAGCCCGCGCTGCGTTCCGGACTACAAGAGCAAACCCATCAGGTGAAGAAGAGTGCCTAGACAGACTTTGGATGACGATGAAACGCCGCGCCGTCGCCGCGGCGCCAAGGCAGTGGCCATCGCGGCCGAGGAGGAACGTGGCCTCGTCCTGCGCCTGATGCTGCACAGTCCGAAGGATCTGGTTGCCGGCGTGCTGGCGACGTCTGCCATCGTTGCGATCCTGATCAATGCGCTGTTCCTGCAGGCCGGCCGTCATCCGTCGCCGATGTTCGGCGGTTCGGTGGTGACGCTGCCGCCGCCGGCCCCGGTTGCCGCCACCAGCCCGATGCCGCGCCCGCGTCCGGCCGAGGCCGCAGCCCGATCGGCCGAGCCCGCCGCCATGGATCCGAGCAAGCCCGTCGACGTGAAGCCGGTGGAGACCAAGCCGGCCGAGACCAGGTCCGTCGAAGCCAAGCCGGCAGAACCCAAGGCCGAGGCCAAGCCTGTCGATCCGATGGCCAATCTGGTGCTGAAATCGACCGCCGCGCCGTCGGCCGCAGCACCGTCCCCGGCCGCCGCACCGTCCAGCGTCGTTCGTCCGCCGGCACCGATCCCGACCGCGCATTTGAGCCCGGCCGGAAAACGCATCGCCGCGGTCCAGCGTACGCTGACCGAGTATGGCTACGGCCAGCTCAAGCCGACCGGCACGATCGGCGCCGACACCCAGCACGCGATCGCGAAGTTCGAGCGCGCCCGCAAGCTGCCGGTGACCGGACAGATGTCCGATCGCCTGGTGCGCGAGCTCAGCACGATGATCGGCCATTCGATCGAGTAGCCTCTCTGCGAAGGCATTGAATGCGTAGTCGTCATGCCCGGGCTTGTCCCGGGCATCCACGTCTTCGAGGCTTGTCGAAGCCAAGATGGCCGGGACAAGCTCGGCCCTGACGGGTTAGGACGCGTTGCCCAGCAGAACGTCCCTGACCTCGTCGGAGAACAGCTTCCTGCGGCCGGCCACCAGCACCCATTCCGGATCGTCGCGATCCGGAATAGCGCGCGGCATGCCGTGATCGAGCAGGGCCTGCGCGCAGCCCATCCAGTCGCCGCCACTGACCGGCTCGTTGCAGGAGGCCCACGACAGGCTTCCGGACGCGTTGTCGCCGAAGCCGTGCTGCTCGGTCCATTCTGCGCCGTGCTCGAGCAGGAAGCGGGTCAGCGAGGCATTGCCGCGGAACACCGCATGATTGAGCGCCGACGCATCCCAATCGCCGCCGCGCACCGTGATCGGCCAGCCGAGCTCGACCATCAGCCGCACCGCATCATCGCCGCCTGCCGCGGCGAGCTCCGGAAGCAAGCGCAATTGCTGCGGCGAAAGTGAATCTGGAAGATCGGGCCGACTGACCTGGATTCGCCGCGCCTCGCTCTCGTCCCCGCTGCTGCATGCCGCGACGAACCGCTCATCATCGGCAAGCGTCTCATCGCCGGTCCGCTCGCGCAGCAGCTCGGCGACCTCGGTCAATCCGAATTGCAGTGCGTATCTGTAAGCGCTGAGCCCGCCTGGTGTCGCGATGTGCGGGTCTGCGCCGGCGTCGAGCAAGGTCGCGATGCATTTCCGCGACCGCCGGCGGCGGATCGCCCACATCAGCGGCGAGCCGCAATCGGTCAGCGGCACGTTGCGGGCGGGTTCGTTCGGATCGCCGCCGTGCCGCAGCAGCAGTTCGAGCGCCGCCACGTTCTCGTCATCGAGCACCTTGTACATGGCGTTGGTGCCGGCGATCCGCGCGCCATGCTCGAGCAGCAGCCCTGTCGTCACCCAGCCTTCGAGCGAGTGGTAGAGCGATTCATTGTCGTTCGGATTGGCGCCCGCCTCGAGCAACAGTCTTGTCAGCTCGAGATCGTGGTTGCGGCCGGCGGCGCCATACAATGCCGACAGCGGATTGCTGTCATCGGGCCCGTCGAGCGTTCCGGGCGGCCAGCGGCTGCTGATGTGCTGGTCGGGATCGGCGTCGGCCTGCAGCAGCAGGCGTGCGCAGCGATGCAGCTGCGCCTGAAATTCCGGAAGCTGCAACAGGCTGGAATGCGTCACGGCGACCAGCGGCGGCAGTTTGAGGGGACCGCCGGGACGGTTGACCCATGTCGGATCACTCATTGCCGTACGCCGAACGATTTCTGCGTCGCCGATGGCGCAGGCGAGATAGGGATCGTCGGCGACAAGGCCGGGATCCTCGGTGAGCATCCGCGCCGCAACGCGCGGGTTGGCGCGGTCGGTGGTGCCGGCGACGTCCGCGGCATAGACCAGCTGCAGCCATCGCCGCACGCGATCGGCCTTGCTTTTACCGGGCGGCAATTGTGCGTCGACATAGCGCCGCAGGTCCGGCCAGGAGGCGAAGCCGAGATCGCGCGCCACGCAGGACTGCGCATCGTGCAGCCGCAGATCAAGCGCGGCGATTTGAGCGTCGCTGCGCCCGGCCGCAGGCGGAAGCGCGTGCCGGAAACGCGCGTACGCCTCTGGCGCCTGCCGCCGATAAAGGCGAATGAGCTCCTTGGCCTGCTTCTTCAAATGTTCGAGATTCAATCGCGCGGGCGATCGGTCCATGGAAACCTCCGTGCATCATCGCCGATGGTCCACAAAACCGGCTGCACAAAGGCTTGGTTGGCCGCTCAATTGATGCAAGTGGGTTCAACCCTTCCCGTGGACCCGGGCGCGGCTTGCACCGCGGATGCAAGGATATGGGTGACGATTGGTTCGGTCAACCCGCCGCGGCGTGACGACATCTGTGACAATTGGACGTGATCGCGCCGCTGGCCTATAGGTCGGCGCATGCGATTGAAAACCAGCATTTGGGTCGCGGCGTATCTGCGCCGCTGCCAGACCGAGGGCGTGTTCGGCGCAGTCCGCAAGAAGGGCGCCGAGGAAGCCGGTGCCGTATTCGTCAAGGTGGCGCTGATGGACGGCAACGCGATGCTGTATGCACCCGCGCCGCAGACGGTCTATGACGACAGCCGCCCGGTCGAGCGGCTCTTCGTGCCGATCGCACCACAGCCGGTATCCGAGCCGTCTGTCGAGGAGCGCTTGACCAAGGAGCTCCGCTTCGATCCCGACGCCTGGATCGTCGAGACCGAGGACCGTGCCGGCCGGCACTTTCTTGATCTCGCGAAGGGCTAACTTCCGGACTTCTGGTTGCGAATGGCGGACGCGCTGCCAGGCTGCAGCGCGGGGCGCGTCTGCGAGGATGCCGCGCGCACGCGATGGCGCTCATCGTCATAGAGCGACGAGCGATACTTGGCGCGGGCCACCGCCATGGTCGAGCCGCGCCACGCCGCCAGCATCACCAGCGCCGAGCGCTCGCTCAGGCGATCGTAGAGCCGCGACAGCCGATAGACGTAATTGACCGAGGAGCCGGCTTCCGGATTGAGGAACATCAGGATCCGCTGGAACGCGGCGCTCGACACGTCGAGCGCCCGCATCGCGCAGGCGAGCGGCTCGCCGCCGGGATCGTTGACGACGTCCGCGGCGATCCGCGACGGCAGGATCAGCGCCTCGCCGAGTTCGAGCGTGAAGTTATCGGGGTCCTCGGCAAACGCCGCCATCTCCAGGATATGGATCGCGCGCGCGGCGCGCGCCGCCGGAATTCGCGCCGCGGCCTTCAGCGGCGTCTCCTGCAGATTGTGCAGGATCTGCGTGCGCTCCTTCGTGCTCGCGGCAAAGAACATGTCGGAGATTTCGGCGGCATCGTTCGGCCGCATGGCAAGGCTCGCGGCCATCCGCAGCTCGGCTTCGGTCGGGATCTTGGCCGGCAGCGCGGACGGTGCCGGCGCGGGAATTGCCGCGGCCGCCGGCATCGGCTGGTCGGGACCGACGCGGCGCAGCCCGAGCTTGTCCATGATCCGGGCGGGCGTGGCCGGATAGATCGCAAGCCGCGCGCGGACGGCGGCACGCGTCGCGTCGTCGACTTCGTCGATCAGGCGCGTCGTCAGCTCGACGAACTGGCGCTCTTCATCGGCGGAGTGGGCGCTCGCCTGCACATAGAGGTCGGTCAGGACGCGCAGCAGCGTCGGGCGGATGTCGACGCCCTCGCGACGGGAGAGCGTCATCAGCCCATCGAAACCAGGAAATAGCGGAGCTGCGCTCATCTCGGGCGTACGCGACTTGCCAGTGAACTTCGGTTTGAAAACCTTGTGGCAGCGAGCCTACGCAGGCTGTTTTAAGAGGCAGTTAAGGAAAACAAGCCGTGAAGGTGAATGCTCGAATTTGCGCGTGTCTATTAAGGCACAGCGCCATATCCGTAACCGTCCGTACCGGCGGCTTAAGATGTCATTAACCATGCGCGTTCTTAACTCGGCGTGCGCGGGGCAAATCATGTCCGTGCGGGGCCAGAGAGAACGGAACATGGGCACCATCGTTGAGTTTCCGGCGGATGCGGCTGCACGGCGGCCGAGCATGGCCGGTGCTGCCGGCGAAGGCACGGGGACCGTACTGATCCTTCCCGTCGTCCGGATCGAGCGAACGACGGAGGAGACCGGCGGTGGTCGCGGACCGGAGCAGGGCACTGCGCAGGGCCGCCGTCGCCGACGCCGCTCCTGATCGCGGACATCGGGCAATGCCGGAGCTTGTGCAGCGGACCGTCGCGCGGCGGTCACTCCCGGCGCTGATCCTGCTGCTGGCGGGCTCGGCGCTCGCCGGCTGCAGCGGCGGCGATTTCGGCCGCACCCGCGCCGATTTCCGCAATGACGACATGCATCGCTGGATCGGTGCCGAGGCGACCGGCAGCATCGGCAAGAACGCCTCGCAATTCCAGCTCACCGAACACGAACGTCAGCTGCGCGACCTCGCCTATCAGTTCATCGAGCCGCCGCTGTCGCGTCCGGCGTGGAAAAGCGTATTCGGCGACTACCAGCCGCTGCCTTCGCCGTGGCGGCAGAGGGTCGTGTTCGATCGCACCGCCTATGGCCGCAATCTGATCGACGAGCCGCATCGCTCGTTCGCCTCGCGCTATTCGCTGCTGATCGACGAGGTGCGCGACGACATCACCCGCTTCGAGCCGTTCTTCGCCACCGCGATCCAGGTGATCGAGCTCGATCGCAAGCGCAATGCCAGCCTCCACATGATCGCCGACGTGTCGCCGCGCGAGCGCGCTGACGCGGTGGCGCGGATGGAAGAGAACACGCTGATCGTGCAATGGGTCCAGCAGGCGCTGGAGCGGCGGATCTCGTCCTATCGCTGGGCGCTGGAGCGGCTGGTGATCCAGGCACCCGACGGCATGGCTGCCGATGCCGAACGCCAGATCAACGAACTCGCCCGGCTCACGGCCAATGCGCCCTTTATCTCCGCGCCGGTGACGGGCCAGGCCGTGGTGACGAAGGGCTAGTGTGCTGAATGCGAAGTTCGTGCGATTTCGCGGCAGCCATTTTCACGAACTTCGCATTCATAAAGCACACTAGAATCATAAGTTTGCTAAAGCATGATCCGGAAAAGTGCGAAGCGGTTTTCCGAAAAGATCATGCTCAAACAAGGAGCTAAAGCGCGACGACGATTCAACCTAATCTCATCGCGCTTTAGTGTCCTTATCGAATCCGAAGTTCGCTCCGAAGGTGCGGCAAATGATGCGAACTTCGGATTCGGGACGCTAGGCGCGCTTCGCCTTCTTCGCTGTCGATTTGGCCCGGCGACTGTTGGCTTGCCGCGGCAGGCTCGCAATGAATTCCTTCAGCGCATCGGAAGGCGGGTGGGCCGAGGGGTAGGCGAGGCCGACCTGGCGCGTCACGTCGATATCGATCGCGCGCATCGCGACATCAGGATTGCCGCGTGCCACGCCCTCGGGGACGATCGCGACGCCGACCCCGGCTGCGACCAGCGCCATCGCCCATTCCTCGGATTCCGCGATCGCCACCGGCTTGCGCGGCGGAGAGGCTCGCTTGAAGAATTCCTGCTGCTCGCAATGGCAGCGATCGATCATCGGAACGCCTGCGAAGTCGGTGGTCCGTAGCGTCTCCTTCAGCGTCAGGGGATGCGAGGGCGGCAGTGCCGCGACATAGCGCTCGCTCCACAGCGGGATGAAGTGCTCGCCGGCGCCGACCATGGTCTTGGCGACGATCCGCGCGTCGGCCTTCTCGCTGGCGCCGACCAGCCGGAGCGCAAGATCGGTGTTAGCGGTCAGCGGCTTCAGCAGTGCGATGGTCCGGGCCTGATCGAGCGTCCGCAACAGGCCGAGCGTCAGCGCCTGCCGCGTCGCCGGCTTGCGGAAGAGATTTCGCGCCGCGTCCGCCTCGTCGATGATCCTGCGGGCGATGCCGTGAAACTGCGCGGCTGAGGCGGTCGGGGCCATGCCCTTCTTGTGCCGGATGAACAGCGTGGTGCCGAGTTCGGCCTCGAGATTGGTGATCGCCGCCGAGATCGACGGCTGCGAGATGAAGCAGCGCTTTGCTGCGGCGGTCAGATTGCGCTCGCGGTAGACCGCGGCGAAGTAGCGGAGTTCGCGGATATCCATAGGTGTATCCTATCACATGGATAGAAAGACAATATTTTACCTATGGAAACGCGAGTGGCAAGTCTGCGCCTGTTACAGCGGAGGACCTGTCATGCGCATCCACCATCTCAACACCGGCACGATGTGCCCGATCGGAAAGCGGCTCGTGAACGGCAGCGGCAGCATCTTCCAGCGGGCGCGGATGGTCTGTCATTGCCTGCTGGTCGAGAGCAATGATGGCCTCGCGCTGGTCGACACCGGAATCGGGCTCGACGACATCGGCGACCC
>NZ_LFIQ01000117.1:314072-314697 GCF_001189245.1 Bradyrhizobium pachyrhizi | reverse complement strand
GCCGCGGCTCGATCCGGCTGAGACGGCGGTGCGGCAGGTCAAGGCGCTCGGCTTCTCGCCGGACGATGTGCGCCATGTGCTGCTGACGCATCTCGATCGCGATCACGCCGGCGGCGTACCGGACTTTCCGATGGCCAAGGTGCACGTCCATCGCAAGGAGTACGACATGGCAGTGACGCATCAGGTCGCGCCGCCGATAGGGCGCTACATCACGGCGCAGTGGCAGCACGGGCCGGACTGGACGTTCTATGGTGCCGACGGCGAGGACTGGTTCGGCTTCAAGGGCGTGCGCGCGCTCGGCGACCGCGAGCCTGACATCCTGATGATCCCGTTGCCGGGCCACACACTCGGCCATTGCGGGATCGCGGTGCGCGACAAGGACAGGTGGCTGCTGCACGCCGGCGACGCCTATTTCCACCACGCGCAGCTCGATGCCAGGCCGCGGATCCCGCTGGTGCTCGGCATGTTCCAGCGCCGGGCGGACATGGATCGCGCGACGCGCATCCAGAACCAGGAGCGGCTGCGGCAATTGAAGGCGGCGCATGGCGCCGATGTGATGATCGTCAACAGCCACGATCCCGTCGACTACGAGACCTGCCGCTGCGGCCGGCACGCGCTTGCAGCC
>NZ_LFIQ01000117.1:302421-314062 GCF_001189245.1 Bradyrhizobium pachyrhizi | reverse complement strand
CTTTTCCGGATCATGCTTTAGCGCTTGCGGGCGGTGGGCGGCGGGGCCGGCACAGGCAGCGGCGGCGGCGCCTCCTGCTTGGCCGCGACCGGCTCGGTCTGCACCTTGCAGGAGGAGGCGGCGAGCGAGGCTTGCGCCTGCGGCATCAGGCCGGGCTCCGGCGCCAGCGCCTTCAGCAGGATCAGGCCGGTTGAGGTCGGCGAGTCGATGATCAGCCGGTCGGCGGCGGTGATCTCCTCGTCTTCCGGCAGCTCGTTGTGCTGCGCCTCCGTCATCAGGTCGAGCTCGATCACCTTCTTGCCGGCGGAGCGGTCGTTGATTGCGTAATAGGCGACCTCGTTGCGGGTATAGAACGACACCGACGTATAGGCCTGGCTGACCGGCACGGTGAGCTTGAGTGGACCGGTCGAGAGATCGTAGCGGCAGATCGCCACCGCGAAGGCCGGATCCATCAGCGGCATCGGCGAATGGCTCGGGTCGGCCAGCGGCAGCTGCGTCACCTCGTTGAGCTTGGTCATCGGCGTCAGCCGCGAATAGGCGTCCTGCGAGGCGATGCGCGGCAGCGCCAGCACGCTGACGAGATGCACCACGCCGCCGAGCAGCACGCCTGCGAGGATGGTGAGCAGCAGGCGGATCATGGGCAGCCCGTCGTCGTGATCGAGGGCATCGGCGCGTCGCGCTGGGTGCGGGTCGCGACCCCGACCGGTGTGTCGTAGAGGCGCAGCATCAGCGCGTAGCGCTCGATGCCGCCGGTCGGCAGCCAGTTGCCGGCGCGCGAGCGCGAGGCGATGTGGATCTCGAACGTGCCGTCGGAGGCGCGCATGATCTCCTGGCTGGTGAAGCCGTAGCGCTGCAGCGTATTGGCGACCAGGTGCCCCTTGCGGTCGAACAGCGTCAGCGTCCAGAACCGCGCCGCCGGCGTCACGCCGCTGACCACGATGTCGCAGCGGCCGTCGAGCGGCTTGTTCTTGTCGTCTGATGTCGCCGAGAACGCGATGCCGTCGCCGGTGCCGATCGGCAGCTCGCCGCTGCGCGCGATGGTGGCGCGCGAATAGGGATCGACGTCGGAGGTGCCGCTCTTCGGCCGCGCGGTCCAGGCGCCGATCTTCAGCGTGCCGAGATCGGTGCCGCGGGTCGCTGTCGCGTAGGTCAGGCCGAGGCCGACGGCCGTGGCGATGACGAGTGCCAGCAAGGTGGTGAGGAGGAGCCGCACGTCAGTTCTTGCGTGGCGCTGCCGGTGTCGCGCCGTCCGTCCCGGCCGCGGCAACGTAGTTTTCGGGGAACGCCAGCGCGCTCGAGGACTCGGCCTTGCCGGTCTTCGAGGGCTCGTTCAGCGTGGTCTTGCCGGCGGTCCTGGCGGCGTCATCGAGCAGCTTCTCGACCCGCACCAGGATATCCGCGCCGCGCTTGGTCAAGACCGGCGGCGGGCCCGGCTTGGTTTCCAATACGCGGGGCGCCGCGTTGGCCTGGGCATTGGCCTGCGCCGGCTGCGGCGGCAGCTTCTGGCCCATGCCGACGCCGACGAGCTCCTTGACCTCCACGCCCTGATGCGCCGCGACCATGATGTCGTGCCAGGTTTGCGCCGGCAACGAGCCGCCGGTCATGCGGTTGGTCGGCGAATAGTCGTCATTGCCGTACCAGACCGCGCAGGTGAAGTTACCTGTGTAGCCGACGAACCAGGCGTCGCGATAGGCGTTGGTGGTGCCGGTCTTGCCCGCGGTCGGAATGCCGTCGAGCGCCGCGCGGCGCGCGGTGCCTTCGCTGACCACGTGGCTCATCATGCCGGCCATGTCGGCGGCGATGTTCGGCGGAATCGCCTGCCGCGGCTTCGGACCGTCGCGGTCCCAGCGCCAGACCAGGTCGCCGGCGCCGGTGCGCACCTCGAGCACGGAATGCGGCGTCACCGCCTTGCCGCGGTTCGGGAAGGTCGCATAGGCGACGGCATGCTCCAGCACCGTGACTTCGTCGGAGCCGATCGGCAGCGACGGCGTATCGGGCAGCGGCGCCTTGAGGCCGAAGCGGCGCGCGACCTCGACGATCTTGGCGCGGCCCGCCTTCGGTCCTTCCTTGCCGCCCATCATGATCGAGAGCTTGACCGGCACCACGTTGATCGAGCGGGTGATCGCCTGCGTCAGCGTGACCTGACCCGAATAGGAGTGGCCATAGTTCTGCGGGCACCAGTTGCCGATGCAGACCGGGCCGTCCACGATCTTCGAGTTCGGCGTGAAGCCGTTCAGCAGCGCCGTGGTGTAGACATAGGGTTTGAACGACGAGCCCGGCTGGCGATAGGCATCGGTGGCGCGGTTGAACTGGCTTGCACCATAGTCGCGTCCGCCGACCATGGCGCGGATGCCGCCGTCGAGATCGGACACCACGGTCGCGGCCTGCGTCGCGTGATAGTCGCGCCCGAACTGGCGCAGCTGGTTCTCGATCGCTTCCTCGGCCGCCTTCTGCACGTTCATGTCGATCGCGGTGCGGACCACGAAGACGCGCTCGGTGTAGGATTTCGGGAAGGTGTCGACCAGCTTGCGCATCTCGTCGAAGGCGTAGTCGAGATAGTAGTTCGGCGAGTTCTCGTCGCGCCGGTCGACCGCGACCGCGGGATTGCGACGGGCGCCGAACACCTGGCCCTCGGTCATGAAGCCGGCATCGACGAGGTTGTCGAGCACGACATTGGCGCGGGCGCGGGCCGCGGGCAGGTTGATGTGCGGGGCGTATTTGGTCGGCGCCTTGAACAGGCCGGCGAGCATCGCGGCCTCCGCGAGGTTCACGTCGCGCACCGACTTGTTGAAGTAGAAGTGCGCCGCGCCGTCGACGCCGAAGGTGCCGCCGCCCATATAGGCGCGGTCGAGATAGAGCTTCAGGATCTCGTTCTTGGTGAGCCGCGTCTCCAGCCAGATCGCGAGGAAGGCTTCCTTCACCTTGCGCTCGATGGTGCGCTCGTTGTTCAGGAACAGGTTCTTGGCGAGCTGCTGGGTGATCGACGAACCGCCCTGGCGGACGCCGCCGGCCTGCGCGTTGGTGACCAGCGCGCGGGCGAGGCCCGGCACGTCGATGCCGAAATGGTCGTAGAAGCGGCGGTCCTCGGTCGCGAGCGTCGCCTTGATCAGATTGTCCGGAAAATCTTCCAGCGGGATCGAGTCATTATGCTTGATGCCGCGGCTGCCGATCGGGTTGCCGTAACGGTCGAGGAAGGTCACGGCGAGGTCGGACTTCTTCAACCAATCCTCGTCGGCGGTCTCGCGGAAGGCGGGGATCGCGAGCGTCAGCATCAGGATCATGCCGCCGAGCCCGAGGGTCGCGGCCTCCGACAGCGGCTCGATGAACACCCAGCGCTTCCAGCGGCCGACATAGAAGCGGTCCATGAAGGTGGAATAGCGCTCATAGAGCTCGCGCAGGCCCTTGCCCGACGAGAACAGCGTCGAGTCGATACGCGCATCGAGGTCCAGGAAGAAGTTCCGGACCCTCTGTTTCCAATGCGACGGCATGATCTGAAAGGACCGGACCCTTGATCAGTTCGACAGCGCTGCGGGCGCCCAAACCGGGCACAGGGCAGCGTCTTGCTTCGATGTTGCGGCAATCCCAAGGCGCTTTTGCGTCGATGGGGACTCGTTCGTTGTTCTATCCGAGCGGCTGCCATAAACCAATGGCGCGGCTTGTGAATTTAATAGGAGCCCTAACGCTGCCCACCGGCTTTTTCGACTCCGCAATACCACCCCCTTGCGCAAGCGTTGCCGGCATCCCAAGAAGAGTTGCACCGCCATTCCAGGGATATCATGACCGCACCGCCCAAGCGCCCGTCGGACCAGGAGGGATTCTTCTGGAAAACCAAGATGTTGGAAGAGATGTCCAACGCCGAATGGGAGAGCCTGTGTGACGGCTGCGCACGGTGCTGCCTGGAGAAGCTCGAGGACGAGGACACCGGCAAGATCTATTTCACCCATATCTCCTGCAAGCTGCTCGATGCCGGCCTTTGCACCTGCAAGGACTACCCGAACCGTTCCGACCAGGTTCCGGATTGCGTCCGCCTGACGCCCGAAAACGTCCGGACGTTGAACTGGCTGCCGCCGAGCTGCGGCTACCGGCTGGTGGCCGAGGGGCGGGACCTTTATTGGTGGCACCCGCTGATCTCGGGCGATCCCAACACCGTCCATGAAGCCGGGGTCTCGGTGCGCGGGCGGGTGGAAGGCACCGAGCTCGACGTCAACGACGCCGATCTCGAGGATCATATCGTGCGATGGCCGGCGTTGCTGCCGAAACGGGCACAATTGAAGAAGCGGCCAAAAATGCTGGGCAAGACGACCAAAGCGTGACGTCGTCGCCGCGTCCGCGATCACGTCACCGCGAGAACATCGCGGCGGGATGCACCCATGCGCTGGGGTGCCTGCCTCAGCATTCAATTGCTGCATAAATTGCAAAGCAGAGAATGATTCCATCGCGGGACGCCCCCGCGCAGCAGCATTACGCCTCAAATGAACAAGTATGAACGGCAGAGCCGGATTCCTGCCGACCAAGCGACATTGCCTGACGACATTGCCGAAGAGCTGTCCCGCCTTCCGAGCGAGGTGATCGAACTCAGCGAAGCGCCGCCGCTGGCGCCGCCGGCCCCGCTCAATCCGGACGAAGTCCGCACCATCGTCATCAGCCTGATGCTGACGATGTTCCTGGCCGCGCTCGACCAGACCATCGTCGCGACCGCGCTGCCGACGATCGGGCGCCAGTTTCACGACGTCACCAACCTGTCCTGGGTGATCACGGCCTATCTCTTGGCCTCCACCGCGGTGGCGCCGGTGTTCGGCACGCTGAGCGACATCTATGGCCGCCGGGTCATGATCATCACCTCGCTCAGCCTGTTCGTGGTCGGCTCGGTGCTGTGCGCGATCGCGCCCAGCATGACCATGCTGATCGTTGCCCGCGGCCTGCAGGGGCTCGGCGGCGGCGGCATCATGCCGGTGGTCCAGACCGTGATCTCCGACGTGGTGAGCCCGCGCGAGCGCGGCCGCTATCAGGCCTATTTCTCCAGCGTCTGGATGGCCGGCGGCATCCTCGGCCCGGTGGTCGGCGGCGTGTTCGCCGAGCATCTGCACTGGTCGATGATCTTCTGGATCAACCTGCCGCTCGCGGCGGCGGCGCTGGCGCTGCTGCTGCCGAAGATGGGCAAGATCCCGGTGTTCCACCGCAAGCGCAAGGTCGACTGGCTCGGCGGCATCCTGCTGATGGCCTCGGCCGTGGTGTTGATGCTGGTGTTGACCTGGGGCGGTACCCGTCTGTCCTGGCTGTCGCCGACCATCACCGCGATGGTGGGCGCCTCGATCGCGCTCGCCGGCGCCTTCGTCTGGCACGCGCGCCGCGCCGACGAGCCGTTCCTGCCGCTGTCGCTGCTCGGCGGCTCGGTGGTGCCGTTCGCGATGGGGGCGGGCGGCTGTGCGCTCGGCGCCATGGTCGGCCTCACCGTCCACCTGCCGCTCTATTACGAGGTGGTCTATCACCTCACCGCCAGCGAGGCCGGCCTCGCGCTGATCCCGCTTGCGGCGATCTCGACCTTCGGTGCGGCGATCGCCGGCCGGACCATGGCGAAGGCCAAGCACTACAAGCGCGTCGCCATCGTCGGCACCTCGGTGGCGGCGATCTGCGCCGTCGGCATGGCGGTGACGACGCTTCCGCTGTGGGGATTGTTGCTGTTGATGAGCGTGTTCGCGCTCGGGCTCGGCACCACATTCCCGATCAGCGTGGTGTCGCTGCAGAACGCGGTGGCGCGGCCGCAGGTCGGCACCGTGACCGGCGCGATGAACTTCTTCCGCGCGATGATGGCCTCCTTCACGGTCGCAGCCTTCACCACCATCCTGCTGATGACACTTGGGACCGACATCTCGCTCGCCGGCGAGCATCATGCCGCCTCCGCCAGCACTGTCAGCGCGATCCCGATGGCCGACATGATCCATGCGTTCCGCTACGTGTTCGGCGCCGCCGCCGTGCTGCTGACCACCGCCTCGATCTGCATGATCACGATGGAAGAGCGCCCGCTCGCCGGTCCCGCCGCCCACCCGCCGGCGGAGATGGCGGAGTAGGGGCGGTCGCCTCATTCACCAATGTCGTCCCGGCGAAAGCCGGGACCCATACGCCGCGGCGGATGTTGTGAATGGCACTCGTCGTTCCAAATCGCGTAACAATCAGCAACCGTGGTTGTGGGTCCCTGCTTTCGCAGGGACGACACTGAGCTTGTCGCACGACCAGCGGGCAACAATCCGCGTTCTCGCGATGAATTGCCCGAGCCTTGCTTTTCGTTCAGCTCTCTCCGCTTCGCTCACCCTGCGTAATTTGCGCAGCGGGGAACGACGATCTGAGAGATCGGCGCCCCACGACCTTTTATTCCCCCTCTGCCTCAAATTTATTCAGCCGCACCGCGCCGACCCACTACTTTAGTCGCCGTCCATGCATGGCGATCTGCACGCAGTTTCACTTGCTGCGCATTTTGTCGCGGCTATAGTCGCGCCCCAAGAGCTCGAAGCAGCCGAAGAACAAGAGGAGAGAAACAGGGTGACAAGAACATCGCGACTCCCCGTGCATGCGATGCAGAAACTTGCAGGAGCGGCCGTGTTGGGCCTGTTGGCTGCGGCGCCCAGCGGAGCGCTGGCTGCCGACACCCTCAAGATCGGCGTGATCGCCGAAGCGCAGGCGATTGCCGGTGCATCGATCCCGCAGGCGGCGCAGCTGGCCGCCGACGAGATCAACGCCAAGGGCGGCATCGACGGCCGCAAGATCGAGATCGTCAGCTATGACAACCACTCGTCCTCGGCGGATTCGGTGCGTGCGTTCCAGCGCGCCGTCAACGAGGACAAGGTCAATGTCGTCATTTCGAGCTACATCAGCGAAGTGGTGCTGGCGCTCGAGCCCTGGGCTTCGCGCCTGAAGACACCGTTCGTCACGCCCGGCGCCGCCTCCAACGAGATCAGCAAGAGCGTCCACGCCGATTACGAGAAGAACAAGTACACCTTCCACGGCTACCTGACCTCGGCCGCGCTGGCGCTGTCGGTCTGCGACGCCGCCAAGGAGCTCTTGGTCGATCAGAAGCACATGAAGACCGCGGTCATCATGAGCGAGGATGCCGCGTGGACCAAGCCGCTCGATGTCGGCTACGAGGAGTGCCTGCCGAAAATCGGGCTCAAGGTCGTCGACCATATCCGTTTCTCGCCCGACACCACCGACTTCACTCCGATCTTCAACAAGGTCGAAGGCTCCAAGCCTGACGTGATCATCACCGGCATCTCGCATGTCGGCGTGCAGCCGACGGTGCAGTGGAAGAACCAGCAGGTGCCGATCCCGATGTTCGGCATTTCCTCGCAGGCGACCAACGAGACCTTCGGCAAGGACACCAACGACGCGGCGGAAGGCGTGCTGTATCAGGGCGTGTCCGGCCCGAACGTCGCGGTGACGCCGAAGTCGGTGCCGTTCGCGGAGGGCTTCAAGAAGCGCTACGGCAACTATCCGTCCTATGCGGGCTACACCGCCTATGACGAGGTCTACTACATCGCGGATGCGGTGAAGCGCGCCGGCTCGGTCGAGGCCGACAAGATGGTCGATGCGCTGGAGAAGACCGACTGGGAAGGCACCATCGGACGTGTCCAGTTCTACGGCAAGGACGATCCGTTCACCCATTCGATCAAGTACGGCAAGGGCCTGATCACCGGACTGATGCTGCAGTGGCAGGGCGGCAAGCAGGTCGCGGTCTGGCCGAAGGAGGTCGCCAAGAGCGACCTCAAGTTCCCGAGCTTCATCAAGCTCACCACCAACTAGCTGATGGCAATGCTCCCGGGCTGTTCCCGGGAGCATCCCTATTCAGTTCCGCGTCCTCCACAACAGGCAGCCCTGCTGCCGCGGCCAATCTGAGATGCTTGCCTTACAAATCCTGATCGATGGCTTTGCCATCAGCGCGCTCTATGCGCTCGGCGCCACCGGTTTCACCCTGATCTTCGGTGTCTCCGGCGTCCTCAACCTCTCCCACGGTGCCATCATGGTGGCCGCAGCGGTCGCGGCCTGGGCCGCGGCCAGCGTGCTGCACCTCGACATCTACACCGGCGCGCTGTTCGGTGTCGGCGTCGCGCTGATCGTGTCGTTCGCGACCTATTTCGCGGTCGTCAAGCCGATCCAGAACTCGAGGCGGATCCCCAACGAGGAGAAGGAAATCTTCGTCCTCACCGGCACGTTGCTGTGGGGCATCATGATCCAGGAGCTGATCGCCTATTTCTTCACCAACAACGCCAAGACGGTGTTGCCGATCGTCGAGGGCGTCGTCGATATTTTCGGCAACCGCACGCCGCGCAACAATATCTTCACCGCGCTGGTCTGCTGCCTCGTGATCGGCCTGCTGTGGCTGCTGGTGAACCGCACCAGGACCGGCAAGGCGGTGCTGGCGGCCTCGATGAACCCGCGCGGCGTCACGCTGCTCGGGCTCGAGCTCACCCAGATCTACATCGTGGTGTGGGGCATCTACGGCATTCTCGCCGGCATCGCCGGCGTGCTGCTCGGCATGTTCCTCGGCGTCAGCTCCTACAGCGTCGGGCCGCTGACTGCGAGCGCGTTCTCGATCGTCGTGCTCGGCGGCCTGGGCAGCGTGTCGGGCTCGCTGATCGCAGCCTTCGTCGTCGGCTATCTCGAGACCATCACGGCCTACATGATTTCGCCGGCCTATCGCACCATTCCGGCGCTGCTGCTTCTGGTGTTCGTGATGTATATCCGGCCTCAAGGCCTGCTTGGGAGGCGCTGAGATGGCCAGCTTCTTTTCCTCGCGCCTGTTCTTCATTTCGCTGGTCTGCGTGGTGATCGCCGCGACGCTGCCGTTCTACGTCTCGGGCTACATCCTCGGGCTGCTGACCGTCGCGTTCTATTTCGGCGTGTTCGCGATGGCCTGGGACCTCTTGTTCGGCTTCGCCGGCGAGGTCAATTTCGGCCCGACCTTCCTGATCGGCACCGGCGCCTACACCGCAGGGATCCTCAACAACCAGTTCGGCTGGTCGGTCTATCTCTGCATCCTGCTCGGCGCGTTGGCCTCGGTCGTCGCGGGCTTCGTGCTGGCGCTGCCGGCGCTGCGGGTGAGGGGGCCGTATTTCGGCCTGACCACGCTGGTGGCGGTCTTGATGCTGCAGAACTTCGTCGTGGTGTTCGCCGATCTCACCGGCGGCGAGATCGGGCTCACCATCCCCGACGTCATCACCATCAATGCCGGTGCCAATTACTGGATCGCGCTCGGCTTCATGACCGTGAGCGCGGCCATCCTCTATGGCCTGTCGCAATCGCCTGTCGGTCTCGTGCTGCAGGCGAGCGGGCAGGACCCGGTGCAGGCCGGCGCGCTCGGCTTCAACATCGTCAAGCACAAGCTCGCGGCCTTCATCGTCAGCGCCTTCTTCTCGGGACTGTCGGGCGCGCTGCTCGTGTTCTACTTCGGCACCGCCTCGGTCGGCACAGTGGTCGACGTCGCGGTCGGCGTGAACGTGATCGTTTCCGCCGTGCTCGGCGGCCGGCGCACGGTGCTGGGGGCCGCGCTGGGCGCGATCTTCCTGATCGTCGCCGGCGAATTCCTGCGCCCGACCGGCGAGCTTGCGACCTTCATCGTCTCGGCGGTGGCGCTGCTCGTCGTCCTGTTCTTCCCCGGCGGTTTCCTCGGAGCGGCCCTGTCACGCGAGGCGCGCTCTTAAATGGATCAGACTGTGACCACAGCAACGCTCACCGTCCGCGGATTGACCAAAAGATTCGGCGGTCTGACCGCCGTGAAGAACCTGTCGTTCGATCTGCATCCCGGCGAGATCCTCGGCCTGATCGGGCCGAACGGCTCGGGCAAGTCGACCGCAATGAAGAGCGTGATGGGCATCGAGCGCCCGACCGCGGGCGAGGTGCTGTTCGAAGGCGAGAACGTCGCCGGGCTGCCTGCGCACAAGATCGCGCGCAAGGGCTTCGGCATGGTGTTCCAGCACTCGCGGCCGCTGAATCGGCAGACCGTGCTGGAGAACATCATGGTCGCGCTGTTGCCCGACAGCCTGTTCATGCTGTTTCCCGACAAGGCGCTGACCGAGCGCGCCAAGTGGATCGCCGAGCGCGTCGGACTGGGCGCGGTGATGGACCGCCGTCCGCCGACGCTGCCGTTCGCCGACCTGCGCCGGCTGGAGTTGGCGAAGGCGATCGCGCGCGACCCCAAGGTCGTGCTGGTCGACGAGCCCTTCGCCGGTCTCACCAGCGCCGAGGTCGGCACCTTCTCCGCATTGATCCGCAGCTTCCGCGACGAGGGCCGCGCGGTGATGCTGGTCGACCACAACGTCAAGAGCGTCGCGGCGCTGGTCGACCGCGTGCTCGCGATGTATCTCGGCGAGGAGATCACGACCGGCCGCGCCGAGGACGTGATGAAGAACGAGACCGTGCGGCGGGTCTATCTCGGCGGCGCGATCGAGACCCATGCGCGGCCCGAGACCTCGTTCAAGGACAAGGTGCCGTTGCTGCAGGTCGAGAATGTCAGCGTGCATTACGGCAAGGCGCAGGCGCTGGAGAACGTCTCGATCCACGTCCATGAGGGCGAGTTCGTCTCCGTCGTCGGCCTCAACGGTGCCGGCAAGACCACACTGTTCAACACCATCTCGGGTTTCCTGCCGTATACCGGCGAGATCCTGCGCGGCGGGCAGCCACTGCGCGGCACGGGACCTGCGAAGATCGCCCGCTCCGGCCTCGTGCAATGTCCGGAATCGCGCGAATTGTTCGGCGAGATGACGGTGCGGGAGAATCTCGACCTCGGCGGCCAGCATCTCGACGACGCGGCGCGGGCCAAGCAACTCGCCTGGCTGTTCGAGCTGTTTCCGATCCTGAAGGAGCGCCAGGGCCAGATGGCGCAGACGCTGTCCGGCGGCGAGCAGCAGATGCTGGCGATCGGCCGCGCGCTGATGATGCAGCCGCAGATCCTGGTCCTGGACGAGCCGACGCTGGGGCTTGCGCCTGTTATTCTCGAGCTGCTGTCGAAGGCACTGGAGAAGCTGCGCCAGACCACCAAGATCACGGTGCTGCTCGGCGAGCAGAACGTGACGTTTGCGCTTCCGCATGCCGACCGCGTCTATGTGCTGGAGCACGCGCGGATCGTCTGGGAAGGCGATCCGGGCCGGTTCGCCGCGGAGGCCGGCAAGGACTTTCTGTGACGTTCGATCATTAACAACAAGAAAGCAAAGCAAGGGAGATCATGATGACAGCATATTCAACCACGACCCGCGTCAGCCTGTTGGCCTCGGCGCTCGCGCTCTGCCTCGCGGCGCCGGCCTATGCGCAGTCCAAGGACCCGATCAAGATCGGCATCATTGCCGAAGTGCAGTCGATCGCGGGTGCGGCGACGCCGGGCGGCGCGCAGATCGCCGCCGACGAGATCAACGCCAAGGGCGGCGTGATGGGCCGCAAGATCGAGATCGTCACCTACGACAACAAGAGCTCGTCGGCCGATTCAGTGCGCGCCTTCCAGCGCGCGGTGAGCGAGGACAAGGTTTCGGCCGTGATCGCGAGCTATATCAGCGAGGTCGTGCTGGCGCTCGAGCCGTGGGCTGCGCGGCTGAAGATGCCGCTGATCACGCCCGGCGCCGCCTCGAACGAGATCACCAAGGCGATCCACAACGACTAT
>NZ_LFIQ01000117.1:268239-302411 GCF_001189245.1 Bradyrhizobium pachyrhizi | reverse complement strand
CCTTCCACGGCTACCTGACCTCGGCCGCGCAGGCGCAGCTGGTCTGCGATGCGGCCAAGGAGCTGTTGGTCGACCAACTCAAGTTCAAGTCGGTCGCGATCATGAGCGAGGACGCGGCCTGGACCAAGCCGCTCGACGTCGGCTACGAGGCCTGCCTGCCGAAAGCGGGCCTGAAGGTGGTCGAGCACATTCGCTTCTCGCCCGACACCACCGACTTCACGCCGATCTTCAACAAGATGGAAGCCGCCAAGCCCGACGTGATCGTCACCGGCATCTCCCATGTCGGCGTGCAGCCGACCGTGCAGTGGAAGAACCAGCAGGTGCCAATCCCGATGTTCGGCATCAGCGCGCAGGCGCTGAGCCCGACCTTCTGGGGCGACACCAATGGCGCCGCCGAGGGCGTGCCTTCGCTCGCGGTGGCAACGCCCGATGTTGCGGTCACGCCGAAGACCAAGCCGTTTGCGGCGGCGTTCAAGGCCAAGTTCGGCACGCCGCCGGCCTATACCGGCTACACCGCCTATGACGAGGTCTACATCATCGCCGAGGCAATCCAGCGCGCCGGCTCGACCGATCCGGACAAGATGGTGACCGAGCTCGAGAAGACCGACTTCGAGGGCACGATCGGCAAGATCCAGTTCTACGGCAAGAAC
Source organism: Bradyrhizobium pachyrhizi (assembly GCF_001189245.1). Classification (GTDB taxonomy): domain Bacteria; phylum Pseudomonadota; class Alphaproteobacteria; order Rhizobiales; family Xanthobacteraceae; genus Bradyrhizobium; species Bradyrhizobium pachyrhizi. Next base: position 301,761 of record NZ_LFIQ01000117.1, on the reverse strand, counting down.
GACGAGTTCACCCACGGCATCAAGTCCGGTCCGGGCGCGGTGACCGGCCTCGTGTTCCAGTGGCAGGGCGGCAAGCAGATCACGGTCTGGCCGAAGGCGATCGCCGAAGGCCAGATGAAGTTTCCGAACTTCGTGAAGCTGTCGCAGTAGCAGACGTACTCGCCGTCATTGCGAGCCACCCGGTAGGCGCGAAGCGCCGCCGGATGACAGGCTCCGCGAAGCAATCCATCATACCACTCGGGATGGATGGATTGCTTCGTCGCTTCAGCGCAAAATTGCTTTGCAATTTTGTCGCGAGCTCCTCGCAATGACGGCGTGGCTTCTCTTATGACTTCGTCGGCGGCGCCGTCTGGATCGTCGGCGCGGCCGCCGCGAGCAGCGCGGCGCGGTCGCCGTTGCGTGGCGGATAGATGCGCTGCCGGTTGATGGTCTGCTTGGTGAGCTTGGCGGCGGCGCCTGTGGTGTGCACCTCGCGATCCCAGCCGGTGGTGTAGAGCGCGCCCCAGGCGCCGAGATCGAGCACCGTCACATACCAGTCGATATTGAGCTGCAGCAGCTTTTCGCCGAACAGGTCCGCGACCACATTGTGGCCGGCGAAGCGGCCCATCGGCCGCGCGAACTGGCACGACATCACGGTCGGGTGCTCGCCGTCGATCAGGCAGGCGGCGACGTCGCCGGCGGCGAAGACGTCCGCAAGGCCTTCGACGTGCATGGTGTGGTCGACTTTGATCCGGCCGAGCGCGTCGCGCCTCGCCGGCAGCGAGGCGGCGAGGGGGCTGGCGCGCATGCCGGCGCACCAGACCACGGTTTTGGTCGGAATGATCTCGCCGCTATCGAGCGTGATGCTGTCGGCGCCGACGGCACGGACCCGGACATTCAGCCGCATCTCGACGCCGAGCGTGGCCAGCGCCTCGTTGATGACCGGGCGGCCATGCGCGCCGAAGGTCGCGCCGACCACGGGATTGGGATCGATCAGGATGACCCGATGATCGCCGGTGATGCCGGCGTGCGCCAGCTTGGCCGGCATCTCGGCCGCGACCTCGATCCCGGTGAACCCTGCACCGATGACCGCGACGCTCGCGCGCGCCTCTGACGGCGGTTGTTTGCCGAGCGCCGCCAGATGCGCGTCGAGCCGCATCGCTGCTTCATACGTGTCGACATCGAAGCCGTGGGCGGCAAGGCCCGAGATGGCGGGGCGGACCAACTCGCTGCCGGTGGTCAGCACCAGCCGGTCGTAGCTCAGAACCTCCGCGCCCGCGCCGGTCTTGATCGTGACCGCGCGCGTCGCCGGATCGATCGCCGCGATTTCGGCCACCCTATGCCTGACGTCGACCGGATCGAGCAGGTCCTTGAGCGGCAGCGCGACATCGCCGAGATCGACCTCGTAGTTGCGCACCCGGATGTTGTGATAGGCGTTGCGATCGACGACCAGGATTTCGGTGTCCACTGCCCGCGCACCGATTTCGTCGCGCTTGCGGGCTGCGCCGAGCGCGGCCCATAGCCCGGCAAAGCCGGCCCCCAGCACCAGGATGCGCGCCATCTCTCCCTCCGAAGTTGCACCGGAGGGAGCTTGCCTGCGCTGGCGCGGTCAAATCAAGTGGCAGAGCGGGCGTGTGAGGTGCCGTCACGTCCCCGGCCGCGACACCTCGGTCTCCTTGCTTGTGATAAATTCCAGCAGCACCGGCACGCCTTCCTTGGTCTTCTGGATGCCGCGCTTGATCGCCGGGATGATGTCCTCGGGCTTGGTTACCCGTTCGCCGTAGCCGCCGAAGGCCCTGGCCATCGCGGCGTAATCGCCGGAGATGTCGGTCGAGCGGTATTTCTCGGTCGAGATCGGCATCACCTTCAGTTCGATCGCCATCGAGAAATTGTTGAGCAGGATCGACATGATCGGAATCCGCTCGCGCACCGCGGTCTCGAAGTCCATCCCCGTAAAGCCGATCGCGGCGTCGCCCCAGACATTGATGCAGAGCTTGTCCGGCTTGGCGAGCTTGGCGCCCATCGCAAGGCCGAGGCCGTAGCCGAGCTGCGTGGTCTTGCCCCAGCCGATATAGGACAGCGGCTCGACCGACTTCCAGAACGGCGAGAGCTGGTCGCGCGGGCTGCCGGCATCGTGCGTGATGATGGTGTTGTGGATGTCGACGGTGTGTTGCAGGTCCCACAGGACGCGGTAGGGATTGAGCGGCGCGTCGTTGTGGGTGAGCTTCGGCATCCACTTGGCGAGCCACTCCTTGTGGGAAGCGGCGATCTCCTCGGCGACCGCGCCTGCGTTGCGGTCCGACGTCACGGTCTTGCCGATCTCCTCCAGCAGTGCGTCGAGCACCAGGCCGGCGTCGCCGACCAGGCCGATCTTGGCCTCGATATCCTTGTTGATGTGGTTCGGATCGAGCGTCGAATGGATGATGGTCTTGCCCTTCGGCATCGCGATGCCGAACGACGTCTCGGTGAAGGAGCAGCCGATGCCGAAGATCACGTCGGCTTCGGAAAGAAATTTCGGCACCGCGCGCGGCACGGCGAGGCCGCCGGAGCCGAGCGAGAGCGGATGCGTCTCGGGGAAGGACGACTTGCCGCCAAGGCTGGTGGTGACCGGGATCGCGAGCCGTTCGGCGAGGCGCTTCAGCTGCGGCCAGGCCTTTGCATAGTGCACGCCCTGGCCGGCATAGATCACCGGACGCTTGGCGCCAACGAGCAGGGCGGCCGCTTCCTTCACATGGACGGGGTCGGCGCCGGTGCGGGTGCGCAGCACCGGCGTGTAGTTCAAGGGCTCCGGCACCTCCTCGTTCCACATGTCGGCGGGGATTTCGACGATGACCGGCCCGCCGCGGCCGTTCTTCAATTTTGTAAACGCCCGCCGAAAGATGTTGCAGACCTCGGCTGCGATGTTGATCGGCTCCGACGATTTTGAAAACGCCTTCATCGCCTGGCTGGAATTGAAGTTCGGGTCGATATTCGCCAGCCGCCGGGCATAGCCCATCGGCAGCACAAGGACGGGTACGGATTCGCCATAGCACTGCGCGACGCCGCCCATCGCGTTCTCGGCGCCCGGGCCATGCTGCATGCAGAAGGCGCCGATCTTCTCGCCCGAGGTGACGCGTGAAATCGCGTCCGCCATGTGCACGCCGATGCGCTCCTGGCGCACCATCACCGGGCGGATGTCGGCATTGGCGGCGTATTCGATCAGGTGGTTGACCGGGTAGCCCGTGAGGATCTCGATGCCCTCACGCTTCATGATTTCCGCGATCGCGGTGCCGAGCTTCATGACGGTCACTCCCTTTGCATGCGGCCGGTTCGTTCCGGCCTCGTTGTCGCCTGTCCGATAAAGGAACAGGATTCCGCGGCACCGGTAAAGCGTGGCCGAGGCCGGATCAGGTAGTTCTGATATGCGTTTACGACTGAAGCTATTTCCGGTCAGACAGGATCAGAACGGAGCTCTAGATACTTGTTTTGACGGGTTTTCCTTGCGCGAGCCGGTGTCCACTTCGCTGGAAAGCGCTCCGGCCGCGGCCCGGTGTCTCGCCCGACGGCACCCTGATGCAGGTAGAACTAGCAGGGAAATTCCCTGCAACCTTTAAGCGATCGTTCATCCTTTCCCTCAATGGGCCGTCAACCAATGCGGCCTAGTTTGGCAGGCATATTACTACGGCGCGGGAGAAAAAGCCGCGAGCGTCGGACAGGAGCTTTTCATGCGCGCGTTGATGGCAAGGTTTCTGCGTGATGAGGTCGGGGCGACGGCCATTGAATACGCCATCATCGCCGGTGGCATCAGCATCGTGATCGTCGCCGGCGTCAGGGGCATCGGCACCAGTGTAAGCGGTCAATTCAATGCCGTCAGTTCGGCATTCAAGTAAGCGCTGCCGGCAGTTCGGCATTTTCCGGATTCAGTCGTCCCCATTCAACGCGCGCAGCATCGCGATGCGCGCGAACATCAACCAGCCGGCACCTTGTTCCGCCGCATTGATCAGATGCTCGACCGCGATCTGCCAGCGCGTTTCCTGCTGAGCGTCTTCCGATAGCTTCATGATGTAGTCGGCCGCGTGCTGCAGCGTCACCAGTGTGCCGCCGCGATGCAGAGCGATCGGTTCATCAAACGGCGTCGACCAGGGCATCTCGACCGGGACATCTCAGGCGCTGTGGACCGGGCTCATCTTGCGGTCGTGCGCTAGCCTGCCTTCTTCCGTGCCGCGGTGCCCTGGGCGCGTGTTGTCTTCTCGGCCTTCTTCGGCTCGGGCTTGGCGGCCTCCTTGGGCTCGCGCTTGCCGCTGCCCGAGATCGGCAGCAGCATTTCGCGCTGGCCCTCGATGCGCTTCTTCGGCTTCTTGCCCTTCGCGGCCTTTGCCTCGGCCTTGGCGGGCGCGGCCTGCTTCTCGTTGGCGAGGCTCTTCTTCAGCGCGTCCATCAGGTTGATGACGTTGCCGCTGGTCTTCGCCGCGGGCTTGGCGACCTTGATGCCGTTGCGCTTCTGGTTGATCAGGTCGATCAGCGCCTGCTCGTAGCGGTCCTCGAACTCCTCCGGATCGAAGTCGGCGGACTTCTGCTCGACGATGTGCTTGGCGAGATCGAGCATGTCCTTGGTGATCTTCACATCCTGGATGTCGTCGAAATACTCCTTCTCGCTGCGCACCTCATACGGGTAGCGCAACAGCGTGCCCATCAGCCCGTTGTCGAGCGGCTCGAGCGCGATGATGTGCTCGCGATTGGTCAGCACCACGCGGCCGATCGCGACCTTGTTCAGGCTGCGGATGGTCTCACGGATCACCGCAAAAGCGTCGTGGCCGACCTTGCCGTCGGGAACGAGATAGTAGGGGCGGATCAGATAGCGGCTGTCGATCTCGCTGCGCGGCACGAATTCGTCGATCTCGATGGTGCGGGTCGAATCCAGCGCGATGTCGTCGAGCTCTTCCTTGGTGACCTCGATATAGGTGTCGGTGTCGACCCTGTAGCCCTTCATGATGTCTTCGCCGGAGACTTCCTCGCCGGTCTCGGCGTCGACCTTGGCGTATTTGATCCGGTGGCCGGTCTTGCGGTTGATCTGGTTGAAGGAGACCTTTTCGGTATCCGATGTCGCCGGGTACAGGGCAACCGGGCAAGTCACGAGCGAAAGGCGCAAAAAGCCCTTCCAATTGGCGCGAGGGGCCATGGGGGAAACTCCAGGGAAACTCCGATTACGCAACCGACGGACCGGTCAAGGATAACACCGGGAACCCCAGTTTGAAACAACACGGCCCGGTGAATCTCGCAACGGCGTTAACCGTGTCCTCGCGCTGCGCCCGTTTGACGCGGCGGGCGAGACTGCCGTCGGCCCAGCCGTCAACGCGCTCGGAACATCGCTCCCGATCACGCGTTGGCTGTCGAAGGGGCGCGGCAAACGCCGGAATTACAGGCACTTAAGCAAAGAGGTTGCCATGGCAACGGAACGACACGGCCAAATCGTCGAAACCCCGACCGAGGCGCGCCAGGCCGAGCCTGGACCTTCGGTTCTCGCGCTGCTCACGGCCTCGACAGGACTGGCCGTCCTGATCCTCGGCATTGTCTGGTTCGCCTTTTTCCGCGTGTGAGGCGATTATCATTGGTTGGTCGCGTGCGAGGACTTGATTGTTAAACTGAGAGGCGAGGCGAAGCGGGCAGATTGCTCCCGGGAAGAATCCGTTCGGTCGATCGCGCCGGCATACGGGCCACATCGCATGGTCAAGCTGCACGACCGTCTTGATCGACGTACGTGACGTCGATCGGACCAGGACACGACATGGAAATTCCGACGCGCGGGCCGCCGCGATCGCCAACGTCGAATTCCTGACCGTGTCGAACGGAATTTCCACTGCGCGATGGCGTGCGGCTTGGCGGCGATTTGCAGCGATGATCTGTGATGCGCAAGGCGAATGGCTGTGGCAACGCGTCACGAGATCATCGAAATTGACTGCTAGCTGATTTGAATCAGATACGTCTTGAGCCTGAGATGTTCTATTCGCAAGAAGAAAAAAACTCATTGCTGGCGCGCCTCAAGGAGAAAAGCGTTTCAGGTGCCTTCGTCGGACTGACGGTGCTGGCTATGGCGGGGTGGATTTATCTTCTCAGCTCGATGTTCCTGAAATTCATGCTCTGGTGGTTCTCCTGAGACGTTCTCTCGCGAGAACAATTATTGTCGACGCCTGATTATTGTTGCGTCGTTCGATTGCACAAAAATTCCAGCGGCTGAACAATCTTTCGGCGCGTCCAATCATGATGTCGTCACAACTTCGAATGTTAATAACATCGGGGCGAACGTGGACGGTTGTGATGATTTCTCCTGCTCTCATTCTCGCGGCGGTGTTCGTCGCAGGCTTCTTCTCCGGTTTCGCTTCGCGCTCGTGGAGGTCGCACAAGCGCCGCGCGCAATATCGGATCTATGCACCGTATGTGGCGCCATCAGCCGCGAAATCGTCGAGGCGGGAACCGGTCAGCGCGTTCGGCCACATGCGTCGCGCGTTCTAGCGGAGTAGTTCGATCGAGGTAGCGCGACGGTGTGCGGCGAGTTGGGGTTGGCTGGCAACATGCAATCGGTCATCATATCTGTGTCCGTTGCGGCAGGCGGGTTGGTTGCGTGCCAGCGTGCGCCTGATCTCGTCGCCGGCCCCGCGGATCGCAAGGGAACTTTCACGTCATGAGTGATCTCAGGGGGCATTCGCCAAGGCGGTATGTCGTCGATGTCAGTGGCCGGCGCGTGCTGGTCGGGCTGACGCTTGAGGAGACGTCGGAGTTCGAGGACCTGGACTCCTCGCTGCCGGTATTGGCGGACGGGGACGGTAGGGGAACGGGCTTGGTGCCGTCAGCCGGTGAGGGACGGTGGCTCGAACTCTATGACAAGCACGACAAGGCCTGGATCAAGTGGAAAGCCGACCTGAGGGCCGGGCACGAGGGCAATTCACCCTTTTTTAACTAAGACCGGGCGATTTTCGACCTGAGCTGCCTGAATGGGCCCGAACCGGATACTGACAGATGTTTCAGCTGTTTTTGCGGTCTCGCGCGCATGACCTGATCAAATCGCGGCGCGGCGAGGAAGGTTTCAAGGCACGCTCGGCCGAGCGCGATGCCGAGACCGATCGCGCCCGGATCGGATCGATCATGGCCGCGATCGAGGCCGCGTTGCGGGCGGCCGAAAGCGAGCAATCCGGTCTTGGCCGCCGTGTCGATGATGTTCTGGCCCGCGCCGCGGTGACCCTCGGCAACGGCACCGACGAATATCTGGAACGCGAGGCGCTTGACAACTATCATCAGGACCTGTTTGACGCCGAGATCTCCAACGGCCAGCGCCGGCTGAAGGAATTGGCGACCGAGATCGCGCACTTCAAGTTCATGAAGGCCGCCGTCCTGAGCCGCTTTCCGGACTACAAGCCTCCGGCCGCCAGCAACTGACGCCTAGCGGCGCGCAGAGCGAAGGCAGCCGCGGCTGCCCCGTGTAACGGCGTATTCGAATGGTCCGGCGCAAGGCGAAAGGCACAGGCAAGACGTGGTGATCGCAGGCAATCTACTGGTCACGGGCTGCGCCGGCTTCATCGGCTTCCATCTGGTGGAGCATCTGCTGCGGGCAGGGCAGCCGGTCATCGGCATCGACAATCTGAACGACTATTACGACCCGGCGCTCAAGCGCGCGCGCCTCGATCTGCTCAAGCAGCACCGTGGCTTCACCTTCGTGGAGCTCGACCTCGCCGACCGAGCCGGCATGAAGGCGCTGTTCGAGCGTTATCGCTTCGAGATCGTGGTACATCTCGCCGCGCAGGCCGGCGTGCGTTATTCCCTGCAGAACCCGCACGCCTATGCGGATTCCAATCTGGAGGGCTTCCTCAACGTCCTCGAGGGCTGCCGGCACACCGCGTGCAAGCACCTGTTGTTTGCGTCCTCATCGTCGGTCTATGGCGCCAACACCAAGCTGCCGTTTTCGGTCCACGACAATGTCGACCATCCCGTCAGCCTGTACGCCGCGACCAAGAAGGCCAACGAGCTGATCGCCCATTCCTATAGCCATCTCTATCGCGTACCGGCGACCGGGCTGCGGTTTTTCACCGTGTATGGGACGTGGTATCGGCCGGACATGGCGCTCTATGCGTTCGCCGACGCGATCACCACGGGCAAGCCGATCCAGCTGTTCAACAACGGCAACATGCGGCGCGACTTCACCTATGTCGACGACGTGGTCGAGGCGATGGTGCGGTTGATCGGCCGCGCGCCGGAGAGCGATGTCAACTGGTCGGGAGCGCATCCCGATCCGGGTTCGAGCCGGGCGCCGTGGCGGGTCTACAATATCGGCAACAGCAGGCCGGAAGAACTGATGCATGTGGTGGCGCTGCTCGAGCAGGGCTTGGGGCGGCAGGCCGAAAAGCAGTTGCTGCCGATGCAACCGGGAGATGTACTGGAGACGTCGGCCGACGTCTCCGACCTGGAGCGTGAAATCGGCTTCCGCCCGCAGACGCGGATCGAGGATGGCATTGCCAGGTTTGTCGCCTGGTATCGGGCCTATCACGACGTCGATCGGAACTAAGCGCCGCGAGAATCGTCGTCGCGTTCCAGCTCGCGGTCAGAGCTGATCTTCGCGCAAACGCGATCGGCGTTTGTCGCGACGGAAAACCGCTTCGCACTTTTCCGGATCATGCTTTAGTGCGCTCCTTGCGAATCCGGGCTCGAGAAAAAAACTGATTCAGTTTGGAACGGAGTGTGGCAATGCGAGTTATCTCGGGTTTTGCGATCGCCTTAGCCGTGATCATGATCTCCAGCGCAATGGCTCCGGCGCATGCGATCGACGTGCAGGTGGCGCGCGCCTGCGATGCCTTGGTGGCGAAGGCATTTCCGCCGCTACAGCCCGGCAATCCCGCTTCCGGGAGCGCGCGGGGCGGTGCCAAAGCCCAGCGGGACTATTTCAACAAGTGCGTCGCCAATGGTGGCAGGATGGACGACGATACGCCTCCTAAATCGAAATAGCGCGCGATCGCGACGCGTGGCGAATTAGCAATGCTTATGGCGAATCTTCGCTGTCGCTGCTGTTCGTGGGGACTGTGCAAGCGCGTGCGAATGCAGCGACAAGCGCGCGAAAGGCGTTCGCTCCCTCTGTCCAAGCCGGACGCTTCGGTCCCGCTCATTTTAATTAGAATAGCGTTAGCGCGGCTGGGTCCGGCGGAGGCGAAATCGCGCTTGATCCGATGTCCAGCGTTGAATTCATTTCGCTGGATTGCTCGAGCGCTTCAGGACCCGTCAGTCGCTTCAATATTCGCAACCGGTCGAAACACTCTGCGATCCTTGATGGACGTAGCAGCAGCAGATTTTGCGTCTACGGAGCAGCTTTGGTGGAATATCTTGTGTGCACCTGAGCGCGTCCCTTGAAGCGCGATCGCTGTAACACGGCGACATTGTGATAGCCGGACAATGCGCGTTCGGTTGCACGACACGGCAGCCATCAACGATCACCAAGCAATATCATGCGCTTGGTAGAGCTTCTGACCCACATCGAGCCGCGTTGTCCAGCCGCGCGCCTTATCGCTGCCGCTGCCAACTCATCCGTACGACACATCAAAGGCCGCCGATCGAGCGCTTCGCGATCAGGTTGTGGAACCTGATTGAGAAAATTTAACTCGGAGCCATGTTGGTCGCAAACCTGCCCCATTAACCGCCTTCCATGTGCGCGGAATAACCCTGTCATCGAAACTTCAATCACATCGCTCATACCCTTAACCGCAGAGCGAGGGCGCGCCATGAAGCAGCACAAAGTTCAACATTTGCATCAGCCGATCGAAGAGGCGTTGCTCGCGACCAATCAATCGCTGCGCAACGAAGTCGTTGCGCTGATGCTTGATATCGCTGAGTTACGTGAAATCCAGGAACGCCCGGGCTCGTCGCGTTCGTTCGGCATGTCTCGTGAGCAGAATACCCCGCGCGTCGCGCTGCGCCGGGTTCACAGCTGAAGTCCGTCAGCCTCTTTCTCATCGGCAGAATATGCGGCCACATCCTCGCCAAGCCGGCGAGCATGCCGGCGCGTCTGCAGTTGCGGACATTTCAATTTTAAATTGAATGATGCGCTGGCCCAATGCTCGTTTAGGCGAGCTGGCGGACGTTGCTGCGGACGGTCGTGAGGGCGGGGGCGGTCAGTGCTCCAGCGGCACGGACTTGCGTGCCCCGACATCGGACAGACGCTCGCGCAGGATCCAATTCTGCAAGACCAGTTCGACCGCGGTATGCCGGAGCTCGCAATTCTCTGCGACGAGGCGTTCCAGGATGTCGGCCGCCTCGCTTGACGCGGGTTGGTTCCCCTCGAAGACCTTGAGACGCGCCATGGTGTCGATCCTCGCAAAAAAGTTGATCAGAGACTGGCTCCGACAAGCGTCAGCACAGAATGGTTCGCGGATTATCGGGCGGACGTGGTTCCGCCTGATGGCCTCGGGTGGGAAAGCGCTTAATTGATAATTCGTGGATCGAGATATGAGCGTTAGGTCTCGTTAAAATAATCCTCAAATATGTTGAAACCCTCATGACGCCTAACGTCCTAGTAACTACTGCTGGGCGTGTACGCCCGCAAGCGGCCGGACGTGAAAGTCGCGGGATTAATTTGTTAGAAATTTGTGAAAGTTGCGCTTGACCGATGGGGCGATTATCGCGGCGAGGCATGGCGCACTCACAATCTGTCGAGAGACCGATTGAATATTCTCATTTGATTCCCGTTTGAGAATGCAAACAGTGCGCCAGTTATCCCGATCAAACTCTCATACACAGAAAGTCGTATAACTTTTTTTATCGGGCCCTTTCAGCGGAGGAATATTCCCCGTATATTCCAGTCAATACCTTGCAGCTTCGGCGTTTCTTCGCACTATGTGTTGCTGCCGACCGGCAAGTTCGAGGCTCCCGAAAGGCCCCCGGGAAACCCTCAATTTGAATTTCCTGTTGCATTTACATAGCTTATAGGCCATGCGATGATTGCTAATCTAGGGGGCAATGAGATGACCAATGAGGCGTCATTCTACTGAGGAGATCAGTTCCAAGGTCAAACAGGCCGAGGAGCTCATGGCGCGGGGGCAGTCCCAGGCTCAAGCGTGCAAGGTGCTGGGCGTTAGCGTGATGACATTTCATCGCTGGCGCAAGCAGGAGGCCGCACGTGGCCATCAGGCGAATGGTACTGTTACCGAATTCGCCGCTCGCACCGATGATCGAGATGGGATCCCCCCTGTCCATAACCGTATTGATGAATTACGGCTGGAAAATGAACGGCTGCGCCGGATCGTGACCGACTTGCTGCTCGAGAAAATGAAGATCGAGGAAAAGCTTGCGCTCAGGTCCGGCGGCGGGAGCGGCTTGCCCCGCCGTGGTGAAGCCCAAAGCTGACGTAAGCTATCCGTTAGTGGATGCGTGAAGGCCTGGGAGCCAGCAGCAGCTGGTCGCTCAGGTGTGCCTTCTCCGACCTTGCGCGCAGCTCTTCGAAGATCGGACGCAGTCTGGCCTGTGCAAGGTCCAGACCCCTGACGATGTCCTCATTCGGCATGTCGGCCGGGAAGCGGGCCGCGCGCAGCTTTGTCTCGATCGCCTTGACCAGCACCTCGACGTCGTCGCGGTGCTGGCCCGCGACGAGCTCGGCGCCCATCAGGCGGATGAGATGGAGGAGGGCCACCAGCGCGGCCTCGGTTTCGCCAGCCGATGAACTCATGCGCGCTCTCTATCCGATATTAGCAGCAGGTCTTGCGAGCTCACGACCTGCCTGATAATACACATATGAATTGTTAACACGAATGTTAATTCCCGATGACCGACCTTTCGGACGCTCGATTGGCGAAGGTACCGGTTAACTTCGGCGCCTTCTCGTTCGCTTTCGCCTCCCTCGAGGCGTTTGCCGTCGCGTTCGAGATGATAATCGTCGTGCTGTCCAGCATCGTTGGCGGCGCGGCCTATCACCTCTTTTACTACCACACGGTTTATAGCAACAGCTTCGAGGGTTTTCTAGGGATCGGGGTCCTCGCCGCCATCCTTCACATGTTCGTGGCGAAGTCGCAGGGCCTCTACAATGCGCAGGTGCTGGCCGGTCTCGACCGGCGCTGGAGCAGCCTGCTCGGCGGATGGCTGCTGGTCGTTCTGCTGATGACCCTGATCATCTTCCTCTTGAAGGTGGGTTCCGGCGTTTCGCGCGGATCGGTGCTGTCATTTGGCCTGATCGGCGGCCTCGGGCTGGTCGGCGGACGGATGCTGCTGCAGGCGCCGCTGCAACGCGCGATCGACCGCGGCATGCTGGCCACGCGGCGCGCGGTCGTGGTCGGGATGGCGGACGAATTGTCCCGGGTGCGGCAAGCGAGCCTGCTGCGCGATTTCGGCCTCAGCGAGGTGCGACGGGTTCAGCTCCCCGGACCGTCCGACGACGCCGACGACCGGGCCGCCGTCGCGTCAGCCATTCGTGCAGCCCGCGAGTGCGGCGCCGACGAGATCGTCCTGGCCATGCCCTGGCAGCAGGAGCCGCGCATCCAGTTCGTGTGCGATCAGCTGCGGGCATCGCCGCTGCCGGTGCGGCTGCTGCCGGACCGGACCGCGGAGCGGTTCCTGGCGCTGCGGATGGTGGCGACCGGCCCGATCCCGACACTGGAAATGCAGCGCGCGCCGCTTACTCCGCTCGAGCGCGCCGGCAAGCGGCTGTTCGACATCGTGGCGTCCAGCGGCCTCCTGGTGCTGTTCGCACCGCTGCTGATCGGAACGGCGATTGCGATCAAGCTCGACTCCAGGGGGCCGATCCTGTTCCGGCAGCGCCGCAACGGCTTCGACGGCAAGCAATTCACCATCCTCAAATTCCGCTCGATGCACGTGCTCGAGGATGGCGATGTCATCACGCAGGCCCGCCCGAACGATCCGCGGCTGACCGGGATCGGCGCGACGCTGCGTCGCCGCAGCATCGACGAGCTGCCGCAGCTGGTGAACGTATTGCGCGGCGACATGTCGCTGGTCGGGCCGCGGCCGCATGCGCTGGCGCATGACGACAAATATTCGAAGCTGATCGCGAGCTATGCGGAGCGCCAGCACGTCAAGCCCGGCATCACCGGTCTCGCGCAGGTGCAGGGGCTGCGCGGCGCGACCCCGGCGATCGAGGACATGCAGCTGCGCGTGGCGCACGACCTCATCTACATCAAGAGCTGGAGCTTCGTGCTCGACCTGCGCATCCTGCTGCGAACGGTCGGCGCGGTGTTGCGTCACAAGGGTATCTGACGCCAGGCGCGCCTTACTCCGGAATGCTCTGGTTGGCGTCCTTGAATTCCGCCTCGATGATGCGCCGGTTGGCGTCGCCGGCCACGCGATAGGCCTGCCCGATCGCGCCCTTCAGCTCCGGCGCGCGGGTGAGGATCAGGCGGATCTGCCGCTGCAGCAGGTCGACCAATTCGACATCGCGCGTGGTGTCGACCTGAGCTAAAAGGATCAGGCGCGGCGCGATCAGGTCGCTGCGGTTGAAGCCGGTATAGTAGGACATCTTGAGCGCCTTCGACGCGGTCGGGTTCAGCCAGTCGAACCGTCCGGTTGCCGAGGCGAGGCCGAACCAGGCGCCGGCGTCCATCGGCGACAGGCGAAGCGCGCGCGTGAACGCGGCTTCGGCCGCCTCCGGTGACGTCTGCAATTGGCTCCAGCCGTCGCGCAGCCACAGCTCGCCTCGGACCATGCCGACCTCTGCGGCGATCGCCGGTCTGCCGCGCAATGCATCGGCGGCGAGCCACCAGGCCGACAAGGCCAGCGTCGCCGCGCCGATCGCAGCGGCCGCTGGCACGAAGGCCGGCGAGAGGCGCCTCGCATTCCGGCCGATTGCACCAGTCATCGTGCTAGCCATGGCGCGCGGCCCGGTTGCCGGTCATCAGCAGGGTTCGTCGGGCTCCCTCGAGCTTGACGCAGGTCAGGCGGCCGGTCGCATAGGCGCCGGTGTCGACATTGATGCGGTTGCGCAGTAGCTCGGCCTCATGCACCGGCGTGTGGCCGTGGACCACGACCTTGCCGAAATCATCTTCCGAGATCAGGAAGTCGTCGCGGATCCAGAGCAGATCCTCCTTGCGCTGTTGGTTAAGTGCGACGCCGGGCCTGACGCCGGCATGGACGAAGAAGTAGCGTTTGTGCACATAACAGAGCGGCAGCGAGCGCAGGAAGGCGAGATGGGCGGGCGGCATCTGGCGGATCAATTGCCGGGCGAGCGCCCTGCGTTCGGAAGCGTCGGGATTAGGCGAGGGCGTCAGTCCGTAGGACATCAGCGTTTGCAAGCCGCCGAACTGCCGCCATTGCGCGAGCATGTCGGGATTGACGAGAAACTCCAGCAGGCAGGCCTCGTGATTGCCGAGCAGGCAGACCATGCTGCGGGTGCGGCGGCGTTGATCGAGCATGGCGATGACATCGCGCGAATCCGGTCCGCGATCGATATAGTCGCCGAGGAACACCTGGATCGGTCGCGCCGGCCGGAACCGACGGATGTCGGCATCGATGCGGGCGCAGATCTCGTGCAGCAGGTCGGCATGACCGTGGATATCGCCGACGGCGTAGATGCAGGTCTCGTCGCCCTCATGTTCGAGATCGCCGGTCTGGCCGACAAGACGCTGGAGGAAGCTGCGCATCTGGCGTCTAGCCCGCCTGCAACCGAGAACGGCTGATCCGCTGTGCCAGTCCTGTTCCGATCACGGCTCCCAACACGATCACTCCGGGCAGCGCCGGCAATTCCGGCAAGGTGAAGCTGGCTAGCAGCAGCGTCAGCAGGACGGCTGCTGCCGATGCAGGGTAGGACCAGTCGCGGCCGCGATTGCGCGCACCGGCCGTGAACGCTGCGATGCCGACGATGATAGCCGCGGCTAAAGTCCAGAACATGGCGGAACCGAACTGGGCGATCAAGGCCGCCGCGCTCGTCGCAACCACGGGGCGCGTGGTGGCGCCCTGCCAGTCCATATAGGTCGACGCCAGTGTTGCCGTGGTGCCGGCGCCGCTGCCGAGCGCGGGCAGGTCGGCGAGCAGATTGTGGGTCGATTGCACGAACTCGGACGGTGCATGAACAAAGGCGACCGCAAGCGGTACGTCGGGATGACGGTTGCCGATCGCCGTCGCCAGGGCGATCAGCGCGATCGCTGTCGCAGCAGCAGCGCTGCTCCAGCGGTGCAGATGAAGTTTCCGCGCGGCGAAGGTCATCAGGACGAGGGCGATGCCCGCGGCGATCGCGATCGCGGCGCCGCGCCGCCCAACCCAGCAGGCGCTGGCGGCGCAGAGCAGCGCGCCGGCGGCGAGCAGCCAGCGCAGCCGTGTCAATTGGGCTGCGGTGCGGCCATCGGCGTGTCCACCGACGTCGAGCGCGCGCGCAACACTGAGCGGAACGCCAACGAGAACGACGACCAGGAATCCGTTTGCCGTCTCATCGCGCGCAGCGCCAGGCCAGATTTTGACCGGATCGCTTGATAGCAGCAGGATCAGGGCTGCGACGGCCGCCGTTGCTGCAATGGCGCGGGCCACCATATCGGCGCGGCGGGCGTCGATCGCGATCGCGGCGGCGGTGATCATGACCGACATGAGTGACAGCCAGATCAGCAGCGCGCCGAGGCTTGCGCCGGTGTCGATCGTGATACTGTTGCTGAGCTGTGCTCCCAGCGTTTCGCCGGCGAACTTCCACACCGGATGCGCCAGGGCCGCCAGGGGAAGCATCTGCAGGACGATCCAGAGCACCGGCAGAAGCGCCGCCGCAACAGCGGGGCCAACGACCGACTTCAGGAACGACAGCTCGCCTGGACGGATCGCCACGAGGCTTGCGAGCAGCCCGAGCGACGTCGCCGCGCCGACGAGACCCTTCGCGAGCGATGCGTCGATGAGACCGAGCGGAAGCGACGTCCCGATCAAGATGCAGATGAAGGCCGTGACGTTCCACACGAGAGGGGGAGGTCCTGCAGAGGATGAGACGCAAGGCAGCGGGATGCCCCGGGCCTGCCGCGACGTCAACGGAAATCGGGCACGCCAAAAGGGGGCAGTGTTATGCCCTGCTATTGCGAACGGCGCAGGGCGAGACGTGGCGTCGAGGTGCGAGACCAGAACAGCGGCGCGAAGGTGCTTGCCAGATATCCGACTTGCAGCGCTACGATCGCAGCGATCATGAGCAGCGCGGTTTCCGACCACGACAGGCGCGCGACTCCGATGGCGGCCAGAAGCGCGAGTTCCGCGAGCGCCACCGGCGCCAGCACCAGACAGTGCTGGCGCAGCCCGAGAACGGTGCCGCCGATCAAATTGCCAAGGAAAACAAATAACATAACCAAACCCTGCGCCCCCAAGATATCGGGCCGGGCCTAAGCCGGGGTTAACCCGCACGTCGCAGAGCCGCCGGCGCGGTGCCGGCCGGCGCTCGAATGGCCTGTGGTTTTGTTAGTCGATTAACATTCAGAACGGGCGCAGATCGCCGTAACTATAGGCAGCCCAATAATCGCGGCCGCCATACGGTCCATAGGCGCCGTAGAGCGGCGCGCAAGAGTAGCGATCGGGACAGCCGTGCCAGCAGACCCGCTTCCACTGGCAGACGTCGCCACGACAATATTGCAGCCGCTGACAATTGCCGCTGACCCGTTGCACGGTGCGCGGCGCTGGGGAAACGCTTAGTTCTGCGGCAGAAACGGCGGAGCCGCCGAGGGCGTCTATCAGCGGCAAGGCGACCATTCCCAACGCGATCGCGGGTAGCTTCCTGCGGGCCATCGAACCCTCAATTGGTTAACTCAAACCATCTCATTCACAGATAACGGGGAGATTGGACGAAAGCAAAGCCGGAGTGACGGCGCGCGGGGCATTGTCTCACCGCGGTGCGCCGGTGTCGCCGAATTGCCTCACCTCGTTAACATTATTTATCAATTGCATCGCAATATATCGCGTAACCTTGTGATTGTGATAGTCGGCGTGTTACGGCACGGCCGGAGCATTTAAATGTCGCGTGCGAATTTCATTCGGGTAATGTTATTGCTTGCGGCCGCCTGTTGTGTCAGCGGTTGCCATTACATGCCGACCAACGGTCCGACGAGCTCCGATGTCGTGGCCGGGCAGCGCGATCCTGAAAGCCTGCCCTATGCGATGGTCAGGATCACACCGCAGATCGAGAATGTGCTGGCATCATTCGCGCCGCAGCTCGCCGGCGGCATCCAGGGCCCGCCGCCGAAGGACATCCGCTTCGGCATCGGCGACGTCGTCAGCGTCACGATCTTCGAGGCCGCCGCCGGCGGTCTGTTCATTCCGGTCGAGGCCGGCGTGCGTCCCGGCAACTACATCACGTTGCCGAACCAGAACGTCGATACCGACGGCAACATCTCGGTGCCCTATGCCGGCGCGATCCGCGCCAAGAACCGCACGCCGACCGAAGTGCAGCGCTCGATCGTCGATGCGCTGAAGAACCGCGCGATCGAGCCGCAGGCCGTGGTCGCCCTGATCGAGCAGCGCACCTCGCTGATCTCCGTGCTCGGCGAGGTCAATTCGCCGAATCGCTTCCCCGCCAACGCCGCGGGTGAGCACGTGCTCGACGCCATCACGCGCGCCGGCGGCCCGAAAGGGCAGGGTTTTGACACATGGGTCATGCTAGAGCGCGACGGCAAGCGCACCACGGTGCCGTTCGGCCAGCTGGTCTACGAGCCCAAGAGCAACATCTACGCTCATCCCGGTGACACCATTTATGTCTACCGCGAGCCGCAGACCTTCGTCGCCTTCGGCGCCTCGGGCGCGCAGGGCCAGTTCAATTTTGAGGCCTGGCGCATCTCGCTCGCCGAAGCCGTCGCCAAGGCGGGCGGCCTGAACGACTCCTCGGCCGATCCGGCCTCGGTGTTCGTCTATCGCGGCGAATTGCCGGAAGTGGCCGCCAAGCTTGGCGTCGACGTCAGCAAATATTCAGGGCCGATCATCCCGGTCGTCTACAACATCAATTTCCGCGATCCGGCCGGTTATTTCCTGGCTACGCGTTTCCAGTTGCGCAACAAGGACGTGCTCTATGCGTCGAACGCGGCATCCGTCGAGGACGCCAAGGTGATGCAGCAGATCCGCCTCGTGACCGCAACGGTGAACGATCCGATCGTGGCCGCCTACAACGCAACCTTACTTCGTAATTCGATCAAGCTTGCGCCCTGATACTGGGGCGTGAGCCGGCACGGCCGGCTTCATGACACGTTTGCGATTAGCTTCCGGCTCAAGCGAGGCGATGCCGTGGCCGGTGCGCTGGTCATCGTGGCTGTTCTGCGCCGTCGTCGCTTTGGCGCCGCTGCCACTCGGCTCGGTCGGTACAGTTGCGCCCGCGATCTGGTCGATCCTGCTCGGGATTGCACTGCTCGGGGTGTTGCCGATGCGCCTGCGCGGCAGTCAGCTCGCGATCCTCGCCGTGACAGTGCTGTTGACGGCGCTTGCCATGCTGGTGCTGCACGAACAGTCCGCGCTCCGGCCCTGGTCGGGTGTGGCGCCGAACGCGTTATGGGCGCAGGCCGGCAAATTGCTGCCTGCCGAGCTGCCGCCGGCCGTGTCGATCGCGCGCGGTCAGCCGTTCTATTCGATCGGCGTCGGAATCGTTTGCCTGCTCAGCTTCGCCATCGGCGTCGTGCTCGGTGCCAACCGCGGACTGGCCCGCGGGTTGTTGCGGGCGGTGGCCGTGGCCGGCCTGGTCTATGCGATCTGCGGCATCATCACTTTCGCGATCGATCCCACCCGGATCTACCTGCTGCATGAGAAGCAGGCGCACCTGGCGTGGCTGACATCTCCCTTCGTCAATCGCAACACGGCCGGCATCTATTACGGTTGCTGCGCGCTGATCTGGCTGTTGTTCGGCTGCGAACTGATCGAGCGGCTTTGGCCGCCGCGCCGTGCCGGCCTGTCACGGCTGATCGCGCGCCTCGATATGCCGGCGCGGCGCCGGCTCGCCGGCCATGCGTTCGGCTGGCTCACTTGCCTGCTGGCGATGTTTCTGACCGGCTCGCGCGGCGGCGTCGGGATCTCGCTGCTCGCTGCGGTCGCGGCTGCCGCGATCTTCTTTCGCAACCGGGTGCCGCGCCGCTACGGCATGATCGTGGCGCTCGGGGTCGGCAGCCTGGTCGCGCTGGCACTGCTGCAGCTTCTCGGCGGCGGTGTCGGCACGCGCTTCAGCACGATGGGCCTGTCGGATGAGGGACGGTTCTCGACCTATCGCGCAACGTTGCGGATGATCTGGGATCACCCGTGGTTCGGCGATGGTTTCGGGACCTTCGAATGGGTCTATCCGGCCTATCGCACCGACGACATCTCGCTGCGCGGGACCTGGAACCGGGCGCACAACAGCTGGCTCGAACTGGCGTCCGACGGCGGAATGTTAATGGCCGGCGCCGCCATGATCGCGCTGCTCGCAGCGTTCGGCGTGCTCGCGCATGGCGTGCGGACACGTCGCCGCGACGTGATCGTGCCGCTCGCGGCGCTCTGCGCGTCGGCCGCCGGCGCGCTTCATTCGTTGATCGATTTCTCGCTCCAGATCACCGGATATGCCGTTGTAATCGCGGCCTTGCTCGGGGCGGGCCTGTCGCAATCCTTCCGCTCGGGCAGGGGCGGCGGCGGCTCCGACCGTGACGCCCGTGTGACGGTCGGGCGGCCGGTTAACGCTGATTTCGCGCGCCAACGCCCGGCCGCGGCTGGCGAGGCTATTTAATTGGCGCGATAACTGTGACTATGCTAACGAACTGTTAGTATTCGTTAGGGAGATAGCTGTGTTCACATTTGAGCGATCCGGCGGCTTTTCCGCTCCGCGCCTGACGATGTTGGTGGTGATGTTGGCGCTCGCGATGCCCGGTGGCGCGGCGCTGGCGGAAACTCCTGGCGGGCTGATCCAACTGTCCCAGGCGGTCGCCAATTTCAAGGCCAGCCCGGAGCAACTGCTGACCCAATATCCGAATGCGGGCGTAGAATTGACCTCGCGGGCGCGCGACTTCGCCCTCAACGATCCGACATCGCTCGATCCGTTGATTGCGCTGCTCGCCAAGGCAAGCAAGGACCAGAAGACGGCGATCGCCGCCGGCCTCGCCCAGGCCGCGCGCATCGTGGTCCGCAGCAACCAGCCCTACGCGACGCGCATCCAGCAGGCGATTGCCGACACCAAGGATCTCGACACCGTGATGGCGTTTGCCGCTGCGTCGGGTGACAGCGGCACCGCCGCAACCGGCGCCGGCGGCGCGGGCAGCGCCGGTGCATCCGGCGGCCAGACCAGCGCGCTGGTCGCCAGCGGCGCCGGCGGCGGCACGCTCGAGGCCATCGACGGCAACAGCGTGAACACCGGCATCTTCAGCTTCACCTCGTCGGTCAGCAGTTCTGGCAGCACGACGACCGGTACGGCCACGGGCACCGGCACCACCCTCATTTCGACAGTCACCCCCTGAGCGGACGTCCGATCGCCAATGGAGAACTTTCTGCAGCAACGCGCTTCGGTGTCGGCGGCGGGACGCTTCCCAGGATCATTGGAGGGCGCGAGGGCAGGATCCATCCTGCCGGCGCGGCGATAGGACGAAATGCTTCAGCGCAACCAGATTTCGCCGTCTGTCGATCTGAGAAATCGTCCGGCCGAACTGCCGTCGCTGGCGGAAACCTTCGACGCCTTCGTCACCTATCTGCTCCGGCAATACTGGGTCATCCTCGGGACCGCCGCGCTCTGCCTGTTCGGCGGCATCTGCTATCTGATGACGGCGGCGCCGAGCTATACGGCGCTTGCCACGATGATCATCGACACGCGCAAATTCCAGGCCTTCCAGCAGCAATCGCCGGTGAGCGAGGCCCCGGTCGATTCCGCCGCGGTCGAGAGCCAGGTCGAAATCCTGAAGTCGGAGAATGTGGCGCTCGCGGTGATCCGCGACCTCAAGCTCAACGAGGATCCGGAATTCGTCGGCTCGCGGGCCGGCGCGGTAGGAGCCGTGCTCGATTTCGTGTCCGGCCTGCTCGCCGGCGGTGCGCCGCCCACCGAGTTCGACCGGACCCGGCGCGCGGTCCGCACGTTCCAGAAGCAGCTCGATGTCCGCCGCCGCGGCATGACCTATGTGATCGAGGTCAGCTTCCGCTCGCTCGATCCCGAGCGCGCGGCGCAGATCGCCAACGCCGTCGCCGACGCCTACATCGTCGACCAGCTCGATTCCAAGTATCAGGCGACGCGTCGCGCCAGCGTCTGGCTGCAGGACCGCATCCAGGAGCTGCGCACGCAGGCATCCAACGCCGAGCGCGCGGTGCTCGACTACAAGAAGACCAACAACATCGTCACCTCCAGCGGCAAGCTGCTCAACGAGCAGCAGCTCGGCGAGCTCAACACCCAGCTGCTCCACGTGAAGTCGCAGGTCACCGACGCCAAGGCCAAGCTCGACCGCATCGAGGCGGTGGTGAAGGGGGGCGTCCCCGATGCGACGGTGGCCGATACCCTGAACAACCAGGTCATCACCAAGCTGCGCTCGCAATATCTCGAGCTGGCCAACCGCGAGGCCGACTGGTCGTCGCGCTACGGCTACAATCACTTGGCCGCCGTCAACCTGCGCAACCAGATGCGCGAGATCCAGTCGTCGATTGTGGACGAGCTGAAGCGGCTCGCCGAAAGCTACAAGAGCGACTATGCGATCGCCCTGCAGCGCCAAAACGAGATCGAGCGCGCCGTGAATGACTCGGTGTCGCAGTCGCAGTCGACCAACCAGGCGCAGGTCACGCTGCGCGAGCTCGAGAGCTCTGCGCAGACCTATCGCTCGCTCTACGACAATTTCTTGCAGCGCTACATGGAAAACGTGCAGCAGCAGTCGTTCCCGGTCAGCGAGGCGCGGGTGATCACCCGTGCCTCGCGTCCGCTCAGCAAGAGCCATCCGCAGACCTTGGTCGTGCTCGCGCTCTCGGCGCTCGGCGGCCTGATCGCCGGGCTCGGGCTCGGCGTGTTGCGCGACCTTTATGACCGGGTGTTCCGCACCGCTGAAATGGTCGAGACGATCCTCGAGGCCGACTGCGTCGCCATCGTTCCCCGCGTCTCGCCGGGCCAGATCAAGGCGCCGGTCGCCGGTCGTCCCAATCTGCCGATCGGTCCGCGCACGATCCGGCGCGGCGACGAGCCGGTGCTGTGGGCGGCGATCGATTCGCCATTCTCGCGGTTCTCGGAAGCGATCCGCTCGATCAAGGTCAATGCCGACCTCAACGTCACCAAGCCGTCAAAGATCCTCGGGCTGACCTCGGCGCTGCCCAACGAGGGCAAGTCGACGCTGGCCTTCGTATTTGCGCAACTGGTTGCCCAGAGCGGGGCCCGCGTGCTCCTGATCGATTGCGATCTGCGCAATCCCTCGCTCAGCCGCAAGGTCGCCGCGACTGCCGAGCGCGGCATCCTCGACGTGCTGTCGAACAATGCGACATTGCAGGACACGCTATGGCGCGATCCCGAGACCGGCCTCGCCTTCCTGCCTGGGGCCACGCGATCGCGCATCGCCCATTCGCACGACGTACTGGCCTCCGATCAGATGAGGGATTTCATCGACGGGGCCCGCAGCCATTATGACTACGTGATCGTCGATTTCCCGCCGCTCACGCCGGTAGTCGATGTCCGCATCACCGCCCACTTCGTCGATTCCTTCGTCTTCATCGTGGAATGGGGCAAGACCCAGGTGCAGGTGGTCGAGCGCGCGTTGCGCAGTGCGCGAGCGGTCAACGAGAACCTGCTCGGCGTCGTGCTCAACAAGGCCGATATCGCCGCGATGAGCCGCTATAGCGGCTATGGCGGCAAGAACTACTATTACAACTCGCATTATGGGCGATATGGCTACACCGAGTGAGACGCACGGCGGGATGCCTGGGCGCGCAGCCGCCTGGCTTGCGCGCGGCGTGCTGGCCGCGGTCGCGTGCTCGTCCGTCGCCTGGGGCACGACCACCTTGCCGGCCCTTGTCGACCAGACCCGGCTCGACGGCGCAAAGGACCTGATCCTTCGCAACGTACCGGTCAGCGACGCCGAGCTCGACGACCTCGGTCCGCTGCTGTCGCGCGCCGTGGCGGAGAAGGATTGCATGCCGGCCATCGATCGCAGCGTGGCGGTGATCCGGCTGCGGCTCGCCGAGAACGCGCTCGCATCCGGCGCGCAGGTCGACGCCCGGATGGGCGAGCTTGACGAAGCGGTCCGCAAATCGCTCGGCTGCGCGCCGGCCGATCCTTATCTTTGGCTCGTGCTGTTCTGGCTTCGCAATATTCGGCAGGGCTTGAGCGACGCCAATTTCGACCTGCTGCGGATGTCGTACCGGCTCGGACCCAATGAGGGCTGGATCGTGGTCAAGCGCAGCGCGATGGCGCTCGCAATGTTCGACGCGCTGCCGCCTGACCTTTCGTCCGACGTGGTCGCTGAGTTCGCGCGTCTCGTGAAGACCGAACTGTACACCGAGGCAATCGATCTCCTGAAGGGACCGGGCTGGGCGCACCGTGACAAGCTGCTGGCCGGCCTCGCAGCTGTCCCGCAACGGAACGTCGATATCCTGACCCGCACCATGGCCGACATTGGATACGATCTCGATCGCCGCTCGCCGGCGGAACGGCGCATTTGGCAGCACAAATCGAACGACCGCCTCGACGAGCCTGCCCGAATGCCGCCGGAGGCGAGTGCTAGGCCATGACGATGGAATTCAGCGTCGGACAGCACAACGCGCACTACGAGGGCCTCTATTCGGCGCAGGAACGCGACTGGCGCCGCGTCTGCGCGGTCGACAAGGCCGATCATATCGCCGGCTTGCTCGGCGCAGCCGTCGCGAAGGTCGGCAATGTGCTCGAGGTCGGCTGCGGCACCGGCGCCGTGCTGGCGCGGCTGTCGGCGATCGGCATCGGCCGTGACTTCACCGGCATCGACGTGATCGATCCCGCGACCAACCTGGAGATCGGCGGCGCCGCTTCAGCCCCGTTTCGCTGGTCCAGCTATGACGGCGCGACGATCCCGTTCGCCGACGGATCGTTCGACCTCGTCTATGCCAGCCACGTCCTGGAGCACGTGCCTGAACCGCGCGCATTCCTGCACGAGCTCGCCCGGGTCGCGCGGACCTTCGTCTATGTCGAGGTGCCGTGCGAGCTGCATGCGCGGACCAATCGCCGGGCGTTGCAATCGACGCTCGACATCGGCCATATCAATTTCTACACGCCCGACACGTTCCGCCTGGTGCTGGAGACGGCGGGGCTCCATGTCACGGGCTTCGGCACCTATGACCACAGCCTGCCGGTTCACGCGTTCCATTCGTCGCGGGTGAGGGGGCTCGCCAAAAGCATTGTGCGGAAGTCGCTGTTGTCGGTCGGCCCGGCGTTCGCGACCCGGCTTGCGACCTATCATTGCGGGGCGCTCTGCCGGCGCGACGAGGCGCAGGCGCTGCCGCGGGATCGGTAAACCATGGCGCCGCGCGTGGTCGTCTTCAACAACATGATCACACCGTACACCAACCGTCTCTACAACGAGCTGGCCAGCCGAGGGCTGGATCTTGCCGTGCTGTCCTGTACACCGCAGGAGGCCGATCGCTCGTGGGCCGGCTCGTTCACGCCGCGCTACGTCACGCGCACGGTGCCGGGTGTATCGATCCCGCTGTCGCGGTCGCGTCACACCCATGTCAATATCGGGATCGGGCGCGCCTTGAATGCGCTCGCGCCCGACCTGCTGTTCGTCAACGGTCTCTACCCCTCGATGTTGGCCGGCGCGGCATGGGCGCGCGCCAACGGCAAGGCGCTCGCGCTGACGATCGACGGCTGGCGCGAGACCATGCCCAACACCGCCTATCACCGTCTGGTGCGGCCCTGGCTGCTGCGCCAGTGCGGCGCGGTGGTGTGTTGCAGCGACAAGGGCAGGGCGTATTTCCGCGGCGAAGGCGTGCGCGCCGACGATCTGTTCGTGGTGCCGTTGGTGCCGGCATGGGATCCGCCGGCGGTCGTGCCGGCATTGGACGACCGTCCATTTCATCTGCTCTGGTGCGCCCGCCTCAATGACGACGCCAAGAACGCCATCTTCTTCGAGAACGTCGCGATTGCGCTTGGTGGGATCGTGCCAGGGCTGAAGGTGCGTGTGGTCGGGTCCGGCGCCGCCGAACGGCGCATGCTGGCGCGGCTCGGCGGTGCCGGCATCGACGTCTGCCATGACAGCTACCTGCCGTGGCAGGCGATATCGGACGCTTTTCTGCAGTCGCGGCTGCTGCTGCTGCCCTCATTGCTGGAACCGTGGGGCCTGGTGTGCAACGAGGCCCTGCAGTGCGGTGTTCCCTGCCTGGTGTCGCCCCATGTCGGGGCAGGCGGCGAGTTGGTCCGTGACCAGGATAACGGCTATGTTTGCGCGCTCGATGAACAGATTTGGGTGGAGGCGGCGCGCGGCTTGCTCGAACATCCCGCGCGCTGGGAGGCGATGTCGCGACAGGCCCGGCAGAGCGTGCGACGCGACGCGCTTGCCGACGCCGCGGCGCGCTTCACGGCCGCGGTCGATCATCTCTTGAGGGCGCCGGCCCGGCAGGAGGCCGTGCAATGATCGGCAGATGGTGGCTGCGAACCGATCTCTTTCTGCACGCCTATCTGGTCATGGTGCTCGGCTGCATCTATTTCCTGTTCAATTTCATCGAGGGCATCTCGTTCGCGGAAAGGGCCGGGGAATCCACGCTGTTCCGCGGCGCATGGCTGCTGCTCTACATCCTCTTGATGCTGCACATTGCGATCGATCGGAATCGCTTCGGCCTGCTGATGCTGCAGTCGCATCTCTATCTGACGTTCATCGCCTTCGCTCTGGTATCACTGGCGCTGAGCGCCGACCCCGCCGGCTCGTCGATCAAGTTCGCGATGTATGTCCTGACCACGATGTTCTCGGCATGGGTCGTGATCAGCTGCCCGGTCGATCGCCTCGTCGATACGCTGTTCCGGATCGGGATCGTGGTGCTGATCGTTCACGTCCTGCTGTTTCCGGTGATCGGCTCGCAATGGGATTACGACCCGCTGCACCGGCCGACGGTGCTCGGAACCCAGGCCTATGCCGGCGTGTTCGGCCACAAGAACCTCGCGGGCGCTTTCTTCGGTCTCATGGTGCTGATCTGCTTCGTGCGCATGCTGGCAGGACCGCGGCGCCAGTTCGGCTGGACGCTGCTGCTGATGGGATGTCATCTGTTTGCGCTCGCCGCGGCCGGCGCCGCAGGTCCGCTGATCAGCATGTTGACGGCGCTTGCCGTGACCTTCGGGCTCGTGCTCGTGGTGCTCGGGCACAGGGGGGCTGCCTCGATCTACTGGCTTGGCCTTGCTCTTGTTGCGCTCGTCGTGTTCGCCCTGCCGAGCGACGAGTTGTATGGGCTGGTCGGCCGCAGCGGAAACCTGACCGGCCGCTCGTTCCTCTGGTCGGTCTGGCCGCACTTCTTCTGGCAGCACCCTTGGCTCGGCTACGGGTTTTCGGGATTCTTCAACGAACTGCCGAACTCGCCGGTGAACGAGTTGACGAGCATGGCTCCGTGGAACACCGAGTTCGGCTCGTTCGAGAACTCCTATCTCGACGCCTTTCTCCAGTTCGGCCTGCTCGGCGGTGCGCTCTATATGCTGCTGCTGGCGCGCGCGTTGTGGAACACGATCGTCTTTGCGTTCGAGCGGACAGGGATGTACTGGCTGGCACCATTCGCGATGCTGCTGTTCGTCGTGATCGCGTCGGCCAATGACTCCAGCCAGCTGCTGCACAACTATTTCGGCTGCGTGCTGGTGTTCTGGTGCTATTTCGGCCCGGAGGCCAGGCTGCAAATGGCGCCGCGGCGGACTTTCAACAGATTGCGGGTGAGTGAGGCGTGAGTGCGTTGACCGACAGGCTGGACCGGGTGGCGGCTCAGACCCGGGTCGCCGGTGCCGTGAGCGGATTGCTCCGCCGGCTGCGGCGCGCCGGGGGCAATGTCGCGCTCGGCCTGATCGATCAGGCGCTGCTGAGCGGCTCCGCCTTCGTGCTGACGATCGTGCTCGCCAATGTGCTCGATATCAATTCCTTCGGCAGGTTCAGCGTCGCCTGGTCGCTCTCGATCCTGATCGAGGCGGTGTTTCTGCGCGGTCTGTTCGACGACGGCTTGCCGGCGACTGCGCACCGGATCCCGAAATCCCTATGGCCGCAACTGCGGCTCGGCCTCTATCTGTCGTCGCTGCTCGTCGCGGGTGCGCTCGGCCTGCTGCTGGTGAGTGCGGGCCTTATGATCGTCGCCGTCGGAGGGGACGCCGGCGGGCTCGTGATCGCAACCGGGCTTGCGATCCCGGCGGTTCGGCTGCAGAGCATGTTCCGTCGGATCTGCTATCTCGACGGTAGACTGCCGCGCGCGCTGGTGTCCTCGCTGACCTATTGCGTGGCGCTGGTCGTCTCGGCCGGGCTGATGATCGCCCTCAAGCTCACCGGCGCCGCCGCGGCGATGGCGTGCATCGCGATCTCGGCCGCGCTCGCCGGCAGCCTGCTGCCGGCCCACACCAGCGAGCTGGCCTGGCCGCAAGCCAGAATCTTCCGCGGCTCGCTGCGGCGGCTGTTTCGGAACGGGCGCTGGTTCGTCGCGACCTCGCTCACCTACTGGATCGGCAGCATCGGGCTGATCCCGGTGTGCGGCTTCCTGATCGGGCTGGACGCGAGCGCGTCGCTGCGGATCCTGCTGTTGGTGTTCGCACCGCTCAGCCAGTTCTGCGCGACGATGTTCTCGGTTCGCCTGCCGGAAATCGCGGCCGAACTGCGCGTCGGCCGGCGCAGCGGTGTCGCCGCTGCCGCGCGCGAAAATGCCCTGCTGCTCGGGTCGATCGCCGCCGCCTATGGCGCGGTGGTCGTGCTGCTCGGGCAGCGCATTCTCGCGCTTGTCATCCACGGACAGAGCTATGAGATCGGCACCGGCAGCCTCACCTTGATGGGAGCTGCGATGGCGCTCGACGCGGTGTGGCTCGGCCTCGCGCTGCCGCTGTTTGCGACCGGCAAGCCGCAGCGATTCATGCTGAGCCGGATTGCCGGCCTCGTCGCGTTGTGCTGCGTCCTGCCATTCGCGGCCGAGGCCTGGCAGGTGATGGGCGCGATCGCGGCGATGGTGGCCTCCAGCGCGGCGTCGGTGATCACGGTTGTGTTGACCAATTCGGCGCGGGAGCGGACATGACCGGCGACGCGCGCGGCGGCTCGCTCGAAAAGCTGCATATCGGCGCCTTCAATTGCGGCATCGCGGGCTGGATCAATACCGACATCACGATGCACCTGTGGATCGCGCGGATTCCGTTCGCGGCGAAATCGCTGCATCTCGCTGGCCTCCTCAGCGATGCCCGCTATGCCGAGCATCGCCAGGGCAAGTTTGCCGGGCTCCGCCACATGAACCTGACCAGGCCGCTGCCGTTCACGGACGGCAGCCTCTCGGCGGTGTTCAGCGCGCACGTCTTCGAGCACCTGTTTCCCGACGAGATCGAGCGGCTGGCGCGCGAGATCGCGCGGGTGCTGGCGCCTGGCGGGGTATGTCGCATCGTCGTCCCCGACATGGAGCGGATCGTCGCGCTCTACGATCCGGCGGCGCCGCAGGCTTTCCTCAAGGGCGTATTCGAGATCGATCGCCGCAAGGAGGCCGCCTTCGCGCATCACTGGGGCTTTACCCGCGCCTCGCTCGCCGCGCTGTTCCGCGACGCCGGCTGTTCGCAAACCCACACCCGTGCCTATCGCGAGGGCGTCTGTCCCGACATCGACCGGCTCGACAACCGGCCGGACGAGTCGATCTTCTTCGAGGCCATCAAGTGAGCGCGACAAGAAAATCGATGCATCGTAGCGTGAGGGATCGCGCATGCCGTGCTAGAGCGAACCGACCGGTAGCAGGAGACTGACCTTGCTGGGTGCGATTCAAGCCCGATTTTCCAATGCAGCGCGCCAGCGGCGCGGCGAATTCCTCGTCCGCACCGTAAACCTGCCGCTCGATGCGAAAATCCTCGATCTTGGCGGCGGCACCGGCCGGCACATTCGCGCGATCCTGCCGCGCCATACCGACATCACGGTCTGCGACATCTCGACCGACGATCTCAAGGCCGCGCGCGAGCGCTTCGGCTTCAAGACGGTCCTGCTGCGGGAGACCGAGCGCTTGCCGTTCGACGATCAGGCGTTCGACTTCTGCTTCTGCTCGTCGGTGATCGAGCATGTCACCGGGCCGAAGCAGGATGTCGTCACGATCGAGGACGGAGCGGCGTTTCAGAGCATCGCGCGCGAGCATCAGAACCGTTTTGCGGGCGAGATCTCGCGGGTCGCAAAGTCCTTCTACGTGCAGACGCCGTACCGGTACTTTCCGATCGAAAGCCATACCTGGCTGCCGGGCATCATCGTCCTGCTGCCGAGGCGGCTGCAGATCGCGCTGATCGAGCGGTTCAATCGCTTCTGGTTCAAGCGCACCGCGCCCGACTGGCATCTGTTCGACTGGCGCGAGATGACCGAAACGTTTCCGGACGCGAAGATCTATCGCGAACGCTATCTTGGCATGACCAAATCGCTGATGGCGATCAAGGCGTGAGACAGCTATCCGCCTGCACGTCAGTCGTCGCGCCGGGCCAGGATGTTGATCAGCGTGCCCACTGCGGGCTGGCGATCGAGTGCCGGCGGCAGCGGGGAGCCGGCAAAGCTGCTCCCCAGCATCGTGAGGCCATGTTGTCGGAGCAGACCCTGCATGGCCGCCGGCGAGGTGTCGAATCTGGAGAATGCGAGATAGCGAAACAGCGGCCGCGCCGACACGCGTGAAGAGGCCGCATGCGCGAGCTTGTAGCTCCGTCGCAGCAGCGATCCGCGGTTGGGGATCGAGAGCAGCAACCGCCCCCCGGGCATGAGCACGCGATGCATCTCGGCGAGGCACTGCGCCACGTCGGGAACATATTCCAGCACGCTCGCGCACAGCGCGCCGTCGAAGGATCGATCGGGAAACGGCAGGCTTGCGATGGTCGGGATCTGCTGGAATGTGAGCCGCCCGGCGAGCGTGCCGTCGGCGCTGTGGCCGCGAGCCGCCGCAATCATCTCGGATGATGCGTCGACGCCGGTGACGTCGCAGCCGCGTGCGGCGAGCAGGCGGGACAGCGTTCCGGTGCCGCAACCGGCGTCGAGCCAGCGCTGTCCGTTGAGGTCCGCGTTCCCGAGCAGGCCGAACATCGCGGCCGTCCGTGCCTTGAAGGTGCGGCTCTGATGCAGCATCTCCCACCCCGACGAAATCTCGTCGTGAAAGCGGATTTCGGGTCGCTCGCGGGTCTGGCCCATGGTGGCCATGATATTCCCTACCAGTGGAAGCCGCTCACTTTGGCGCGCACCTGTTCGGGCAATCCGATCTCCGACAGTTCGAGCACGACCTGGTCGGGACGGGTCGCCGTCAGCGCCGCAACGAAGCGCGGATCGGCCGTCGTCAGCACGATAATGTCGGCCCATTCGATGGTCGCCGTCACGTCGTCGTTCAACAGGCCGACCAGCTCCGGATTGCGCATCAGGAAATCCCGGTTGGCGCCGATCAGTTGCGACAGCTGCACATTGGGGTCGTAGATCCGGATGTCGCGCCGCTCGCCGCGCAGGCTCTTCACCAGCCTCACGA
Source organism: Bradyrhizobium pachyrhizi (assembly GCF_001189245.1). Classification (GTDB taxonomy): domain Bacteria; phylum Pseudomonadota; class Alphaproteobacteria; order Rhizobiales; family Xanthobacteraceae; genus Bradyrhizobium; species Bradyrhizobium pachyrhizi. The sequence goes on along the minus strand of NZ_LFIQ01000117.1, from coordinate 271,275 downwards.
AGGGACTGTCGCGGACATCGTCGGTGCCGGCCTTGAAGCTGATGCCGAGGAACGCGATGCGGCGGCCCTCATGCGACAGGATCCAGTCGGCGCCGCGCGACATGATCATGTCATTGCTCGGCAGGATGCTCTCGAGCACCGGCGTCGACAGCCCGCGGCTGTGCGCAAGGTGTTTCAGCGCCTTGACGTCCTTGGGCAGGCACGAGCCGCCGAAGGCAAAGCCCGGCCGCAAATAGGCCGGCGAGATGTTGAGCCTCGTGTCCTGCATGAAGATGTTCATGACGTCGCGCCCGTCGATGCCGAGCGTCTTCGCGATCGTGCCGATCTCGTTGGCAAAGCTGACCTTGAGCGCATGCCAACTGTTGTCGACATATTTTACCAGTTCCGCGGTCTCGACCGGCGGCGTGATCTTGGCGCCGGGCAGATCCTTGTAGAGCGCCATGACGCGGTCGGCGGTTTCCTGGTTGAAAGCGCCGACTACGGTCTTGGACGGCGCGTTGAAATCCGCAATGGCGCTGCCCTCGCGCAGGAACTCGGGATTGAAGGCGAGGTCGAAATCGCGTCCGATCCTGTTGCCGGAGGCTTCCTCGATCAGGGGGCCGACGGTGCCGCGGGTGGTGCCAGGCAGCACGGTGGAGCGGATCGTCACGGTATGCGGCGCGTTCTTGGCGCGCAGTCCGCGGCCGATCTCGATCGCGACCTGTCGGATCGCGGTCAGGTCGAGGTTGCCGTTGCCGGACGAGGGCGTGCCGACGCAGACCATCGATATGTCGCTGTTGACGATCGCTTCGGTGGCGTCGGTGGTCGCGGTCAGCTGACCGGTTGCCACCGCGCGCGCCACCTTGTCCGAGATGCCCGGCTCGACGACCGGCGATCTGCCTCCGCGGATCAGGTCGACCTTCGCAACGCTCTTGTCGACGCCGATGATCTGGTGGCCGAGCTCGGTGAAGCAGGCGGCGCAAACGGTTCCGACATAGCCGAGGCCGAAAATGCTGACGTTCATGCTTCGACCTTCAACAATCCAGGACGTGCGCGTGGCCGCGGCCGCGTCGCGTTTGACTTGAGTGAGGCGGCTGCGCGTTCAAGACGATGCCCGCCCGGCGGCTGCGTTCGCGCTGGAAGGTTGCGAGGTCGGCCGCTCGGCGGGGGCATGCGCGCGCGGTGCGCGGCTTTGCGCGGGGACCTTCCCGGCGAACAACGCCTCATAGGCCGCGAGCAGCTTCGGCTCCTCATGCGTCCACGAAAGGGCCCGCTCGACGCGGTTGCGGCCAAATGCCCCCATCGTCTGCCGCAATGACGGATCGTCGATCAACGCGATGATCTTGCTGGCGAAATCCTTCGGGTCGTTCTTCGCGGCATAGAGCGAGGCGTCGAGCGCCGAGCGGCGGCCTTCGCGAACGTCGAACTGAACGATCGGCCGTCCGAGCGCCATGTACTCCATGATCTTGTTCATGGTGGAGATGTCGTTCATCGGCGTGACGCGGTCCGGATTGACGCAGACGTCAGCGGTAGAGAGCATCGTGAACAGCGCCTCATCCGCGATGGCGCCGGTGAAGTTCACGTAGTCGGAGAGCTGCATCTCCTCGCAGAGCTTGACCACCGCATTCCACTGCGGCCCGGTGCCGGCGATGTTGAACTGGATGTCGGTGCGGCCGAGATCGTGCACGATGTGGCCGATCGACTGCAGCAAGAGATCGATGCCTTCCGACTGGCCGATCACGCCGACATAGCCGACGCTGTAGCGCCGGCCACGGCGCCAGGCCGGATCGGCCGGCCGCGAGCGCACCCGGTCGAGATTGGGGCCGGATCGCACCACGAAAACCCGGTTGGCCGGCATGCCGCCGCGCGTGATCGCGATCTCGCGGTAGGATTCGTTGGTCGCGACCGAGATGCTCGCCGTCTTGAAGGTGAGATATTCGACCAGCCGCAGCAGCTGCCAGAAGAAGTCCCTGCGGCCGAATTTTGCTTCGTAGAGCTCGGGATTGACGTCGTGATGATCGAACACGAAGCGCTTGCCGCCGAGCTTGAACAATAGGCCGATCAGGAAGATCAGGTCGGGCGGATTGCAGCCCTGGATCACGTCGAAGCCGTGCTTCCACGCCACCTTGATCGCGAGCAGCGTCTCCCAGAACAGCGCGACCGGATATTCGATCAGGTAGGCGGCGATCCCACGCGCTTCCACCGGCATCGGATGGCGATAAATGTGAATGCCCTCGAGGCATTCGTAGGATTCGTCATGGCCGCGCCCCTTCGGGCAGATCACGGAAACTTCATAGCCCGCCTTGCGCAGCGACGTTGCTTCGCACCACACCCTGCGATCGAAAGGAACCGGAAGGTTCTCGACGATGATCAGGATCCGCCGCGGTGATGGTTCAGCTCTCGACATCTGAGATGATCTATACCATTGACCTAACAACATCACAATCCGACTAACATCGGCATTAACATGCGCGGCTTCCACTATGCAATCCCGGCACCGATGTGACGGCGACGAGACAGGGACATGGCAGGCAGAGTGAGGGATTGGGGCCAAAGGGCATTGATTGCGCTGGTTTTGAGCGCGCTGCTGCCGCTGGCCTACAAATGGCCGCTGCAGTGGAATAGTTCGACGTCAAACAATGCGCTGACTGCGAGCCGCGTGAACGCGGTGATCCCTCCGACGCTTTTCGGCATGACGATCAACGCGATCGGGCAGTCACAGCCAAAGTCGCAGCCCTGGCCCGAGCTCAAATTCGACGGCGTTCGGCTGTGGGGTGCGATCTACTGGGCGCAGATCAATCCGGCGCCCGGCATCTACAATTGGGCGCGCTTCGACGCCATCCTTGCCGCGGCGGAGCGCGAGCACGTCGAGATCGTTCTCAATCTCGCCTATACGCCGCGCTGGGCCGCGTCGGTGAAGGATGCGCCGCCGGCGTTCACGCCCGGCGCAAGCTCACCGCCGGCCGACCTGGCGTCATGGGATGACTGGGTGCGCGCGGCCGTGGCGCGCGCCGCCGGCCGCATCAAATACTGGGAAATCTGGAACGAGCCCGAGGA
>NZ_LFIQ01000117.1:265466-268229 GCF_001189245.1 Bradyrhizobium pachyrhizi | reverse complement strand
TACGAGATCATCAAAGCCAGCGATCCCACCCTGACCGTGCTGACACCGCCGTCCAACGGCACGCCGGACGGATATCGCTGGCAACAGGCCTTCATGGCGCAAGGCGGCGGACAATATGCCGATGTGTTCGCCTTTCACGGCTATACGAGCGAGCCCGAGGCGGTGATTGGAATCATTGCGCGCTTCAAGAAAATCCTTGCCGCGCACGACCTGTCCGCGAGGCCGATCTGGGACACCGAGGCCGGCTGGTCGTCCTATGAGGACAATCCGGACGGGTGTCTGGCACGCGCCTACATCCTGAAATGGATCAGCGGCGTCGACCGGTTCTATTGGTACGAGTTTGCCGGAGGCGGCAGCGACTTCGGAAAATTATGGGACCCGGCGCGCGGGCTGCTGCCGAGCGGAATTGCCTACCGCACGATCCAGTCCTGGCTGGTCGGTGCAAGCGTCGTGGCAGCAGGCAGGACGTCGCCGACGACCTGGCGCGTCGAGCTTCGCATGCCGGATGGCCGTAACGGCTTGATCCTCTGGACCACCAAAGGCCGGTCCGTTTATCGGGCCGACCCGCGTTTTAGCCTTTACGAGGGCCTCGACGGCGGCGAAGGGCCTGTCGCCAACGGCGAAGTCGAGATCTCGCCAAAACCGGTCCTATTGCTGGAATGATAACAATGTTAAGTCTCCGGCAATAAGATAATTATGACGATGTTCTTAGCTTCATTGCGGGCGTTGGGCGCGATACAAGGAGCGCTGTTAACTTGAGGCGATTGACCGACTGTGAAGCAGATCGCGCAAAACTATAAGAGCGGCGAGCTCAAGCTGATCGATGTGCCGGCGCCGCGCTGCCGTCCCGGCGGGGTTTTGGTGCGCACGGCGTTCTCGGCGGTGTCGACCGGCACCGAGATGATGAAGTTCACCGAAGGCCGCCTGTCGCTGCTCGGCAAGGCGCGCGCGCGACCTGACCAGGTTGCCAAGGTGATGCGCTCGGTCCGTCAGCAGGGGTTGGCTGCGACCTATCAGAAGGTGATGAACCGCCTCGATTCCTACACGCCGCTCGGCTACTCGCTGTCGGGCACCGTCGTGGAAGTGGGCGAGGGCGTCGGCGGCTTCTCGGTCGGACAGCGCGTCTGCTGCGGCGGCAATCAATATGCAACCCACGCCGAATATAATTGGGTACCGGTGAACCTCTGCGTGCCGCTGCCGGACAGCGCTGCGCTAGACCAGGCCGCATTCACCACGATCGCCTCGATCGCCCTGCAGGCGATGCGCCAGTCGGAGATCCGTTTCGGCGAGACCGCCTGCGTGATCGGGCTTGGCCTGATCGGCCAGATCATGGTGCGGCTGCTGCGCAGCGCCGGTGTCGTGGTCGCCGGGCTCGACCGGCTGGAGGCGCGATGCCGCCAGGCGGAGGCTGCGGGCGCCGCGGTCTGCGCCGTCGCATCGGATGATGCCGCGGCGGAATTCCGCGCCCGGATCGACCAGCTGACCGCAGGCAACGGCGTCGATTGCGTGTTCATCACCGCGAGCAGCGACGATCCCGATCTCGCATCGCGTTCGGCGGCGCTGCTGCGCGACCGCGGGCGCATTGTCGATATCGGCAAATGCACGCTGAACCTGCCGTGGAACGAATTCTACGACAAGGAGCTCGATGTGCGCTTCTCGCGCTCCTACGGCCCCGGCCGCTACGATCCGCTCTATGAGGAGGGCGGCATCGACTATCCGATCGGTCATGTGCGCTGGACCGAGAAGCGCAATATGGAAGCGATCGTCGCGCTGCTCGCCGACGGGCGGCTCGATTTTTCCTCGCTGATTTCCGAAACGGTGCCGCTGGAGCTGGCGACGTCGGCGTTCGAGCGCATGAGCCGCGGCGAGGTCGGTCTCGGCGTGGTGTTCGCCTATCCGCACGCCGCTCTCCGCGCGATGCAGATGATCTATCGTCCGGCGGTTGCCCTGCGCAGCGGCCGGGTGCGGCTCGGCGTCATCGGCGCCGGCAACTATGCCTCCAGCATGCTGTTGCCGCAGCTTGCGAGCAGCCCGCGCGTCGATCTTGTCGAGGTCGCCACCAATACTGGCCTCAGCGGCGCCACGGCGGTCCGCAAATTCGGCTTCGCGCGTGCCTCGACGGACGCGGCCTCGGTGCTTGGCGCCGACGACATCGACGCCGTGCTGATCGCAACGCGCCATGCCTCCCATGCCGACCTCGCGACGCAGGCGCTGCGCGCCGGCAAGGCCGTGTTTGTCGAAAAGCCCTTGGCGATCGATACAAACTCGCTCGATCGATTGGAGCAGGTGATCCGGGAAACCGGCAACAACCGGCTGATGGTCGGCTTCAACCGCCGCTTTTCGCCGCTGCTGCAGGGCATGCGCGCGGCGTTCGCGCCGGCAGGACCGCAGACCCTGCAATATCGCGTCATCGCCGGGCCGCTGGAGAAATCGTCCTGGTATCTGCAGGCCGAGAGCGAAGGCAGCCGCTTCGTCGGCGAGGGCGGCCATTTCATCGACGTGTTGTGCTGGTGGGTCGGCGCCGAGCCGGTGCGTGTCTCCGCGAGCACGGCGGGCAGGGACGTCGACAATCTCGTCGCCACCTTCGATTTTGCCGACGGTTCGGTCGCAAGCCTCAGCTATCTCACCGGCGGCGATCCGCGGGTGCCGAAGGAAGCGCTCGAGATATCGGCAAGCACGGGTTTTGCCGCCTTCGACAATTTCTCGGGCTTCGAGCTCTGGCACGCCGGACAGCGCACGGCGAAGACAGCGCGGCTCGACAAG
>NZ_LFIQ01000117.1:259767-265456 GCF_001189245.1 Bradyrhizobium pachyrhizi | reverse complement strand
GCCGTCCAGGAAAGCGCGGCCGCCGGGATGCCGATCGATCTGACGGCCGGCGCGGCAGAGCAGGGCGTCGCGCGCGCCTCGACGGCGTGAGATGAATCCGGCCTGGTATCTGCGCAGGCTGCAGCGCATGGAGCCGTCCGAGCTTGCGGGACGGGTGAATGACCAGGTGCTGCATTTGCTCTGGCGGATCACTCCGCCGGATATCGCACGGCGTGCCGGCGCCAGGCTCGCTGCCGGCCCGCGGCAGCCGCGCCTGAAGCCGCTGCCTTTGCCGGCCCACGCCCCGGGACAGGCCGCCGAACGGCTGATCCACAGCGCCGACCGGATTCTCGCCGGGCACTGGCGGATTTTCGCCAGGGATCATGGGGCCCTCGGCGAACGGCCCGACTGGTTCGTCGATACCAGAAGCGGCAAGCGGGTGCCGGCCGGCGTGCACGCATTCGCTGTTCCCTATCGTGACGAAACCGCGGTCGGAAACATCAAATACATCTGGGAGCCTTCGCGTCACCACCATCTCACGGTGCTCGCGGCCGCGTACTACCTGACCTCCGACGAGCGCTATGCCAGGCGCGCTGCCGAGCATCTGATGAGCTGGTGGCGCGAAAATCCGTTCCCGCGCGGCCCGCACTGGATCAGCGGCATCGAGCTTGGCGTGCGGCTGATCTCGTGGGCCTGGGTGCGCCAGCTGCTGCAGACCTGGCCTGGTGCTGCTGCGCTGTTCGAGGACAATGATCTGTTCCTGACGCAGCTCTATGCGCATCAATACTGGCTGTCACAGTTCCCAAGCCGTGGCTCCTCGGCCAACAACCACCTCATCGCGGAGGCTGCCGGGCAGTTCGTGGCGGCTTGCGTGTTTCCGTTTTTCCAGGACAGTGCGCGATGGCGCGAGCAATCGGCCGCCACACTGGCACACGAAGCCGTTGCTCAGACGCTTGCCTGCGGCAGCAACAGCGAGCTCGCGACCGACTATCATGGCTTTGTTCTCGAACTGCTGCTGGCGGCGGCAGTGCAGGGTGAAGCATCGGGACATCCGCTTGGCGATGCGGTCTGGACTACGATGTGCCGCATGAGCGACGTCATTGCCGCGATGCTGGACGATCGCGGTCATCCGCCGCGGCAGGGCGATGGCGACGACGGCATCGGCCTGCTGCTCGACGATCACGCCGGCAATCGCTGGCTCGGCTTGCTCAGCAGCGGCGCGCGCCTGTTCGGCGCTCTGCCATGGTGGCCCCAATCGCCGGAGCCCGATCTGCGTAGCTTTGTGCTCACCGACGGCATCGGGGCCCGTGCGATCGCCGGGCGGCCCAAGCGCCGCCCGCATTTGCTTGAGGGGGCGGGACAGACCTTTCTGATCGATTCCGAGCGCGCGGTGTGGTGCCGTTGTGACCACGGCCCCCATGGCTTCGGCCGCATTGCCGCCCACGCCCATGCGGACGCGCTGTCGCTCGAATGCAGGATCGGCGGTGTCGAGATCTTGGCCGACCCCGGCACCTATTGCTACCATGGCGACCCGCGATGGCGGGCCTACTTCCGCTCCACGCTGGCGCACAACACGCTCTGCCTGTTCGCGCGCGACCAGTCGGTGTCGGGCGGGCCGTTTCTCTGGACACGGCATGCGCAGAGCCGGCTTGTCGCAGCAAGCGGCCTGGACGATCGCGATGCGGATGCGAGCTGGGTCGCGGAGCATTCGGGATATCGCGACGAAGCAGGTGTCGTGCATCGCCGCTCGGCGCAATTGCAGCGTCAGATGGCGCGGCTCGTCGTCACCGATGTCGTGCTTGCTGATGAAGGGCTCGCGGTGCCGGCGAGCCTCAGCTGGCATCTCGGTCCCGACGTCGAATGCAAGCTCGAAGGGCACAAGGCGCAGCTCGCTTGGCCGGGCGGGCGCGGCGAGCTCGATCTGCCGGCGGCCCTCAGCTGGATTGCGTATCGGGGCGACGAGGCCATGCCGGCCGGGTGGTATTCGCCGTCCTTCGATCTCAGGGTGCCGGCGACGACCTTGATCGGCTGCGGTACGCTCGCGGGCGGCCAAAGCCTGGTGACCGAGCTGCGCTGGTTTTCAGACCCGGCCGGATCATGAAGATCCTGGTCGCTCACAACAGGTATCAGGGACGCGGCGGCGAGGACGTCGTGTTTGAAGCGGAAGTCGACCTGCTGCGCGCCGCTGGACACGGCGTTGAAACGCTCACGGTCAGCAACGCGGCGATCAATTCGCTCGCCGCGCGCATCACGACCACGTTGTCGATCGCCGATAATCCGGAGGGAAAGCGGGTTGTGGCTGAGGCGATCGATCGCTTTCGCCCTGACGTCGTCCACGTCCACAATTTCTTCCCGCTGCTGTCGCCCGCGATATTCGATCTCTGTCGGCAAAAATGCGTACCCGCGGTGGTGACGCTGCACAATTATCGCAGCATCTGCACCGGCGGCATGCTGCTGCGCGATGGCCGCATTTGCCACAAGTGTCTGGACCGCGGACATCTCTGGGGCGTCGTGCACCGCTGCTACCGCGGATCGCTTCCGGGCTCGATCGCCTCGGCCTACATGATCGCGCAGCACCAGCGCCGCGGCACCTGGACGCGTCCCGGTCTGCGCCTGATCGCGCTGACGCAGTTCGCCAAAACCCTGTTCACGCAGGCCGGCTTCGACGCCGACCGGATCGACGTGAAGCCGAACTTCATGGCCGATCCGGGGGCGCCCGATCCGACGGCGCCGCGCAGCGGGCTGCTCTATGTTGGACGGCTGAGCCGCGAGAAAGGCGTCGGCGTGCTGCTCGAGGCCGTTGCGGGGACCGGTGTGCCCTTGCGCGTCGTGGGTGAGGGACCGGAGCGTGCTGCGTTGGAGGCTCGGGCGCCCGATCATGTCACCTTCCTGGGCGGGCTCTCGCGCGATGAGGTGCTGCGGGAAATGGCGAATGCGAGGGCATTGGTGGTACCGTCGCTATGGTACGAAGGATTTCCGATGGTCGTGGTCGAGGCCTTCGCGCGCGGCACGCCTGTCGTCGCCTCCGAGATCGGCGGACTTGCCGAGGTGGTGAGCGACGGCAAGACCGGCGCGCTGGTGCCGCCGGGCGACGCGGCCGCGCTCCGAAAGCGGATCAGTGAGGTTCTCGGCGCCGCCGAACTGACCGCCGGATGGGGACGGGCCGCACGAGCCGCCTATCTCGAGCGCTACGTGCCGGACGAGAACTGCCGGCTGCTCGAGGCCATCTACGCACGCGCCGCCGGTGGATGATCGTCGCAGGTCGGAGTTCTGCGCGCGATCGGGCATCGTCCCGCCGGTTCCATGGCGGCGTCGCTAACATATTGCGGCAAATCTGGTGTTAATTTGTTACATCAGGGTGTCTGATCGGCGCGCGCCAGGTTTTGATCCCGCGGTCGAACGGCGCTGATTCTGCGGGTGATTCCATGGATCTCGCTTGATCGAGCCCGCAAACTGCTGCCAAACGGCGTTATAACACTGGTCGGTGGGGCGCCGGCAGCGAAGTTTGACGCTTTTTTGCAAAACGTCTCATGCGATGCAGAAATATTTTTTTCAGATCGGAAAATCGCGTCGAAGCGCTCACGGCATCAGTGAAATTCCGCGCTCCCGCGGTGTCCCGGGCCCCCGTGAAACCCCGTATAATCGCTACCCTTTTTTGCGTCGCGGCTAACATTGGCGATTGGCCTGCGTTGAATGTTATAGTGCATCCGAAGTAGTGCTAAGTCTCACATAAATCTCAGGGAACCAGGTGTTAACAGCGCATTGCTGATTGACACTCCGGCCTAGCGGACTTAACAATGGACTTAACAAGTTCGTAACCTGGGTCCACATTTGGGTTGCATCGCAACAAACCAGTTGTGAATCAACAGCTTAAGTGTGGGCGAGCGGCTTGAATCCTCGTATCCCAAGCAGGGGCTACATCGATGGCGACTTACAATCTAGACCAGACCGACCTCAAAGCGGCGATCAACTCCACGATCGATCATTCGACCCAGCAACAGATTCTTGACTATCTGATCAACGCGGGGATCGGATACACCAGCCCGGACAACGGCGCGACGATTCCGGTGCAGGAGGGGGCTGGGATCACCAACCCGGATCCGAACGCCAATGTTCTGATCGAAACCAACCCCGTTAACACTGTTAACACCGACGCCAACCTGAAGGCGATCATTGAGGACACCAACCAGGACGTCACGCTGACGGTGAACGGCAGCACCCCGGTGCTGGTCGCGACCGGCCACGGCAACGATCAGGTGTTCATCAACAACACCGGCGACACGACGGTTCTCACCGGCTCCGGCAACGACACTATCTTCGGCGGTGCCGGTCACGACTCGATCGATGCAGGCTCCGGCAACGACGTGCTGGTCGACAACGTCTCCGGCCACAGCACGCTGGATGGCGGCAAGGGCAACGATCTGCTGTTCGGCTCCGGTGCCGACACGCTGAACGGTGGCTCCGGCAACGACACGCTTTACGGCGGCAGCTCGTCGCAGCTGAGCGGCGGCAACGGCAACGATGTGCTGGCGTCCGGCAGCACCGCCGGCAATTCCAGCACGCTGGATGGCGGCAAGGGCAACGATGCGCTGTACGCTGGTGCGGGCAACGACAGCCTGGACGGCGGCGCCGGCAACGACTCGCTGTATGGCGGTTCCGGTATCGACACGCTGCATGGCGGCAACGGCAACGATCTCCTTGTCGGCGGTGCCCAGACTGCTGCTGAGTCCGGCGGCAACGGCAAGGACGTGCTCTACTCGGGCAGCGATGCGTCGCACGCGACCTCGCTCGATGGCGGTGCCGGCAACGACTCGCTCTATGGCGGTGCCGGCAACGACACGCTCCATGGCGGTTCCGGCAACGATACGCTGGTTGCCGGCTCCGGCACGCAGACCCTGATCGGCGGCGACGGCAAGGACTCGTTCGTCGGCTCCGACACCGGTACGGCCTCGATGGTTGGCGGCTCCGGTCAGGACTACTTCTACCTGAACAACGCCACCAGCAGCGACACCATCGATGGCGGTGGCGGCAACAAGGACTCCCTGACCTTCCTGGATCACGCTTCGACCGACGTGAGCGACATCAGCTCTGGATCGAACGGTTCTATGGACATCACCTTCAGCAATGGTCAGGTGACCCAGATCAGCAACATCGAATACCTGATCTTCAACGATGGTAACTCGACCAAGCTGTAAGATCCTAGGTCTGCACTAAGCGAAAGCGCCGCCCCAACAGAGGTTGAGGCGGCGCTTTTTCTTTGATCGTCGGCATGGCCCGTCAGGAATGGTTGATTGAATGATCGAATACGCTGCGGTTGATGATCATGAGCACCTGCGATGAGTTCGACGGGTCGCGTCAGGAGAAGCGCATGCGCACATCCCGATTGGAACCTTGTCGACCGATCCGCGTCAGATGTATCAAATCGATCACAAGTTCCGCCCCGGGCATTTCCGCCAATGGATGTTAGAAGTTAGTCCGTCACATTCGGACCACGTAGCTTTTGTAAAGCCGTGCCGCTCGCTTGACGCAACGGAGTTGTGGCCGATGGCTATCTGCGGCCCTGGCACCTTTGGTCAAGACGAACGATCGCTGCAGAACTCAGCCGCTTAACGAACCCGCGGAGCTCTCGAATTGGCCAAGAAAAAAATGCTGAATGCCGGCGCTGGATCGACGGTTACCAAGCGCATCCAGCCGCTCCTGACATCGCATG
>NZ_LFIQ01000117.1:236537-259757 GCF_001189245.1 Bradyrhizobium pachyrhizi | reverse complement strand
ACGTCGACGGCGGCGTGAACCCCGACGTCGTCGGGTCGATTACCGATCTTGCCCGATTGTTCCCGGCGGCCTCGTTCGACGCGATCTGGTGTTCCCATGTCATGGAGCATCTCTATGCCCATGAGGTTCACCCCACATTCGTCCAGTTCCGCCAAGTCCTCAAGCCGGACGGATTCGCACTGATCATGTCTCCTGACCTCGAGGCGGTCGCTCAGCACATGTTGACGCGCGGCCTCGGCGCGATCGCTTATGTCTCGCCGGCAGGTCCGATCCGGCCGTTGGACATGATCTACGGGCATTCCGGCGCGATCGAGCAAGGGCGCCACTACATGGCGCACAAGACCGGCTTTTCGACCGAGCGGATGGGGAACCTGTTGCTCAGCGCCGGCTTCCCGACGGTGTCCGTTCGGAGCGGGAATTTTGAGATCTGCGCATTGGCGCTCATGCCGGAGGCCAGGGATGAGCGGATCAGGCCACAGCTGGAGGCCTGCGGATTCGACTTCCAGGAGACGGTGACCGCAGACTCGTGACTTGTCGATGTTAAACAATGTTATAAGGTTCCCTGGTTAAGTCGCACGAGAACGTGCTCGAAACTGGCTTCGCGGCCTGCCGTGAAACATATCTTTTTCGGGTGACGCACTGAAAATGCTGCGTTAGCGAACTAACAGTGATAAGTTATATCTCGCTGGGGACCGGACCTTGCGCAGTCGAAACTTCGAGGCATCCATGACCAAACACCTCTCGCTCGTCGGCGCACCTTCGGTGGAGGCGCTGCCACCTTCGGGCCTCGCTTGTCTCGTCATCGTGGCAAGACAGCATGGTTTGCATCTGACCCCGTCCCAGCTGATCCACGACAACCTCCTGGGCGATCAGGAAGTCACGCTGGCCGAGCTTTTGAAGTGCGCGAATTCCTCGGGCATGACGGCAAAGGCCGTCACGCTGGACTGGAAGGGCCTGAGCCATCTCAAGAGGGCGCTGCCGGCCATTGTTCGGCTGCGCGACGGCAGCCACATGGTGCTGCTGCGCCTCGAAGGCGACGAGAACAGCTCCCGGGTGGTTCTGCAGGATCCGAATGCGAGCGAGGACGCGCTGCTCGTCATCGATCAACCGCGCTTTGAGGACATCTGGTCGGGCGACGTCGTCATGGCCAAGCGCGACTATGAGATTTCGGACGAGACGCAGCCGTTCAGCTTCGGTTTTGTCGTCGCCCTGGTGTTCCGCGAACGGCGCATCATGCGCGACGTCGCGATCGCGGCGCTGGTCCTGGGCTTCATGGGGCTGGCACCGATCATGTTCTGGAGGCTGCTGTCCGACAAGGTCATTTTCTACAAGGCGTACAATACGTTCTACGTGCTGTGCGTTGCGATGCTGGTGATCATCCTGTTCGAGACGGCGTTCTCGTTCCTGCGGCAATACCTCGTTCAGAGCTTGACGGCACGCCTCGACGTCAAATTGTCGACCTACGTGTTCGAAAAGGTGCTCAATCTGCCGATCGATTATTTCGAGCAGAATCCCGTCGGCCTGATTTCCCGGGACATCCGCGAAGTGTTCCGGATCCGCGGCTTCCTGACCGGGCAGTTGTTCGGGACGGTCCTCGATTCGACGACGCTGATCTTCTTCCTGCCCGTCATGTTCTTCTTCAGCCCGATCATGACGCTGATGGTCCTGGGCTTTGCCGCAATGATCGTGGTCTGGCTCATCCTGATGCTGCCCGTGTACCGGAGGAGCTCCTCGGCGGTTCTTGCCGCCGAAGGCGCGCAGGGGGCGTTTCTGATCCAGAGCCTGAACGGCATGAGGACCATCAAATCGCTGGCGCTCGACACGCGCCAGCGGCACATGTGGGATGTGCTCGTTGCGCGCGCCGCCAAGGCGCGTCTTGCCGAAGGCATGACTGGAAACGCGATCCAGACGCTGGTCCGTCCGCTGGAACGGTTGGCGGTCAGCGCTCCCTATGCACTCGGCGTCTACCTCGCCGTATCGAGCGGCGATCCGGTCTATGTCGGGGCGCTGTTTGCCTTTCTGATGCTGTCGCAGCGTGTTGCCGGCCCGCTGATGAAGATGGCCCAGCTCATCAACCAGTATGACGAGGCGCGCACGGCGGTCACCATCGTCGGCAATCTGGTGAATCAGGCGCCTGAGGAGGGACGCTCCGGCCATGGCGTGCGGGTTCCGTTGAAGGGTCTGATCGAGTTCTCCGGCGTCACGTTCAAGTACAAGGGCGCGGTGTCGCCGGCGCTGAACAATATCTCCTTCGAGATTCCGCTCGGCACGACGCTCGGCGTGATGGGCAAGAGCGGCTCGGGCAAGACCACGATCACGCGGCTGTTGCAGCGCCTGCACTCCGACTATGGCGGGTTGATCAAGGTCGACGGTATCGATGTTCGCGAATACGATGTCGACCATCTGCGGCGCAACGTCGGCGTCGTGCTGCAGGAGAACTTCCTGTTCAGCGGCACGATCCGCGAGAATATTGCTGCGGCAAAGCCGGACGCGACCTTCGACGACGTCGTCAGGGCGGCGCGATTGGCCGGCGCCGAGGAATTCATCGACAAGCTGCCGCGGGGCTACGAGACCTACGTCTACGAGGGCTCCACCAACCTCTCCGGCGGGCAGCGCCAGCGCCTCGCGATCGCGCGCGCGCTGATCGTCAATCCGCCCATCCTGATCCTGGACGAAGCGACCAGCGCGCTCGATGCCGAGAGCGAGACGATCGTGAATGCGAACATTTCGCGGATCGCGCATGGCCGCACGCTGATCATCATCTCGCATCGCCTGTCGTCGCTGACGAAGGCCGACGCGATCCTCGTGCTCAATCGCGGCGTGGTCAACGATATCGGTCGCCACGAGGAACTTCTGGAGCGAAACGACATCTACAGCTCGCTCTGGTACCAGCAGAACACGCATCTTGTTCCGACGGGCCGCAACGACAAGCCTAACTTCAGGAGTCCGACCCTTGTCTCCTAACCAAGCTTCGCTCGCGACCGTTCGCCAGTTCCAGTCCGAAACCGACGCCATCCGCGAGGCGCCCGAGCCGATGATGGCCCGCGCGACGCTGTTCGTGCTGTCGGCGCTGCTGGTATCCATCGTGGCGATCATGTGCCTGACGCGCCTCGATCGTGTGATCACCAGCGTCCGGGGCAAGATCGTTCCGGTCGATCAGATCAACGTGCTGCAGGCCCTGGACCCTTCGATCATCAAGACGATCGATGTTCGGGAAGGCGAGCAGGTCGACGCGGGACAATTGCTTGCGACCCTCGACTCGACCTTCACCGCGGCCGATGTCACCCAGTACAAGCTGCAGATCGCGAGCCTTGAGGCGCAGGTTGCCCGTGACGAGGCCGAATTGTCCGGAAAGCCGCTGTCGTATGGCGACGCCAAGGATGCCGATGCCGCCCGGTACAACGCCTTGCAGAAGGCGCTCTACGACCAGCGCATCGCCCAGTACGGCGCGCAGGTGACCAGCTACGATTCCAAGATCAGCCAGACCGAGGCGACGATCCTGAAGGCGAAGAAGGACGACGAGCGATATGGTCAACGCGCCGAGATCGCCGGCAAGATCGAGGACATGCGCTCGACCCTTGCCGAAAGCGGCAGCGGCTCCAAGCTGAACCTGTATCTGTCGCAGGATACGCGCCTGGAGTTACTGCGTCAGATCGACAACACACACAACACGCTGCTGGAGGCGCAACACCAGCTCGACTCGCTGAGGGCCGATCGCAAGGCCTTCATCGAGCAATGGAACGCGCAGCTGAGCCAGGATCTGGTCACGACGCGCAACAATTTGGATACGTCCCGGGCATCCTACGACAAGGCCATCAAGCATCAGGACCTGGTCCGGTGGACGGCTGCCGAGCCCTCGGTCGTCCTCACCCTCGCCAAGCTCTCGGTCGGATCCGTGCTGAAGCCGGGTGATCCCTTCATCACGCTGATGCCGCTCAAGACGCGGCTCGAGGCGGAGATTCAGGTGTTGTCCCGCGACGTCGGCTTTATCCGGCCGAATGACCCCTGCACGTTGAAGGTCGATGCCTTCAACGCGGCGGAGCACGGCACGGCGCAGGGCAAGATACGCTGGATCAGCGAAGGCGCCTTCACCACTGACGACGACGGAAAGCCCGTCGACGCCTATTACAAGGCGCGATGCTCGGTCGACCAGACCAACTTCACCAATGTTCCGAAGAATTTCCGCCTCATCCCCGGCATGACGCTGCAGGGTGACGTCAATGTCGGCACCCGTTCGGTGGCGATGTATCTGCTCAGCGACATGCTGCGCGGCATGACGGAAGCGATGCGCGAGCCATGATGGAGTCTGCGAGATCCCTGCTCGAGTTGTTCCGCCCCGACTCCTCCCGTTCAGACTCAAAGCAGTTTGAACGGGGACTGGAGGCTTACGAGAACGGGCGATACCTTGAAGCCTTGCGCTTTTGGCGGCTTGCCTCGCGGGCGGGCAACCCGGAGGCGGATTACCGGATCGGGCTGCTCTATGCGAGGAACGAGGGCGTCATCGGCAGCATTCCGGACGCGGTCGCGTGGTATGAACGCGCCGCGCTGAAAGGACATCTGGATGCGCAATTCCAGCTTGGCCTGATCTATCTCAACGGGGTCAAGGCCACGCTCGGACCGAACAGGCCCGAGATGTGGCGGCAATCCACGGCGGCCCGTCTCGGCGACAAGGCGATCAACCTCCACGATCTGGTTTTCCCGAACGGGATCGGCGTGGCCAAGGACGTCGATGCCGCATTCCTCTGGATGTCGGTGGCGGCGGAAGCCGGCAAGGCGGAGGCGCAATCGATTCTCGGCAACATGTACGCCAACGGGCAAGGGTGCGTGCGGGATCACGCTGCTGCCCTGCGCTGGTATCAGGCCGCGGCCGAGCAGAAAGCGGCGTCCGGCGAATTCGCGCTCGGCGATGTGTATTATCAGGGCCGCGGCGTTCCCGTCGATTTCGCGCAGGCCGCGATCTGGTATCACAAGGCCGCCGAGCAGGGACACGTTCGCGCACAGGTTGCGCTGGCTTTCATGTGCCTCAAGGGTACTGGGCTTCCCGAAAATGTCGAAGAGGCCGCACGGCTGTTCCAGAGCGCCGCTGCCCATGACGATACGATCGCGCTCTACAACATTGCACTGCTGCGGTTGAGCGGCAAAGGGGCTGTCAAGGATCTCGACAGGGCCGAGACCGCATTGCGCAAGGCGGCGCGGAAGGACTACCTGCCGGCGGTCCAGGCGCTCGCCGAGTTCTATGCGCTCGGGACTGCCGCCGAGCCGGATCTGCGCGAGGCGGCGTATTGGTACGAGAAGGCGGCCGAGCGCGGCGATACGCAGGCGCAGTTCTTGACCGGACGCTTCTATGCCACCGGCACCGGCGTTCCGCCCAGCATCCGTCAGGCTGCGAAATGGTTCGAGCGTGCGGCGGAGGGCGGCCATGCCACGGCGGCTCACAACATTGCGGTGTTCTATCTCAATGGCAGGGGCGTGGCGCGCGATGTCGCGACTGCGATCAAGTGGTTCGAGCGCGCATCCGAGGGAGGCATTAGCGCCGCAGGCGTGCAACTCGGTCGGCTCTACTCGGCGGGCAACGGCGTGCCGCGCGATCAAGCGCGCGCGGCGGAGTGGCTTAGCAAGGCGGCCGACGGCGGCGATGCCGATGCGAAGATGGCCTATGCGATGTTTCTTATCCAGGATGAACCGTCCGCGGAGCGTCTTGCGCAGGCACGTGCGCTGCTGGCCGACGCTGCCGAGGCCGGCCATCCGTCCGCGGCATTTCAGCTGGGCGGGCTTCACATGGGAAGATCCGGCGGCGCCGTCGATGTTCCGGCCGCAGCCCAATGGTTCAAACGTGCGGCAGGCGCCGGTCACGTCGAAGCCCAGCACACTTTGGCGCTGCTGTATTCCGATCCCAAGAGCGGCCTCAAGGATCCGCAGGCCGCCGCCGGCTGGATCGTCAAGGCTGCGGACGGCGGCAATGCCGCGGCGCAGTTCAAGCTTGCGGTGATGTATTGCACCGGGCAGGGCGTCGAGCAGGACCTGGCCAAGGGCGTCACGTGGTACGAGGCGGCGGCGCGCCAGGGGCACACGACGGCGCAATACAACCTTGCCGTGATGCTCGGCCGGGGACAGGGGCGCGATGCCGATCCGGCGAAGGCGGCCGAATGGTTCGAGGCCGCGGCGAAGCAGGGCATGGTCGAAGCCCAACTCGCGATTGGCGATGCACTGCGCGCCGGCGACGGCGTCGCGCAGGATCGCGATCAGGCGTTGCACTGGTATCGACAAGCGGCACAGCAGAACAACGAAGGCGCGCGACGTCGTCTGCAGGCAATGGGCGAGAGCGTTGGCTGAGATTGTTGGAGGCGAGCTTCGCACGCGGTCGCAGATGCTGAGCCGCGGCTTTGTTTTTAGGCGCGAAGGCGGCGAAGCAGGCAGCTTCGCGTGACAATCTGGGCAGAACTAACGATGGCTTTCATATCGACGACAGAGAGATTGCGTTAATGTGGCCATCGCCAACAAATACTCATTGTGGTTGTGTGAAGTTGACTGATAAGCATCAGGTCACGATCCGGGGCAGGCTCGAACGGCAACGCGATCTCGGGATATCGATCTTCCGCACGGCTGATAAAGAAACTGGAACCAGCGTTAGACGTTGGTAGGAGATTGAGAAGCGATGAACAAGATGGTGGAACGGAGCGTCAGGGATACGAAGGATATGTTGCCCGTTGCCAGTCCGGTTCAGCAGGACGATCAATCGCAGAGCGTATTCCTGGATCCCGATGTCCGCGATCTCCAGTCGGGACCGAGGCTGCGTGGTGCGATCCTGGAGCAGTCCGGGCGAGTGATCTCCGGCTGGATCGTGGATGCGCAATCGCCTGCATCGACCGTTGCGATATCGCTCTTTGTTGCTTCCCACTGTGTCGAAGAGGGACGGACGGGCCGGTCGGTGCCGGCCAGCGTCGGTCCGCACACAGTGATCGGGCGTCCCGGATTTCGCGTCAACCTGTCCACGCCAGGCATGCGCCGTCGTTTGGCTCGCGCCCTGAAAAATACGCTGCTGGAAGGCAAGCCTGTGCAGATCTACCTGCGCATCAGCCTGAACGACGGCGAATATTACGAAATACCGCTGTTCGAGAAACTCGAGTCGAACGAGGTGGTCGTCGCCCTCGGCTTTTCGACCGACGATTACGACGATCTGCTGTTTCCGAACAACGACAAGAAACTGGTTGCCGCCATGGCAGGCGCCGCCTCCGTGAAGGAGGTGCGCTACGTTTGCTTCTACCTGCCGCAATTCCATTCATTCGCGGAGAACGACCGTTGGTGGGGTCCTGGCTTCACCGAATGGACCAACGTCTCCCAGATGCGTCCGCAGTTTCCCACGCACCAGTCTCCGTGGTTGCCCGCGGATCTCGGCTTCTACGACATGAGATTGGTCGAGACTCGCCAGCAACAGGCAGACCTGGCTC
This sequence comes from Bradyrhizobium pachyrhizi, assembly GCF_001189245.1. Classification (GTDB taxonomy): domain Bacteria; phylum Pseudomonadota; class Alphaproteobacteria; order Rhizobiales; family Xanthobacteraceae; genus Bradyrhizobium; species Bradyrhizobium pachyrhizi. The sequence goes on along the minus strand of NZ_LFIQ01000117.1, from coordinate 252,309 downwards.
GCCGTTACGGCGTTCATGGCTTTTGCTATTACGCCTACTGGTTTCAGGGGCGAAGATTGCTGGAGCGGCCGCTGCGGCTATTGCTGGAGGACGGAGAGCCGAACATTCCGTTCTGCATCTGCTGGGCGAACGAAAACTGGTCACGGCGATGGGATGGTTCTGATACCGAACTCCTGCTCGGTCAGAACCACTCCCTCGAGGATGATGTCCGCTTCATCGACGATATGGCCGATATCTTGCTGGATGATCGCTACATCACGGTCGACGGTCGCAAGATCCTTCTCGTCTACCGTCCCTCGCTGATCCCGGACAAGGAGCGCCTGTTCCAGACCTGGCGTGTGCGTGCAAGGCAACTCGGCATCGGCGAGCTGCTGATTTGCAATGCGATGACCTTCGGCGAGTTTGATCCACGAGAATTCCATTGCGATGCCGCCGTGGAATTCCCGCCCCATACCGTCAATGCGCGGGAGCTGAGCCGGGCGGAGGTCGAGACGCCGCCGGATTTCTCCGGCAAGCTCTACGACTATCTTGAAGCCATGCGCTCGACGCTCGGCAAGGTCTATGAGTTTCCGTTCTTTCCAACCGTGATGCCGCGCTGGGACAACACGCCGCGCAAGGGCTCGCGTGGACATGTGTTCGTCAGATCAAGCCCTGAGGCATTCGAAGTCTGGCTTCGTGAGGCGACCGAGCGGGCGCGCCGGAGTTCTTTCGAACAGCCGATCGTGTTCATCAATTCGTGGAACGAGTGGGCCGAGGGAGCCCACCTGGAGCCGGACTCGCGTTTCGGCCGTGCCTATCTCGACGTCGTCAGACGTGTGTCTGCCGGCGAGTCGATCTCGGCAGAACTGCGCGCGAACTCCGCACTGCTGGACTGCTTGAGCAGGTCGGAGCTCGAGCAGACGATCAAGAGTGCTGCAGTTCATGTCGAAGTACTCGCCAATCTGCAGCGCAATGAAGTCGCGCTCACCGGATTCCAGAGCATTCGCGAGGGCTTGCCGGTCGAAATCGAGGGAGCCATCGCAAGTCCGGATGGCTCCATGTTTGTGATCGAGAACATCAATTCGCAAACGGAGGAGCGCGTGGTGGTGGACCCGCGCTACAGAGTGCTGGTCCGAGGGTGGGTTTTTGCCAAGGATGGCTTCGAGCCCCTGAGAAACCGCATTTCGTTTCTGGTGTTGTCTCCGGAAGGAGAGACGAACGCCGGCAAGAGCGGGTACTGCCTCGTCATCGATTGGCACGAGCGAATGGACGTCACGGAGTATATGAAGGCGACCGCTCGCGAGTGCTGCTTCGGCTTCGAGGTCAGCTTCATGCTTAAGGGACTGCCGGACGGAGAGTACAGGCTTTCGATGCTTGAGGTTGGCGAAGGAGAAAACCTGCTGGTTGGATCAAGCCATTCCCTGGTCGTTCGGCATTGAGTTGAGAGTCCTATGTTAGCCAGCGTGGTGATTGCTTGTTACAAGCACGAGGCCTATCTCGAGCATTGTCTCGAGACGGTTTTCGACCAGACCTATCCCAAACTCGAGCTGATCATCGTCGACGACAATTCGCCGGACAACAGCTTCCAGCTGGCCGAAAGGCTTCTGAAGCGGAAGTCGTTCGCAAAGCGTTTTGCATCATGCAAATTGCTCAAGAATCCCACCAACATGGGAGCGCACTTTACCTGGAATCGCGCGCTGTCCCTTGCAACGGGCGAGATGCTCTTCCTGCTCAATTCGGACGACGCCTTTTCGAAGGAGCGGGTCGAGACATTTGTCGGCCGCCATGGCGCTGAAAAGCTGTTCTTCGGCTTCTCCGCGATCGAACCCATCGACGAGAACGGGAAGTCCATCAAGAGCTTTCAGTTTCCGGCGCGTCTCAGATACGCAACGAGTCAAGCGGTAAGCTCCGATCGCCCACTGTCGTGGTCCTTCCTGGAGTCGCAGATAGCCGCCTCGACGGGAAATTTTGTGTTGAGCGCCGAACTATTGCGGCAGGCTGGGTGGTTCGCGGACCTCAAATATTGTCACGATTGGGAATTCGCGCTGCGAGCGATCACGATCGTCGAGCCGAAATACGTGGAATCCGATCAGTACATGTATCGATTGCATGCGACCAACAGCTTCCGCGGACTAAGTTCGGTGGCCGAAAGCGAAACGCGGGCTTGCATGCAAAGTTATTCGTTGCGCGCGATGACGTCCAAGCCACAGAACGGGACCTGTCTCAGTCCGCTGAACATGGGGGACGCCTTCTACAAGCTGATCAGGAATTACCCGAACTTCCGCTTCTGGATGCGGCAGCTCTACGCGCCTTATCTTGCCGAGCACAGGACCGTGGAGCTGAACCAATGGACGGTCCCGGCTGAATGGCGCTAGCACAACGCGGCTGACGCCAGATCACGGCTGAACAAGCTCACGGCGTCAGCCGCACAACATCGGAGCTAGCAAAGGTTTGGCCTTTGCGTGGATTGGGCGTCTTTCAGGACCTTGCGCAAGGCCTCCAGGCGCTCGGTCTTGCAGGGCAAGGTGGGGACAAGCCATCCGCCTTCGTCGTTTTCGTTCCAGGCATAAATCAGGATCGCAGGAGACTTCATCTCACCCGGCTGGGCAGCTCTCCATTCGATCGAGCGACGCAGATGATCCGACAGCTCCAGCCCGGTCGGCGCAATGAAGAAGTTTTCCATTCCCACGCCCGGGCGCTGCTTGGCTTCCCAGGGCACTGGGCGTTCGATGCGTGGACGGCGGTCCCAGCCGGTCATCACGGTGGGGATGACGGGAAGGCGGCTTTTGGCTAGTTCATTCCAGTCGCGCTCTGCGCCGCGCGTGAGGTCGGCATACGAACCACGGACGCTGCCGTAAACGCCGGCATAGGAGCTGACCGCATCGGCAGTTAGAAAGGCGCCCTGTTCATTGAGCAGTTTCTTGTCGCCGGTGAGCACCAGGTACGGATCTCCGTGTCCCGCGGCCTTTACCCGCGCTCTGAATTGCTCGATCTGGGCTCGAAGGTTCTCGATCCCGCCCCATCGCTTCTCAACGTCGGCAACATGTATGAAGCCGAGAAAATACAGCGGTCTTCCGCCCGCTACTTTCAGGTAGTTGCTGTCGCCCATGAGCTTGACGTGTTCGTCAATCAGCGGGCTTACCTTGTCGTGGGAGCCCCATCGAGGGAACTCGGTAAAGATGCAGTACGAGATCTCGTTCTTGATCGGGCTTTCCCTGAAGACTTTCAGAGCCCTCGACATCGGATCGGCGGAGCCGTAGGCGACAAAGGCCCAGTAGTCGATGCCTGCGAATACGGCCTGCTTGATTTCCTTGTCGATCGTTTGTTGCGTGATCTCCGGAAAGGCAACCTCACTGCGGCTCTTTCCGGTGGTTTCCTTCGCAAAGAATGGAACTCGCCAATGGTACTGCTGGGGAGAGAGCGATGTTTCAACCGCCTTGGTTGGCGTTGATCCGGGAGCATACCAGGCGTCCCACCGGAGCGCGCCCACCAGAGGCCGGTCCGTGCGCGCAGCTACCTGCTTGGCGGCGAGGGCGCGCGTAACCGTATAGCTAAGGGCTCCAGCTGAGCCCAGGGCCAGGAACAATCGTCGTGTCAGCATCTTCGAGCGCTCGCCGTTGTTTTCCCAAACATCCTGTTGATTCTCTTCAAAAACGCCCTAATGATCAACTGACAGTGCGGCTAATGATGGGCCAAACTTTTTCTGCGCGATGAGCTTAGATTGGCTAAAACCAGTCGATGTTGATTGCAACGCACAGGGACCGTGTTTGATGCAGCTGGTTGCATGGGAAAATGAATCTACGGCGATTTGCGATCGCATCCGGAGCAGCCGTGGAGCGCTCAAGATCGTCCTCAAGACCAAGGATGATCCGTTTTTCCTTGCGGATTGGGTGGACCATCACAGGAAGATCGTGGGCGACGCGAACCTGATCATTTTCGACAATGGATCTGCCGACAGCAAGGTCTTGTCGGTTTACGAAGAGCTGGGGCCGGACTTGCTGATCGCGAGCTTCGGCGGATTTCACAACAATCTGCACAATCCCAAAAACTTCGAGGAACTGTACGCCAGCCTGTCGGCTTCTTCCGATTTCCATTGCTTCCTGGATACGGACGAGTTTCTGGCGTTCTATGATGGCGAGCGCTTCACGAGCGACGCTTCGATATTGCGTCACCTGAACGACAATGAAGGTGGTGCGTTTATCCCATCGACCTGGCTGTACAACGCGCCTTCCTATCGCGACAGGATGTTGTGCGGTACCGATTTGGGCACGCTCCGCAATGGCCTCACCTGGGGCAAGCCTTTGATCCGCTCGGCTGCCGCGCCTTTCTCGGGAGAGGTGAATCACAACTGCCAGATCGCCAAGGGAAAGAAGGCGCCCGCGCCGTTGTTCGGATTTTTCCTGCTGCATATGGCGACCTTGTCGCCCGCGCAGAGGATCCGCGCCAATCTGAACAAGCTGATTGCCCGCGGATTCATGCAACGCGGGGACTCCGTCGAGAAAGTGTTGGAACGGGATATATCGCGAGCGACAGAGAACGAGAAGCTGTACGTGACCGAGATCAAGCGGATGCTCTCTCTTCGGGAAGACCGCGGTCCCGAGACGGCTCCCTTGGGAACGGGGTCGATGCGAATTGACCAGTCGGGCAAAGTTGAATTTGCGTCGCCCGCCGAGGAGCGCGTCTTTGCCGAGTTCGCTGCATCCTTCGACGCGCTATGCGCGCAAACGCTGCCTTCCTGAGGTTGGATCCGGCTGCTTTGTCGGGGCATTGCCGCCCTGAACGCTCAGGCGGCAAGCCATGGTGCAACGTCGCCTTCGACGTCGGTCGGGAGAGCTCGCCGGTTAGGACGGCTCTCCGCTGAACGACTGCAATATGGCTTCGGCAGCATCTCTTTTCGCAAGCGGCATGAAGAACGACATGTCGCCGGCCGTCGCAATTTCGCGAGCGATCTCCCTTACGCAGTGATAGGCGGGGCGAGAGCTGAAGTCGTGCATGCCGATGATTGCAGTCGGGCTGCAGTGCAGGACGATCTGGGCGAAGCATGCGACCCTGAAACGACCGTCGACGAGATACAGGTCAGCATCGGCGCTTTGCGGCGTTTTCCAGATGGTCGAGTGATAGTCCGGCCAACGCGGCTTTGTTGACGGGTCAACCGGGAAACCCCAATCGCCGGTCCGTCCGATGTCGATGAACGTCAAATGAGGTTTCGTACGAGCCGAGGCGCAAGCACGATCGACCTGATCCAGCCAGTCCTGTGAGGAATCGATGGACAGTATCGAGTTCGTGACATGCTTTGATGCGATGACCGTACTTCCGCCGGTTCCGAATTCGACGTAATCGCGGCTATTTCTCACAAACGACAAGAACAGTTCCGCTTCTTCCCGCGACATTCTTGGTAGCAATTGAGGTCTCCTCCATGTTGCAGCCCCTGGGACAATTTCTCCTCACCGGGGGCGTTGGACGTGTCTGATGCCAGCACGTCCTTGCATCTTCAGGCCGCGTTGCAGTTCATCAACGCCAACTCATCGACGCCAAGTCATGATCGCCGAGGCCTGCATCCCTGCACCCGATCGGCCGGACATATTCCGGCCGAGAGATGTTCCGCAAGTCCCACGATGGTCGGCGCTGTCACCGTCGCTGATGATCCGCCGTGATCGGCGACTACTGGTTCAGGCCGACGCGCTCCACCTTGTAGCCGCCCTCCAGGATGGCGCGCCACCAGGGTTGCTCGTCGACATACCAGCGCACGGTCTTGGCGATGCCGGTCTCGAAATTCTCCTCGGCGCGCCAGCCGAGCTCGGTCTCGAGCTTGGTGGCGTCGATGGCGTAGCGGCGGTCGTGGCCGGGGCGGTCGGCGACGAAATTGATCAGCCGGCGGCGCGGGCCTGCCGCGGCCGGCACGACCTCGTCGAGCAGGTCGCAGATGCTCTCGACCACGTGCAGGTTGGTGCGCTCGTTGCGGCCGCCGACATTGTAGGTCTCGCCGACCTCGCCGCGCTCCAGCACCAGCGTCAGCGCCTTGGCGTGATCCTCGACGAACAGCCAGTCGCGAATGTTCTTGCCGTCGCCATAGACCGGCAGCGGCTCGCCGGCGAGCCCCTTGATGATCATGTGCGGGATCAGCTTTTCCGGGAAGTGATAGGGGCCGTAATTGTTGGAGCAGTTGGTCACCAGGGTCGGCAGCTCGTAGGTCTCACGCCAGGCCCGCACCAAATGATCGGACGACGCCTTGCTGGCCGAATAGGGCGAGTTCGGCGCATACGCCGTGGTCTCGGTGAACAGCCCTTCGTCGCCGAGCGAACCGAACACCTCGTCGGTCGAGATATGCAGGAAGCGGAAGCGGTCGCGCTTCTCGGGCGAGAGCGAACGCCAGTGGCGCAGCGTCTCCTGCAGGATCGTGAAGGTGCCGACGATGTTGGTCTGGATGAATTCGCCGGGGCCGTCGATCGAGCGGTCGACATGGCTTTCCGCGGCAAGGTTCATCACCGCATCGGGCTGATATTTCTCGAACAGCCGACGCAGGTTCTGCGCCTCGCAGATGCATGCCTTCTCGAAAGTGTAGTTCAGGCTTTCGGCGGCGCGGGGCAGCGAGGCCAGGTTTGCCGCATAGGTCAGCTTGTCGATATTGACGACGCGGGCGTGGGTGTCTCGCAGCAGGTGGCGGACCACGGCGGAGCCGATGAAGCCGGCGCCGCCGGTGACGAAGATCGTCGATCCCTTAAACCGCATGTTTGAATACCTCCGCCGCGCGCGGCTCGCCGTGGAATGAGCGGTAGACCGACAGCAGGTACTCGCCGTAGCTGCTCTTGGCGGTCTTCTGTGCGACCCTCGCGAAGGCTTCGAGCGAGATGTAGCCCTGGCGCAGCGCGATCTCCTCGGGGCAGGCGATGCGCAGGCCCTGACGCTGCTCCAGGATCTGGACGAAATGGCTGGCTTCGACCAGCGAGGAATGGGTGCCGGTGTCGAGCCAGGCAAAGCCGCGGCCGAGCACCTCGACATAGAGGTCGCCGCGTTCGAGATAGGCCTTGTTGACGTCGGTGATCTCGATCTCGCCGCGCGGCGATGGCCTGATGCCCGCCGCGATGTCGACCACATCATTGTCATAGAAGTAGAGGCCGGTGACCGCGACGTTGGATTTCGGCCGCTTCGGCTTCTCTTCGATCGACAATGCCCGGCCGGTGCCGTCCAGCTCGATCACGCCGTACTGTTCAGGCGCGTTCACGACGTAGCCGAACACGGTGGCGCCTTTCTTGCGGATCGAGGCGGACGACAGCATGCTCGGCAGGCCGTGGCCGTAGAAAATGTTATCCCCTAACACAAGGGCAACAGAGTCATCACCGATGAAGTCGCGTCCGACGATGAAGGCGTCGGCAAGGCCCCGCGGGGTCTCCTGCGTGGCATAGGCGAACCGAACACCCATCTCGCTGCCATCGCCGAGCAAGCGCTGGAACAGCGGCTTGTCCTGCGGCGTGGAAATGATCAGGATATCGCGGATTCCGCCCAGCATCAGCGTCGACAGCGGATAGTAGATCATCGGCTTGTCGAACACGGGCAGCAGTTGCTTGGAGACGACTGTCGTCACCGGATAGAGGCGCGAGCCGGTGCCACCGGCAAGGATAATGCCTTTCATGGTCCCTCACAATTTGACTATCAGAACATAACATATAGCGTGCGCTGCACAAGTTTGTTATGAGATGGAAATTAACATTTCAAGCGCGTCAAACTGGAACAAATGTTAGATGAACGTCATCAAGACCGAGCTTCCTGAAGTCCTGATCGTCGAGCCGAAGCTGTTCGGCGACCAGCGCGGCTTCTTCCTCGAGACCTACCAGTCTCCGCGTTATGTCGAGCACGGCATCACGCGTCCGTTCGTGCAAGACAACATGTCCCGCTCGGCCTATGGCGTGCTGCGCGGGCTGCATCTGCAAAACCCGGTCACCCAGGGCAAGCTCGTCTCCGTGCTGCGCGGCAAGGTGCTGGACGTTGCCGTCGACGTGCGCGTCGGCAGTCCGAATTTCGGCAAGCATGTCGCGGTCGAATTGAGCGAGGAGAACCGCCGACAATTATGGGTGCCGCGCGGCTTCGCCCACGGCTTCGTGGTGCTCTCGGAGACCGCCGACTTCTTCTACAAATGCGATGATTTCTACAGCCCCAAGGACGAGCTCTCGATCCGGTGGGATGATCCCGCGATCGGGATCAAATGGGGCGTCGACAAGCCACAGCTGTCGGCCAAGGATGCGGACGCGCCGCTCCTCGCCGACGCCAGCAACCTTCCGACCTATGGACAAATCTGATGCGGATCTTGTTGACGGGAACACGCGGCCAGGTTGGCAGTGCGCTCAAGCCTTTGCTGGAAAGCCACGGCACGATCATCGCGCCACCCACCGCGGAGTTCGATCTGTCGAAGCCGGAGATGCTGACGAGCCAACTTGAGAGTCTGAAGCCCGATCTCATCATCAATCCGGCGGCCTATACCGCCGTCGATCGCGCCGAGGACGAACGCGAGCTGGCGTTCCTGGTCAACGCGAAGGGACCTGAAGCGATCGCCAAATGGGCTGCGGCGAACGGCGTGCCGCTGGTGCATTTCTCCACGGACTACGTCTTCAATGGTTCGGGCGACAGGCCGTGGCGCGAGGACAGCCCGACCGAACCGCTGTCGGTCTACGGCGCCAGCAAGCTTGCCGGCGATGTCGCGATCCAGGCGGCAGGCGGGGCGCATCTGATCGCGCGCACCTCATGGGTTTATGCCGCAAAGGGCACGAATTTCCTGCGCACCATCGCGCGGCTCGCGGGCGAGCGTAAGGAGCTGCGGATCGTGGCCGATCAGATCGGTGCGCCGACCACGGCATCAGCGATCGCCGGTGCGGTCGCCGGCATCGTCCTGCCGAACCTCACCACGTTGCACGATCAGCTCGTGCGCCGGGGAGGTGTCGTCAATCTCGTCTGCGCCGGCGAAACCAGCTGGCATGGCTTCGCAACCGCCATTGTCGGCGGGCTGAGGTCTCGCGGCGTCACGCTGGCGGTCGAGAACATCGCTCCGATCGCAGCGGCCGATTTTCCGACCAAGGCGGTGCGTCCGGGCAATTCGCGGCTGGATCTGTCGCGGCTGAAGGCGCAGTTCGGCGTGGCGATGCCGACCTGGCAGGAAGCGCTGGCGCGCGAACTGGATGCATTTGTCCAGCTTGGCGCGCCCGCCCACGCTTAAGGCGGCTTCGGAAGCGGATGCCGGTGCGCGTGCAGAAAACGCGTCAGACAAGAAGAGAGCCTTGGTCCTGATTTGATCAGAACCAAGGCTCCAGGATCCGGCCGGCGGCTATCGCCGCCGGGCGCGAGCGCTCAACGCGGCCGACCGATGCTGTCGTAGGTGAAGCCGTGTGCGGCCATCTCGTCCGGACGGTAGATGTTGCGCAGGTCGACGACGACCGGATGCTTCATCTCCTGCTTGATGCGCTTGAGATCGAGCGCGCGGAACTGGCGCCACTCGGTCACGATGACAAGCGCATCGGCCTGGCGCGCGCATTCATAGGCATCCTTGCAGTACTCGATTTCGGGCAATTCCTTGCGCGCCTGCTCCATGCCGATGGGATCGTAGGCTCGAACCTTGGCGCCGAAGTCGATCAGGCCGTTGATCAGCGGGATCGAGGGCGCCTCGCGCATGTCGTCCGTATCGGGCTTGAAGGTCAGGCCGAGCACGCCGATGGTCTTGCCGCGCAGCTCGCCGCCGAGCACGTTGGCGACCTTGCGCGCCATCGCGCGCTTGCGGTTGTCGTTCGCGGTCAGCGTGGCCTCGACGATTTTCAGCTGGACGTCGTGGTCGAGCGCGGTCTTGAACAGCGCACGGGTGTCCTTCGGGAAGCAGGAGCCGCCATAGCCGGCGCCGGCATGCAGGAACTTGGTTCCAATCCGGTTGTCGAGCCCGATGCCGCGCGCGACCTCCTGCACGTTCGCCCCGACCCTCTCGGAGAGATCCGCGATCTCGTTGATGAAGGTGATCTTGGTGGCAAGGAAGGCATTCGCGGCGTATTTGATCAATTCAGCCGTGCGTCGCGCGGTATAGAGGATCGGCGCCTGGTTCAGGTAGAGCGGGCGATAGACTTCGCCCATCACCCTCTTGGCCCGATCGTCCTCGGTGCCGACGACGATGCGGTCGGGATGGCGAAAATCCTGGATCGCGGCGCCTTCGCGCAGGAATTCGGGGTTCGACGCGACGGCGAAATCGGCGTCGGGATTGGTTTCGCGGATCAGGCGTTCAACCTCGTCGCCGGTGCCCACGGGCACGGTCGACTTGGTCACCACCACGGTGAACTTCTTGAGCGCCGCGCCGATCTCCTTGGCGGCAGCATAGACGTAGCTCAGGTCCGCATGGCCGTCGCCGCGCCGCGAGGGCGTTCCGACCGCGATGAACACGGCATCGGCGTCCGCGACGGCGCCCGCGAGCTCCGTCGTGAAGGTCAGCCGTCCGGCCGCGGCGTTGGTCTCGACGAGCTTATCGAGGTCAGTTTCGTAGATCGGGATCTTGCCGCGCTTCAGGGCTTCGATCTTGCCGGCGTCCTTGTCGACGCAAACGACCTGGTGGCCGAAATCGGCAAAACACGCTCCGGATACGAGACCTACATATCCCGTTCCAACCATTGCAATCTTCATGAATCCGCTCGTCGATCAGTGTGGAGAGGAGGAGTTAGCACTAGCACAATTGGCGCCGATAACGCCAAGTTTTATAGCGGATAGTTTGTGTTGGAGGTCGGCGGCTTTTTGTGCAAACGGTGATCGCCTCGGTGCAGCTGAGCGCCCGCTGGTCACCTCGGGCGCACCATGGACACATTCTCAACTTGAAATCGACCGACAATCGAGCTGCCGTTTGAGGGTGGACATGAGCATGAAGACGATTGGCAAGCAGAAGCCCTCAGGAGCTGAATACGCGTCGTTGCAAACGCAGTTCTCCAGATCCGATCGCACGACGTTTTCCGGGTTTGTCTATGATCGCGCCGATCTCGGCCGACGCTACACCGTCGACCTGCTCGTCGACGGCGAGCCATACATGTCATCATTGTGTGACGAGTTCGTAACAGAGCTTGCCGACGCCGGGATCGGTGACGCTCGATTTGGCTTTACCTTCAACGTGCAGGATCAGGTCAGCGCGAACGCCGGGATCATTGAGGCAAGGCTGGCAAATATCGGCACTCCCGTCGGTGCTCCAATTCGCTGCGATGTCGCTGCGCCGGAAGCGCGATGGCACCGGATCGGTGATATCGAGTGGGTCGGAGGTCTGCGCTTCGAAGGCTGGCTTGCTCAGGACATCGACGAGGACATCGAAATCCTGATCGCGCAACGTCCGGTGATGACCGTGAAGCCGACCGGGTGGACCAACGTTGCGCGGGGCGGCGAGTTCGGCGTCGGCCGCCGGATCGATTTTCATCTGCCCGAGCATTTTGCGGACGGTCGCATGCGTGGACTATCCGCGCGGACGATTTCGGGACGGAGCCTGATCTCGGAGCCGATTTCCTTCGTCGCTTTCGATCGCGGATTGGAGCAGACGCTCGCGGATCTCGGGCGCTGGGAGAGCGAGCGGCTTCGTGGAGAGCTGTTCGACCGGGTGCTGCCGGCCTCGCTGCCGTTTCACGCCTATCGCGGCTGGAAAGAGCGCTTCTCGCCGACGACGCAATCCGAACAGTCTGATGTTGCATCCGAGGCGGCAGTCGTCCTGATCGGCGATGTCAGGGTGGACGAGAGCATCGAAAGCCTCGAAGCCCAACAGCACTCCGCCTGGTCGGCGGTGTCCCTGCCGGCGCGGGCGTTCAGTCAATTCGATCCAAAAGCAGCGCGCGAGTTTGTCGAGGGCGATGCCGCCGGCGGCGCGTTCTTTGTGTTTTGTCTGAGCGGAACGATCCTCACGCACGACGCCTTGCAGCGCTTCGCCGATCTATTCGCGTCCGAACCCGGCTGCGATCTCGTCTATGGCGACGTCGAAGTTGCTGCGGGCGCCGGCGCTGTCTGGCCGCTGGCGTTTTCGGCGTTCGATCTCGAGCGCGCGCTCGAGCAGGGCTATGGGGCGTATTGTTTTGCGGTGCGCCGGGAACGTGCCCTGGAAGCGCTGCGATCGGCGACGTCGCTCTACGACATCTTCCTCTGCTGCGCGGAGCCGGATCGAACCTATCATCTTCCGGGATCGGTTGCGGCATTGCCGCGGATCGATGCAGCGGCCGCCACCGCCGAACTGGTCGCCGCAAGCAAGGCGTATTTTGCCAGGGCCGGCATCGAGGCCAATGTCGAGCCGCGAAAAGCGGGTCTTCTTCCAGCCGCTCGGGTCAAGCGCGCCGTCGATTGGAACGAGCGCACCACCATCATCATCCCGACCAGAAATCACGCCGAGCTGCTCAAGCGATGCATCGAGACCGTCATGCCAGCGGCAAATGAGACGAACGCCCGGATCCTCGTCGTCGACAACAGCTCGACCGAGCCGGAAACGCTGGACTATCTGGAGAGCCTCTCGCAGGAAATCGACGTCATCTCGGTCGAGGGGCCCTTCAACTTCGCATTCATCAACAACGCCGCCGTCGCTTGCGTCGATACCGAGAACATCTGCTTTCTCAACAATGACGTCGAGGCGCTCGACGACAGCTGGCTGGCGGAGATGCTGTGGCGGCTCGCCGCTCCCGATGTCGGAGCCGTCGGTGCAAAGCTGCTCTGGCCGAGCAGCGTCGTGCAGCACGGTGGAGTGGTGCTGGGGGCCAATTTCTCGGCCGCGCACGCCTTCAACGACCGGATGGATGGTGATCCCGGCTATGGCGATCTGCTTCAGGTGGCGCACGAATGCTCGGCGGTGACGGGCGCGTGCCTCTTGATGCGCAAGCGCGATTTCGTGGCCGTCGGCGGCATGGACGAGATCCGCTTTCCGATCACCTTCAACGATATCGATTTGTGCCTGAAGCTGCGCCAGCTCGGAAAGCGGATCGTGTTCACGCCGGACGCGAAACTCGTTCATCTGGAGTCGGCAAGCCGCGGTCGCGATTCCGCGCCGGATCGCAGGGCACGCTTCAGGCGCGAGTTGTCGATCCTGCGCGCGAAATGGGGAGATGTGCTGCTCGACGATCCCTATTACAGCCCGCTGCTGGGGCTGGATTCGACGCCGTTCTCCTCGCTCGCATGGCCGCCGCGATCATGGAAGCCGCGTGCCAACCTGCCGCCGGTGTCGACCGCTCCTCCGATCGGGTTGTAGCAGGACGTCCTCGACCGCCCAGTCGCGTACGGCAGCAATCGTTGCATCGGCATCAAAGCCTGGCTGCAGCTTCAGGTCCGTGCTGCGGCCACGCCCCGGAGGCGTCGGGCTCCATTCCGTCGCGGCGATCGGCAGCCCGGTTGCCAGTAGCGCTTCCACCAATGGATGACCAAATGCTGGTTCGCCGATGTCGAGAACCAATTTCGTGATGCCGTGACCTTCGATGAGCGTGGCGACGTCGTCGACGGCAATATCGCCGGTGACGATCACATTCGTGCGCTGCATCAGCTTGAGATCGTCGAGCGTACTCCCCAGCACGACGATCTCGATGTCTTCGTCGGCGTCGGCCAGTTGATCGCTCAACGCTCGTATGAAGCGAAATTCCGCGGCGCTGGTGTGCAGGACCAGCAGGCCGAGACGCGCGGGGCCGCTCACCTCGGGATACAGCGCCGGCGGCACGGGCGGGTCGCTCAGCCTCACGACTTGCAGGCCGAGAACGGCTTCCGAAAAGGCTGCGCCGTCGTCATCGATCGCAGTCACGCGCCGCGCTTCGGCGACCAGGCTTGTCCAGTCCGGATGAACGCCCGATCCGACCGCCGCGCGCATTGCAAGCGCGGTGTCGGTGATCAGGAGGTCGTAGGCAAAGTGTTGCGTGAGCTGCGCCAGACATGCGCCGGGAATGCGGTTCGGCTCCGCAATCTCGAGCGACCGGATTCCGAGATCGGCGAGAAACCTCAGAAGAGCTTCGCGATCCTCAGGCGTCGCAACGTCGAGTGCGATCGACTGCGGCGCTCCGCCATCCGGATCAAACACCGTAGCCAGCTGGCGTTGTCCCTCGGAGCGGATCTGCACGACCAGACCGTGCTGATCCTCTGCAGTCAGCTGCCGGCAGCGCCTGATGGCGATTGCGCGGCCGGCCGACGAGCCGCAGAGGATGACAGATGGGCCGGCGGCGACCTGCTGGCTCGCGAGCAGCTTGAGCTCAAGTGCCGCGCGGCAATCGCGGAGTGGATCGGCAAGCAGGAATGCGGCGCAGTCCGTCGCATAGCGCCGGTAACGGTGTTCGAGAACGCGAAGATTTCGCATCACGAGCGAACGCTTCTCGCCCAGAAACGAGCGCGAGCCCTCGTGTCCGACAAAGACCGAAGGAATGCAGACGTTGCGGAAGCCGGCCTCCGCCGCGCGCAGGCAGAAGTCGACGTCTTCGAGATAGCCGCGATAGAAGTCGTCGGAGAGCTCGCGCACGGCGTCGAGGCATTCGCGGGTAATGTAGAGGCAGAACCCGATGCCGTTGGGGATGTCGATCGCAATCCCGGAATTGGCTCTGCCTGCAAGTTCGCCCAGCAATTCGATTTCGCCGGCCGCGGGCAGGGGATTTGACCGGTTCGGGATTGGAAAACTGGTGTATTCGCCGTTGTTCGACAGCGGGGTCGCCGTGCCCACCCTCGGCGTCGATTGCACCGCGCTGCGCAGGCGTTGCAGCGCGTATTTCGGCACGATCGTGTCCGAGTTCAGCAGCACGACGTCGCCGGCGCCGGTCTCGCCGAGCGCGCGGTTGACCGCACCGACAAAGCCGAGATTGTGCTCGTTGGTCAGGAGCCGGATGCGGAATTCGGCGGCGAGCTCGTTGAGCAGGCGCTTGATGTCGGGCTCGGGCGACGCATCGTCCACGACGACGATGGTCGAGCCCGGCGTGCAGGCGAGCGCATTCAACGCGCTGTCGATGCAGGCTCGCGTTGCGGCGAGATCCCCATATACCGGGATGATGATGGTGAGCGGAGAAGGTTCGCCGTTTCGAAGGCGAGCCGGCCGGCGTGGTGCGGCCCGGTGATCCGGAACGCGGTTGGCCGGGAGTTGAACACTTGCGATCACCCGGTCCGCCTGCGTGATCTGCAGGCGCTGCGAGGTCGCGGACGCGGGCCGGATCAGACGGAAGCTCGCAGCCTGTCGCCCGTCACGCGCGAATCTGTGGCGTGGATCGGCGGGAAGCTGGATCGTGCTGGATTGATCCGCCTGCGCCAGCGAAAGGTGCGGGTCGCCCGGCCCGCGCCACGTCACCCATCCCTTCACCTCTTCGTCCAGAAAGTCGATGCGGGCGCAGCTGTCCTGGCCGCTCTGTTCGAGCAGCAGCAGGGCGGCCCTGACCGAATCCGGATCGTCGTCACGCCGCGTGACGCTTCGCGCCGCCTCGATCTGCTGAAGGTCGTCGCCCCAAGCCATCATTCGCCGGGCAGCGACCAGATCGTCCGGCTCGAGCTCGAGCGCCCTCGCGACGCCGGCGATGGCCGCATCCCTGAGGTCGAGATGAAACAGCGCTTCCGCGCGCAGCAGATGGGCGCGGGCGCCCGGATGCGGCAGGATCCGGCAGCGGCGGTCGGCGAGCGCGAACGCCAGGCGGAAATCACGCGCCTCGAGCGCCCCGACAGCGGCCCGCTCGAGATCGACGTGGTGGAGCGTTTTGGACGTAAAGGCGATCCTGCGCGCGTCGGCGGTCAAGTGGCGCCCTTATCTGCCCGCATGGTCAGCCTGCCGTCTTGACGGCGCCCTGCCGGCTCCGGAACACGCGCACCCGTCCCT
>NZ_LFIQ01000117.1:223703-236527 GCF_001189245.1 Bradyrhizobium pachyrhizi | reverse complement strand
CCCGCCTCGGCTGCTGGGGCGCGAGAGGGGCCGCCTGCACCCGGCGCTCCTCGAGATTGAGCTTGAGGCCCACCAGCGGTTCCCGTCCGGAAGGACCCGACACCACAATACGGTTCCCGGTGACCCGCAGGGTCGGAGCTCCCAGGAAGATGGTTTCAGCCGCGATGGCGTAGCGATCCGCGCCGGGACCCGAGGCCTCCAGCGAGAACCCCGTGATGGCCAATGCGCGTCCCCGGGTTCCGGCAAAGGTTCCGAGAGGAACGAACTGGTTGTCGCCCCGCTGCGGCCTGGCGAACTTGACGGCGTATTGCAGGTGGAGATCGTGCGGCTTGTTGGGCCATTCGAGGGAAATTCCCTCGATCCGGGCCGGCGCGGACGGTCCGGCAATCCAGACATTCGAGCCGACGGTCACGTCGCCCAGACCCGCGACATGCGCGAGCAGCTTGAGGTCGCTCAACTTGCCGGGTCCAGCCTCCGGCTCGAACATGTCGAATGGCTGGCCGGCCGGCTGCTCAGCCGGCTGTCCCTGGGTCAGCGGCTCGATCTTGATATTGGCGGCGGTCGACCCGCCGACGCGCCCCGCCGTGACCTCGACGATCAGGCGGCTCGGTCGGGCGACCGACACGACCAGCGCGGTCTCGGGCGCGAACAGGGTTCCATTGACCACGTCCGGTCCGGTAATGATATTACAATTGTTAAGACTGGCGCGATCCGCGTATACGCGCACCACCGGAGGTGACACCTTATCATCTGCGCCATTGTATCGAACCAGGAAGAGACCCCGTGCCAGATCAATGGTTTTCTGCTGAATCTGTTCGTTCATTGTCGCCTGCGAGCCTAACGGAATGGATTGATAAGTCTCCCGCAGTGTGCCCCAAAAATCTGTGTGATAGAAGGGGGCTTAATGTTAATCCGGTAAGATAGTTTTGCCCGCCAATCGATGACATACCGCCGGTGATGATGCAGACCCTGACCCCAATCGAAGACCGCGCGGCCGGGGGGCGCGCTCGCCCGCCAATGAACGTCCTGTTCGTCCACAATAACTTTCCGGCCCAGTACCGCCACATTGCGCGTGCGCTCGCAGAGCAGCCCGGCAACAGGGTCGTTGCGGTCGGTTCATCGACCGCGAGCACGACGCCGGATATCCGGCTGCTCAAATATTCGACGACCAAGACGGATTCCGCGGTCGTCCATCCGTTTGCCCGGCGCTTCGATGTCGAATCGCGGCGTGCCGAAGAGGTTCTGTACGCGCTGTCGTCGCTGTCGGGGCAGGGCTTCGTGCCCGACCTAATCTTCGCGCATCCCGGTTGGGGCGAGACGCTGCCGCTGCGCACGATGTTTCCGCGCGCGCGGATCATCCTCTATTGCGAATTCTACTACGGTGCCGAGGGCAGGGACGTCGGCTTCGATCCCGAATTTCCCATGACCGGCCTTGATGGCAATGTCGCGCTCCATCTGAAGAATGCGACCACGCTGCTGGCGCTCACGGAATGCGACACGGGCGTCTCGCCGACGCCATGGCAGAGGTCGACCTTTCCCGCCGAGTTTCAGAGCAAGATCGAGGTGATCCACGAGGGCGTCGACACCGACGAGGTGAAGCCCAACCCGGTCGCGCGGTTTCAGCTTCCGAACGGTGCGACGCTGTCGGCGGACGACGAAGTGATCACCTACGTCTCGCGCAACCTCGAGCCGGTGCGCGGATTCCATATCTTCATGCGGTCCCTGCCGAGGATCCTCGCCGCGCGGCCGAATGCGCAGGTTGTGATCGTCGGCGGCAGCGGGACATCCTACGGCGCGAACCCACCCAAGGGTTCGAGCTGGAAGTCGATGTTCCTCGACGAGATCAAGTCGGACATCGACCTTCGCCGGCTGCATTTCCTCGGCCGGATTCCTCGGAAACCGTATCTCGAACTGCTGCAGATTTCCTCGGTGCACGTCTATCTGACCTATCCCTTCGTGCTGTCCTGGTCGCTGCTGGAGGCGATGAGCGCGGGATGTGCGGTGGTGGCATCCGACACCGCCCCGCTTCGCGATATCATCTCGGACGGCAACGGCCTGCTGGTGCCGTTTTTTGATATTGATGCGCTGTCGGATCAGGTAGTCTCGGTGCTGTCACGGCCCAAGGCCTTCAAGAAGATGCGGATGAAGGCGCGCAGCTTCGTGCGGGACAATTACGACGCAAAGCGGGTCTGTCTGCCGCGGATGCTGACGCTCGTTGATGAAGGTGTCCTCCCGCGCACGCACGGGGGATAACGCCAGGAGTTTGCGATGCCGCTTGTCATCTCGGTTGCCCAGCGCAAGGGCGGGGTCGGAAAGACGACCCTTGCGGTCTTGCTGGCCGCAGAACTGGATCGGCGCACGGGCGTGGTGGGACTGGTCGACGCCGACTCGCAGGCGTCCGCGTGTCACTGGGCCGAGCCCGGCAATCTGTCGTTCCCCGTCTACCAGCTTGATCCGGAAACCCGGCCGGTCGCCGAATGGGCCAAGCTGATGCGCCAGATCCCGCATCAGATCATCGTGGTGGACTCCGCGCCGAACGATCGGGTGCTGGGCGCCGTGCTCGCGGTCGCAAATATCGTGCTGATGCCGTGCACGCCGTCCGGCCTTGACATCGAGGCCACCGCGCGGACGCTCGACATCGTGCGGGAGGTGCGTGCCACGCGGCGAACGGCGCTCCGTGCCATGATCGTGCCGAACCGCGTCGACCAGCGCACGCTCGAAGGCCAGCAACTGATCGAGGAACTGGATACGCTCGACGAAGAGATCGGGCCGATGATCGGCAGCCGCTCGGCCTATGTTCGCGCCGTCGCCTTGGGGCAATCGGTCGCCGATTTCGCCGGCGGCACCCCCGCGGATCTCGAGATCAAGATGCTCGCCGATCTCGTCATGAGCTGGTGCGGGATCGCGCCCAGGCAACGGGTGACGATTTAACAGAGCGCGCCGGCCGCTTCACGTCAGGCTAACCATGCCGGCATGGAAGCAAGCAGTTCCACGCTGCAACAGCCCTTGATTTGATGACGGCGTCTGATGGCGGCATCCGCGGAAACCGGGGAAAGAGCCAAAAAGCACAACAACGCTGCGATCTGTTGATCTTCGCGCGTTATCATTTGACAGCCTAGAGCTGGTCGGCGCGGGAACCTGCCCTGGTTAACAAATTGCGTACGCGCACCCTCGCATTTGAAGCAAATGCCGCCGCGCGCTTGAGCCCAAGCTCAAGACATTTCCCGTACATGCTTCCCGTCACTGTGGGGAGTGAAGAATGTACAACGTCAAGAGAGTGATGGCTCTGGTTCTGGCCGTCCTTGCGCTCGGGACAAGCGCACAGAACACCCAGGCTGGAATGGTCGGCTTCCCGCTGCCGCTGCGCGGCGTGATCGAGAAGATCCGCTTCAGCGAGCCGACGCTGGCGCCGATGGCCTATACCATGTTCTGCATGCGCTATGCCGACGAGTGCAAGCCGAAAACCCGCGCCCGGATGGTGTTCCGCGGCGGCGCCACACGCCTGACCAAGCAGCGCATCGCCGACCTGATCGAGGTCAACGCGTCGGTCAATCGCAGCATCGCGCCGCAGCGCAACGAGCGCGGCCTTGCCGGCGAGGAATGGTTGATCAATCCGGCGCGCGGCGATTGCAACGACTACGCGGTCAGCAAGCGCCACGAACTGCTGGCGCGCGGCTGGCCGATGCGCGACCTTCTGCTGAGCGAGGTCGTGACCTCCTCCGGCGAGCATCATCTCGTGCTGGTGGTCCGCGCCAAGGGTGGAGACATCGTGCTCGACAATCTGAATGCGCAGATCCGCAGCTGGTCGCAGGCGCGTTATCGTTGGGTCAGGATGCAGACCCCGGCGAACCCCGACCACTGGGCCGGCGTTGTGCAGGCCGGCGCCTGAATTTCTGAACGAGCCCCATCGATCGAACGTGGCGCGGCGAGACATTTCGCCGCGCCATTTTTCGCATCAGCGACGATCGTCAGCGCGCTGCGACGACATTACCGGAACGATTGGAGGCATCGACGGTTGATCCCGGTCCAACCTATCGAGGCATCGACATGAAGCTGGCCGGCCTTGTCACAACAGCGGCGCTGGTCGTCGCCACCGCCCCGGCGCTTGCACAGGGCACCGGACAGACCACGCAGGGCGCAACGCGCTATTCGATCGATGGACCGGGCGGTGGTGTTCCGACATCGCGGCCGCAGGCGACCCGGCCGGTCCCGCCGGCAACACCGGCTTACCCTTACGGGAGACCGTCGCGGCACGGGCCGCCGGTCGGGCAACGGACCAACGTGCCGCTCGGGTCGCGCTAACCGTCGCTTCGGCTGCAAATCCGTTCGGTCTTAACGCTATTCCTATCGTCATTTTGCCGCCTCGGACGGAATGTCGTACCCATGCGGCCGTTGCGTCAGTTGAGACGCAGGATTTGTCGCGCGAGGACGACAGTTTCAAATGGCGAGCAGGGGTTCGATCCTCATCACGGGCGGCGCGGGATATATCGGATCCCATTGCGCCAAGGCGGTTGCCGAGGCCGGGTTTCTGCCGGTCGTCTACGACAATTTGTCCACCGGTCACCGTGATTTCGTGCGATGGGGGCCGCTCGTGATCGGCGACGTCGCCGACCACGACAAGATCGCCGCCACTATCGGCGAGCACAAAGCGCTTGCGGTGATGCATTTCGCTGCGTTCAGTGCGGTCGGCGAGTCCGTGGCGGATCCGCAGAAGTACTTCAGCAATAACGTTGCCGGCACGCTCGGCCTGCTGCGCGGCATGCGTGAGGCGGGCTGCGACCGCCTGGTTTTTTCCAGCACCGGCGCGGTCTATGGCAACGCCGGCCGCGATCCAATTCCCGAGAGTGCCGCAGGTCCGACCGTCAATCCCTACGGCCGCTCCAAATTCATGATCGAGCAGATCCTGGCCGACTATCGCGCGGCCTATCGGTTCAACTCGGTCTGCCTGCGCTATTTCAATGCCTGCGGCGCCGACGCCTCCGTCACCATCGGCGAACTTCGCGATCCCGAGACGCATTTGATTCCGCGCGCGCTGATGGCGCTGCTGGGGCACGTGCCGGACTTTGCGATCTTCGGCGAAGATTATGACACGCCTGATGGCACCGCGGTGCGCGACTACATTCATGTCGACGATCTCGCGAGCGCCCATATCGCGGCGCTCGAGCTGCTGCTGAGGGGTGACGCCGGCGGCGTGTTCAATCTCGGCACCGGCACCGGCTATTCGGTGCGCCAGGTGCTCGATGCGATCCGCGCCGAGACCGGTGAAGCGGTGCCGAGCGTCGTGCGCGAGCGCCGGGCCGGCGATCCGCCGATCCTGGTGGCCGATCCCTCCAGGTCGGAGCGCGGCCTCGGCTTCAAGGCCAGCCGGTCCGATCTCGGCTACATCATTCGCTCGGCCTGGGCCTGGCATCAGAAGGCGCATCCGCGCCGGCGGTAGAGCATGATCCGGAAAAGTGCGAAGCGGTTTTCCCTCGCGACAAACGCGGAACGCGTTTGCGCGGAGATCATGCTCAAATATCGATCAAGCCGCGAGAGGCTCAATTCAATGTGATGTAGTGCTGTTCGGCCAATCGCGCGAGGAACGGCATGTCGACAAGGCTTGCTACCAGGAAGACGGCAACCAGCGCCAGCACGAGCAGCATCAGGCCGCGCTCGCCATAGAGCTTCTCGGGTTTCTGCGCCGACGAACCCGGCGACGTCGACATCGAGAAGTAGGTGGTGAACAGCATCACCACCAGCGGCATCGCGAGGACATACTCGATGCGGTACTTCACCAGGAACACCGAGAGGAAGAACACCGAGAACAGCGAATAGCTGAGGCACGAGGCCGTCAGCGACACTTCGGTATAGTGCGCGAAGCTCGCGCGGTAGCGCGCCAGCAGCTCCCTGCCGTGGGACGCGGCAATCTCGCGATATTCGGACAGCCGCTTGGCCGCCATCAGGAACGCGCCGCCAAACCAGTAGCACAGGATCACCGAGCCCGGCGGCAACGAGGTCGGGTCGATCATCGCCCAGCCGATCAACAGCCGCAGCGGATTGTTGACGGATTCCGAGATGACGTCGAAATAGGCCTTGTCCTTGCTGCGGAGCGGCGGGACATTGTAGACGACGCCCTGCAGGGCGAAGATGCCGGTTGCGAACAGCATCAGGCGGCTGCTCGCAGATGCGCAGGCGAGACCGAGCGCAACCAGCAGCAGCCACTCTAGCCCGATGATCTTGCCGTCCATCGCGCTCTGCACCGCGGAGCGCTGCGATTTGGTCGGGTGATGCCGGTCGAAGTCGCGGTCGAACCATTCATTGATCACATAATTGGCCGACGCGATGCAGATCGCGGCCACGAGGCCGAGGACGATCGCGCTTGCGATATGCTCGCCTCTCGGGCCGCGCAACAGCCAGGCGAGGACAATCCCGGGAACGATGAAGATGTGCTTGGTGCTGTGATCGAGCCGCAGGATGGCAAGATACTGCCGGATGCTTGCGGCCGGCGGCTTGCCGGCTTCGACCTTGCTGTCCATCAGCGCCATCGCGCGGTCCTTTTTTGTCGTCGTTGATCGATCGCCTAGTTGAGGAGGTAGACGTCGAAACTCTCGTCGGTCTTGGCGGGGCCGAAGCGGCGGAGCATCGTGGTCGCTTCGCGGAAATCGCGGATCTGCGCCGCTGAGGCACGGAACGTCCGCCAGTCCTTGCCTTCGTCGTAGATCCGGTCGGGCGTGATGTCGTCGAGCCGGTAGGCCAGCAGGATGATGACGGGCGCGCGGGTCGTGTCGCGAAGCTCGCGGGCGAGGCGCAGGGTCTCGCCGAGATCGCTGTCCATCCTGCCCTTGCGCGAGAAGATCACGACGCTGCCGAATTTGTGGTCGCGCGCCAGATAAGTCCGGTTCTTGACGTAGTAGGGCAGCGCCTCGACCAGCCATTCCGGCTCGCCGAGGATCAGTGCATTGGTGAGATCGGCGCGCGAGGCGATCAGGCGGCCGAGATCGGCGCTGCGGCTCGCAACCATGCCGGTCACCGCGTTGCGCAAATCGTTGATGCCGGCGGCGGTCTGGATCGCGAGCACCAGCAGGAGCGACACGCGTCCGATCGCCGGCAAGCGCCGGTCGAGCCACGCCCGAGAGCCGGTTGGCGCGGTGACCCGGCTCCAGCCGATCCAGTAAAGCGCGATCAGGAAGCTGAGCCAGACCGCGGCATGTCGGTAGGCACCGTTGGCGGCGACGGCGAAGAACAACGACGTCAGCAACACGGCGGCGATGGCGGCGAGGAAGGCCGGTCGCCGCGGCAAGAGCCCGAGCGTCGCGCCGAACAGCAGCACCGATCCCGCGACCCCCGGCAGCAGATTGGCAAACAGCGCGCCCAGCGACGTCGCGCCGGGGTTCACCAGGGACAGGATTGCCGCCGCCAGCGGTGACTCGTGCGACCAGTCCCGGGCCGCGGCGTCATTATAGGTCGGCAGCATCGTCACGGCGCAGATCACGACGCCTGACGTCGCGATGATGGCATTGATCGCGAAATTGGTGAGAGGCGGCGACCAGCGCCAGCCATCGGTCTCGAGCAGGTCGAGCAGCCAGAACAGCAGGAATGCGCCGGCCATGATCGCGCCGACGACGTTGGTGTTGGCGAGCAGGAATAGCAGCGCACCGAGCAGCAAACCACGGTCGCGGTGGGCCCGATAGCAGGCCGCGATCGCGAACAGGAACAGGGCCGAGATGCCGTAGTTCCTGGCCATCACGACATACTCAAATAACAGCGCATGGCCCGTGATCAGCAGCAGGACCAACGGTCGTGGGAATGGTGACCGGAAGATCAGCAGTGCGACCGTGATGACCCCGACCACGAAGGCGACGGCGGGCAGCACCTCGACCCGATCGAACACGGCATGCGCGCCGCGCAGCAGAAGGTACCAAAGGGCAGGGTGGCCCTCGCCATGCAACCCTCTCAGCATGGCGACCGGATCGTCGCCGTTCAGGGCAATGGTGAGCGCGCGGACCTCGTCGCGCCACATCACGTGACGGCCGATCTGGAAGCCGACCGGCGCGATCCATCCCGCGAGGAGCAGAACGTCCGGCCAGGATCGGCGGTCCCGCTTGGGCGCGAACAACCACTGGTCCATGATGTGCAGAGAACGGGTCAAAGAATCCTGCTGCTGCTCGGATCGGGACGGTCAAACCGTGGCGTCATCTGCCGGCTTGGTGGTTTGTGTTAACAGTAAAATCCACATAGAATGTTGTAACATTATGGGCAAGCCAGACTAACATTTATGACGCCGACGCCGGCCCAGAGAACGCTCAGGGACATCGGTCCTGCACACCCCGAGGTGGAGTTCGCGCTGGTGCTGGCGCGAACCATCGATTCCGTGAGCGCCGACCCGCAGCAGCTGCGCAGCGCGGTCTACGAGCTCGCGCGGCAGAAGCTGCAGCAACTCGCGCACGAGGATCCGACGGAAAAGCACCGTCTGATGCAGGCGCTGGAAGTGGCGATCGAAGGCGTCGAAGCGCACACCAAGAGCAATGTGATCGAGAAATTCGCGGTGCCGCCGGCGCGGGCGCTGCCCGCATTCCTCGAGGCGGCGGGCGCTGCGCGGCGGATCGAGGCACCGCCGCGGATCGATGCCGAGGCGGCATTTGTCACGACCCTCGATCGCGTCGAGCCTGCGGTGGCGCGCGGTCCGCGATGGTCGTCGTCGGCGCCACTTCGTTACGTTGTCATGCTGGCGTTCTTCGGGCTGATCGCGGCCGTTGTCCTGCTGCAGCAACGCGGCGTGTCATTGGCCGCGGCCCGCGCAATGATTGCCGGCACGCTGGCATCGGCGCCGCCTGAAACCCAAAGGCCGGCGGTGGTCGCGGCCGTCCCGGCGCCGGTCGCTGCGGCCGAGCCGCCGGCGCCAAGACGGCCATTGCCGACCGCGTATGGCGTCTACGCCGAGAGCGGCGGCAAGCTCTACGAGCTGCAGCTGATCCAGGGTCGTGCGCCGGATCCGCGGGTGGCGATCTCGGCGGCGATCACCAGGCCGAGCGAGACCACGCTGCCGGACGGACATCTCCGCTTCATCGTGTTCCGGCGCGAGGGTGCCGGCGGCGCCTCCGACCTGATCGATGTGCGTCTGATCGCGCATGTGAGCCAGCAGACCACGTTCGACGCGACCGGCAAGCCGGTGGTCTCGCCGGGCGACGATACCTGGGTGATCCGCAACATCTCGATCCCGTTCCGCGCGGCGCCGCTCAAGGACGATCCGCAGATGTTCGAGGTCCTGCCGCGCGACGACGCGCCGCTGCCGCCGGGACGTTACGCGTTGATCCTGAAGGCGCAGGCCTACGATTTCACGGTCGAGGGCGCGGTCACCGACAAGCGGCATTGCCTGCAGCGGCTGGCGGCTGCGAACGGCGTGTTCTACTCGGAATGCGAGAAACCGTGAGCGGGGTGTCCGTCCGGTTCAGTGTCGTGCTGGCGCTCCTGCTGGCATCGCGTGCCGCCGTCGCCGCACCGGCCGCCGAGACCGCAAAGCGCTGCCTGCGCGCGGCCTACATGGTCTACCCCTACAAGCGACCGGGGGCCGTGCCGATGAATGGCGATCGGCTGCATTTCTTTCAGCAATGCATGGCGCAAGACGACACGAAGTCGGCGGAAGCGCCGAAGCGCGATTGAGCGCAATGCGCCGGCCGCTCAGTTCGCGGACTGTTCCACGTCCGACCTCAGCCGGCCGAGCTGGTAGCGCAGCGCGACCAGCATGAAGCGACCGACGCCGATGCCGACGAGACCTCCCGCCACCTTGACGATCGCGTCGATCAGGCGGCCGTGACGGTCCGGTGTCAGGAATTGCATTGCTTCGAGCGTGAACGCGCTGAAGATGACAAGGAGCACGATCAGCGCAGTGCGCCGCGGGTAGCCCAGCACGAAGGCCAGCGCCATCACGGCGAAAGCAGCGAAATGCTCGATCTGCGGATGGAATAGCGAGGGACGGTCCTGGATCGGGGACAGTGTCACGAAGGCGATCAACGCAAGCGCAAGCCAGCCCGCAATCACGCCGAACCTCCGTATCTTTGAAACAAGCAACGCGTTCTTCCCGGTCCATGTGCGCTGGGCGCGCCGCGGTTGAATTAGCGCATCGCCGGTGTCAGCGACATGGAAATGGTCGTCGAAGGTTAACTTGCCGGTCGACTGCAAATGACCCGACATGTTGCTCGTGCTCTGTCCGCTTGAAGGTTGCCAGCAACAATTGCTTTCAAGTGTGGGTATTTAAATACCTAAGACTGAAACCCAATCTCACTTCGCGCGCATCTCATGGAGGGAACCAGGGGTGCTTGCGCGGGTTCCCGGGATGGTGCACCTGACGAAAAAAATAAGCGGCGCCTTGCGGGTCCATTCATAAGCCGTTCACGGCCGGAAGCCTCATTTGGTGCCGGAATGTCGTAATGCTCACTCTCGGAGGCCAAAGTGCGTCTGCTCGTCGTTGAGGATGACCCGGATCTGAACCGCCAGCTCACCACCGCACTGACGGACGCCGGCTATGTGGTCGATCGCGCGTTCGACGGCGAGGAGGGGCATTTCCTTGGCGACAGCGAGCCTTATGATGCGGTCGTGCTGGATATCGGGTTGCCGAAGATGGACGGTATCTCGGTGCTTGAGGCCTGGCGGCGGAACAAGCGGGTGATGCCGGTGCTGATCCTCACCGCACGAGATCGCTGGAGCGACAAGGTTCAGGGCTTCGACGCCGGCGCCGACGACTATGTCGCCAAGCCCTTCCACCTCGAGGAGGTGCTGGCGCGGATCCGCGCGCTGCTGCGCCGCGCGACCGGGCATGCACAGGTCGAACTGAACTGCGGGCCGGTAGCGCTCAATACCCGCACCAAGCGGGTCACCGTCAACGGCAATCCGATCAAGCTGACCTCGCACGAGTACAATCTGCTCGACTATCTGATGCACCACACCGGGCGGGTGGTCTCGCGCACCGAACTGGTCGAGCATCTCTACGACCAGGACTTCGACCGCGACTCCAACACGATCGAGGTGTTCGTCGGGCGCATTCGCAAGAAGCTGGATGTCGATATCATCCAGACCGTTCGCGGCCTCGGCTACATGCTGTCGCCGCCGACCTAAACCATTTTCGAGCGAAGTGGACGCCGGTTCGTTCGCGTGAAGAAAGCGCGGACCAAACAACAGGATAAGAGCATGTCCTATTCAATCGGATCATGCTCTTAAGGTGCTTGATCGCGATGCGGGCATTGGCATGATCCGCGCCAGGAGGACTGGATTCGCCATGTCTGAACTCGCCTTGTCGCGGCCCGCTGACGCGATGTTCGAGCTCGTGCCCTGATGGGCGGCAGCTCGCTTGCGACACGCCTGTTCGTCTCGGCGACCGCCTGGGTGGTGGTGATCCTGGCGATCACGGGCGTCATCCTGTCGTCGGTCTATCGCGACGCGACCGAGCGCGCCTTCGACCGGCGGCTCAATCTCTATCTGCGCACCCTGATCGCCGAAGTGGCGACGCCGGACGAGCCGGCGGACCGCCAGTTCCAGTCGCTCGGCGAGCCGCTGTTCGACCTGCCGTTGTCGGGCTGGTACTGGCAGATCACCCGGACCGATACCGAAAAGGGCGAGACCCGCGCCTCGCGCTCGCTGTGGGACAAGAAGCTGCCCAAGCTCGAGGAGCACGGCGCCGAGCTGACCGCCGCCGGGGTCCGCCTCGGCTATGTCGACGGGCCCGAAGGCCAGAGCCTGCGCGTGGTGGAGCGGCCGGTCGATCTCGGCGCCGACGGCAAGTTCCTGGTCAGCGTCGCCGGCGATGCCACCGAGATCTTCGATGAGACGCGCAGCTTCGACTATTATCTCGGCGGCACCTTCGCCGCGCTCGGCGTCGTGCTGCTGCTGACCACGGTCTTCCAGGTGCGCTACGGCCTCGCGCCGCTCAAGCGGATCTCGGATGCGATTGCCGATATCCGCTCCGGCCGCGCCGAGCGGCTGGAAGGCCGGTTTCCGGTCGAGATCGCGCCGCTGGCGCGCGAGACCAATGCGCTGATCGATGCCAACCGGGAGATCGTCGAGCGCTCGCGCACCCATGTCGGCAATCTCGCCCATGCGATCAAGACGCCGCTGTCGGTGATCGTGAACGAGGCGGCCGCCCATGCCGCCGATCCCTTCGCCAGCAAGGTGCTGGAGCAGGCCGATTTGATGCGGGACCAGGTCGCGCACCATCTCGAGCGCGCGCGGATCGCCGCCCGTGCCACCATCGTCAGCACCATCACCGACGTCGCACCTGTGATCGAGGCGCTGCGCCGGACCATGGAGAAGATCCATCGCGATCGCGACCTCTCGATTGAGGCGAAGGCCGATCCGGCGGCACGGTTTCGCGGCGAGCGGCAGGATCTGGAGGAAATGGTCGGCAATCTCGTCGACAACGCCTGCAAATGGGCGGCTTCGCAGGTGTCCGTCGAGGTCACCGTGGTCTCGCCCGAGGCCTCGGGCGCCGGGCCGAGGCTGCGCATTGTGGTCGACGACGACGGGCGCGGCCTGTCGGAAGCCGAGCGTGCCCAGGTGTCGCGGCGCGGCCAGCGGCTCGACGAGTCGAAACCCGGCTCGGGGCTCGGCCTGTCGATCGTGACCGATCTCGCCGGCCTCTATGGCGGCAATCTCGCCCTGAACAACGCGCCGATCGGCGGCCTGCGGGCCGTGCTGATGCTGCCGGCGGTGTAGTATTGTATCTCTGATAGTCTGTCATTCCGGGGCGCGACGAAGTCGCGAACCCGGAATCCGGAGGTTGTGGATCGAGATTCCGGGTTCTCGCTTCGCGAGCCCCGGAATGACGCTGAGTGAATCACACATCAAAGACACAA
>NZ_LFIQ01000117.1:180558-223693 GCF_001189245.1 Bradyrhizobium pachyrhizi | reverse complement strand
ATTCAACCTAATCTCATCGCGCTTTAGCGTCAGAAGCGGACAAAAGAGGTGCGCTTAGTCGTGTCGGTCAAGCGCCGACAACGGACCATATCGTTTACGATTGCTTAACTGACGTGCCCTTTGTAATGATTTATCGAGGGGCTGCCCCAAGACGGGAGGTCGAGATGCCAACGTCATCTCACCTTTTGCGGTGGTCGACCGAGATGCTTCCGGAGCGCACGCGGTTCTCGACGTTTCGTGAGGAGTTTGCGCGGCTGAACCTCGCGTTGGACGTGATAGACCACAGCGGTGGCCGCCCACGTATCGAAGTCACCTACTTGTCGCTCGGTGCGGTTGGCGTTTGTCGCCTTGTCACGACGCCGGTGGAGTTTATTCGTCACAAACACCACCTCAAGGATAGCCGTGAACAATTCGGACTGAACCTCGTCGAGGCCGGACCGGTCCAATTTGCAAATGCTGGCCAAGAGCATGCCTATGACGTCGGCTCCGCTTGTTTGGTCGATCGGGGAAGGACGCTGCGAGTATTTGGGCCGCGTGGGGGGAGCGTCAAATTCGTAACCGTGCAGGCTGCCGCCCTTAGGTCTCTGGTTGCCAACCCGGAAGATCTATCAGGTCGGCCAGTGCGTTCCGGACCGGCGCTGAGCCTCGTCAACCGCTACCTTCGGTCGCTCGCATCCTTTAAAGAACCTCCGTCATCACAACTGGCCGCCACCGTCAGCGTCCATCTCCTCGATCTTGTAGCTGCGACGCTCGGGCCGACCAACCAAGCAGCAGACATCGTTAGGGAGCGCGGTGTGAAGGCAGCAAAGCTGCAGGCGATCCTGGCGGAGGTCGCGCGACGCTCCAGCGATCCCAATTTCGATTTGAACAAGGTCGCTGGAGCGATCGGCATGTCGCGGCGATACGTGCAAAAATTGCTCGACGAGGGGACCGGAAAGTCGTTCACCGAGCACCTTGCAGGATGCCGGCTTCAGCGTGCCTTCGCGATGTTGACTGACCCACACCATCTGCATTTGGCCATCATAGATATCGCGTATGCAGCCGGCTTTGGTGACGTTTCTTATTTCAATCGCACGTTCCGCCGGCACTTCGGCGAGACGCCCTCAGGTGTGCGCGCCGCATCGACCATACGAGAGCAGAAGCGATCCTCCGCCCCCTCACAGTAAGCAATGCATGGGCAGAAGAACCAAACCTGAAAAACACCCGGGTTAAATATCCTCAAGGGGGGACAGTCCCGCGTACCCGCTTTCCGAGGCAGGCGCTAAAGTACCTACGCCATCGTCGCCGACCCGGTTCACAGTGCTAGAATTTATAGGCCCATCAATTTTTTTGGACCTCGTTTATCGATCGACCACCAATTCCTGCCATTATCCCACCATTGCAGGTAGGTCGCGATCAGCGGCAGCGAATTCCGAAATTCTCTTGGACCCTTCTTTTCCGAAGGAGAGGCCATGCTCAAAGGCTTCGCAATTGCAATCATCGCGCTGTCTAGCGCATCGCAAGTCGATCAGTACTTCACCAATGGCAGGTACACCGACGCCGTCATGGCGATGCTGAGGCAGATGAGGCACTCGTTCGGCATTTGAACCGCGCGGATCAACCGGGCTTCCCAAGCGCGTCTGCTTGCAGCCCGAAATCGGACGTGAGGGTGACTTCCGCGTGGGACCACAAGCGGAAGAACCTGATCGTATCGTCTCGGGTCCGTCGCCTACCTTGATCCAAGCCACATCATTCTGCGCCAGCGCGAGGTGTTTCTTCTGCGGGTGACAGGGCGATGTCAGAATGCCTTTGAGTGGACCCTGCGCGTTCACTATTTTGCCGACAATGCAGGCTTGACCGAAGCGCAACTGCGCGCATCGGTCCACGGCACTGCCGATGACACCTGTTGGGAATCCGGTGACCGCATCCTCATCCGCCTTGCTGATGAACTGCATGACACGGCCACGATCGGCGATGCACTTTGGGACGACATGCGCCCCGTCATCACCGATGAAGCGATCCTGCAGCGGATATTGCTGGCGGGTCACTATCGAACCAATGCTTACATCTCGAAGGGACTGCGGGTTCCCGTGGAATCTCGGATCAACCGCCCATTTCCGGTCGCAAAAGTGGAAGTCTGAACCGCGTAACCAAATTTCGACGCTCGGGGAGCGCCAGGCGAGCCGATGCGACCTGCGAGGAAAGTTGGACGAGGCCCGCCTTGGGACAAGGCGATATCGCTGACGTCCGGTCCGCGTGTCTGCTTCGCCCCTGAAAGCGGGCGTCCCTGTTCTCGCTTCGGCGCCGCTATTATTCCTAAACGGCTTCTTAACGCGCCGACCTCTATCATAGCGGGCGGACGGGCTGCGGCTTTTGCCGGGCACCAAGCTTTCACGACCGGGCGCATGAGCCAGAAATCGACCGAGCGGCTGAGGGATTATCTCGCACAGCTTCCGCCGCAATCGCAGGCGCTGCTGATGCGCGAGCTGGAGCGCGCCGTCGAACGTGGCGACGACGTCGCGGTCGCCAATCTGGTCCTCGAACAGCTGCGCAAGATCGTGCGCGGGGCCGAGGAGGACGAGCAGATCCAGCCGCGCAGCGATGATCCGGCGCGGCTCCTGTTCCGGCCGCTCGAGCCATTCCTCGCCGAGACCAATTTCCCGACCCGGCCGGGCCAGCTCCGGCGCGCCTCGCTGCTGCCGATCTGGCAATGGCTGGCCCGCGAGGGCGCGCCCGAGGCGGCTCGCGCGTTCGAGGCGGCGCTCGCCGCGGCCACGGAGAGCGGTCCGATGGAAACTGCCGCGCGCAAGTTCCAGCTTGCGGCCGCGGACGCCATCCTCAAGATCGCGGGGCCAAGTCAGGACGATCGCCAACGCGCGCTGTCGCGGGTCGGTCCGCCAAACGTGGTCGAGGACCTGCTGCCGATCGGCCTCGTCCTGCAGGCCCGCGAGGCGCTGGAAACCCTGGGCAGCCGGCTGCCGAGCCAGATCCGCGTGTTCGCCGATTCCCAGATCGCCTCCGCCACGGAAGCGCTCAAGCTGCCGTCGCTGCAGACGCCGCAAATGCTGCCGTTTGCGCTGTCATTGATTGCGCAGCGGCTCGCCGCGCCCTGGCAGATCGTCCGCCTCGCCATCAAGATGGCGGCCTCCGACGACGAACTGCGGGTTGCGGCGACGCCGTACGGTATCGCCGTCACCATCGCGCTGCACGACCTGTCGTTCGTCGCGGCCTGCCTGCGCACCGACATCAGGCGCGGGCATTTCGATTATGTCGGCGAGCAGCTCAAGACCCTGCATGACGGCGTCCGCGGCCTGCGCACCGAGCTCGATCTGCGCAACGATTCCACCTGGGGCCGCCAGCTCACCTCGGTCCGCGCCGATACCTCCAATGCGCTGCAATCGGAGATCGACAGCGTGCCCGGCCGGGTCCGCCGCATCCTGCGCCAGCGCGCCGACAAGGACATCACGGCCGGCGCCAAGATCGACCAGTCCGAAGTCGAGGACGCCGCCGCGCTGATCGATTTCGTCGCGGTGTGCCGCACCTATGCCAGCGAGCTCGCCATCAACGAGGTGACCCTGCGGACCTTCTCCGACCTGCAACATTATGTCGAGCAGTCGACCGAGGGGCTGGTGCAGTCGCTGCGCGGCGGCGACGCGCGGGTCCGGGCCTTCCGCCAGCAGCAGGTCAAGGCCGCGATCCGCTTCTGCGAGGTGCTGTTCGGCCACGACTACGCCTCGTTGATGAACCGGGCGGCCGAAAACGCCGTGACCGGTGAGCGCAAATCTTCCCGCGCGGGGTAGCGAGATCGCGCAATTCGCGAGCATGTTCGACGGCAAGCCGACCCGCCAAGGCGGGACGATGGGCATTTGCGTTATTTCGGAATAATGGAAGTGTGGCACTGATTTGCCCGACGTGTCAACCATCAATCGAGCGCCGGCGACCGCCCCGCTACTTTGCATGGGGTTGTTTTCGATATTTTGGCAGCGCGCGCCTTCGCCAGGAGACACCGTTGCAATCCCGTCGGAACGGCACCGAAAACCGCCTGATTTCGACCTTCCGCCGATCCAGTAATTGTCAATTGCCGGGCTCGCCGCCGGTAGTGTAAAGCGATTCTAAGGCGGCTTGCCGGAAGCCGCCGTTCCATCCGGGAACCGCTTGATGACGCTGTGGTTTGTGTTCGCGCTGATGACGGTCGCGGCGATCTTTGCCGTGCTGTGGCCGCTCAGCCGCCGCGGGCGCACGGATACCGGTGGCAGCGAGGTCGTGGTCTACCGCGACCAGCTCGCCGAAATCGACCGCGACATGGCCGCCGGTATCATCCGTGCCGCCGAGGCCGATGCCGCGCGGATCGAGATCAGCCGCCGGCTGCTGGCCGCCGCCGATCAGGGCGGACGTGAGGCTCCGGTGCAAGGCAGCCTCAATCTGCGGCGCACTGCCGCGATCGTCGGCCTGGTCGGATTGCCTGTGATTGCCTCAAGCTTCTATCTCGCGCTCGGCTCGCCGCGCCTCGGTGACTTCCCGCTCGCCGAGCGCGGCCGGGTGGCCGACGCCAACCAGCCGCTCGCCAATCTGGTCGCCCAGGTCGAGGCGCATCTGGAAAAGAACCCGACCGACGGCCGCGGCTGGACGGTGCTGGCGCCGGTGCTGTCGCGCCTCGGCCGCTACGATGACGCCGTCCGCGCCTATCGCAACGCCATCACCTATGCCGGCGACAGCGCCGATCGCCGCGCCGATCTCGGCGAGGCGCTGATGGGGACTGCCGGCGGCGTCGTCACCGCGGACGCCAAGGCGGAATTCGAGCGCGCGGTCGCGCTGAATGGCGACGATGCCAAGGCCAACTATTTCCTCGGCCTCGCCGCCGAGCAGGACGGCCGCAAGGCTGATGCCGCGGAGCTCTGGCAGAAGATGCTGGCGAAGGCGCCGGCGGACGCGCCGTGGCGGCCGCTGGTGCAGGCCGCGCTCGTGAGGGTCGGCGGCAGCTCGCCCGGCGGCGTCAGCTCGCCCGGTGGCGTGAGCGCACCGGCGCTGCCGGACAGTGCGGTGGCCGCGGCCCGGGACATGAGCGAGGCCGATCGCGGCACCATGATCAAAGGCATGGTCGATCGGCTGGCGACGCGGCTGAAGGCCAATGGCGACGACGTCGAGGGCTGGCTGCGGCTGGTCCGCGCCTATCTCGTGATGGGCGAGCGCGACAAGGCGATGAGCGCACTCGCGGATGCCCGTCAGGCGGTCGCCAACGATGCGGACCGGTTGCGTCAGCTCAATGAAGGGCTGAAGAATCTCGGGCTGGATGGATAACGCATGATGCCGAAAAGTGCGCAGCGGTTTTCGGAGGATGTCATGCGCAAGGATGGAACATGACCAGGAAGCAACGGCGTTTGACACTGATCGGCTGCGCGCTCGTCGTGCTCGCGATCGCCGCGGGTCTGGTGCTGAACGCGCTGCGCGATTCCATCGTGTTCTTCTCGACGCCGTCGATGGTCGCCGAAAAGCACCTTGGTCCGGGCAAGCGTTTCCGCCTCGGCGGCCTGGTGGAGCAGGGCTCGCTGAAGCGCGGCGACAATCTCGCCGTGACGTTCACCGTCGACGACGGCGGCGCGACGCTGCCGGTCGCCTACAAGGGTATCCTGCCGGATCTGTTCCGCGAGGGGCAGGGCGTGGTCGCCGAAGGCGCGCTCGACGCGAGCGGCGTGTTCCGCGCCGACACCGTGCTCGCCAAGCATGACGAGACCTACATGCCGAAGGACGTCGCCGACGCCTTGAAGAAGCAGGGCCACTGGAAGGACGACTACGGTGCGAAGCCGAGCGCCTCCGCGGCGCCGACACAGGGAGCCGTGCGGTGATTGCCGAAAGTGGACATTACGCCCTGGTGCTCGCGCTCGGGCTCGCGCTGATCCAGTCCATCGTGCCGATCGTCGGCGCGCGCTGGCGCGATGCGGCGCTGATGAACGTCGCGCGCTCGACCGCACTCGCCCAGTTGCTGTTCGTCGCGGCGTCGTTCGCGGCGCTGGTGACGCTGCACGTCACCTCGGATTTCTCGGTCGCCAATGTCTACGAGAATTCGCATTCGCTGAAGCCGCTGCTCTACAAGATCACCGGCGTGTGGGGAAACCATGAAGGATCGATGCTGCTGTGGGTGTCGATCCTGGCGCTGTTCGGCGGCCTCGTCGCGGCCTTCGGCAACAATCTGCCGCTGTCGCTGCGTGCGCATGTGCTGGCGGTGCAGGCCTGGGTCGCCAGCGCGTTCTACTTGTTCATCCTGATCACCTCGAACCCGTTCCTGCGCATCGCCAATCCGCCGCTCGAGGGCCGCGACCTCAATCCGGTGCTGCAGGACATCGGCCTCGCCGTGCATCCGCCGATGCTCTATCTCGGCTATGTCGGCTTCTCGATCTCGTTCTCGTTCGCGGTGGCGGCGCTGCTCGAGGGGCGGATCGACGCCGCCTGGGCGCGCTGGGTGCGGCCGTGGACGCTGATGGCGTGGATCTTCCTGACGCTCGGCATCGCGATGGGCTCCTACTGGGCCTATTACGAGCTCGGCTGGGGCGGCTGGTGGTTCTGGGATCCGGTCGAGAACGCCTCGCTGATGCCGTGGCTTGCCGGCACCGCGCTGTTGCATTCGGCGTTGGTGATGGAGAAGCGCAACGCGCTGAAGGTCTGGACCGTCCTGTTGTCGATCCTGACCTTCTCGCTGTCGCTGCTCGGCACCTTCCTGGTGCGCTCCGGCGTGCTGACCTCGGTCCATGCCTTCGCGACCGATCCGACACGCGGCGTGTTCATCCTGCTGATCCTGTTCGTCTTCATCGGCGGCAGCCTGTCGCTGTACGCCTGGCGCGCGCCGGCGCTGAAGCAGGGCGGGCTGTTCGCACCGATCTCGCGCGAGGGCGCGCTGGTGCTCAATAATCTGCTGCTCACCACCGCCTGCGCGACCGTGTTCATCGGTACGCTGTACCCGCTGGCGCTCGAGGTGCTGACCGGTGAGAAGATCTCGGTCGGCGCGCCGTTCTTCAATTTCACCTTCGCGCCGCTGTTCGTGCCGCTGCTGCTCGCGGTGCCGTTCGGGCCGCTGCTGGCCTGGAAGCGCGGCGACCTGCTCGGCGCGGCACAGCGGCTGATGGTGGCCGGCATCGTCGCGCTGGTTGCGATGGCGCTGGTGTTGGCGTGGACCTATGGCGGCGCGACCTTGGCGCCGCTTGCGATCGGGCTGGCGGTGTTCGTGATCATGGGCGCGCTGTGCGATCTCGCCGAGCGCATCGCGCTGTTCCGGATTCCGTTGTCGCTCTCGCTGCGCCGCGCGCGCGGGTTGCCACGCGCGACCTGGGGCACCGCCTTCGCGCATGCCGGTCTCGGCGTCGCGCTGATCGGGATCGTCTGCGAGACCACCTGGAACAGCGAATATATCGGCGCGATGAAGCCCGACGACGTCGCCCGCGTCGCCGGCTACCAGCTGCGGCTCGACGGCCTGAACCCGCGGCAGGGGCCGAACTTCCGCGAGATGGTCGCGCAATTCACCGTGACACGTGACGGCGAGAAGGTCAGCGTGATGACGCCGTCGAAGCGCAACTTCACAACGCGCGGCGCCTCGACGACCGAGGCCGCGCTGATGACGCGCGGCGCAAGCCAGCTCTACATCTCGCTCGGCGATACCTCGGCCGACGGCGCGATCGCGGTGCGCATCTATCACAAGCCGCTGGTGCTGATGATCTGGTGGGGACCGGTGCTGATGGCGTTCGGCGGCATGCTGTCGCTGTCCGACCGCCGCTTGCGGGTCGGCGCCCCGAAACCGGCCAAAGCAGCACGCGCATTGCAGGCGGCCGAGTGATGCGGTCGCGCGCGCTTGCAGCCGCCGTGCTTGCGGCGACCCTGATGCACGGTGCGATGCCCGCCCGGGCGGTGCTGCCCGACGAGGTCATGGCGGATCCGGCGAAGGAGGCGAGGGCGCGCGAGCTCTCCAAGGAGCTGCGCTGCATGGTTTGCCAGAACCAGTCGATCGACGATTCGGAGGCGCCGCTGGCGCGCGATCTCCGTCTTTTGGTGCGTGAACGCATCTCGGCCGGCGACAGCGACGCCCAGGTGATCGATTTCCTGGTGGCCCGCTACGGCGAATTCGTGCTGCTGAAGCCGCGCCTCAACGAGCACACGCTGCTGCTGTGGCTGACCCCGCCGCTGGCGCTGCTGCTGGGCGGTTTTGCGCTTTGGCGGCTCGGCCGGCGCAAGGCAAATCCGGCGGCGGGCGGGGGCGATTCCGCTCCTGGACTGACGTCCGACGAGCGGGCGCGCCTGGAACGCCTGCTGGCGGCCGAATCCGCGCCGGACAAGCCGCTTTAGTTCCCTTTTAAGTCCTTTATTTACCTGCGCTATTCTGCCGCAGCGGCGGCCGCTTCAATTACAAAAGTTTAATTCCGCAGCCAGCGCGCCGTAAGGCTGGTGACCCCATGTTCAGACCCATCAGGTGCTTGCCCCGGCACCAATGATTCTGGCCCTGGAGATTTCAAGACATGACCGATCGTCCCGACCTCTCGACCCTTCCGTCCTACAAGGCGCCGAAGCGCTCGCTGTTCTCTGCCCGCAAACTCGCGCTGATGGCGTCGGTCGTGGCCGGCCTCGGTGCCGCCACCTATGGCTTCAGCCCCTCGCACAACCCCGCCGATCTGTTCACGACGCCCGCGCATGCGCAGGTCAATAACGAGGTCAAGAAGGTTCAGCAGCCGGTCGGATTTGCCGACATCGTCGAGCGCGTGAAGCCGTCGGTGATCTCGGTCAAGGTCAACATTCGCGAGAAGGTCGCGAAGGACGACAGCAACAATGACGATTCGCCGTTCCAGCCGGGTTCGCCGATGGAGCGCTTCTTCCGCCGCTTCGGCGGTCCGGATGGCTTGCCCCCGGGCCTGCGCGGTGGACCGCGTGGCGGTGGCGTGGTGACGGGCCAGGGCTCCGGCTTCTTCATCTCGGCTGACGGCTTTGCCGTGACCAACAATCACGTCGTTGACGGCGCCGACAAGGTCGAAGTCACAACCGACGACGGCAAGACCTATTCCGCCAAGGTGATCGGCACCGATCCGCGCACCGACCTCGCGCTGATCAAGGTCGAGGGCGGCTCCAACTTCCAGTTTGCCAAGCTGTCCGACTCCAAGCCGCGCATCGGCGACTGGGTGCTGGCGGTCGGCAATCCGTTCGGCCTCGGCGGCACGGTGACCGCTGGCATCGTCTCGGCCTCCGGCCGCGACATCGGCAACGGTCCGTATGACGATTTCATCCAGATCGATGCGCCCGTGAACAAGGGCAATTCGGGTGGCCCGGCGTTCGACGTGTCCGGTGAGGTGATGGGCGTCAATACGGCGATCTACTCGCCGTCCGGCGGCAGCGTCGGCATCGCGTTCTCGATCCCGGCCCAGACCGTCAAGAGCGTCGTCGCGCAGCTGAAGGACAAGGGCGCGGTCAGCCGTGGCTGGATCGGCGTCCAGATCCAACCGGTGACCTCCGACATCGCCGACAGCCTCGGCATGAAGAAGGCCGAAGGCGCGCTGGTTGCCGAACCGCAGGCCAACGGCCCCGCGGCCAAGGCCGGCATCGAGTCCGGTGACGTCATCACCGCCGTCAATGGCGAGCCGGTGAAGGATGCGCGCGAGCTCGCCCGCACCATCGGTGGCCTCGCGCCCGGCAATGCCGTGAAGCTGAACGTGCTGCACAAGGGACAGGACAAGACCGTCAACCTCACGCTCGGCCAGCTGCCGAACAATCTGGAAGCCAAGGCCGACACCGACAAGAGCGACAAGGGCAATTCGTCCCGCGGCACCGACGTGCCGAAGCTCGGCCTCACCGTGGCGCCCGCCAACAGCGTGGCCGGCGCCGGCAAGGAAGGCGTGGTCGTGACCGAAGTCGATCCCAAGAGTGCTGCCGCTGAGCGGGGCTTCAAGGAAGGCGACGTGATCCTCGAGGTCGCCGGCAAGTCCGTCGGCACCGCCGGTGAAGTGCGGGATGCGATCACCGCGGCGCGCAATGACAGCAAGAACAGCGTTCTCATGCGCGTGAAGAGCGGCGGTTCGTCGCGCTTTGTGGCAGTGCCGCTGGCGAAGGGATAACTATCTATGAGTTGGAAGGCGTCGCCGGCATCAGTCGCCCCCGCCGACGGCGCTTTCCGGGGGGCGGGCCCCTTGCTCGCTCCCTACGTTGCCTTTCGATGGAATATGCCCCCCTCTGTCGGAAGGTCTCAGGGCGGTGAGGTCCCCCAGCTTCACCGCCCACTTTTTTCAAGCAATCGAGAATATGCGCGGTCGTCTTGCATGTGCAGGCCGGCCGCGTCATGCTGACAGAGGGCCAATTTCCGTGACCGCAATCGCTCCGCAAATGCGCATCCTGATCATCGAAGACGACCGTGAGTCAGCCGACTATCTGGTCAAGGCATTCCGCGAAGTCGGCTATATCGCCGATCTCGCCTCCGATGGCGAGGAAGGGCTGTCGATGGCCGAGTCCGGCGACTACGACGTGCTGGTTGTGGATCGCATGCTGCCGAAGCGTGACGGCCTGTCGCTGATCGGCAGCCTGCGCGACAAGGGCAACCGGACGCCGGTGCTGATCCTCTCGGCGCTCGGCCAGGTCGATGACCGCATCAAGGGCCTGCGTGCCGGCGGCGACGACTACCTGCCGAAACCCTATTCCTTCGCCGAGCTGCTCGCGCGCGTCGAGGTGCTGTCGCGGCGCAATGTCGGCCCGGCCGAGGAGACGACCTACCGGGTCGGCGACCTCGAGCTCGATCGGCTGTCGCACCGCGTCGCCCGCGGCAAGGACGAGCTGACCTTGCAGCCGCGCGAGTTCCGCCTGCTCGAATATCTCATGAAGCATGCCGGGCAGGTGGTGACGCGCACCATGCTGCTCGAGAATGTCTGGGATTATCATTTCGATCCGCAGACCAACGTCATCGACGTCCACATCTCGCGGCTGCGCTCCAAGATCGACAAGGGTTTTGAGCGGCCGCTGCTGCATACCATCCGCGGTGCGGGGTATATGATCCGTGACGGCATTCGGTAAACTGATCCGGACCACGGCGTTTCGGCTGACGCTGGTCTACCTGTTCCTGTTCGCGCTGTTCGCCGCCTCGCTGCTGGCTTACTTCGCCTGGAACACGCGGCGGCTGATCACCGAGCAGATCACGACGACGGTCAATGTCGAGATCAGCGAGATCACCGACATCTACAACCGCCGCGGCCTGCGCGGCCTGCTGAGCACCATGGGCAATCGTGCGCTGCGGCCGGGCGCCAACCTCTATCTGGTGACGGCGCCGAACGGGCAGATGCTCGCCGGCAATGTCGGCGCGCTGGCCCCGGGCGTGATGAGCACGCAGGGCTGGACCGAGACCGCCTATCGCCGGCTCGACGACCAGGACAAGACCGATCACCGCGCGCTGGTGCGGGTCACCCAGATGGACAACGGTTTCCGCCTGCTGGTCGGGCGCGACCTTGAGGAGCGGCGGCGGCTGTTCGGCATCGTCGCCAAGGCCGCGCAATGGTCGATCCTCGTCGTCGTCGTGCTCGGCATCGGCGGCGGCATCTTCGTCGCCCGCCGCGTGCTGCACCGGATCGACGCCATGACCGGCACCACCAAGCGCATCATGGCGGGCGATCTGTCCGGCCGGCTGCCGGTCGGCCGCAGCGGCGACGAGCTCGATCGCCTGGCGGAAAATCTCAATGCCATGCTCGAGCGCATCGAGGCGCTGATGACGGGGCTGAAGGAGGTCTCCGACAACATCGCCCATGACCTCAAGACGCCGCTGACGCGGCTGCGCAACCGCGCCGAGGAGGCGCTGGCGCGGTCGGGCTGCGAGGCCGACTATCGCGCGGCGCTGGAGCGGACCATCGAGGAATCCGACGGGCTGATCCGCACGTTCAACGCCCTGTTGATGATCGCGCGTGCCGAGTCCGGCCAGGCGCGCGGCAACATGGACGATTTCGACGGCGCCGATGTCGCCAACGGCATCCACGAGCTGTACGAGCCGCTGGCCGAGGACGATGGCATGACGCTGCAGGTGAAGACCGTGCCGGCGCCGATTCACGGCA
This sequence comes from Bradyrhizobium pachyrhizi, assembly GCF_001189245.1. GTDB lineage: Bacteria > Pseudomonadota > Alphaproteobacteria > Rhizobiales > Xanthobacteraceae > Bradyrhizobium > Bradyrhizobium pachyrhizi. Next base: position 211,661 of record NZ_LFIQ01000117.1, on the reverse strand, counting down.
ACCGCGAATTGATCAGCCAGGCGGTCGCCAACCTGGTCGAGAATGCCATCAAATACGGCAAGCCCGACGTGAGCGTGCAGCCGCTCAATGCGGATGCGCGGGAGATCCTGATCGAGGCGCGGCGCGAGGGCGACCAGGTCCTGCTCAGCGTCACCGACCACGGTCCGGGCATTCCCGAGGCCGACCGCAAGCACGCGGTCGAGCGCTTCGTCCGGCTCGAGGCGAGCCGGACCTTACCCGGTTCCGGTCTCGGCCTCAGCCTGGCCTCGGCGGTCGCCACGCTTCATGGCGGCGAGCTCAGGCTCGGCGATGCCCATCCGGGGCTGATCGCCACCCTGGTGCTGCCCGCGCGGGCGGGCGGCAGTGACAGGCTTGCGGCTCAAACGCAGGATGTGCCACAGAAGGCGGCATGAATGCCGCCGCGCCGGGAAACGCGGATCGACATCGTCTGGCCGCGCGGTTCGCGGACGGACCGCGTGTCGCCGCGCCCGTATCCGCCGATCAGCGCCTGACCGACTGGTTCGCCGAGCTCGAGCCGGCGCAATCGGGCGCGCTCAATGCGTTGCTCGAACATCCGTTCGCACGCGACATCCTGCGCGGAATCGCCGAGTTCTCGCCCTACCTGTTCGAGCTCGCGCGCGCCGACGCCGCGCGGCTGATCCGGATCCTGTCATGCGACCCGGAACAGCATCTGGCCGGCCTGATCGAGACGACGTCGCGCGAGGTGCTCGCCGCCGGCAGCGAGGCCGACGTGATGGTTCTGCTTCGCCGCATGAAGGCGGAGGCCGCGCTGATGATCGCGCTGTGCGACATCGGCGGCGTCTGGCCGGTGATGCGGGTGACGGCGGCGCTGACCGACATCGCGGTGAATTCGGTGCAATCGGCGCTGCGATATTTGTTCCGGCAGGAAGTAGCTCGCGGCCGGATGACCGCCGCCGATCCCGATCACCCCGAAGCGGGTTCGGGCCTGATCGTGCTCGCGATGGGCAAGATGGGGGCCGGCGAGCTGAACTATTCCAGCGACATCGACCTGATCGTGTTCTTCGATCGCGCGGCCACCTCGCTCGCCGAGGACATCGAGCCGCAGCCGTTCTTCGTGCGCGTCACCCAGGCGATGGCGCGGATGCTGCAGCAGCGCTCGGGCGACGGCTATGTGTTCCGGGTCGATCTCAGGCTGCGTCCGGACCCGGCCTCGACCCAGGTCGCGATCTCGACCGACGCGGCGTTGCATTATTACGAGCGCGAGGGACGCACCTGGGAGCGCGCCGCGATGATCAAGGCGCGGCCCTGCGCCGGCGATCCGAAGGCCGGCGAGGCGCTGATCGCCGAGCTCGCGCCCTTCGTCTGGCGCAAGCATCTGGATTTTGCCGCGCTTGCCGATGTCCACGACATGAAGCGGCAGATGCAGACCTATCGCGGCCAGAGCGAGATCTCGGTCGAGGGCCATAACGTCAAGGTCGGCCGCGGCGGCATCCGCGAGATCGAGTTCTTCGCCCAGACCCAGCAGCTGATCGCCGGCGGCCGCCATCCGGAGTTGCGGGTGCGGCCGACGCTGGAGGCGCTCAATGTGCTCGCCAACAGCAACTGGATCACCTATGAGGCGCGCGACGAACTGACGACGGCCTATGAATTCCTGCGCCGGGTCGAGCACCGGCTGCAGATGATCGCCGACGAGCAGACCCATTCGCTGCCCGAAGCGCCCGAGGACGTCGAGCGTTTTGCGCATTTCTTCGGCTACGAAAATCGCGAGGCCTTCGCCAGGGACCTGCTCGGCCAGCTCAAGATCGTGCAGAACCACTACGGCAAGCTGTTCGAGGGCGACGATCCGACCGGCACCGCGAAGCTGCCGGACATCGACTACGGCGCCGGACCCGAGGACGCCCGCCTGATCGAGCATCTCGCCAATCTCGGCTTCAAGAAGCCCATTGCGGTTGCCGGCACCGTGCAGCAATGGATCGAGGGCGACTATCGCGCGCTACGCGTCGAGGCGACGCGCGCCGCGTTCCTCGAATTCATTCCCGGCCTGATCGACGGCCTCGCGAATGCCGAGGAGCCGGACGATGCGGTGGCGGCGTTCGACCGTTTCCTCGGCGCGCTGCAGCGGGGCGGGCGGCTGATCTCGCTGCTTAGCCAGAACCGCGATTTCGTCGCGCTGGTAGCGCTGATCCTCGGCGCGGCACCGCGGCTCGGCGACATGCTCGCGCGGCAGCCGCAGATCATGGACGGCCTGGTCGACCCGCGCTTCTTCGGCGCGATGCCGGACAAGAAGGAACTGTCGGAGCGGCTCGCCGCCACGCTGCAGGATGCGTCGTCCTACGAGGATTTTCTCGATCGTCTGAGATTGTTCGGCCAGGAGAGCCTGTTCCTGATCGGCACGCGGATCCTGTCCGGCACGGTGTCAGCGCAGCACGCCAGCACCGCCTTTGCCGATGTGGCCGAGGGGATCGTGCACACCGTGCACGGCCTCGTCACCGACCAGTTCGCCGCGCAATATGGCCGGATCAAGGGGCAGGAGACCGCGATCATCGCGATGGGGCGGCTCGGCAGCCGCGAGATGACGGCGTCCTCCGACCTCGATCTGATCCTGCTGTACGATTTCGACAGCGAGGCGCCGGATTCCGACGGCGAGCGCTCGCTGCATGGCGCGCAGTATTTTGCCCGCTTCACCCAGCGCCTGATCAGCGCCTTCACGACCCGGACCAATTACGGCGTGCTCTATGAGGTCGACATGCGGCTGCGCCCGTCGGGGCGCGCCGGCCCGGTCGCCTCGCGAATCGATTCATTCTCCGACTATCAGGAGCGCGAGGCCTGGACCTGGGAGCACATGGCGCTGACGCGCGCCCGCGTGATCTCGTCGTCGCCTGAGTTCCGCGAGAAGATCGAGACGATCATCCGCAGCGTGCTGACCCGGCCGCGCGATGCGGCATCGGCCGCGGCCGACGTCGCCGACATGCGGCGCGCAATCGCGCTGGAGAAGGGCGAGGACGACGTCTGGGATCTCAAGCTCGCCGCCGGCGGGCTCGTCGACATCGATTTCATCGCGCAGTATCTCCAGCTCGCGCATGCCGCGGTGAAGCCGGAAATCCTCAGCGTCTCCACGCTGCAGGTGCTCGACAACGCCGCCAGGCTCGGCCTGCTCGGCCAGTCCGAGGCCGAGATCCTGCGCTCGGCGGCGCGGCTCTATCATGACCTGACGCAGATCCTGCGGCTCTGCGTGACCGGCAAGTTCAATCCGGAGACCGCGGGCGAGGACCTGCTGCGCGTGATGGCGCGGGCCGGGGACACGCCGGATTTCTCCGCACTGGAAGCCCGCCTGCGCGAGACCCAGAGCGAGGTGCGCCGCGTCTTCAACGCGATCGTGGGCGGGGCCTGATCCGACTGCGATGCTCGACCCGTCATCCTGAGCTGCGAGCTCTTGCGAGCCTCGAAGGATGACGGGACTGAAGCCGGGACAACATGTCCGACGTCGTCCCTGCGAAAGCAGGACCCATAACCACAGGGTTTAATTGTTGAGGAAGGCTGTGGCCCCAGCCCTGCGCAACAATGGCCTTCGGTGGTTATGGGTCCCGGCTTTCGCCGGGACGACATTGAATGTTTGGCGCCGCTCCTCCGCCATATATTCACATTCTGTGAGGTGCGAGCTCTTGCGAGCCTCGAAGGATGCACGGCCACAGTCGGGCCGTCGACCCTTCGAGACGGCCGCTTTGCGGCCTCCTCCAGCGACAATGGCAAAGCCATTGTGCGGGGTGACGGTGCGGAGCTGAGCCTGCAAAAGCGCCCTACGCCTGCTGCTTCAGCTTCTGCAGGGCATCGCGGACGTCGGGATCGAGGCCGGTGCCGCCGGCGTCGAGATGGGCGAAGATCTGCTTGCGCATCCGCGGATCCCAGAACTTCCAGATGTGCTCGGAAATGCCCTGCACGGCGCGGTCGCGCCCCTGGCTCTGGAAGAACTTTCCGATCTGGTTCGCCATATAGACCAGTTTGTCAGGCGACGACGACATAAGCGGACTCCTTGCCGGCCACCGCGCCTGTGACGCGTTCCGGATGCGTAAAGATTTCAAATCCATCGGCGCGAGCGATCGCGGCGAGCGTGATGCCGGCGGCATCCGCCATCCGTACCGCAAGCGCGGTCGGCGCCGACACCGCGGCGATCAGCGGCGCGCCGATCGCGGCGGTCTTCTGCACCATTTCGACCGAAACGCGGCTGGTGAGCAGCACCATGCCTTCGCTGGCATTGACCTTGTCGCGGGCCAGCGCGCCGGCGAGCTTGTCGAGCGCATTGTGGCGACCGACATCCTCGCGCAGCGCCACGATGCCGCGCGCGCCCGTCCAGAATGCCGCGGCGTGCACGGCGCGGGTCTGGTGGTTGATCTCCTGCAGCGGCGCGACCGCCGCCATCGCCGCCATGATCTCGCGCGGCGAGAATACGCGGCCGGCGCGCACCACCGCGGCCGGCCGGACCGCCTCGCTGATGGAATCGAGGCCGCACAGGCCGCAGCCGGTCGGTCCGGCGATGTTGCGCCGCCGCTCGGCGATCCGCTCGGCCCTGTCAGGCCTGAGCCACATCCGAAGCTCGATGCCGTCATCGAGCTCGACGATGTCGAGGGTCTCGATCTCGTCGGCCGCTTGCACGATGCCTTCGCTCAGGCTGAATCCAACGGCGAAGTCGCCGAGGTCCTCGGGCGAGCCCATCATCACGGCGTAGGTGCCGCCATTATAGGTCAGCGCGAGCGGCGTCTCTTCCGGGATCAGGCGCGCGCCGTCGCTGAAGACGCCGTCACGCCAGACTTTCCGCCTCGATTGGTGGACGGGCTCGCGCATCGTTACTCCGCGGCTTCCACCACCGGCGCGATGCGGCGGGAGTGGCGTGCCTGCTCGTCATAGGCCTTCTGCCAGTCGGACGGACCGTTCGACGGCGAGATCTGCACCGCGGTGACCTTGTACTCCGGACAGTTGGTGGCCCAGTCCGAGAAGTCGGTCGTGATGACGTTGGCCTGGGTGTCAGGGTGGTGGAACGTGGTGTAGACCACGCCCGGCGCTACGCGGTCGGTGATCTCGGCGCGCAACGCGGTCTCGCCGGCGCGGCTTGCCAGCCGCACCCAGTCGCCGTCGCGCACGCCGCGCTGCTCGGCGTCATGCGGATGGATCTCCAGCCGGTCCTCGGCGTGCCACACCACGTTCTCGGTGCGGCGGGTCTGCGCGCCGACGTTGTACTGGCTGAGGATGCGGCCGGTGGTGAGCAGCAGCGGGTAGCGCGGGCCGGTGCGTTCGTCGGTCGCGATATATTCGGTGAGGATGAACTTGCCCTTGCCGCGCACGAAGCCGCCGATATGCATCACCGGGGTGCCTTCCGGCGCCTTTTCGTTGCAGGGCCACTGCACCGAGCCGAGCTCGTCGAGCCTGGCATAGGAGACGCCCGCGAAGGTCGGCGTCAGCGCGGCGATCTCGTCCATGATCTCGGATGGATGGGCGTAGTTCATCTCAAAGCCCATCGCCTTGCCGAGCATGATCGTCACTTCCCAGTCGGCGTAGCCGTTGAGCGGCGTCATCACCTTGCGGACGCGCTGGATGCGGCGTTCGGCATTGGTGAAAGTGCCGTCCTTCTCGAGGAAGGTCGAGCCGGGCAGGAAGACGTGGGCGTAGTTCGCGGTCTCGTTCAGGAAGAGATCGTGGACGATGACGCATTCCATCGCCGACAGCGCCGCCACCACATGCTTGGTGTTGGGGTCGGACTGCAGGATGTCCTCGCCCTGCACGTAGAGCCCCATGAAGCTGCCTTCGATGGCGGCGTCGAACATGTTCGGGATGCGCAGGCCCGGCTCGTTGTTGAGCTTGACGTTCCACATCGCCTCGAACTGCTCGCGCACCGCATCGCCGGCGATGTGGCGGTAGCCCGGCAGCTCGTGCGGGAACGAGCCCATGTCGCAGGAGCCCTGCACGTTGTTCTGGCCGCGCAGCGGGTTCACGCCGACGCCGGGCCGGCCGATATTGCCGGTCGCCATCGCGAGGTTGGCGATCGCGATCACCGTGGTCGAGCCCTGGCTGTGCTCGGTGACGCCGAGCCCGTAATAGATCGCGCCGTTGCCGCCGGTGGCATAGATTCGGGCCGCCTCGCGCAGCACCTTCGGATCGACGCCGGTCATGATCGCGGTGGCTTCCGGGCTGTGCTTCTCCTGGGCGACGAAGGTGGCCCAGTCCTCGAACTCGCTCCAGTCGCAGCGCTCGCGCACGAAGGCCTCATCGGCGAGCCCTTCGGTCACGATGACATGGGCCAGCGCAGTCAGCACGGCGACGTTGGTGCCGGGCATCAGCGGCAGATGCAGCGCCTTCACATGCGGCGATTCCACCATCTCGGTGCGGCGCGGATCGATCACGATCAGCCTGGCGCCCTGGCGCAGCCGCTTCTTCAGCCGCGAAGCGAACACCGGATGGGCGGAAGCCGGATTGGCGCCGATGATCAGCACGACGTCGGTGTCCTCCACCGAATCGAAATCCTGCGTGCCGGCCGAAGTCCCGAAGGTTTGCGACAGGCCGTAGCCGGTCGGCGAATGGCAGACGCGGGCGCAGGTGTCGACATTGTTGTTGCCGAAGCCGGCGCGGATCAGCTTCTGCACCAGATAGGTTTCTTCATTGGTGCAGCGTGACGAGGTGATGCCGCCGACCGCGTCGCGGCCGTATTTCTGCTGGATGCCCTTGAACTTCGCGGCGGCGAAGTTCAGCGCCTCGTCCCACGACACTTCCTGCCAGGGGTCCTCGATCCGTTCGCGGATCATCGGCTTCAGGATGCGCTCCTTGTGGGTGGTGTAGCCCCAGGCGAAGCGGCCCTTGACGCAGGAATGGCCGCGATTGGCCTTGCCGTCCTTCCAGGGCACCATGCGCACCACTTCCTCGCCGCGCATCTCGGCCTTGAAGGCGCAGCCGACGCCGCAATAGGCGCAGGTGGTGACGACCGAATGCTCGGGCTGGCCGATCTCGATCACGGATTTCTCGGTCAGCGTCGCGGTCGGGCAGGCCTGCACGCAGGCGCCGCAGGATACGCATTCGGAGCCGAGGAAGCTCTCGTTCATGCCGGGCGAGACGCGGCTGTCGAAGCCGCGGCCGGAGATCGTCAGCGCGAAGGTGCCTTGCACCTCCTCGCAGGCGCGGACGCAGCGCGAGCAGACGATGCACTTCGAGGGGTCGTAGGTGAAGTAGGGATTGGACTCGTCCTTCGGCATCCAGTTGTCGTTTTCGCAGCCGTGCGATTTGGCGAAGACGTGGTTCTCACCTTCATAACCGTAGCGCACGTCGCGCAGGCCGACGGCACCCGCCATGTCCTGCAATTCGCAGTCGCCGTTCGCGGCGCAGGTCAGGCAGTCCAGCGGGTGGTCGGAGATGTAGAGCTCCATCACGCCCTTGCGCAGCTGCTTCAGCCGCTCGCTCTGGGTGTGCACGACGAGGCCGGGCATGACCGGCGTGGTGCAGGAGGCGGGCGTGCCGGCGCGGCCCTCGATCTCGACGAGGCAGAGCCGGCAGGAGCCGAAGGCGTCGACCATGTCGGTCGCGCAGAGCTTTGGAATCTGGGTGCCGGCTTCCATCGCCGCGCGCATGATCGAGGTGCCCTCGGGCACCGTGATCTGATTGCCGTCGATGGTCAGCGTGACCATCGTCTCGGATTTGGATTTGGGCGTGCCGAAATCGGTTTCCTGGATCAGCGACATCGTGATTTCCTTGCTATTCCGCGGCCTGCAGCCGGGCCGGTGCGGGGCCTAGATCTCCGCCGAAATCTTCCCGGAAGTGTTTCAATGCGCTCATCACGGGGTAGGGCGTGAAGCCGCCGAGCGCGCACAGCGAGCCGAATTTCATGGTGTTGCAGAGGTCTTCGACAACCGCGAGGTTTTCCGCCACGCGCTCGCCATTGATGATCTTGTTGATGGTCTCGACGCCGCGGGTCGAGCCGATCCGGCACGGCGTGCACTTGCCGCAGGATTCGACCGCGCAGAATTCCATCGCAAAGCGGGCCTGCTTCGCCATGTCGACGCTGTCGTCGAACACCACGATCCCGCCATGGCCGATCAGGCCGTCGCGCGCGGCGAACGCTTCATAGTCGAACGGCGTGTCGAACAGCGCGCGGGGGAAGTAGGCCCCGAGCGGGCCGCCGACCTGGACCGCGCGCACCTCGCGCCCGGTGAAGGTGCCGCCGCCGATCTCGTCGACGAGTTCGCCGAGGGTGACGCCGAAGGCGGTCTCGAACAGCCCGCCATATCTGATGTTGCCGGCGAGCTGGATCGGCATCGTGCCGCGCGAGCGGCCCATGCCGAAATCGGCGTAGGCCCTGGCGCCGTTGTCGAGGATGAAGGGGATCGCCGCGAACGACAGCACGTTGTTGATCACGCTCGGGCGGCCGAACAGGCCCTTATGCGCCGGCAGCGGCGGCTTGGCCCGCACGATGCCGCGGCGGCCCTCGAGGCTTTCCAGCAGCGAGGTCTCTTCGCCGCAGACATAGGCGCCGGCGCCGACCCGCACCTCGAGATCGAACTCATGGGCGGAGCCGCCGATGCGCTTGCCGAGCAAACCGGCGCGGCGGGCGGCCACGATCGCCGCGTTCATCGCGTCGACCGCGTGCGGATATTCCGAGCGGATGTAGATGTAGCCCTTGGTGGCGCCTACCGTGATACCTGCGATCGTCATGCCCTCGATCACGACGAAGGGGTCGCCTTCCATGATCATGCGGTCGGCGAAGGTACCGCTGTCGCCTTCGTCGGCGTTGCAGACGATGTATTTGCGGTCGGCGCTGGCCTGCGCCACGGTCTTCCACTTGATGCCGGTGGGGAAGCCGGCGCCGCCGCGGCCGCGCAGACCGGACGTCGTGACGTCGGCGAGGATCTGGTCGGAGGTCAGCGTCAGCGCCCGCTCCAGGCCCTTGTAGCCGCCATGGGCGCGGTAGTCGTCGACCGAGCGCGGATCGATCACGCCGCAGCGGGTGAAGGTCAGCCGGGTCTGGCGCTTCAGCCAGGGAATCTCGTTCGTGACACCAAGCCGCAGCGCGTGCTGACCATTGCCGGCCATCGCGTCGAGCAGGGATGGAACGTCCGCCGGCGTCGCCGGGCCGAATCCGACGCGGCCCTGGGCGGTCGCCAGTTCGACCATCGGCTCCAGCCAGTAGAGGCCGCGCGAACCGGTCCTGACGATCTCGACCGGCATGCCGCGCGCTGCCGCGGCCTGCTCGAAGGCGAGGGCGACGTCGTCGGCGCCGACGGCAACCGCGCCGGCGTCGCGGGGAATGAAGATCCGCATCGTCATCGCTGTGCCTCCGCGACCAGCGCGTCGATGCGCGCTTCATCGAGCCGGCCGACCACGCGGCCATCCAGCATCGCCGAAGGCGCGGTGGCGCACAGCCCGAGGCAGTAGATCGGCTCCAGCGTCACGCGGTCATCCGCCGTGGTGTTGCCGAGGGCAACGCCGAGCTTGGCTTCCGCGCGCGCCGCGAGCGCATCGCCGCCGGCGGCCTGGCAGGCCTCGGCGCGGCACAGCTTGAGGACGTGGCGTCCGGCAGGTTGCTTCCGGAAATCATGGTAGAAGGTGAAGACGCCGTGCACCTCGGCGCGCGACAGGTTGAGCGCCTCCGCCACCATCGGGATCGCCGGCTCCGGCACGTAGCCGAAGGCCTCCTGCAGCGCGTGCAGGATCACCAGCGTGGCGCCTTCAAGCCCGGCATGCTCGGCGATGATTTCAGCGCCGCGCGCCTTGTCCCAAGGTTCGTATCCCACCGTCATCAGCGCTTCTCACGATCAGTTTTTTGCTTCGCACATGAGAGTTGGAATTCTTCGAAACATCAATAAAGCTGTCTCATGCGGCGATTGCGCAACGCGATTAATAGCGTTGCCGAATGGATCGATGCGGTTTCGTAATAATGTTCTGGAATCACGCACTTCCGTGGCTCTTTGGATTTCGGGATCGCACCTCGATCGTGCTACCTATGGACGTGTCGGGCTGCCGCTTGGGGCACCGTTTTCCGAAGGGATCTGAACCTTGATCGACAAGCTGGAACTTCTGCTGGCGCTGGCCAAGGAGCGGCATTTCGGCCGGGCTGCGGAGGCCTGCGGCGTCACCCAGCCGACGATGTCGACCAGCCTCAAGCAGCTCGAGGAGATCCTCGGCGTCATGCTGGTGCAGCGCGGATCCCGCTTCCAGGGCTTCACGCCGGAAGGGGAGCGGACGCTGGACTGGGCGCGGCGCATCGTCGGCGATGCGCGCGCGATGAAGCAGGAGATCAACAGCCTCAAGGACAAGCTGTCGGGCGAGATCCGGATTGCGGCGATCCCGACCGCGCTCGGCATGGTGGCCTCGCTCACCACACCGTTCCGGGCGCGCCATCCCGACGTGCGGTTCCGCATCCAGTCGTGCACGTCGGCCGACGTGCTCGGCCTGCTCGAGAATCTCGAGGTCGATGCCGGGCTGACCTATATCGAGAACGAGCCGATCGGCAAGGTCCGCACCATCCCGCTCTACAATGAGAGCTATCGCTTGCTGACGGCGCCGGATGCGATGTTCGGCGACCGCAAGCAGGTGACGTGGAAGGAAGTCGGCACCGTGCCGCTCTGTCTGCTCACACCCGACATGCAGAACCGCCGCATCATCGATCGCGCGCTGACCTCGGTCGGCGCGGAGGCGACACCGACGCTGACGTCGAACTCACTGCTCGTGCTCTACACCCATGTGAAGACCGGCCGCTGGGCCAGCGTGATGCCGGCCAAGCTCGCCGAGACGCTCGGCCTTGCGGATGCCGTGCGCAGCATTCCGATCGTCGATCCGGTCGTGGACTACAGCATCGGCCTCGTGATCCCGCAGCGCGATCCGATGACGCCGTTGATCGCAGCCTTGGTGCAGGTCGCACGCGAGGTCGCGCCGACGCTCGAGAGCGCGTAGCTCTCGGCGTAGCCTTTCCGCCACGGTTCCGGCACGGCAGCAACCGACCACGCGTTGTGTGGTTGCGTTGAAGCAAGTCCTGGTGTTCAGCCGGCGGACAATCTTCGCTTGCTCGCAGCAAAGATGGAACTCAGCGCCGGCTCGGCGGTTGCATTGCGGCGTCCCGGTCAGCGAGCAGGAGCTGCTTTGAATCGTCGCCAGTTACTCCACGGATCGGCCGTGTTGCCGACACTCATGTTCTTGCCACAGCGCCAAGCCGCCGCCGCAGGGAGCGCGACGGACGCACCCTTCAACCCAGGCATGGTCAGGGAGCTTGCGCGCAATCTCGCCAGCAAGTCGTTCGAGGCGCCGGACGAGAAATTGCCGAACGGCCTGACGGATCTCAACTACGACCAGTACCGCTCGATCCGCTTCACGCCCGAGCGCGCGCTGTGGCGCGGCGCGAAGCTGCCGTTCGAAGCGCAGTTCTTCCACCGCGGTTTCTTCTACAAGAACAAGGTCAAGATCTTCGAGGTCGCCGACGGCAAGGTCAGCGAAGTCAAGTACAGCAAGGATATGTTCTCGTTCGGCGAGACCGTGCCTGACTTCACCGAGACCGACCTCGGCTTTGCCGGATTTCGCATCCACGCGCCGATCAACAAGCCGAACTACTATGACGAGGTCTGCGTCTTCCTCGGCGCGAGCTATTTCCGCGCGGTCGCCAAGGACGAGACCTACGGCCTGTCGGCGCGCGGCCTGTCGATCGATACCGGCGAGGCCAAGGGCGAGGAGTTTCCGTTCTTCAAGGCGTTCTGGCTCGAGCGCCCGGTGCCCAACGCGACCTCGCTGGTCATTCACGCCTTGCTCGACAGCAAGAGCTGCGCGGCAAGCTACCGCTTCACGATCAGACCCGGAGCGACCACGGTGTTCGATGTCGAGGCATCGCTCTATCCGCGCGCCGATCTCGAGCATGCCGGCCTTGCGCCGATGACGAGCATGTTCTTCTTCGGGCCCAACGATCGCAACGAGGTCGACGACTTCCGGCCGTCGGTGCACGATTCGGACGGGCTTGCGATCTACAACGGCAAGGGCGAGAGCCTGTGGCGCCCGCTGAGCAATCCGCGCGACCTCCAGATCAGCACGTTCCAGGACGTCAATCCGCATGGCTTCGGGCTGATGCAGCGTGAGAAGAATTTCTTCGCCTATCAGGACATCGAATCGCGCTTCGAGAAGCGTCCGAGCCTGTGGGTCGAGCCGATCGGCGACTGGGGCGAGGGCGCGGTCATTCTGATCGAGATCCCGACCAAGGAAGAGATCCACGACAACATCGCCGCATTCTGGCGGCCGAAGGCGCCGCCCAAGGCCAAGAGCGAGACCAATTTCACCTATCGCCTGCATTGGGGGCCGGATGCGCCGAAGCCGCACTCGCTCGCGCGCTTCACGCGCAGCGGCATCGGCGCGCATGGCGAGAACAGCAAGCTGTTCGTGCTCGACCTGTTCGGGGACAATCTGAAGGGGATCGATCCCGGCAGCGTCAAGGGCGTCGTGACGGCCGAGAAGTCCGAGATCACGAATGTCGTCACGCAGCCAAATCCGAATACCGGCGGATGGCGGCTCAGCTTCCAATGCGCCGTCAGGAAGGACCCGATCGAGCTGCGTGCGCATCTGGCGCAGGATGACAAGCCGCTCTCCGAGATCTGGGTCTATCGATGGGCGCCATAGTCACGTCGCCTCAGTCCGACGTCGCCGCGGCGGCCGAAGGCTTCCTGCCACAAGAGAGCCCGCTTGCGATGTCGGCGGCCGATCTCGGCCGGCCGCCGCATGCGGTGAGCACGCCGGTGTCGGTCGGTGCGGGCATGTTGATGCGCCGCGCGTTCGTCCTGATGTTGACCGTAGCGCTGACCGGTGCCGGCGCCTACGAGATGTACATGGTCGTCCAGGTCGGCGGCGTGACGATCATGGAGGGCATGGTGCTGGTGCTGTTCGTCGCGCTGCTCGCCTGGATCGCGTTTTCGTTCGCTTCGGCGATCGCCGGCTTCTTCGTTCTGCTTCGCCGCAACGGCAATGCCTTGCCGATCCGCGACGATGGTCCCTTGCCGCAGCTCGCGAGCCGGACCGCGGTCCTGCTCCCGACCTACAACGAGAATCCGCATCAATTGATGGCGCGCCTGCGCGCCATCTACGAGTCCGTCGAGGCGACCGGGCAGGGCGACAGCTTTGACTGGTTCGTGCTCAGCGACACCCGCGATCCGGATATCTGGATCGCCGAGGAACGGGCGTTCCTCGAACTGTGCGAGGCCTGCGGCGCGCAGCGGCTGTTCTACCGGCATCGCGCCGACAATACGGCGCGGAAGTCCGGCAATGTCGGCGAGTGGATCACGCGGTTCGGCGGCGCCTATCGGTTCATGATCGTGCTCGACGCCGACAGCCTGATGTCGGGCGACACCATGGTGCGGATGGCGCACGCCATGGAGACCAATCCGCAGGCGGCGCTGCTGCAGACGCTGCCGGTGATCGTCAACGCACGCAGCCTGTTCAGCCGCCTGCAGCAGTTTGCCGGCCGGCTGTACGGGCCGATGGTCGCCGCCGGCGTTGCGTGGTGGCACGGCTCCGAGGGCAATTATTGGGGGCACAACGCCATCATCAGGATCGAAGCATTTGCGCAGCAGGCGGGGCTGCCCGAACTCTCCGGACGCAAGCCGTTCGGCGGACATATCCTGAGCCACGACTTTGTCGAGGCGGCGCTGATGCGGCGCGCCGGCTGGGGGATCTACATGGCGCCGACGCTCGGCGGCAGTTTCGAGGAGGTGCCGCCGTCGCTCTTGGATTTTGCCGCGCGCGACCGCCGCTGGTGCCAGGGCAATCTGCAGCATCTCGCCGTGCTGAGGACGCGCCGGCTGCACTGGATCTCGCGGCTGCATTTCATGACCGGGATCGGCTCCTACATCACCGCGCCGCTCTGGCTGTCGTTCCTGCTGCTCGGAATCCTGATCTCGTTGCAGGCGCGCTTCATTCGGCCCGAATATTTTCCGAAGGGCTTTTCGCTGTTTCCCAATTGGCCGGCACAGGATCCCGTGCTCGCCGCCTGGGTGTTCGGCCTCACCATGGCGCTGCTGATCGTGCCGAAGCTGCTCGGCTTCCTCCTGTTGCTGACGCGGTCGGACGTGCGCCGGCAATTCGGCGGCGGGTTCCGGGCGCTGACGGGCGTGATCGCCGAGGTGCTGATCTCGGCGATGATCGCGCCGGTCATGATGGTGTTCCAGTCGATTGCGGTCGTCGAGATCCTGCTCGGCCGGGATGCCGGCTGGCAGACGCAGCGGCGCGACGACGGCGCGGTCGAGCGGCGCGAGCTCTATCGCAAGTACGGTGTCCCCACCGCCTGCGGTGTTGCGATGGCGATAAGCGCCTGGGCGGTGTCGCTGCCGCTGCTGCTGTGGATGTCGCCGGTGATCGTCGGCCTGCTGTTTGCGATCCCGATCGGGGCCTGGACCGCCAGGCCGGCGATGCGCGCGCTGTTCGTGACGCCGGAGGAAGCTAAGCCGCCACGCGTGCTGGTCCGCGCCAATGAGCTGGCATCGTCGCCGGCACTCGCATCGGCCCCCGCGCTCGCGACGTTGCGGCAAGATTCCGACTTGCTGCGTCGTCATCTCTCGTCGCTGCCGCCGGTGCGGCGCGGCGGCCCGGGCGAGATCGACCTTCACGTCGCGGTGGCGCGTGCGCGGATCGAGGCAAGCGACAGCTTCGACCAGGTAGTCCGCCATCTCACGCCTCGCGAGACGCTGGCCGTGCTGGGTGATTCCGCGCTGCTGGAAGGGGTGCTTGCGAAGTAGTGGGGGCGTCAGGCCGCTTCCGGCAGCTTCGTCTGCAGGGGCCGCGGATCGCGCGGCAGCGTGACGCGCACGACGGTGCCGACGCCGAGCTTGGAGCGCAGCCGCATCGAGCCGCCGTGCAGATTGGTAAGCGAGCGCGCGATCGCAAGTCCGAGGCCTGAGCCCTGGTAGCTCTTGGTGAGCTGGCTCTCGACCTGCTCGAACGGCTTGCCGAGCCGCCGCAGCGATTCCGGCGCGATGCCGATGCCGCTGTCGGCGATCAACAGCACGATCGAGTCATCCAGCATCTGACCGCGCACCAGCACACGACCGTGGTCGGGCGTGAACTTCACCGCATTGGAGAGCAGGTTGACGATGATCTGCTTGACCGCGCGGCGGTCGGCGACGACCGAGATCGTGCTTTCGATATCCGACTCCAGCGACAATCCCTTGTGCTCGGCGCGGCCGGAGACCACGCGCAGCGACTCCGCGAGGATGCCGGAGAGATCGAGCGGCTCCATGTCGAACTTCATGCGGCCGGCCTCGATCTTCGACATGTCGAGAATGTCGTTGATGACCTCGAGCAGGTATTTCCCCGACGTTAGAATGTCGTGGCAGTATTCCGCATATTTGTCCGAGCCGAGCGTGCCGAACAGGCCGCTGCCCATGATCTCGGAGAAGCCGATGATGGCATTGAGCGGGGTGCGCAGCTCATGGCTCATGTTGGCGAGGAACTTCGACTTGGCGGCGTTGGCGTCCTCGGCGCGGGTCTTCTCCTGCGAATATTTTTCGGCGAGGTCGGCAAGCTCGACGGCCTGCCGCTCCAGTTCGGCTTGTGAGCGCTGCAGGTCGATCACGGTGGCGCGCAGGCGCAGGTCGTTGTCGACCAGCTTCTGCTCGTGCGCCTTGATGCGGGTGATGTCGGTGCCGACCGAGACGTAGCCGCCGTCCTTGGTGCGGCGCTCGCTGATGTGCAGCCAGCTGCCGTCGTCGAGCTGGGCCTCGAAGGTGCGGGCGCCGGGCGCCGGCACGCCGCTCTCGTGCAGGCGGGTGCGCACTTCCGGCATGCTGCCGACCTCGATCACGGTCTCGTAGGAGGTACCGGGGCTGACGGCGGAATCGGGCAGCTTGTGCAGCCGCTGGAAGTGCGAGTTGCAGAGCACGAGACGATCGTCGGCATCCCAGAGCACGAAGGCCTCCGGAATGGTCTCGATCGCGTCGCGCAGCCTGAGATCGGCTTCCACCGACTTCTCGGCGAGGCTCTTCTGCTCAGTGATGTCGACCGCGATGCCGATCAGATGCAGGCCGCCGTCGGCCGCGGCGTGGCTGAGCTCGCAGCGCACCCGCAGCCAGATCCAGTGGCCGCCGACATGGCGCATGCGGAAGCTCTGGTCGATGTGATCGATCTTGCCCGCGATCAGCTGGTCGGCGATGTCGAACAGGTTGATGTCGTCCGAATTCACCAGCGCATTGACCTCGCCGAAGGTGAGGAGGTCGTTGCGGGTGTCGAGGCCGAGCAGCGTGAACATCGACTGCGACCAGAAGATCCTGCCGCGCGACAGGTCCCAGTCCCACAATCCGCAGCGGCCGCGGTTGAGCGCGGTGTCGATCCGGCCGCGCACGGCGTCGTTGATCAGGTCGCCCTCGCGGGCGCGGGTCGATTGCCAGTGGAAGGCGAAGCCGAGGATCAGCACCACGAAGCTCGTGGTCGCCGACAGCGTCACCGAGAGCGCCGCGTCCGATCCCCAGATCGGCTCGTTCATCTCCTGGATGACGACGACCTGACCGGGCAGCGACTTGACGAGCTGCGAGATCGCCAGCGCGCCCGTGCCGCCGGGCAGCGTCATGTCGCTGACCGTGCCCTGCTGGCCGGGCGCGACCAGCAGCTGCGCGGTGGAGACGATGTCGAGGATGCGGTCGTTCTCGCCGGCGCCATCGACCGGCACGCGCGCCAGCACGCGGTGATCGGCGCTGGTGATGATGACGTGGCGGCCATAGGCGATGCCCCAGGACGGGATCAGGTCCGGCAGCAGTTCCTGCATCCGCTCGATGTTGGCGAGCCGGTCGCGCCGCACCGAGGTCAGGCGATCGAGACGTTCGGCAAGGATGTCGGACAGCGCGGCAAGGTCGCGCTTCGTCGCGCCGCGCTTCTGCCGGTTCTGGTCGATTACCTGGACGAAGGCGCCGAGGCAGATCGTGATGAGGAAGGCGATGATGAGGGTAGGGACAGCGCGGCGCAGTGCAGGCTCGGCCGTCAGGAGCCTGTGATAGGCCGGTTTCGCGATCGACTGCGCCAATCCCTTGATCGAATCGGATTGGACGCACGCGTTCGCTGCATGCGCGCGCGCCATGCCTGAGACCCCCGCTCTAAGCTGATTTTTTACCCGGTTCGGATGCTCCCCACGATGCATCCGAATCATGATCATTTGAATCCAGATTTCCGGGACTGTCGAGAGTCAACGATTCGTTAATGCGAAAAAATTCTTGTCCCGGAGAGAATCATGCGACGCAAAGTGAGTCCGAAACAGGAACGGCTCCGTAGAATTACGCGCGCGTCGGCTCTGCGTGACTGATCACACGCTTCACGGTGGGGAACGCACGACGCAGTTTGCGTTCGATCTCGTCGACGCTTTCGTGCACCTTGATCACACTCATCGAAGGCCGCGCGCGGCAATGGAAGTTGACGACCTCGCCGGCGTCGGTGTTGCGGACCCGCACATTGTGGATGTCATGGATCGCACCGCCATCGGCAAAGCCGGTCAGCGCCGCCTTGATGGCTTCCACGCGGTCGGGCGCGGCGTCGGTTCCCCACGGCAGTTCCGGCTCGAGCGGCTCGATATGGGTGTCGACCTCGACGTCCTCGCCGAAATCCTCGCGGATCGCGCGCTCGAGCTCGTGGGCGATGCCGTGCGCCGCGTCGAGCGCCATGTCGCCGTCGACCTCGAGGTCGATGCCGACGATCAGCTTGCCGCTGATGTCGTGCACCGTGACGTGGTGGATGGCGAGGCCGGAATTGCGCGCGATCACCATGATGCGCTCGCGCACGCTCTCATTGTCGCGCGCCACCGGCACCGCGGTGAAGGTGAGGTCGGCGTCGCCGAACGTCTTGGTCACCGCCGCCTGTGCCCTGCGCTTGATGTCCTCGACGCGGTCGATCGGGTAGGTGCGCGGCACCTTGGCGATGGCATCGATGAAATGCGTCGCGCCGACCATGCGGACGCGCAACCGGTCGACATCGACCACACCCGGCACGGCCTTGATGGCGGCGGTGGCCTTTTCCAGCGCGCCTTCGGGCGCGCGATCGAGCAGGGTCTCGACCGTCTCCCGCGCCATGCGCAGGCCGAGCAGGGCGATCATCACCGCGACCGCGATCGCCGCCGCGGCATCGCCCCACCAGAAGCCGAAGCCGGCCAGCACCAGGCCGACAATGACGGCGGTTGAGCCCATCACGTCGGAGGCGAAATGCAGGGCGTCGGCGGCCAGCGCCTGGCTCTTGGTGTCGCGCGCGGCGCGGTGCAGCGCGCGGGCCCGCCACAGATTGACGCCGATATCGATGACCAGAACGACAAAGGGAATGGCCGAGATCGACGGCGGCGGCGTTCCTTCGCGCAGATGGCTATAGGCCTGCACCAGGATGCCGCCGGCCAGCACATAGAGCAAAGCGATGATGCCGAGCGCCGAGACGCTCTCGAACTTGCCGTGGCCGTAATGATGCTCGGCGTCGGCCGGCTGGTCCGACACCCGCACCACCGCCCAGGTGATGATGGTGGCGACCAGGTCGATCGACGAGTGCAGCGCCTCGGAGATCAGCGCCAGCGATCCGATCGCGATACCGACGACGAACTTCGCCACCGCCATGCTGCCGCTGGCGAGGATCGAGATCGCTGCGACCGATGTCTTGGTGGAGGGTGCGCTGGTGTTCGAAGAACTCATGAGCGGCGGTTTAGCAGGCCAACGGTGAACATCAAGTGTCGTTCGCCACGCGCAATCGCCACTCAGTTGCAATTGCATCCTTGCGCCAAAATCACGCGGTCGTCCCGGCGGAAGCCAGGATCCATAACCACAGGGTTGTGTGGTTGAAGTGAGCTGTGGCAACCGCGTCGCGTCATGACTCGCATTCGGGGTAATGGGTCCTGGCTTCCGCCAGGACGACCTGGATGTGTTGCGCGACGTGTCAACTAAACATCCGCGTTCTCGCGGCGTGTTTCGCTAGAGCGCAGTGAAACCCATCATCTCGCCGTGCGGGCAATTGATGGGTTTCGCTTCGCTCTACCCATCCTACGGACCGCCGGGTTGTAATCCGAAGCCGGCACTTGCAATATATGGACCAATTGGTCTATATATCGGCAATGAGCCGCCAAATCCCCGTTCAGTCGCCCCGCGGGCGCCCGCGAAGCTTCGACATGGAGGCCGCTGTCGAGCGCGCCATGAATGTGTTCTGGTCGCGCGGCTATCATGCCACTGCGCTGCCGGACCTGCTTCGTGCGACGAAGCTCTCGCGCGGCAGCCTTTACGCCGCTTTCGGCGACAAGCACTCGCTGTTCCTGCGCGCACTCGATCGCTACATTGCCGATGCCCTGACCCGGATGGATGACGAACTCGATCCCCGCAGAGATCCGGTCGACGGCCTGCGAGCCTACCTTGCCGGCTACGTTGAACGCGCGTGCGGTGCCAATGGCCGGCGCGGCTGCCTGTTGGTGGCGACGGCGATGGAGCTGGCTGGCGCGGATGCCGAGGTTGGTCGTCGCTTCGCGAGCTTCTTCAAAACCATGGAGGCAAGGGTGGCGGACGCATTTTCCCGTGCGGAGACCGTGGGCAGATTGGCCGATGGCGTCGAGCCTTCGAGTGCCGCCCGAATTCTGATCTGTTTCCTTTGGGGGCTGCGCGTGGTCGCCAAGACGGCTCCGGCACGTACCACGTCGCAAGCCACCGCTGACGCGCTCCTCGCTCGCTTCATCAAATAAGCAACTGTTCGAATGACCCTTGATGTCCACTGTACGTCCGCGGGATCAGCGTGCCGATATATGGACCGATCGGTCTTGAAAGGAAAGATGCCATGTCTGCCATCCAGATCATCTGCGCGGTGGCCGTTCCCTTGCTCTGGGGTTATCAGTTCGTGGTCATCAAGGTGGGCGTCACCGAGTTTCCGCCGCTGTTCTTCCTCGGACTGCGCTTCCTGGCCATCGCGCTGCTGCTTGTTCCGTTCGTCAGAAGGCCGACACGCCGACAACTCGGCCCTGTCGCAGCTATTTCGGTTTTCCTCGGCGGACTGAACTTCGGGCTGTTCTATGTCGGCCTCGGGCTCGGCTCGGGAAGCATGTCGGCCGTCGCCTATCAACTCGCCCCGCCGTTCACCGTGCTGCTCGCCTGGCCGCTGCTCGCGGAGCGGCCGTCGCTCATCACATCCGCCGGCGTGGTGCTGGCGTTCGTCGGCGTGGTGGTGCTGGCAGCCGGGCCAGAGCTGTCGGCAAACGTGCTTCCGCTGCTGCTTGTGGTCGGGGCAGCCTTCGCATTCGCGGTGTCCACCGTCCTGACGAAACGCTACGGCCCCTTCGATCCCCTGATGCTGATGGGATGGTCATCGCTGCTCACGGTGCCGCAGGTGATGTTGATGTCGCTGCTGCTGGAATACGGACAGCTGGCGAGCCTCGGCACGGCGGATCAACGTGGCTGGCTGGCGCTCGCCTACACCGTCTTCATCGGCGGCATTGTCGGGTTCGGCCTGTGGTTCTGGCTGATCGGGCGTTGCTCGATGGGCCGTGTCGCCCCCTTCGGTCTGTTGCTTCCGGTGTTCGCCTTGATCTCGAGCGTGCTGTTCCTTGGCGACAGCGTGACCCCGAAACTGGTTGTCGGCGGACTGCTAGCGATCTCCGGCGTCGCCATCACACAGGTCAGACCGGGTGCGAAGTCGGACCAGTCGTAGCGCTCGCAGGGACCGAATTCGGCCGTAGCCGATGGCTCCGCTTCCACAACAGGGAACCGCCTTCGGGCGGTCTTCCATTCGCGTAAAATGCGAACAGTTCGCCATCGCCAGGACGCGATCACTGTGCGGCAAAACAGCGCTCTTGCGACATGACCGGTGCGCCGCGCCTCACCGTCAAACCCGCCGGTCGTGGCGCACGCCTGCTCATGCGCGTGAATTCGCCAGAGGTTTTCTGGCGGCTCGGCCTGCCGTGTTGGTATGCAATTTGTGCCAGAGAGCGCACAGCCATGCGGACAGATGCTGCCGGACAGGTTTCGACGCAGCAACTACGGGAGGAACGATTCCCCCGGGAGATGTTTGGCGACGATGCTCTCGGTGCTCAGGGAGTGGACCAATATCCAATGTAAAGGGAGAGGCCACATGAGGAGCGTTTTCGCGAAGGCGTCAATCCTCGGGGTTGTCAGCGCGGGGTTGATCGGTACGGCCGCGGCACAGACTCAAGATTTGCGCAAGGGCGCGGCCGATGCGACCAAGCAGGCCAATTCGGTCTTGCTGAAACAGCTGCCGTTTAGCGACACCTCTGATTTCGACGCGGCGAACAAAGGCTTCATGGCCGCGCTGCCTTCCGAGGCAATCAAGGGAAGCGCGGGTAACGCCATCTGGAACCCGCAGCAATACGGCTTCATCAGCGACGCGACCGCCCCCGATACGGTCAACCCAAGCCTGTGGCGACAATCCCGGCTGATCAACATCTCCGGCTTGTTCGAGGTGACCGAGGGCATCTATCAGGTTCGCAATCAGGACCTGTCGAACATGACGATCATCGAGGGCAGCGAGGGCATTACAATCGTCGATCCCCTCGTGTCGGCAGAGACGGCAAAGGTGGCGCTCGACCTGTACCGCTCGAAGCGCGGAAACAAACCCGTCAAGGCCGTGATCTACACCCACAGCCACGTCGACCACTATGGTGGTGTGCGGGGCGTCACCAGCGAGGACGACGTCCAGTCCGGCAAGGTCAAGATCTATGCGCCGGATGGATTCCTGGAGGCCGCGGTCGCCGAGAACGTCATGGCCGGCACCGCGATGAGCCGGCGCGCCAGCTACATGTACGGCAACCTGCTCAAGGCGGATCCGAAAGGTCAGGTCGGCGCGGGTCTCGGCACCACGACCTCGGCAGGCACGGTGACGCTCATCGCGCCGACCAACATCATCAAGGAAACCGGACAGAAAGAGAAGATCGACGGCTTGACGTACGAGTTCCTCATGGCGCCCGGTTCGGAAGCGCCTTCGGAGATGATGTGGTTCATCGAGGAAAAGAAGGCGATGGAATCCGCCGAGGACGCGACCCACACGCTGCACAATACCTATTCGCTTCGCGGCGCCAAAATTCGCGAGCCGCTTCCCTGGTCGAAATACCTCAACCAGGCGCTGGTGATGTGGGGCGACAAGGTCGATGTGGTGTTTGCGCAGCATCACTGGCCGACATGGGGCAATGACAAGGTGGTTTCACTTCTGGAGAGCCAGCGCGACCTTTACCGCTTCATCAACGACCAGACCTTGCGCATGGTCAACCACGGCATGACGATGCGTGAGATCGCCGACGGATTCAAAATGCCTGACAGTCTCGCCAATGTCTGGGCAAACCGCGGTTATTACGGCTCGATCTATCATGACGTGGCCGCCACCTATGTTCTTTATCTTGGCTGGTTCGACGGCAACCCGGCCACACTGCACGAACTGCCGCCGGTCGAGGCGAGCAAGAAGTACGTCGAGTTCATGGGCGGCAGCGACGAGGTTCTGAAGAAGGCCAAGGCTTCCTACGACAAGGGCGAATATCGCTGGGTGGCTCAAGCCGTCCACCACGTCGTGTTCGCCGATCCCGACAATCAGGCCGCCAAGAATCTCGAAGCCGACGCGCTCGAGCAACTCGGCTATCAGGCCGAGTCCGGGCCGTGGCGCAACTTTTACCTGACCGGCGCCCAGGAACTGCGCAACGGTGTCGCGAAGCTGCCGACGCCGAACACCGCGAGCCCCGATACGGTGCGCGCGATGTCCGCGGACTTGTTCTTCGACTATCTCGGAGTTCGCCTCAACGCGGAGAAGGCCGGCAACGCGCATGCGAAGCTCAACTTCGAGTTCGGCAAGGACGGCAACTACTTCGTCGAGCTGAAGAACGGAGTGCTGAACCACACGGCGAACATGAAGTCCAACAATGCCGATGCGACGGTCGCGTTGTCGCGCGATACGCTGAACAGCATCATCCTGCAGCAGACCAGGTTTGATGATGCCGTTTCGTCCGGCGCGGTGAAGGTGAGCGGAGATCAGACCAAGCTGCGCGATCTCGTGTCGTATCTCGACACGTTCGACTTCTGGTTCAATATCGTGACGCCGAACCAGACGGCTCAATCCGCCACGACGGGGCGAGGGGGAACGTCGCGATAATCATACGATAATCATACGGTCAAGCGGCGCGGAGCACTTGCTTCGCGCCGCTTCGCTATGCGCACCTTCGCCGAAGATCGCGCGGATCTGCTCGATCGAGCGGGCGCGGAAGATAACGCCGACACTCTTCACGCGCTGTCGAAGACAGCTCCATTCAGTCATTTTGCTGACGCAATCTCTGTTTTAGTCGGGTGAGAAACTGAAGACACGGTGTGAGAACCACCCCGGTTCTCATAATGGTTCCGCCGCCGGAACTGGCACGAATCCGCAAAGAATTGGCACGAGTTAACGCCATCGCGTTCGCTCGACGATGTTTTGCGCGGGCATCGGGAACCGGACGATCGAAGAAAATCAATCAAGGAGTTATGATGCTGTTCGGCTCGAGCGCCGCAATCTGCGGCGCCCTGGTTGCGCTCGCCATTTCTGGCACCGCTGCGCGAAGTGAGAACGCTGCGGTTCATTCAAGTGCCGTCGTCAACGCCGCGTGTGGGGATGCAATCGTTGGCGCGGCATCCATGTACAATCCGTTCAAGCCCGGCAGGGAGGAGGGCGGTCCAAGCACAGCCTCCGGCGAGCGCTATGATCTCTCGGTCTGGGCGGCTGCCATCAAGACGAGTCTGCGCCGGAAGTTTGGTGGGGTCCAATTTGGCGCGAGGCCGAAATATGCCCTCGTCGAGGCGGTAGGCAAGAAGGTCATCGTCAAGATAAATGACGTGGGGCCATTAAGGCCTGGCCGCATCATCGACCTCAACGAGCGGACGATGCGCTATTTCGATCCAAGCCTGGAGCTCGGAGTCATCAGTGGCGTCAAGGTCAGCCCGCTTGCGGGGGACTATTGGATTCCCGGACCGGTCGGCTGAACACCGTACGCGAAAAGAGCCAGGGCAGAGCACGTGGCAAGCGCGGATGAGGAGGCATACTTGCGCTTCGCTCATCCGCCGTTCGCTCGCATTGACGATGACGCTTGCCGAGTCTGCTGCTACAGCGTCACCACGATCTTGCCGAGGTGCTTGTTGGCTTCCATGTGTTCGAACGCCTTGCCGATATCGGCGAATTTGTAGACTTGGTCGATCGGCAGCTGCAGCTTGCGTGCCTCGACCGCGGGCCAGATGTCCTTGCGCACCTCGTCGAAGATCGCGCGGATCTCCTCGATCGAGCGGGTGCGGAAGGTGACGCCGATATACTGGATGCGGCGCGCCGCATGCAGGTCGAAGTTGAAGTCGCCATGGGTGCCGCCGAGCCGGCCGACATTGACGATGCGGCCCTTGACCTTGGTCGCCTTGAGGTTCTGGTTGGCGACCGGTCCGGAGATTTGGTCGACGATCAGGTCGACGCCTTCGCCTGAGGTCGCCTGCAGCACCTGATCGACCCAGCCGGGATCCTTCGAGTCCACCGCGAGATCGGCGCCGAACTCCTTCAGCCGGCCGCGGCGCATCGCGTCGGTCGATGAGCCCACCACGAGCTTGGCGCCCTTCAGCTTGGCGATCTGCATCGCCATCAGCCCGACGCCGGAGCTTGCGCCCTGGATCAGCACGGTCTGGCCCGGCTGCAGCGCGCCATTGGTGACGACGGCGTTGTGCATGGTGGCGAGCGCGACGGGCAGGGTTGCGGCCTCGTCGAAATTCATGTTGGAGGGCGCGCGGAACAGCCGGCCGTGATCGGCCAGCGTGTATTCGGCGAATGCCGCGCCGCCGGAGCCCATGATCTTGTCCCCGATCTTGACGCCCTTGGCATCGGGGCCGAGCTCGGCGACCTCGCCGGCCCATTCCATGCCGAGCACGGTGCCGACGCCGCCGGCCGCGCCGTGGACATGGCCCTTGGTCATGCCGAGATCGGCGCGGTTCAGCCCGCAGGCTTGAACCTTGACCAGCACCTGGGTGCCCTTCGGCACGGGCTTCGCGACGTCGGTGATTTCAGGGCCGTTAGGGCCGTAGACATAGGCTTTCATGGGGGCATCCCCTTCGGTCTGAATCCTCATGGTGAGGAGCGCGCCTTCGCGTCTCGAACCATGGCCCGATTGTGGCCTCATCCTTCGAGACGCTTGCTTCGCAAGCTGCTCAGGATGAGGAGATAGAGCCGCGCGCGATCCAAACGCTTATTCCGCGGCCTGACGCTTGGCACCAGCTGTCATGCGCTCCAGCCGCTCGCGGATGATCGCTTCCGCTTCGTGGACGATGCGCGACACCAGCTCGGCGCAGGACGGAATGTCATGGATCAGGCCCTGCACCTGGCCGGCCGACCAGATGCCTTCGTCGGCATCGCCTGACGCGTAGACCATCTTGCCGCGCGCGCCGGCGACCAGCTCGCGCACATCCTCGAACTTGGCGCCTTCCTTCTCCATCTGCACGACCTTGGTCGAGATCGCGTTCTTGGCGACGCGCGAGGTGTTGCGCATGGTGCGGAAGATCAGCTCGGTCTCGCGCTCGTCATTGGCGACGATGCGTTCCTTCACCAGCTGATGGATCGGGCTCTCCTTGGTGCACATGAAGCGCGTGCCCATGTTGATGCCTTCGGCGCCGAGCGCCAGCGCGGCGACCAGGCCGCGCGCATCGCCGAAGCCGCCGGAGGCGATCATCGGGATATTCACCTTGTCGGCGGCGGCGGGGATCAGGATCAGGCCGGGGGTGTCGTCCTCGCCGGGATGGCCGGCGCATTCAAAGCCGTCGATCGAGATCGCGTCGGCGCCCATCCGCTCGGCGGACAGCGCGTGGCGTACGCTGGTGCACTTGTGCAGCACCTTGATGCCGTGCTTCTTGAACTCGTCGACATGCTCCTGCGGCTTGTTGCCGGCGGTCTCGACGATCTTGATGCCGCTCTCGATGATCGCCTGGCGATATTCGGCGTAGGGCGGCGGCTTGATCGCGGGCAGGATGGTCAGGTTGACGCCGAACGGCTTGTCGGTCAGCTCGCGGCAGCGCGCGATTTCCTTGCGCAGGTCATCCGGCGTCGGCTGCGTCAGCGCGGTGATCATGCCGAGCGCACCGGCATTGGCGACCGCGGCAACCAGCTCGGCGCGCCCGACCCATTGCATGCCGCCCTGCACGATCGGGTGGTCGACGCCGAACATCTCGGTGAAACGTGTCTTGATCATTCTGCCCTCGTTTCCATCAGGATTTTCCGTGGCGCGGACGGCGGCGCACGGTGTTGTTATGGATGTCGGGCGGAAGGATGCAGTCCTGTCCGGCAATTGTCTACCGGCGACCTGCGGCGCGCCCATGCGGAAATGACGGGCCGCGGCGGTCAGGCGAGGGCGGGACAGAAATCTTTCGTCATCTGTTCAGGCGCTCGTGATCGAACACGCAGCGCCCGGCTGAGAGCAAGGCAAAGCAGGCGCTTGTTACGCCGGCACGGCGTCTTTCTTCGACGCGGCGGTCTCCTCGTCGAACGCGGCGGCGATGTCGCGCATGCTGACGACGCCGATCAGGCTGTAGTTGTCGATGACGGGCACGTGGCGAATGTGGTGCTTGGTCATGAGATGACGAATGTGCTCGAGCGTGTCGCTCGATGTGCAGGAGACGAGCTGCTGCACCGAGACGAATTGCGACACCTTCATGCTCGCGCCGGCCGCACCGTGCTCGGCGATCGCGCGCACCACGTCGCGCTCGGTGAACATGCCGACGGCGGTGTTGCCCTCGGTACGAACGACATCCTTGACCACGAGCGCGCTGATATTGCTGGCGCGCATCAGTTGCGCGGCAATCGCGACGGTCTCGTTCATGCGCACCGTGGCGACGCGGGGGGTCTTCTTGCGCAGGATATCTCCGACTTGCATGGCAACCTCCTTGGTTATCGTTGACCGGAGTCTGGTATACAAAATGCCAATTGTCAACGCGACTGTCACGGAATCTACCATCAGGAAACAGCTTAAATAGGCAGGTTTACTGACATTTTCGACGATTGTGAGCGACCGTGGGCGGCGCAGGCGATCCGCCGCACCAGACGCGGTGGTATCTGGCATCCCTGTCTTTGGCAAAAAGAAAAGAGGCGCACCGAAATGCGCCTCTGTCCGTTCAGCAGGAAAATTGAGAGTTCAGGCCGTCCTGATTCAAGCCGTTTTGGCGCTCGTCGCGGTCTCTTCCGCGGCGGCAGCCTCGTTGCCGTTGATGAAGGCGCGGCGCATCGGCTTGATCACGAACAGCGCCATCAGCGCTGCGGTGGCGTTGAGCGCGACCGCGATCACGAACACCGCCTGCCAGCCATAGCTGGCGGCAACGATGCTTGCGGCAGGCACCAGGAGCGCTGCGGTGCCCTTCGCGGTGTAGAGCATGCCGTTGTTGGTGGTCGCGAACTTCGAGCCGAAGGTGTCGCCGCAGGTCGCCGGGAACAGCGAGTAGATCTCGCCGAATACGCCGAAATAGACCGCGGTCGCCAGCACGAACACCACCGGGTTGTGACCCCAGGTGGATAGCGTGAGCAGCATCAGCGCGCCGGTACCGAACGCGATGAACATGGTGTGCTCGCGGCCGATGTTGTCGGACACCCAGCCGAAGAACGGCCGTCCGAAACCGTCGAAGATGCGGTCGAGCGAGATCGCGAAGGTCAGCGCGGCCATCTGGAAGCCGGCGAGCGTGACCGGCGTGTTCGCGATCTTGTAGTCGTGCGCGATCGGTGCGATCTGCGCCGCCGCCATCAGGCCGCCGGCCGCAACCATCACGAACACCAGATACATCACCCAGAAGATCGGGCTGCGCAGCACCTGCGGCGGCGTGAAGTCGACCTTGGTCTGCGGCAGATTGAGCTGCTTCTTCTTCGGCGGGATCGAGACCGCGGGCGGCTGGATGAAGAAGGCGAGCAGGAAGACGATCAATCCCTGTCCGATGCCGAAATCGAAGAACGCAGTCTGATAGCCGCTCGCGGCGATCATCTTTGCAATCGGCACCACCGTGAGCGCGGCGCCGGCGCCGAAGCCGGCCGCGGTTGCGCCGGCGGCGAGGCCGCGGCGATCGGGAAACCACTTCAGCGCGTTGCCGACGCAGGTGCCGTACACCGCGCCGGCGCCGATGCCGCCGAATACCGCGGCGGTGTAGAGCAAGGCGAGCGAGTCGGCATAGGAGTTCAACACCCAGGCGAGCGCGATCATGATGCCGCCGAACATGATGACGAGCCGCGGGCCGTATTTGTCGACGAACCAGGCCTCGACCGGCACCAGCCAGGTCTCGGTCACCACGAAGATCGTGAAGGCGAACTGGATCGCCGCGCGGCCCCAGTGGTGCGCGCCGTCGATCGGGTCGACGAACAGCGTCCAGCCATATTGCAGGTTCGCGATCATCGCCATGCAGACGATGCCCATGACGAGCTGCAGCCAGCGGAAGCCGCTGGACGAAGGTTGAGCTTGTGTGACGGCAGTATTGCTGGAAACCATCAAGTCCTCCCGAGCGCGCTGGTCTTGTGACCGAGTGTCGCAATTATTGTGGCGTATCGTCGCAAGCGCTCGGCGGAAGTTGGTATACTATATTCCAGAAAGCAAGCCCTTCATTCTGCTGCAACGCAGCAAATCTGCCCTCCGACGTGCCGGTCCCGACGGCGTCTCGCGGCCGGCAAAAATGAAAAGCGCCCGGCTTTTGGCCAGGCGCTTTGCAGGTTGTGATGGAGGGCGGTTGCTTAAGCCGTAGCCGATTTCGCGACCACGACTTTTCGCCAAGGCTTGAGGAGGGCGATCGCGAGCAACGAGGCGAGGATGTTGGCGCCTGCCGCGATGATGAACACCTTGTCCCAGTTGCCCGATGATTGCTGCATGTAGTTGGCGATCGGCACCAAGAGCGCCGCGGTGCCTTTCGCGGTGTAGAGCAGGCCCGCATTCGTGGTGGCGAACTTGGCGCCGAACGTATCAGTGCAGGTCGAGGGGAACAGCGAGTAGATCTCGCCCCAGGCAAAGAACACGAAGCCCGAGAGCAGCACGAACCAAACCGGGTCGTGTCCCCAGAGGTAGAGCATCCAGATGCCGATCCCTTCCATGCCGAAGGCGATGAACATCGTGTTCTCGCGGCCGATCATGTCGGAGATCCAGCCGAAGAACGGACGCGTCAGGCCGTTGAGGACGCGGTCGATGGTTGCCGCGAAGGTCACCGCCGTCATCGTCACCGCCATCAGCGTGACCGGCACGCTGTCGACCTTCCAGTCGACCGCGATCGGCTTCAGGTTCGCCGTCACCATCAGGCCGCCCGCGCCGACGATCACGAACATGAAGTACATCAGCCAGAAAATCGGCTGCCGCAGCACTTCGGTCGGCTGATAGTTGCGCCGGGTCTGGATGATGTTGGCGTTCGCCACGACGGCCGGCACCTGTCCGGCCTTCGGCGCCAGCAGGAAGAAGGAGAGCAGGACGATGATGATGCCCTGGCCGAGACCGAAATAGAGGAAGGTGGTCTGGAAGCCGGAGTCCTTGATCATCGCCTGGATCGGCGCGACCGTGAGCGCCGAGCCTGCGCCGAAGCCGGCAGCGGTGATGCCCGCGGCAAGTCCGCGCTTGTCCGGAAACCATTTCAGCGCATTGCCGACGCAGGTGCCGTAGACGCCGCCGGCGCCGATGCCGGCGATGATCATGCCGAGATAGTAGCCGTTCAGTGTCGTCGCCTGCGCGTTGATCGCCCAGCCGAGCGCGCAGAGGATGCCGCCGACCAGCACGACGATGCGCGGACCGTATTTGTCGACGAACCAGCCTTCGACCGGCACCAGCCAGGTCTCGAACAGCACGAACAGCGTGAAGGCCCATTGGATCGATGCGCGATCCCATCCGAATTTCTTCTGGATGTCGGGGACGAAGAACGTCCACCCGTATTGATAATTTGCGATCATCACCATCGCGGCGACGCCGATCGCGAGTTGCGTCCAGCGATAGGTGTCGCTGACACGCGCGGCCGCAGGGGCCGCAGTTGCCTGAACCATGTCCGACATAGATCCTCCCAGTGCGCCCCTTGTCGTTGCTTATGAGCGCGCGAGAGCCATCTTGGTATCCGATATGCCAAGGTTCAAGCTGTCGCAGGGCAGCGCGCGCTTATGCCGCACAGGACTCAGCCCGGGCACCCCGGGAGACTAGTTCAGCGCGCAAGGAAATGGCCCCGAAAATCGGGGCCATTGGTCGAAGGTTCAATGTCAGGTCGCATCTTGCGACGAAAGCTGCATCCGGCGGAGAGCGCCGGAAATCCCTTGGCTTAGAGGCCAAAGCGCGGCAGGTCGCCGTTCCGATTCGAGATCTCCGCGCTCTTCATCAGCAGGCGGTCGATCGAGGCCAGCAGGCGGCCGAACAGGGTGGAGGAGGGCGCGAGCGTCAGTACAGTGGTCTTGGACATTGGTGTCCCCTTTCATTGGAGGCCAGCAATGGGCCGGCTCATCATCTGCAGCCAAACTATGTATACCAGATGCCAGAAACAACGCGTTTGTTTGCATAGCAGCATGCACGACTGTGCAATGCAGCAAAATCGGCAGATCGGCATTCCGGATTGGCGTGGAAGGAAGGGAGCCCGGTGGCGCCGCCGGGGCAGAATTTCCAGCTAAAACTGGCCTTTACCGAGTGATCCTGGACCCGGTCGGCGAGCTGGCCGACATAGGCAATGCCGATGCTGGCCTGCGGCGTAACCCGCAGGCCGAGCCCGCCCTCGATCAGCGCTGCGTTCCGCGCCAGCGGCACGCCAGCCACGGTGAATCCGGTTCCCGGGCTCTGGAACGCGAGCGCCGCCGTCGGGATCACGTCGCCGAAGGCGTGCTGCCAGGCCACCGAGGCGCGCGGCGTCAGCTGCATGCCGTTGGTGAGGGCAACGCTGGTGGCGATGCGGGCGCCGAACGAGGAGTAGCCGACATCCTGGTTGCTGCCGGCGCCGACCAACGCGGCGGCGCCGATTCCGCCGGTCTCGGCAAAACTGTCGGTGCTGAGGTGGGCCCAGGCGAGGCCGGCGAACGGCTCGTGCGCGATGGGAGCGATAGCCCGTAGCCGATCTCGCCGAACACCTGCCCGTGGTCGCGTCGTAGCGGGCGCGTGCCGTATCGAAGAAGCCGGGGAAGACGATCGAGCGGTTGGTGCGCCGCGATCGTCATCGCCCACACCA
>NZ_LFIQ01000117.1:161085-180548 GCF_001189245.1 Bradyrhizobium pachyrhizi | reverse complement strand
GGGCGGCGGTGCCGAGGGCGGTGAGCGGGGCCGACGCGCGATCGATTGCGGAGCATCATCGTGCTGCCGGCCCGGGATATGCTGCGCGAGGCCATTGTGCAGTTTGTTGATCTGAATCAACGTCGGGCGCCGCGCCGCCCTCTAGATTGACGTCCAAAGCAGCGGCCCGGATGCCGTCCCCCCAACGTCCCAAGTGAGAGACACGATCATGGCGGTCGCAGACGGCGACGCAGATGTACGGCCTCGCCGAACGCGAATGGAAATCTTCGCCTTCCTGTTCCTGACCGCCATCCTGATGCCGGGGCTCGCGGTCGCGACGGTGGGGTCATACGGCCTCGCGGTCTGGATCTACCAAATGGTGGCCGGCCCTCCCGGTCCGCCCCCGCCGCATTGACAGGGAGAGACATCGTTGTGCGCAAGACCGCGATCAATCGCCGTATGTTGATTACCGGCCGCGCTTTGACAGCGGAGCGCGTCGTGGCGCCACCCGGGGGCGAGATCGCCAGCATCCTGGTGCAGGCCCGGCCCGAGCGCCTTGATGCGGTCGAAGCCGATATCCTCGCCGTTTCCGGCTGCGAGATTTTCGGCCGCGACCCCAGAGGCAAGCTCGTCGTGGTGGTCGATGCACCCGATGCCGGTGCGCTCGGCGCGACGCTGAACACGATCGCTCTGTTACCGCACGTCCATTCCGCCTCGCTGGTGTTTCACGCCATCGACGTCTGCTGAAGTGCCGGGAGGCCAGCCATGACCGAAACCAAGCTCGACCGCCGCCAGATGCTGAAGCTGGAGGCCGCCGCGATCGCCGCAGCGGCCGGTGGAATGCCGGTTGCGTCGGTCGCGGCAAACCTCGTCACCGAACGCGATGCCAGCGAACTCGACTGGAACAAGGCTCCCTGCCGCTTCTGCGGCACCGGTTGCAGCGTCATGGTGGCAACCAAGGACAATCGCGTCGTTGCTACCCATGGCGATATCAAGGCCGAGGTCAATCGCGGCCTCAACTGCGTGAAGGGCTACTTCCTCTCCAAGATCATGTACGGCCACGATCGCCTGACGCGGCCGATGCTGCGCAAGACCAACGGCAAGTACGACAAGAACGGAGACTTCACCCCGGTCTCGTGGGACGAGGCGTTCGACATCATGGCCGAGAAGTTCAAGGCGGCGCTCAAGCAGCGCGGGCCGAGCGGCATCGGCATGTTCGGCTCCGGCCAATGGACGATCTGGGAGGGCTATGCGGCGTCAAAGCTGTTCAAGGCCGGCTTCCGCTCCAACAACATCGATCCTAACGCGCGCCACTGCATGGCCTCCGCGGTGGTCGGCATGATGCGCACCTTCGGCATCGACGAGCCGGCCGGCTGCTACGACGACATCGAGGCCACCGACGCCTTCGTACTGTGGGGCTCCAACATGGCGGAGATGCACCCGATCCTGTGGACGCGGGTGACCGACCGCCGGCTATCGGCGGCGCATGTGCGGGTCGCCGTGCTCTCGACCTTCGAACATCGCTCGTTCGACCTCGCGGACATCGGGATCGTGTTCACGCCGCACTCCGATCTCTACATCCTCAATGCGATCGCCAATCACATCATCAAGACCGGGCGTGTGAACAGGGATTTCGTCACGGCGCATACCGTGTTCAAGCGCGGCCAGACCGACATCGGTTACGGCCTGAGGCCCGATCATCCGCTGCAGAAGAAGGCGACGGGCGCGGCCAAGGCAAACGACGCCACCGATATGAGCTACGACGACTACGTCAAATTCCTCGCCGACTACACGCTGGAAAAGGCAGCGAAGATGTCGGGCGTTCCGCTCAATCGCCTGGAGGCGCTGGCCGAGCTCTACGCCGACCCGAAGACCAAGGTCGTCAGCTTCTGGACCATGGGTTTCAACCAGCACACCCGCGGCGTCTGGTGCAACAATCTGGTCTACAATCTTCACCTTCTGACCGGGAAGATCGCGGAGCCCGGCAACAGCCCGTTTTCGCTGACCGGCCAGCCCTCGGCCTGCGGCACCGCACGCGAGGTGGGGACCTTCTCGCACCGCCTCCCGGCAGACATGGTCGTCACCAACAAGGCGCATCGCGACAAGGCGGAGGAGATCTGGAAGCTGCCGGAAGGCACGATTCCGGACAAGCCGGGCTATCATGCGGTGTTGCAAAGCCGGATGCTGAAGGACGGTCTGCTCAACGCCTACTGGGTGCAGGTCAACAACAATTTGCAGGCCGGTCCCAACATCAACGAGGAAACCTATCCCGGTTTCCGCAACCCCGACAATTTCATTGTCGTTTCGGAAGTCTATCCGACCGTCACCGCGCTTGGCGCCGACCTCATCTTGCCGACCGCGATGTGGGTGGAAAAGGAAGGCGCCTACGGCAATGCCGAGCGGCGCACCCAGTTCTGGCACCAGCTCGTCACCGCGCCGGGCGAGTCGCGTTCTGACCTTTGGCAATTGATGGAATTTTCCAAGCGTTTCAAGATCGAGGAGGTCTGGCCGGAAGAGTTGCTGGCGAAGAAGCCGGAGTATCGTGGCAAGACGCTGTTCGACGTGCTGTATCGCAACGGCCAGGTCGACAAGTTTCCGGTCTCCGACATCGCGTCGGGCTACGCCAACGACGAATCCAAGGCGCTCGGCTTCTATGTCCAGAAAGGGCTATTTGAGGAGTACGCCAGCTTCGGCCGCGGCCACGGCCACGATCTCGCGCCGTTCGATGCCTATCACGGCGAGCGCGGGCTGCGCTGGCCGGTCGTGAACGGCAAGGAGACGAAGTGGCGCTTCCGCGAGGGCTCGGATCCGTATGTCGGGCAGGGCAGAGGCGTGCAGTTCTACGGTTTTGCCGATGGCAAGGCGCGCATCTTTGCGCTTCCCTACGAACCGCCGGCGGAATCGCCCGATAGCGAATACCCCTTGTGGCTCTCCACCGGCCGGGTGCTGGAGCATTGGCACTCCGGCACCATGACCCGCCGCGTGCCCGAACTCTATCGCGCGTTTCCCGAGGCGGTCTGCTTCATGCATCCGGATGATGCGCAGGAGGCCAAGCTGCGACGCGGCGACGAGGTCAAGGTCATCTCTCGCCGCGGGTTTATCCGGGCGCGGCTGGAGACCCGCGGCCGCGACCGACCGCCGCGAGGCCTCGTGTTCGTTCCGTGGTTCGACGAGTCGAAGCTGATCAACAAGGTGACGCTCGACGCCACTGATCCGCTTTCGCTGCAGACCGACTTCAAGAAATGCGCCGTGCGCATCGAGAAGGTGCTGCCGTCATGATCAGGAATCTGCGCGTCGTTCTGCTTGTCCTGGCGATAGGGGCCGGCACCGGCACATTGGCGGCGCAATCGCTCAATTCCGGGCTGCGCGGGCCGACGCCGCTCGATAGTGAAGGCCCGGCTCCGCCGATGATGCCGACGCGCAACACGTCCGAGCGTGAGGTCAGAAACTATCCCGAGCAACCGCCGGTAATTCCGCATTCGATCGACGGCTACCAGATCGATCTGAACAGCAACAAATGCCTGTCCTGTCACGCGCGTGCGCGCACCGGCGAGTCGCAGGCGCCGATGGTCTCGATTACTCATTTCATGGATCGCGACGGCCAGTTCCTTGCGTCGATCTCGCCGCGCCGTTTTTTCTGCACTGAATGTCACGTACCGCAGAGCGTGAGCAATCCGCCCGTCAGCAACGACTTCGTCGACATCGACACCATGTTGAGCCGCGCGGCTCCGGGCGGCCGTCGATGAAGGCGGCCGACCCGCAAACCTCAAAGGAGGGGCTCTTCCGACGCGCATGGGCCTTCGCGCGCGAGTTGTGGGAAGTGCTAGTGCGGCCGAGCACGGTGTTCGGGCTCGGCGTATTGGTGATCGCAGGCTTCGTCGCCGGCGTTGTTTTCTGGGGCGGCTTCAATACCGCACTCGAGCTGACCAACACCGAAAAATTCTGCACCGGCTGCCATGAGATGCGCGAAAATCTGTTTACGGAGCTGAAGTCGACCATCCATTTCACCAATCGCTCCGGCGTCCGCGCCACCTGCCCGGATTGTCACGTTCCGCACAACTGGACCGACAAGATCGCGCGCAAGATGCAGGCCTCCAAGGAGGTGTGGGGCCACCTGTTCGGCGTCATCGACACCCGCGACAAGTTTGTCGACAAGCGGCTCGAGCTCGCGCTGCATGAGTGGGCGCGTTTCAAGGCCAACGATTCACTCGAGTGCCGCAACTGTCACAGCGCGGAATCGATGGATATCACCAAACAGTCGCCGCGCGCGTCGGTGGCGCACCAGCGCTTCCTGTTTTCCGGCGAGAAGACCTGCATCGATTGCCACAAGGGCATTGCACATCACTTGCCCGACATGCGCGGGGTTCCGGGCTGGCAATGAGCACCGGCTCTTGCCGGGCCTCGATCAACGTCCGTGTCGGGAGAGAAGCACACGACCAGCCGACGCAAGCAAAAATGGCCGCGGTTTCCCGCGGCCATCAACGACGTTGAAACGTCGGAACTCACGTGCTTGTTTATCCGATCAGAAGGGGAGCTTCTCATGTTCGCGAGAGCTGTCGCCGTTGCAGGTGCCCTGATGCTGGGCGTTTTTGCCGTAACTACCGATGTCTCTGCACAAGGTGTCGGCAGTCATTATCGTTATGCAGTGGCCCCCTCCGGCAACCTTGCGGTTGGGGGAGCACCAACGACCGGCGGAGCAAGAGCTAATCCGGCGACCGGCCCGCAGTATTTTAATGCCAGCCCGCCGCCCTCCAGCACCCTGAAAAACGGGTCGAGCCTTGGTCTAGGTGGTCCTTATACTGGGACCAGGGTCATCAATCGTTAGATGAGACGTCTGCTTGCCGGGTCACCGGACCGAGCGCCAGCGGACCGCGCAAGTCGCCAACGCCGCTATCTCTCCGCATCGACTTGACCTCGGACAAGGCAAGTCGAACGAGGGGATCGCGGGCATCCTCGGCGTCGGGTTCGACGCGGTGTAGGCGCACGTCGAGGCGATCAACAGCAAGATCGATCCCGACGGCCACCGCGCCGCGATCGTCATCGCACACACCACGCCGCCGTTTGCCGACCTGCCGCCGCTGTGGAAGTTGGGGCTGGAAGGGTCAGCGGGCTGACATGTCAGGTCGCTCGCGGCCGATAGCGGCTCGCGCTGACGATGTCGCCACTGATCCAGGACCGGACGCTGATATCGCTGCCAAAACGCATGATGTTCGCCGTTGAGTTGAGGCGCGATGCCCGCCCGGGTTGTATGGCACAAACTGCACATCCGTAACCTCGCTCGTTGCCCTAAGCTGGTCTCACTGCCTTCCCGCAACTCGCGTGTGAGATCGGAGCAAGATAATGAGCACTGAGGACAAACCGTCGCCGAAAGCCGTATCCGTAGGCGACCTTGATCGCCGACGTTTGCTGTTGGGGACGTCAACATTGGTCGCGGCGGCCGCGCTCACGTCGGAAGCACTCGGCCAAGCCCAGCAGGCGTCGCCCGCCAGCCCGGCCTCCGGAGCTGCAAGAAAGCCCAACATTCTCTTCATCATGGGGGACGACATCGGCTGGTTTAATGTGAGCGCCTACAATATGGGTGTCATGGGCTATCGCACGCCAAATATCGATCGCATTGGTCGGGAGGGAGCGACCTTCACAGATTGGTACGGGCAGCAGAGTTGCACTGCGGGACGCGCCGCCTTCATCACCGGCCAGACGCCGATCCGGACCGGCCTTACCAAGGTAGGACTGCCTGGTGCCGAACTCGGACTTGGACCGCTCGATCCGAGCGTCGCCGACGTGCTCAAGACGTATGGTTACGCCACCGGACAATTCGGCAAGAACCATCTTGGTGACCGCGACGAACATCTGCCGACCGCGCACGGCTTCGACGAGTTCTTCGGCAATCTCTATCACCTCAACGCCGAAGAGGAGCCGGAGAACCCGGACTATCCAAAAGATCCCGATTTCCGCAAGAAATTCGGTCCACGGGGTGTGTTGAAGTCAACGGCCGACGGCAAGATCGAAAACACCGGCCCGTTAAACACCAAACGCATGGAAACGATCGACGAGGAATTCCTCGCGGCTGCCAAGGATTTCATTAACCGACAACATCGGGCCAACAAACCGTGGTTTTGCTATTTCAATTCAACGCGAATGCACATCTTCACGCACCTGAAGGCAGCGTCGCAGGGCAAGACGGGACTCGGCGTCTATCCCGATGGCATGGTGGAGCATGACGGCATGGTCGGCGAGTTGTTGAAGCTCGTGGACGATCTCGGTGTCGCCGACAACACCATCGTGGTCTACACAACGGACAACGGGGCTGAAGTCTTCACGTGGCCCGACGGCGGCACAACGCCATTCAGAGGCGAGAAAGCCACCAACTGGGAAGGCGGCTTCCGCGTCCCTTGCCTGATCAAGTGGCCCGGCGTCATCAAGCCTGGAACGATCGTCAATGATCTCTGCGCCCACGAGGATTTCATTCCGACCTTCGCGGCCGCCAACGGCGATACCGATCTCGTCGAACGGACGAAGAAGGGGACGGCTCTCAACGGCAAGCAATTCAAGGTTCACCTCGACGGATTCAATCTGCTTCCCTTCCTGAAGGGCGACGCCAAGGAATCGCCGCGCAAGGAGTTCCTCTATTGGAGCGACGATGGCGATCTGATGGCTCTGCGGGTGGGGCACTGGAAGGCGACGTTCATGGAGCAACACACCGAAGTAAGTCCACAAGCTCCTCTCGGCGTCTGGCAGGGTCAGTTCACAAAGCTGCGTGCGCCTATGTTGTACAATCTGCGCGCCGACCCCTTCGAGCGGGGCCCGACAAGCATGCTGTATGGCGACTGGCACGCCCACCGCGCGTTTCTGCTAGTGCCTGCGCAAGCGATCGTCGCCAGGTACGTCGAGAGCTTCAAAGAATTTCCACCGCGTGCCAAGGCGGCGAGCTTCACCGTTGGCGATGTGATGGAGAAGCTCACGACAGCGGGACCGGCAAAGAATTGAGGTTCTGAGGACCTGCCGGGACGGCAGTGCCGTCCCAATCTGGCTATGAGGGCCACGTAGCAAACCCGGACAGGACAATTCCTGAAGGTCTGCTCCAAGCAAAAATGGCCGCGGTTCCCGCGGCCATTCGTGTCTTGCTTGAGTGCGAGCCTTTACTCGGCCGCCTGCTTGCGCGGCGCGTCGAGGGCGCCGGAGTCGTGGATCTCGGCGACCTGGTGATCGCTGAAGCCGAGCACCTCGCGCAGGATTTCGTCGGTGTGCTCGCCGAGCAGCGGCGAACGCTGAACGTCGCTCGGCGAATCCGACAGCTTGATCGGGTTGCCGACCGAGACGTACTTGCCACGGGTCGGGTGATCGACCTCGACCACGGTGCCGGTCGCGCGCAGCGACTGGTCTTCCGCGATCTCCTTCATCGACAGGATCGGACCGCAGGGGATGTCGTCCTTGTTGAGGATCTCCATCGCCTCGAACTTGGTCTTGGTCATCGTCCACTGCTCGATGCGGGCGAAGATCTCGTTGAGGCGCGGCAGGCGGGCCGGCGGCTTGGCGTAGTTCGGATCGGTCTTCCAGGTCGGCTCGCCGATCACGTCGCAGATCTTCTCCCAGACCGGGGCCTGGGTGATGAAGTAGATGTAGGCGTTCGGGTCGGTCTCCCAGCCCTTGCACTTCAGGATGCGGCCGGGCTGGCCGCCGCCGGAATCGTTGCCGGCGCGCGGCACGGCATCGCCGAACGGAATGCCTTCGCCGAACTGGCTGTATTCCTTCAGCGGACCGTGGGCGAGGCGCTGCTGGTCGCGCAGCTTGACGCGGGCGAGGTTGAGCACGCCGTCCTGCATCGCGGCGGTGACGCGCTGGCCCTTGCCGGAGTGGGTGCGCTGGTAGAGCGCGGTGACGATGCCGAGCGCGAGATGCAACCCGGTGCCGCTGTCGCCGATCTGTGCGCCGGTGACCAGCGGCAGGCCGTCGCGGAAGCCGGTGGTCGAGGCGGCGCCGCCGGTGCACTGCGCGACGTTCTCGTAGACCTTGCAGTCTTCATACGGGCCCGGGCCGAAGCCCTTGATCGAGGCGACGATCATCTTCGGGTTGATGGCCTGGATCTTCTCCCAAGGGAAGCCCATGCGATCGAGCACGCCGGGGCCGAAGTTTTCGACCAGCACGTCGCACTGCTTGATCAGCGCGGTCAACACTTCCTTGCCCTTCGGGTTCTTGGTGTCGAGCGTGATCGAGCGCTTATTGTGATTCAGCATGGTGAAATACAGGCTGTCCACGTTCGGGATGTCCTGCAGCTGGCCGCGCGTGATGTCGCCGACGCCGGGACGCTCGACCTTGATCACGTCGGCGCCGAACCAGGCCAGCAATTGCGTGCAGGTCGGACCCGACTGGACGTGGGTGAAATCGAGAATGCGAACGCCCTTCAGCGCCTTGGTCATAATGTTTGCTCCGTACTTATATGCCCCTGCACCCGCAGGGAGTGATGGGTTAGGGGGACCTGTTACTTCTTCTTCTGCAGAACGCTCTGCGGATTGAGGTTGCCGATGCGGCCGCTCTCCGAGCCCGCCGCCGGATCGATCACCGCGTTGATCAGCGTCGGCTTGCCGGAATCCAGCGCCGCATTGACCGCGCGCTTCAACTCGTCCGGCGAGGTGGCGTTGACGCCGACGCCGCCGAAGGCTTCCATCATCTTGTCGTAGCGCGAGCCCTTGACGAACACGGTGGTCGCCGGATCGTCGCCGGCGCTGTTGACGTCGGTGCCGCGATAGATGCCGTCATTGTTGAAGATCACGACGCAGATCGGCAGCTTGTAGCGGCAGATGGTCTCGACCTCCATGCCCGAGAACCCGAATGCGCTGTCGCCCTCGACCGCGAGCACGGGCAGGCCGGTCTCGACCGCAGCGGCGATCGAATAGCCCATGCCGATGCCCATCACGCCCCAGGTGCCGACGTCGAGCCGCTTGCGCGGCTTGTGCATGTCGACGACGCCGCGGGCGAGGTCGAGCGTGTTGGCACCCTCGTTGACGAAGATGGTGTCCGGACGTTCCGCGATGATCGCGCGCAGCGCGCCGAGCGCACCGTGATAGTCCATCGGCGAAGCGTTGCTCATCAGCTTCGGCGCCATCTTGGCGACGTTGTCGTCGCGCTTCTTGCTGACGGTCGAGAGCCAGTCGGACGGCGCCGCGGTCCAGTTCGCGCCCATGGCGTCGAGGAATGCCGACACGCAGGAGCCGATATCGCCGACCACGGGGGCGACGATCTCGACGTTGGAATCCATTTCCTTCGGCTCGATGTCGACCTGGATGAATTTCTTCGGGGCTTCGCCCCAGGTCTTGCCCTTGCCATGCGAGAGCAGCCAGTTGAGGCGGGCGCCGATCAGCATGACGACGTCGGCTTCCTTCAGCACCGTCGAGCGCGCCGCACCCGCGCATTGCGGATGCAGATCGGGCAGCAGGCCCTTGGCCATGCTCATCGGCAGGAACGGCACGCCGCTCTTCTCGACGAAATTCTTGATCGCCTCGTCGGCCTGCGCGTAGGCCGCGCCCTTGCCGAGGATGATGAGCGGGCGTTTTGCGCTCTTCAGCACGTCCAGCGCGCGCTTGACCGAAGACGGGGAGGGGATCTGCTCGGGCGCGGCGTCGATCACCTTGACCAGCGACTTCTGACCGACGTCGGCGTTCATCACCTGCGAGAACAGCTTTGCGGGCAGGTCGAGATAGACGCCGCCCGGACGGCCCGACACCGCGGCGCGGATCGCGCGCGCGAGGCCGATGCCGATGTCCTGGGCGTGCAGCACGCGGAACGCGGCCTTGCACAGCGGCTTGGCGATCGCGAGCTGATCCATCTCTTCATAGTCGCCCTGCTGCAGGTCGACGATCTCGCGCTCGGACGAGCCCGAGACCAGGATCATCGGGAAGCAGTTGGTGGTGGCGTGCGCGAGCGCGGTGAGGCCGTTGAGGAAGCCGGGCGCCGACACCGTGAGGCAGACGCCGGGCCGCTTGGTCAGGAAGCCGGCGATCGAAGCCGCATAGCCGGCATTCTGCTCGTGGCGGAACGAGAGCACGCGAATGCCCGCCGCCTGGGCCATGCGGCCCAGGTCCGTGATCGGGATACCCGGCACACCATAGATGGTGTCGATGCCGTTGAGCTTGAGCGCATCGATGACGAGATGGAAGCCATCGGTCAGTTCTTGCTCGGTGCCCGGTGCCTCGGACTTCGTAGCGGTATTCAGCATCGGCATCGTCTCCCTGGTCGTTCTTGTTCGGACGATCTGATTGTCGTCTGAAGCGTGTGAACTTGAGTGGTTAAGTGAAAAGTTCCTGGCCGTGCGCCTCGACATAGGCGGCAAGCCCAAGCGTGTGGTCGCGTGCGCGCTTCTCGGCAAGCTCGGTGTCGCGCGCTTCCAGCGCCTCGATGATCCCGAGATGCTCGGGCAGCGAGGTCGCGGTGCGGTCCTTGCGGCCGATCGTGAGCTGGCGATAGCCGCGCACATGCAGCAGCAGGTCATTGGTGAGGTCGACCAGAACAGGCGATTCCGACAGCGAGATCAGCGCCTGGTGGAAGGCGATATTGGCCTTGGAATATTCCTCGACGTGATCCTGCGGCAGGCGATCGTCGCTGAAGTCCTTGAAGAAGTCGCGCAGCGCCGAAATGTCCTTCTTGCGCGCGGTGGTCGTGATCAGGCGCGCCGCCATGCTCTCCAGCGCCGCCCAGGCGCGGATCATGTCGACGATCTCCGCCTTGGTGCGGCGGACCACGACGATGCCGCGGCGCGGCACGGTCTTCACGAATCCGTCCTGCTCGAGCATCGCGATCGCTTCGCGGATCGGCGTGCGGCTGACGCCGAGGCGCTCGGACAGTGCGCGCTCGTCGAGCATCACCGGCTCCGGCGTCGCGTAGATGTCCATCTTCAGGATCGCTTCCTTCAAGGCTTCATAGGCCTTGTTCTTGAAGCTCGTCTCCGGCGCGATCCGGACGATGGCGATATCTGTGTCAGCCATGGTGGGCGACGCCTTGGTCTGTTTCGGTTCTGGCACGACTCGTCTCCTCCTCTTGGAGACGTCTTCTTAGCAGAAGAAATTACCTTAGATTTTTGGCATGCCAAATACCAGAATGTCAAGCTGCCTATATTTTTCGATCTTTTTGGACCTCGACCGACCTTGACAATTGCGTTTTTGGCATACCAAATGCCACGAAATCTGTCCCAGGAGGAAGCCAATGTCAAATTCGAAGGATGCGGTCCGCAAAATTCTCGATGCGGTCAAGGCCGACAAGCGCACGAGCCTCACCGCGCCCGAAGGCAAGGTGGTGTGCGACGCCTACGGCATTCCGGTGCCGAAAGAGGGTGTCGCCAAGTCCGCGGCCGAGGCCGCCCGCATCGCCTCCGACATGGGCTTCCCGGTGGTCATGAAGATCGTCTCGCCCGACATCCTCCACAAGACCGAGGCCGGCGGCGTGGTGGTCGGCGTCAAGAGCGCCGCCGAGGCCGAGAAGAGCTATGAGACGATTCTGGCCAACGCCAGGAAGTACAAGGCCGACGCCAAGATCGAGGGCATCCAGGTCCAGCAGATGCTGGGCGGCGGCACCGAGGTGATCGTCGGCTCGATCACCGACGGCTCGTTCGGCAAGCTGGTCGCCTTCGGTCTCGGCGGTGTGCTGGTCGAGATCCTCAAGGACATCACCTTCCGCCTTGCGCCCGCGACCAAGGACGACGCCCTGTCGATGCTCGACGGCATCCAGGCGCATGAGATGCTGAAGGGCGTGCGCGGCGGCGAGGCAGTCAATCGCGAGGCGCTCGCCGACGTCATCGTCAAGGTGTCGCAGCTGGTCAGCGATTTCCCCGAGATCGTCGAGCTCGACCTCAACCCGGTGTTCGCCACCAGCAAGAACGCGATCGCCGCCGACGTCCGCATCGTCGTCGACTTCAACTACAAGCCGCGCCCGGCGCCGCGTCCGACCGAAGAGATCGTCGCCGCGATGAACCGCATCATGCAGCCGAAGGGCGTTGCGGTGATCGGCGCCTCCGCCGAGGACGGCAAGATCGGCAACTCCGTGATGAAGAACCTCATCAATGGCGGCTACAAGGGCGAGATCTACCCGATCCACCCCAAGGCCGACGAAATCCTCGGTTACAAGGCCTACAAGAGCGTCAAGGACGTGCCCGGCGTGATCGACACGGCGGTGTTCGCGATCCCGGCGAAATTCGTCGCTGGCGCGCTCGCCGAATGCGGCGAGAAGAAAATCCCCGGCGCGGTGCTGATTCCCTCGGGCTTTGCCGAGGCCGGCGCGCCGGAATTGCAGGCCGAGATCGTCGAGGTCGGCAAGAAGTACAATATCCGCCTGATGGGGCCGAACATCTACGGCTTCTACTATACCCCGGCCAATCTCTGCGCCACGTTCTGCACTGCCTATGACGTCAAGGGCCACGCCGCGCTGTCGTCGCAGTCGGGCGGCATCGGCATGGCGATCATCGGCTTCTCGCGCTCGGCCAAGATGGGCGTGTCGGCGATCGTCGGCCTCGGCAACAAGTCCGACATCGACGAGGACGATCTGCTCGCCTTCTTTGAGCAGGACCCCAACACCAACCTGATCGCGCAGCACTGCGAGGATCTGAAGGACGGCCGCGCCTTCGCGGAGGCCGCCAAGCGCGTCTCCAAGAAGAAGCCGGTGGTCGTGCTCAAGGCCGGCCGCACCTCGGCCGGTGCGAAGGCGGCCTCGTCGCACACCGGCGCGCTCGCCGGCAACGACAAGATCTACGAGGACGTGTTCAAGCAGTCCGGCGTGATCCGCGCCCGCAGCCTGCGGCAGCTGCTCGAATTCGCCCGCGGCGTGCCGGTGCTGCCGACGCCGAAGGGCGAGAACGTCCTGATCATCACCGGCGCCGGCGGCTCCGGCGTGCTGCTCTCCGACTCCGTGGTCGACAACGGCCTGTCGCTGATGCAGATGCCGCCGGATCTCGATGCGGCGTTCCGCAAGTTCATCCCGCCGTTCGGCGCGGCCGGAAATCCTGTGGATATCACCGGCGGCGAGCCGCCGATCACCTATGTCAACACCGTCAAGCTCGGCCTGTCGGACGAGCGCATCCACGCGCTGATCCTCGGCTACTGGC
Source organism: Bradyrhizobium pachyrhizi (assembly GCF_001189245.1). GTDB lineage: Bacteria > Pseudomonadota > Alphaproteobacteria > Rhizobiales > Xanthobacteraceae > Bradyrhizobium > Bradyrhizobium pachyrhizi. The sequence goes on along the minus strand of NZ_LFIQ01000117.1, from coordinate 167,482 downwards.
ACACCATCGTGACGCCGCCGATGGTGTTCGCGCGCAACATGGTCGAGGTGAAGAAGGAGATGGAGGCCAAGGGCTTCGTCAAGCCGATCGTCGCCTCGCTCGCCGGCGACGTCGAGGTCGAGGAAGCCGCCGAATATCTCTACCAGCACGGCATCCCGGCCTACGCCTATTCGACCGAACTCCCGGTCGAGGTGCTCGGTGCCAAGTACAAGTGGGCCCGCGGCGCGGGCCTGCTCTGATCTTCTGAATCTGTCGAATACTATGGCCGCCCCGGACACCGTCCGGGGCGGTTTTTTGTTGTTGGCCGTTCTCGAGACCACCCCAGGCTTTCCCTGATCGGTCCTGAGCGGGTTCCGCGCACCATCTTCTTTTCCGGACCCGCGCGCGGCTGACGAAGCTTGCCTTCCGCACCTGATGTGCTACTGATATATCAGATCAGAATGACGGAGGACCTCGCGATGGAGTTGGCTGCAACAGGGATGACCGACCGCCAGCGCAAATATCGCGCGACCTACCGCGAGCGCGTGGTGGGGTGGTACAATGGCTGGCTGCATGTCGTGCTGATCTACACGATCGGCTTCACGGCGCTGTACGTCTATCTGGCCAATGTGCATGACGTGAAATGGTGGGAATACCTCACCATTCCCGTAATCTTCCTGATCGCAAACTTCTTCGAATGGGCGGTGCATCGCTTCGTCATGCACCGGCCCTCGAATGTGCCCCTGCTGCGCGCGATCTACAGCCGCCATACGCTGATGCACCATCAGTTCTTCACCGAGGAGGAGATGCGCTTCGCCGATCATCACGACTGGCGCGTCACCTTCTTCCCGCCCTATGCGCTCGTGGTGTTTACCCTGATGTCGATCCCGCCGGCGATCATCGCGGGCCTTGTGATCTCGGCCAACACCGGCTGGCTGCTGATCACCACGACGACCTCGATGTACCTGATCTACGAGTTCATGCACTTCTGCTGCCACGTCGAGGAAAATGCCTTCGTGCGCAACATGCCCTTCGTCAACACCATCCGCCGGCACCATACCGCCCATCACAACCAGTCGATCATGATGGAGCGGAACATGAACCTGACCTTCCCGGTGATGGACTATGTGTTCGGCACCTCCGACCTCAATCGCGGCCTGCTTGGTCACATCTTCAACGGCTACAGCACGCGCCACGTGAAGACCGATATGCGCCGGACGGCGCGGACGCCGCGGGTCGTGGCAAAGGAGCAATCGGTGCCGCATGCCGCAGCTTGAACCCAATCTCGCAGGCCTCGCCTGGTTCGGCCTGCTGTGGAGCGTATGCTGCATCGGCTTCCTGCAACTGGCCGGCATGTACCCGCTGCGCGGGCGCGCAGTCCTGCCAGTGACGATCACGACCGCACTATGGGTGATGCTGCTCGCCGGCACGCTGGCATTCGCGCTGGCCGAATTGCGCTGGACCACCGTCGTTGTCGTGGGCGGCGTGCTGTTCTTGTTCTTGCCCGGGTTGTTTCAGGCGCTGCCGGAATGGTGGCGCGACGGACGCGCGGGATTGCGGCTGTCCTGTTGCGCCATGATCGTAGCGCTTGCGCTGCTGGTCCGCGTGGCGGCACCGTCGTTTCACAACTGGATGACCTGAAGGGAGGTCTCGATGCCAAGCCACATCAAGCTCATGCTGTCGCTGGCGTGCCTCGCCACGGCAGCCTGCGGGTATTTTTTCATGGTCTATCTGGGACAGCAGGGACCGAGCTATGCGGTCGCCTTCCTCGGTGTGTTCGCAACCGTCGCGATGTGGATCTTCCCCGAGGTCGTCAAGAAGGACCTCAAGATGCGCCCGCCAGGATCCTGACCGAGTTCCTGATATGATGCTGCAGCACAGGGAGGATCCGATGGCGAGCTATACCGGGGACCGCACCATCGACGGCATTTCGGTGCTGGTCGATGGCAAGCCGCTGTCACCGCATTACGACCAGCTTCGTCTCACCGAACACGGTTTTGAATGGAGCTACGAGGGGCCGGAGCCGGCACAACTGGCCTTCGCGCTGCTCTATGACCATCTGCACGATGCCGCTGTTGCGAAAGCGTTACACGAGAGCTTCATGCGGCGCGTCGTCGCCAATTTCGACAATGAATGGGAGCTCTCCTCGGCCGATCTCGACGAGGCGGTCGCGGCGCTGCGCTCCGGACAGACGGCCTGAGCCCCCGTGCTGATGCCCCCGGCAGAGAATTCTTGAGATGACCCTGACCTGTCGCGCGGCGGTGCTGCATCAAGGCGGAACGCCGCTTTCCGTCGAGCGCGTATCGCTTGCGCCGCCCATGCCGACCGACGTCGTGGTGAAGGTGCGTGCCGCGGGGCTCTGTCACACCGATCTCGAAGTCATCGACGGATCGTTGCGCTATCCCTTGCCGATGATCCTCGGGCACGAGGCGGCAGGCGTGGTCGAGGAAATCGGCAGTGCGGTGCGCGACATCAGCGTCGGCGATCACGTCATCCTGTCCTGGAATCCGCATTGCGGGCATTGCTTTCACTGCGACCGCGCGCAGCCGATCCTGTGCGAGACCTATCTCGCGCGGGGCGCGGAAGGCGTGCATTTCGACGGCGCGTCGAAGGCGCGGCTCGCGGACGACCGCAACCTGGCGCACCTGATGTTCCTCGGCGCGTTCTCGGAATATGTCGTGCTGCCGGCCCAGCAGGCGATCGTCGTGCCGAACGACATCCCGTTCGACCGCGCGTGCCTGATCGGCTGCGGCGTCATGACCGGCGTCGGCGCCGCGCTGAACGTCGCCGCCATCGGTCACGGTGATACCGTGATGGTCACCGGCTGCGGCGCGGTCGGGCTGGCAGCGGTGCAGGGCGCCCGGCTTGCCGGCGCCGGTGCTGTTATCGCGGTCGACCTCGACGATGCAAAGCTTGGCCTCGCGCGGCAGCTCGGCGCCACGCACGTCGTCAACGCGGCCCGCGAGGATCCGGTCCAGTTCGCAAAGCAGGCGACGTGCGGCCGGGGAGCCGACGTCATCCTTGAGGCGGCGGGCCATCCGCAGGCGTTCCGGCAGACCGCGGAGGCGGTGCGGCCGGGCGGTGAGGTGATCTGGCTCGGCAAGATCGACGTCACGCAGGATGTGAGTTTTCGCTGGGGCGCGTTGATGGGCGAGAAGCGATTTCGCCGCTCGAGCTATGGCGGCGCGCGGCCCCGGCGCGACTTTCCCTTGCTGGCGCAGGCCTATCTCGACGGCCGGCTCAAGCTCGACGAACTGATCACCGGCCGCTGCACGCTCGACGGCATCAATGACGGCTTCGAGGCGCTGCGGCGCGGACGGTCGATCCGCACGGTCGTCGAGCTCTGAACGCTCTTACAGCGTCGAACGGGCAAAACTCTCGATGTAATCGATCAGGCTGTCGGAGGCCGCGCCCGCGGCGTCGACGCGGCGCTCGGCGACGGCTTCGGCGACGTCGGCATGCAGCCGCGCCGCCAGCGGCAGATCGGCCGCTTCCTTGTAATGCTGGTACCAGAACCGGCGCGACAGGCCATGCATCAGGCCCATGGCGCGGGAGGCGAACTCGTTGCGCGACGCCGCAGAGATCAGTGTGTTGAACTGGTGATCCAGCCGCATGAACAGCAGGTCGTCGGATTTCTCCGCCGCGCGCCGCATGCCGGCGGCGATCTCGGAGAACTGCGTGCGCTGCTCGCTGGTGGCGCGCTCGGCGGCGCCGCGCGCCATCAGCCGTTCCAGCTCGCGCCGCACTTCCAGCAGGCGCAGCTGGGCCCTGAGGTCGACCTCGGACACCAGCACACCGCGGCGGGCCAGGATGTTGACGAGGCCGTCGCGCGACAGGCGCTGCAAGGCTTCGCGGATCGGGGTTCGGCCGATGTTGAGCCGCTTGGCGAGCACGAGCTCGGAGAGCGCGGTGCCCGGCGGCAGTTGCAGCGTCACGATCAGCTCTTCCAGCTCGGCATAGGCGCGATCGGTGAGCGTGACGTCGCTTTGCGGAAGAGGGGCCGGCGCGGAACCGCGCGGCTTGTCGCCGGCGGCGGAGGATTGCCGTGCCGGCCGGCGGCTCCCTGCTGTGCGCGCGCGCACCGTGCTGGATCGTTTGCTCGAATTTACCATCAGGATCGTGAGTGCTGCTGTACAGCAGATATCTCACACGCTCGATGGCAATGACAAGGCCGGTCGATCGGCGCCGCGTCGAATCGGACGGCGCGCCGCGCGCCCATCAGTGCGAAATGCTTTCCAGCGTCCGGCCGCGGGTTTCCTCGCCGAGCAACAGCACCGCAAGCGCCGCCACCACGAATGCGCCGGCGCCGAGCGCAAACACGCCGCCTTGTCCGGCCGCCGGCAGGATCACGCCGATCACATAGGGGCCGATCAGCGAACCGATTCGGCCGACCGCGGAAGCAAAGCCCGTTCCGGTCGCACGGACATGGGTCGGGTACAGTTCAGGCGTATAGGCGTAGAGCGCCGACCACATGCCGAACAGGAAGAACTGCATGCAGAGGCCGGCAATGATGAGCTGGGTCTGGTCCGCCGCCGAGCCGTAGAAATGGCAGGCGATCGCGCCACAGAGCAGGTTCATCACCAGCGTCGCCTTGCGGCCCCAGGATTCGACGAGCCACGCCGAGACCAGGAAGCCGGGGATCCCCGCGAGCGAGATCAGGATGGTGTAGAACACCGATTTGGTGATCGGGAAGCCCTTGGCCTGCAGCAGCGCGCCGAGCCACGTGGTCAGGCCGTAGAAGCCGAGCAGGGCGAAGAACCACAGGGTCCACAACATCGTGGTCCGCTTGGCGTAGATGCCCGAAAACAGCGTTCTCAGGCCCGTCACTTCGGAGACGGGGGCAGCCGCCTGGCGCAGCACCGGCGGCAGGTCCTTGCCGCCGAGACGGTCGCGGACCCTGCTTTCGATATTGCGCACGGTCGCTTCGGCCCGCTCGGAATAGCCGTGCGAGGCGAGCCAGCGCGGCGATTCCGGGACGTAGCGGCGCACGACCAGCACGAACACGGCCGGGATCGCCTGCAGGATGAAAACCCAGCGCCAGTCGGCGACCTGCAGCACGAAGTAGGTCAGCAGGCCCGACGCGATGAAGCCGAGCGGCCAGAATCCTTCGAGGAACGCGATGTAGCGGCCGCGGTTGCGCGCCGGCATGATCTCCGAGACCATCGACTGCGCGACCGGAAACTCCATGCCCATTCCGAAGCCGAGCAGCAGGCGGGATGCGCCGAGCGCGGTCGCCGTGGTGGACAGACCGCAGCACAGGCTGCCCAGTCCCCAGAAGATCATGCTGACCTGGAAGACGCGGGCACGGCCGAAGCGGTCGGCGAGCAGGCCGGCGGAGGCGGCGCCCGCGAACATGCCGAGGAAGCTCATGCTGGACAGCAGCCCGGCTTCCGCTGTCGACAGGCCGAAGGTCTGGCGGATCGAGCCGAGCACGAAGGTGAGCGCGGCCAGGTCCATGCTGTCGAAAAACCACGCGGTCGCGATGATTCCGAAGATCCAGCGCTGATAGGAGGTCAGCGGCAGGCGTTCGAGCCGCGCCGCGATATCGGCGACCTGCTGCGCCTGCGCGGTTCGCGCAACGGCCGGAGCCCGGCTTCCGGCTGCCGCGGTGACGTCGGAAATGGTCATTGCTGCCTCCCCAAGTAGAGATTGATGGGCTCTTGTCGGCCCCTTTTAATAAAATGTCACACGGATAGCAGTGATATGTCAATTGCTGATCACGCACGAATTGACGGCGCGGGCGGGGCTGCGGCACCGGACGGGCCCGCGGACACATCGGCGCGTAGCCCGGACCTTCCGTGATCCGGCCGACCATCTTGCCGCGTCGGGCATCCTGCGAAGCGGCATCAAGAGCCGGTTAACGGCATCCGAGAAATCGGGGGCTAACGGATAATCCGGCTTTAATGGGGAGCTGACTAAACGTCACGTGGTTGCAAGGTGCCGGATGCCTGGAGGTATCCGATGTTGCGTCGGGCGGAGGCGTTTTCCCCATATGTCAGTTCAGGCCGATCTGGATTTTGCGAGCGACGATCGCGCGAGGGCGCAGATCGGCGCGGCGGTGAACTATCTGCTCAGGGACGCGACCGGCGTCGCGCGTGAGCATGCCGTCGAGACAATTGTCGAGATGGTGCGCGACATCGCAAGCCGGCCGCTCACTGTCGAAGCGGCATCGATTCAGCCGCTGATGAGCGGCGTCACCTATCGGGATTTTGTGATCGACGCCTACCGGCGCGATGTCGATCGCTGGCGCGCGACTATCCGCCGTTCGAACGGCAAGAAGATCCGGATCGCTTCGCCGCCGTCGGTGCGCGACGAGGCGACGACCACAGCGGACGCGATCACCGCCGAGAAGGCCATCGAGTTCGCCAGGCGGGCGATCGACTTGGGCGAGGTGATCTGACCTCGCCGCCTCAAGGCT
>NZ_LFIQ01000117.1:158304-161075 GCF_001189245.1 Bradyrhizobium pachyrhizi | reverse complement strand
GGCGATGCCGCCTATGCTTGGGACGCGCGATGTGCTCCGATACGACGGCTGCGCCGGTTCCGCGGCTGTCTGCGTAATTGTCCATTCATCCTGTCCCAGCCGAGAAATGCCATGCCTTCCGAACTCCGTTCGCCTCGTCTGGCCGTCCTGATCGACGCCGACAACGCATCTGCAAAGATCGCCGATGGGCTGTTCGAGGAGATCGCCAAGATCGGCGAGGCCAGTGTGCGCCGCATCTACGGCGACTTCTCCAATCCCAGATCCAAGGGCTGGGCCGACATCCTGTCGAAGCACGCCATCATTCCGCAGCAGCAATTCGCCTATACGACCGGGAAGAATGCATCCGACATCACCTTGGTGATCGACGCCATGGACCTGCTGCACAGCGGCCGGTTCGACGGCTTCTGCCTGGTGTCGTCGGACAGCGATTTCACCCGGCTTGCCGCCCGCATCCGCGAGCACGGTATCGACGTGTTCGGGTTCGGCGAGCAGAAGACGCCGGAGAGTTTTCGGCAGGCCTGCCGCCGGTTCGTCTACACCGAGAATCTGCGCGGCGGCGCGCCGAGCAATCAGGATGCGGCCGTGCGGGCCCAGCCGTTGCAGCCGCCCGAGGCCGCCACGCCGATCATCAAGAAGGTCATCAGCCAGATGGCGAGCGAGGACGGCTGGGTCACGCTTGGCGAGGTCGGACGGCAGCTGGCCAATTTCGCGTCGGATTTCGATCAGAGGACCTACGGCTTCCGCACCCTCGGCGAGCTGGTGCGCAGGACCAACGCGTTCGAGATCGAGTCCAAGGGCGGGACGATGCGAATCCGCATCAAGCCAGCGGCTGCACGGCCGCCAAGACGGCGAGCTCCAAGACGGCGAGCCGATCAAAGGCTGCCGGAATGAACGGCGCGCCGCGCGGTCTGTTCTGCGCGATTTCTGAATCTGAACCCAGGATGAATGCTGCTTCGGACATTGTCCGGAGCGGCATTTTCGTTCGTGCCGGAATCAAGCGAATTGCGCGCGGAACTGGAGTTGCGCGAGTTGCAGCGTTGGAACCGGAACGTTCTCGTCGCTTGCGATGTTGAGGGGGCATCGATCAATTCGGAGGAGGAGAATCATGAACAAGCGTTTTGCTGTGTCCCTTGTCGCTGCAGCGTCGCTGCTCGCATCCGGTTCGGCCTTCGCGCAGTCCACGACTGCGGCGGGCGCCGCGAACGGTGCGCGGGCCGGCGGCGAAATCGCGGGGCCCGTCGGCGAGATCGTCGGCGGCACGGTGGGTGCCGCGGTCGGCGCCGGCCTCGAGATCCCGAATGCGGTGATCACCTCGATCCCGCGCAACGAGCCGTCGGTGGTGGTGCGTGAACGCGTCGTGGTCGGCGAGCCGCTGCCCGACACCGTCGTGCTGCGTCCGGTGCCGCGCTACACCGAGTATCGCTACGCGGTCGTCAATGATCGCCGCGTGATCGTGGAGCCGCGCACCCGCCGGATCGTCAAGATCATCGACTGATCGCGTCGAGACTTCTGACTACGAACATCCTCGCGGGCCCATCGTCCGCGGGGATTTTCGCGGGTCCCATGATTACCGGCATGGCACCGCCCAGCTTTTTCATGAAAGGACCGGTTGGCCTGACGCCGCGATCCCCTAGACTGGTCCGCAACGGATGGACGCAGCCAGCGTTCGTCTCAATCAAGAGCAGGGGATGGAAGCATGGGTCGGAAGATCGCGATCGTCGGCGCGGGTGCTGTCGGCGGCTACGCCGGTGCGCATATGGTGCAGGCGGGGGAGGACGTCACCTTCATCGACCCCTGGCCCGCGCATGTCGAGCACATGCGCAAGCACGGCCTGCGTGTCACGCATGCGATGGACGTCGCGGAATTCTCGGTGCCGGTGCGCGCACTCGATGTCACCGACGCGCAGCAATTGGCAAAGGAAAAACCGGTCGATATCGCCTTCGTCTGCATGAAGTCCTACGACACCGCCTGGGCCACCATGCTGATCCGGCAATATCTGGCGGCGGACGGTTATGTGGTGTCGCTGCAGAACTGCATGAACGAGGAAACCATCGCCGGCATCGTCGGCTGGGGCAAGACGCTCGGCTGCATCGCGAGCAGCATCACCGTCAATCTGCCGGAGCCGGGCCATATCCACCGCGGAGCCGGCAAGGGCGGCGCAGCGCACACCGTGTTTCGCGCCGGCGAGGTGCACGGCCGCATCACGGCGCGGGCGGAGGAAGTCTGCCGCCTGGTCGGTTATTCCGACAGCACCAAGGTCACCTCCAATCTCTGGGGCGAGCGCTGGTCCAAGCTCGTCGCCAACGTGATGGGCAACGGGCTCTCGGCCTGTACTGGTCTGGCGGGTGGCGAGGTGCTGCAAAGCGAGCCGCTGCGCCGCTTCTCGACGCGGCTCGGCAGCGAGGCGATCCGCGTCGGCCAGGCGCAGGGCTATCAGCTGGAAGAGATCCTGCACCTGCCGCCGGAGACCATCGCCCGCGCCGGCGAGGGGGATGAGGCCGCAGCGCGCGTTTGCGACGAGCAGCGCTTCAAGGATGCCAAGCGCACTTCATCCGCACAGCGTCCCTCGATGGGCCAGGACATGCAAAAGGGCCGCCGCACCGAGATCGAATTCCTCAACGGCCTCGTGGTCCGCGAAGGCGGGAAGCTTGGCATCGCGTGTAACGCCAATGCCGCGCTGACCGACATCGTCAAGCGCGTCGAACGCGGCGAGCTCGCGCCGGATCCGCGGCACATCACCGAGTTGAGGTTGAATTGAGCGGCCACAGCCG
>NZ_LFIQ01000117.1:140798-158294 GCF_001189245.1 Bradyrhizobium pachyrhizi | reverse complement strand
CCGCATGTGTGGAATGATGGATTGCTTCGCCGCTTCAGCGCAAAAATAGCTCTGCAATTTTGTCGCGAGCATCTCGCAGTGACGGATACGTAGGTTGCAGGCGCCTTCTTATCTAGAGCAGCTGCCGTACCCCCATCCCGTTCATGAACCGCTCGCGGATCTGCACGGGATCGCGCCGCGTCGTCCCGGTGCCGGGCTTGTCGTCGATGCGCACCCCGATCAGGGTCGGGCCGGAGGCCTGTTTCGACTGTTCGATCAGCCGCTCGAAATCGTCCTCGTCGGCGGCCCAGGAGCTGTTCGCGATCCCGCTGGCGAGCGCGATCGCGACGAGGTCGGCATGGCCGGCGGCCGGCGTCGGCTGCGCGCCCGTGATCTGGTAGATGCCGTTGTCCATCACCACCATGGTGAGATTCTTCGGCGCCAGCGTCGCGATCGTCGAGATGCAGCCGAGCTGCATCAGCAGCGAGCCGTCGCCTTCGAGCGCGAACACGCGGCGGTTCGGCTGCGCCAGCGCGACGCCGAGCGCGATCGGGAAAGCGAGGCCCATGCTGCCCAGCATGTAAAAATTCTGCGGGCGATGGCCGGCGGCCCACAGGTCGAAATTGGTGTTGCCGATGCCGCCGATCACGGCCTCGTCCTTCAGGCCGGCGACGAGGCGCTGGGTGAGCTCGAAGCGGTTCATCACCTTGGTGTTGCGCGCGTGGGTGCTGGTCATGGCTGATCTCACTTGTCGAAGGTCTTGCCGCCGGTCAACAGCGGCGAGAGGATCAGCGCCACCGGCGCCTGGGTGGTGACGGCCTGCTTGATCGAGCGGTCGGCGATGAATTCGAGCTCGTCGAGCCGGGTGATGGTGTGATGTTCCATCGCCAGCGAATCCAGCACCGGGCGCATGGTGCGGCAGACCAGCGCCTGGCCGTAATTGAACTCGCCGAGCGTGCCGCGCTCGGAGACGAACATGATCAGCGGGATCTGGTAGGGCACCGCAAGCGAGGCCAGCACATTGGCCAGCGTGGCAAAGCCCGAGGTTTGCATCAGCACCGCGCCGCGCATTCCCGCCATCCAGGCACCGGAGACGATGCCCACCGCTTCTTCCTCGCGCGCGGTCGGAAACGTGTTGAAATAGGGATCGGCGTGCAGATCCTTGATCAGCGTGGTCAGCACCCGATCGGGCACATAGGGCACGAGCTTGATCTCGTTCCGCTTCAGCGTCTGCAGCACGATGCCGTGCCAGCTGGTCGCCGACTGGCCTTTATCTTTGGACGAGGCTTGTTCCGCGGCCGCCATCCTGTTCTCCCTGCTCGCGCGACGCTGATGGCCGCTTGCCGCACGAAACTTGACGCGGTGCCTGCGATTGTCAACATGTCGCGGCCGCAACGCGATCTGCGGAATTCGGCCATCGCGGCGCCGAGCCAACGTGCGATACAGGCGTAACGAAAAAGGGACGGTAGCGATCAAGGGACGGGAGGCGTCGATGGCCGGATGGGTCTGGCGGACCGCCATTGCAGCGGCGGCCATGGTTGTGGCCGGCCTTGCGTCCGCGCAGCCGTTCCCGGCCAAGGCGGTTCACATTCTCGTTCCATATCCGCCCGGCGGCGGCGTCGATGTGCTGACGCGGACGCTCGCCGAAGCGGTGTCGAAGACCTGGACGCAATCAATCGTGGTCGAGAACCGGCCGGGCGCCGGCGGGGTGATCGCCTCGCAGGCGATCGCAACCTCCGCGCCCGATGGTTACAATCTGATCATGGTGGCGAGCGGCCACGCCACCAATCCGTTCCTTTATCCAAAGCTGCCCTACGACACGTTCAGGGATTTCTCGCCGATCTCGCTCTTGGCGTCGTCGCCGAACGTGCTGCTGGTGCGCGCGGATTCGCCGTTCAAATCGGTCGCCGACGTCATCGCGGCGGCGAAGGCGAAGCCCGGCAGCCTGTCCTTCGCCCATGCCGGCAACGGCACCTCGACCCATCTGGCCGGCGAGCTGCTCAACAATCTCGCCAAGATCGAGATCAGTGCGATCCCCTACAAGGGCGGTGCGCCCGCGATCAACGATCTGCTCGGCGGGCAAATTCCGCTGTCGTTCAACAACGGACCGGAATCGGTCGGGCAGCTGCAGGCCGGCACGGTTCGCGCGCTCGCGGTGACGACGGGCTCGCGTGCGCCGTTCCTGCCTGACGTGCCCAGCATGTCGGAGACCGTGCCGGGCTACGACACCGAGGTGTGGTGGGGGCTGCTCGGACCCGGCAACATGCCGGCCGACCTCGTCGTCAAGATCTCGCATGATTTCGTCGCGGCAGTGAACACCGATGCCGTGAAGGAGCGTCTCGGCAAGCTCGGTGCGATCCCGATCGGCTCCACGCCGGACAAGTTCGCCGCCAAGATCAAGGCCGACTACGACAAATGGGGGCCGATCATCAAGGCCGCCGGCATGAAGGCGGAATAGGACATGGCTGCGTCAGAGATTCCCGCCTGCCTGCCGCCGCGTCCGGTGACGCCGCCCAGAGACAAGCTACCGCCGAAGGCCTGCGATACGCATGCGCATGTATTTGGTCCGGCCGATCGCTTCCCCTATGCCGGCGATCGCAGCTACACGCCGCCGGACGCGCCGCTCGCGACCTATCTCGGCATGCTCGACGTGCTCGGTTTCGCCCGCGGCGTGCTGGTGCAGGGTAGCGCGCACGGCCACGACAATTCGGCGATGCTGGACGCGTTGCAGCGCGAGCCTGCGCGGCTGCGCGGCGTCGCGGTGGCCGATGCCGATGTGGCGGCAGGCACGCTGCGGCAATGGCATGTGCTCGGCGTCCGCGGCCTGCGCTTCAACCATTTCTTCCGCGGCGGACAGCTGCACTATCGCGGCGGCATTCCCTTGAGCGTTGCCGAGACGCACGCGGGCGTGATGACCGAGCTCGGCTGGCATCTGCAGCTCTGGATCGACGTGAAGGATTTGCCTGACACTATCCCGACGCTGAAGGCGCTTGGGTTGCCGGTCGTGGTCGATCACATGGGCCGCACCGATGCTGCCGCCGGCATCAACACCGCGGGCTTTCAGAGCCTTTTGCGTGCGGTGGACGAAGGCTGGTGCTGGGCCAAGCTGTCGGGCGCGCATCGCCTGAGCCAGCGAGCCCCTGATTATCCCGATGCGCGGCCGTTCCACGAGGCACTGGTCGCAGCCAATCCTGAACGGCTGGTGTGGGGCGGCGACTGGCCGCATCCGCGGGTCGAGGGCGAAATGCCCGACGCCGGCCATCTGCTGACGCTGTTCCAGGAATGGACGCCGGATGCGGCGGCCCGGCACCGCATCCTCGTCGACAATCCCGCACGATTCTATGGCTTCCCAAACTGAAAGCTGTCCGAAGACATGACCGTCAACAACAAGCGCGTATTCTACGTCAAATACCTCGCCCACGAGATCTATGTCGACATCCTGAAGAAGCGGCCGGACGTCCGGCTCGATCGTCTGGAGAACGAGACGCCGGAGGCGACGTTCGCGCCCGTCCTTGCCGACGCGCATGCCTATCAGATCGGTGCGGCCCGCGATGAGCTGGCGCCGCATTTCCATGCCCATGCCGAGTTGTTGAAGCGCGCGCCGAATCTTCTGATCGTGTCGTCGAATGGCGCCGGCTTCGATCCCGTCGATGTCGATGCCTGCACCGCGGCAGGCGTGCTTGTCGTCAACCAGTCCGGCGGCAACGCCAATTCGGTCGCCGAGCACGCGCTCGGGATGATGCTGACGCTGTCGAAGCGGATCATCCAGTCCGACCGCAGGCTGCGGCGCGAGGCCAACGTCAACCGCAACGACCTGATCGGCAACGAGCTGAAGGAGAAGACCGTCGGCATCGTCGGTCTCGGCAATGTCGGCCGCCGCATCGCCGAGCTGTGCAGGGGCCTCCTGCACATGAAGGTGATCGCCTACGATCCCTATCTCACGGCGGATGAGATGGCGAAGCGGGGCGGGGAGAAGGTCGAGCTCGACGATCTCCTGCGCCGTGCGGACTTTGTTTCGATCTCGTGTCCGCTGGACAAGAACAGCCGCGGCATGATCGGCGCGCGCCAGTTCGCGCTGATGCAGCCGCACGCCTATTTCGTCACCACCGCGCGCGGCTTCATCCACGACGAGAAGGCGCTGGAGGAAGCGCTGCGTGACAAACGCATCGCCGGCGCCGGGCTCGACGTCTGGGACAAGGAGCCGCCGCCGCCGGATCATCCACTGCTGCAGTTCGACAATGTGCTGGCGAGCCCGCACACCGCCGGCGTCACCCGCGAGGCGCGCATCAACATGGGCCGGATCGCGGCCGAGCAGATCCTCGACGCCCTCGACGGCAAGCGCCCGCCGCGCATCATCAATCCCGAGGTCTGGCCGGTCTACGCAAGACGGTTCGAGAAGGCGTTCGGGTTCATGCCGGGGTAGGGTCAGGCCTGCCCTTGCGGGGGCCGCGGCTGCGCGCGGCCAAAAATATCGAAAACAACCCCATGCAAAGGAGCTGGCGGCTGCCGGCGTTCGAGCAGGCAACTTGACGCGTCGGGCAACTCAGGGGTACATTTCCAATATTCAGAAATCGTGCAGGCGCCGGCCCTGCGGGAGAGATATACCGCGGGGGAGGGAACTGTTCCGCGGGTGCGTCCCTCACGCAAGCGGCCAGCCGTGCGAGCGTTGTTGCGCGGGCAAAAACACCGGAGAAAATCTCCTTCGTTGCAGCCTCGATCGAGGCAATAAACCCACTGCCGAACGACCGCCTCGCAACACGTCCGTTGTTATTTTCCCTGAGATATCGACGGCTTAGCCCGAAATCGCCATTTTCCGTCTGTGCCCGACCATTCCGGGCACGGAAGGAAGACATTCATGCGACAGGTCCAGTCATTGCTCCGCAACGCGCCCGCCAAAATCGGCCGCCGTCTTGCACAGATCGTCGCGATCGCTGCCGCCAGCCTGCCGCAGGCCGGCGCGTAGTCTTCCCGCTGCGAACAGTCGCACACGTACCAGCCGAATTAACTCACCACCCTTTCGTGTTAGTGCTAGCGTGGTACCCCCGGGCTCTGCCGGTGCAGCAGGGAGGGTTCCATGTCACGCTTCGTCGTTCATTTCATGAAAGACGTGCTCGGCGGCAATGGCCGCGAGCGCGAGGTTTGCCAGGGTGCGCTTGAGATCGACGCCTCGAGCGAGGGCCAGGCCACCGAGATGGCCAAGGTCAAGTTTTGCCAGGAACAATCGCTGTGCGACTGGTCACTGCATGCCGACCGCATCCGGATCGAGGCGGCCGACTTGCACGTGAGCTGACGTCGGCGCCTCGTCACCACCGCGGGTAAGCCGAGCCGAATCGGCATCGGAAGTTCACCTCTCCCGTGGGAGAGGTGAAGCGGCTGTGGCCGAACGGTTGCCGATCACTCCGGCAGGATGCGAACCGCACCCTTGGCCGCGCTGCTGGCGAACGCCGCATAGGCCTTCAGCGCGGTCGAGACGGCGCGCTTGCGCGACGCCGCCGGCTTCCAGGCCGCATTGCCCTTGGCCTCCATCGCTGCGCGGCGGCGCTTCAACTCGGCATCGTCGACCGCGAGGTTGACCTTGCGGTTCGGGATATCGAACTCGATGATATCGCCTTCCTCGACGAGGCCGATCAGGCCGCCTTCGGCGGCTTCCGGCGAGACGTGGCCGATCGACAGGCCCGACGATCCACCGGAGAAGCGGCCGTCGGTGATCAGCGCGCAGGCCTTTCCGAGGCCTTTCGACTTCAGATAGCTGGTCGGGTACAGCATCTCCTGCATGCCCGGGCCGCCGCGCGGACCCTCATAGCGGATCAGCACCACATCGCCGGCCTTCACCTTGTTGCCAAGGATGGCTTCGACCGATGCGTCCTGGCTCTCGAAGATGCGGGCCGGGCCCGAGAACTTCAGAATGCTCTCGTCGACGCCGGCGGTCTTCACGATGCAGCCGTCCTCGGCAAGGTTGCCGAACAGCACGGCGAGGCCGCCGTCCCTGGAATAGGCGTGCGCGGCGTCGCGGATGCAGCCCTTGGCGCGGTCGAGATCGACCTCGTCGAAGCGGCGGTCCTGGCTGAAGGCTTCCTGGGTCGGCACGCCCCCCGGCGCGGCGCAATAGAAGTTGCGTACCTTGTCGCTTGTGGTCCGCACCACGTCCCAGCGGTTCAGCGCATCGTCGAGCGTTGCGGCATGCACGGTCGGCCCGTCGGTCGTGAGCAGCTTGGCGCGGTCGAGCTCGCCCAGGATCGCCATGATGCCGCCGGCGTGATGCACGTCCTCCATGTGGACGTCCTGCACCGAGGGCGCGACCTTGCAGAGCACCGGCACCTTGCGCGACAGGCGGTCGATATCGGTCATCGTGAACGGCACTTCGCCCTCGCGCGCGGCGGCGAGCAGATGCAGCACGGTATTGGTCGAGCCGCCCATCGCGATATCGAGCGTCATCGCGTTCTCGAACGACTTGAAGTTCGCGATGTTGCGCGGCAGCACCTTGGCGTCGTCCTGCTCGTAGTAGCGGCGGGCGAGGTCGACGATCAGGTGGCCGGCTTCGACGAACAGGCTCTTGCGATCGGCGTGGGTCGCCAGCACCGAGCCGTTGCCGGGCAGCGCGAGGCCGAGCGCCTCGGTCAGGCAGTTCATCGAGTTCGCGGTGAACATGCCGGAGCAGGAGCCGCAGGTCGGGCAGGCCGAACGCTCGATCACCTCGACCTCCTCGTCCGACACGTTGGAGTCGGCGGCCGCGACCATCGCGTCGATCAGATCGACCGCGCGCTTCTTGCCCTTGAGCACGATCTTGCCGGACTCCATCGGTCCGCCCGAGACGAACACGGTCGGGATGTTGAGCCGCAGCGTCGCCATCAGCATGCCGGGCGTGATCTTGTCGCAGTTGGAGATGCAGACCATCGCGTCGGCGCAATGCGCGTTGACCATGTATTCGACGCTGTCGGCGATCAGCTCGCGCGAGGGCAGGCTGTACAGCATGCCGTCATGGCCCATCGCGATGCCGTCATCGACCGCAATGGTGTTGAACTCCTTGGCGACGCCGCCGGCCTTCTCGATCTCGCGGGCCACGAGCTGGCCGAGATTCTGCAGATGGACGTGGCCGGGCACGAACTGGGTGAAGGAGTTGACCACCGCGATGATAGGCTTGCCGAAGTCCTCGTTCTTCATGCCGGTGGCGCGCCAGAGGCCGCGTGCACCCGCCATGTTGCGGCCGTGGGTGGTGGTGCGGGAGCGATAGGCGGGCATCGTAAATCCTTCTCAAATCCTTGGGCCAAGGCGATTTTTTAAGGGAGTTGTCGCTCCTTATGCCTGCCCGTGGACGCGGATTCAAGCGCGGAACCGCATGGCTGAACCCCGCAATTCGGGCAATGTCGAGCGGGTCGGCTTGATCTCGGCCGGCCCGGTGCATTAGCTGGTCGAGCGACGGCAAGAACAACGAACAAGCGAAAAATGGGAGAGACGCGTGGCAAGGCTGCCCCTGATTGATCCGGACACGACGGGCGGCGATATCCGCGCCGCGTTCGACCGCATGCCGGTCAAGCTCAACATCTTCCGCATGCTGGCCCATGCCGAGGCCAATGCGATTCCGCTGATGCGGCTCGGCAATTCGATCCTGCACAAACAGAAGCTCTCCGCGGTCAATCGCGAGCTCCTGATCCTGCAGGCCGCGCAGCTCGAGGGCGGCGCCTATGAATGGCGCCAGCACGTGCCGATTGCGCTCGGCGTCGGCGTCACCCAGGCGCAGATCGATGCCGTCGAGCGCGGCGATTACGACGATGCTGCACTCAACGCAGCCGAGCGCGCGCTGCTTCGCTTCGGCCGCGAGGTGGTCGAGAAGGTCCGCGTCGGCGATGCGGCCTTTGCCGCGGTGCGCGAGCATTTCAGCGATCAGGAGATCGTCGAGGCGATCGTCGCGCTCGGCTTCTACATGATGATGGCGCGGCTGACGGAGGCAACCGAGACCGATCTCGATCCGGCCGCCGGCATGGCGGTCTATGAGGGTGGCAAGAAGCGGGGCTGATGGGATGTCGGAGATTTCGCAAGAGGCCAAGCAAGACACAAAGCCGGAGCGCTATGTCCGTCCGCTGAGCGCGGAATCGTCGGGCGCCGCGCCGGGCAGGGAACGTCTCAACGGCCGCCGCATCCTCGTGGTCGGCGGCGGCCAGCGCGTGTTCGATGCCGCGACCGATCCGATCGGCAACGGCCGCGCCATGAGCCTGCTGTTCGCACGCGAGGGCGCGCATGTCGCGGTCGCCGACCTCAACCGCGCCTCGGCCGAGGACACGGTTGCGCGCATCGCTGCTGATGGCGGCCGCGCCTTCGCGATCGCCGCCGATGTCACCAAGGAAGCCGACGTCATCAGGATGATCGACGAGGCGCATCGCACGATGGGCGGGCTCGATGGCATGGTGCTGAACATCGGTACCTTCGGCAAGACCGGGCTCGACAATGTCAGCGCGGAGGAATGGAACAAAATCTACGATGTCAATGTCCGCGGTCCGATGCTGTGCTGCCGCGCGGCCTTGCCGAAATTCGAAGACGGCGGCTCGATCGTGTTCATCTCCTCGATCGCGGCGCTGAAGGCGGGATCGCAGATGGCGGTCTATGATTCCTCCAAGGCCGCGCTCGGCGGCCTGATGCGCAACATCGCACATGCGGGCGCGCGGCGCGGCATCCGCGCCAATCTGGTCTATCCCGGGCTGGTCGACACCCCGAACGGCCGCGAGGCCGGCGCGGGCCGTCCGTTGCGCGGCAAGGGGCATATCCCGTTCGGCCGTCAGGCGACGGCCTGGGAGATCGCCTATGCCGTGCTGTTCTTCATGTCGGATGAAAGCGTCTATGTCACCGCGCAGACGCTCGCGGTCGACAGCGGGCTCAGCGGTTTGTGAGCGGCGGGGAGGGCGCATGAGTGCATTGTTCGGCAAGGTCTGTCAGAACGGCTACGTCGTTCGCGACATCGATGCGGCGCTGAAGTTCTGGACCGAGACACTGCGGGTCGGGCCATTCTTCCTGATCCGCTCGGTCAAGGTCGATTGGTTCCGCTATCGCGGCGTGGACTCCGCCGTCGAGATGTCGATCGCGCTGGCCAATTCCGGCGATCTGCAGATCGAGCTGATCCAACAGCGCAACGACGCGCCGTCGATGTATTTGGATTTTCTGGCGCGCCACGGCGAGGGCCTGCAGCACATGTCGTACTGGAGCACGGACTACCAGTCGCTCTACGACCGCGCCATCGCGGCAGGCTTCACAGTCGGTCATGAAGGCCAGATCGGCGGCCCCAAGGGACGCTTCGCCTATTTCGACACCGCCGGCCATGCCGGCACCGTGATCGAGATCTCAGACGTCTCGGGATCGAAGGGGCGGTTCTTCGAGAAGATCAGGACCGTGGCCGCGACTTGGGACGGCTCGGACCCGATCCGCGTGGTGGGCTGACGCGGCTATTCGGCGGCGAGGCTGGCCGGCGCCGGATATCCCACGCGGGGTCGCATCTTCGCGCGCCCGTTCCTGCGGCCGAACTGGCTGCCGGCCAGCAGCGCCGCGGCGGCGCGCAACTGCTCGCGCAGCCATTGATTGGTGGTGTCGTCCTCGGCGGTGGCGTGCCAGTAGAGATAATTGACGTGCGGACTGATCGGGAACGGGCAGGGGAAGCACTGCAGCAGCCCGGGATCTTCCAGCACGGAGGCGGCGCTCTCCGAGGCGGTCAGCAGCATGTTGCTGCGGCTCACGACGTGGCAGGCGGTTGCGAAATTCTGACAGGTCAGGCGAACAGTGCGGGTCAGGCCGAGGCGCTGGAGCTGAAAATCCTCGAACGACAGACCGCTGCGCCGCGATGTCACGCAGACATGCTCCATGCGCAAATAAGCCTTCTTGTCGAGCCGGGTGCCGAGCTCGGGGTGGCCGCGCCGCGCGAACACCGCGATATGTTCGGTCAGGATCTGCTCGCGCCGCACCTCCGCCGACAGCGGCAACAGCGTATCGATCGCGACGTCGAGGGTGCCGGCGGCAAGCTCGCGCTCGAGATTGTTGCGCTCGCTGCGCACGGTGGCGATCTCGACCAGCGGCGCCACCGTGCTGATGCGGTTGATCAGCGCGCTCAGCATCGGCGCCTCCAGATTGTTGCGCAGCCCGATCACGAACCGCTTCGGCGTCTGCGCCGGATCGAACCGGTGGGTGTGGGTCAGCGTCGTCTCGAGGCCGTTGAGCGCCTGGCGCACCGTGGTGATGATCTGCCGCGCCAGCGGGGTCGGCGTCATCACGTGGTTGCGGCGCACGAACAGCGGATCGTTGAACATCGCGCGCAGCCGGCTCAGCGCGTGGCTCACCGCGGGCTGGGTCAAATTGAGACGGAAGCAGGCGCGGCTGACGCCGCCCTCGGAATAGATCGCGTCGAACACGACGAACAGGTTCAGATCGACGTCGCGTACATGCATGGAAATGATCAATCCGTATCCGTCGAATGCATTTGACGAATACTAATCGGCACTCTTAAAGTCTCAAGCAAAATAATACCTGGAGGAAACGATGAGCGTGCAATCGCCATCGCGCGGCGTTGCTGTCCCTGCGGCATCATCTCGCCTGGGAGCAATGTTTGCGAAGCCGAGTCAGGAGCAGATCGTGCTCCTGATCACCATCGCGCTCCTGATCGTGTTCGGCCTGACGCTGAACGGCTTCGCCACCGTCTCCAATCTCCTGAATTTGTTGCGGAGTATTTCTATCCTCGGCGTGCTCGGCCTCGGGATGGGACTGATCGTGATCAGCCGCGGCATCGACCTCTCCGAGGTCGCGATCATGGCGGGGTCCTGGGCGATCGCGCTGATCTACATGCAGAACGGCATGCCTGTTTTCACGGCAGTGCTGCTGGCGCTGGCGGTCGCGGTGCTGATCGGCGTCGTCAACGGCGTGATGGTCGCCTTCGTCGAGGCGCCGGCGCTGTTCGTGACGCTGGCTGCCGGTTTCGTGATCTATGGCCTCGCCTTCTGGATCGCGCCGGCCTGGGTGGTCTATGCGCCGAAGGATGCGCCGGGCCTGATGTATCTCGGCGCCGGGCGGCTGTTTGGCATCCCGGTTCCGATCCTGGTGTTCGCGGCCTGTGCAATCGCGATGCATTTGTTCCTGTCGCGCACCTCGATCGGCCGCTTCATCTATTCGCAGGGCGACAATCCGGAGGCAGCGCGGCTGACCGGCGTCGCGCTGCGGCCGCTGATCGTGCTCGAGCACGTGCTGGTTGCACTGCTCGCCTGGATTGCGGGCCTGGTCTGGGTCGGCACCACGGGCAGCATGCAGATGGCGATCACCCAGGGCACCATGATCTTCGATGTCGTGCTCGTCGTCGTGATCGGCGGCATCAGCCTGATCGGCGGCCGCGGCAGCGTGTTCAGCGTCGTGGTCGGCTGCATCCTGATCGGCACGCTGCTCAACGCCTTCACCATCATGGACGTCAACAGCGAGGTGCAGAACATCATCAAGGGCGTGGTGCTGCTGGCCGCCATCGTGCTCGACAACTGGCTGCATCCCCGCGACGAGGAGACCGCGCGGCAAGGCGACTGAAACAGGGCGACTGAGCCGGCCGCCGCGCCAAATGAATCAATCAAAAGAAATTGCTTTGTGGAGGGAGACGATGAAGACGACGACGAAATTCTGGACGATCCTGCTAGCCGGCGTGACGCTGGCCGCGATGCCGTTTGCGGCATCGGCGCAGGAGGAAGGCACCAAGACCGCCCGCGAGCTGCGTGCGGTGTACGACAAGGCGCTGCAGGGCAAGACGATCGCCTATCTGCCGATCGCGCTCGGCGTGCCGCTGTCCGACGAATGGGGCCGGGTGGTGCAGGAAGAGGCCGAGTGGCGCGGCATGAAATATGTCGTGCGCGATCCCAACAACAATCCGTCGGCGATGCAGCAGGCCTTGACCGCGCTGGTCGATCAGAAGCCCGACGTGCTGATCGTGCAGAATCCGAGCGTCACGCTGTTGATGAAGGATCTGAAGCGCGCCGAAAGCCAGGGCACGCATGTGATCCAGATCAACATGTCCTCGAACTACAAGTCCGGCGCCTTTGTCGGCGCCGACTGGCGCGAGATCGGCAGGATGCTGGCGAACGAAGCCGTCAAGGCTTGCGGCACCGGCTCCGGCAAGTCGGGCAAGGTCCAGATCGTGCAGGGCGAACTGACCGCGGCCGCCAGTGTCGATCAGGTCGGCGGCATCATGGAGGTCCTGAACAAGGATCCGAACATCAAGGTGGTCTCGAACCAGGCCGCGAACTGGGACGCCAACACCGCGCTCAACGTCACCGCGACGGTGATCCAGCAGCATCCCGACCTCTGCGCCTCGATCGGGTTCTGGGGCATCATGGAATCGGGCGCCGCGCAGGCGATCCGCAATGCCGGCAAGATCGACGATGTGAAGGTGTTCGCCTCGGGTGAAGGCTCGCAGCTGGATTGCGATCAGGTCAATTCGGGCAATTTCTACAAGTTCCTGAGCTACAAGGCGACCGAGCAGGGCCACGACCTGATGTTCGCCGCCGAAACCCTGCTGGTATCAGGCGAGAAGCCGGGCAGCCGCAATCTCGTCTATTACACGCGTCCGATCTGGCTCGATAAGTCGAACGCCTCGGGCGCCAACTGCTTCGCGCTACCCAAGAAAAATTAACAAGGCGCGGACAGCCGGCGCGGGGGGCATTCCCGCGCCGGCTGTATCAAAGAGCACGATCCGGCAAGGTGGAGCCGGTTTCCCTCCGACCGACGCGCAGCGTTCAAGGAGAGCGTGTTCATCAAGGGACGAGGTCGCGATGCGGTGGCCGATCGCGTCATGACCATGAGCATGATCCGGGAAGTGTGAGCCGGCTCTCCGCAAGATCGTGCTCAATCAAGAGGGTGCTTTGGCGATGTCGATGGCCGTTGATTCCTTTGCCGCGTCGGTGCGGCGGTTCTCACCCCGGCTCCTGCTGTCGGAGCTGTTGCTGAAACAGTGGTTCGAGCCGGTGGTTCCCTTCACCGTGATGATCGGGCTGTGGGCCTATTTCGCGCTCACCATTCCCGATTACGCCTCGGTGCAGAACTCGGTGTCGCTGCTGCGGCTGTTCGCCGAATTCGGCTTCGTCGCGCTCGCGATGGGCTTCTGCCTCGTCACCGGCGGCATCGACCTGTCGGTCGGCGCGATCTTCGCGCTGTGCAATTTCGCGGCGCTGTACTTCCTTTTGGTGCGCGAATGGCCGGTCGGCCTCGCGGTGCCGGCGACGCTTCTGGTCGGCGCGCTGCTCGGCAGCATCAACGGCTTCCTGATCGGCTTCCTGAAGACGCGGCCGTTCCTGACCACGCTGGTGACGCTGATCATCCTGCGCGCCTCGGTCAACCTGCTCAACACCAGCTACGCCCAGGTGTTCGCCACCAACTCGGTCGAGAGCGACGCCTGGGATTTCATCGGCGGCGGCAGCGTGCTCGGAATTCCCGTCAATGCGGCGACGCTGTTCGTGGTGCTGTTGATCTGCCACATCTTCCTGTCGCGCTCGCGCTATGGCTGGCATCTCACCGCGATCGGCGCCAGCCGCAAGGCGGCGCGCCACGCCGGCATCCGCGTCCGCGTGATGCTGTTCATGACCTATGTGCTGTCGGGAACGCTGTGCGCGGCGAGCGGCATCTTCTACGCCGCGCGGCAAGCCTCGACGGATTCCACCACCGGCGTGGGGTGGGAATTCCAGGCGCTGACCGCCGTCGTGCTCGGCGGGGTGTCGCTCGCCGGCGGCAAGGGCACGGTGTGGCGGGCGATGATCGGCGCGCTGATCATCTTCCTCCTGATCAACGGCCTCGTGCGGATGGGCATCCCGGGCTACGTCACCTCGGCGGTGACGGGCATGATCCTGCTCGCCGCCGTCGGCATCGACGTCAAATGGTCGAAGAACCGCGGCAAGGCGATCCAGAAGATCTATGTCAATCCGGCCTTCGTGCCGCTCGCCTCGGCGCCGGCGGTGCAGCCCGGCGCGACCTCGCCCTACGCGCAGAACGACCGGCTGATCAATGCGCAGGCGATCGGCGTCGATCAGGTCGAGGGGCCCGAGGACGTCATCCTCGACCGCCAGGGCCGGCTCTACGGCTCGACCCGCGACGGCAATGTGATCCGTTTCTCCGGGCCGAACTTCGAGACCCGCGAGGTGTTCGCCCATATCGGCGGCCGGCCGCTCGGCATGCAGTTCGATCGCGACGAGAATTTGATCGTCGCCGTCGCCGGCATGGGCGTCTACGGCGTCGCACCCGATGGTCGCATCTTCAAGGTCACCGACGAGACCAACCGCACCTGGTACAAGCTGAATGACGATTCCCGCCTGCGCATGGCCGACGACCTCGACATCGCACCCGACGGCAAGATCTATTTCAGCGACTGCACCACGCGCTACGAGATGACCACCAACACCCTCGACATCCTCGAGGGACGGCCGAACGGCCGTGTGGTCTGCTACGACCCCGCGACCAGGACCACGCGCACGGTGATCAATCACTTCTATTTCCCGAACGGGATCTGCGTCTCGCATGACGGCAAATCGATCCTGATCGCGTCGACCTCGCTGTGCAAGGTGTTCCGGCACTGGATCGACGGGCCGAACAAGGGCAAGACCGAGGTGCTGATGGACGAGCTGCCGGGTAATCCCGACAACATCAACCGCGCCTCCGACGGCACCTACTGGCTGGCGCTGGTCGGCATCCGCACGCCGACATTCGACCTTGCCGCGCGAAAACCCGGCTTCCGCCTGCGCATGGTGAAGCAGGTGCCGACCGACGAGTGGCTGGCGCCGGCGCTCAACCATGGCTGCGTGCTGAAGTTCAACGAGAAGGGTGAGGCGCTGGAATCGTGGTGGGACCCGACCGGCATCTCGCACTCGACCTTGACCTCGATGCGCGAGCACCAGGGCTATCTCTATCTCGGCGGGCTCGAGAACAACCGGATCGGCCGCATCAAGCTCGATGGCGTCGACGACAGCTGGACCGGCTACGATGCCTATTGGGGCGCAAAGAGCAGGGTGACGACGTAATGGGATTTTTCGATCATCTGCTGCGCGACGTCCGCAGCGTCATCGACCGCGACGGCGGCCAGAACGCGATCCCGCCGCTCGACGGCGCGCTGAGCCCGAACGACCGGCTCGACACCGCCACCCCGATCGGCGAGCCGCTGCCCGGCGTCGACGACGTGATCGCCGCCGCCGACGGCGCGGTCTATGTCTCGGTCGGACGCCGGGTGCTGAAGCTCGGCGGCAATGACTTGTCGATACGTATAGTCGTCGCCGAGTTCGAGGATGATGCCGGCGGGCTCGCGCTGCATCCGGACGGCCGCCTGCTGGTCTGCGTCGCGAGCAGGGGCCTTGCCGCGATCGATCCGGCGAAGCCCGATCCGCGCTGGCTGGAGGCCGCCGGCGGTGGCGCGCTCACGGGGCTGTTGTCGGTGACGGCGGCGCCCGATGGCCGCATCTATGCCGTCGAAGGCAGCGCCGGCCGGCGCCCGGGTGAATGGCGGCACGACCTGATGGAGAAGCGCGCCAATGGCCGGCTTATCGGCTGCGGCGCCGGGCTCGACAATCCGCAGGTGCTGCTGCGCGATCTGCCCTATCCCTATGGCGTGAGTGTTTCGGCCGACGGCAACAGCCTGTGGCTCACCGAGAGCTGGGCGCATCGCCTCAGCCGGTTCGCGCTCGGCGGCAACGGGCTTGGTCCGCGCGAGACCGTCGCCGCCAACATGCCGGGCTATCCGGCGCGGCTGCATCCGGACGGCCACGGCGGCATGCTGCTCGGCATCTTCGCCCGCCGCACCCATCTGATCGAGTTCGTACTCAAGGAAGACGATTTCCGCGAGGAGATGATGGCGACGATGCCGCCGGATTACTGGGTCGCGCCGGCGCTCGCCGGCGGCAGCGATTGCCTCGAGCCGATGCAGATCGGCAGCGTCAAGGCGCTCGGCATCCAGAAGCCGTGGGCGCCGCCGCGCTCCTACGGTCTGCTGGTGCATCTCGACGCCGAGGGCGATGCGACCGACAGCCTGCACAGCCGCGCCGGCGGCCGCTTCCATGGCATCACCGCCGCCTGCGCCACGCCATCGGGCGTCGTGATCGCGGCGCGCGGCGCCGGACGCCTGCTGCGCACTACGGGAGAGCTGCGATGAATGACGGTGTGATGCAGGCGGCCCCCGGCGCCAAGACGGCAGAGACCTCCGCAGCCCGCGAGCCGGTGCTGCGGATCACCAACGGCTCGAAAATCTATGGCGGCGTCCACGCCATCGAGGGCGTCAATTTCGACCTCTATCCCGGCGAGGTGCATGCGCTGGTCGGCGAGAACGGCGCCGGCAAATCGACGCTGTGCAAGGCGATCGCGGGCGCGATCCAGCTCACCTCCGGCGACTATCTGCTCGACGGCAAGCCGACCGGTTTCGAGCAGCCGCGCGACGCGCTCAATGCCGGCATCTGCATGGTCTATCAGGAGACCAGCCTGGTGCCGACCATGACCGCCGCCCAGAACATCGAGCTCGGCAACGAGAAGCTGCTGACGCGCTTCCGCACCCTGAACATCCAGGCCCAGCAGCTGTTGCAGTCGCTCAACTTCCACGTCGATCCGGCAACGCCAGTGGCGCTGCTCGGCACCGCCAAGAAGCAGATGGTGGAGATCGCGCGCGCGATCTACAACAAGGCGCGCATCATCATCTTCGACGAACCGACCGCGTCGCTGACGCCGGAGGAGATCGTCCACTTCTTCCATCTGGTGCGCGACCTGCGCGCCCGCGGCGTCTCGATCATCTACATCTCGCATGCGCTGGAGGAATCGCTGCAAATCGCCGACCGCATCACCGTGCTGCGCGATGGCAAGCTGGTGATCACGGCGCCGGCCAGGCAGCTCACCCGCGACGCGCTGGTGCAGCACATGGTCGGCCGCGAGGTGGCGCAGGCGGTCTATGGCGGAAGAGCGAAGACCCATCAACGCCGCGAGAAGGTGCTGACGGTCGAGAACGTCACCATGGGCATGGCGGTCAAGAACATGTCGTTCTCGGTCTATGCCGGCGAGGTGGTCGGCATCGCCGGCCTGATCGGCTCCGGCCGCACCGAGATCGCCAAGATCATCTACGGCGCGCTGAAGCGCAATTTGGTCAATGGCGGCACCATCCGGCTGCGCGGCAAGCCGATCCGCTACCGCGTGCCGCGGCAGGCGATCAATGACGGCATCGCCTACATCACCGAGGACCGGAAGGCCAACGGCTTCTTCGAGACCATGGTGGTCGACGACAACGTCTATATCGGCAGCCTCGCCACCGGAAAAGGCTGGAGCTTCCTGCTGTCGCGCGCGCGGCGCAGCAAGCTCGCCAGCTACTGGGTCGACCGGCTCAAGATCAGCGCATTGCAGCGCAAGGCCAGGATCATCGAGCTCTCCGGCGGCAACCAGCAGAAGGTGGTGCTGGCCAAGACGCTGGTGCAGGACCCCTCGATCATCATCTTCGACGAGCCGACGCGCGGCGTCGACGTCGGCACTATCCCGCACATCCACGGCGAAATCCGCCGT
>NZ_LFIQ01000117.1:114170-140788 GCF_001189245.1 Bradyrhizobium pachyrhizi | reverse complement strand
CCGGCGCAGGCCGGGACCCATAACCACAGATTGTCATTGTTGTACGTTGCTGGAACGACGAGTCCCGTCGACAACATCTGCTGCGGCGTATGGGTCCCGGCCTGCGCCGGGACGACAGCGTGGGGTGCGGCGCCAACTCCCTTGACAATTATTTTAAGTATAAAATAATATCCACCGTCGGCTCCAGGGGGAATGTGCCTCGTCGGCACCCCCAACCCGCCGAAGCCAACGGGAGAACGCCATGCGTATCGTTTGCATTGGAGGCGGGCCGGCCGGGCTTTATTTCGGCATCCTGATGAAGATGCTGGATCCCGCGAACGTCATTTCGGTGGTCGAGCGCAACCGGCCTTACGACACCTTCGGCTTCGGCGTGGTGTTTTCAGATGCGACCATGGACAACATGCGCAAGTGGGATCCGGTCACTGCTGACACGATCGAGCAGGCCTTCAACCACTGGGATGACATCGAGGTCCTGATCAAGGGCCGGCGCATGCGCACCACCGGTCACGGCTTCGTCGGCATCGGCCGCAAGCGGCTGCTCAACATCCTGCAGGCGCGGGCCGAGGAGCTTGGTGTCGAATTGATCTTCGAGCGCGAGGTGAATTCCGATCTCGAATTTCCCGACGCCGATCTGATCGTGGCGTGCGACGGCGTCAATTCGAAGGTGCGCGTCAAATATGCCGAGACGTTCCAGCCCGACATGCTGATGCGGCCGAACCGCTATATCTGGCTCGGCACCGTCAGGCCGTTCGACGCCTTCACCTTCGACTTCCGCAAGACCGAGCACGGCTGGTTCCAGGCGCACATCTACAAGTTCGAGGAGGGCGCGGCGACCTTCATCGTCGAGACCACCGAGGAGGCCTATCTCGCTCACGGTCTCGACAAGATGGAGCAGGGCGACTCGATCGCGTTCTGCGAGAATGTGTTCGCGGAAATCCTCGAGGGGCATCATCTGGTCTCCAACGCGCGGCATCTGCGCGGCTCGGCCTGGCTGTCGTTCCCCAGGCTGATCTGCGACAAATGGACCGCGTTCAACGGCAACAGCCATGTCGTGCTGATGGGCGATGCGGCCCACACCGCGCATTTCGCGATCGGCTCGGGAACCAAGCTCGCGCTGGAGGATGCGATCGAGCTCACCAACCAGTTCAAGATCCACGGCACGACGCGGGACAGCATTCCCGCGGTGCTCAAGGCCTACGAGGAGCTGCGCCGGGTCGACGTGGCGCGGATCCAGAACGCCGCGCGCAACGCGATGGAATGGTTCGAGGTGGTCGGCTCGCGCTATGCCGACACGCTGGAGCCGGAGCAGTTCATGTATTCGCTGCTGACCCGCTCGCAGCGCATCAGCCACGAGAACCTGCGGCTGCGCGACAAGACCTGGCTCGAGGGCTATGAGCGCTGGTTCGCGGAGCGCAGCGGTGTGGCCGCGACCAACGACCGCGTCACGCCGCCGATGCTGACGCCGTTCCACATCCGCGGCCTGTCGCTTCACAACCGGATCATCGTCTCGCCGATGGCGATGTATTCGGCGGAGGAGGGCGTGCCGACCGACTTCCATTTGGTGCATCTCGGCTCCCGCGCACTCGGCGGCGCCGGCCTTCTCTTTACCGAGATGACCTGCGTCTCGCCGGAGGCGCGGATCACGCCCGGCTGCTGCGGTCTCTGGAACGACGCGCAGGCGGCGGCCTACAAGCGCATCGTCGACTTCGTGCACCAGAATTCGCACGCCAGGATCGGCATCCAGCTCGGCCATGCCGGCCGCAAGGGCTCAACGCGCGTCGCCTGGGAAGGCATGGACGAAGCGCTGCCGGACCGCAACTGGCCGCTGGTGTCGGCTTCGTCAGTGCCTTATCTGCCCGACGGCCAGATCCCGGAGCCGATGAGCCGCGCCGAGATGGACGAGGTGCGCGACCAGTTCGTCGCCGCAGCCAGGCGCGCTGCGGCCGCGGGCTTCGATATCCTGGAGCTGCATTGCGCGCACGGCTATCTGCTGTCGAGCTTCCTGTCGCCGCTGACCAACCGCCGCACTGACGACTATGGCGGATCGATCGAAAACCGCGCGCGTTATCCGCTGGAGGTGTTCCGAGCCGTCCGCGCGGTGTGGCCGGAGGACAAGCCGATGTCAGTCCGCCTGTCGTGTCACGACTGGGCCGAGGGCGGCAACACGCCCGAGGATGCGCTGGCCTTCGCCAAGCTGTTCAAGGAGGTGGGAGCCGACCTGATCGACTGCTCTTCGGGGCAGGTCTGGGCCGACGACCATCCGGTCTATGGCCGGCTTTACCAGACGCCGTTCGCCGACAAGATCCGCAACGAGGTCGGCATCGCCACCATCGCGGTCGGCGCGATCTCGGAGGCCGATCACGCCAACTCGATCATCGCCGCCGGCCGCGCCGATCTCTGCGCCATCGCGCGGCCGCATCTCGCCGATCCGGCTTGGACGCTGCATGAGGCTGCGAAGATCGGCGTCAAGCAGATCGCCTGGCCGAAGCAGTATCTGTCGGGCAAATCGCAATATGAGGCCAATCTGGAGCGCGCCGCGGCGGGAGGGAAGGCATGACACGCTTCTGGCCCAACGCCCATGCGCTGGTGACCGGCGCCGGTTCAGGCATCGGTGCCGCGACGGCGATCGCACTCGCGGAGGCCGGGGTGCGCGTCAGCATCGCCGGACGCCGGATCGATGCGTTGAAGGCGACCGCGGCATCGCTCGGCAAGCACTCGGGCGCCGTGGTTTCGATCGACGTGACCGATGAGGCTGCGGTGACCAAAGGCGTCGCGCAGATTGAGGCCGAGGCGGGTCCGATCGATATCCTCGTCAACAATGCCGGCAAGGCCGGCAGCGCGCCGTTCGACAAGACGAACGCCGTGCTGTGGGCGGATATGCTGGCAAGCAATCTCTCCAGCGTATTCCTCGTCACGCACGCGGTGCTGCCCGGCATGGCGCAACGCGGCCGCGGGCGGGTGATCAACGTCGCCTCGACCGCGGGCCTTACCGGCTACGCCTACGTCTCCGCCTATGTCGCGGCCAAGCACGGCGTCATCGGCCTGACGCGCTCGCTGGCGCTGGAATATGCACGGCGCGGCGTCACCGTGAATGCGGTCTGCCCCGGCTACACCGATACGCCGCTGGTGGCGGATGCCGCCGCGAACATCGTCGCCAAGACCGGCCGCAGCGCGCAGGAGGCGCGCGCCGCGCTTGCCAAGGTCAATCCGATGCAGCGGCTGGTGACGCCGGAGGAGGTCG
The DNA here is from genome assembly GCF_001189245.1 of Bradyrhizobium pachyrhizi. Classification (GTDB taxonomy): domain Bacteria; phylum Pseudomonadota; class Alphaproteobacteria; order Rhizobiales; family Xanthobacteraceae; genus Bradyrhizobium; species Bradyrhizobium pachyrhizi. Next base: position 137,547 of record NZ_LFIQ01000117.1, on the reverse strand, counting down.
CCGACGCCATCCTCTGGCTTGCCGCCGAGGGCGCATCGTCAATCAACGGACAAGCCGTCGCGGTCGCCGGCGGCGAAGTCCTTACCGGGTGAAGGAACACGTCATGTCCGAGATGAAAGCAAAGCTCCGGCCGTTCAAGGATTATCCCGCAAAGCACTTCCGCTGGCAGGTCGATGCGAGCGGCCGTGTCGCGACCATCACGCTGAACCGGCCGGACAAGAAGAACCCGCTGACGTTCGAGTCCTATGAGGAGCTGCGCGATCTCTTCACCAACCTCAAATATGCCTCCGATGTCCGCGCCATCGTGCTGACCGGCGCCGAGGGCAATTTCTGCTCCGGCGGCGATGTGTTCGAGATCATCGAGCCATTGACGCGGATGGCGATGCCGGACCTGCTCGCCTTCACGCGGATGACCGGCGAGGTCGTGCGGGCGATGCGCAAGTGCCCGCAGATCATCGTCGCTGCGATCGACGGCATTTGCGCCGGGGCCGGCGCGATGCTGGCGCTGGCGTCCGACCTGCGGCTGGCGACGCCGCAGGCCAAGACCGCGTTCCTGTTCACCCGCGTCGGCCTTGCCGGCGCCGACATGGGCGCGTGCGGGTTGCTGCCGCGCGTGATCGGGCAGGGCCATGCGGCCGACCTGCTCTACACCGGGCGTGCGATGAGCGCCGAGGAAGGTTTTGCGTGGGGCTTCCACAACCGTCTGGTTCCGCCGGCGGAGCTCGCCGGCGCCGCGCAAGACCTGGCGCGCTCGCTCGCGGATGGGCCGTGGTTCGCGCATGGCGTGACGAAAACGATGTTCAACCAGGAATGGGCGATGGGCGTCGACGAGATGATCGAGTCGGAAGCGCAGGCGCAGGCGATCTGCATGGTCACCGGCGATTTCCGCCGCGCCTTCGAGGCGTTCGCCGCCAAGCAGAAACCGGCCTTCGAGGGCAATTGAGATGATCGAGATCCTGCAACCGGAAGGATGGGCCAAGCCGGTCGGCTACGCCAACGGCATGGCCGCGCGCGGCAAACAGCTCTTCATCGCGGGCCAGATCGGCTGGAACGGACAATGCGTGTTCGAGACCGACGATCTCGTCGCGCAGATCGGCCAGACCTTGCGCAACATCGTCGCGGTTGCCGCCGCCGGCGGCGCCGGGCCCGAGCACATCGTGTCGATGACCTGGTACTTGCTCGACCGCAAGGAATATTCCGCGCGGCTGAAGGAGATCGGCACGGTCTATCGCGACATCATTGGCCGGCGCTTTCCGGCGATGACCGCGATCCAGGTTGCCGGCCTGATCGAGGATCGCGCCAAGGTGGAAATCCAGGCGATTGCGGTGGTGCCGGAGTGACGGGAATGCGCTCCTACCAGTTTCGTCATCCTGAGGTGCGAGCCTTGCCGCGCACTTGCGCCGCTGGGCGAGCCTCGAAGGATGAACGGCCCCGCTGGTGGCCCGTCGACCCTTCGAGACGCGCGTTCCGCGCTCCTCAGGGTGACGGGGATAAATTGGAGTTCGCTGAAGTAATGTTAAGCCTAAGCCCAATCATCGCGGGCGCGCCCAAGTCCCAGACGACAAACCTGCTTGCGGCCGGGCGAGCGGGCATGCGACCCTAGGCCAAAGCGTAAAAGCGTCCTGTTGTGAGTGGAGGTGAGGACGATGAAGGCGATTATCGTCGGAGGCGGAATCGGAGGCCTCACCACTGCGCTGATGCTGCGCTCGCGCGGTATCAGTTGCGAGCTTTACGAGCAGTCCGAGACGATCCGCGAGCTCGGCGTCGGCATCAACACATTGCCGCATGCGATCCGCGAGCTGGCGGGGCTTGGCTTGCTCGACAAGCTCGACAAGGTGGCGATCCGCACCTATGAGCTGTTCTATCTGACGCGACATGGCCAGCAGGTCTGGCACGAGAAGCGCGGGCTCGATGCCGGCCACGACGTGCCGCAATTCTCGATCCATCGCGGCCGCCTGCAAAGCGTGATTCATCAGGCCGTGATCGATCGGCTCGGCGCGGATGCGATCCACACCGGCTGCCGGCTCGGCTCCTTCACCCAGGATGAGGGCGGCGTCTCGGCCTATTTCTTCGACCGCAGCGGCGCCCATGTGCATACCGCGCGCGGCGACATTCTGATCGGCGCCGACGGCATCCATTCGAAAGTGCGGCAGACGCTGTTTCCGGACGAGGGCGGGCCGTGCTGGAATGGCCTGATGCTGTGGCGCGGCGCGACCGACTGGCCGGCGTTCCTGACCGGGCGCTCGATGATCATCGCCGGCGGGCTGAACGCCAAGGCCGTAATCTATCCGATCGCGCCGGGCTCGAGCCCGGCAAGCCGCCTCACCAACTGGGCGGTGCTGGTGCGGATCGGCGACGGCACCTCGCCGCCGCCGCGCCGCGAGGGCTGGTCCAATCTCGGCCGGCGCGACGAGATGACGCCCTATGTCACGAGCTTCACGATCCCGCAGGTCGACTTCACCGGACTGATCAACGCGACGCCGGAATTCTGGGAGTATCCGTGCTGCGACCGCGATCCGTTGCCGTATTGGTCGAGCGGCCGCGTCACGCTGCTCGGCGACGCCGCGCATCCGATGTATCCGGTCGGCTCGAACGGCGCATCGCAGGCCATCCTCGATGCGCGCTGCCTGGCCGACATGCTGGCGCGATCGGAGCATCCGCGGCAGGCGCTGGCGGCCTATGAGCGGCAGCGGCTGCCGATGACCGCCGACATCGTCGCCTCCAACCGCCGCGGCGGGCCGGAAGGCGTGATCGACGCCGTCGAGCAGCTCGCGCCGCAAGGTTTTACCGACGTCGACACCATCCTCAACTACGAAGCCCGCGAGGCGATCGTCCGCGGCTATGCCGCCAAGGCCGGCTTTGCCGCGCGCGTGGTGGCGCGGCAGTAGGAGGTACTGCTGAAGGGGAGGACGTTCCCAAGGTTCGTATCGCAGACCCTCATGGTGAGGAGGCGCGCCAGCGCCGTCTCGAACCATGAGGCCTGCCGGTGGCCTCATCCTTCGAGACGCGCGTTCCGCGCTCCTCAGGATGAGGGGAAAGAGCCGGTGCCCCGCCTACGCCGGAGGCGGCGGCAGGAAGTGGATGTTGTGCTCGGCGGCGAGCCGCACCACGTCATCCGGGTTCTGCTCCTTCATGTTGTGGATCGCCCAGAACAGGTCGTAGAGCCTCCGGGTCGGCGACACCCAGAACAGCGTCTTGGCCGGCTGCTGCGACTTGTTGAAGATGCCGTGCGGCTTGCCCATCGGCAGGCGCACCAGATCGCCTGGAGTTGCGGATTCGTCGGCGCCGTCGAGCATGAAGTCGAGCTTGCCCTCGAGGATGTAGAGGTACTCGTCCTGGTCGGGGTGGATATGCGGAGGAACGAAGGTGCCCGGCGGGAAGGTGGCGTGCCAGGAGAATGAATGCTCGGTGCGGCTCTTCGGCACGTAGGTCTGGCCGAGGATGCTCCAGGATATGCCCTGGATGCCTTCATTGGCGCGGGTGATGCCGGCGATCTCGTCTTTCATGCTCATGCTTCCTCCATATCTCCGTTTGACGCGTTTCTTCACGCGAACCGGTGTCCGCTTCGCTCGAAAACGCTTTGAGTGGCTTACTTTGCCGCGCAGTCCTTGGCGTAGCGGTCACCATAATTCGAGAACACTTTCTCGACGATCTCGGTCTGGAATTTGCCGTCCGGCCGCTTCGCGACCTTGGTGAGGTAGAAATCCTGGATCGGATAGCCGTTGTTGCTGAACTTGAAGTTACCGCGCAGCGAGGTGAAGTCGGCCTTCTTCAGCGCCGCGGCGACCGCCTCCTTGTTGGAGAGATCGCCCTTCACGGCCTTGACGGCACTGTCGATCAACAGCGCCGCGTCATAGGCCTGCATGGCGTAGGTGCCGGGCACGCCGTTGTAGGCCGCCTCATAGGCGGCGACGAACTTCTTGCTTTGGGGATTGTCGAGGTTTGGGGCCCAGTTCGCCCCGCCGAACATGCCGACCGCTGCGTCCTGCTGCGCGGGCAGGGTGGATTCGTCGACGGTGAAGGCGGATAGCACCGGCACGGTGGCGCCAGCCTGCTTGTACTGCTTCACGAGATTGACGCCCATGCCGCCCGGCATGAAAGTGAACAGCGCGTCCGGCTTCTGCGCGGCGATCTTGGAGAGTTCAGGCTGGAAATCCAGCGTGTTCAGCGGCGTGTAGGATTCCTCTGTTATCTCGCCCTTGTAGTCGAGCTTGAAGCCGGCGACGGAATCGCGGCCGGCCTGATAATTCGGCACCAGGAGGTAAACGCGCCTGTAGCCGCGGTCCTGCGCCACCTTGCCGAGGATCTCGTGCACCTGGTCGTTCTGGTACGACGTGACATAGAAGAACGGGTTACACTCCTTGCCGGCGTAGCTGGAGGGGCCTGCGTTCGGGCTGATCAGGAAGGTCTTGCTGTCGGTGACCGGGCGGTGGATCGCCTGCAGGATGTTGGAGAAGATCGGGCCGACCACGAAATCGACCTTGTCGCGCTCGAGCAGGCCGCGCACCTTGACTACGGCACCATCGGGTTTGAGCTCGTCGTCGGCGTTGACGATCTCGACATCGCGGCCGGCCATCTTGCCGCCGAGGTCCTTGATCGCGAGCGCAAAGCCGTCGCGGACCTGCTGGCCGAGCGCCGCGGCCGGGCCCGACGTTGTGACCAGCACGCCGATCTTGATCTTCTCCTGCGCGGTCGCCGGGGTGACGGCGACACCCAGCAGCGCCGCCAATCCCGCGAGCTTCGTCAATTGTTTCATGTCTCTCCCCCGACCACTGCTTTGATGTTTCGGCTTCGGCCCAATTGGCCTCAGCTTAGTCTGACGCGCGCAACCGCTGCAAGCGATGTGGCATCGCGTCAGGGCGATCGTCGCGCATCATGCAGGCGCTGCCCATGCAAGCGCCGCGCCAATTGCTTGAAGTATAAAGAAATTGCAGGATTGCCCAGACGGATCAGGCACGATTCGCAATTGTCCTTGCGGGACGCCGCGAATTGCTTGAAGCTCAAAACAATTGGTCCGACCGGAACCCGCCGCGGAGGCACGATCGCCGCATGATCCTCGATTCCGAAACCAAAGCCGTCGAACTGCCCGACGATCACGGCACCGAGCTGCGGCTGTGGCTGCGCCTCTTGACCTGCACCACGCTGATCGAAGGCGAGGTGCGCAGCCGGCTGCGCGAGAAATTTGACGTCACGCTGCCGCGCTTCGACCTGATGGCCCAGCTCGACAAGGTGTCCGACGGCATGACGCTGTCGGACCTGTCGAAGCGGATGATGGTATCGAACGGCAACGTCACCGGGCTGGTCGAGCGTCTGGTTGAATCAGGCCATCTCGATCGCCGCACCTCGGAGACGGACCGCCGCGTGCAGTTCATCCGGCTCACAAAACTCGGCCGCGCCGAATTCCGCAAGATGGCCGCCGAGCACGAGAAGTGGATCGCCGATATTTTCGGCGATCTCTCGCCGAAGGATATCCGCGAACTGATGCGGCTGCTCGCCAAGGCCAAGGGCTCAGCGCAGCGCTCCGCCAAGGCGAGGAACGCTTAAGCCGTGACTGAGGTCGATTACGAGGTCGAATACAACAACCGGGCGCGGGTGCCGGAAAATCCGGCGCTGATGGCCGGCTGGGCGAGGGACTCCGCGGCCTATCGCGAGCAGCATCCGCCGCGGCGGCTGACCTATGGTCCGGGCAGCCGCAACGTCATCGACCTGTTCGAAGGCGATCGTGACGGGCCGCTCGTGGTCTTCATCCATGGCGGCTACTGGCAGGCACTCGACGGCTCGTCATCGAGCCACTGCGCGCGAGGGCTCAACGGCCACGGCATCAGCGTCGCGGTGCCGAGCTACGATCTGTGTCCCAATGTTACGGTCGGCGACATCATCGGCGAGATGCGTGCGGCGTGCCGCGAGCTGGCCAGGCTCGACCGGCCGCTGGTCGTGTCGGGACACTCCGCAGGCGGACATCTTGCCGCATGCATGCTCGCGACCGATTGGCCGGCCTTTGATGCGTTGCTGCCGAAGGACCTGGTCAGGACTGCTTACGCGATCTCCGGCCTGTTCGAGCTTGAGCCATTGGTCGGCACCTCCATCAACAAGGCGCTTGGCCTCGACCGCGCCGCAGCACGGGCGTCGAGCCCGCTGTTCTGGGCGCCGCCTGCCGGCGCAACGCTCGATGCCGTCGTCGGCGGCGCCGAGAGCGCGGAATATCACCGGCAGAGCCGGACCGTCGTCGATGTCTGGGGCAAAGCGGGCGTTGCAACGCGGTTCGGCGTTGTGCCCGACGCCAATCATTTCACCGCGATCGCGCCGCTCGCCGACCCGGGCTCGGCGATGGTCGCGCGGTTGAAGCAGCTTACGCAAATCTGAGGTTGTGAAGGATCGGCGGGCGATTGCCCCGCGATTTCCACCCTTGCGCCGAACTATTTTAAGTATAAAATGATTGGCGGTTAGAACGCTGCCGGGCGTCCTCGATATTGATGTTGGTCTTCTCGATATTGGTCTTCTCGATATTGGTCTTGGCCTTTCTGGATGGAAAGCGAGGGGCGATCGAATGTCAGGTGAATTTCCCGGGCTCGGCCCATCCGGGCATGTCGACGATTTCGCACGGCGCAACCTGCCGCCATCAGAGCAATGGCCGCAGCTCGTGCTCGACCGGCCCGAATTCAAATATCCCGACTATCTCAACGCCGCGGTCGAGCTGACCGACCGCATCGTCGCGCAGGGGATGGGCGATCGCATCGCGCTGATCGGCAATGGCCGCCAGCGCACCTACAAGGAACTGACGGATTGGTCGAACCGCCTGGCGCATGCGCTGGTGGAGAATTACGGCGTCAAGCCCGGCAATCGCGTGCTGATCCGCTCGGGCAACAACCCGGCGCTGGTCGCGGCCTGGCTCGCGGCGACCAAGGCCGGTGCCGTCGTCGTCAACACCATGCCGATGCTGCGCGCCGGCGAATTGGCCAAGATCGTCGACAAGGCCGAGATCTCGCTGGCGCTGACCGACAGCCGCATCGCGGATGAACTGGTGGCCTGCGCCAAGACCAGCAAATTCCTCAAGCAGGTCGTCAATTTCGACGGCACGCAGAACCACGACGCCGAGCTCGACCGGATCGCGCTGAACAAGCCGGTCAAGTTCGATGCGGTGAAGACCGGCCGCGACGACGTTGCGCTACTGGGCTTCACGTCGGGCACGACGGGCGAGCCCAAGGCGACCATGCACTTTCACCGCGATCTCCTGATCGTTGCCGACGGCTATGCGAAGGAAGTGCTCAAGGTCACACCCGACGACGTGTTCGTCGGCTCGCCGCCGCTTGCGTTTACGTTCGGCCTCGGGGGGCTCGCGATCTTCCCGCTGCGCTTCGGCGCCACCGCGACGCTGCTGGAGAATGCGGCGCCGAGCGAGATGATCCGGATCATCGAAACCTACAAGGCGACGATCTGCTTTACCGCGCCCACCGCCTATCGGGCGATGATGGCCGCGATGGACAAGGGCGCCGATCTGTCGTCGCTGCGGCTCGCCGTCTCGGCCGGCGAGACGCTGCCGGCGCCGGTGTTCGAGAGCTGGACCAGGAAGACCGGCAAGCCGATCCTCGACGGCATCGGCAGCACAGAGCTCCTGCACATCTTCATCACCAACCGCACCGGCAGCGCCGTCGGCGGCACCACGGGCACGCCAGTCTCAGGATACGAGGCCAAAATCGTCGACGAGGACATGAACGAGCTGCCGGCGGGCCAGGTCGGCAAGCTGGCGGTGCGTGGTCCGACCGGCTGCCGCTATCTCGCCGACTCCCGGCAGACCAAATATGTCCGCGACGGATGGAACATCACCGGCGATGCCTTCGTCCGCGACGAGAACGGCCGGCTGTCGTTCGTGGCGCGGGCCGACGACATGATCATCTCGGCGGGCTACAACATCGCCGGTCCCGAGGTCGAGGCCGCGCTGCTCGGCCATCCCGATGTGGCGGAGTGCGCCGTGATCGGCGCACCCGACGAGGAGCGGGGGCAGATCGTCTCGGCGTTCATCGTGCTGAAGCAGGGCGCGCGCTGCGACGAGGTCGAGGTCAAGCTGCTGCAGGATCACGTCAAGGCGACGATCGCGCCGTACAAATATCCGCGCGCGATCGCCTTCGTCGAGGCGCTGCCGAAGACCCAGACCGGGAAGATCCAGCGCTTCAAGCTGCGCGAAGCAAGCTGAGCGGACGACGACCTTCGGCCGTCGCCCAAGAGATCAACAAGAGATCAACAAGCGATCAATGCGCCGCGCCGCCGCCAGCGGCGTTCTTCGGCTTGCCGGTCAGGAGGATCGCGATCGCGGCGAACACCAGCACGATGCCGATCACGGCAAAGGTGTCGCTGAAACCAAGCACCAGGGCCTGGCGTTTCACGATATTGCCGAGCGCCACGATCGCCTGGTGATGCGCGGTCGCCGGATCGGAGATGCCGTGGCTGAGGAAGTAGTTGGTGACCTCGGCGATCCGGGTGCGCACTTCCTCGCGGCCGAGGTCGACCGACTGGCCGATGATGTTGGAGTGGAATTGCTCGCGTTTGGTGACGATGGTGGCGAGCAGCGCCGTGCCGATCGCGCCGCCGAGGTTGCGCATCATGTTGGAGATGCCGGAGGCCGCCGCGGCATCCTGCGGCGCGACGCTGCCGAGGCTGACGGCGGACAGTGGCGCCAGCATGATCGCCTGGCCGACCGCACGGACGATGTTCGGGACGAAGAACTGGTCGCCGGAGTAATCGAGCGACATCGCGATGTTCATGAAGGAGGAGACCGCGAACAGGATCATGCCGGTGAAGGCAATGAAGCGGGCATCGAAGCGCTGCATCAGCTTCGGTACCAGCGGGATCAGGATCAGCTGCGGCAGGCCGGTCCAGGCCAGCACCTGGCCGATCTGCTCGGCGTTGTAGCGCTGCACCTGGCCGAGATAGGCCGGCAGCAGGTAGACCGAGCCGAACAGCGCGAAGCCGACGAACACGGCCGAGATGGTGCCGAACCCGAAGCTGCGCTGGGTCAACAGGCGCAGCCGGATCAGCGGCTTTTCGACGACGAGCTCGATCCAGACGAACAGAGTGAGGCTGACGGCGGCGATCACCGCGAGCTTGACGATGAAGGGCGAGCCGAACCAGTCGTTCTTGTTGCCTTCCTCGAGCACGGCCTGCAGCGACGACAGGCCGATCGCCATCGTGACGATGCCGAGCCAGTCGCCCTCACGGAGCAGATGCAGCTGCATCGGCTGGCGCTCCAGCGTGAAATAGAGCGTGATGACCATCACCGCGGTCGGGATCACATTGACGAAGAAGATGGTCTGCCAGCCGTAATTCTCGGTGAGGTAGCCGCCGATGGTCGGGCCGATCGCGGGGGCGAAGGTCACGGCGAGCGCGAACATGGCAAGGCCGACCGGCTGCTGGGCCTTCGGCAGCTTGGTGAAAACAAGCGTGAAGGCCATCGGGATCAGCACGCCGCCAAAGAAGCCCTGCAAGCCGCGCATCGCGATCATCGACGGCAGGTCGTGCGTGAAGGCACAGGCGACCGAGAAGATCGCAAACAGGGTGGCGAAGCCGATGATGATCTTGCGGAAGGAAAACACCCGGCTGAGATAGTCGGTCAGCGGGATCACCACGATCTCGCCGATCAGATAGGAGGTCGAGATCCAGGAGCCGTTGTCGACGCCGGTTCCGATGCCGCCCTCGATGTTGAGCAGCGAGGCGTTGGTGATCTGGATGTTGAGGATCGCCATGAAGGCGCCGATCATGGCGGCGATGATGGAAATCCAGACCGCCATGCTGGCGCGGTTGGGATCGGCAGCTGCCGCTGCCGCGCGGGGCGCAGCAGCCGGGGAGGAGAGCGCGAGATCGGACATGACATCACCTATTTGAATGAGGCGACAGCGAGCTTGGGTGAGGCGCCGGAGCGCGGCGCCTCTCCGGGTTGCGACAAGGTTGCGATGGTCGGGATGACCGACATGCCGGGCCGCAATTCGACCGCGGTCGCATCGAGCGCGATCTTCACCGGGATGCGCTGCACCACCTTGGTGAAGTTGCCGGTCGCATTGTCTGGCGGCAGCAGCGCGAACTCCTGGCCGCTGGCGGGCGCGAGACTGTCGACATGGCCGCGCACCACCTGTCCCGGGAACATGTCGACCGCGATCTCGACCGGCTGACCCTTGCGGACATTGGTGAGCTGCGTCTCCTTGTAGTTCGCGATCACATAGGCGCCGGACGCGGGCACCAGCGACATCAACTGCGTGCCGGCCTGGACGAACTGGCCGGTGCGCAGGGTGCGGTTGCCGACCACGCCGTCGATCGGGGCTGATATGGTGGTGTAGCCGAGGTTCAGCTCGGCCTGATGCTGGAGCGCGGCTGCGCGCGCCTGCGCCGCGACCGCCTGGGCAATGTCGGCCTTGAGCAACTCGACCTGGCGGAGCGCGGAGGCGAGGTTTGCGGTATCGCGCGCGACGGCGGCCTGTGCGCTGGCGTAGCGCGACTGCGCCTGCTGCGCGTTCTGCACGCTGCCGAAGCCGGTGCCGGCGAGGTCGGTGTAGCGCTTGTTCTCCTGCTCGGCGAAGGTCTGCGTCGCGGTGTCCACGGCGAGGGTCGCACGTGCCGCTTCGATCACCGACTGCTGCACATCGAGCTGCGCATGCTTGCTGGCGATCGCGGCTTCGGCGGCGGCAACATCGGCCTTGGCCTGATCCAGCGCGACCCTGAAATCGCGATTGTCGATCCGCGCCAGCATCTGGCCGGCGCGCACATGCTCATTGTCGCCCACCAGCACCGCGCTGAGATAGCCGGAGACTTTTGGTGCGATCGTCGTGTTATCGGCCTTCACATAGGCGTCGTCGGTCGAGACCTGGAAGCGGCCGACGGTCCAGTAGTCCCAACCGTACCAGGCTCCGCCCGCGAGCATGGCGAGCGCCGCGCCGGCCAGCAGCAGGCGGCGAAGCCTGCCCTTGGCGGCGGGCGGTTTGGCGGCTTCCGGGTTGGCGATCAATTGCTTGGCGGTCTCGGCCGGAACCTGGCTCTCGGCCCTGAATGACGTCTCATGCTGGCTCATGGCGGTGCTCCTGATCCGTCTATCCTTTTGGAAAGTCTTGCCAATTCCGGCCGACGTCCGCGGGATTAATTAGGAAACTTGATGTTTTCCAAAATAAAGCCCATATTGGGAGTGTCAATAGAATGACAGGCATCATTTAAAAGCATGGCTCGCGGATGAACCGGAATGACAAGGATCAGACTGAGCAAGACGCACCGCCGCGGCGCGGCCGCGGGCGGCCGCAGCTGCGTTCCGACGACGAGACGCGCGCGCTGATCTATGACGCCGCGCGGCGCGAGTTCTCCGAGCGCGGCTTCGCCGCGGCCAACATCGCCGACGTGGCCTGCCGCGCCGGCGTCTCCACCAAGACACTCTATCGGCTGATCCCGACCAAGCTGGCGCTGTTCGAGGGCACGGTGACGGACCGGATGGACCGGTTCATATCCGCCGTAAATCTTGCCGCCTGCGACGGCCGCGATATCGCGGCGGCCCTGGAGGCCGCACTCTCGACCTGTGGCGAGCTGATACTCGATGCCGAGGTCATCGCGCTCCAGCGCATCATCCTGGCCGACAGCGACAAATTCCCCGACATCGCCGAGATGTTCTACGAGAAGGCGATGCAGCGGACCCTTGGCGCGCTGGCTGCGTGGCTGGGCGTGCAGCAGCGGCGGGGACGGATCGCGGTGGACGACCCGCAGGCCGCTGCGGGCATGCTGCTCGGCATGCTCGTGTTCCAGCCGCAACGCGACGTGATGTACGGCCACAGGCCGCCGCCGTCGCGGGCGCAGATCGAGGCCCGCGCCAGGGCCTGTGCGGCACTGTTCCTGTCGGGATGCGCCGTGCCGGCCGACCAGATCAAGAAGCAGAACGGAGACGCGTGACGCCCCGCGTCACTTGCCCATTGCCGCCGCCGGTGGCTGGGCCAGCACCTGCCGGATCATCCGCGCGAGATCGGATTTGCGGTAGGGCTTCGGCAGCAGCGTCACATCCGGGTCGAGACGGCCGTGGTGGATGATCGCGTCCTCGGTGTAGCCGGAGGTGAAGAGCACGCGCACCGAGGGCAGTTTGGCGATCACGGCATCGGCGACCTGCCGGCCGTTCATGCCGCCGGACATGATGACGTCGGTGAACAGCACGTCGCAGACGAACCCCTTGTCGACCGCGGCCAGTGCTTCGGGACCGTTGGCGGTGACCATGGTGCGATAGCCAAGTTGCTCGAGCTGGGCGCTGACGTAATTGCGCACCAGCGGATCGTCCTCGACGACCAGGATGGATTCATTGCCGCCGCGCGTGTCGACCGGAGGAGGCGGCTCGACGTCGATCATGTCGCCGCTGCTGCGCGGCAGATAGAGCTTGATCGAGGTGCCGTGGCCCTCCTCGGAATAGATCTTGAGGTGTCCGTTGGACTGCTTGATGAAGCCGTACACCATGCTGAGCCCGAGGCCGGTGCCCTTGCCGGTGTCCTTGGTCGTGAAGAACGGCTCGAACACCTTGTCGCGGATTCCCGCCGGGATACCACCGCCGGTGTCGCTGACCGCGACCATCACATATTCACCCGCCCGCACATCGGGGTTGGCGACGGCATAAACCTCGTCGAGGATGACGTTGCTGGTCTCCAGCATCAGCTTGCCGCCATCGGGCATCGCGTCGCGGGCATTGACCGCGAGATTGAGCAGCGCGGTCGCCATGTGGTTCGGATCGATGAAGGCCGACCAGGCATCGGGCTCGAGCGCGGTATCGATCTCGATCTGCTCGCCGAGCGACGGGCGCAGCAGCCGCGCGGTGTCCTGCACCAGCGTGTTGAGGTTGGCTTCACGCGGCTGCAGCGGCTGCTGCCGCGAGAAGGCCAGCAGGTGCTTGGTCACTTCGGCGCCGCGAAACGCCGCGTCGCTGATCATCTTGGTGACCGACGATAGCGCGGCATCGTGCTCGACGGCTTCGGCAAGGATGTCGATCAGGCCGGTGATGACGGTCAGGATATTGTTGAAGTCGTGGGCGATGCCGCCGGTGAGGTGCCCGACGGCCTCCATCTTCTGCACCTGGCGCAGCTTCTGCTCGGCCTCGAGCTGTTCGCGGGCGGCCTCGACTTCGCGGGCGCGCATGAAGATTTCCGCTTCCATCTGCTCGGTGCGCTCGCGCAACCGGTCGGTCAGTTCGTCTTGCTCGGCACCGCGCTGCTTCAGCTGGATGAAGCTGGTGACGTCTTCGACCCGATGGATGATGTAAGTGAACTGCCCGTTCGGCCCCAACACCGGCGTATTGCGCGGGCTCCAGTAGCGTTCCTCGAAGCCGCCGCCCTCCGACTCGGGCTTGCGGATATCGTATTTCTGCACCGTCATGGTATCGGGACGGCGGAACTGGACCACGCGCTCGAGCGAGGCGCGCAGGTTCCGCACGCCGTCGGCGGCCGGGTCGTCCGGATTGTCAGGGAACACCTCGAACAGCCCGCGCCCGAGGATCGCGGCGCGCTCGGTCTTGGTGGCGCGCAGATAGGCGTCGCTTGCTGCCACGATGCGGAAGTCGGGCTGGGTCAGCACCAGATAAAGGCCGGGCGCCGCCTCGAATAACGCCTTGAAGTCAGGCATCGGCGGGGACTGGTTCTGCAGTTCATCCTCCCTCGCAGGGATACGGTCCGCCACTGACCGCACTCAAGGTGTGACATGCGCTTGCCGGAACTTCAATGGTTAACATACGGTACCAGCTCGATTTTTCGCGTCGCGGCGGCTCCGGCGCGCTAGTTTGAATTCGGCAGATAGCGCCAGCCCTCCTTGCCGAGGAAATCCAGCATGGCTTGCGCGGGCGGCAGCAGGATCTTGTCGGCGCGCCTGATCGCGTGCCACTGCCGGACGATCGGCAGGCCCTTCACCTTGAGCACCACCAGCCGGCCGTCCTCCAGCTCATGGAACACCGTGTGCTGGGAGATGAAGGCGATGCCGAGCCCGGCCATCACCGCCTGCTTGATGGTCTCGTTGCTGTCCATCGCCATGCCGAGTTTCGGCTCCAGCCCGACCCGCTCGAAATATTGCTGCATCAGCATCCGCGTGCCCGATCCTTGCTCGCGAGTGATGAAGGTTTCGTTGGCGAGCTCCGACGGGGCGACGTGCCGCCGCCGCGCCAGCCGATGATCGGGCGCGGCGACGATGAAGTGCGGATGCCGGCCGAGCGGCTTCATCTCGACCTCGACATCGGCCGGCGGCCGGCCCATCACCGCGATGTCGAGATCATAGCCGCGCAGCGCGTCGCGAATCTCCTCGCGGTTGCCGATCCTGAGCGTGACCTCGATCTTGGGAAAGCGGCGCGAGAACGCCGCGATCGCGAACGGCACGAAGTATTTCGCGGTGGAGACCGCGCCCATCGCGACGCGGCCGCCGCTGCGGCCGGCGATCATGTCGAGCGACTGCTCGCAATCCTTCAGCGCCGCCTCGATCCGCTCGACCAGCGTCAGCACATGCGCGCCGGCATCCGTCAGCGCCATGCCGTCGCCGGTGCGCTGGATCAGCGGCAACCCGGCGAGCGCCTGCAGATTGCGGAGCTGCAACGTCACCGCGGGCTGCGTCAGGTTCAAGCGGTTGGCGGCCGACGTGATCGAACCGGCCTCGTGCAAGGTCGACAGTGCGCGCAGCTGGCGGATGGTGAGATCCCGCGAGAAGTTGCCGGCCATGACAAGCTCCATAAGAAATACTTTGCCCGGACCAAAGATAATAAAATTTCCCTAATTGGGCAATTCGCGCGTTGATAGGGCGAAGGCGACTCCCCTGAGGTCGCCTCTCGAAGCCTCGGGACAGAGGGCGCGATCATAGGGAGAGGCCGGTGGAGATTCGTCCTGCATTGCATGCCCATCTGGAGTGGCCGACGCAACACGACCCGTTGCGTGCCGCGACCGTTGTGGTGATCGAAGCCCTTGCGCGCGCCGCGATCGAGCTCTCGCACATCATTGCCGCCGGGCCGCTCGCCGGAATCGGCGGCGAGAGCGGCGGCGTCAATCCCGACGGCGATCGCCAGAAGACGATCGACATCGTCGCCGACGATCTGATGCGGAACGCGCTGCGCACCGCGCCGGTCGCCGCGGTGCTGTCGGAGGAGGTCGAGCTGCCCGAGACGCTCGATCCCGACGCGCCGCTCTGCGTCGCGATCGATCCGCTCGATGGATCCGCCAATCTCGAAAACAACATCTCGATCGGCACGATCTTCTCGATCCGGCCGAAGGGAAACGACGTCATCTCGACCTTCTTCGAGCCCGGCACGGCGCAATGCGCCGCCGGCTGCTTCATCTACGGTCCGCAGACCGTGCTGGTGCTGGCGCTAGACCAGCGCGTCGACTGCTTCACGCTGGACCCGCGAAGTGGCGAGTTCGTCCTGACCGCGCGCGATCTGCGCGTGCCGCAGGATGCGTCGGAATTCGCCATCAATGCCTCGAACCGGCGACACTGGAGCGGCCCGGTGCGCAGCTACATCGACGATTGCCTCGCCGGCGTGAACGGCGAGCGCGGGCAGGACTTCAACATGCGCTGGATCGGCTCGCTGGTCGCTGAGGCCTACCGCATCCTGATGCGCGGCGGCGTGTTCCTGTATCCGGCGGATGCGCGCCAGGGCTACCGCGAAGGCCGGTTGCGCCTGCTGTACGAGGCGCATCCGATCGCACTGATCATGGAATGGGCGGGCGGCGCCGCGTCGAATGGCCGGTCGCGCATTCTCGAACTGTCGGCACGCACGCCGCATCAGCGCGTGCCGCTGATCATGGGATCGGCGCGCGCCGTGCGCGACGTCGATGCGATCCACCTGACCGTCGAGCCGTTGTTCGAGAGCAGCGATGCCCCGCTGTTCGCGCGGCGCGGCCTGTTCCGCTGAGGAGGACCGCATGTCACGTCGGCATCCCATCATCTCGATCACCGGCTCCTCCGGGGCCGGCACCACCTCGGTGAAGAAGACGTTCGAGAACATCTTCCGCCGCGAGAACGTGGTCGCCGCCTATATCGAGGGCGACGCATTCCACCGCTACGACCGCGCCGAGATGCGCAGCCTGATGGCGGAAAGAGCCGAGCGCGGCAACAAGCACTTCAGCCATTTCAGCCCCGAGACCAATTTGTTCGAGGAGCTGGAGAAGCTGTTCAGCGACTATGCCGAGACCGGCACCGGAACGACGCGGCACTATGTGCACGACGAGGAGGAAGCGCGGCTCTACGGCGCCAAGCCCGGCACCTTCACCGCATGGGAGGCGCTGCCGGAAAATTCCGACCTCTTGTTCTACGAGGGCCTGCATGGCGCCGTGGTCACCGACAAGGTGAATGTCGCGCAGCATGCCGACCTCAAGATCGGCGTCGTGCCGGTCATCAACCTCGAATGGATCCAGAAGCTGCACCGCGATCGCAGCCATCGCGGCTACTCCACCGAGGCGGTGACCGACACCATCCTGCGCCGCATGCCGGACTACGTGAATTACATCTGTCCGCAATTCACCGAGACCGACATCAACTTCCAGCGCGTGCCGACCGTCGACACGTCGAACCCGTTCATCGCGCGCTGGATCCCGACGCCGGACGAATCGATGGTCGTGATCCGCTTGAAGAACCCGCGCGGCATCGACTTCCCCTATCTGCTCTCGATGATCCCGAACAGCTTCATGTCGCGCGCCAATTCGATCGTGGTGCACGGCGCCAAGCTCGACCTTGCGATGCAGCTCATCCTGACCCCGCTGATCCTGCAACTGATCGAACGAAAGAGGCGAACGATATGACCGCACTTGCGTCCGTTGCCAGCCGCCCCGAAATCAGCCACGACGAGATGGCGAATGCCATCCGCTTCCTCGCCGTCGACGCGGTGGAGCAGTCGAAATCCGGCCACCCGGGCATGCCGATGGGCATGGCCGACGTCGCGACCGTGCTGTTCACGGACTTCCTGAAGTTCGATCCGGCCGATCCAGCCTGGCCCGACCGCGACCGCTTCGTGCTGTCGGCCGGTCACGGCTCGATGCTGCTCTACGCGTTGCTCTATCTGACGGGCTACGAGAGCATGACGCTCGACCAGCTCAAGGCGTTCCGGCAGTGGGGATCGAAGACCCCGGGCCATCCCGAGTACGGCCACACCCCGGGAGTCGAGACCACGACCGGGCCGCTCGGGCAGGGGATTGCGACCGCGGTCGGCATGGCGCTTGCCGAGCGGCTGATGAACGCCCGCTTCGGGGACGACCTGGTCGACCACTACACCTATGTGATCGCCGGCGATGGCTGCCTGATGGAAGGCATCAGCCATGAGGCGATCTCGCTCGCCGGCCATTTGCGGCTGAACCGCCTGATCCTGCTGTTCGACGACAACCATATCTCGATCGACGGCGCCACCTCGCTGTCCTGCTCGGACGACCAGGCGGCGCGGTTCAAGGCCAGCGGCTGGAACGTCAACCGCATCGACGGCCACGATCCGCAGGCGATCACCGCGGCGATCAGGCAGGCACGATCGAGCGATCGTCCGTCGCTGATCGCCTGCCGCACGGTGATCGGGTTCGGTGCACCGAACCGGCAGGGCAGCGAGAAGGTGCATGGCGCGCCGCTCGGTGCCGATGAGGTGGCGAAGACACGAGCCGCGCTGCGCTGGCCGTATCCGGCCTTCGAAATTCCCGATGCGGTGCTGGCGGAGTGGCGCGACCTCGGCGGCCGCGGCCGCGACGCGCGGCGGGCCTGGATCGAGCGTTCGCGCAGCGCCTGCAAGGGCGACAAGGCCGAGCGGTCTCCGTTCCATGATGCGCTGAACCGGAAATTGCCCTGCGCCTATGCCGAAGCGATGGCAAAGCTCTTGGCGCGGTTCGCGACCGAGCGGCCGAAGCTTGCCACCCGCCAAGCCTCGCAGCAGGTCATCGACGTGATCGCGGAGGCCTTGCCCAACCTGCTGGGCGGCTCGGCCGATCTGACGCACTCCAACCTGACGCTGGCGAAGTCGCAGGTTTCGGTGCGGCCGGAAACGCTCGACGGCAGCTACATCCACTACGGCATTCGCGAACACGGCATGGCCGCGGCGATGAACGGCATCGCGCTGCACGGCGGGTTCATTCCCTATGGCGGCACCTTTCTCAGCTTTGCCGATTACAGCCGGCCGGCGATCCGCCTCGCGGCGCTGATGGGGATCCGCGTCATCCATGTGATGACCCACGATTCCATCGGGCTCGGCGAGGACGGACCGACCCATCAGCCGGTCGAGCATCTGGCCGCGCTGCGGGCAATCCCGAACGTCCTGGTGTTCCGCCCGGCCGACGCGGTCGAGACAGCGGAAGCGTGGGACTGTGCGCTGAAGGCAGAGACCTCGCCGTCGATCCTCTGCCTGTCGCGGCAGGCGCTGCCGACGGTTCGCGACGGCAGCAAGGACAACCAGGTCGCGCTCGGCGCCTACGTTCTCGTCGAGCCGGCCTTCGCGCGTGACGTCACCCTGATTGCAACGGGTTCGGAGGTGGCGATCGCGCTCGAAGCCGCAAAGCTGCTGGCGGAAGACGGGGTACAGGCCGCGGTCGTCTCGGCCCCGTGCTTCGACCTGTTCCGCCAGCAGCCGAGCGACTATCGCGCCCAGGTGCTGGGCAGCGGCCCACGTGTCGGCGTGGAGGCTGCGGTCGAGGGCGACTGGGCGCGCTGGCTCGGCGACGACGGTGCGTTCGTCGGCATGAGCGGCTTCGGCGCTTCCGCGCCGGCGGACGTGCTCTACCGCGAATTCGGCATCACGCCCGCGGCAATCGCTGCTGCAGCAAAACAGCTCATTCAACGAGCGAATTGAAAGGAGGACGCCACCATGGCGCGGATAACCCTGAGGCAGTTGCTGGACCACGCCGCCGAACGCGGCTACGGCGTTCCGGCCTTCAACATCAACAATATGGAGCAGGGCCTCGCCATCATGGAGGCGGCGGCTTCCTGCGATGCACCTGTCATCATCCAGGCCTCGCGCGGCGCGCGGTCCTATGCCAACGACATCATGCTGGCGAAGATGATCGACGCGCTCGAGGAGATGCATCCGCAGATCCCGCTCTGCCTGCATCTCGATCACGGCAACGAAGAGGCGACCTGCGCCACCGCGATCCGCTACGGCTTCACCTCCGTCATGATGGACGGCTCGCTCAGGGCCGACGCCAAGACC
Source organism: Bradyrhizobium pachyrhizi (assembly GCF_001189245.1). GTDB lineage: Bacteria > Pseudomonadota > Alphaproteobacteria > Rhizobiales > Xanthobacteraceae > Bradyrhizobium > Bradyrhizobium pachyrhizi. Next base: position 118,406 of record NZ_LFIQ01000117.1, on the reverse strand, counting down.
GCGGCCGACTATGACTACAATGTCGATATCACCCGCCGGGTCGTCGACATGGCCCACTGGGTCGGCGCGTCGGTCGAAGGCGAACTCGGCGTGCTCGGCTCGCTCGAGCATGGCGGCGGCGAGCAGGAGGACGGTCACGGCGTCGAAGGCAAGCTGAGCCATGACCAGCTGCTCACCGATCCCGACCAGGCGGTCGATTTCGTCCGCGCCACCAAGGTCGATGCGCTCGCGATCGCGATGGGCACCTCGCACGGCGCCTACAAGTTCACGCGGCGGCCCGACGGCGAGATCCTGGCGATGCGCGTGGTCGAGGAGATCCACAGCCGCCTGCCGAACACGCATCTGGTGATGCACGGCTCGTCCTCGGTGCCGCAGCCGCTGCAGGACATGTTCAACCAGTTCGGCGGCGAGATGCCGCAGACCTGGGGCGTCCCGGTCGAGGAGATCGTCCGCGGCATCAAGCACGGGGTGCGCAAGGTCAATATCGACACCGATTGCCGCCTGGCGATGGCGGCGGCCTTCCGCAAGGTCGCCGTCCAGTCGAAGAGCGAGTTCGATCCGCGCAAATTCCTGAAGCCGGCGATGGATGCGCTGCGCGAACTCTGCCGTGACCGCTTCGAGCAATTCGGCACGGCCGGCAATGCCGCCAGGATCAAGGTGGTTGCACTGCCGGAGATGGCCCGCCGCTATCGCGCCGGCGCGCTCGATCCGCAAATTGGAAAGATGACCCAGGCCGCCTGAGCAAATGGCGACGAACCACAGGAGATTTCGATGAATATGCAGCAGTCGATCACCGTGCGCGGCAAGGATCGCTACAAGTCCGGCGTGATGGAATACAAGCGTATGGGCTATTGGGAGCCGAACTACGAGCCCAAGGACACCGACGTTATTGCCTTGTTCCGCGTCACGCCGCAAGACGGCGTCGATCCGACCGAAGCCTGCGCGGCGGTGGCGGGCGAATCCTCGACCGCGACCTGGACCGTGGTGTGGACCGACCGCCTGACGGCCGCGGAGAAATATCGGGCGAAGTGCTACCGCGTCGATCCGGTGCCGAATTCGCCGGGCAGCTACTTCGCCTATATCGCCTATGACCTCGACCTGTTCGAGCCGGGCTCGATCTCGAACCTGACGGCCTCGATCATCGGCAATGTGTTCGGCTTCAAGCCGCTGAAGGCGCTGCGGCTCGAGGACATGCGGCTGCCGACCGCCTATGTGAAGACGTTCCAGGGCCCGGCGACCGGGATCGTGGTGGAGCGCGAGCGGCTCGACAAGTTCGGCCGTCCATTGCTCGGCGCCACCGTGAAGCCGAAGCTCGGCCTGTCCGGCCGCAACTACGGCCGCGTTGTTTATGAAGCCTTGAAAGGTGGGCTCGACTTCACCAAGGACGACGAGAACATCAACTCGCAACCCTTCATGCACTGGCGCGAGCGCTTCCTCTACTGCATGGAGGCGGTCAACCGCGCGCAGGCCGCGACCGGCGAGATCAAGGGGACCTATCTCAACGTCACCGCGGCGACCATGGAGGACATGTACGAGCGCGCCGAGTTCGCTCATGAGCTCGGCTCCAACATCGTCATGATCGACCTTGTGATCGGCTACACCGCGATCCAGTCGATGGCGAAGTGGGCACGCAGGAACAACATGATCCTGCATCTGCATCGCGCCGGCCACTCGACCTACACGCGGCAGCGCAGCCACGGCGTCTCGTTCCGCGTGATCGCGAAATGGATGCGGCTCGCCGGCGTCGATCACATCCATGCCGGCACGGTGGTCGGCAAGCTCGAGGGCGATCCGAACACCACCCGCGGCTATTACGACATCTGCCGCGAGGACTTCAATCCGTTGCATCTGGAGCACGGCGTGTTCTTCGACCAGAACTGGGCGAGCCTCAACAAGCTGATGCCGGTGGCCTCCGGCGGCATTCATGCCGGCCAGATGCACCAGCTGCTCGATCTGCTCGGCGAGGACGTCGTGCTGCAGTTCGGCGGCGGCACCATCGGCCATCCCCGCGGCATCCAGGCCGGCGCCACCGCCAACCGCGTCGCGCTGGAAGCCATGATCCTCGCCCGCAACGAGGGACGCGACTACGTCCATGAGGGGCCGGAGATCCTGGTCAAGGCGGCGCAGACCTGCACGCCGCTGCGCGAGGCGCTCGACGTCTGGAAGGACGTCACCTTCAACTACGAGTCGACCGACGCCCCCGATTTCGTTCCCACGCCGAGCATGGCGGTCTGAGAGGAGATACTCATGCGCGTTACCCAAGGCTGCTTTTCGTTCCTGCCCGATCTCACCGACGAGCAGATCGCCGCGCAGGTGCAATACTGCCTCGACAAGGGCTGGGCGGTGAACATCGAGTTCACCGACGATCCGCACCCCCGCAACACCTATTGGGATATGTGGGGCCTGCCGATGTTCGACCTGCGCGACGCGGCCGGCATCATGAAGGAACTCGCCGACTGCCGGCGGGTCTATGGCGACCGCTATATCCGGGTCTCCGGCTTCGATTCCAGCCCGGGCTGGGAGTCCGTACGCATCTCCTTCATCGTCAACCGGCCGCGCGAGGAGCCGGGCTTCCGGCTCGACCGCTCGGAGGCTGCCGGACGCAACCTGCGTTACGCGACCCATTCCTACGCAGCGGGCCGCCCCGAGGGCGAACGCTACGCAGATCAGTAACCGCGTCCGGCTTGCAAACCAGGCGGATTGCTCCCTCGACCGTCTGGTCCGGATGCACTTCTCCGTCGTCGCCGCCGCGGCGACGGAGCTTTTCCAGGCGAGAGGACAATGACGCAAGCGCAAGAACAGATCAGCGAACAAATCCGCGAGACCCCGCTCGAGACCATCGACCTCCGGCATGAATTCGCCGACCTCGGTATCGGCGACGTGCTCGACCAGCTCGATTCCGAATTGATCGGCCTGAAGCCGGTGAAGACCCGCATCCGCGAGATCGCCTCGCTGCTGCTGGTCGAACGCATCAGGCAGAAGATGGCGTTGGCAACGACGTTTCCGACCCTGCACATGTCGTTCACCGGCAACCCCGGCACCGGCAAGACCACGGTCGCGCTGCGGATGGCCGGAATCCTGCATCGGCTCGGCTTCGTGCGCCGCGGCCACGTCATCAGCGTCACGCGCGACGACCTCGTCGGCCAATATATCGGCCACACCGCGCCGAAGACGAAGGAAATATTGAAGAAGGCGATGGGCGGCGTCCTGTTCATCGACGAGGCCTATTACCTCTATCGTCCGGAAAACGAGCGCGATTACGGGCAGGAGGCGATCGAGATCCTGCTGCAGGTGATGGAGCAGCAGCGCGAGGATCTGGTGGTGATCCTGGCCGGCTATGGCGACCGCATGGAGAAATTCTTCCAGAGCAATCCGGGCTTCCGCTCCCGGATCGCGCATCACATCGACTTCCCGGACTATTCGGACGGCGAGTTGCTCTGGATCGCCGAGCTGATGTTGCAGCAGCAGAATTATCGGTTCTCCCCGGAAGCGCGCGAGGCCTTCATCCGTTACATCGCCGTGCGCAAGGAACAGCCGCTGTTCTCCAATGCGCGCTCGATCCGCAATGCGCTCGATCGCATCCGGCTGCGCCAGGCCAACCGGATCGTGGCGAAGCTCGACCGCACGCTGACGGCCGACGACGTGATGTCGATCGAGGCCGGCGACGTGCTCGCCAGCCGGGTGTTCGTCAAAGGCGCCGGTGCGCCGGGCGAGGGACGATGAACGAGGCGCTCGCCGTGATCCGGACCGCCGGGATGCGCGACATCATCGCGAGCGCCCGCGCCCTGATCTTCGATGTCGACGGCACGCTCGCCGAAACCGAGGAGGTGCACCGCCGCGCCTTCAATGAAGCCTTTGCCGAAGCCGGCCTCGATTGGTTCTGGGACCAGGTCACTTACGCGCGGCTGCTTCGGGTGGCCGGAGGCAAGGAGCGCATCCGCGCCTTCGACCAGCGCAACGCGGTCCCAATGCTGACATTCGCCGAGATCGCTGACCTGCACAGGATCAAGACCGCACGCTACGCCGCGCTGATTGCCGCCGGCGGCTGCCCGTTGCGGCCGGGCGTCAGGGCCTGGCTCGCCGGCGCGCGCAGCCGCGGCCAGCGCCTCGCGATCGCAACGACCACCTCGCACGGCAATATCGATGCCCTGCTTTCGGTTTCGCTCGGGCTGGACTGGGCCGATCAGTTCGAGGCGATCGTTGCCGGCGACGACGTGCCGCGGAAGAAGCCGGCGC
>NZ_LFIQ01000117.1:108304-114160 GCF_001189245.1 Bradyrhizobium pachyrhizi | reverse complement strand
AGGTCCTGATCCGGCTCGGACTCGGGCCGGGAGATTGCGTCGCAATCGAGGATTCCGGCAACGGCCTCGCCGCCGCAGCGCGCGCCGGCATCCCCGTCGTCATCACCCGCAGCGCCTATTTCAGCGACGACGATTTTGCCGAGGCTCTGCTGGTTGTTGACGATCTCTCCGACATCGACGCCTGAAGGTCGCTGCGCGCCGGCCGGGCAGCTCCGACCAATTTATTCTGGTGCTGAAATAAATGGTGCTTGCATCCATGGCAGGGTGAAGGCACAATCCCGCCAAAGGTTGCCAGGAGCAGTGCCGCGCCACCCTGGGGGCTATGGGATTTGCCAGTGATTCCGGGTGGTACTCCCGCGACCCTCCACGTCTCCGAGAAATTTCTTCGGATAATTAAATAAATGGCCAGTCGGTGCCTGCGTCCGTATGGTAGGGGCAACATCAACCAAAGGGTGCAGAAAACGACGGCGCACCGCCAGACGTCCTGTCGGACGCTGGCGCTCGCCAACGATTCCGGGAGACCGGCGCCTCATGATCCTCCACGTCATTCCTGCGCCTCGTTCGCCCCACGACATGACGCCCGGCTGAACCCGGCATTGCGGGATCGACATGGCCGACCATGCGGAGTGAGCATTGGCGCTGTTGACGGGTTCGATCGACATTCCGCAATTTCGGTTCGTGACGGTCTCGGCGCCGATCCGACGCCGCCGTAGAATCCGCGGCCGGCCCACGAACGATAGCCGTCGATTGACGCTGTCCACGGCAACTGGAATCCCAACTCAAAAAAGCAAGGGAGTGAAGCATGTTCAAATTGAAGACCACCTTGTTCGCGCTTGCGCTGGCCGGTCTTGCCGCGACGGTGTCCGATCGCGACGCGCTCGCCCAGAGCAAGCCGACCATCGGCATCGCGATGCCGACCAAATCCTCGGCGCGCTGGATCGACGACGGCAACAACATGGTCAAGGTGCTGAAGGAGCGCGGCTACGGCACCGATCTGCAATATGCCGAAGACGACATTCCGAACCAACTCTCCCAGGTCGAGAACATGGTGACCAAGGGCGCCAAGGTGCTGGTCATCGCCGCCATCGACGGCACCACCTTGTCCGATGTCCTGAAGCAGGCCAAGGCCCAGGGCATCACGGTGATCGCCTATGACCGCCTGATCCGCGACACCCCCAATGTCGACTACTACGCGACCTTCGACAATTTCCAGGTCGGCGTGCTGCAGGCCCAGTCGATCGAGAACGCGCTCGGGCTCAAGGAGGGCAAGGGGCCCTTCAACATCGAGCTGTTCGGCGGCTCGCCCGACGACAACAACGCGTATTTCTTCTACGACGGCGCGATGTCGGTGTTGAAGCCCTATATCGACAGCGGCAAGCTCGTGGTCGGCAGCGGCCAGACGGGCATGAACAAGGTCGCGACGCTGCGCTGGGACGGAGCAACCGCGCAGGCGCGGATGGACAACCTGCTCAGCGCGTTCTACGGCAAGAAGCGCGTCGACGCGGTGCTGTCGCCCTATGACGGCCTGTCGATCGGCATCATCTCCTCGCTGAAGAGCGTTGGCTATGGCAGCAAGGACCAGCCGATGCCGTATATTAGCGGACAGGATGCCGAAGTCCCCTCGATCAAGGCGATGCTGCGCGGCGAGCAATATTCGACCATCTTCAAGGACACCCGCGACCTCGCCAAGGTCACGGCCGACATGGTCGACGCCGTGCTGAGCAAGAAGGAGGTCAGCGTCAACGACACCAAGACCTACAACAACGGGGTCAAGGTGGTTCCGTCCTATCTCCTCAAGCCGGTCGTGGTGGATAAGACCAATTGGGAGAAAGTCCTGATTGACAGCGGCTATTACAAGCGCTCGCAATTCGACTAGAGCGTTTTTCGAGCGGGGTGGGTACCGGCTGAGGAAAACGCATCAAACTAGAATATGGAGCCCCGTTCCGATTTAATCGGAACGGAATAGGCTCTAGGGCGGATCGCCGGCAAGCGGCGGCGGACCGCGCCGGGGACGATCGACGTTGCGGGACCTGATCCGATGACGGCAATGCTTGAGATGCGCGGCGTCAGCAAGAGCTTTGCCGGCGTGCAGGCGTTGCGCGACGTCAGCTTCACTGTCGAGGCCGGGCAGATCCATGCGCTGGTCGGCGAAAACGGCGCCGGCAAGTCGACCTTGATGAAGGTGCTGAGTGGGGTCTATCCGGCCGGCAGCTACGATGGGTCGATCGTGTTCGACGGCGAGGAGCGGCGCTTCCGCGACATCAACGACAGCGAGGCGCTCGGGATCATCATCATCCATCAGGAGCTGGCGCTGATCCCGCTGATGTCGATTGCCGAGAACATCTTTCTGTCGCATCCACCGTCGCGGTTCGGCGTCATCGACCGCAACGCGGTGCATCGGCGGACCGCCGAGCTGTTGGCGCAGGTCGGCTTGCGGGAGCCGCCGGATACGTTGATCACCGACCTCGGCGTCGGCAAGCAGCAGCTCGTGGAGATCGCCAAGGCGTTGTCCAAGCGGGTGCGTCTCCTGATCCTCGACGAGCCGACCGCAAGTCTCAACGAAGCCGACAGCGCCGCCTTGCTCGAGCGTCTCCTGGCCTTCCGCGAGCAGGGCATCGCCTCGATCCTGATCTCGCACAAGCTGAACGAGGTTGCACGCGTCGCCGACCGCATCACGGTGCTGCGCGACGGCCGCACCGTCGACAGCATCGACTGCCGCACCGAGCGGATCGAGGAGGACCGCATCATCCGCAGCATGGTCGACCGCGATCTGGCGCATCGTTTTCCCGAGCGAAAGGCGGAGATCGGCGAACCCGTGATGACGGTGGAGAACTGGTCGGTGTATCACCCGCTGCATACCGAGCGGCAGGTGATCAAGAATGTCGACTTTACGCTGCGGCGCGGCGAGGTGGTCGGCATCGCCGGCCTGATGGGCGCCGGCCGCACCGAGTTCGCCATGAGCCTGTTCGGCTGCGCCTGGGGCACCAACGTCTCCGGCAAGGTCCGCCTCGATGGACGCGAGGCCGATCTGTCCAGCGTGCCGGCCGCGATCGATGCCGGCATTGCCTATGTCACCGAAGACCGCAAGCAGCTCGGGCTGATCCTTGCCGCCGACGTCCGCAAGAACGTGACGGTGGCGAGCCTGCGCCAGGTGTCGGAGCGCGGCGTGATCGACGACGTCGCCGAGCTGAAAGCCGCGAGCGACTACCGCACCCGGATGCGGATCCGCTGCTCCGACGTCTATCAGGCGACCGGCGACCTCTCGGGCGGCAACCAGCAGAAGGTCGTGCTGTCGAAATGGCTGATGACCGATCCGAGGGTGCTGCTGCTGGACGAGCCGACACGCGGGATCGACGTCGGCGCGAAATACGAGATCTACTCCATCATCAACGAGCTGGCCGAGGCCGGCAGGGGCGTCGTGGTGATCTCCTCGGAGATGCCCGAACTGCTCGGCATCTGCGACCGGATCTGCGTGATGAATGACGGCGCCTTCGTCGGCGAGTTCGCTGCGCACGATGCGACGCAGGAGAAGATCATGCGCGCCATCATGCGCAATGTCAGAATGTCCGGACGCGGCGCCGACGAGAGGGCGGCACGCGCCGGAGGAGGGGCACCATGACCGACAAGACGGTATCACTTCCTGAGGTCCCCGGGCATTCCGGCTTCATCAAGAACAATCTGCGCAACTACGGCATGCTGCTGTCGCTGCTCGCGATCATGCTGTTCTTCGAGATCGTGACCGACGGCACGCTGTTGCAGCCGCTCAACCTCACCAATCTCGTGCTGCAGAACAGTTACATCGTCATCATGGCGCTCGGCATGCTGCTGGTGATCGTCACCGGGCATATCGATCTTTCGGTCGGCTCGGTCGCGGGCTTCGTCGGCGCGGTCGCGGCGGTGCTGATGGTGCGCTACCATGTCAGCTACCCGATTGCCTTCGTCGCCTGCCTCCTGGTCGGCGCCGCGATCGGTGCGGCGCAGGGCTATTGGGTGGCCTATTTCGGCATTCCGTCCTTCATCGTGACGCTGGCGGGCATGCTGGTGTTCAAGGGCCTCGCGCTTGCGGTCCTGCAGGGCCAGTCGGTCGGGCCGTTCCCGCCGACCTTCCAGAAGCTGTCGTCGGGCTTCATCCCCGAGCTGTTCCCGAGCGCCGGCACGCTCTATCCGACGTCGCTCGCGATCGGTATCGTCCTGGCGTTTGTCCTGGTGCTGGCGACCGCCAGGAGCCGGGCGCGCGAGCAGGCGCACGGCATCGCCGTCGAGCCCTACGCGTTTTTCGTCGTCAAGAGCATCGCGCTGGCGGGCGCGGTGCTCTACTTCACCTATCTGATCGCTTCGCATCGCGGCCTGCCCAATGTGCTCGTCATCATGACCGTCTTGATCGCGCTCTATGGCTTCGTCACGCGGCGGACGGTGATCGGGCGGCAGATCTACGCGGTGGGCGGCAATGCCAAGGCGGCGAAACTGTCGGGCGTCAAGACCGAACGGCTTACCTTCTTCACCTTCGTCAACATGGGCGTGCTGGCCGCGCTTGCAGGGCTGGTGTTCGCAGCCCGGCTCAACACCGCGACGCCGAAGGCCGGCCTCGGCTTCGAGCTCGATGTGATCGCCGCCTGCTTCATTGGCGGTGCGTCGGCCTATGGCGGCGTTGGCCGGGTCGGCGGCGCGGTGGTCGGTGCCATGATCATGGGCGTCATGAACAACGGCATGTCGATCCTCGGTATCGGCATCGATTATCAGCAGGTGATCAAGGGCCTCGTGCTGCTTGGCGCCGTCTGCATCGACGTCTACAACCAGCGCCGCTGACCGCCACGCAGTCACAATTCCACGATAGGGTGCCGGAGCAACGCAGGAGAATGCCGCGTGAAACTGTCCCATGCCGACGCGCTGAACATCGGAGCCATCCTTGCCGAAGTCGCCCGCAGCGAGATCATGCCGCGGTTCCGCCGCGTGCGGGAGATCGAGGTCCGCACCAAGACATCGGCATTCGACGTCGTCACCGAAGCCGATGAGCTTGCCGAGCAGGCGATATCGGCGGCGCTGCTGCGGGCGTTTCCGAATGCAGTTGTGATCGGCGAGGAGGGCGCCGCGCGTGATCCGGCCGCGCTCGATCAGCTCGGAACCGCGGAGCTTGCCTTCATCATCGATCCGATCGACGGCACGCGGAACTTCACCTCGAGCCTGCCGCTGTTCGGCACCATGGTGGCCGCCACCATGCGCGGCGAGATCGTATTCGGTGCGATCCATGATCCGGTCAGCAACGACACTGCATTTGCGCTGCGCGGCGAGGGCGCGTGGCTTGCGATGCCGGACGGCGGGCGGCATGACCTGAAGGTGGCTCCCGCCGTGTCGGTCAAGCAGATGGATGCGATCGTCGGCGTCAACTTCCTGCCCGAGCCGCTGCGCACGATTGTCGCCGGCAATCTTTCGAGGCTCGGCGGCAGCGCCTGGCTCAGATGCGCCGCGCATGAGTATCGCATGGCGGCGTCCGGACATTGCCACCTCTTGTTCTACAACAAGCTGATGCCGTGGGATCATGCCGCGGGCTGGCTGTTGCATCGCGAGGCCGGCGGCTACAGCGCGCATTTCGACGGATCACCCTACCGGCCGGTCAATCTGACCGGCGGCTTGCTGTGCGCACCCGACGAGGCGAGCTGGCGCGCGGCGCGAGAGGCGATCCTGACGCCGGCTGGATAGCAGCGGACGCGGGTTCGTCGCGTTGCGGCGGTTATGAGCCACATTGGTTTTCGGATTCAACTGTCAAACGGCTTGTTCGGTGTCGTCCCTGCGAAAGCAGGGATCCATACGCCGCGGCAGGTGTTGTGGAAGGACTCGTCGTCCCAGCGTCGCCGTGAC
>NZ_LFIQ01000117.1:107414-108294 GCF_001189245.1 Bradyrhizobium pachyrhizi | reverse complement strand
TTATGGGTCCCTGCGTTCGCAGGGACGACATTGAATGTGTTGCGCTGTCAGCGGCCATATTTTTGCCGCGGGGACTTGCGCCGTCGGGCAAATCAGTGATTGGCGATTTCGGCCGCAGCATCCAGCAGTGGCAGATGCCTGATGCGGCGCACGACAAGGATGGCAACTGCCGCAGCGGCGATCGGTGCCAGTTGCAGGCCGTTGGCGCCCGCAGGCACCATGGCGAAGGGCGTCAAATAAAGCGCCGCGAGGGCGATGCGTTCATAGGGCAGCCAGCCCTGCGCAAGCGCCTGCGCGATCAGCCACGCGCCTGGGATCGCCAGGATCACGACCTCATAGTTGCCGAGCGACGGCACGCACAGGCCGGTCATCGCCACCATCAGCGCGATCTCGGCGGCGCCGCCGGGACGTTTTCGCAGCACCAGGATCATGACGGCGATCGCGATTGCGGCCGCGATCACCTGGACGAGCCAGGCCGTGCTGCTGGATCCGCCGGCCAGCCTGACCGCGGCGTAGGGACTGGCGAACTTCTCGAAACCGGGTCCGCCGCCGAGGCTCCAGGCGCTTGCCTCCGGCAGAACGGCAACGAACTTGATCCACGGGTCGATGCCGAAGAAGGCGGTGGCCGCCAGCACAAGCGCGAGCGTCGTTGCGGCCGCTGCAGCGAGCGCGCGCCAGCGCCGCGCCAGGATCAGCACCAGCGGCGCGAGCAGGGCGATCTGCGGCTTGTAGCTGAAGCACCCGAGCAACGCCCCGGCGATTACCGGGTAGCGGTCCAGCGTGACGGCCGATCCGCCGAGCAGGGCCGCCGAGAACAGGGAATTCTGTCCGAACAGCGCGCACACCCACACGGCGGGAAAGGCGAGCGCGGGAACGACGG
>NZ_LFIQ01000117.1:67323-107404 GCF_001189245.1 Bradyrhizobium pachyrhizi | reverse complement strand
CGCGGCTGCATAGGCGGCGCCGGTCGCGAAGATCCAGATGACGGCCGCCGTTGCAAAGGGAACCAGTGCGAAGGGCATCCAGAACAACAGCGACGTCGGCGGGTAGAAGAACGGTGCGTAGGTGTTCTGACCGAGCACGGCGGCTACAGCGGCGCGGCCTGCGTCGCCATAGGCGTCGCCGGCGCGGCCTTCGAGCGCGAGCTTTGCCGCGGTCCAGAACGCCGCGAAATCATGGCCGACATCCATCGTCGGCGCAGCCCATGGGATGATCGCGATGCAGCCGATGAACAGGACGAGAAATACGCGGGTGAAGGCGGTGACACGATCAGCCGTGAGCCAGTCGGCCTCACGCAGCGCGGAGACCAGCGCGCCCGCGCCGTACCGCGGTGAATGCGCGAGTGCCGCCTGCGGCTGAGCTGTGGACGCATTCGAGGTTCGGCTGATGGTTGCGCGCGGCATCGCAGCGCCACGATCCGCGTCATCCGCCGCGAAGTGACGCGCGGCGTCATCAGCGAAGGCCAGCCTGTGTCCCTCGAGGTCCGACTTTTGCGACATCGGCCGCTTCATCCCAATCGCGTCGTGCACGCACAACATTTGGATCAAATCGTCTAAGGTTGCGTAAACCCGATCGTTGCAATTGGCCGCGGCGCAATCGGAACCGATGATCGACATTGGCCTTGTCCGCGGCCGGTCACGCCGGGCATGGTAAATGAACCCGCAACGCCGGCGGCAGCGTGCGGCGCTCGACGGTCAAGGTTCATCGCAAATGGCGGTATTGCAGCAGTTCGGCCACGACATCTGGATGGCCGGGGGGCCGAACCTCGCGGTCGCCGGGTTTCACTATCCGACCCGGATGGCCGTCGTCAGGCTGGCGGACGGCGGCCTTTTCATCTGGTCGCCGGTCCGGTTGACGGAGGAATTGCAGGCCGGCGTCAACGCACTCGGCCAGGTCAGGCACATCGTGGCGCCCAACTCGCTGCATCATCTGTTCCTCGCCGAGTGGAAGCAGGCCTATCCGGCCGCTGTGCTCCACGCCCCGCCTGGCCTGCGAAAGCGGCGCCGTGACCTCGGCTTCGATGCCGATCTCGCGGATGCGCCGAGCCTCGACTGGGTCGGACAGATCGATCAGGTGGTGATGCGCGGCAACCTGATCACCACGGAGGTGGTGTTCTTCCATGTCGAAAGCGGCACCGTGCTGTTCACCGACTTGCTGCAGCAAATCCCTCACGAACTGGTCTCCGGCTGGCGGGCGACGATCGCAAAACTCGACCTGATGGTCGGGCCGGAGCCGTCGGTGCCGCGCAAGTTCCGCGTTGCCTTCACCGGCCGCCGCGCGGCGCGTGCGGCCTTGCAAAGGATTCTGGCGTGGCCCGCCGAAAAGGTGCTGATGGCCCATGGCACGCCGGTCGAAAAGGATGCGCCGGCATTCTTGCGCCGCGCCTTCGCGTGGCTCTCGGCGTGATGATTCATCGCGGATGCGGCGTCGTTGCAGATCAACCGCCTGAGCGGAAATGCCGCGGCGAATGCCGCGTTTCGCGCCGGATCAGCCGGCGGAGGGTCGAGGGCTCGGCATATCCGACCTTGCCCGCGATCTCTTCGACCGACAGGCGCGTGGTCTCGAGCAACGACCGCGCCGTCTCGATCCTGATGCGTTGCACGAATTGAATGGGCGACACGCCGCAAATCGACTCGAGCCGTCTGGCAAATGTCCGCGGCGCCAGCGCGACGGCTGCGGCAACGTCCCCGATCGTGAAGTCGCGCGCGATGTTGCTGCGCACCCATTTCTCGGCCCTAGCGACCTTGGGGTCCTGGCCGGCAAGATAATTGATCGCCATGAACGGCGCCTGCGAATGCCGCTCGCCAAGCAGCAGGTAATTGGCGCAGCCCTTGGCCAGCGCCGGGCTGCCGAAACGCGCGATCACCGCGAGCATCAGGTCCATCTGCGCCATCGCCGCGCCGGCGGTGCGATCGGCCAGTCGGCCACCACCATGCGCTCCGTCATCAGCTCGACTTTCGGATAGCGTTGCCGAAACAGCGGCGCGAACCACCATGTCGTGGTCGCCCGCTTGCCGTCGAGCAGGCCGGTCTCCGCCAGCAAGAAGCTGCTGGCGCAGGACGCGGCGAGCATCGCGCCGCTCTCGAACGCCGTGACCAGCATGTCGCGGGCGTGCCGACATGCCGGTGTCGCCAGCTTCCGCTCCAGTGCATCGGCCGATGCCGAGCCGAGCCCGGGCACGATGACGAGGTCGGCGCCGCGCAATCGGCCCGCGCGCCGCCTCGGCCCATAACGCAGCGTCGTCACCTCGAAGCGCGTGCGCTTCGTCGTACTGATCCGGTTGGCGGTGGCCAGCACGTCGTGGGTGATGGCGGCCGCCGACGCGAGGCAGCCGTCGATCTCGACAACCGCGATCCTGGTCATGTCATAAAATCCGCGATCAATGTCATTTTTGACACTAGCTGCCGGGTGGAAAAATCGCAACTCTGACGCCAAGACGCTGCCGATCCCGATCAGGAGGACCGCCGATGCCGAACCGGCCGATGACCCAGGACGATCCGCTCGAGGATTTCGAGCGCCGCCAGATTACCCTCGATGGTGCCGGCAAGGCCGTCCATGTTGGCGGCGGAGGTCCTGCGGTGATCGTGATGGCGGAGATGCCGGGCATCAGCCCGCATGTGGCGCGCTTCGCCCGCTGGGTTCGCGATGCCGGATTCACCATCTATATGCCGTCGCTGTTCGGTCGCGACGGCGCTATTGCGAGCGCAGAGCAGGGTGCCGCGGTGTTTCAGCGCGCCTGCGTCAGCGCGGAGTTTCGTGCGATGGCCGCAAACCAGTCCAGTCCCGTGACGCAATGGCTGCGCGCGCTGGCCCGATTTGCCCATGGCGAATGCGGCGGTCCCGGTGTCGGGGCCATCGGGATGTGCTTTACCGGCAATTTCGCGCTCACCATGATGCTGGAGCCGTCGATGCTGGCGCCGGTGCTTTCGCAGCCGTCATTGCCATTGAACGATCCGGCGGGCATCGAGATCGCGCCGGAGCAAGTCAAAGCGGTGCGCGAGCGGTTGGAGCGCGAAGACCTGACCGTGCTGGCCTATCGCTTTGAGGGTGACAAGTTCTGCATGGCGCAGCGCTTTGCGGCCTATCGCGAGGCGCTCGGCGATCGATTCATCGGGCGGGTGCTTCCCGACAGCGCGGCGAATCGCGATGTGCCGCCGTTCTTCCGGAATTTCGTCACGACACCGCACAGCGTCGTGACCGTGCATCTGATCGACGAGGCCGGCCAGCCGACCATCGCGGCCCGCGATGAGATCCTGGCGTTTTTCAGGCAGCGGCTGTCACCCGCGAGCGGATGAGCCTTGCGATGGGCCTTGCCGGTCGAAATAGGCGAATGCGGCGCTCGTCAGGCTGCCCAGCAGGGACCAGAACACCAGACTGGTCAGCGTGACGGCGACCACGAACTGGTGCGACAGCGACGAGGGCACGTTGGTCTCGACATGCTCCAGCTCGGGCGCGCCGATCAGATGCGGCAGCATGATCAGGACCACGCCGGCGATGGCGGCCGGCACCGAGCGCCGGAACACGATCAGCCCGAGGCCGGCTGCGGTCGCCAGCACCGCCGTCACCCACCAGATCTGGCGCGAGAGCAATGGAGCGGTGGGAACGCCCGGTAATTCAGGCGGCAGTCCGAGGCCCGGAGCAATGGTGAAGACGGCAAAACCCGCGAGGCCCCACATCAAGCCTTCATGCCACGACATCTGCTCGCCGGTCGCGCCGCTGCGAACCGCGACGAAGCCGCAGAGCAGAAGCGCAAAACCGATCGCGGTCAGGATGTTTGCCCCCGCGGTATAGACGTTGCGTTCCAAACCATCGCGCGGCTCCCAGGCCTCCGCGCCATGATCATGATCGGCATGATCATGGACGAGGATCGCCTGCGGTGGCGCGGCGGCTTCGTGCTTGTGCGTGGCCGCCTTCTCGTAGACCTCGGCCCTGAGGATCAGGGGAACGGTGCCGAATTGCTGGACCGCCGTGACGACCAGGCCGACGATGAACCCGGCAATGACCGACGAGAAGACGATCGAGCGAAACGTGCTCATGCCAACGAGATCAGTGGCAGGGAAAGGCGTTGGAATGGCGCACGTCATGCGCGGCGTTGTGGATCACGTCGATGTGCGAGAAGCCGACCACGCCGACGATGAACAGGCCGAGCGTCATGGCCATCAACGACTGTGCAAGCCGTCCAACCTGTCGGGTAGCGATTGGCAGATGCGTGACCTGAGCTTGAGTAACCTGGGTTTGCGCGGTCCGGGACTGGCTCATGGTCGTTCTCCACATTCGATTTGATCGGCTTCTAGCAGCTTTCGGGTGATGTCGCGACTGGTAAGATGCAAATTTGTTCCAAGGGGAATGCGCTTGCGCTCGATCTTGGCGTGTGCGGCTGCCTTGAAGGCTGGTTCAAACCGCCTGAAATGGGCGAGACATGCGTCCACCGTCGGATCGGTGCCAAGCAGCGTGCGAAACGCGCCCCGATGCACGGCGCAGATGGCGCGGTGCTCCGGCACGGGAAAGACCAGCGAGGCGATGTCGGCGCGCCAGTGCGCGTCACAGCTTGGGGCGCAGTCGCCGGCAGGGAGGCGGTCAGCGTCGGATGGTGAATTCATCCGGACCTCGCCGCGATTCCCACTTGGCCTGTTCGAGCTCCGGACGGTCGCACTCGGTCTGTGGGTAACCGATGCAGAGATAGCCGATGAATTTCCAGGAGTCCGGGATTTCCAGAACGCCATGAATGCGTTCCGGATTGAGGATCGACACCCAGCCGATGCCGATGCCTTCGGCGCGCGCGGCAAGCCACATCGAGCAGATCGCGGCCACCACGGAATATTCCGACGTCTCCGGCATCGTCGCGCGGCCGAGACCGGCGCCGATCCGGTCGGTCTTCTCGGCAAACACGGCGAGATGGCCCGGCGCCTCCTCGAGGCCTGATAATTTCAATGCGGCATATTTTGCGGCGCGCTCGCCCGAATAGGACCGCAGCGCATCGGCGTTGCAGGCCTTGAAGTCGTCGATGACAGCGCGGCGCCGTGCCTCGTCGTCGACAATGACAAACCGCCAGGGCTGGCTCAGGCCGACCGAAGGCGACAGGCAGGCGATCTCGATCAGCCGCTCGATCGTGCCATCCGGCAGCGGATCGGTTCGGAACCGCCGCACGTCCCGCCGCCACACGAACAGCTCGTGCAGCTGCCGGCGAAACGTATCATCGAATGAGACCATTGCGGGGCCTTTGGCAGGATCGATCTCGGACTTCATTTAAGCTTCATCGGCAGGCCCGCAACGACGAACTCAACCTCGTCCGCGATGCCGGCGATAGTCTGGTTCATGATTCCTGCGGCGTCGCGGAAAGCCCGCGCCAATGCATTGTCCGGCACGATGCCGAGACCGACCTCGTTGGTGACCAGCACGACCGGGCCGCGCTGGCGCGACAGCGCATCCGCCAGCCGAGTCACTTCCTGCGACCAGTCGCGCCCGGCATGCAGCAGATTGGATAGCCAGAGCGTCAGGCAATCGACCAGCCTCGCACCAGCGCCATCGGTCCCGGACACCGCTTCAACCAGATCGAGCGGCACCTCGCGCTCGATCCAGTCGCTGCCGCGCCGCGCGCGATGTCTGGCGATCCGCTCATCCATTTCTGCGTCGAGCGCCTCGGCGGTCGCGATATAGATCGGCTGTCCCGGAAAGCTGCGCGCACGAAGTTCGGCGCGCCGGCTTTTGCCGGACCGGGCTCCCCCCGTGATCAGAATGACGGCCATATCATCTCCTGTGCGACCAGTACGCACTTCGCTCGGAAACGCTCTAACCACCAATCGCGGAGAAAGACAAAGCCGAAATCCGTCACGGAGGGCTTGCGCTCGGCCGATGTCTTGCGCATCAGGGGACCGCGGCGAGGAGAGGGTCAAGTGGGTTTTGCGGGAGCGATGGCGGTGGCGATGGCGATGGATGCCTTGATCGGCTGGCCGGCGTGGCTGTTTGCCCGCATCGGCCATCCCGTGACCTGGCTCGGCCGGCTGATCCATCTCGTCGATAGCGCCTGGAACCGCGCCTCCGATCCGCCGGCGTTTCGTCGCGTGGCTGGCGTCGCGGCCGCCGTTTCGGTGATCGCGCTGGTGATTGGGCTCGGTTGGGCCGTTCAGTCTGTGCTCGCATCCGGATGGGTGCGCGTTGTCCTTGTCGGTGTGCTGACGTGGCCGCTGGTTGCCGTGCGCTCGCTGCATGACCACGTCGCCGCGGTGGCCAACCCTCTTGTATCCGGCGACATTGCGGCCGCACGTTCGGCGGTTGCGCAGATTGTCGGGCGTGATCCGGCAATGCTCGATGACGCCGGCATCGCGCGCGCCACCATCGAGAGCCTCGCCGAGAATGCATCCGACGGCATCGTGGCGCCGGTGTTCTGGGGCGCGCTGTTCGGCCTGCCGGGAATCCTTGGCTACAAGGCGATCAACACGCTGGACTCCATGATCGGTCATCGTACCGAACGGCACGAAGCCTTTGGTTGGGCGGCCGCCCGGATCGACGATCTCGCCAATCTCATTCCGGCGCGGCTGACCGGGCTTCTGTTCGTGCTGCTCGCGCCGAACCGTTCGCAGGCGTGGTCATGCGTGTTGCGCGATGCGCAGCGGCATCGCTCGCCGAATGCCGGATGGCCGGAAGCCGCGATGGCCGGCGCGCTCGGCGTGCGGCTCAGCGGTCCTCGCATCTATCAAGGTCACATCGCCGATGAGCCCTGGCTGAACGAGGGGGCGCGCGATCCGGCTGGCGCTGATGTCCTCACCGGGCTGAAACTCTATCGCTACGCCATGATTCTGTTGGCCGGGGCGCTGCTGGTCCTGGCGCTGGCATGAAGGAGCGGCGCATGCGTGAGCACGGCGGGAATCTTGATGTCGCCCGGCAGCGCTTCGGCGGCGCTGCGGACGACTGGATCGACCTGTCGACCGGGATCAATCGGGTGCCGTATCCCTTGGTCGAAGTCGAGCCGCGGCACTGGAGCGCGTTGCCGTCGCGATCCGATCTTGAATCGCTGCACGACGCCGCGCGGCAGGCCTATGCGACCGACGCGTCGATCGTGGCGATGGGCGGTGCGCAGGCCGCCATTCAGTTGCTGCCGCATCTGGCGCCCCTGGGGCGGGCGCGGATTCTGGCGCCGACCTACAATGAGTATGCCGCGGTGTTGTCGGCCGCCGGCTGGGACGTCGCCGAGGTGTCCGATCTCGCCGCGCTCGCGGGTGCGGACATTGCCGTCGTCGTCAACCCGAACAATCCCGACGGACGACGCCATGACCAGCGCGAGTTGCTGGCACTGCTGCCGCGCGTTGGCCGGCTCGTCATCGACGAGAGTTTTGCGGATGCCGTTCCTGACCTGTCCCTTGCATCGGAAGCAGGACGCGCGGGGCTCCTGATCCTGCGCTCCTTCGGAAAGTTTTACGGACTTGCCGGCTTGCGGCTCGGGTTCGCGATCGGCAGCGAGGCGGACATCGCCGCGCTTGCCACGATGGCGGGCCCATGGCCGGTTTCGGGCGCCGCGATTGCGACCGGACGGCGCGCGTTGCTCGCTCACGACTGGGCCAAGGCCACGGCCGCGCGGCTGGCCGACGACTGCGTCAGGCTCGACGCAATGGCGCGATCGCAGGGCTGGACGCTGGTCGGCGGCACGTTGCTGTTCCGGCTGTACCAGACCGACGATGCGCTGGTCGCGCAGGAGAAGCTTGCGCGTGCGCAGATCTGGTCGCGGGTCTTCCAGCAAAAGCCGGGATGGCTGCGGCTCGGCTTGCCGGGCAGCGAGGCCGAATGGTCTCGCCTTTCCGCCGTGTTGTCTTCGGTCTAGCGACGATCTCAGCGTCGCCTCGCCCCGCGTGCGGGGAGAGGTCGGAACGCATCGCCAGATGCGTTCCGGGTGAGGGGGATTCTCCGCGAACGCAGCTATCACCGAATGTGCGGAGACGGCCCCTCACCCCAACCCTCTCCCCGTGAAGAACGGGGAGAGGGGGTACAGCGCCGTCGCTGTTCGACCCAGGAATCATCTCGCTTTAACGCGCCAGCGCGAGCAGGCCTTCGACATCGAGATGGGTCTCGATGTGTCCGGCAAGCGTGTCGAGCGCGCTCTCGACCCTGGCGCCGTAGGGCTGATCAGCCGCCGCGATGTCGAGTTGCGCGAGGAAGGCCTTGCGAAATTCGTCCGAGGCGAACAGGCCGTGCAGATAGCTGCCGTGAACGCGCCCGTCACTCGAAATGGCGCCTTCCGGCGCGCCGTCAAGCGATGCAAAAGGACGCGCGCGATCCGGACCGTCGGTGCGGCCGATATGGATCTCGTAGGCGCTGATCGGCTGGCTGGTCGCTTCATGCACCGCGCTGACGCGCGTCAGCGTCTTCTGTTCGGTCATGGTGGTCGTGACATCGAGCAGCCCAAGGCCGCGCGTTTCACCGGCGGGCCCCTCGATCCCATCGGGGTCGGTGACGCTCTGTCCGAGCATCTGGTAGCCGCCGCACAGGCCGAGGACATGGCCGCCGCGGCGATGATGCGCCAGCAAATCGATGTCCCAGCCCTGCGCGCGCAGGAAGGCGAGATCGCCGCGGGTCGATTTCGAGCCGGGCAGGATGACGAGCTTCGCATCACCCGGGATGGCTTCGCCTGGACGCACCATCACGAGATCGACGCCGGGCTCGAGCTTCAGCGGATCGAGGTCGTCGAAATTGGCGATCCGCGACAGCGCAAGGAACGCGATCTTGCACTGGCCCGGCTTGCGCGCCTCGCCGAGCCCGAGCGCATCTTCAGCCGGAAGTTCGCCGGCGCGGACGAACCAGGGCAGCACGCCAAACCCGCGCCAGGCGGTGCGCTCTTCGATCAGGCGGTAGCCGTCGTCGAACAATGTCGGATCGCCGCGGAATTTGTTGATGACAAAGCCCTGGATCATCGCGGCATCATCAGGATCGATCACCGCCTTGATGCCGACCAGCTGCGCGATCACGCCGCCGCGGTCGATGTCGCCGACCAGCACCACGGGCACGTCGGCCCGGCGTGCAAACCCCATATTGGCGATATCGGACTTGCGTAAGTTGACCTCGGCGGGGCTGCCGGCGCCCTCGACCAGCACCAGATCGGCGCGCTGCTTCAGGCGCGCAAAACTCTCCAGCACCGCGGCCATCAGCGATGGTTTCATGGCGGCATATTCGCGCGCGCGTGCGGTGGCGATCCGTTTGCCGTGCACGATGATCTGGGCGCCGACATCGGTTTCGGGCTTGAGCAGCACCGGGTTCATGTCGGTGTGCGGCTCGACGCCCGCGGCGAGGGCCTGCAAGGCCTGCGCGCGGCCGATCTCGCCGCCGTCGACGGTCACGGCGGCGTTGTTCGACATGTTCTGCGGCTTGAACGGCAGCACGCGCAGGCCGCGTCGTCGCGCGGCGCGCGCGAGGCCGGCGACGATGAGCGATTTGCCCACGTCCGAGCCGGCTCCCTGGATCATCAATGCGCGCGCCATCGTGATGTCCGTCAGAACTCGACGCCCGGCTGGGCCTTGATGCCTGAGCGGAACGGATGCTTCACCAGCGTCATCTCGGTGACGAGGTCGGCAATCTCGATCAATTCATCCTTGGCATTGCGCCCGGTGAGCACGACATGGGTCATCGGCGGCTTCGACGTGGTCAGAAAGTCGACGACATCTGATATCGCGAGGTACTCGTAGCGTAGCGCGATGTTGATCTCGTCGAGCACGACCATGCGCAGGCTCGGGTCTGCGATCAGCTGCTTGGCCTTTTCCCAGCCGGCTTGCGCTGCCGCGATGTCGCGGGCGCGATCCTGCGTCTCCCAGGTAAAGCCTTCGCCCATGGCGTGAAATTGACAGAGATCGCCGAAATGCCCGGTGAGCAGGCGGCGTTCGCCGGTATCCCAGGCGCCCTTGATGAACTGCACCACGGCGCAGGGAAAGCCGTGCGCCACACAGCGCACGATCATGCCGAACGCGGAGGACGATTTTCCTTTGCCGGCGCCGGTATGAACGATGATCAGGCCCTTTTCACCGCTCTTGGTCGCCATGATGCGGTCGCGGGCGGCCTTTTTTTTCGCCATCTTGTCCGCGTGGCGCGTGTCCAGCGAAAGATCGGTGCCGACGGCGCCGTCTTCAGCGTCGTTTCCATCTGAAATCATCACGTTCCTTCGGCTTGACAAGTGCGAGGCTTGGACGAATGGTGGTGCCGCGTTGGTTCCTGTCCTACGACAGGCGAAGAGGGAATGCGATAGGGCTCCGCTAAATCGGGCCCGAAGCGCAGCCGCCCCCGCGACCGTGACCGGAGAGATGCCCAAGCCACTGATTCCATGCGGAGTCGGGAAGGCGGGCATCGAAGGGTAAAACCTGCTCCGCAAGCCGGGAGACCTGCCAACGCAGCATGTTGTGAAACCGGCGGACGGGGTGTTCCGCGACGGGGAACGAACCTGTCCAAAATCGGTTCGTGTGCCTCATCGCTACCCGCTGTCAATCCAGGAAGGGCGATGAGCGTTACACTTCATGTCTGCATTACCTGCCGCGCCGGCCAGACGCCGGCGGAAGGTGAGCTCGCGCCCGGTGCACGCCTGCATGCCGCGCTTGTCGAGGCCGGCGTGCCCGATGACGTCAATCTGGTTCCCGTCGCATGCCTGTCGGCCTGCAGCCAAGGGTGCTCGGTCGCGCTCAGCGCGCCGGGGCGCTGGTCCTATGTCTACGGCCGACTGTCCGCCGATAATGCCGCGGATGTGATCGCCGGTGCCTCCGCGTATGCGGCGGCGCCTGACGGCATCGTGCCGTGGCGCAGCCGTCCGGAAATCTTCCGCAAGCAATCGCTCGCCCGCATTCCACCTCTTCCCGTCGTGCCGGAGGCCGCAGAATGACCACGCTCGCCAAAATTCCGGTCACGGTCGTGACCGGCTTTCTCGGCTCCGGCAAGACGACGCTGATCCAGCATCTGATCCGCAATGCCAACGGCAAGAAGCTCGCGGTGCTGGTCAACGAATTCGGCAGCGAAGGCGTCGACGGCGACATCCTGAAGTCGTGCGCCGACGCCAATTGTCCGGCCGAGAATATCGTCGAGCTCGCCAATGGCTGCATCTGCTGCACCGTCGCCGACGATTTCATCCCGGCGATGGAGCAGTTGCTCGCACGCCCGGTGAAGCCCGATCACATCGTGATCGAGACCTCGGGGCTCGCGCTGCCGAAGCCGCTGCTGAAAGCGTTCGACTGGCCGGAGATTCGTTCGCGGATCACGGTCGACGGCGTGATCGCGCTCGCCGACGCCGAGGCCGTCGCCGCCGGCCGTTTTGCGCCTGATCCGGCCGCGGTGGATGCGCAGCGTGCGGCGGACGACAATCTCGACCACGAGACGCCGCTGTCGGAAGTGTTCGAGGATCAGATCGCCTGTGCCGATATCGTGCTGCTGACCAAGGCGGATCTCGCCGGGGCGGAAGGGATCAAGGCGGCGAAAGAGGTGATCGCGGCCGAGATGCCGCGCGAGGTGCCGATGTTGCCCGTCGTCGACGGCACGATCGACGCACGCGTGATCCTCGGGCTCGGGGCGGCGGCGGAAAACGACCTCGCGGCGCGGCCGTCGCATCACGATGGCGAGGAGGAACACGAGCACGACGATTTCAATTCCGTCGTGATCGACCTTCCGGAAGTTTCGGATGTCGACGCGCTGGTCGCCTCGATCAAGGGGCTGGCGCGCGAGCAGAATGTGCTGCGCGCCAAGGGCTACATCGCGGTCGAGGGCAAGCCGATGCGGCTGCTGGTGCAATCGGTCGGCGAGCGGGTGCGGCATCAGTTCGACATGCCCTGGGGCGCCCGGGCGCGGCAGTCGAAGCTCGTCGTGATCGGCGAACATGCCGACATCGATGAAGCCGCGATCAGGGCACGGCTTGGTGTCTGATGCACGTCGTCTTCCGCGAGAGCCGCGGCCTTGAGGAGACCGCGACGCCAAGGGACCTCGGCCAGGATCCGGCCGATCTCGTGGTGTTGTCGTTTTCCGACAGCGATCTTGCTGCCTTCGCGGCCGGCTGGCGGCGCGGCCGCGCTGCGTTGCCGTCGCTGCGGCTCGCCAATCTCGCGGAGCTGCGCCATCCGCTGTCGGTCGATACCTATATCGAGCGGACGCTGTCGCACGCGCGCGGCATTCTGGTGCGCCTGATCGGCGGCGAGCCCTATTGGTCATACGGGCTGGCCTCGGTGCATCGGCTGGCGAAGGAGCGCGGCATCGCCCTCGTCGTGCTGCCGGCGGATGGCCGCGACGATCAGCGGCTGGATGAATTCTCGACCTTGCCGGTCTCGACGTTGCGCCGTCTGAAGGTGCTGTGCGACAAGGGCGGCCCCGTTGCCGCGCAGGCCGTGATCGCGCAACTGGCGCTGGCGTCCGGACTCTATGCCGGGCCTGTGGTCGGCGAGATCGATCTTCCCGAGATCGGCGTCTACGATCCCCGGCGCGGTGTCGTCGCGGCGTTGCCGGCACCGGATGGCCGGCCGCGCGTGCTGGTGACGTTTTATCGTTCCTACCTCGCGGCAGGCGATACGGCGCCGGTCGATGCATTGATCGATGCATTGCGCGAGAAGGGCTTTGATGCCCACGGTGTCTTCGTCACCTCGCTGAAGGCGGCGGGCGTGGCCGACTGGCTGCGCGCTCAGTTCGCGCAATGCGCTCCAGCGGCCATCGTCAATGCGACCGCGTTCTCCGCGGCCGGTGACGACGGTACGACGCCGTTCGACGCCGCATCATGCCCGGTGTTCCAGGTCGCTTTGTCGACCGCGCGGCGCGAGAATTGGGCCTTGTCGCTTCGCGGGCTTTCGCCCGGCGATCTCGCGATGCATGTGGTGCTGCCGGAGGTCGACGGCCGCCTGTTCGCGGGCGTCGTGAGCTTCAAATCGCCTGGTGAGCGCGATCCTGAGCTGCAATTCGCGCATCTTGCGCATCGACCCGATACCGAGCGCGTCGCTGCAATTGCCGCACGCGTGGCCGCCTGGCATCGGCTTGCCAGCAAGCACGCACAGGAGAAGCGGCTTGCGCTGGTGCTCTCGAACTATCCCGGCCGGCCGCATCAGATCGCGCATGCCGTCGGCCTCGATGCGCTGGCCTCGGTCGCGGCGTTGCTGACCGATCTCGGAGCTGCGGGATTTGATGTTGAGCCGGTGGCGTCGCTGGGCGACATTCTTTTGCGCAGGACTTTGACGTGGAACGTCGCCGACTACCGTGCAGCGCTTTCCGGACTTCCGCGGCAACTGCAGGATGATGTCGGCCGCGCATGGGGCGCGCCGGAGGACGATCCCGATTGCCGTGACGGCGCATTTCATTTCGCGGCGATCTGCTGCGGCAAATCGGTCATTGCCGTTCAGCCGGAGCGCGGTGAGGTGGGGCAGCGCGACGTCGACTACCACGATCTGGCGCGCACGCCGCGCCATGCCTATGTCGCGTTCTATCTGTGGCTCAGGCAGCAGGCCATCGATGCCGTCGTCCACATCGGTGCGCATGGCACGCTGGAATGGCTGCCTGGCAAGTCGGTTGCGCTGTCGTCCGCATGCTGGCCGGAGGCGCTGATCGGCGATCTGCCGGTTGTCTATCCCTTCATTGTCAACGATCCCGGCGAGGCGGCGCAGGCCAAGCGCCGGATCGGTGCCGTGACGATCGGTCACTTGCCGCCGCCGCTCGCGAAGGCCGCAGTGCCGGAAGGCCTGCGCAATCTCGAGCGCTTGCTCGATGAGTATTCGACCGCCGATGGTCTCGATCCGCCGCGGCGGCAGCGCCTGATCGCCGCGATCCGCGACGAAGCACGCATCGCAGGGCTGGAAGACGATCTCGGTCTCGCCGCGTCGGTCTCGGCGGCCGAGGCCATTCCGCAGATCGATCGTTTCGTCTGCGACCTCAAGGAAAGCCAGTTCGGCGACGGCTTGCATGTGTTCGGACGGGGCGCTTGCGGCGAGGCGGAGAGGGCGGCGCTGTGCGATGCGCTCGCGGGTCGGCGCGTGGCGCCGGGGCCGTCGGGCTCGCCCTATCGCGGAAGCCGCGACGTGCTGCCGACTGGACGCAACCTGTTTGCGGTCGATCCGCGCGCGGTGCCGACGCCGTCGGCGCATGCCCAAGGCGTGAAACTCGCCGAGGAGCTGTTGCGCCGTCATTTGCAGGATCACGGCGACTGGCCGAAGGGACTCATGGTCGACCTCTGGGGCTCCTCGACGATGCGCACCGCCGGCGAGGATTTTGCGATGGCCTTGCACCTCGCGGGCATCGCGCCGCGCTGGGATCACGGCTCGGGGCGGGTGTCGGGCTACGACATCATCGCGCCGGCGAAACTCGGCCGGCCGCGCATCGACGTCACGCTGCGGGTGTCGGGGCTGTTCCGCGACGTCTTCTCAGGGCTGGCCCAGTTGTTCGAAGCCGCGGCGGAGGCGTTGTCCGAACGCAGCGACGAGGCGGACGAGAATCCTTACCGGCAGCGCATCGCGCGCGTGTTCGGTCCTCGCCCCGGACATTATGGCGTTGGCATTGCGTCGCTGTCAGATGTCTTCACCGAGGAGGCGCGCGAGGCGGCCGGCGAAGCCTGGCTGTCGGCATCGTCGTGGGCTCTCGCATCCGACGGCGAGATGCGGCCCGATCGCGCCGGCATCGAGGCGCGGCTCGCGGCTGCGGACGGTTTTGTTCACACCCAGGATTTGCCGGAGACCGATCTGCTGCTGGCGGCGGACTATGCCGCGCACGAGGCGGGCATCGCGGCGGCGGCCCGGCGCCTCGGCACGAAAGCCCCATCGCTCTATCACCTCGATGCGACGCGGCCGGATCAGCCGCATGCCCGGGCGTTGACCGAGGAAATCTCGCGGGTGGTGCGGGTGCGTGCCGCCAACCCTGCCTGGATCGCGGGCATGATGCGCCATGGCTTTCGTGGTGCCGCCGAGATATCGGCGACGCTGGAGCACATGGCGGCGTTCGCCCATCTCGCCGGCGCGGTGCCGCCGCATCTGTTCGATCTCTACTACGGTGCGACGCTCGGCAATGACGAAGTTCGCGGCTTCATGGCGCGCCAGAATCCGGCGGCGCTGGCTGCGATCGAAACCTGCTTCATGAGATTGCATGAAGCCTCGCTCTGGCAGACACGGCGCAATTCGATCGCGGCTGCGCTGCAGGAGGCCTCATGAGCGCGGTTGCAGTCAAGGGCTGGTGTCCAGGCGCGCTGCGGCCGATGCTATCAGGCGATGGCCTCGTGGTGCGCATTCGCCCGCGCGGCGGACGGCTGGACGTGGCGCAGGCAGCGGGAATCGCCGAGCTGGCGGCGCGATACGGCAACGGCCTGATCGACCTGACCAGCCGCGCCAATCTCCAGATCCGCGGCGTCAGCGATGAAGCTTATCCGCGCCTGGTCGATGGGCTCGCCGAGCTCGGGTTGCTGGACACGGACTCGAATACCGAAGCGCAGCGCAACATTCTGGTGACGCCGTTCTGGACAGCCGCCGACGAGACACGCTCGCTTGCGACCGAGCTTGAGCAGGGGCTTGCCGGCGCCTCGCTTGATCTTCCAACCAAGTTCGGCTTCGCAATCGATGATGGCAATGCGCGGATGCTGGTGGGGGCGTCCGCCGATATCAGGATCGAGCGCGATCGCAACGGTAAACTGCTGGTACGTGCCGATGGCGCACAGCGCGGGCTTTCGGTCATGCGGAGCGAGGCTGTGCAGGTCGCGCTGGCGCTGGCCGAATGGTTTGTCACCTCCGGCGGAACCAGGGGTGAGCGGCGACGGATGGCGGCTCATCTCGCCGGCGGCGCGAGCCTGCCGCAGTCGCTTCGCGGTGATGCCGAGCCCGTGGGCCAATCGTCGAGTCCTGTGCCGGGCATCTATCCAATCGGCGCGATGGTTGGCGTCGCCTTCGGGCAAATGCCGCACCAGACACTCCGCGATCTCGCTGCGAGCGCGCGGGCTCTCCGCATGACGCCGTGGCGGATGATGCTGGTGGAGGGCATGCGCGGGATGCCCGGTGGGGCGGACCTCGTGACTGATGCCGGCGATCCGAGGCTGCGCGTGGTCGCCTGCAGCGGCGCACCGCGCTGCGGCGATGCGCATGCGGACACGCGTATGCTGGCGTCGGCGCTCGCGCGGCATATCCCACCCGATGCGCGGCTTCACGTCTCTGGCTGCGCCAAAGGCTGTGCCCATTCCGGTCCTTTGGATGTCACCCTCGTTGCGACAATTGACGGCTTTGATCTGATCCGCCGCGGCACGACGCGGGATGCGCCGGTCCTCCGAGGGTTGACCAGTTCGTACCTCGTCGCAAATCCCTCCGTGCTGACGGGAGGCCATTGATGCCGCACGTCTACGAGACCGATGGCGCAGCGATCTATCGCCAGTCCTTTGCCACCATCCGCTCCGAGGCCGACCTTGCCCGCTTCACGCCAGACGAAGAGCCGGTGGTCGTGCGCATGATCCATGCCGCCGGCATGGTGGGCCTGGAAGCGCATGTGCGCTTCACATCGGGCATGGCCGCGAGCGCACGGGCGGCCTTGCAGGAGGGCGCGCCAATCCTCTGCGACGCGCGCATGGTGTCGGAAGGAATTACGCGCGCGCGGCTGCCGGCCGGTAATGCCGTCATCTGCACGCTCGGTGATGTCAAGGTGCCTGCACTCGCGCAATCGATGCGCAACACGCGCTCCGCGGCGGCGCTCGAGCTGTGGCGGCCGCACCTGGGCGGCGCCATCGTCGCGATCGGCAACGCGCCGACGGCGTTGTTCCATCTGCTCAACATGCTGGAGGATACCGATTGCCCAAGGCCGGCGGCGATCATCGGCTGTCCGGTCGGCTTTGTCGGCGCGGCGGAATCCAAGGCGGCATTGATGGCTGAGCCCCCCGTGCCGGCGCTGACGGTCGAGGGACGGCTCGGTGGTTCGGCGATCACGGTTGCCGCCGTCAATGCGCTGGCGAGCCGGAGCGAATAGCGATGGGACGTATCATCTGCTGCGGCCTCGGCCCAGGCGATCCGGACCTGATGAGCGTGCGCGCCGACCGCATGGTGCGTGCCGCGAAGCATGTCGCTTACTTTCGCAAAAAGGGCCAGCCGGGGCAGGCGCGCCGCATTGTCGAAGGATTGCTCGCCGCTGACGTCAGCGAATATCCGATGGAATATCCGGTCACCACGGAAATCGCGTTCGACAGTCCGGACTATGCGCGGCTGCTTGCCGACTTCTATGACGAGTGGGCGGAGCGCCTAGCGCGATTTGCGCGCGCGGTGGACATCGTCGTGCTCTGCGAGGGCGATCCCTATTTCTATGGCTCATTCATGCATCTGCATGCGCGGCTGCAGGGGCGTGTCGAAATCGAGGTGATCGCCGGCATTCCCGGCATGGTCGGCTGCTGGAATTCGGTGGGTCAGCCGATTGCGCTGGCCGACGATGTGACGACCGTTCTGATGGGGACGCTGCCGGAGCCGGAGCTCGCCGAGCGGATGCGCAGCTCCGACGCGCTGGTCGTGATGAAGACTGGTCGCAATCTTCCGAAGATTCGCCGCGCGCTGGCGTCCGCGGGGCGCCTCGATGATGCGTGGCTCGTCGAACGCGGCACCATGCTGGATCAGCGCGTCGCACGGCTTGCGGATATCGGCAAGGCCGAGTGTCCGTATTTTGCGATCGTGCTGGTGCATGGGCAAGGACGGCGCAGGGAGGCCGCGCAATGACCGGCACGCTGACCATCGCGGGGCTTGGACCGGGCAATGAGGCGCTGATCACGCCGGAGGTCGCTGCTGCGCTCGCGGCTGCGACCGACATCGTCGGCTATGCGCCCTATGTGACGCGCGTGCCGCCGCGCGCCGGGCTCACGCTGCATCCCTCGGATAATCGTGTGGAGTTGCAGCGCGCCGCTGACGCGTTGCGGCTCGCGTCGGAAGGGGGCCACGTCGTCGTGGTGTCCTCGGGCGATCCCGGCGTGTTTGCGATGGCATCGGCCGTGTTCGAAGCGCTGGAGGACGCGCCGCAATGGCACGACCTGCCGATCCGCGTTCTGCCTGGCGTGACGGCGATGCTGGCGGCAGCCGCAAGCGCCGGCGCGCCGCTCGGTCATGATTTCTGCGCGATCAACCTCTCCGACAATCTCAAGCCATGGGCGCTGATCGAGAAGCGCCTACGGCTTGCGGCCGAAGCGGATTTCGCGATCGCGATGTACAATCCGCGCTCGGCCAGCCGGCCGGACGGTTTTGGTCGCGCGCTCGAGATCTTGCGCGAGGCGGGCTGCGACGAGCGCATCGTGATTTTTGCGCGCTCCGTCAGCACGCCCGGGCAGCGGATCGAGACGGTCGAACTGCGCGACGCGCGGCCAGAGATGGCCGACATGCGGACGCTGGTGATCGTCGGCAATTCGGCGACACGACGGGTCGGCCGCTGGGTCTATGCGCCGAGGCGGGTCCGATGACCGAGCCATTGCATCACCTCGCTCACGCTTTCCACCCGTGGTCTGTCGGGCAGCAGCGGCCGCGTGATCATGATGACGGGAAGGCCGAGCGCGCGGGCCGCGTCGATCTTGGCGCGCGCGCCGGTTCCACCGGAATTGCGGGCGACGATCCATTCGATGTGACGCGCGCGCATCATCGCGAGCTCCCCCTTGAGCATGAAAGGTCCGCGCGACACAATGACGTCCGCGTTGGGCAACGACGGCGTTTCGTCGGGCGGGTCGACAAAACGCAACGTATAGGCATGCTGCGGCCGTGCGCCGAAGGGCGCGATGTGCTGGCGGCCGATCGCGAGGAATACGCAGGCGGGGCTGTCCGGCAAGGCCGCGGCCGCGGAGACGACGTCTGCGACTTCGATCCAGCGATCGCCGGAGGCTTTGTCCCAGGGCGCGCGTTCGAGCGCGAGCAACGGCGTTGCGCTTTGCGCGCAGGCGGCGATGGCGTTGCGGCTCATCTCGGCTGCGAAGGGATGCGTCGCATCGACCACATGCGTGATGGCTTCGCGTTGCAGATAGTCGGCAAGACCGCTGACGCCGCCGAAACCACCGCTGCGGACCGGCAATGGCTGGTCGGCCGGCGCACGGGTGCGGCCGCCATAGGAATAGACCGCGTCGATCCCCGCGCTTGCGATCGCAGCGGCGAGCAGATTGGCATCGGCCGTTCCGCCCAGGATCAGGGCGCGCATCATGGGTAATCCGTGGTTGACCATCATCGGCATCGGCGAAGATGGCCTTGCCGGCCTCTCCGATGCAAGCCGAAAGGCGCTCCGTGACGCCGAAACAGTTTTCGGCGGCGAACGGCATCTCGCGCTCGCCGGCATCGCCGACCGCGGCCGTGTCTGGCCGGTGCCGTTCGATGCGAACATCGTGATGAGCTGTCGCGGCCGTCCGACGGTGGTGCTCGCGTCGGGCGATCCGTTCTGGCATGGCGTCGGCGGAAGCCTTGTCGAGAAGCTGCAGGCCGGTGAGTGGGTCGCGCACTCCGCGCCGTCGACGTTCTCACTGGCGGCGGCTCGTTTGGGCTGGCGTATCGAGAATGCTGTCTGTCTCGGTCTTCATGCCGCACTGTTCGAACGGCTGTTGCCGCATCTCGTGCGCGATGCGCGGATCATCTGCCTGCTGCGCGACGGCAAGGCGGTGTCCGATCTCGCGCGCTGGCTGACGGAGCGTGGTTGGGGGGCGTCGGCAATATGGACGCTTGCGGCGCTTGGCGGACCGCGTGAGTCCGTCACGCAGCATCGCGCCGACTCGTATGCGGGTGATTCAAGCGAGAGCCTGGTCGCAATCGCGCTGGAGGCGCGGGGACAGCAGGGAATCGCACGCAGCTCGGGACTTGCCGATGCGCTCTTTGTGCATGACGGGCAACTGACAAAGCGGCCGGTCCGCGCGCTTGCGCTGTCGGCGCTTGCGCCGCGGCCCGGTGAGCGGCTGTGGGATGTCGGCGCGGGCTCGGGCTCGATCTCGATCGAATGGGCGCTCTGTGGTGGGACGGCGATCGCCGTCGAAGCCCGCCGCGAACGCGCCGCCAACATCCGCCGCAATGCAGCGAGCTTCGGCCTGACCCATCGGATCACCATTATCGAAGGCGAGGCGCCCGGCGCTTTATCGGACCTCGCGGCGCCTGATGCCGTGTTCATCGGTGGCGGCCTCGACGCCGCGATGTTCGATGCGATCTGGTCGCGGATTGCGCCGGGCACGCGGCTGGTCGCGCATGCTGTGACCCTGGAGACCGAGGCGCTGCTCTGCGATCTGCACCAGCGTCATGGCGGCGAGTTGACGCGCCTCGAGATCGCGCAGGCCGAGCCATTGGGCCGCTATCGCGCCTGGAAGGCTGCGCGGCCGATCGTGCAATGGAGCGCGCTCCGATGAAGGTCGCTGGCCTCGGATTCAGGCGCAATACCAGTGTCGCGTCCTTGCGCGACGCGCTCGACGCGGCCGGCGGTTCCGACGGCCTTGCAGCCGTTGCGACAGTGAGTGACAAGGCGGATGCGGCGGCGTTGAAAGCGCTGGCGCAGCAACTGGGAATACCGATCCGGGGCATTCCCGCGGAGACGTTGGCCGAGATCAAGACTGCAACGCAATCCGAGTTCATCAAGGCAAGATTCGGAACGGGCTCGGTCGCCGAAGCTGCGGCGATCGCTGCAGCAGGGCGCGGTGCGCGCCTGATCTCGGTCAGGACCGCGTCACAGGATCGGATGGCCATCGCGGCGATCGCGGAAGGAGACGGCGAATGACGGTGCATTTCATCGGCGCAGGGCCTGGCGCTGCCGATTTGCTGACCTTGCGCGGGCGCGATCTCATCGCCTCGTGCCCGGTTTGTCTCTATGCCGGATCGCTGGTGCCTTCAGGTGTTCTGGCGCATTGTCCGCCGGATGCGCGCATCGTCAACACCGCGGCGCTGTCGCTCGACCAAATCATTGCCGAGATCGCTGCCGCGCATGCGGAGGGCAAGGACGTCGCGCGGCTGCATTCGGGCGATCTCTCGATCTGGTCGGCGATGGGCGAGCAGCTGCGCCGGTTGCGCGCGCTGCAGATTCCGTATTCGGTCACGCCCGGGGTGCCGGCCTTCTCGGCGGCCGCGGCGGCGCTGGAGGCCGAGCTGACGCTGCCGGGCCTTGCGCAATCGGTGGTGCTGACGCGAACGCCGGGCCGGGCGAGCGCGATGCCTGATGGCGAGACACTCGCAGCCTTTGCCGCGACCGGCGCGGTGATGGCGATCCATCTTTCGATCCATCTGCTCGACAGGGTCATCGCCGAACTCACGCCGCACTACGGCGCGGATTGCCCGGTTGCGATCGTCTGGCGCGCGAGCTGGCCGGACCAGCGCATCGTGCGCGCCACGCTCGCGACGCTCGATACCGCCGTCGGCCCCGAGCTCGAACGCACTGCGCTCATTCTGGTCGGCAAGACGCTCGGGGCGGACGAATTCGCCGAGAGCCGTCTCTATGCAGCCGACTACGACCGCCGCTACCGCCCGGTCGGGGCGGTGCCGCGTTTTCCGGAAGCGTCGCCGGAATCATCGCAATGACCGCGGGGCTCGTCATCTCTGCGCCGGCATCCGGTGTCGGCAAGACGACGCTGACCCTGGCGTTGGCGCGCGCTTATCGCAATCGCGGCGTGAGGGTGCAATGCCTCAAGAGCGGGCCTGATTACATCGATCCCGCCTTTCACGCGGTCGCCACCGGACGCGCGTCGGTCAACATCGATAGCTGGGCGATGGCGCGCGAAGCCATCGCGCATTTGGCAGGCCGCGGCGCGGATGCCGATCTCGTGCTGACGGAAGGCTCGATGGGACTGTTTGACGGCGTCGCGGCGCGTGGCGTCTCGGGGACCGGCGCCACCGCCGACATCGCAGAGATGATGGGGTGGCCGGTGTTGCTGGTAATCGATCCCTCCGGTCAGGCGCAGACGGCGGCGGCGGTGGCGGCGGGATTGCGTGATTTCCGCGCCGGCGTACGGCTTGCAGGCGTCGTCCTCAATCGCGTCGCGAGCGCACGGCATGACGCCCTGGTGCGGAGTGCGATGGCAGGCGCGGGCATCCCGGTGTTAGGATCGCTGCCCCGCCACGCCGAGATCACCTTGCCGAAGCGTCATCTCGGACTGGTGCAGGCCGAAGAGCAGGCTCAGATCGACGGTCTGATTGACGAAGCCGCGCGCTTTGTCGTCGAGCATATCGATCTCGACACCGTGCTGAAATCGGCCGAGGTCTGGTCGCCGCAATCCGCCGTACCCAGCCTGGTCATCACGCCGCCCGGCCAGCGCATCGCGCTGGCGCGCGACGCGGCGTTCTCCTTTGTCTATCCTCACATGTTGGAAGCCTGGCGCGCGGCCGGCGCACAGATCGTGACGTTCTCGCCGCTTGCCGACGAAGGCCCCGACGCGGATGCCGATGTGTGCTGGCTGCCCGGCGGTTATCCCGAACTGCATGCCGGCCGGCTTGCGGCCAACAGGCGATTTCTCGGGCAGCTCCGCGCCTTCGCCGAGACGCGGCCGGTGCATGGCGAATGCGGAGGCTACATGGTGCTGGGCGCCGCGTTGACCGATGCCGACGGCGTGCGTCACGAGATGGCGGGCTTGCTCGGCCTTGAGACGAGCTATGCCAGGCGCCGCATGCATCTGGGCTACCGGCTTGCCGAGCTCGCCGCACCGATGCCCGGACACGGCCCAGGCGCACGCCTGCGCGGCCACGAGTTTCACTACTCGACGATCATCGCGCAGCCCGACACGCCGCTCGCGGTGGTGCGTGATGCGACCGGTACGATCGTTGCGGAGACCGGATCGCGGCGCGGCTGTGCGACGGGTACATTTTTCCATCTGATTGCGGAGGACCGGTGAGCGGATTCGTTTCCTTCGTCTCGGCCGGTCCCGGCGATCCCGAACTCCTGACCATGAAGGGAGCGGCGCGGCTGCGCGAGGCCGATGTGGTGCTCTATGACGATCTTGCCTCGGGCGCGATCCTCGATCTCGCGCGCTCCGGCGCCAATCTCGTCGCGGTCGGCAAGCGCGCCGGCCGCCTGTCGGCGAAGCAGCACCATGTCAGCCGGCTGCTGGTCGATTATGCCGCCGCCGGCGTGCGGGTGGTGCGGCTGAAATCCGGCGACGCCGGCATTTTTGGTCGGCTCGAGGAGGAGATCGAAGCGCTGCGCGCGGCCGGCATCGGCTACGAAATCATTCCCGGTGTGACCTCGGCCTCGGTTGCCGCCGCGCAGGCCGGCATTCCGCTGACGCGCCGGCTGACCTCGCGCCGAGTCCAGTTCGTCACCGGCGCCGATGTGACGGGCGAATTGCCCGCGGACCTGAACTGGGCGGCGCTGGCCGATCCGGAAGCGACCACCGTCGTCTATATGGGGCGGCGGACCTTCCCGGCATTGGCCGCAAGGCTGATCGCTCATGGCCTCGCGCCCGACACGCCCGCACTGCTGGCGGAATCGCTCGGCCACGCCGACGAGCGGCTGCGTCGCACCACGATCACAGCGCTGGCCGACCGGCTCATGCAGGCCGGCGCGGCCACGGCGGCTGCCGTGATCCTGTTCGGCGCGCTGGCACCGGAACGAGGGTGACGCGGCCATGTTGACGCTGTCCCTGATCGGCATCGGTTGTGGTGATCCCCGGCAGCTCACTTTCGCCGCGACCGCCGCGATCAATGCCGCCGACCTGATCCTGATCCCGCGCAAGGGGACGGCGAAGTCGGATCTCGCCGAGTTGCGTCGCACCATCTGCGCAGAAGCGTTGACCAATGACCGCACACGCATTGCCGAGTTCGACCTGCCGGTGCGTGACGCCGGCGAAGAAGATTATCGTAAGGGCGTGGACGATTGGCACGATGCGATCGCCGCGACGTGGTCGCAGGAAATCGCGCGCCATCTCGGCGGGGAGGGACGCGTCGCCCTGCTGATCTGGGGCGATCCCTCGCTCTACGATTCGAGCCTGCGGATTGCGCGACGGCTCGATCCGTTGCCATCGATCGAGGTGATCCCGGGCATCACGTCGATCCAGGCGCTGTGCGCGGCGCATGCGCTGCCGCTCAATGAGATCGGCGAGCCATTCCTCGTGACGACCGGCCGGCGGCTGCGCGAGGGCGGCTGGCCGCCCGGCGTCGACACCGTGGTCGTGATGCTCGACGGCGGCGCCGCCTTCCAGACGCTGGATCCTGCCGGACTGCAAATCTGGTGGGGCGCCTATCTCGGCATGCCCGATCAGATCGTCATGGCGGGGGAACTGGCAGAGGTGGGCCCTCGCATCGTCGCCGCACGACGAGAGGCGCGTGAGCGGCATGGCTGGATCATGGACAGCTATGTCCTGAAGCGGAGATCGTGATCCAGATTTTGCTCCGGCGGCATTCCATCCAGCCGGGCCGCTAGGTCTTCAACCCGCGAATCGAGGGTTGAATGGTCAGGCGGTAAGCGACGAGCTTGTCGCCATCGAACTGCTCGAGGGTCGTCTCGCAAACCGGGCAGCGATATTCGCCCTCACTTCCTGACCTGGATGCCAGCTCAAGGCGTCGGAATCCAGCCCCGCAACGCGGGCATGTGACGTCGTTCTTCTTCATCAACTCACCCCAGAACAACACCGGCGCTCCTTTTTAGCGCAGACCGCGCGGCGGAACTATGTTCATGGCCGGAGAGCTATGGATCATTCGTGCATGGAAGCGGCGATGGGTCGTCAAGCGGGCGACAGCGCAGCCGATCGCGCGGAGCGCGTGGCCGATTTTCAACGCATTATGCAAGTTCGGCAATGGGTTATGGCTCGGCCTTCAAGGGCAAGGGCCCCCGGACCCCGGGGCAACAATAGTGACTGCGATGTCGTTGTGTTCGAGAGAGACGCTGCGTCTGCTCAATACCACGCGCGATCGCCGGCACGCCCGAGGCCCACCGGCGATCAATCGCGATCAGCTATTGCCTGATCAGACGGACCACGTCCTGTCGCAGCAGGTAGAGCGAGACGGCGAGCAGAACGACGTCCTTCATCAGGAACGGCACGTTGCCGGTCATCGCGGGGAAGCCACCGGCGGCGACGTCCCAGCCATCGGGCATGAAGGGAATGATGGTGACCGTCGCGATGAAGGTTCCGGTCGAGCCGAGGGCGCCGAGCACGCCGAGCCGCTTGTCCCAGAAGCCCGCGAGCAGCAGCGAACCGAATGTCCATTCCGAGGCGCCGAGGAAGTAGCTGGCGCCGGCGTGGCCGAACGCTGGATACAGCCACCAGATCAGCGGCCCGTTGCTGATGAACGGGACCAGCCGTTCGAATTCGTACGGAAACCACTTCTGGTAACCGAAGAACAGGAACATGATCACCATCGCGGCCCGGACGACGTGATAGTCGAGATCCTCCGCCAGCAGGCCGGACCTGTCGAGCGCGCGGACAAGCGGATTTTGTGTGGTGTTGGCAAGCGTGGTCATGGTCGTAATCCTTTTGCGTGACATCGCCCGGTCGCTTCAGGCGACCGCCGGGAAATCGATGTCGGTGTCGTTGATGCGGTTGAAGACGTTGGTGAAGACCGTGGTCGCAAACGCCAGGCTGATCTCGACCAGCTGCGCGTCGCTGTATCCGGCGGACTTGATCGCGGCGAAATCCTCGTCGCTGACGGTGCCGCTCGACTGCGCGAGGTTGCGCACGAAATGCACGAGCGCATCGCGCCTGGCGTCACTGGTCGGCGCGCCGTCGCGGATCTGCTTGAGCACATCGGCATTCACGCCGGCGATCCTGGCGAGATGCGAGTGCGCGGCGACACAATAATCGCAGCCGCCGGCAGCGCTGATCACGAGCTTGACGACCTCCAGGTCGCGCCGGGGCAGGCTGCCGCCAGTCAGCACGGCATCGGCCGCGAGGATCGACTTGAGCGCGGCCGGACCGTGGGCGGCAATCGCCGCGTAGGTGTTCGGGACGCCGCCGATCGCCTTCTTGATCTGGGCGTAGATCTGGCCGGACGGGCCGGTATCGGTTTCGAGATTGGGGGTTGAGAGACGCGACATGGTGGCACTCCTTGTTGCGGGTGGTGAACGATTGCGGAGTGACAATAGGATCGAGCTTTGAGACATTGAATGTTCATATTGCTCGTTTATATGCTCAATCGTCTCACATACTGCTTCAGGGGGATTTGGCTATGGATTGGCTGAGCCGGCTGTTCGAGATGATGCCGGTGCGCGGGCGGCTCGATCTTCGCTGCAGCTACAGCGTCCCCTGGCGTATCGAGCAGGGCCCGGGTTTAACCAACGAGATCCCCTATCATGCGGTGCTCGCCGGCTCGGCGATCCTGGACGCCGCCGCTGGCGGACGGCCGTTGCTGCTGAAGGCCGGCGACATCCTTCTGCTTCCCGGCAACCCGCGACACGTGATGCACGACGGTAGCGGGGCGATACCGCTGCCGGCGCGCAACCGGGCGGCGGAGAATTTCACGATCAGCGAAAACCTCGGATCGGACGAACGGCTTGACCTGTTGTGCGGGCACTTCGCGATTACACCGCCCCACGACCGTCTGTTGCGCGGCTATCTTCCGCCGCGTCTTGTCGTGCATGCCGGCGCGCGTGCGGGAAAGGGGACGGCTGCGCAGCTCGCCGGGCTCGTGTCGCTGATGCGCAGCGAAACGGCCGACGATCATCTGGGCGGCCGCGCCATGCTGAATGCATTGTCCACGGCAATGTTCGCGCTTGTGCTGCGGCTTGCGAGCGAGACCGACGCAACGTCACGGGGACTTCTCGCCTTGGTCGGTGATCCCAGGCTCGCGCCGGCCGTGGCCGCCATGTTCAAGGAGCCTGCGCGAGCGTGGTCGCTGCCGGAGCTCGCACGGCTTTGCAACATGTCGCGCGCCACGCTGGCGCGGCAGTTCCAGGACAAGCTCGGGCGATCGGCCAGCGATCTGCTCACCGACATCAGGATGACGCTTGCGGCGAACGAGTTGAAGGGATCGTCGCTTTCGACCGGCGCCGTGGCGGAGATGGTCGGGTATCAATCGGAAGCCGCCTTTCAGCGCGCCTTCAAGAGCCACATGGGCGTGACGCCGGCGCAGTGGCGAAAGTCGCAGCACTCCGGGGTGGATGTGTTGGCCGGCGCCGGCGCGCCCGCCGATCCGGAGGGGAGTACGCCGGCCGCACATGCGTAGCCTGCGAGAGGAAGGCGGCCGATGGTCACTCGCCACCGGCCAGTCTGCGCGCTGTCATGCCTTCACGGTCGCCTGCTGGAGGACAGCGATCATGTCCTCGGGCTCGGGTCGGCGGGTATAGTCGGGGTTGACTTCGGAGTAGAGGATCACACCGTCCTGTCCGATGACGTAGCGGGCCGGCATCGGCAGCGTCCAGCTCGGATCGTCGTTGAACGTCGGCAGATCGTTCTTCAGCTGCTTGTAGAGCTCGACCAGATAGTCGGGCAGGTGGAAGCGCAGTCCGAAGGCCTCGCCGACCTGACCGTTCACGTCGGACAGGATCGGGAAGGAGAGCTTGTTCTGGCGCACCGACTTGCGGCTGTTCGGCGCGGTCTGCGGCGAGATCGCCACCAGCGCGGCGCCGCATCTGTCGAATTCCGGCTTGGCCGCCTCGAGCGCCTGCAACTCCATGTTGCAATACGGGCACCAGACGCCGCGGTAGAAGCTGAGCACCAGCGGGCCGCGCTTCAACAGATCGGTCGAGTTGACGATGTTGCCCTCGGGATCGCGGAGCGAGAAGGCGGGGGCGACATCGCCAGCCTTCCTGGCGCGCTGGGCGGCGCCGGATGCGATCAGCTCCGCGGTGGCGCGGTGCATGATATCGATGACTGGTCGCGGAACGTTGTAGGGCGGCTTTCCGGCTTCGAAATCGGCCTTGAAAGCGTTGAGCCTGGCTTGCAGCGACATAACGGTTCTCCTCGGTTTCTGCGCGGTGGACGGCGGCGCCGTCCGGTTTGTTGAACTCACACGCTGCAAGCTAAAGGAGGTGGCCACGCCGGGTAGCGCTGCCGTCGGACTAGCGCTTATTCCTGTTGGGAATAAGCATCCACCGTTTCAAGCGGCCGATGACGTCATGCATTGAAGCTGCGCTCGAAGAAGCTCACGAATGCGCGTGCCTTGGCGGTCGCTGCACGTCCGGTCGGAAGCACGGCCCAGAGATCGAGGGCTGGGAGGTTCCATTCCGGCAGGACCGCGCGCACGGCGCCCGATTTGAGCTCCGGGGTGAACATCCATTCCGATGCGATCGTGAGCCCGGCATCGGCGAGCACCGCAGCACGGACGCCTTCGGCTGCGGTCACCCGCAACCGGCTCCGCACGGTGACGGCCAGTTCGGTACTGTCACGTTGAAACGACCACACGCTGCCCTCGCGAAGATAGACGACGGCTTGGTGCCGGCTCAATTCGCTCGGTGTCGACGGCGTGCCGGCGCGGTCGAAATAGGCAGGCGTGCCCAGCACGAAGCGCTGGCATCGCGCGATACGGCGCACCGTCAGCGTCGAATCCGTCATCTTACCCATCCGCAGCGCGACATCGATGCCCTCCTGGACGAGGTCGATCTGACGGTCATCGAGCACGACCTCGAGGTCCAGCTCGGGATGCTGCGCGAGAAACCTCGGCAGCATCGGAATGAGATGGATGCGTGCGAAGGTGACGGCCGCACAGACCCGCAATCGGCCCTTGAGGCCGGCCCCGGCGCCACGCGCCGCCAGTTCGGCTTCCGCAGCCTCGTCCAGCGCGCGCCGGGCACGCTCGAGATAGCCAAGCCCCGCTTCCGTCGGCGTGAGGCCATGGGTCGAGCGGGTCAGCAGCTTGACCCCGAGAAATTCCTCGAGCTGCGCGACCGATTTCGAAACCGCTGGCTGGCCCACGCGAAGCTGCCGCGCTGCGCCGGAGAACGAGCCGGTCTCGACCACCCGCACGAATGTCTCCATCGCCGCC
Organism: Bradyrhizobium pachyrhizi; assembly: GCF_001189245.1. Taxonomy (GTDB): domain Bacteria; phylum Pseudomonadota; class Alphaproteobacteria; order Rhizobiales; family Xanthobacteraceae; genus Bradyrhizobium; species Bradyrhizobium pachyrhizi. Next base: position 78,574 of record NZ_LFIQ01000117.1, on the reverse strand, counting down.
AGACGATCCATGCCTATTCTCCGCCGGAATGAACGTGTCAGCCCATCCTGTCACGGTCTGGGGCGACTGGCCATGTCAGGACGCGTCCCCGGGGCAGTGGAGGCAGCAGGCTAGGACTTGCGGTGCCTGGCGTTGACCGCGATCGCGGCGGCGGCGGTGCGGTTCTCGACGCCGAGCTTGGCGTAGATCTGCTCGAGGTGCTTGTCGACGGTGCGTGGGCTGAGGCCGAGGATCTGCGCGATGTCGCGGTTGGTCTTGCCCTTGGAGAGCCAGGACAGCACTTCGCCTTCACGCGTGGTCAGGCCGAGCTCGCTGGAGAACTCGGCCGGCATATCGCCGCTGGTGTCCTTGGCGAGACGCAGCAGGAATTCGTTCGGGCCGAGCTTGCCCATATATTGCAGCCGCAGCTGCTCGTTGCCGGGGAAAGGTGCCACGGTCGCAGTCTTCTTTCCCGCAGCGCCTTTCTGCGCCTGCTCGAGCCATTGCGGCATCGGATCCGGCAGCGCGAAATTGTCGGCGGCGTCGGCGAGCGTGTCCGACAGCAGTCGCTGTGCCTGCGGCGTCGCCCACAGCAGCGCGCCGGCGCTGTTCACCGCGAGCAGATAGCGGCCGGAGACGTCGAGCGCGGCGCGGGCGCTTTGCGTCATCCGCGCATTGGCGAGATGGACCCGGATGCGCGCCAGCATCTCCTCGACCACGATCGGCTTCGTCACATAGTCGACGCCGCCGGCCTCCAGCCCGCGCACGATATGCTCGGTTTCGGCAAGACCCGTCATGAAGATGATCGGCACGCCGTCGAGCCCGGCATCGCGCTTCAGTCGCCGGCAGGTCTCGAAACCGTCCATGCCGGGCATCACGGCATCCAGCAGCACGATATCGGGCGTGATCTGGTCGACGATGCGCATCGCCGAGGCGCCGTCGAGCGCCACCATCACGGTCATGCCGGCGCCGTCGAGTGCATCGGTCAGCAGGCGCAACGTCTCGGGCGAGTCGTCGACGACGAGCGCAACGTCGCGCTTCTTTTGTTCAATGGTCATAACTGTGCAATATCTTCAACGTCGCCATATATTGATCGAGATCGAACCGGTCGATCAGCGTGCGCATCTGGCCGACGAAGTCGGCATGTTCGGGACACTCATTGCCGATCTCGTCGAGCTTGAGCTGGATCGCCCTGACATAGCCGAGCTGGCCGAGGCTGATCAGCTCTTCGACATATTTCACCGGCGGCCGCGAACCACTCTCGGGCTTCCACTGTGGAGGCGGGGCCGGCTCGGCCTCATACTGCCACTCGATCTTGAGCAACTGGCGGATGGTCTCGAGCAGCCGCGGGATGTCGATCGGCTTCATCAGGTAGCCGTCATGGAATGGTTGCGCCAGCGGCGCGCCATGGGCCTCCAGCGCGCTGGCCGAGATCATCAGGATCCGCGCCTGGTGATGGCCTTCGGAGCGCAGGGTTTCGGCGACGGTCCAGCCGTCCATGCCTGCCATCGAGATGTCGAGCAGGAACAGGTCCGGCCGGCAATGCTGCGCGAGGGCAAGACAGCCCGGCCCATCCGGCGCGCTGAGCAGGATGAAGCCGAGCGGCGTCAGGATCTCGCGCAACAGGTCGCGGTGGGTCGGGTCGTCGTCGGTGATCAGGATCGTCTTGCGCGGACCGTGATAGCCGTACACGGGAGCATCGACCGGCGCATCGCGCCGCGGATTGGTGACCTCCGACAGCAGCAGCTTGACGCGGAACGTGCTGCCGGTGCCGACCGTGCTCAACACCTTGATGTCGCCGCCCATCACACCCGCGAGCAGGCGGCTGATGGTGAGCCCGAGCCCGGTGCCGGTCTGTGGCTGGGTGACGCCAAGCGCGCCGCGCTCGAACGGGGCGAAGATCCGCTCGAGATCGTCGGGCTGGATGCCGGGCCCGGTATCGATCACCTCGAACTCTGCGACCGGGCTGCGGTAATGCACCACGAACTGCACCTGGCCGGATTGCGTGAACTTGATCGCATTCGACAGCAGGTTGATCAGGATCTGCCGCAGCCGCTTCTCGTCGGCATAGACCACGACGGGCAGCACGGCCGGCCGTTTGAACACGAAGTCGATGCCTTTTGCTGCGGCTTGCAGGCGGAACATGCCGACCAGCTGCTCGAGGAAGTCATTCAAACGCACTTCATCGCGCGACAGGTAGAGCCGGCCGGCCTCGATCTTGGAGATATCGAGGATGCCGTCGATCAGCCCCGACAGATGATCGGCGCTGCGGCGGACCACGCGCACTTGCTCGCGCGGCCGCACCTGCAGGCTGTCGTCCTGCTCCAGCAATTGCGCGTAGCCGGAGATCGCATTCAGCGGCGAGCGAAGCTCGTGGCTGAGGCCCACGACGTACCGGCTCTTGGCGAGATTGGCTGACTCGGCAACTTCTTTGGCGCGCTGCAGTTCGGCGTCGGTCCGCTTGTGGGCGTCGATCTCCTGGATCAGCAGCGTGGTCTGCCGGCGTGTTTCCGCTTCCGCGGCGCGCCGGCTCTGTTGTGCCAGCACGAACAGCCAAGCGACGACGCCGATGATGAGGGTCAGCGCAAAGAACACCTTCCAGAGCACGTCGGCCAGCAATTCGTTGGCATGCACGGCCGCGGTGGTCTGCAGGTAGATCAGGCCGAGCACCAGCGCCACGAGGCCGGCCGAGACGGCGAACACGCCGAGATAATGCCCAAGCTGCGAGTTGATGCGGGCGTAGATCGGCTGCGGCATCACCTTGCCCAGCGCGTCCGAGACCTGTGCGCCGATCCGGCCATGCGGCTTGCAGAGGTCATGGCAGCGTGCGTCGAGCGAGCAGCACAGCGAGCAGATCGGGCCGGCATAGGCGGGGCAGGAAGCCATGTCCTCGGGCTCGAATGCATGCTCGCAGATGCAGCACTGGATCGATTCAATGTTCTGCCAGCTCCGCTTCGGCTTGCGGGCGATGTAGTACTTGCCATCGGTGGCCCAGGCGATCAGGGGAGCCGTGACGAACGCGACCGCAAGCGCGACGAAGGCCGACAGCGCCTTCGCGGTCGGGCCGAACAGGCCGTAGAACGCGCTGATCGAGACCACGGTGGCGATCGTCATCGCGCCGACGCCGACCGGATTGATATCGCAGAGATGGGCGCGCTTGAACTCGATGTGCTGCGGCCGCAGGCTGAGCGGCTTGTTGACGACGAGATCGGCTACCAGCGCGCCGACCCAGGCGATCGCGACGTTCGAGTAGAGCGCGAGCGTCTGCTCCAGCGCCTTGTAGACGCCGATCTCCATCAGCAGCAGCGCGACGACGACATTGAACACCAGCCACACCACGCGGCCGGGATGCGAGTGGGTGAGGCGGGAGAAGAAATTCGACCAGGCGATCGAGCCGGCATAGGCATTGGTGACGTTGATCTTGACCTGCGACAGGATCACGAATGTCCCCGTCAGCGCCATTGCCAGATCCGGCTGCGACAGCACGTAACGGAACGCCTCGAGATACATGTTGGCCGGCTCGGCCGCGTGCTCGGCCGAGACGCCGTGGCTCAGCGCGAAGAAGGCCAGGAACGAGCCGGCCAGCAGCTTGAGCGCGCCGAGCACGATCCAGCCGGGACCGGCGCTCAGCAGCGCGATCCACCAGGCCTTGCGCGAGGTGCGGCGGTCACGCGGCAGAAAGCGCAGGAAGTCGACCTGCTCGCCGATCTGCGCCACCAGCGCAAACACGACGGAGGCCGCGGTGCCGAACAGCAGCAGGTCGAGATTCCCTGCGGGATCGCCATGATCGCCGGCGAATTTGCGCCACTCGGTGAAGGAATGCGGATTGGCCCAGGCGATCGCCGCGAACGGCATGATGTGGAGGACGATCCACAGCGGCTGGGTCCAGAGCTGGAAGCGGCTGATCAGCGTGATGCCGTAGATCACCAGCGGAATGATCACGACTGCGCTGATCAAATAGCCGATCGGCCGCGGGATGCCGAAGCACATGTCGAGCGCGCTGGCCAGGATCACCGCCTCGATCGCGAAGAAGATGAAGGTGAAGGAGGCGTAGATCAGCGAGGTGATGGTCGAGCCGATATAGCCGAAGCCGGCGCCGCGGGTCAGCAGGTCGATGTCGATGCCGCTCTTCGCGGCATGGTAGGCGATCGGCAGCCCGCAGAGGAAGATGATGACGCTGACGACCAGGATCGCGGCGGAGGCATTCATCGCACCGTAGTTCAGCGTGATAGTGCCGCCGATCGCCTCCAGCGCGAGGAAGGAGATCGCGCCGAGCGCGGTGTTGGCGACGCGGGCGGCGGACCAGCGCCGCGCGCTCTTGGCGGTGAAGCGCAGCGCGTAGTCTTCCAGCGTCTGGTTGGCGACCCATTGATTGTACTGGCGCCTGACGCGGTCTATCCGCTGCCGCCCTGCCACTCGTTTGAACTCCTGGTCCACGATGCGCTGATCGCGGGCAAATCCCGTACCAAAACCTACGTCGCTATTTTGCGGTGCAGTATACGCGATCTCACGTATCAGTGCGCTGCACAAAAGTGAGCAATCCTCGCCTGATCAATAAGCGTTCTCGAACCAGATGGGGTGCTCATGTCAGACGAAACAAAACCAGGCCTGAAGTCTCCGCTCCGGCGCAAGCTCTTGATGGGAATGGCCGCTTTGCCGGCCGTCTCGATGCTGGGCCGTCCGGCATTTGCCGACGTCCCTGCAACCTCTGCGGTCAACACCACGGGGCTTGCAGTCACCGATAGCGAAGTCACGGTCGGCATCCTGCATTCTGTCACCGGCACGATGGCGATCTCCGAGACCGGGTCGGTCGAAGCCGAGAAGCTAGCGATCGAGCAGATCAATGCCGCCGGCGGCGTGCTCGGCCGCAAGATCAAGTTCATCCAGGAAGACGGCGCCAGCGACTGGCCGACCTTCGCGGAAAAGGCCAAGAAGCTGCTGGTCAACGACAAATGCGCGGCCGTGATGGGCTGCTGGACCTCGGCCTCGCGCAAGGCGGTGCTGCCGGTGTTCGAGCAGTACAACGGCATGCTGTATTACCCGACCTTCTATGAAGGCCTCGAGCAGTCCAAGAACGTGATCTACACCGGGCAGGAGGCGACCCAGCAGATCATCGCCGGCCTCGACTGGGTCAACAAGACCAAGGGCGCCAAGAGCTTCTACCTGCTTGGCTCGGACTACATCTGGCCGCGCACCTCGAACAAGATCGCGCGCAAGCACATCGAGAACCATCTGCAGGGCTGCAAGGTGGTCGGCGAGGAATACTTCCCGCTCGGCTCGACCCAGTTCAACTCGGTCATCAACAAGATCAAGCTGACCAAGCCGGACGTGATCTACGCGATCATCGTCGGTGGCTCGAACGTCGCATTCTACAAGCAGCTCAAGGCGGCCGGCATCGACCTGTCCAAGCAGACGCTGCTGACGATCTCGGTGACCGAAGACGAGATCGACGGTATCGGCGGCGAGAACATCGCCGGCGCCTATGCTTGCATGAAGTACTTCCAGTCGCTCGACAATCCGAACAACAAGGCCTTCGTGCCCGCCTTCAAGAAGATGTGGGGCGAGAAGACGGTGATCGGCGACGTCACCCAGGCTGCCTATCTCGGTCCGTGGCTGTGGAAGTTGACGGTGGAGAAGGCGCAGAGCTTCGACATCGACAAAATCGCGGCGGCTTCCCCTGGCGTCGAGTTCAAGGGCGCGCCCGAAGGCTACGTCCGGATCCACGAGAACCATCACCTCTGGTCGAAGACCCGCGTCGGACGCGCCAAGGCCGACGGCCAGTATGAGCTGATCTACGAGACCGCCGATCTCGTCGAGCCGGACCCGTTCCCCAAGGGCTACCAGTGAGCCAGTAGCCCGCATGAGCGGGGCGATCTGCGGGACCGTCCCGGGTATCGCGACCGCCCGCCCGGGCTACGAAGCTCCACAACGCATCGCGGCCTGGACGTCAGCGCCCACGCCACGGAACGAGCGTCGCTTGACCGGCGGCGCGTGCCCCTTGGAATGACGGAGGACCAGATGTTCGGCGACTATTCGATCAGCGATCTCGGCGCCATCCTTGCGATGCAGGGATTTGCCGGGCTCATCCTGTTCTCCGTCTATGTGCTGATGGCGCTGGGACTTGCCATCATCTTCGGCCAGATGGGCGTCATCAACATGGCCCATGGCGAGTTCATGATCCTAGGGGCGTACGTCACCTGGATGACGTCGAACGCCGTGCAGCACGTCGCGCCCTGGCTGTTCCCCGGTTACTTCTTCATCGCAATGATCCTCGCGTTCATTGCTTCGGGCGCGCTCGGCATGCTGGTCGAGTGGGCGCTGATACGCCATCTCTACAAACGCCCGCTCGACACGCTGCTGGCGACCTGGGGCCTTAGCCTGATCCTGCAGCAGGCCTATCGTTCGATCTTCGGCGCGCGCGAGGTCGGCGTCGAACTGCCGGAATGGATGATGGGCTCCTGGCAGGCGACCGACTCGATCCAGATCCCGATCAACGGCATGTTCGTGATGGCGCTGACCATCCTGATCACGATCGCGGTCGCCTATGTGCTGTTCTGGTCAAGCTGGGGCAAGCAGGTACGCGCTGTGGTGCAGAACCGCGTGATGGCGGGCGCCGTCGGCATCAATACCGAGAAGGTCGATCGTTACACCTTCGGCCTCGGCTGCGGCATCGCCGGCATCGCCGGCTCGGCCTTCACCATGATCGGCTCGACCGGGCCGACCGCCGGCCAGCTTTACATCGTCGACACCTTCCTGGTGGTCGTGTTCGGCGGCGCCGCCTCGCTGTTCGGCACCATCGCCTCCGCCTTCTCGATCTCGCAGACCCAATCGACGCTGGAATTCTTCCTGTCGGGATCGATGGCCAAGGTGATCACGCTGCTGACGATCGTCGCGATCCTGATGGTGCGTCCGCAGGGGCTCTTCGCGCTCAAGGTCCGCAAATAAAAACAAGCAGGCTGGTCATGATCATCAACTCGCGCTTTTTTAATCGCTCCGAACTGCTCGGCTTCCTTGCGCTCGCGGTGCTGTTGTTTCTCGTCCTGCCGCTGTCGCTGGATATCTTCCGCCTCAACCTCGTTGCCAAATATCTGACCTACGCCTTCGTCGGCATCGGCCTCGTGCTGTGCTGGGGCTATGGCGGCATCCTGAGCCTGGGGCAGGGCGTGTTCTTCGGTCTCGGCGGGTACTGCATGGCGATGTACCTCAAGCTCGAGGCGTCCTCGGTCGCGAACACCCAGATCCAGTCGACGCCGGGCATTCCCGATTTCATGGATTGGAACCAGCTCACCTCGCTGCCTTTCTTCTGGAAGCCGTTCCACAGCTTCCCGGTCACGCTGCTGGCGATCTTGCTGGTTCCCGCGGTCTTCGCGCTGATCATCGGTGCCGCGATGTTCAAGCGTCGGGTCGGCGGCGTGTACTTTGCCATCATCACGCAAGCGATCGCCGCGATCCTCACTATTCTGATTGTCGGGCAGCAAGGCTACACCGGCGGCATCAACGGCATTACCGACTTACGCACGCTGCACGGCTGGGACATCCGCACCGATCACGCCAAGTACATCCTGTATTTCGTGGAGGTGGCATTGTTGTTCGGCTGCATCTGCGCCGCGCAGTTCATCCGCCTGACAAAACTCGGGCGCATCCTGGTGGCAATGCGGGAGCAGGAGGATCGCGTGCGCTTCTCCGGTTACAGCGTCGCCAACTTCAAGATCTTCGCGTTCTGCGCCGCGGCGGTGTTCGCCGCGATCGGCGGCGCCATGTTCACGCTCGAGGTCGGCTTCATGTCGCCATCCTTCGTCGGCATCGTGCCGTCGATCGAGATGGTGATCTACACCGCGGTCGGCGGCCGGATGTCGATCTTCGGCGCAGTCTGGGGAGCGCTACTGGTCAATTTCGCCAAGACCAGCCTCTCGGAGTCCTTCCCGCAGCTTTGGCTGTTCGGCCTCGGCGCGCTGTTCATCGCTGTCGTGCTCGCCTTCCCGAACGGGCTCTCCGGCATCTGGGCGGACCACGTCCAGCCACGCATCGATCGCCTGCTGGCATCACGCAAATCGAAATCGGCGGCCGGCCTGATCGCCGACGGCGCACCGGCCGAGTGAGGAGGGATCATCATGCTCGTCGGCCATCAGCCCAAGGACTTTCTGCTCGCGGTCTCCGGTCTCACTGTGTCCTTCGACGGCTTCAAGGCGGTGAACGATCTCTCCTTCTATGTCGAGGAGAACGAGATCCGCGTCATCATCGGCCCAAACGGCGCCGGCAAGACCACGGTGCTCGACCTGATCTGCGGCAAGACCAGGGCCACGTCCGGCTCGATCCGGTTCCGCGGCCAGGAGCTGACGAGGTTGCGCGAGAACGAGATCGTGCAGGCCGGCGTGGGGCGCAAGTTCCAGACGCCGTCGGTGTTCGAGGATCTCACCGTGTTCGAGAACCTTGAGATTTCCTTCCCGCGCGGCCGCACCGTGTTCGGCTCGCTGACCTTCCAGCGCGACGACACCGTCAGGCAGCGGGTCGAGGAGGTCGCCGAGATGATCTTCCTGAAGGACAAGCTCAACACCTATGCCGACCAGCTGAGCCACGGCCAGAAGCAGTGGCTCGAGATCGGCATGCTGCTGATCCAGGACCCGGACCTCCTGATGCTCGACGAGCCGGTCGCCGGCATGAGCGTGTCCGAGCGCGCCAAGACCGCCGAACTGCTCAACCGCATCATCAAGGACCGTTCGGTCCTGGTGATCGAGCACGACATGAAGTTCGTGGAGGACATCGCGCACAAGGTCACGGTGCTGCACCAGGGACAGATCCTGTCCGAGGGGACGATGGAGCACGTCAAGAACGATCCGAAAGTCATCGAAGTGTATTTGGGCCACTGAGGAACCGGGACGATGCTGGCAATCAATGATCTTCACGTCGCCTATGGCCAGAGCGAGGTGCTGCACGGCCTCAACGTCTCGGTCGCGCCCAACGAGATCGTCGCGATCATGGGCCGCAACGGCATGGGCAAGACCACCCTGATGAAATCGCTGATGGGCATCCTGCCGGCCAAGAGCGGCAAGGTGACCATGGACGGCACCGAGCTCGGCGCGTTGAAGAGCTACGAGCGGGTGGCGAAGGGGCTCGCCTACGTGCCGCAGGGCCGCATGATCTTCTCCACCATGACCGTCAAGGAGAACATCGAGACCGGGCTCGTAGTGTCAGGCGGCTCCGAGGTGCCGGGCGATATCTACGAACTGTTTCCGGTGCTGCTCGAGATGAAGGGGCGCCGCGGCGGCAATCTCTCGGGCGGTCAACAGCAGCAGCTCGCGATCGCCCGCGCGCTGGCGACCAAGCCCAAGGTGCTGCTGCTCGACGAGCCGACCGAAGGCATCCAGCCGTCGATCATCAAGGACATGGCGCGCACCCTGAAGCGGATCCGCGATGAGCGGGGACTGTCGATCGTCGTCTCCGAGCAGGTCCTGAGCTTCGCGCTCGACATCGCCGACCGCGTGCTCGTCATCGAGAACGGCGAGATCGTTCGCGACGATCCACGCGCCAGCGTCGATGCCGCGCAGATTTCTAAGTACCTGTCCGTCTAACTATCAGTAACCCAAGGGGAGCATCGCGATGCCAGATACACTGATCAAGGTCGATCTCAGCAAGTCGGCCTATGAAAACGACAAGATCCATAACCGCTGGCATCCGGAGGTTCCGATCGTCGAGTGGGTCAGCCCCGGCGACGACTTCATCATCGAGACCGTCGACTGGACCGGCGGCTTCATCAAGAACAACGATTCCGCCGACGACGTGCGCGACATCGACCTCTCGATCGTGCACTTCCTGTCCGGCCCGATCGGTGTCAAGGGCGCCGAGCCCGGCGATCTCCTCGTCGTCGACCTGCTCGACGTTGGTCCGTTGAAGGAGAGCCTGTGGGGTTTCAACGGCTTCTTCTCCAAGCAGAACGGCGGCGGCTTCCTTACCGACCATTTCCCGCTGGCGCAGAAGTCGATCTGGGACATCAAGGGCCTCTACACCTCGTCGCGTCACGTCCCCGGCGTCAATTTCGCCGGCCTGATCCATCCCGGCCTGATCGGCTGTCTGCCCGACGCCAAGATGCTGGCGGCCTGGAACAAGCGCGAGGCCGAGCTGATCGCGACCAACCCGACCCGGGTGCCGGGCCTCGCCAATCCGCCGTTCGCGCCCACCGCGCATGCCGGCCAGGCCAAGGGCGATGTCAAGGCCAAGATCGGCCTCGAGGGCGCCCGCACCGTGCCGCCGCGCGAGCATGGCGGCAATTGCGACATCAAGGATCTGTCGCGCGGCTCGAAGATCTACTTCCCGGTCTATGTGCCGGGCGGCGGGCTCTCGATGGGCGATCTGCACTTCAGCCAGGGCGACGGCGAGATCACCTTCTGCGGCGCGATCGAGATGGCCGGCTGGCTGCACATCAAGGTCGACGTCATCAAGGACGGCGTATCTAAGTACGGCATCAAGAACCCCGTGTTCAAGCCGTCGCCGATCACGCCGAACTACAAGGATTATCTGATCTTCGAGGGCATCTCGGTCGACGAGGCCGGCAAGCAGCACTATCTCGACGTCCACATCGCCTATCGCCAGGCCTGCCTGAACGCGATCGAGTATCTGAAGAAGTTCGGCTACTCCGGCGCACAGGCCTATTCGATCCTCGGCACCGCGCCGTGCCAGGGTCACATCTCCGGCGTCGTCGACGTGCCGAATGCCTGCGCCACGCTGTGGCTGCCGACGGAGATCTTCGACTTCGACGTCATGCCGTCGTCGGCGGGACCGATCAAGCACATCAAGGGCGACGTGCAGATGCCGATCTCGCCGGACAAGTGATCCTTTAGGTGATCCCTGCGCGAAGGGTGCGGGACGGCTGCGTTCCGGCCGCCCCGCATCCATCGCCGGATGTCACGCACGACTGCGCAAGGATTAAGGAAATGCCGATCTACGAATATCTCTGCAACGACTGCGGTTCCTTCACCGACATGCGGCCGATGGCGGAATGCGACCTGCCGCAGGATTGCCCGCAATGCGAGGCGACGTCGCCGCGTGTGATCCTGACTGCGCCGGCGTTCTTCTGCATGCCCTCGGACAAGCGCAAGGCGCACGCTACCAACGAGCAGAGCCGGCACGCGCCGAAGACGCTCGATCAGTACAAGGCCGCGCATGGGCCAGGCTGCGGCTGCTGCTCCACCGGAAAGAAGAAGCCGGCGCGACTGATGACCAAGACCAAAAGCGGCGCCAAGGGCTTTCCTACCGCACGTCCCTGGATGATCAGCCA
>NZ_LFIQ01000117.1:28580-67313 GCF_001189245.1 Bradyrhizobium pachyrhizi | reverse complement strand
TTTTCGAGCGAAGTGGATACCGGTTCGCGTTAAGAAAACGCGTCAAAACAAGAGTCTAGAGTCCCGTTCCGATTCAATCGGAACGGGAAAGGCTCTAGAGCGTGGCTGATCATTAGGCCTGTTCGGCGACCTTGAGGGCCTCGGTGCGGATTTCTTCGACCAGCCGTTCCTTCAACGCGACGAATTCGGGCGTGGTCTTGATCTTGTAGGAGCGGGGATGCGGCAGGTCGACCGCGATCTCGGCCTTGATGCGGCCGGGGCGCGCGCTCATGACGATGACGCGGCTGCCGAGGAAGATCGCCTCCTCGATGTCGTGGGTGACGAACAGCACCGTCTTCTGGTCGCGCTCCCAGATCCCCAGCAGCATCTCCTGCATCAGCGCGCGCGTCTGGTTGTCCAGCGCGCCGAACGGCTCGTCGAGCAGCAGGATCTTCGGATCGTTGGCCAGCGCGCGGGCGATCGCGGTGCGCTGCTGCATGCCGCCCGACAGCTGCTTGGGCCAGTGATTTTCGAAACCCGACAGCCCGACCCGGCGAATGAAGGCGTCGGCGATGTCATGGCGCTCGGCTTGCGCAACGCCGCGCTCGCGCAGGCCGAAGGCGATATTCTCCCGCACCGTCAGCCACGGAAACAATGTGTAGGACTGAAACACCATGCCGCGATCGGCGCCGGGGCCGGTGACCTCGCGCCCGTCGAGCGTGACCCGTCCGCTGGTCGGCCGGTCGAGCCCGGCGATGATCCGGAGCAAAGTGGACTTTCCACATCCGGAGGGGCCGAGGATGGTGACGAAGTCGTTGTCGCCGACGTCGAGCGTGGTCGGCTCGAGCGCTCTCGTCGGCACGTTGCCGGCGCGGGCGGGGAAGGTTCGCGAGACCTGATCGATCCTGAGCGCGGTCATGCGAGCTTCCACGGGAACAGCCAGGCATTGAAGGCCTTGAACAGGAAATCGGAGATCAGGCCGATCAGCCCGATCACGATGATGCCGAAGATGATCTGGCCAGTGTTGAGCAGCGCCTGGCTGTCGGTGATCATGTGCCCGATGCCCGAGGATGAGCCGATCAATTCGGCGACGATGACGTAGGTCCAGGCCCAGCCCAGCACCAGCCTGAGGATTTCAGCGATCTCGGGCGCGGCGGAGGGCAGCAGCACGCGGCGGATGATGCCGCGGTCGCGGGCGCCGAGCGTGTAGGCGGCCTCCACCAGGTCGCGCCTTGTGGCACCGACGGTGACGGCGACCATCAGGATGATCTGAAACACCGCGCCGATGAAGATCACCAGCAGCTTCTGCAACTCACCGATGCCCGCCCACAGGATCAGCAGCGGGATGAAGGCCGATGCCGGCAGATAGCGCGCAAAGGACACAAACGGCTCGAGAAAGGCCTCGATCGGCTTGTAGGCTCCCATCAAAACGCCGAGCGGCACCGCGATGACCGCAGCAAGTACAAACCCGCCGATCACGCGCCAGATCGTCATCCCGATGTCGAACAGAAAGCCCTGCTTGGCGAGCAGCTCATAGCCCTCCTGTACCATGGTCAGCGGGTTGGCGAGGAAGGTCTTGGACACGTGGCCGCCGAACGTCGCCCAGGACCAGAGGGCGACGAACAGCACGAAGAAGGCGAGGCCATAGGCCACGCGCTGCTTCGATGTCGTGGGCTCGAGAGGACGCATCAAAATGATCCGGGCGTATCTTATGCGGCGGTCCCGCCCGCTGTGTAGCGAGGCGGGACCGGCCGAAATGGTTGCTGCGTTACTTGATGAAGCTGGCGTCGTAGATGTCCTCGACCTTCGGCGCGGCCTTGATGATGCCGACCTCGAGCAGCAGCTCGGCAGCGTCCTTGTTGAAGGTGAGGAAGTCGCCGGCGAAGAATTTCTGGTTGGCGGCCTTGTCCTGCCAGCGCAGATACTTTGCCGAGTTGCCGAACTGCTCGCCGCTCTGCTTCACGTCAGCGCCCATGATCTCGTAGGACTTGGCCTGGTCCTTGGCGATCATGTCGAGCGCCTCGAAATAGCTGTTGGCAAGCGCCTGTGCCGCTTTCGGATTGTCGGTCAGGAATTTCGGCGTGCAGCCGAAGGTATCCATCACGATCGGGTAGTCGAGTGTGGTCGCGATGATCTTGCCCTTGTCGGGAGCGGCGCGCACCGTTGACAGATAAGGCTCGTACGTCATCGCGGCATCGTTCTGGCCGGAGACGAAGGCCTGCGCCGCGGCTGCGGGCTCCAGATTCACCACGGTGACGTCTTTCACCGTGAGGCCGTTCTTCTTCAGCATCCACGCCAGCGCGAAATAGGGCGAGGTACCCGGCGCCGAAGCCGCGACGGTCTTGCCCTTCAGGTCCTTGATCGCGGCGATGTCGTTGCGCACGGCCATGCCGTCGGCGCCATAGCTCTTGTCGAGCTGGAAGATCTGCTTGGTCGCGACGCCATTGGCGTTCCAGGAGATCCAGGTCTCGACCGTCGTCGCCGCACACTGGATGTCGCCCGACGCAATCGCGAGATGGCGGTCCTTCTGCGGGATCTTCTTCAGGGTCACGTCGAGGCCGTTCTTCTTGAAGATGCCGGCCTCCTTGGCGAGCGTCAGCGGCGCGAAGCCGGTCCATCCGGAGATGCCGACGCCGACCTTGACGTCATCCGCGAACGCGGCGGTGGACGCGAGCAACACTGCGATTGCGGGCAATAGCTTGAAGGAACGCATGATTGTCGACCCCTTGAACGATGGATTGAACCCAGTTGATGTCTTCACGTCAGTCGCGGCGGTGCCGCATGAAGCATGTCGGCGGACGATGGCCCATGATGCATTGCATGAAATATGCCGCGCAAGGCGTCCTCAGCCTCCCTTGAAGCGAGCCACCAGGCGGTGCGTCTCGCCTGGATAATGCAGCCGCACCGCCGTCACCGTGCGTGCGCTGCGCCAGGTGTAGCGGTCGATCACGAGGCAGGGCGCGCCGACCGCGATGTCGAGCTCCTTTGCCGTGCGGTCGTCGGCGACGACGGCGCTGATGGTATGCTCGGCTTCGGTCCACGGCACGTGATGCAGCAGCCATGATCCCGGCGGTTCGCGGGCGAAGTCCGCGTCGGCAGCCTCCGGGACCGTGGAGAGATCGATCAGCCTGTCCTCGACGGCGAACGGCACGTTGTCGGCGCTGTGCCGGCAGGCGATCGCGACCACCTTGCCGGCCGTGCTGACGCCGAGCCGGGCGCGATCGGCCGATGTCGCGGTACGGCGCTGGCATTCGATCAGCTGATAGCCGTAGCTGCGGCCGAGCGCGGTGATCTCGGCGCGGATGTCGGCGATCTTGAGCACCGCCGACAGATGCTGCGGACGGCGCACGAAGGTGCCGGCACGGCGCCGCCGCTCGATCAAATCGGCCTGCGCCAGTTCCGACAGCGCCTTGTTCACCGTCATGCGCGAGCAGCGATAGCGCGCCATCAGCTGGTGCTCGAACGGGATGCGATGCCCGGGGGGCCATTCGCCGGTCAGGATCCGCGTCTCGATGTCGAGCCGGATCCGCTTGTAAAGCGTCGGCTTGCCGGCTGCATTCGATTTGGGCTGGTCGGAGGCGAGACTCATGCGACGAGCCTCCGCACGCTGGCATTGAACTGCTCGCGCGCCTTGTCGCGCAGCCGGTGCCGGCCGCCTGCGACCACCTTGTCGCCGCCGGCCCAGACGCAGTCGATCGCGTCGCTGCCGGTTGCAAACAGCCAGCCATCGAGAACCGCATCGCCCGACCGTCCCGCGAGGGACGGATGCGCGGTGTCGAGGCTGACGATGTCGGCGCGCGCGCCGGGCGCGAGCCCGGCCTTGGTCTGTGCCAGAGCTTGCGCGCCGCCAGCCAGTGCCTGGTCGAACAGGGCACGGCCGGTGGATGTGCCCGGACGCCCCGAGAGCACATTGCGCTCGCGGTGTTTCAGCCGCTGACCGTATTCTAGCTGGCGCAGCTCGTCGGCGACGCCGACCAGCACATTGGAATCGGTTCCGATGCCGAACCGGCCGCCCGCGGCGAGGAATTCGCGCGCCGAAAAGATGCCATCGCCGAGGCTTGCTTCGGTGACGGGGCAAAGGCCAGCAACCGCGCCGCTGCGGGCGAGCGCTGTGACTTCCTGCTCCGTCATGTGAGTCGCGTGAATCAGGCACCAGCGCTGATCGACGGGCGCATGGTCGAGCAGCCATTGCACCGGTCGCTGTCCCGACCAGGCGAAGCAATCCTCCACCTCGCGCACCTGTTCGGCGGCGTGGATGTGGATCGGATCCGCCCCGGCCAGCGGGATGATCGCCGCCAGCTCATCCGGCGCCACGGCGCGCAGGCTATGCGGAGCGATGCCGAGGTTGGCGCCGGGTAGATCTCGGATAGCCTCGCGCGAGGCGGTCATCAGCGCGGCGAACTGATCGACCGAACAGATGAAGCGGCGCTGCCCGGCATGCGGTGCCGCGCCGCCGAACGTGCTGTGGGCATAGAGACTCGGCAGCAGCGTGAGCCCGATGCCGGAGGCGCCGGCGGCCTCAGCAATGCGCACGGCCATCTCGGCGAGGTTGGCGTAAGGCGCGCCGTCCCGATCGTGATGCAGATAGTGAAACTCGCCGACACGAGTAAAACCCCTCTCGAGCATCTCGACATAGAGCAGGGTGGCGACGGCGGCGACGTCGTCCGGCGTCATGGTCAGCGCGAAGCGATACATCGTCTCGCGCCAGGTCCAGAACGTATCGGTCGTGTCGCCGCGCAGTTCGGCAAGACCGGCCATGCCGCGCTGAAATGCGTGGCTGTGCAGGCTCGCCAATCCTGGAACCGCCATTTGGTGACGTTCGTCGCCGGCGCTAGGCGCAACGCCCGGAGTCACCGAGGCGATCGCGCCATCGACAACGACGACCTGCACGTCATTGGCCCAGCCCGAAGGCAGCAGCGCGAATGCGAAATGCAGTCGTGTCATTTTTCCACGCCGGCTGGACAGAACCCGGACACGATTATATGTCTAGACATATAAGTCAAGCATCCCACATCGAGGGGACGATCGCATGGCAGAGCGCTTCGACCGTATCTGGCACAACGCCCGGCTCGCCACGATGCGCAGCGACCGCACTGATCTCGGCGAGATCGAGCGGGGCCTGATCGCGGCGCGCGACGGCCGCATCGTCTATGCCGACATGCAGTCGGATTTTCCCGGGGATGCGGACGCTGTTGAACTGACCGATTGCGGCGGCCGCTGGATCACGCCCGGACTGGTCGATTGCCACACCCATCTCGTCTTCGGCGGCAATCGCGCGCACGAGTTCGAGCTGCGCCTGAAAGGCGCGAGCTATGAGGAGATCGCGCGCGCCGGCGGCGGCATCGTCTCGACCGTCGCGGCGACGCGCAAGGCGACCGAGGCGGAGCTCGTCGCCGGTGCGCTGCCGCGGCTCGATGCGCTGATCGGCGAGGGTGCAACCACCGTCGAGATCAAGTCCGGCTATGGCCTCAATGCCGAGACCGAGATGCGGCAGCTGGCGGCGGCACGCAGCCTCGCCCGCCTGCGGCAGGTCGCGATCCGCACGTCGTTTCTCGGAGCGCATGCGCTGCCGCCAGAGGCCAATGGCGACAAGGACGGTTACATCGATCTGGTCTGCAACGAGATGCTGCCGGCCGTGGCCAAGGCCGGCCTTGCCGATGCCGTCGACGGGTTCATGGAGGGGATCGCGTTTTCCGGAGAGCAGACGGCACGGGTGTTCGAGGCGGCGCGTGCGCTCGGACTGCCCGTCAAGCTGCATGCGGATCAGCTGTCCAATCTCGGCGGCGCGGCGCTGGCCGCAAAATTCTCGGCGCTCTCAGCCGATCATCTCGAGCACACCGACGAAGCTGGCGTCGTGGCGATGGCGAAGGCCGGCACCGTGGCGGTCCTGCTGCCCGGCGCGTTCTATTTCATTCGTGAGACGCACAAGCCGTCGGTCGAGCTGTTTCGTAGCCACGGTGTGAACATGGCGCTTGCGACCGATTGCAATCCGGGCAGCTCGCCGCTCACCTCGCTGCTGCTGGCGATGAACATGGGTGCAACGTTGTTCCGGATGACGGTCGCCGAATGCCTCATAGGGGTGACTCGGGAAGGGGCGCGCGCGCTCGGCATGCTCGCCGAGACCGGTACGTTAGAGGTCGGCAAGTGGTGCGATCTGGCGATCTGGGACATCGAGCGTCCGGCCGAGCTGGTTTACCGCATCGGCTTCAACCCGCTGCACAGCCGGGTGTGGAGGGGACAATGAGCGATCGGGATGCGCCTGTCGTCGTGACGCCCGGAACCGTCGGCCTCGACGTCCTGGCGCGCGTGCTTGACGGTGCGTCCATCGTGCTCGATCCGTCGTGCTGGCCGCGCGTCGAGGCGGCCGCGGAGATCGTGGCGAAGGCGGCGCAGATCGACATTCCCGTCTACGGCATCAATACCGGTTTCGGGAAGCTGGCATCGACGCGCATCGCGCCTGATCAAACCGCGCTGCTTCAGCGCAACCTCATCCTGTCGCATTGCTGCGGAGTCGGTCCGAACACGCCCGAGCCGATCGTGCGTTTGATGATGGCGTTGAAAGTGATTTCGCTCGGTCGCGGCGCGTCCGGCGTGCGCCGCGAGGTGATCGAGCAGTTGCAGGGCATGCTGGCGCGCGGTGTCTATCCGCTGGTGCCGCAGCAGGGCTCGGTCGGTGCCTCCGGCGACCTGGCGCCGCTCGCTCATATGACCGCAGTCATGATCGGGGAGGGGCAGGCAATCCATGATGGCAAAGTCGTGCCGGGCCGCGAAGCGCTTGCGGTTGCCGGTCTTGCGCCGTTGACGCTCGGCCCCAAGGAGGGGCTGGCGCTGATCAACGGCACGCAGTTTTCCACCGCCTACGCCATCTCCGGCCTGCTGCGTGCGCATCGCCTGGCGTGCGCCGCGCTGGTGACCGGTGCGCTGTCGGTCGATGCGGCGATGGCCTCCACGGTGCCGTTTCGTCCCGAGATCCAATCCTTGCGCGGCCATGATGGGCAGATCGCTGTGGCCGCGGCCCTGACCGCGCTGCTCGACGGCAGCGACATCAGACAATCGCATCTCGAAGGTGACGAGCGCGTGCAGGATCCTTATTGCTTGCGCTGCCAGCCGCAAGTTGCGGGCGCCGTGCTCGACCTGCTCGCGCAAGCCGCGCGCGGACTGACCGTCGAGGCCAATGCCGTGACCGACAATCCGCTGGTCCTGGTCGAGACCGGCGAGATCGTCTCGGGCGGCAATTTCCACGCCGAGCCGGTGGCGTTCGCTGCCGATCAGATCGCACTGGCGCTCTCCGAGATCGGTGCGACCAGCGAGCGCCGGATCGCGACCCTTGTCGACCCGGCGCTGAACTTCGGGTTGCCGCCGTTCCTGACGCCGGAGCCCGGCATCAATTCCGGCTTCATGATCGCCGAGGTGACGGCCGCGGCGCTCTATGCCGAGAACAAGCAGCGCGCGATGCCGTGCTCGATCGATTCCACGCCGACCAGCGCCAATCAGGAAGACCACGTCTCGATGGCCGCGTATGCCGCGCGCAGGTTGTCGGACATGGCCGACAATCTCGCGACCATCCTCGGCATCGAGCTTTTGGTCGCGGCGCAGGGCATTACGCTGCGCGCACCGCATGCGACCAGCGCGCCGCTCGCCGCGGTCATCGCCGCGCTGCGCGCGCATGTTCCGGCACTCGCCGCCGACCGCTACATGGCCGACGATCTTGCGCGGGCCGCATCGCTGGTCGAAGCCGACGCGCTGCCTGCCGCTGCGATCGCGGTTCTCTCATCCGACCCGTTTCCAAAACTTGCTTAGCCGACAGGGGCATCCGTCATGAACCGCCGACTGGATAATGAACGCATCATCCGTGCTCCCCGCGGCACCGACATCAGTGCCAAGAGCTGGCTGACCGAAGCACCGCTGCGCATGCTGATGAACAATCTGGACCCTGATGTCGCCGAGCGCCCGAGCGAGCTCGTGGTCTATGGCGGCATCGGCCGTGCGGCGCGCGACTGGGAGAGCTTTGACCGGATTGCCGCGTCCTTGCGCAAGCTCGAGGGTGACCAGACGCTGCTGGTCCAGTCCGGCAAGCCGGTCGGCATTTTCCGCACCCATGCCGACGCGCCGCGCGTGCTGATCGCGAACTCCAACCTGGTGCCGCATTGGGCGACGCTCGATCATTTCAACGAGCTCGACCGGCAGGGCCTGATGATGTTCGGCCAGATGACGGCAGGCTCCTGGATCTATATCGGCAGCCAAGGCATCGTGCAGGGGACTTATGAGACGTTCGTCGAGGTCGGCCGCCGGCATTATGGCGGCAGTCTCGCCGGCAAATGGATCCTGACGGCGGGTCTCGGCGGCATGGGCGGTGCGCAGCCGCTGGCCGCGACGATGGCCGGCGCCTCGATGCTCGCGGTCGAATGCCAGCCGAGCCGCATCGAGATGCGGCTGCGCACGGGCTATCTCGACCGCCAGGCTACGACGCTCGATGACGCGCTGGCGATCATTGCTGAAGCGGTCAAAAGCCAGAAGCCGGTGTCGGTCGGCCTGCTCGGCAACGCGGCCGAGATCTTTCCGGAGCTGGTGCGCCGCGGCGTGCGCCCGGACATCGTCACCGACCAGACCAGCGCACATGATCCGATCAACGGCTATTTGCCGAAGGGATGGACGCTCGCCGATTGGGAAGCCAAACGCGCGGCCGACCCGAAGGCTGTTGAGACGGCGGCCAAGACCTCGATGGTCGATCACGTCCAGGCCATGCTGGATTTCCACGCGCAGGGAATCCCGACGCTCGATTACGGCAACAACATCCGCCAGATGGCCAAGGACATGGGCCTGAAGGAGGCGTTCGATTTTCCGGGATTCGTTCCGGCCTATATCCGCCCGCTGTTCTGCCGCGGCGTCGGACCGTTCCGCTGGGCCGCGCTGTCGGGCGATCCCGAGGACATCTTCAAGACCGATGCCAAGGTCAAGGAGCTGATGCCCAACGACAGTCACCTGCACAACTGGCTCGACATGGCCAAGGCGCGCATCAAGTTTCAGGGACTGCCGGCGCGAATCTGCTGGGTCGGGCTCGGCGACCGCCATCGGCTTGGCCTTGCCTTCAACGAAATGGTGGCGCGCGGCGAGCTCAAGGCGCCGATCGTGATCGGCCGCGATCATCTCGACAGCGGCTCGGTGGCGAGCCCGAACCGTGAGACCGAGGCGATGCGCGACGGCTCCGACGCGGTGTCCGACTGGCCGCTGCTCAATGCTTTGCTCAACTGCGCGAGCGGCGCCACCTGGGTGTCGCTGCATCACGGCGGCGGCGTCGGCATCGGCTATTCGCAGCACGCCGGCATGGTGATCGTCGCTGACGGCACGCCGGAGGCGGCGCGCCGGCTCGAGCGCGTGCTGTGGAACGACCCGGCGACGGGGGTCATGCGCCATGCCGACGCCGGCTATGACACGGCGATCGAATGCGCACGCGCCAACGGGCTCGATCTGCCCAGCCTGCGCTGATGGGATCCCCCTGATCGGGAGTTGTTCGTGGTTCAGCGGCATCTCGCGATCGGGATGCAGGTTAACGAGCAATCTCGTCGCAGCTCTCTCAACCTTCCGGTTGATGGACGCGCGGTGACCGGGCCGGACATGCCTTGATACGGGAAATCGGCGGTGCAGCTACCGGAGATAGGTGGTCCGTCGAGCGCTGCGCCTGTGATCCGTCGCGGATGACACAAGTCTGCCTGCTTTCGCGTCAGCTTCGCCGACAGGATGAGCGGCCAGGGTCCTTGTCTCGCGGCAGATGGCATGCAATCTTCCGCAGCCGGCAATGCTGTTCGAGAGCAACAAGAACAATAATCCCTCTCGTCCCTCCAATTCTGTCGAGGGCCTGATCATGTCGAACCTTACCCAAACGACATCCGCTCCGTGGCGGATAGGAGTGCTGTTCTCGCGAACCGGCTTCATGTCGGTCATCGAGGAGACCCAGTATCAGGGCACGCAACTCGCGATCGAAGAGGTGAATGAAGCGGGCGGCGTCTGCGGCCGCGAGCTGGTTCCCGTTGCCTACGACCCCGGATCGGACTCGGCCGCCTATGGTCACTACGCCAAGCGGCTGATGATCGAGGATCAGGTCAGCACGATCTTCGGCTGCTACACCTCGTCGAGCCGCAAGGCGGTGCTGCCGGTGGTCGAGCGGCTGAACGGTCTGCTCTGGTATCCGACGCTTTACGAAGGGTTCGAGGCGTCGCCCAACGTCATCTACACCGGCGCCTCGCCGAACCAGAACAGCCTCGCGCTGTGCCGCTATTTGATGGATACGTTCGGCACACGGTTCTATTTCGTGGGGTCGGACTACATCTATCCGCGCGAGTCCAACCGGGTGATGCGGGAGCTGCTCAAGAGCAATGGCGGCTCGGTCGTTGGCGAGCGCTATGTCAATGTCTATGCGCGCTGGCAGGATTTTGTGCCGATCATCCAGGATATCAAGCGTGTCAGGCCCGACGTGATCTTCTCGACCGTCGTCGGGGAGGGCACGGTGTTCCTCTATCAGGCTTATGCCAATGTCGGGCTCGATCCAAAGCAGGTGCCGATCGCCAGCCTGACCACGACGGAAGCGGAAATCGCCGCCATGGGCTTCGACGTCGGCGAGGGACACGTCACGGCGGCATCGTACTTCCAGGGCGTCGAGGGCAGCGCCAACAATGCGTTTGTGCAGCGCTTCAAGAAGCGGTTCGGCGCCGATATCTCGACCAATATGTGCGCCGAGGCGTCGTACTTCCAGCTGCATCTGTTCGCCAAGGCGCTCGAGCAGGTCAATTCACTCGACACCGAAGTGCTCCGCTCGATGGTGTTCGGCACCAGCTTTGATGCACCGCAAGGTGCAGTCACCGTCAACCCGATGTCGGGTCATACCGACCTCTGGACCCGCATCGGGCGCGCCAACCGCCAGGGACAGTTCGATGTCGTCAGCCAGTCGAAGGAGCCGGTGCATGCGGATCCGTTCCTGATCGGATATGGTCGTGCAACGCAAACAGGAAGCGTCCAATGAACGAAATGTCGCGTAAGCCGTCGCTGAGCCGAGACGTCGGCGGACGCAAGACCATGGTTCAGGAACTTGCCGATTTGTCGGCGGTGGTGGTCGCGCCGGTCGACGATCAGGTCGGCATGTTGCTGCGCGAGTTGCAGCGGTTCCGGATGCGGGTGCGGCAGGTCTGGCCGATGCCCGAGAGCGTGCCGGCCGATGCCGACGTGGTGTACTGCGAATATTCTCCTGACCTGGCGCGGCGCCTGCCGTGGATTCCCGGCGACGCGCGCTCGGCGCTGGTTGTGATCCTGCCGGCGACGGAAACCGTTCACGCCGATGCGCTATGTCATGCGACGCCGAACGCCGTGCTGCCGCGGCCGTTCACGCAAAATGCCGTGTTGTCGAGCCTCGTGCTGGCGCGCAGTCAATTTGGTTATGAACGGCGGCTTCGCAGCAAGATCGAGAAGCTCGATGACAATCTGCGCTCGATGCGCACGGTGGAGCGCGCCAAGGCGATCCTGATGGCGACGCGGCAGATGCCGGAAACCGAAGCCTATGGCTTCATCAGACGACAGGCGATGGATCGTCGCGTGTCGGCAAGTGCAGTCGCCGCGGCGATTGTTGACTCGTTCGAACTGCTTGGCTACGATCATCAACAGTAAGCCCCAATAGCGGGGCCGGCGGCGACAGCGCCGCCTTCGACACAACCGGCAACAAAGCCCTCCCAATGCTCGCGTAAGCGCGCATCGGGAGGGCTTTTTGTTTTTTCAGTCCTGAAGGGAGCGAGGGATGAGCATTTCACGGCGGACTTTGCTGAGGAATACCGCGGCGCTTGGCGCGTTTGCCGGCGCCGGACTGCCGCACATCTGGATCAAGAACGCCGACCTCGCTTTTGCCGCTGGCGGCGAGATCAAGGTCGGCGTGCTGTTC
Source organism: Bradyrhizobium pachyrhizi (assembly GCF_001189245.1). Lineage (GTDB taxonomy): Bacteria > Pseudomonadota > Alphaproteobacteria > Rhizobiales > Xanthobacteraceae > Bradyrhizobium > Bradyrhizobium pachyrhizi. The sequence goes on along the minus strand of NZ_LFIQ01000117.1, from coordinate 55,411 downwards.
TCGCTGACGGGAACGACCGCGATCATCGAGGAATCGCTCAACAAGGCGACTCTGCTCGCCATCGAGGAGATCAACGCCGCAGGTGGCATCAAGGGCAGCAAGATCGTGCCGATCGTCGAGGACCCCGCGTCCGATCCGGCGACGTTCTCGGAGAAGGCTCGCAAGCTCGTCGTCGGCGACAAATGCGTCAGCGTGTTCGGCTCCTACACCTCGGCGAGCCGCAAGGCGGTGCTCCCGGTGTTCGAGCGGCAGAACAATCTCTATTGGTATCCGACGCTCTATGAAGGCCGCGAGTGCTCGAAGAACGTCATCTACACCGGCGCGGTGCCGAACCAGCAGCAGGACGAGTTCGTGCCCTGGCTGGTCAAGAAGTTCGGCAAAAAGTTCTACCTGATCGGCTCCAACTACATCTATCCGAAGGAAGAGAATAACTACTGCAAGAAGCTGCTTGAGAAACTCGGCGGCGAGGTCGTGGCGGAAGAATATGTGCCGCTCGGCCATTCCGAATTCTCTTCCGTCATCAACAAGATCCGCTCGACGCAGCCGAACGTGATCTTTTCCACCGTGGTCGGCGATTCCGTGGTCGCGCTGCATCGTCAGTACAAGGCGGCCGGCCTCGATCCCGAGAAGATGCCGATGGCGAGTCTCACGACCTCCGAGAACGAAGTCGCTGCGATGGGCGGCGAGGCGGCCGCCGGTCACTTCACCTCGGCGCCTTACTTCATGGTGCACAAGTCGCCGGAGAACGAGAAGTTCGTCGAGGCCTACAAGAAGCGTTGGGGCGCCGACAAGGTGACGCATTTCGTGTCGGAGGCCTGCTACTTCCAGACCTACCTGTTCAAGCAGGCGGTCGAGAAGCTCGCGACCAGCGATCTCACGCCCCCGAACATACGCGACGCGGTCAAGGGCCAGGAAGTGATTGCACCGCAGGGCAAGGTCCGGATCGAGCCGGAGAACCTGCACACCTGGTTGTGGCCCAAGATCGCGCAGGCGAAGTCGAACGGACAGTTCGAGATTCTGGTCGAGGCCAAGGAGTGGCTGAAGCCGGTGCCTTACGCGGCCTATCCCGGACAGTCATGCACCGAGAAGGGCCTGGTCGAGAAGAGCTGACGACGGGGGCTGACGAAGGCCGTCGGCGTGCGGCGCCGGCGGCCAGCGTCCCGAAACGAATGCTGCCTGTCGCTCGAACGGGCGCGAGGGGCAGGGCGCACAACGCGAACATCGAAAGCGGATCCCGACGTGGACCAATTCATCGAACAAATCGTCACCGGCCTCAGCATCGGATCGATCCTGCTGCTGGTCGCGCTAGGCCTGTCGATCATCTACGGCTCGATGGGCATCATCAATCTCGCCCATGGCGAGTTCGTGATGCTGGGCGCTTACGCGGCCTGGGTGTTCCATACCTATCTCGGGCTCGGCCTGCTCGCGAGCCTGGTGCCGATCTTCTTCGTGGTCGCCGTGTTCGGCTGGGTCATCGAGCGCTATGTCCTGAGCCTGCTCAACAACCGGCCGCTGGATACGATCCTTGCGACCTGGGGCGTCGGCATCATGCTGCAGCAGGCGGTGCGGCTGATGGTTGGCAGCGAACTGCGCTACGTGCAACTGCCGCCGGCGCTGTCCGACAGCATGGACGTGTTTGGCATCTCGGTATCGTCCTATCGGGTGTTCCTGTTCGTGGTGTCGATCGCACTGTTCGTGGCGACCTGGTTGCTGATGAATCGCACCACGGTCGGAATGAAGCTACGCGCGATCATCCAGGACCGTTCCGTCGCTGCCTCGTTCGGCATCAACGCCAAACGGGTCTATGCGCTGACTTTCGCCTATGGCGCCGGACTGGCGGGCCTGGCCGGCGCGCTGGTGTCGCCGCTGAAGAGCGTGTCGCCCGATATGGGCACCGGCTATGTGGTCGATGCCTTCATGGTGGTGGTGCTCGGCGGCGTGCAGAGCCTCGCCGGCACCGTGGCGAGCGCCTTCATCCTCGGCGAGCTCTCCGGCGGCATTGCCTTCCTGCAGAACGACACGGTGGCCAAGGCGATCGTGCTGCTCGCCATCGTCGTGCTCATCCGTTTCCGCCCCGAGGGGCTCTTCACCGCACGCGTGCGGGCCTGAGACAGATCGCTCATCTATGCCGTCGCATGTTCCCAACTCCAGCGGATTGCAGCGCCTGATCGCGCAGCTTGCGCCTCTGCTGATCGTCTGCGCCGTGGTGTTCGCGCTGCCGGTGCTGCTCAACAACGACTTCCTGCTCAACAAGGTCGCGCGTTATCTGGTGCTGGGGATTCTCACGGTGTCGCTCGGGCTGTCCTGGGGATTCGGCGGCATCCTGAACCTCGGCCAGGCGATGAGCTTCGGGCTCGGCTCCTACGCCATGGCGATGGCGCTCAAGCTCAAGACCGTGCCGGTGCATACCGGAGCGAGCGGACTGCCGGACTTCATGGTCTGGAACAATGTCCAGCATTTGCCGTGGTTCTGGGAGCCCTTCCGGTCGCTGACCTTCGCGATCGCCGCGGGCCTGATCGTGCCGGCGCTGGTTGCGGCGGCGCTCGGCTGGTTCATGTTCCGGGGGCGCGTCACCGGCGTCTATGTCTCGATCATCACGCTCGCCACCATGGTGGTGATCAATCTCGTGATCATCGACCAGCAGAGCTACACCGGCGGCTTCAACGGCATCACCGATCTCGCCCAGCTCGAGATCTTCGGCGTCGCGTTCGATGCTTATGGCCGCGCAACCTACTATCTCGTGGCCAGTTGTGTCCTGCTCAGCCTGCTTGTCGCCTTTGCCTTCACAAGAACCAAGGCCGGCCTGATTGTACAGGCGATCCGCGACCATGAGAGCCGGGTGCGCTACTTCGGCTATGACGTCGCGCTTTACCAGATCTTCGTGTTCGCGCTGTCGGCGGCGATCGCGGGCCTTGCCGGCATGCTCTACACGGTGGTGATGGAGTTTGCCTCGCCGACCTTCCTCGGCGTGCAGCTCTCGCTTTCGGTGGTGGTGTGGTGCGCGGTCGGCGGCCGGCAGAGCCTGGTCGGTGCGTTCCTTGGCGCGGTGCTGGTGGCGGGCATGCAGGGCGCGCTGTCGGAGTCCGCAGCATTCCTGGAGACCTGGACGCTGGTGATGGGCGCGCTGTTCGTGCTCGTGGTGCTGTTCCTGCCGAAGGGGCTCGCCGGCCTTGCGCAGGTCGTGCTGCGCTGGATCGCGCTGCGGCGGCACGCTGCCGCGGGCGGCGTGGCGCAAGGCGTCGGCCAGACGGAGGGCAGCACATGAGCTCCCATCTCGATCTACGCGATGTCTCGGTCAGCTTCAACGGCTTCAAGGCGCTCAACAGTCTCAATATGAGCGTGCGCAAGGGCGAGCTGCGCTGCTTGATCGGGCCGAACGGGGCCGGCAAGACCACGGCGCTGGACATCATCTGCGGCAAGGTCAAGCCGAGCGCCGGCACAGTGAGCTTCGATGGCACCGCGCTGCAGGACCTCGAGGAATACGAAATCGCCCGCGCCGGCGTCGGCCGCAAATTCCAGGTGCCGAGCGTGTTCCGCGAGCTCACGGTCAGCGAGAACCTTGAAGTGGCGCGAGCGCGTCGCACCTCCGTGCTTGGCAATTTGCGCTGGAATATCGGCAATTCAGGACGCGAGCATGTCGAGCGTCTGGCCGAGCTGGTCGGGCTCACCGAGCAGCTCGACCGGCCGGCCGCCTATCTGTCGCACGGTCAGACCCAGTGGCTGGAGATCGGCATGCTGGTCGCCCAAGACGCCGAGCTGATCCTGATGGACGAGCCCACCGCGGGCATGACGGCGCAGGAAACCCGCAAGACCGCCGAACTGTTCGCACGGCTGAAGGGCAAGCACACGCTGATCGTGGTCGAGCACGACATGGGCTTCGTCAAGGCGATCGGCGACATCATCTCCGTGATGCATATGGGCCAGATGCTGGCCGAGGGCACCGCGGCGGAAGTGGAAGCGCATCCGGAAGTGCGCCGCGCCTATCTCGGATCGGGAGGCATCAGCCATGCTTGAGCTGACCGACGTCGACGCCTTCTACGGCAACAGCCGCGCCCTGCAGGGCATCAACCTGATGGTTGGCAATGGCGAATTCCTCTCGGTGCTCGGCCGCAACGGCGTCGGCAAGACCACGCTGATGCGCAGCATCCTCGGCCTGATGGACCGGTGCACCGGACGGCTGTCGCTCGACGGCGCCGACATCTCGCCGCTGCGGACCTATCAGCGCGCCAAGGCCGGTATTGCCTACGTACCACAGGGCCGCGGGATTCTGCCGCGCTTCACCGTGCGGGAGAACCTGACGCTCGGAACCTTCGCGGCGAAATCGGCCAACGGCATCGAGGAATGGGTGCTCGAGCTGTTTCCGGTCCTCAAGGATTTTCTCAATCGCTATGGCGGCAATCTCTCCGGCGGCCAGCAGCAGCAGCTTGCGATCGCGCGTGCGCTGCTGGCCAAGCCCAAGGTCATCCTGCTGGACGAGCCGACCGAGGGCATCCAGCCAAACATCGTCGAGCAGATCGAGGACGTGATCGTCAGTCTCAATCGCGAGCGCGGCATCACGGTCGTGCTGGTCGAACAGAATGTCGCGTTCGCGCGGCGCGCGTCTCACCGCTTCGCGCTGCTCGAAAAGGGACGCGTCGTCGCCAAGGGCGCGATCGGTGAGCTCACCGATGATCTCATCCAGCTGCACATGGCCGTGTAGCGGGACTTATCGTTCAGGAAAGGGAGTCGAGACATGTTGCATGGAGACATATCGAGCAGCAAGGACACGGTCGGCGTTGCCGTGGTGAATTACAAGATGCCGCGCCTGCACACCAAGGCCGAGGTGCTGGATAACGCGCGCAACATCGCCAAGATGGTCGAGGGCATGAAGCTTGGCCTGCCGGGCATGGACCTCGTGATCTTCCCGGAATACTCGACCCACGGCATCATGTACGACTCCAAGGAGATGTACGAGACCGCGTCGTCGGTGCCGGGCGAGGAGACCCGCATCTTCGCCGACGCCTGCCGCAAGGCCAAGGTCTGGGGTGTGTTCTCGCTGACCGGCGAGCGCCACGAGGAGCATCCCAACAAGGCGCCGTACAACACGCTGATCCTGATGAACGACAAGGGCGAGATCGTCCAGAAGTACCGCAAGATCATGCCGTGGGTGCCGATCGAGGGCTGGTATCCCGGCGATTGCACCTACGTCTCGGAGGGGCCCAAGGGGCTGAAGATCAGCCTGATCATCTGCGACGACGGCAACTATCCGGAGATCTGGCGTGACTGCGCGATGCGCGGCGCCGAACTGATCGTTCGCTGTCAGGGCTACATGTATCCGGCCAAGGAGCAGCAGATCCAGATCTCGAAGTCGATGGCCTGGGCCAACAACTGCTACGTCGCGGTTGCCAACGCCTCCGGCTTCGACGGCGTCTATTCCTACTTCGGCCATTCCGCGCTCATCGGCTTCGACGGAAGGACGCTCGGCGAGTGCGGTACCGAGGAGAACGGCATCCAGTACGCGCAGCTTTCGGTGTCGCTGATCCGCGACGCCCGCCGCAACATGCAGTCGCAGAATCATCTCTTCAAGCTGATGCACCGCGGCTATACCGGCCTGATCAACTCCGGTGACGGCGATCGCGGCCACGCGGTCTGCCCCTACACCTTCTATAAGAACTGGATCACCGACCCCGAGGGGACACGGGAAATGGTCGAGGCCATGACCCGTCCGACCGTCGGAACCGACGAATGCCCGATCGAGGGCATTCCGAACCAGAAAGTCGCACATCGTTGAGTGACATCGATGATCGGCGCCGGCGCGATGTTTCGCGCCGGCGTGGTTCGATGCAACGGCGGACACTTCCTCGCGAAGGAAACAGGGGGACATCATGAGCGGCCAATCGAATAGCGGGCTGGTTCAGCAGACCGAAGGGCAGATCGACGATCTTCTCGGCCATGAATTCGAGCACGAGCCGGTGCCGATGAGCGCCCGGCGCAGCGCCTTCTCGGTCACGATGGTATGGCTGGGCTTTCCGATGATCATCACCGGCGCGATGACCGGATCGCTGCTGGTGCTGGGTATGGGATTCAAGAATGCGCTGGTGGCGATGATCGTCGGCAATCTGATCATGTTCGCCTATGTCGGCGCGCTCGGCCTGATCGGCACGAGGCGAGGCATGAACTTCGCGTTGATCGCCAGCATCGTGTTCGGAAAGAAGGGCTATGTGCTGGCGTCGGGCCTGCTGTCGACGCTGCTGCTCGGCTGGTATGCGGTGCAGACCGGCATCACCGGCGCATTGATCTCCTCGACTTACGGCCTCAACTATGTGGCGATGACCATCGTCGCGGGCGTGCTCTATATCGGGATTACCTTCGTCGGCGTGAAGGGATTGCACTGGATCGGGCTGGCGTCAGTGCCGATGTTTGTCGTGCTCGGCCTCTGGGTCGCGGCCGATGCCGCCTCGACCACGACGTCGGCGGCGATCTTCGGCTATACCGGCAATAATGGCGTCGCCAGCATGTCGATGGGCGTCGGGTTTACGGTGGTGCTCGCGCTGTTCATCGACGCAGGCACGGTGACGGCGGACTTCAATCGCTGGGCGCCGAGCACGCGGTCCTCGCTGTTCGCCACGTTCAGCGCGTTTCCGTTCGCCAATCTGGTGGCAATGCTGGTCGGCGGCGTGATGACGGCGGCGCTCGCCGTGCCGAACGCCAACCCGTTCGGTGTCGACAACATGTTCGGCTACATGAACGGCAAGCAGCTCACCTGGCTGAGCATCCTCGCGTTCATCTTCCTCTATGCCAATCTCGGCTCGGTCTGCTCGCATTGCCTGTACAACGCAGCCACCGGCTGGTCGCGCATCCTCGGGACCAATATGCGGCTCATGGCGGTGGTGCTCGGCGCGCTTGGCATCCTGGTCGCTGCCGGCAATGTCTGGGCGTTCTTCATCCAGTGGCTGTCGCTGCTCGGCATCCTGGTGCCGCCGATCGGCGCGATCATCCTGGTCGATCAGTACCTGCTGCGAGCCGAGGCGCGCGCGGACGTCGACTGGCGTGCGAAGCCGTTCATCGCCTGGGGCATCGGGTCGCTGTGTGCCTTTGCGGTTGAAAACCTGATGCCGGGACTGTCCACTGCGATCTCCGCCGCGGTGGTCGCAGGCATTGTGTACGGGGCGATTGCACGGGTGGAGTCTTCCACGGAAAAGGTGGCGCGTCCGGCGTAAGCGATCAGCTCGATCAAGCAAGAAGGGTATATCAATGAGCGTCGACTATCAGATCCATGATCTCGGCAATTTGACCTTGCAGCGCGGCGCGACCATTCGCGATTGCAAGCTCGCGTACAAGACCTATGGCCAGCTCAACGCGGCCAAGGACAACGTCATCGTCTATCCGACCTGGTACTCCGGCCAGCACTACGACAATGAATGGCTGATCGGACCGGGCAGGGCGCTCGATCCGGCAAAGTACTTCATCATCATTCCGAACATGCTCGGCAATGGGCTGTCGTCGTCGCCGAGCAACACGCCGGAACCGTATAATGGACCGCGTTTCCCACAGGTGACGGCCTATGACAATGTGCGCGCCCAGCACCGGCTGGTGACCGAGAAATTCGGCATCAAGCACATCCGTCTCGTCGTCGGCTGGTCGATGGGCGCGTTGCAGACGTTCCATTGGGGCGCGCTCTATCCGGACATGATGGACCTCTTGGCGCCGTTCTGCGGCTCGGCCAAATGCTCGCGCCACAACTTCGTGTTCCTCGAAGGCGTGAAGGCGGCACTCACGGCGGATGCTGCGTGGAAGGAGGGCTGGTACACCGACAAGCCGGCCCGCGGCCTGCGCGCCGCGGCGCGTGTCTATGCCGGCTGGGGCTTTTCGCAGGCCTTCTATCGCGAGCAACTCGACATCAAGACGCTGGGCTATTCGTCGCTGGAGGATTTCCTGGTGGCGTTCTGGGAAGGCTTCTTCCTGCCGAAGGATCCCAACAACCTGCTAACCATGCTGTGGACCTGGCAGCACGGCGACATCAGCGACAACGAAATCTATAACGGCGACTTCAAGGCCGCGCTGCGGGCGATCAAGGCCAAGGCCTATGTCATGCCGGGTCAGACCGATCTCTATTTCCCGCCGGAGGACAGCAAGTTCGAGGTCGAGAACATGCCGAACGCCAAGTTCGTGCCGGTACCGTCGATCTGGGGCCACTTCGCCGGCGGGCCGGGGACCAATCCGGTCGATGTCGACTTCATCGACAGCAAGCTCAAGGAGCTGCTCGCATCGTGATATCGACCGGTTGCGAACGGCTGCCTGCGCGATCATGGGAGGCGTGAGCTTGTCCAATCCCGCTTTGCTGCTTGACCAGTACCGCATCCGGGAAGAACCCTATTACCGGCCGCTCAAGGATGAGATCGAACTGTTCGGTGCAGCCTATGCCAGCCGCATGCCGGTGATGCTGAAAGGCCCCACCGGCTGCGGCAAGACCCGCTTCATCGAATATATGGCGTGGCGGCTCGGCCGCCCGCTGATCACGGTCGCCTGCCACGAGGACATGACGGCGGCGGATCTGGTGGGGCGCTGGTTGCTCGATGCGGAGGGCACGGTGTGGAGCGACGGGCCGCTCACGACCGCCGTGCGTCTTGGCGCGATCTGTTACCTCGATGAGATCGTCGAGGCGCGCCAGGACACGACGGTCGTGATCCATCCCTTGACCGACGATCGTCGTGTGCTGCCGCTGGAAAAGCGTGGTGAATTGATCCACGCCCATTCCGACTTCCAGCTCGTGATCTCCTACAATCCGGGCTACCAGAGCGCGATCAAGGACCTCAAGGAATCCACCAAGCAGCGCTTCGCGGCGCTGGATTTCGGCTATCCGGACCGGCCAGCCGAGACCGAGGTGGTGTCGCGCGAAGCCGGTATCGAGCCGAACCTCGCTGATCTCCTGGTGAAGATCGCCCAGCACAGCCGCAACCTGAAGGGTCAGGGGCTCGACGAAGGCGCCTCGACCCGGATGCTGGTCAATGCCGGCCGCCTGATCGGATGCGGCATCAGCCTCGAAAAGGCCTGCGAGACTACGATCGTCGTTCCCTTGACCGATGATGCGGACACCAGGAACACGTTGCGCGACGTGATCTCGGCCTGTGGGTAAGTGGAAGATTGCAGGTGGCGGTCGCGCAAATCAGTTCGCTCGATAGCTTCCGGTCCGGACGTCGGCTTGCGGCCCTCTTGCGCGGCCATGACGATGTAGCTGCGGCCGTGCAGGCGGCGCGGGCTGCCCTGCAGCGAACTGGTTGGTTCGATGATCTGGCGGTCTGGGACGATGCCGCGCACGCCCTGTTCGAGGCCAATCTCGGTCAAGCCGTGGTGCAGGGCTTTCTGCGTCTATCGGAGCAATGGCCGCCGCAGCGATCGGCCGATGATCTGATCGCGATCGGCCGCGCGGTCCGGAACATCGGCTGCAGTGCCGGAAGCCGCGTCGCCCATGCGTTGCTGAGCGAATTGTCCAAGGTGCTGCCGCGGCTTGCAGGTGCAGGAGAACTCGCCGCGGTTCTCGCCGCGCTCGACCAACTGGCAGCTAGCGGTCCGGAGTCGGCGGGCCTCGCGATCGGCCGGCTGGGGCAGTTTCTGGCGCATGCCGGCGGCGAGGAGTTTGCGGCGTGGGTCTCCACTGGCTTGCGCGCCAGTGGCGGTCGCGCATCGCGCCGCCGCGCCTATTTCGCGCTCGACGATCAGCTTTCGGCGCAGCTGTTCGCAGCCGGCCGGAGCGGGGATGATTTCGCGCGGCTGGAGAAGCGCCTCGCTGCAACCACGATTGCGTTGTGGAACAGAAAGCCGCGTTTCCGCAAGCTTGCCGTTGCACCGACGCCGGTGCCGCGGCGGACCTCACTTGCCGCCGGCCTCATCGGTCTTCCGCAGACCTTTCCCGGCTTCGAAGGCGAGGCAGCGGAGGCCGTCTATCTCGCGGCGGTCGCGCATGCCGGCGCGCATCTGGTGCACTCCACCGCCCGCTTTCCGGTGGGGCGACTGAAGGCGCTGCAGATCGCGCTGGTCTCGCTGATCGAGGATGCCCGGGTCGAGACGCTGGCGCTTCGCGAGATGCCCGGGCTGCGCCGGCTGTGGCTGCCATTTCACAGCGCGACGCCAGCCGGCCAGGCAACCGCAGCCGGACTGATGATGCGGCTGGCGCGGGCGCTGGTCGATCCCGATTATCAGGATCCGGATGCCTGGGTGACCAAGGGACGTCAGCTGTTTGCCGCCGCCGCCGGCCGCTGGACCGATCCCGCCATCAGCCGCGAGATCGGTGGCTTGCTCGGCAACGACATCGGGCAGATGCGGCTGCAGTTCAACGCCAAGAGCTACGTCGTCGAACCCGCCTATCGCGACGATAATCTGGCGCTGTGGGATTTCGGCGACCAGCCGGACAGTCCGGCCGAGACGATCGAGCTTGCCGTCGATTCCGTACGGATCGAGCGACGCGACGATGCGGGTGGCCAATCGGCCGACGACGACGCCAAGCCGGATGAGACGCTGCGCGCGAAGGCCGCCGCGGTCACGCTGCTGGACGGGTTTCCAGTCGCGACCTATCCGGAATGGGACTACGCGGCGCGTACCGAGCGGCCGGACTGGACCACGATTCTGGAAGCTGATGCCGCCGTTTCCGCGCAGCCCTTCGATTCCTCGACGGACGCCGAGGCGATGCGCTGGATCACGGAGTTGACACGCGACGCGTCGATCGGCCGCCGGATCAGACACAAGGGCCAGCGCGACGGCGACGCGCTCGACATTGACGCGGCGATCGCCCTGACGATCGAGCGGCGCACCGGCAACATCAGCGAGCCCAGGGTCTACCAGCGCGATGCGCCGGGACCGCGCGATCTCGCCATCCTGCTGCTGCTGGATCTGTCGCAATCGACCGCCGACCGTGACCGCCGCGGCCGGACGGTCCTCGACGTCGAACGCAAGGCGGCCGCGATCATGGCGGCGGCGGTCGAGGCCGCCAACGATTCGATCGCGGTGCACGGCTTCAGCTCCGACGGCCGCGAGCGCGTGCGCTACCTGCGCATCAAGGGCTTTGCGGAGCCGATGGACGCCGTGGTTCGCGCACGTCTTGCGGGCCTGGGCAGCAGCCATTCCACCCGGCTGGGTGCAGCATTGCGCCATGCCGGCGGCTACCTCGCGGAACGACGGGCGTTCCGGAAGGTGCTGCTGGTTCTGACCGACGGCGAGCCGTCCGACGTCGACGTGCCGGATGCGCAATATCTCGTCGAGGACGCGCGCCGGGCCGCCCAGCAGCTGCGGCGGCGCGGCACCGATATCTTTGCCTTTGGCATCGGTGAGCACAGGTTTCCCCAGCTCGATCGGATTTTCGGCGAGCGCTATGCGCTCCGCGTGCCGCGCATCGAGGCGTTGCCGCAACGGGTGATGCAGCTCTACGCGGAACTGAAGAAATAGTCGCAGGAGCTATCCGGTTGCCCGGGGCAGGGAGCCCTTTGCGGTGATCTCCGCCGAGAGTTCCTCGATCGTCTTGCGCTGCTCCATGGCGGCGCGGCGGATCAGCGCAAACGCAGCCGGCTCGGCCAGTGCATGGGTGTGCATGACCTGAAGGACCGCGGCAAGCACGACGCGGCGGGATCGCAGCCGCTGCTCCAGCTTGAGCACCTGCTGCTTCAGCTCGCTGGTGCGCTCGCTTCGCTCGAAGGCCAGGACGAGCGCGGCATAGATGCCGGCCGAGCGCAGCGGCTTCACCAGGAATGACGCCGGATCGAGGTCGAGCACGAGCTTCAGGCGGCTCGGCGTCTCGGTGCCGAGCAGGGCGATGACCGGGCTTCGTCCAAGCGACGCCCGCTGTGCCGGCGAGGTGAGCGGCAGGAACTCGTCATCGATCAGCGTCACGTCTGGGCGGCAGTCGATATTGGCGCCGGGCTCCCATGTGACGATCTCGATTCCGAGGCGCTCGAACTGGCGCCTGACGATCGAGGCATCGCGCTCATCCTTGATGGCGACGAGCGCCTTGCGCCCGCGCAGCGAAAATGACGACGGTTTGCTCATTTCACGACCCGCAAATGCGGCGCATTCGGCAACGTTCCATCCCTTGCCGGGCTGGCGGCGATGTCGAGCTGCGTCAGATAAGGATCCGGTCTAACCGGCGCTTCAGCTTCCCAGAAGATGTCAAACTGTCCTTCGGCGTTCGAGACGGCCAGCCGCGGCGTCAGGACGCAGTGGTTGTTGCTGCCGTCGATCCAGACCGGACCTTGCGGCGAATTGTAGCGATGGCCGGCGGCGGCGCGCCGCACCTCGCCGATATCGGATGTGCCGGCGCGCTGCAGCGCGCGGGCCAGCAGATAGACCGCGACATAGGCGGATTGCCCGTCGACGGACGGGCTGCTGTGCTCGCCGTAGCGCGCCTTCCAGCGCGCCACGAAGGCCCGGTTCTCGGGCAGGCGAATGCTTTCGAAATAGGCCGACGAGGTGATGCATCCGGCCGATGCGGGACCCGCGATCTTGAGCTCGGGCTCGCACAGGCTGCAGCTCAGCATCGGGATGTCGAGGCCGGCCGCGGCAGTCGCCGCATGAAAGGCGCGGATGAAGTCATAACTCGAACTGCCGACCAAGGTGTTGAAGACGACCGGCGGCCGGCGCCGCACGATCTCGTCCACGATGTGCGTGACCGCGCTCTCACCGAGTTCGAGCAGGCGTTCGGCGAGAATGCGTCCTTTGGCCGCCGTCACCAGCTCGCGGGTGACGCGATTGGTTTCCCAGGTCCAGACGTAGTTGGAGCCGACACAGAAGATCTCGCGCGACAGATTATCGAGCACGTAACGCACCAGTGGCAGCACGTTGTGATTGGGTGAGGCGCCGACATAGATGACGTTGTCGGAGCATTCGAACCCCTCGTAGCGCGCCGGATACCAGAGCAGGCGGTCGGTACGCTCGACGATCGGCAGCACCTGCTTGCGCGAGGCTGAGGTGTAGCAGCCGATGATGTGCTCAACGCCGACGTTGCGAATGAGGTCGTCGCAGACCGTGTGGTACTCCGAAATGATTCCGCGGGGATCGCGGACATGCGCAGATATCGCGAAGTCGAATTCGTCCTGATTGTTGATTTCGTCGACCGCCATCATGGCGCTCTTCAGGATCTCGCGTCCCATGGCCTGATAGGGCCCGTGCTGCGAGCAGATGATGCCAATTGGAATGGAGGGCTTGGTCATTGAGTACTTTCGGCGGCGCAACGCATCAAGGAAATCATCTTCGCAGAGGTCGGTGCAAGAGGTCATGCCGATTTGCTGCGCATGCACCTCGCGAAATTTGTGCAGCCAGCCTCGTTGACAACGCGCTGCACACCTCCTTAGAATTTTCTCCTACAGGGTTTCCTGTCGAACCTTGCGTGCGTCGATTTGGCCGATGACGTCCCGATCGCCGCGCAGAGTGCTCCGTTCGACTCCGGACCCATGCGATAGTTCATAGCCGCGGCATTTGGGCCATTCGTCACCTTCGTTTCGGAGGGGCGGGTGGCTTTTTGCTTTTGCCGCTAAACAAATTGGCGACACGTCCGTGCCGCCAAGCCGGAGGCGCATGCGCGGTGATGGGCAGTGCCTGCGCTTGCGTCATGTCAAGTGCGGGGATGAGAAACGATGCCGACGACGGATCTTCACTATCTCGGGCTCATTGAGATCGGGCAGCAAATCCAGGCCAAAAAGCTCTCGCCGGTCGAGGTGACCAAGGCGATGCTCGGGCGGATCGAGCAGCTCGACGGCAAGCTCAAGAGCTACGCCTATGTGATGGGCGAGGCGGCGCTGGCCGAAGCGGCTGCAGCCGAGAAGGACATCGCGTCCGGCAGGATCAAGGGACCGCTCCACGGCGTGCCGATCGCCGTCAAGGATTTGTGCTGGGCCAAGGGCGCGCCGGCCGCGCACGGCATGACCATTCACCGGGACTTCCGGCCGAGCGACGATGCCACGGTCGTCGCGCGGTTGAAGGATGCCGGCGCTGTCATCCTCGGCAAGCTGCAGCAGACCGAGGGCGCCTATGCCGACCATCATCCGAAGATCGATCCGCCGAAGAATCCGTGGAATGCGGATTTGTGGTCGGGCGCATCGTCGAGCGGTTCCGGTGTCGCCACCGCCGCGGGGCTTTGCTTCGGTTCGCTTGGCACTGATACGGGCGGCTCGATCCGTTTTCCATCGGCCGCCAACGGCATCACCGGGCTGAAGCCGACCTGGGGACGGGTGAGCCGTTATGGCGCGTTCGAACTCGCGGCAACGCTCGATCACATCGGGCCGATGGCGCGCAGCGCGGCCGATTGCGGCGCGATCCTCACCGTGATTGCGGGCCAGGATCCCAAGGACACCACCTCCGTGCCGCTGCCCGTGCCGAACTATCTCGCCGGCCTGTCCGGCGATCTGCGCGGCGTGACGATCGGGGTCGATCGACGCTGGACCAGCGAGGGAACCGACGAGGCTGCCGGCAAGGTGCTCAGCGAAGGGCTGCGCGTTGCCGCCGATCTGGGTGCGAAGATCAAGGACATCACCTTCCCTGATCCGAAGGCCGTGATCGAGGATTGGTTCCCGCTGTGCGGCATCGAAGTGGCGGTCGCGCACGAAGAGACCTATCCCGCACGCAAGGACGAATATGGTCCGGCGCTCGCCGGCCTGCTCGATCTCGGCCGGGCGCAATCCGGCATGAACTATCAGAAGATCGTGCTGCGGCGCGAAGCATTCCGCGGCGCGGTGCGGCTGTTGTTCGAGACGGTCGATCTGATCGCCCTCCCGGCCCAGGCGTTCGCTGCGCCGACATTGGCCAAGATGGCGGCGCTGGGTGAGGACCCGTCGCTGATTACCGGGCTGCTGCGCTTCACCTGTCCGTTCGACATGACCGGCAGCCCGACCGTGACGCTTCCCGGCGGCTTCGCGCCGAACGGCGGGCCTGTCGCCTTCCAGTTCGTCGGCCGTCACTTCGACGAAGCAAGCCTCGTTCGCGCAGGCGATGCCTTCCAGCGCGTCACCGACTGGCACAAGCGCCATCCCGCGATCTGAATTGAGGAGCCGACCGCATGACCGAAGATTGGTTGAAGAGTTCCATCATGGCCAAGCGCGCCCTTGCCAAGGGCGCGACCGGTACAACCCATAGCCTGACGATCGAGCAGCAGGGCGGCTTCCATTACGTCTATGGGCCCTATGCCAAGCCGACCCTGTCGATCGATCCGGGCGGGGTGGTCGTTGTCGAGACCGAAGACGCCTTCGGCGGCGTGCTCACCAGCGAAAGCGACAGTCCCACGGCAAAACTGAACTTCCCCTACCTGAATCCGCAATGCGGGCCGATCGCGGTCAAGGGCGCCAGGAAGGGCGATTGCCTCGCCGTCTATATCCGCGACGTCGAGACCCGCGGCGCGCAGCCGGCCGGAACGACCTGCATCATTCCGGAATTCGGCGGCCTGGTCGGGACCGCATCCACGGCGCTGCTCAATCCGCCGCTGCCGGAACGCGTCAGGAAGCTGCATGTCGACCGCAACGGCGTGCGCTGGAACGACAAGATCACGCTGCCCTATGAACCGTTCATCGGCACGATCGGCGTCTCGCCGGAGATCGAGGCGATCTCCTCGCTGCAGCCCGATTATCACGGCGGCAACATGGACTTGCCCGACGTCGCACCGGGCGCGATTATCTATCTGCCGGTGCATGCCGAAGGCGGGCTGCTCTATGTCGGCGACTGCCACGCCACGCAGGGCGACGGCGAGCTCTCGGGCGTCGCGCTCGAGCAGCGCGCGACGGTGACGCTGCAGATCGATCTGATCAAGAACTGGAGCTTCGCCTGGCCGCGGCTCGAGACGCGCGACTTCATCATGACGATCGGCAGCGCACGCCCGCTCGAGGACGCTGCGCGTATCGCCTATCGCGAGCTCGTGCGCTGGATGAGTGCCGATTACGGCTTCGACGAAATCGACGCCTACATGCTGCTCAGCCAGGCCGGCCGCATGCGGCTCGGCAACATGGTCGATCCCAAATACACGATGGGAGCGTCGATCCTGAAGAATTACCTCAAGGCGTGACTTCAAACATCCTTCAACGACAGAGGACATCACGATGTATTCGGGGCGTATAGTCGGAATGGCTTTGCTTGGTGCAATGCTCGGGACGGCGGCAATAGGTGCCGCCCAGGCGGCGGAGCCGCCGCTGAAGGTCGGCTTGCTGGAGGACGTCTCCGGCGACCTCGCCTTCATGGGCATGCCGAAGCTGCACGGCTCGCAGCTGGCGGTCGAGGAGATCAACAAGAGCGGCGGCATTCTCGGCCGGCAGATCGAGTTGATTCACCTTGATCCCCAGGGTGACAATGCCCGCTATCAGGAGTTCGGCCGCCGGCTGCTCAATCGCGACAAGGTCGACGTGCTGATCGGCGGCATCACCTCTGCATCGCGCGAGGCATTGCGCCCGATCGTCGATCGCACCACCACGCCGTACTTCTATACGAACCAGTATGAAGGTGGTGTCTGCGACGCCAGCATGATCAGCATGGGCGCGGTGCCGGAGCAGCAGTTCTCGACCCTGATCCCGTGGATGGTCCAGAAATTCGGCAAGAAGGTCTATGTCATCGCAGCCGACTACAATTTCGGCCAGATCTCCGCGGAGTGGAACCGCAAGATCATGAAGGACCTCGGCGGCGAGGTCGTGGGCGAGGAATTCATCCCGCTCGGCGTGTCGCAGTTCGCGCAGACGATCCAAAACATCCAGAAGGCGAAGCCGGACTGGCTGCTGACGATCAATGTCGGCGCGGCGCAGGACTCGTTCTTCGAGCAGGCGGCCGCGGCCAACCTCAACCTGCCGATGGGCTCTTCGATCAAGATCATGCTCGGCTTCGAGCACAAGCGGTTCAAGCCACCGGCGCTCAACAACATGCATGCGACCGCGAACTGGTTCGAGGAGATCGATACCCCCGAAGCCAACGACTTCAAGAAGCGCTGGCACGCAAAATTCCCCGATGAGCTTTACATCAACGACATGGGCTACAACGCCTACAACGCGCTCTACATGTACAAGGCGCTGGTCGAGAAGGCCAAGTCGACCAAGCTCGAGGACATGCGCAAGGTGATCGCAACGGGTGATGCCTGCATCGAGGCTCCCGAGGGCAAGGTCTGCATCGACCCGAAGAGCCAGCATACGTCGCACCGCATGCGCCTGATCTCGGTCGGGCCCAAGCATGAGGTGACGGTGGAGAAGGACTACGGCACGATCCAGCCTTACTGGCTTGGCGAGATCGGGTGCGACCTCACCAAGAAGAACGACAAGGACCAGTACACGCCGAGTCATCTTCCCAGCAAATCGTGATGCGCACGGGCACGAATCTTGCTCGTGTTTGCATCGCGGCTTTGAGGCGAGCCGGCGCCGCAATGATGCGGCGCCGCGATCAGGGAGACCGGAATGTCGGCTGAACTCTTCTCGGTATTTTATCAGTTCGCCGATGTCTTCGCGTTCCTGATCCTGTCGGCGGCGGGCCTGGCCATCGTGTTCGGCATGATGGGCGTCATCAACATGGCGCATGGCGAGTTCATCATGTGCGGCGCCTACGTCACCGTGGGGCTCGTGAATCTCGGCGTGCCGCTTCCGATCGCGCAGATCCTGGCCGCGCTGACCGCGGGGATCATCGGCATGATCGTCGAGTACCTCGTCGTGCGGCGCTTCTACAAGCGACCGCTCGACTCGCTGCTCGCGACCTGGGGCCTCAGCCTGATCGTGACGCAGTCGATGCTGCTGATCGTCGGGTCCGCGGTGCGGGGTATCGGCACGCCGGAAGGAAGCTTCGCGATCGGGGGCTACACGTTCTCGACCTACCGGCTGGTGCTGTTTGCCTGTGCGGTAGCGGTCCTTGCGGGCCTCTACATCATCTTCATGAAGACGCGCTTTGGCGTGATCGCGCGCGCCACGATGCAGAACGCGGCGATGGCCAAGGCGCTCGGCGCGCGCACCGGGCGGATCTATTCCATCAGCTTCGGCATCGGCACCGCGCTTGCGGGGCTCTGCGGCGCGCTCTACGCGCCGACCATGACGCTGATCCCGACCATGGGCGCGACCTTTGTGGTCGAGAGCTTCGTCACCGTGGTGATCGGCGGCGCCAATGTCCTGCTTGGAACTGCGCCGGCCGCGGTGTTCCTGGCGATGATCCGAATGGCATTGAATGCCAGCTACGGGCAGATCATCGGCCAGATCGGCATGCTGTTTGCTGTCATCCTGATCATACGTGTGCTGCCCGAGGGACTATCCAGCGTGCTGGTTCGTCGTGGGCGCTAGACGGGAATTTCTGATGTTGAAGCTGCTCGAGGGCCCGCAGACGCTCGGACGCGGGAAGATCTTCTGGTCCTGTTTCCTCGCCGTGTTGGCGGGCGCGCTGATCTATCCGCTGTTCGCCGATTCCTATGATGTCGGCAATTTCGCCTACTTCCTGATCTGGATATTCATGGCGCTCGGTCTCTGCCTGATGTGGGGATACGGCGGCATGCTGTCGTTCGGCCAGACCTTCTTCTTCGGCATCGCCGGCTACGGCTATGGCGTGCTCGCCATCAATATGGGAGGGGGAACGACCACGATCGCCGCGCTGGCTCTCTCCGTGGTCATCGCGATGATCGCGGCCGGGATCCTCGGCTACTTCATGATCTGGGGCGGCATCAGCGGGATTTTCTTCGGCATCGTAACGCTGTCGGCAACGCTGGTGCTTGCCTTCTTCCTCGGGCAGACCGCGGGACCCGAATGGCATATCGGTCCGGCCCGGCTGAACGGCTTCAACGGCATGAAGGGGATGGACCCGCTCACGGTCGGCAACTTCGACATCGAGGGCTCGGCGCTCTATTACGTCATGATCGCACTGATCGTCATCGTCTACATCGCGCTGCGTATGCTGGTGAACTCGAGCATCGGCAACGTGATCGTGGCGACGCGGGAAAATCCGCAGCGCGCCGAGATGCTCGGCTATGACGTCCGCAAGTATCAGCTTTTGACCTTCGTGATCGGCAGCGGCCTCGCAGGGTTGAGCGGCGCGTTGTACACGTCGTGGGGGCAGTTCATCACGCCATCCAGTATCGGCCTGCCGGCGGCGGCGATGCCGATCGTGTGGGTTGCGTTCTCCGGACGCAACGATCTGACTGCGACCTTGGTCGGATCGTTCCTGCTGCTGTTCGGCTTTCAGACCATCACGGTCTACAGCCAGCAGGCGGCGCTGGTGCTGATGGGCGTGCTGCTGCTCGCCACCGTGATGCTGGCGCCGCAGGGCTTCGTGCTCGGCATCGGCAAGCTGGTCGTCGATTGGTGGACCAAGCGTCGGCGCCGCAACGAAGCCCCCGCGCTGGCCGATACCGCCCGCCTGCAATCGGATGAGACCTGAATTATGGCGCTGGTCGATGTGAAAGGTGTCTCCAAGCGTTTCGGTGGATTGACCGCCGTCTCCGACGTCGACCTGACGGTCAATGCCGGCGAGGTGCACTGCCTGATCGGGCCCAACGGGGCCGGGAAGAGCACGCTGTTCAAATTGATCGTCGGGCTCTATCCGCCGACCACGGGCAGCATCTTCTTCGACTCGATCGATATCACCGCCGAGCGGCCCTACGCGCGGGTGCAACGCGGCATGAGCATCAAGATGCAGGCGCCGAGCGTGTTCAAGGAGCTGCCGGTGCGGCAGAACATCCAGATCGCGCTGCAGGAACGCATTTTGGGCGCGGAATGCCGTGCTGAAGAGGAGCGGCTGCTCGCGTTGCTCAATCTGGCTGACGATAGCGGCAAGCTCGCCGGCGCGCTGTCGCACGGCCAGCAGCAATGGCTGGAGATCGGGATGGCGCTGGCGCTGCAGCCGCAGCTGCTGCTGCTGGACGAACCGACCGCCGGCATGTCGCCGGAAGAGACTTTCAAGACCGGCGAGCTGATCAAGTCGTTCAATGCCGAGGGCATGACCGTCCTGGTCGTCGAGCACGACATGGCGTTCGTGCGTCAGGTCGCCCAGCGCGTTACCGTTCTGCATCTTGGCAAGATCTTCGCGCGCGGCAGCTTGGAGGCGATTTTGGAAGACGAGAAGGTCGCGGAAATCTATCTGGGTAAGACCCATGCCCACTGATCGCATTCTGGAGGTGTCGGGGCTTTGGGCGGGTTACGGCGCGACGCCGATCCTGCAGGGCGTCAGCATGTCGGTCTCGCGCGGCGAGATTGTCGGCGTGATCGGCCGCAACGGCGTCGGCAAGTCGACCCTGATGCGGTGCCTGATCGGACTGCTGCAGACCTGGCGCGGCACCATCAGCTTCATGGATCAGGATGTCACGCAGCTCGAGGCCGATGCGCGAGCGCGCGCCGGCTTCGGTTACATCCCGCAGGGCCGCGACGTCTTTCCGCAAATGAGCGTCGAGGAGAATTTGCAGGTCGGCGAGTTGATCGGCGGGCCCGAAGGCAAGAAGCTGCCCGAGTTGGTCTACGAGTATTTTCCGCGCCTGAAGGAGCGCCGGCGCCAGATCGCGGGCACCATGTCCGGCGGCGAACAGCAGCAGCTTGCGATCGGCCGCGCGCTGATCGGCAATCCGGCGCTGATGATCCTCGACGAGCCGTCCGAGGGCATCCAGCCGTCGATCGTGCAGCATATTTGCGAGGCGCTGAAATCGTTCCGGGCGGAGCTCGGGACCACGATCGTGTTCGTCGAGCAGAACCTCGACACCATCCTGGAGATCGCGCAGCGCTGCTACATCATGGAGAAGGGCAAGATCACGCGATCGCTGGCCGGTGAGGAGGTCAACGCGGACAACGTTCGCGCACAGCTGTTACTGTGATCGACCGCGCGATGCGGTGAAGATCAGTGCGTTGCATAATTGATGGAGGGAATGGACATGGATCTCGGACTCAGGGGAGCAAAGGTTCTCGTTACCGGCAGCACCAAGGGCATCGGCAGGGCGATCGCCGACACGTTCGCCGCCGAGGGCGCCAATGTCGGCATCTGTGCGCGCAACCAGGGCGACGTCGACGCTGCGGTGACAGCGCTCAAGGCCAAGGGCGTTGCGGCGTTCGGTAGTGCCGTCGACGTCTCGAACGGGCCGGCCCTGAAGGCCTGGGTCGCCGACATGGCGTCCAAGCTCGGCGGCATCGATGTCGTAGTCGCCAATGTCAGCGCACTGTCGATCGGGCAGGACGAGGAGAGCTGGGAGAAGGAATTCTCCACCGACATGATGGGGACGGTGCGCCTCGTCAACGCGGCGATGCCATATCTGGAGAAGAGCGGCGCCGCCGCGATCGTCACCATCTCGAGCGTGTCGGGACGCGAGGTCGACTTTGCCAGCGGTCCCTACGGGACGTTCAAGGCGGCGATCATCCACTACACGCAGGGCCTCGCCTACCAGCTCGCGGCCAAGGGCATCCGGGCCAATTCGGTGTCGCCGGGCAACACCTATTTCGAGGGCGGCGTCTGGAACATGATCAAGGACGGCAATCCCGAACTGTACAAGACCGCACTGGCGCTCAACCCGACCGGCCGCATGGGCACGCCGCAAGAGATGGCGAACGCTGCCGTGTTCCTGGCCAGCAAGGCGGCGAGCTTCATCACGGGGACCAACCTCGTGGTGGACGGCGCGTTGACGCGCGGCGTCCAGTTCTAGGCGGGGCGCGCCGTCAGCAACGTCGCGAGATCGCCGCCCGCGGCGGCGGTCCGGACAGGCATATTCCGACAACAGCAGGGCGTCAGATGTCAGCGGATTCATTGCACTACAAATCCATCACCGAGATCTCGGAGCTCATTCGCCGCAAGGAGGTGAAGCCCTCGGAGATCACCGAGGCCATGCTGGGCCGGATTGCGAAGCTGGACGGACAGTTTCACGGCTATGCGCTGGTCCTTGCGGAGCGAGCGATGGCCCAGGCCAAGCAGTACGATGCGGAGATCGCCAAGGGCGTCTGGCGGGGCCCGCTGCATGGAGTTCCGATCGGGCTGAAGGACCTCTGCTACACCTCGTTTGCACCGACCGCGGGCGGCACCACGATCCACGCCAAATTCGTACCGTCCTTCAATGCCACGATCTTGGATCGGCTCGAAGTCGCCGGCGCGGTGACGCTCGGCAAGCTGAAGATGACGGAGGGAGCCTATACCAGCCACCATCCGGCCGTTCAGGCCCCGCTCAACCCGTGGAATGTGAACTACTGGGTTGGCTCCTCGTCGACCGGATCGGGCGTCGCGACCTCGGCGGGGCTCTGCTACGGCTCGATCGGCAGCGACACCGGCGGCTCGATCCGCTTTCCGTCGGCGACCTGCGGGTTGACCGGGATCAAGCCGACCTGGGGGCGGGTTAGCCGGCACGGCGTCTTCCCGCTGGCGGACTCGCTCGATCACGTCGGGCCGATGTGTCGGAGCGCTGCGGATGCCGCGGCGATGCTCGGCGTCATCGCGGGCGCTGATATCAACGACCCGACCGCCTTGCGGGCTCCGGTGCCGAACTATCTGGCTGGAGCGGGCGACGGCATCAGGGGCCTCAGGATCGGTGTTGACCGCAGGTACACCCAGGAGGGCATCGATCGGCAGGTCGTCGCCGCGCTGGTGCAAGCCGAGCGCACGCTCGCCGATCTCGGCGCCGACATCCGCGAGGTGCATTTCCCGCCCTACCAGAAGTTGGTCAGCCAGTGGATTGCGATGTGCTCGGTCGAGACGGCTGAGGCGCATCTGGACACCTACCCGTCACGGAAGTCGGAATACGGACCCGACCTCGCGCAGCTGATCGAGCAGGGCAGGGCGACGAGCGGCGTCGATATTGCGGCCATCCATCATGAACGGCTGAAGTTCAGCGGCAGCCTCGCCGCGATGTTCGAAGATATCGACCTGCTTCTGATCCCGACGATGCCGGTGCCGATCCCGACGCTCACCAAGATGAGCGAATACGGCGCCGACCCCAACGTCCTCCTGAGCATTCTGCGCTTCACGGCGGTGTTCGATTTCTCGGGCAGCCCGACCATCACGCTGCCGATGGGCATGGCCTCGGACCAGATGCCGCTCAGCATGCAATTGGTCGGCCCGCATCTTTCCGAGGACGTGCTGGTCCGCGCCGGCGCCGCGTTCCAGTCGGTGACGGACTGGCATACGCGGCGGCCGCCGATCGAATAGGCACCGCTAGCCTGTCTTGTCGACATTCCAGAACAGCGGCACCGGTGCGCGGACGATGTCCTTCAGCGCCTTGCGCGTCGCGGCCGGTTGATTGTACTGCCCGGTCGGAACGTGGGTGACCACCTCGTAGGCGCGTGCCTGGATCTTGTCGGCTAGCGCCTTCTGGTCCGACGGCGCCGCGGTGCGGGCAAAGCTGTCGCGCAGCCGCTCGAGCTCGGTGTCCTCGACCCAGCCGAAGAAGCCGCCGTTCTTGCCCTTGCCGTTGACGCAGGCGTTGCCGATCGGATTGACGAGGTCGGCGCTGGCCCAGGTCGAATGGTAGAGCGACCAGCCGCCCTCGGCCGGCATCGACTGCTTGGCGCGCCGCGCCACCACCGAACCCCAATCCATCGCGAGCAGGTTGACGTTCATGCCGATCGAACGCAGCGCCTCCGCGGTGACCGTGCCGAGCGCGGTGATGATCGGGGCGTCGGTCGCGTGCAGGATCGTGATCGGCTCGCCCTTGTAGCCGCCCTGCTTGAGCAGCTCCCTGGCTTTCGCGGTGTCCGCCTTGGTCGACCATCCGACCGCGCTTTCGAACGGCGTTCCGGCGACGAAGATCGCCGGCGTGATCTTGTAGTAATCGGGATTGCCGATCTGGGTGTCGAGCCAGTCCTTCTGGTTCACCGCGTGCAGCACGGCCTGGCGGATCTCCGGCCGGTCGAACGGCGGCACCAGCCAATTCATCCGGCACATGCCGGAGAAGCCCAACGTGTTGTAATCGGTCAGCTCGACATTGGAGGCGCGCGCGAGCATCGGATGGTGGTCGTGCGGCGGCACCTCGAAATAGTCGATCTCGTCGTTCATCAGCGCGTTGGTCGCGATCTGGAAATCCGGCACGCTGATCCATTCGTAGCGGCCGATCCTGACCACCTTGCCGCCGCCGGTGCCGTCGGACGGCTCGTCGCGGGAAACGTAGTCCGGGTTCTTCTGATAAGCGGCCTTGACGCCGGGCTGGAATTCCGCCGTCACGAAGCGGAATGGTCCGGAGCCGAGGTGATCTGATATGGCCTGGTCGGCGGGCGTCGCGGCGATCCGCGCCGGCACGATGAAGGGCACGTTGGCGGTCGGCTTGCCGAGCGCCGCCAGCACGAAGCCGCACGGCTCCTTCAGCACCATGCGGAAGGTGCGCTCGTCGATCGCCTTCAGCTCGGCGACGAATTCGAACAGTTTCTGGCCCATCGTGTCGCGCCTCGCCCAGCGCTGCAGCGAGGGGATCACGTCGGCCGATGTCACCGCGCTGCCGTCATGGAATTTGAGGCCGGGCCGCAGGCGGAAGGTGTAGGTCAGGCCGTCGGAGGAGACCTCCCAGGCCTCGACCATCTGCGGCTTGATCTCGAATTTCGAATTGGTCGAGAACAGCGTGTCGTAGATCATGTAGCCGTGGTTGCGCGCGGTCCACGCCGTCGTCATGATCGGGTCTGTGGCGCGCAGCGGCGCGTGCATGACGGCCGTGATCGTCTTTGTGCTGGCGCGTGCGACGCGCGGCATCGCGATGCCGAGGCTTGCTCCCGCGCCGATCTGCAACAGACGGCGGCGGTTGATCGATGGTCCCATGATGTCCCCCTGTCGCAACCGGTCAGGCCTTGCCGGCAAGCCTGGCCGCGATCGCGCGATAGCCGCGCATCCACATGTGATCGAGATCCAGATCCATCGGCAGCGGCTGCGAGGAGACGCGCGCGATCACGGTCTCGTTGGTCGGATCGATGTAGATCCACTGGCCATGGATGCCGACCGCGGCAAACGGCGTTTCGCGTCGATCGAGCGTGTACCACTTGTTGCGGTAATTGCCGTTTGGAAACACTTTCGTCAGGTCGCCGCGCGACCAGGCCTCGGCATTGCCGTTCTGCCTGATGTCGTCGATCCACCAGCCGGGGACGACCTGTCGTCCGTTGCTGATGCCGTGATTGCGCATCATCTCGCCGAAGCGGGCGAGATCGCGCAGTGTCGCGCAGATGCCGCCGGCGACGCGGCCTGCGCCGCGTGAATCGACGGTGATGTAGGCGTCGTGCTCGGCGCCCATCGGCTGCCACAGATAGTGCGAGAGGATCTTTGCGTAGGACAGGCCGCAGGCGCGCTCATAGACCCAGCCGAGCACATCGGTGTTGGTCGAAACGTAGTGGAAGGTCTCTCCATGCGGTGCGCCGTTCGGCCGCAGCGTGCGCAGATAGTCGCGCAGATTGCTCGGCGGAATCGCCGGATCGGGCAGCTCCCAGCCGGTTGAGCGCCGGTAGTTCATGACGTCGCCGTCGCGCGCCATATAATCCTCGTCGAAGCGGATGCCGACGCTCATGTCGAGCAGATGCCGCACCGTGCAGCTGCCGCCATAGACCGATCCTTCCATCTCTGGGATGTAGCGCGTCACCGGCGCGTCGGGCTCGAGCTTGCCGTGATCGGCAAGGATGCCGCCGAGCGTTCCGGCGACCGACTTGCTGACGGAGAAGATCAGGTGCGGGGTATCGGGCGTGAGGCCATGGGCATACCATTCGAACGCGACTTGTCCCCGATGCGACACCACGATGCCGTCGGTGTGGCTGGCGCGCAGCGCCTCGCCGACGCCGACTGTCTCGCTGCGCGGGTTGGCGAAACTGACGTCGTCGAGATAGCGCGGCGCAAAGGACAGCGGCGCCGGCGCTGCGGCGCGCGCGATGTTTGCGGTGGGCAGCAATTCGCGGACATTGCGGAATGCCCACTCGTTGAAGGGATGTTGGCGCCAGTTGGCGAGCGTGACCTGTTCGTCGGCCGCCGACGGGAAGGCGGCCATGATGCGACGCGAATTCATTTTTGATCCAGCAATGACATCGGATGATGTGCGAAAGTTCCGCATGGCTCGCGTCGCTCGCAATCAACCGGATGGTGGAGGGGGCCGTTGGGTTACTTCGGCGTAACCGTTTCCCCGGATGTGCGCTTCGTGCGTTTGGCCCGCAATTTGCTTGACTATGGCTTGCGCGTGCCCCAGCGTGACGGCTACGCGACGCGCAGACGTTCGCCATCGGGAAACATCGGGAGGTAGGTCATGATCGCGCTTCTGGGCCGACCGGATCCGGCAACCACGCAGGCCGTTCAGTTCGCGCGCGGCATTCTCGAGGGGTCGGCGACCGCGTTCTACGAGGTCGACGGCAATTTGACCCTCAACCGCTTCGTGCTCTCTAGCAACGTGCCGCCGAGTTTCCACGACCAGTATCTTGCCGGCATGAACCGACTCGATCCGTTGCATCCGCGCTCCGCGAGCAACCGGCCGATTGCGCGGCTGAGCACAGCGCTCGACCAATGCGCGACCCGGGAGGCGGCGACCTACCGCGCCTTCGCCGGCCAATGCGGCGTCGCCGACATGATCGAGTTCTACTTCCGCCGCAACGACCGCATCGTCGCCGGGATGAGCGTGCTGTGGGCGCCGGGCTGGGCGATCCCCGACGGCAGCATGCACATTGCGGAGAAGATCCACGACTATCTCGAGTTCAACCTCACCAGCCGCCTGTCGTCGAATGCCGACGAGCCGGCGCGCTTTGGCCTGACCTCGCGCGAGATGGAGGTCGTCGAGCTGTTGTGTTGCGGCCGAACCAACCGCGAGATCGGCGAGTGCCTGAATATCGGGCTCGCGACGGTGAAGACGCATCTGATCCATATCTTCGAAAAGCTCGGCGTCGAGACCCGCTCCGCCGTCGTGGCGATGATGTCGCGGCCGCATTGAGGCGCGGGCTGTCGATTAGAGTCCGCGGCTCTTCCAG
>NZ_LFIQ01000117.1:0-28570 GCF_001189245.1 Bradyrhizobium pachyrhizi | reverse complement strand
GGACCCATACGCCGCGGCGGATGTTGTGAACGGGACTCGTCGTTCGGGCATCGCTCAATAATGACTGCCTGTAGTCATGGATCCCTGCTTTCGCAGGGACGACGGTGAGGAAGGTTCTGGCGCGAGACGGCGCACCGCTATTGCGTACCCTTCTTCGGTGTCATCACCCGCGCATAGGGGTGATCGAACTTCGATTCGGATAAAGCGAAATATCTTTCGCGCGAAGGATTGGACAGGATTTGCTGAGTTGCCCATCGGGTTAATTTTGTCGCATCCGGAATTGGGCGGGACCGTCGCTCCGTGGGCCGAAGCGGCGATCCCTGATCGCGCGAGGTGCATGGTCGGGTGTGGGCAAATGTCGGCCAATCCGCACGACTAGGGACATCATAAATCGACAAGCGCACGCGGCAATTGCCATTCTGGACTAGCCCCGAGTAACAGATTCAGCGGCAAGCAGGCTCCACAGCGCAGAAGTAGTAGCGCGGCGCAGCAATCGCGGTTCCTGGTAGATGAGAGTCCGAAGAGAGGCATAACGTCATGGGTGGAGACTGGCCGCTACGGCCTCCGAAGCCGCGGTCCAGCCCCGGCTCACCCCCTGAGCTGGGGCGCGCCGGAGCGCACGAAGCGCAGGAGGGGCAGGCCGATCAGAGGCGCGAGCTGAGTCTCGTCGTCGTGGCCCTCGACGCTGCCTTTGACTTTGCGCGCGTCGTTACGCCATGCCTGGAAGATGCTGCAATTCGGGTATGTCGCTTGCCGGCCAGCTTTGTGTGCCTTGATACCGTGCGATGAGCAGCATATTCCCGACCATCGACCGGTGCGAGATGCGCTGGGTCTCCATTCAAGTAGGGACGTCCAACTCCGAACTGCTTTTCGTGCTCGTCGATCCATTTCCATAATCGCTTGGTCTCGGTTGCACGCTCCTCCTTGCTCCCGCCATTCATGCTGACGACGTCTGCAGCGAGCCCGTGACCATAGCCACCACGCGAGCTGCCGCCGTGATAAGACTTGTCATTTGCGGCCTTCAGCCCGCTTGCAATCGATTGGCGGTAGTCATCGCGGAATCCGCTCGTGATCCCGGGTGCCAGTCCGGCCTGCTCCGCTGCATGGAGCATATAGAACAGCTTTTGCTTGAAGGCTCGATCCATCCCCCCGATCACGTAATCCATCAGAGGCATCCCGGCTTTATCCGCGGCTTTGGGGTCCTTCCATCCGAAGTCATTTTCGACCCGCTTCGGGATGCTGCGCGTGACGGTGATCAGTTTGCGCTTCCGTTTGATGATCACGTCCTTTTTTTCGTACACGACGATCCAGTCGGTCTTCGGCGCTCGCGTGTAGAGCGCGCCAAGGAACCGGTCGATGCATGCCTCTGCAACAAAGCATTCATCCAGGACCAGAACTGTATCAATATTGTCCGGGGCGACCTTGAGCGGGTCGAGAATGTTGGCCGTGGATACCTGCTCAGCTTGCTTCTCGCTGGGCGTCGTCGGCAGAGCGTCGGGCGACGCTCGGTCCGCATCTGGCAATACACTCCCGTTGGCATCGGATTGAGCCGACGGTTCGGATGCCGTCACCTGTCGGCTCGACTCCTCATTGGGCGACGCCGCACGCACGTCGTGAACGACGGCGCAGCATGACAGTGAGACCAGCGACGAGGCAATGCGTAACCAACCAGCCCCGCAACCGAACCGACTTCGCCTGGCGCCATGAAACTCTTTGAGAGATGACATCGGCATTGGCAATCGACATGAGCTAAATTGATCATGGCAGCGTGCCATCGCGCTCCGGGCTTGGCAACCAGTTACCCACCACAGAATTGCCGCCGAGCACGCAACTATTCAGATAGGCCGAAAGAATTCCTCACGTGCAGGTTTGACAGGTTTTGCCGGGTTGCCGCCGGATCAATCCGCCGCGTCCGAGAAGCGTCTGGCGGGACAACCCTCGTCCGTGTTCACCGATCCACCGTTAGGTGGATTGCTGCCTGCCTGGTGGCCAAACGAGAGTCCTCCGCGAGGACCGGTGTCGTTTTCGACAATGTTGGCGAGCGGCGGCCGCTCACAGCATTGAAGGAAACGACATGCGCGATTTCATGGCCATCGGCCGTTCGGTGGCGGTTGCGGAGCGTGGCATGGCCGCGACCTCGCACCCGCAGGCGACGCTGGCCGCGGTCGAGATGCTGAAGGCCGGCGGCAATGCCGTCGATGCCGCGGTGGCGGCGGTCGCGGTGCAGGGCGTGGTCGAGCCGCAGATGACCGGGATCGGCGGCGACTGCTTCGCGCTGTATTCGCCTGACGCCGGCGAGCCGATCGCGCTGAACGGCTCGGGCCGCGCGCCGGCCGCAACCGATGCCGAAAAATTTGCCGCAAGCGGCGCGCGCGACATTCCACCGACTGCGCCCGAGGCCGTCACCGTGCCGGGCGCGGTCGATGCGTGGTGCCGGCTGATCGCCAATCACGGCAGCAGGTCGCTGGAGGAGATCTTCCGGCCGGCGATCGCGGCTGCCGAGCGGGGCTTTTGCGTGACGCCGCGCGTCGCGGAGGACTGGCGCCGCTTCCGGGCCCGGATCGAGATCGACGGCAATGCGGCGGCGCAGTTCCTGCCTGGTGGCAAGGCGCCTGAGGTCGGCGACATCCGTACGCAACCCGCGCTCGGCCGCACCCTTCGTCGGATCGCGCAGCGCGGGCGCGACGCTTTCTACGCGGGCGAGGCCGCCGACGAGATGGTGGCCATCTTGCGCGCCCTGGGCGGCGCCCACAGCAGCGACGATTTCGCCGCCCAGACCTCCGACTATGTGCGCCCGATCTCGGCGCTCTACCACGACCACGACGTGATCGAGTGTCCGCCGAACGGGCAGGGCCTGGCCGCGCTGATGATCCTGCGGACGCTTGCCGGCTTCGATGTCGGCAAGCTCGGAGAGGCCGATCGCATCCATCTGCTGGCCGAAGCCACCAAAGCGGCCTACCGCGCGCGCGATGCCTTCTTTTGCGATCCCGCCACCAGCAAGGTCGATCCGGCCGCATTCCTTGCCGAGGACTATATAGGGAGAATCCGCGACAAGATCGACATAAGCCGCGCGTCCGCGCCCGTGACCTGGGACGATATCGAGCATCGCGACACCGTCTATGTCACGGTGGTCGATCGCGATCTCAACGCCGTCTCGCTGATCAACTCGCTGTTCTATCCGTTCGGCAGCGGCATCTTCGCGCCGAAATCGGGCATCCTGCTGCACAACCGCGGCTGGAGCTTTCGCGCCAAACCGGGGCATCCCAATTCGCTCGGGCCGCGCAAGCGGCCGATGCATACGATCATTCCGGGCCTGCTGCGCAAGGACGGCAAGACCGTGATGTCGTTCGGCGTGATGGGCGGGCACTACCAGGCCGCGGGCCACGCCAATCTGCTGTCGAACATCCTCGACATGAAGATGGACATCCAGGCCGCGGCCGAGGCGCCGCGCTCCTTTGCCTTCGACGGCGCGCTGTCGCTGGAGACGACGATATCATCTGAAGTCCGTGACGACCTTCGCGCCCGCGGCCACGATGCGCGGTTTTCGGAAGAGCCGATAGGCGGCTGCCAGGCGATCCGCATCGACCATGCGAGGGGCGTTCTGTTCGGGGCCTCCGACCACCGCAGGGACGGCCTCGCGCTGGGCTTCTGAAGTGATAAGGGATTGCGTCGAAGAGCGACCGCGAGGGCGGTGCCGCCCCTCCCTCTCCCGCTTGCGGGGGAGGGCCGGGGTGGGGGCTCTCTCCGCGAGTCACATTGCGGAGAGAGTCTCCACCCGTCGCGCTGCGCGCGCCGACCTCCCCCGCAAGCGGGAGAGGTGAAGCGGAGCCTGCTGCTCAATTCGAAAAAAGTGATGTCGCTCTATGCCGTGCCGCCGCCCGTATCGCCGCAGGCGGCGGAGCATCCACCGGACGGTGGATTGTTCCAAATGCCGACATGCCGAACGTTTGGCCATCATGCCGGCGTCGCGCGCGGTTCGGCCTTGTGCACCGCACGGTGAGAGGCTGATCGCTCCAGGCTTTCCCAATCGAGAAGTTTGATCCGTATGAACAGGACATTCGCCGACACGGTCTTCCGCAACGGCCGGATCTACACGTCGAACCGCGGGCAGCCCTGGGCGACATGCGCGGCCGTCAAGGCCGGCCGGTTCATCGCTGTCGGCGAGGAACGCGACGTCGCGGCGCTCATCGGCGAGGGGACGGCGACCGTCGATCTCGGCGGACGCATGGCGATGCCGGGGATCGTCGACATCCACAATCACATCATGATGGGCGGACAGGCCGATCTCTACGAGCTGCGCTTCTCCAACGCCGACAGCATTCCGAGGATCGCCGAGACCCTGCACAAGGCCGCGTCAGCGGCTGCGCCGGGCGCCTGGATCGTCGGCGGGCAGTTCGGCAACAATCTGTTGAACGAGATGAACAACGCGGAGTCCTGCGCGCTGCTGGACGCAGCCTGCCTCGGTCATCCCGTCGTATTGCGCGACGACACCTATCACAATCGCTGGGCGAGCTCGGCGGCGCTGCGGCTGGCCGGCGTTGCGGCCGACACGGCTGATCCGACCGACGGCGAGATCGGCCGCGACCTCAAGTCCGGAACGCTCACCGGGATCATGATCGAGGCTGCCTCCGGCCTGGTCGAGCGGGCGCTCGCGGCCTCCGGTCACTACACGGCCGAGATGGACCGCGCGGCGGTGGCGCGCTCGATCTCGGTGCTGAATGCCTATGGCGTCACCGCCTTCATCGACGCCGCCAGCATGCAGCCGATCATGGCGGCGCTGAAGGGGCTCGACGACCGCGGCGAGCTCACCGCTTGGGCGGTCTGCGCGATGCCGGTGGTCGAGCCGGGCTTCATGTTCGGCAAGGCCGGCGAGGAGCTGTTTGCGTTGCGCGAGGATTACCGCGGCGCCCATGTGAAGCCCGACTATGTGAAGGTGTTCCTCGACGGCGTGCCGGGCGCCAAGACCGCGGCCTTCCACGAGCCCTATGTAACCGATCCCGTGCGCGGCTGCTGCTTCCGCGGCGCCACCATGCTGACCGTGCCGGACCTGATCCGCTGGCTCGGGCGCTGCGAGAAGCTCGGCCTTGCCGCGAAGATCCATTGTGCGGGCGATGCCGCGGTGACGCAGGCGCTCGACGCCATTGATGTCGTGCGCAGCTTCAACGGCCCGACCCATCTGATCCATCAGATCGCGCATGCGAGCTATATCGCACCCGACGATATCAAGCGCTTCGCAGAGCTTGGTGTCGCCGCCGATCTGTCGCCGATCATCTGGTATCCGACCATCTTCCTCGAGGCGCACAAGGCCGCGATGGGCGAGGAGCGCGCGCAGCGCTTCTGGCCCAACAGGGATCTGAAAGAGGCCGGCGCACTGATGGCCGGCGGCTCGGACTGGCCGGTGATCCCGATCCCCGATCCCTGGCAGGGCATCGAGGGCATGGTGACGCGGCAGAATCCGACCGGGGATTTTCCCGGCAAGTCGCTGTGGGCGGAGCAGGCGCTCGACCTCAAAACCGTGATCGACATCTACACCATCGATGCCGCGCGCGCGGCCGGCCTCGGCCAGTCGATCGGCTCGATCGAGGTGGGCAAATCCGCCGATTTGATCGTGCTCGACCAGATGATCTTCGACATCCCGCCGGATCAACTGGCCGATACGCGGGTCGAGATGACCTTCTTCGAGGGCTGCAAGGTCTACGAGCGGGGCGCGTGATGGCAACGGCGGATCAGATCCCGGTCACGGTGCTGACCGGCTTCCTCGGCAGCGGCAAGACCACGGTGCTGAACCATTTGCTGCGCCAGCCCGAGCTTGGCGGCGTCGTCGCCATCATCAACGAGTTCGGCGAGGTGGCGCTGGATCATCTGCTGGTCGAGAGCAGCGAGGACCGCCTGGCGCTGCTCGACAATGGCTGCATCTGCTGCTCGGTGCGCGAGGACCTGATCGAGACGTTGGCCGACCTTGCGTCGCGATGTGCTGACGGCACGATCCCGCCGTTCCACCGGGTGCTGGTCGAGACCACCGGGCTCGCCGATCCCGTGCCCGTGCTGCACACACTAATGACGGCGCCTGATGTCCTCAGTCGCTACCGGATCGACGGCGTGGTCGCGACCGTCGATGCGGTTAATGGTGCGCACACCCTTGCGGCCCATGGCGAGGCCGTCAGGCAGATCGCCGTCGCCGACCGGTTGCTGGTGACCAAGATCGACCTTGCCGCCGAGGACGCACTGGCGCGGCTTGATGCGCAGCTTGTGGCGATCAATCCGGTCGCGACGCGCACGAAAGTGCAGAACGGGATCGTCGATCCGGCGAAGGTCCTCGATGCCGGGCTGTTCGATCCGGCGGCGCGCTCCGCCGATGTCGTGCGCTGGTTCGATCTGGCATCGCAGGCGGCCAACTCGCCACACGGGGATCATCACTGCGAAGGCGAGGCGTGCGGCCACCACAGCCATCACGCGCACGATGCCGGCGTGTCATCCTACAGCCTGGTCATCGACGAGCCGATCCAGCGCGAGGCACTCGCGCGCTGGCTCGACTATGTCGCGGCGCTCAGAGGCGAGGACCTGCTGCGCTTCAAGGCGATCGTGCACGTCGCCGAGCAGCCCGATGCGCCCATCGTAGTGCATGGCGTGCAGCACGTGTTCCATCCGCCGATCACGCTTGCCGGTTGGCCGTCGGCGGACCGGCGCTCGCGGCTCGTCTTCATCGTGCGCGGCATCCCGCGCCGGATCATCGAAAACACCTTGTGCAAATTCGCCGCGGTGAGCCGTGCGGCGATCCAGCGATCGGCTGCGTGAGCCGCGGTCAGGCATCTTCATTGGTTGTGGAGGGAGAGGGACATGACTGAGACAAAGAGCAATACGGCGTCAGGCCGGCTCGACCGGCGTACGCTGCTGAAAGTGGCCGGTGCCGCCGGTCTCGCATCGGCGATGAACGTGCCACTGGTCAATGTCGCGCGGGCCGCCGGCAACACCATCAAGATCGGCTGGGTCGGCTGCCTCTCCGGCGTCCGCGCGCAGTTCGCCGAGCCCGATCCCTGGATCCATGAGCGCATCAAGGCGCGGCTGAAGGATGGTCTGAAGATCGGCGGCAAGACCTATCAGGTCGAGCTGGTGTTCAAAGACAATCAATCCGATCCGAATCGATCGTCGGTGATCGCGAGCGAGCTGGTGCTGCGTGAAAAGTGCGACCTGATCCTGATCGAGGACGGCGACGCCCAGCCGCCGGTGCAGGAGCTCGCCGACGCCCGCGGCATTCCCACCATCTCGACCATGGTGCCGTGGCAGGGCTGGATGTTCCCGCGCAAGTCGGCGCCGGACAAGGGTTTTCCCTACAGCTACCACTTCTTCTGGGGCGCCGACGACGTCGCGAAGAATTTCTTGGGCATGTGGCAGTCGGTGGAGACCAACAAGAAGGTCGGCACGCTCTACATCGATAACCCGCCGGGCCAGGCATTCTCCGATCCGAAGCTCGGCCTGCCGGCAGGCATCTCGGCGGCCGGCTATCAGGAATTCTCGGCCGGCAAATTCCAGATCGCGACCGACGACTTCACCAACCAGATCGCGCTGTTCAAGAACAACGGCGTCGACATCGTCTCCGGCTTCACCTTCAGCAATCACTGGGTGACGCTGTGGAATCAGGCGGCGCAGGCCGGTTTCAAGCCGCAGATCTGCACGGTGGCGGCGGCCTTCCTGTTCCCGGCCGCGGTGAATGCGCTCGGCGATCGCGGCGACGGCATGTCGACCGAGGTGTGGTGGACGCCGGCTTATCCATTCAAGTCCTCGCTGACCGGGCAGAGCGCCGCCGAACTCGCCGCGGAGTGGGAAAAGACCACCGGCAAGCAGTGGACGCAGCCGATCGGCTACGCCCATGCGCTGTGGGAGGTCGGGCTCGCGGCGTTGCAGAACAGCGATCCCAAGGACAAGAACTCATTGCGCGATGCGATCGCCGGTCTCGACATGGAGACCGTGGTCGGCCGGGTCAAGTTCAAGGACAGCCCGATCAAGAACGTCGCGGTGACCTCGCTGTCCGGCGGGCAATGGCGCAAGGCCAAGGGCGGCAAGTCGAAATACGAGCTCCTGATCGTGCACAACGGAACGGCGCCGTTCATCCCGAAGCAGGCCGATCTCCAGCTGCTCTCCAAGCTGGCCTGAGATGGCACCGCTTCTGCGCGTCAGCGGGCTGGCCAAGCGCTTCGGCGAGATCGTGGTCGCCGACAATGTCAGCTTCGAGCTGGCGCGCGGCGAGTGCCTCGGCGTGATCGGCCCGAACGGCGCCGGCAAGAGTTCGTTGCTGAACCTGATCGTCGGCCTGCTCACGGCCGACGGCGGCTCGATCATGCTCGACGACAGGGAGATATCAGCCCTGCCGCCGCATCGCCGGGCGCGGATGGGGCTCGGGCGGGCGTTCCAGATCCCGCAGCCGTTCCCGCATCTGTCGGTCTACGAGAACGCGCTGGTCGCGGCATCCTATGGCGCGGGCTTCACCGGCGAGGCGG
This sequence comes from Bradyrhizobium pachyrhizi, assembly GCF_001189245.1. Classification (GTDB taxonomy): domain Bacteria; phylum Pseudomonadota; class Alphaproteobacteria; order Rhizobiales; family Xanthobacteraceae; genus Bradyrhizobium; species Bradyrhizobium pachyrhizi. Next base: position 20,075 of record NZ_LFIQ01000117.1, on the reverse strand, counting down.
CATCGAGCTGGACCATGGAGGTGTTGCAGCGCGCCGGGCTCGACGCCAAGGCGGACAGGCTCGCCGGCGCCTTGCCGCTGATCGACCGCAAGCGGCTGGAATTCGCCAAGGCGCTGGCCTCGAAGCCGAAGCTGATCCTGCTCGACGAGATCGCCGCCGGGCTGACCGAGCCCGAGGTCGAGCGCCTCGTTGCCATCATCCAGTCGGTGAAGGCCGACCATGCCACGATCTGGATCGAGCACATCCCGCACGCGCTGCGCGCGGTGTCGGATCGCATTCTGGTGCTCGACTTCGGCCGCAAGGTGCTGGAGGGACCGCCGGCCGAGGTCATGGACAGCGCGGTGGTGCGCGAGATCTACATGGGATTGAAGGCCGATGGCATTGCTTGATGTGAACGGCCTGCAGATCTTCTACGGCGATCTGCAAGCCGTGTTCGACATGAACTTCACCGTCGCGGACGGTGAAGCGGTGGCGCTGGTCGGCGCCAATGGCGCCGGCAAGTCGACGTTTCTGAAGGCGCTGGTCGGTCTCAACGAGGAGCGTCGCGGCGCGGTGCAGTTCGACGGCATCGATATCTCGCAGATGCCGGCCGAAGAGGTGTCGCGGCTCGGCCTCATCATGGTGCCCGAGGGCCGCCTGCTGTTCGACTCGTTGACGATCGAGGAGAACCTCTTGATGGGCAGCGTCAACCGGCGCAAAGGCAGCTGGACCCTGCGGCGGGTATTCGACCTGTTTCCGATCCTCGAGGAGCGGCGGCGGATGTTTCCCGGCCAACTCTCCGGCGGCCAGCAGCAGATGGCGGCGATCGGCCGCGCGCTGATGTCGAACCCGCGGCTCCTGTTGTGCGACGAGATCTCGCTCGGGCTCGCCCCCGTCGTGGTCGAGCAAATTTACCGCTCCTTTGCCGACATCCGCCGCGAGGGCACCGCCGTCGTGCTGGTCGAGCAGGACGTCAAGCGCGCGCTCGCGACCTCGGAGCGGATCTATTGCCTGTTGAAGGGGCGGGTGTCGCTGACCGGCCCGGCGCAAGGCTTGCAGCCGGAGCAGCTGACGCACGCCTATTTCGGTAACTAGCCAGGATTGGCAACGACATGATCTGGGTTGAGACATTGATCAACGGGGCCCTGCTTGGCGGGCTCTATGGGCTGCTCGGCATCGGGCTCGCGCTGGTGTTCGGTGTGATGCGCGTCGTCAACATCGCGCATGGCGAGTTCATGGTGCTGAGCGCGTTCTGCGCCGTGCTGCTGGCCAACCTGTTTCCGCAGGCGTCGCCGCTGTTGATGCTGATCCCGGTGATTGCGCTGTCCTTTGCGGTCGGATGGCTCTATCAGGCCGCCATCGTCAACCGCGTCGTGACCTCGCCCGATCCGCTCTCGCCGCTGCTTTTGACCTTCGGCGTGTCGGTGATCCTGCGCAACGTGATGGTCGAGGTGTTCGGCGCCGACGTGCGCAGCCTCCAGGTTGGCGAGCTCTCTCGCGCCAGCCTCGAGGTCGCCGGGCTGAACATCGGCATCATGCCGCTGCTCACCCTGGTGCTCGCCGCATTGCTGTTCATGGCGCTGCAACTCGTGCTGCGTCATACCGAGTTCGGCCGGATCGTGCGCGCCACGGCTGACCGCCGGGACATCGTCCGGCTGTCCGGGGTCAAGCCCGACCGGGTCTATAATTACGTCATGGGCCTGTCGCTCGCGCTCGGCGCGATCGGCGGCGTGCTGCTTGCGGTGCGCTCGAGCTTCACGCCGTTCTCGGGTGCCGAGCGGCTGTTGATCGCGTTCGAGGTCGTGGTGCTCGGCGGGCTCGGCTCGTTCTGGGGCGCGCTGCTCGGCGGTATCGCGCTCGGCATGGCGCAATTGATCGGGCTGAAAATCGATCCGAATGCCGGGCTGCTCTATGCGCACCACCTGTTCTTCATCATGCTGCTGATCCGCCCGTCGGGTCTCGTGTCGAGCAGGGTGTGATTCCGATGCCGACACGGACCATTCTTGTGGCCTCTGCCATCTTGCTCGTCGCGGCAATTGCCGGCGCGCCCTTGGTGCTGAACGAGGGTTTTCTGCGGCTCGCGACCGAGTGCCTGCTCTTGCTGACGATGGCGCAGATGTGGAACCTGCTGGCGGGCTATGCCGGGCTTGTGTCACTCGGCCACCAGGTCTTCATCGCCTTCGGCGCCTATGCGCTGTTCCTGACCTCGGGCTGGCTCGAGGTCACGCCGATCTGGGTGCTGCCGGTCGCGCCGCTGGTGGCGGGCGCCGTTGCGGCGATCATCGCCTTTCCGCTGTTTCGTTTGCGCGACGCCTATTTCTCGATCGCGATGTGGGTGTTCGCCGAGATCATCGGCGCGTTCACGATGAAGTCGCAGGCCGTCGGCGGCACGTCGGGCGTGCCGCTCGCGACCAGCAGGCTGATCGATTTCGACTGGTTCGAGCCGACGATGTTCTGGCTCGCCGGCGGCCTGACGCTGGTGACCATCGCGGCGCTGTACAGGATGATGACCTCGAGCTTCGGGCTCGGGCTGATGAGCGTGCGCGACAATGACCTTGCGGCGATGAGCGTCGGCGTCGACGTCCGGCTTAATCGTTTTGTCGCCTTCGTGCTCTCGGCGGCGGGATGCGGGTTTGCCGGCGCGCTCAACTTCATGGGCAATCTGTTCATCGCGCCGCTGGCGGCCTTCGACGTCAACTGGTCCGTGTACATGATGTTCATCGTGATCATCGGCGGTATCGGAACGCTGGAAGGCCCGATCCTCGGCGTCATCATCTTCTTCGGCCTGCGCGAGCTGATGACCGGACCGCTCGGCCTGTCCGGCGGCTGGTATCTGGTCGGGCTCGGCATCATCGCCGTCGTGGTGATGATTGTGGCGCCGCGCGGCCTCTGGCCGGCCTTGCGCGATCGCATCGGCGTGCGGCTGCTCGATGTACACCGCGCCGCACCACGCCCGGCCGCGGCCGCGATCCTGCCGGCGGCGTCGGAACAGGTTACCGGATGAAGAAGCGGGCCTTCACGTCGCCACCGTTGCTTGTATTCTGACAGTTCTGGCTTTGAGTGGAGGGCGGAATGGCTCTGATATCCCGGCACGGCGTGTGGGCAGTGGCCGGTCTGATGGTCGCGACATTGGCGGCGCCGCTGCCGGCGAAGGCCGAGCGGCGGATGTGGCCGCAGGCGGCCGCAACGCACCCGATGGACGGGCTCACCACCGACGAAATCCGCTCGGTCTCCGATATCCTGCGCGGCGCCGGCAAGCTCGACGATTCGGCGCGGGTCGTCTCGATGTCGGTCGAGGAGGATCCCAAGGACGAGGTGCGGGCGTGGAAGCCCGGACAGCCCTTCACGCGCCGGGCCAGCGCGACGCTGCTGAGCGGCGGGCATCTCTACGAGGCCCATGTCGATCTCGCCGCGCGCAGCCTGCTCGGCTGGCAGGAAGTCAGGGATCATGAGGCTGCGCTGACCATCGACGAGCTGATCTCCGCCGGCGATCTGCCGAAGCAGGACCCGCGCTGGATCGCCGCGATGGCCAAGCGCGGCATCACCGATTTCCGCAACGTGCTGTGCCTGCCGCTGACCGTGGGTCCAGTGACCGATCCGGCGTTGAAAGGCCGCCGCCTGCTCAACGTTCCCTGTGTCGACACCGCGGGCGCCGCCAACAATCTCTGGGGCAAGCCGATCGAGAACCTGTTCGCCCAGGTCGATCTCAAGAGCAAAACGGTGCTGTCGGTGACCGATCTCGGCGTGGTGCCGCCACCGCCGCAGACGCCCTCGCACGCCTATGCCGACTCCGGAACATATCGCAAGCCACCGAAGCCGATCGAAATCGCAGCGCCTGAAGGCAGCAACGTGAAGGTGGAGGGCGGCCAGGTCCGCTGGGACAACTGGTCATTCCATGTCCGTCTCGAGCCGCGCGTCGGCGCCGTGCTGTCGCTGATTCGCTACGATGACCACGGCACGCTCCGCGACATCGCCTATCAGATATCGGCGAGCGAGATGTTCGTGCCCTACATGGACCCGGCGCCGACCTGGTCGTTCCGCGCCTATATGGACATCGGCGAGTACGGCTTTGGCGTGCTTTCCAGCGAATTGCAGCGCGGCGTGGATTGTCCCGAAGGCGCGCATTATCTCGACCTGACGATCTCGGATACCAAGGGTGCGCCGGTCGTTTCCAAAGGCGCGGTCTGCATCTTCGAGCGCCCGACCGGCGATCCGATCTGGCGCCACAGCGAGCTGATCAACAACACCGCCGAGGTGCGGCCGAACAACGAGCTGGTGGTGCGGATGGCGCCGGTGGTCGGCAATTACGACTATCTGGTGGACTACGTGTTCGACCGTGCCGGCAATATCGATGTGCGGCTCGGCGCCTACGGCATCGATGCGACCAAGGGCGTCGCGAGCAAGACATTGAGCGACCCGACGGCTGCGCAGGACACCGCCTTTGGGACGCTGGTCGAGGAACGGCTGCTCGCGGTCAATCACGATCACTACATGACGTTCCGGATCGACATGGACGTCGACGGCACCTCGAACCGGCTGGTCGAGGATCGCTTCAATGTCCGCCGGCTGGAGCAGGGCCAGCGCAAGAGCCTCTGGCAGGTCGACACCAGGCCGGTTGCGACCGAAGGTCCGATCACCATGCCGCTGAACGCGGCGCAGTTCAGGATCGAGAGCACGGGCAAGACCAACGGCCGCGGCTATCGCACGAGCTATCAGCTGATGCCCGGTCACTCCGACGTCTCGCTGCTCGCCAAGGACGATCCGATCCAGCTGCGCGCCGGTTTCAGCGCCTACACGCTGTGGACCTCGGCCTACGCCAAGGACGAGCGCTACGCCGCGGGCATGTATCCGAACGGAAACCCCGAGGTCGACGGCCTGCCGAAATGGACGGCGGCGAAGCGGCCCATCGAGGACCGCGACCTCGTGCTGTGGTACACAGTCGGCTTCCGCCACGTGCCGCGCGCTGAGGATTGGCCGGTCATGCCGGGCCTGTGGCATGGCTTCCGGCTGCGTCCGTTCAACTTCTTCGATCGCAATCCCGCGCTCGACGTGCCGCCGATGGTGAATGCCAGGGAGACGAAATGAGAGGCCGCGTGCATTGCATCGGAGCGGTGGCCGGCGCGCTGCTAGCGCTATTGGCGGCAGGGCCGGTTGCTGCCGGCGCGGTGGCCGAGAGCAGCGTTGACGACGCGTCCTTGCTCTATCTGAGCAGCAACGATTGGGAGCGCCAATCCGAGACGCGCAAGGTCGCGCTGGCGGCCGACTTCATGCGCATCTTCTGCACCGATCAGACGATGTCGGCCATATCGCTGGCCGATTGCCTCGACCGCGACAAGGCTAATGGCGCCCTGTTCGAGCGCGCCATGGCTTGCGTCAGTGCGCTGTCAACCGGCCGCTGAGAGGCCGGCGTCGATTCCTTCGGCGATCCGTCTCACATCCGCTGCCGTGAGGATCAGGGGCGGGGACAGGATCAGATTGTTGCCGGAGACGCGCAGCATCACGCCGGCCTCGTAGGCGGCATCGGCAACCTTCGCCATCGTCTTCTTGTCGGCGGCCTTCTTGCTGTCGCGATCAGCGACCAGCTCGAGTGCGGCCATCAAACCCTTGCCCCTGACGTCGCCGACCAGCGCATGCTTTGCCTTGAGCGCCGCAAGCGCCCGCGCAAGGTCCTCGCCGCGCGCGTGGGCATTCTCGTCGAGCTTGAGGCGGCGAGTCTCGGCGAGCGCCGCAAGGCCCGCGGCGCAGCCGACCGGATGGCCGGAATAGGTGTAGCCATGGCCGATCGAGCCGAACGCGGTCGTGTCGGCCTCGAAGGCTTCCGTGACCTGCTCGCCGATCAGCGTCGCGCCGAGCGGGAAATAGCCCGAGGTGATCGCCTTGGCCATCGTCATCATGTCGGGCTTTACGCCCCAGAGCCGCGAACCCGACCATGCGCCGGTGCGCCCGAAACCGGTGACGACCTCGTCCGCGATCATCAGGATGCCGTGACCGTCGCAGATCTCGCGCGCCAGCTTCATGAAGCTGTCCGGCGGCACGATCACGCCGCCGGCCCCTAACACCGGCTCCATGATGAAGGCCGCGATGGTGTCGGCGCCCTGGAATGCGATCTCCTCCTCCATCGCCGCTGCGCATAGCTGCGCGAGTTTTGCTGCATCGGTCTCGTTGAAGGGATTGCGGTAGGTCGACGGCGCGGGGATATGGAACACGCCGGGCAGCATCGGCTCGTAGTTGCGGCGGAAATTGGCGTTGCCGTTGACGGAGGCGCCACCGAAATGGGTGCCGTGATAGCCCTTCTTCAGCGCCAGGAACTTGGTGCGGTCGGCCTGGCCCTTGATCTTCCAGTATTGCCGCGCGAGCCGCAGCGCGGTCTCGACCGAGTCCGAGCCGCCCGAGGTGAAGAAAGCGCGCACCATGCCTTCCGGCTTGAACCATTCGGTGAGCTCGTAGGCGAGCTCGATCGAGGGGCCGGATGAGGTACCGCGAAAGCCCGAATAGTACGGCAGCGCGCTGAGCTGGTCCGCGATCGCCTGCTTGATCGGATCGCAGCTGTAGCCGAGATTGACATTCCACAATCCGCCGACCGCATCGATTACGGTCTTGCCGTCGATATCGGTGACTTCGACGCCTTCGCCCTTCATCACGATCCGCGGCGGCTGCGCTCGCATCTCGGCAGGATGGGCCATCGGGTGCCAGATCGGCTTGGCGTTGTTCTCAACCAGGAAGTTTCTGTCGCGCATGGTCGCCCTCTGTCCGGCTGGAGCCTGTTCCGTTTCGATGGAATCGGAACGGGGCTCCAGATTCTGGTTTTGACGCGTTTTCGAACCGGTACCCGCTTCGCTCGAAAACGCTTTAGTCGAATCGCAGCCCGAAATGCCGCAGCGCCTCGCCGTAGGACGCGGCAGGATTGCGCACATCGAACAGCACCGTGCGCATGTTGCACGCGGCGGCGCCTGCGATGTTGCGGCGCTGGTCGTCGACGAAGACGCAATTGTCTGCCTCCAGCACCAGTTCGTCCAGCACGCTTTGATAGGCGCGGGGGTCGGGCTTCAGGATCCCGGTATGCGTGGCATCGACGATGGTGTCGAAGCGCTTGAGGATGGAGAGACGGCTGCGGAAATCGGCGCCGTAGAACAGGTCGAGCTCGTTCGACAGGATGGCGAGGCGGAACCCGGCATCGGCGGCGAGGGTGATCGCGCGCGCTGCCTCGGGGCGGATCACGGTGTCGGGATCGGCGCCACGCGCGCGTTTCACGAAGGTCTCCATGTCGCGCCAGTCCTCGCCGACCAGGCGCCCGACCTCGCGGCTGCGGGTCAGCCAGTAGTCGCGCTCAGAAATTTCGCCACGCTGCATGGAAGTCCAGAGCGGATCGCTGTCGGGCGCGAACGGTCCGAGCCATTTCAGTGTGCATGGGGCGAGTCCGAGCGTGCGCTCGGTCAGGTCGTGGGTCTCGAACAATGTCTTCGAGATCACCCCGCCGAAGTCGAGCACCAGCGCCTGGGCACGCGGCCTCCTCATGCGGCAACCGTGGTGCGGCCGCGAGGGACAATGCCGGCAGCGACCCATCGGTCGAAGATGCCGAGCACTGTTTCGTTGAATGCGGCGCTGTTGATGTGATCCTTGATCTCGTGCAGCTCGACCGGCGCCCTGATCGCCGACCGCATGGCTTCGACGAAGGCGGCGAGGGCGTCAGGATCGTGCAAGGTTTCGCCTTCGCGATCCCATTGCTGGATGCCGCCGGTGGGCAGCACGAAGGCAACGGGAGCGTTGGCCTGGGACAGTTTCTCGGCGATCGCGCGTGCGATCCGTTGGCGATCAGTGGATCCCGACGTTGCCGACGCAAGCAGCCGGTTATGCGCGTGGAACGGGCGATCCGACAGCTCGTTCGGAACCCCAAGCCATGCCGGGAAATCCACCATGTCGATCGCCCCGGGCGCGACGATCTGTGGAATGCCGGCTCTTCCTGCGTTCTCAAGCCTGTCAGCGCCGGAATTGACCACCGAGCCGGTGAGCTGGTTGGCGACCTCCTGCAAGCTGAGGTCCAGCACCGCGGCGAAGCCACCTTGCGCGGCGATCGATTCCATCGCGCGGCCGCCCATGCCGGTGGTGTGGAAGACGACGACCTCGTAGCCGCGCCGTTCGAGCTGCGGCTTGAGCTCGACCATGTAGTGCAGGCAGCTCTTGCCGAGCGAGGTGATCGCAACGACCGGCCGGTCCTTGCGCGGCCTGATTGCGCTTCTGGCGGCGCCGACGATCGCGCCGCAGGCTTGCGACAGCACGGCGGTGCAGGTGCCGTTGAGGCCGTAGAGACCGCCGGCCCACAGGATCATCATCAGATCGGCGGCGACGCGCTCGGGCGGGATCAGATGCGAGAAGGCGACGGTCGAGACGATCAGCTTCGGCAGGCCGAGCGGCAGCGCCTGCGCGACGTCGAGCGCAAGGTCGGTGCCCATCGTGCCGCCGATCGCGATCGCGCCGTCGATGGCATCGCGCTCCGCGAGCGCGCGCGCCAGATTGGCGGCGCCAACCGCCATCAGTGACATCGCGGAATTCTCGTCGCCGCTCGATGCGATCGCCTCGATCGTGGTTTGTGCGGCCGCCGCCACCGCGTGCTTGTCATGTGCGGGCCGGTACGGCGGATCGCCGAGCACGCTGATGTCCATCATGATGGTTCGGCCACCGGCGCGCGCGATGCACTCGCTCATGAACAGCAGTTCGTCGGCCTTGGTGTCTCCCGTTCCGATCAGGAGAATGCGGGGCTGCGTCATCTCAGGCATGACCTTGGGCTCACCGGCAGGCGTAAGGGATGGTGACAACCGGTTTGCATAACGCAGGCGGAGCGCTCGGCCATCGTGCGATCACGCTATGGGGACGCGCCTTGCCGTGACATCCACCTATCGGTTGATTGCTGCCAAGGCCTTGATTTGGCGAGGATTGCGCCGTGCCAGCGGTCTCGCTCGGAAGCCGCTTTTGTCATTGTCACAATTATCTCGCATGCAGCAAGCCCAGATCGATCGACTACGCGCGGCCGTCATTCCGGCCCAGCAGCTCTTCATCGGCGGCCGGCCGGCGCCGGCGATCAGCGAGGCGCGGCTTGATGTCGTGTCGCCGATCGACGGCCAGGTATTAACCAGCATCGCTGACGGCGACGTGGCCGATGTCGACGCCGCAGTGAGACACGCGCGGCAGGCCTTCGAGCAGGGCAGCTGGTCACGCGCGGCGCCGGCGCAGCGCAAGAAGGTGTTGCTGCGGTTCGCCGATCTCATCGAGCGGCACGCGCTCGAGATTGCGGTGCTCGGCGTGCGCGACAATGGCACCGAGATTAGCATGGCCTATAAGGCCGAGCCGCTCTCGGTCGCCGGCACCATCCGTTACTACGCCGAGGCGATCGACAAGGTCTATGGCGAGATCGCCCCGACCTCAGGTGATGTGCTCGGGCTCGTGCATCGCGAGCCGCTTGGTGTCGTCGGCGTGATCGTGCCGTGGAATTTCCCGCTGATGATCGGAGCGTGGAAGATCGGCCCGGCGCTTGCCGCCGGAAACTCGGTCGTGGTCAAGCCGCCGGAGCTGGCGTCGCTGACGCTGTTGCGACTTGCCGAGCTCGCGACCGAGGCGGGGTTGCCCGACGACGTGCTCAACGTCGTCACCGGCCGCGGCGCATCCGCCGGCGAGGCGCTTGCGCTGCACATGGATGTCGATGTGCTCGCTTTCACTGGCTCGGGCGCGGTGGGCCGGCGTCTCCTGGAATGCTCGGCGCGATCGAACCTGAAGCGCGTCCATCTCGAGCTTGGCGGCAAGTCGCCCAACATCGTGTTCGCCGATGCGCCCGATATCAAGCATGCGGCCAAGGTCTCGGCGAACGGCATCTTCCGAAACTCCGGCCAGGTCTGCGTGGCCGGATCGCGGCTCTTGGTGCAGTCCGCGATCTATGATCGCTTCATGGCCGAACTGCGCGACGCAACCGCCAAGCTCCGCGTCGGTGATCCCCTCGAACTGACCTCGGATATCGGCGCCATCGCGAGCAAGCCGCAGTTGCGCAAGAACCTGGATGCCGTTGCCCATGCGGAAGCGCAGGGCGCGAAGCGGCTGATCGGCGGCGAGCAGATCCGCGTCGAGAGCGGCGGCAACTTCATGGCGCCTACGATCCTCACCGACGTGACGCCGTCGATGCAGGTCTGGCGCGAGGAAGTGTTCGGCCCGGTGCTGGCAGTGACGCGGTTCGAGGGCGAGGAAGATGCCACAGCGCTCGCCAATGCGACCCCCTATGGACTTGCGTCGGCGGTGTGGACCGCAAGTCTGTCGACGGCGCATCGCATGGTGCGCGCCATCAAGGCCGGCGTCGTGCACGTCAACGCCTATGGCGGCGCCGACATCACGGTGCCGCTCGGCGGCTTCAAGCAATCAGGCTTCGGACGCGACAAGTCGCTGCACGCGCTCGACGCCTATACCGACCTCAAGACCGCCTGGATCGCGCTATGACATCTTTGGCTGCCGAACGCGCCGGCGTTCTGAACCGATTGCTCGATGCCGAGCAGGAGCGCTTTCGCGCGCTGCATCCGCGCTCAGCCGCGGCCTGGCAGGAGGGAACGGAGCACTACCTTTACGGCGGCCCGTCGCACTGGATGCGGCGCTGGGCCGGCGGCTTCCCGGTTTATGCCGAGGAGGCGCAGGGCGCGCATATCAGGGACATCGACGGACGCGACTACATCGATTTCTGCCTTGGCGACACCGGCGGCATGTGCGGCCACGCGCCCGAGGCGGTCACTGAGGCGGCGCTCGCTCAGCTCAAGCGTGGCGCGACCATGATGCTGCCGACGGAAGACAGTATCTGGGTCGGCGCCGAACTGTCGCGACGCTTCGGCCCGAAATACTGGACGCTGACGACGTCGGCGACCGACGCCAACCGTGCCGCGATCCGCATCTCGCGCATGATCACCGGCCGGCGCAAGGTGCTGGTGTTCTCCGGCTGCTACCATGGCGGCGTCGAGGAGGCGCATGTCGAGATCCGCGACGGCCGGGTCGGCCTGCGCAACATGATCCATCCGAACGGCATCGATCATGATGCGGTGAGCAGGGTCGTCGAGTTCAACGATGTCGCGGGCCTCGAGGCGGCGCTTGCGCATGGCGACGTCGCCTGCGTGCTGACCGAGCCGCTGATGACGAATTTCGGCATGATCCCGGTCGATCCTGGTTTTCACCAGGCGTTGCGAGAGCTGACCCGCCGCGCCGGCACCGTCCTCATCATCGACGAGACCCACACGCTGTCCTGCGGACCGGGCGGCTACATGAAGAGCCATGGGCTCGAGCCCGACATTTTCGTTGCGGGCAAGGCGATCGCGGGCGGCATCCCCGCCGGCGTGTTCGGGCTCAGCCAGGAGATCGCGGAGCGGCTCTGGAAGATCGTCCCCCACGTCAATCCGCGGGAACGGCAGTCGGCGCATCTCGGATTCGGCGGAACACTTGCCGGCAACGCGCTGACGGTCGCGACCATGCGCGCGGTGCTGGAGAAGGTGCTGACCTCTGCGAACTACGAGCGGATGATCGGAACCGCGACCTGGCTCGCGCAGGAAGCGCGCCGCCTGATCGCGGCGGCCGGTCTGCCCTGGCACGTCACGCAGATCGGCGCGCGCGCTGAGATCATGTTCATGCCGCAGCCGCCACGCAGCGGCGCCGACGTCATTGCTGGCCGGCAACCCGATCTCGAGACCTTGCTGCATGCGTTCTACATCAACGAGGGCCTTCTGGTGACCCCGTTCCACACCATGCTGCTGATGTGTCCGGCGACGTCCGCGCGCGACGTCGACACGCACACGGGGGTGTTGGCGCAGTTCATCGACTTGCTGCGCGGCGCGGGAGCGATCTGATGCAGGCGCCTCCGTTCAATCTTGGCGGCCGCATCGCGATCGTCACCGGCGGGGGCAGGGGGATCGGCGCCGCCATCGTGAGAAGGTTCGCCCAGGCGGGCGCGACCGTGGTGATCGCCAACCGGACTCTTGATGTGGCCGAGGCATTGGCGCGCGAACTCGTGGCCGATGGACGGGCGGCGCATTGCTTTCCGTTCGACCGGCTCGATCGCGGCAGCTTGCGGGCGATGATTGACAGTGTCGCCGCCAAATACGGCCGGCTCGATATCGTCGTGCACAATGCCGGCGGTTGCCCGTGGTCATCGCTTGAGGAGCTCGATGAAGCGAAGCTCGAGGATACGCTGGCGCTGAACCTCAACGCCAGCATCTGGCTCGCGCAGGCCGCAATTCCGCACATGCGTGCCGTCAGGTTCGGGCGCATCCTCGTGACATCCTCGGTCTCAGCGCGCGTCGCGATGGGCGGCGGCGCGCATTACTCGGCGGCGAAAGCCGGCGTCAACGCATTCATCCGCGGCGCCGCCTTCGAGCTCGCGCGCGACGGCATCACGGTCAACGGCGTCGAGGCCGGCTTCATCGAAAAGCCAGGCCGCGGCACCATGAGCGCGCCGGAGAACAAGGCGAAGCTCGAGCGTTTTATCCCGATGGGGCAAATGGGCAGCGCAGACGACATCGCCTGCGCGATGCTCTATCTCGCCTCCGCCGAGGCCAAATATGTCACCGGGCAGACCATCGTCGTCGACGGCGGCTCGACGCTGCCGGAGACCGGATTTGCCGTCGAACGGCAGTGGGGAGTCTAGATGAGCATGATCTTCTCGGAAAACCGGTTTCCACTTTTCCGGATCATGCCCTGATGCCGCGGCTCGACGGAAAGACGGCGCTGGTGACCGGCGCGGCCACGGGGATCGGTCGGGCGACGGCGGCGCTGCTGGCGTTGAGCGGCGCGCGCGTCGTGCTGTTCGGCCTCGGGGACGCCGAGCTGCAGGCCGCAGCAGTGAAGTGCGGCGGGCAGGCAATCCATGGTGACGTCACCCGGCCGGACGACATCGCAAAGGCCGTCACCGCCTGCGGAGCGTGGCTCGACATCGTGGTCAACGCCGCCGGCCTGATCGTGCCGGATCAGCCGGCCAGCGTCTCCGACGAGGTGTGGGCCAAAACGCTTGACGTCAACCTCACGGGGACGATGCGTGTCTGTCGCGCGTCCCTGCCGCTGCTCCGGCAGCGCGGCGGCGCGATCGTGAACGTCGCCTCGGTTGCGGCGTTCAATGCCAGCCCGGACAGCGCAAGCTACGCCGCCAGCAAGGCGGCCGTCGTCGCCTATACGCGCTCGCTGGCCTACGCGCACGGCGCCGACGGCATCCGCTCCAATGCGGTGGCACCGGGCTGGGTGCGCACGCCGATGAGCGCCCAAGAAATGCAGCTGCTCGCGGGCCAAAACGGCACCACCGTCGATGCCGAGATTCGCGGCGTCGAACGACGCATTGCCCTGGGACGGATGGCCGAGCCCGCCGAGATCGCCGCGTGCTGCCTGTTCCTGGCCTCCGACGAGGCGTCCTTCGTGACGGGTGCAGTGCTGGTCGCCGATGGCGGCGGCCGCGCGCCGACGCAGAATCGCGCGGTGTAGACGGCCGGTTGGCGTTGGGGGCAGGCGGCCCCCACCTTGATAACGACCGGCGGATTTGGCACTCTCGCGCGGTCACGTCATTCGATCGAGGGGCGTTATGAACAAGTCATTTTCTGTGATCATTGCCGCGGCCGCTTCAATCGTCGTTCTGTCTTCGACGGCGGCGCGATGCGGCGACTACTATCCGTTTGGCGATCCGCCGTACCGGCTGGACTACGTGCAAGAGCCCCAGATCGCATCGGGCTGCTGGAAATGGAATTGGCAGCTGTACCAGTGGCAGGACTACTGCCCGGTCTACGTCAATCCGAAGGCGTATATGTTCTCGCGCTCGTCGCGCGTCGTGCTCCGCACCAAGGGGTGAGGAGAGTTCGGCTGCTTGAGGTGCTCTGCGTCACGCCCATTGGAGCGACGCAGAGCGCGCGCTCATGAATGCGCGATGGTGCACGCCACCTGGTGGCGCTTGCCGAAGTTGAGCAGCGCGTTTTCCCGGAAGCCGTCCAGCCAGACGCCGCGGCCCGCATAGCGATAGCCGACGCCCATCGGAACGTGCCGCACATGGATGCCGCCACGGCCGGTGAGCAGGGAGGCCGTGACCACTTCGCCCTCGACCGACACGGCGCGGGGGCACAGCGGATATTGATGGCCGTTCTCGCAGGTGAAGACGATCTCGGTGCAGGTGCCGACCGGTGCTTTTGTGACCAGGCCAAGGTCCGCCGCCCCCGCCGGCCCGGAGTTGCCGAACGACATTGCACCCAACGCCAAAATGCCCGCGACCGTGTAGCCAAACCGAATACGCATCAGTGCCCCCTCGTCCAGCGATAGGCTAAGTAATTGAAGAAAATATCTCGCGCTAAATGAGCAAAAAAAAACTCTGAGGTCAAACCTCTCTGCCCATTGCGGTGGGGGAGATCCGCCGGCGCCATCGCGAATGGCGTGTCAGGTGTTGCAAGTTTGCTGCAGTGGGTCTGAATTCGGCTGCAAGCTGCCCGGTAGCGTTAATGCACCTTTACCGGCCACAATTGGCCTGCAAGTGGTGTGATGTATTGAGTCGTGTTCCGGAGATTGCTTCAATGAGCTGACCGGATCGCATCACGAACGCATTCGGACGGACATCGGGGGTGGGAATGGACTTCCGTGGTGGCATTGCACGTTCGCTACTGGCCCTGATGATTGTCTCATTGCCTGCGTTGGCAGCTCATGCGCAGACTCAGGCTCCTCAACCGGCGAACGGCCGGGCAGCGGCGGCAGCGCCGGCTCAGGGCGATCAAGCCTTTTCTGGCCCGAGCTTCCGCAAAGGTCTGTGGCGCTTCGTGCGAACGCTCGATGTGGTCAGGACCGCCAACAAAAACTTCAAGTATCGGGTGGTCAACGCGGAGACGACGCGCTGCGTCGACCCGACCCACGCCATGAAGGCGACCTTTGCCTCGGGATCGATCGGAAGCTGCGTCTCGGACAAGCCGGAGAAGGTCGGTAATCAATACACCTTCGGACACCGCTGCGATTACATGGGGACGGTCAGCACCGTCATCACCGTGCGCAGCGACGAGGCCTATACCGAGCTGAACGAGATCAGCACCGGAGAGCATCCCCGGACCGACACGGTCGTCGCGACAAGGATCGGCGACTGCGACGACGGTAGCGCGGCCAGGATTGAGGCCAAGTCTGAGGCCAAGGCTGACAAGTCCGCTGCGGCGGCTTTGCAGCATTAGTTGGCAATCGACGGCGGGTGGCGGCGGACGAGGCGTCCATTCGTCCCCGACGGCGCGGACGCTGCGCTTCCTTTCGCGCCGAAGCTGCCCCGGCCTGGAAGCAACCAGGCATTCACCGTGTTTGGCGCAAGAGCTCGAGAGAGCTTCGAGCAAAGACCAAGCATTTACGGGGTCTTAACACGAAATGCTCCTGAATGATGTGAGGTTGGACGTGCTTCAAGCGAAGTCACGCGATCCGCGTCAATCGGCCGATTAGGGATTCAATAAATGACATCGCGTGAGGGCTTCGCCCCGTCGAAGATCTTCGCGTCCGCGCTTGGCGTCGTGACCGCGCTTTCCGTGTTCGTGCTCGCCTCCCCGAGCGCCATGGCGGAGGAGGGATTCAGCGGGCCGACCTTCCGAAAAGGAATGTGGCGCTTCGTGCGGACGCTGGAAATCGCCACGTCCTCGAACGTCCGGCAAACGCTGCTCGAGCGCGAAATGACGCGCTGTGTCGATCCGACGCAGGCGATGAAGGCGACCTTCTCATCTCCGTCCGTTGGAAATTGCCACTCTTCGCGGCCGGAAAAGATCAACAACAAATACGTCTTCTCCAACCGCTGCGACTATCTCGGGCCGGTCAGCACCGTCATCACGGTTCTCAGCGACGAGGCCTATACCGAGGTCAACAAGACCAATGTTGGTCAGGCGCCGCGGACCGACCGGGTGGTTGCCCGCCGAATCAGCGATTGCCACGAGGATCGAGCTTCGCTCAGCCAGCCGGCCTCCGCATCGGGCGAGGTGTCGTTGCAGCAGGACGAAGCCGAGGGCGAGCCGCTGTAAGGCGATTGGTCGGCGCGCGGGCCTCAGATCGCCCGCAACACCATCAGATCTTCTGCTGCCCGCCTGGTACACTCACCTTGACGGTGATCTTCTGAATTTCGGTTCGACCGCCTTGATACTTGACCTCGATGGTCAGGGCGTCATCGCCGAGAAATTCCGGAGGCGCCTTGTAGAAGGCGACATAGGCCGGCACTTCGAGCGCCAGGCAGGCCTTGTAATTGGTGGCCTTCGCCTTCGCCGACTTCACCACAACCTTTCCGGCAGCCGGCGCAGTGACCAGGCGGATGGTCGGCAGCGGCCCCGACGTGCAATCAGGTAACACGTTGAGATAGAGACCAATCTGGGTGTCCCGGTTGGCCAGGGCGCGAACCTGGCGCTCCACCGTGGTCTCCCGGGGGACAGGTTGTGCAGGGGCTTGCGCGGCCGCCGCGCCGAAACAGCCCCAAATCAAGACAGCGGCACACGCCTGAAGAATCACCCGCATCGACTGCTGCTCCAAATCGCCGGGAAGGACGAACGGGGCCGGGGAAATACTGCCTTTGGCCAAGTTAATCCGGCTAAGCCGTTGTTCTTTCAGCTTCGACCTGTCCGATCTTTACCACACTTCCACGGAAAGCATTGATTAACCAAATACATTTCTTGACCGCGGGGAGGGTTAACAATAGCCTAAAACTAAATTTTTCTACAACTTTTCCTCTAATCGCATTTTGCGGAGTTGATAATGCAGGGTTCGTTTCAGGTCGCTCAGGCAACCGGCACCGGCAATTCCACCAATTCGGCTCCCGTACGAATTTACAAGTTGACCAAGCCGCTGACCGATCAGGCGGTGGTCGTCAATCTTGGATACGACCAGAAGGTGAAGGTCGACTTTTCGTCGATCGCCAATGAAAAGATCACGCTGGTTCACGTCGGCGAAAAGCTGATCATCCTGTTCGACAACCAGTCGACCGTCACGGTTGAGCCGTTCTTCGACTCCCGTGCGGATGGGCTGAAGAATGTCACCATCGAGATGGCGCCGGGGCGCGAGGTCTCGGTCCAGGAATTCGCCAGTCTGTTTCCGATCACCACGGACGCCTCCGTGTTGCCGGCGGCCGACAATGGCGGCAACTCGAACGGCAACGCGCAGGCGAGCGGCGCGGATTTCCGCCCGTTCGCGATTGATCCGTTAGCTCCTGTGCCGACCAACGTGTTGGCGCCGCAGGAAGAGTTGCCGAACCTCGTGACCCCTGTGCCCCCGACCGGCTTCGTGCTGAACAGTGCTCCGCCTCCGATCATTTCCGGCAATCCCCTGTCGGCGCTGATCGTCGACGAGAGCTTCCTGACCGCGGCCACCAACCATGGTGTCGCCGGTTCGGGGCTCGGACCCGCAGGGGCAACGGTCGCGTCTGTGCAGGTGTCGTTCAACGTCACGGTGCCGGGCGGCCAGCAGTCGCTGACCTATGCGCTGTCGGTCACGACACCGAACGAAGATTCCGGTCTGATCGATTCGGCGACCGGTCAGCACGTCCTGCTGACGGTCAACGCGGCCGGCGTCGTGGAAGGGCGCACGGCGATCAGTGGCGATCTGGTCCTCACGGTCTCGGTCGACACCGCGGGTCATGTGACGCTGACCGATCTGCGCGCGGTTCATGAGGCAACACCGGGCAACTTCAATGAAGGGATCACGCTGGCATCGGGTCTGATCACGCTGACCGCCACCGTGACCGACAACAACAATCAGTCGGCAAGTGCGAGCGTCGATGTCGGCTCGCATCTGACGATCCTTGACGATGGTCCGGTGGCGGGCACGGTGACCGGCGCGACCGACACGCTGGTGCTGGACGAAACGCGCCCTGTGGGCAGCGACACCGCGGGCGGCACGACGCCGACCGGCCTCGCCAGCGTGACGGCGGACTTCTCCAACAATTTCACCGGCGGCAGCTATGGCGCCGACGGTGCCGGCAACACTGCCTACACGCTGCATCTCACCGGCACGAACGTGGCCTCGGGCCTCTATGCGCTGGATCCGACCGACACCAACCCGGCCCATTTCGGGCAGGGCGCGCAGATCGTGCTGAACCAGTCCGGTGACACCATCACCGGCTCGGCCAACGGCACGACCTACTTCACGATCACGATCAACGAGACGACCGGGATCGTGACCTTCACCCAGGTCAACAACATCTGGCATGCCGATCCGACCAACCCGGATGATGCCGCGACGCTGACCCTCTCCAGCTCCAGCCTGCTGCAGGTGGTGCAGACCATCACTGACGTGGACGGCGACAGCGTGACAACGCCGATCAGCCTCGGTGGCGGCGTGTTCACAATTCAGGACAGCGGTCCGACGGCCGGCACGGTGATCGAGAAGGAAGGCCCGGCGGAAGCGCTGGTGCTGGACGAGTCGCGCCCGGTTGGCAGCGACACGCCGGCCGGCTTTGCACCGAGCGGGCTTGCCAGCGTGACGGCGGACTTCTCCCACGACTTCACGTCGGGCAGCTACGGCAGCGACGGACCCGGCCATACCGCCTACACGCTGAAGCTCACCGGCTCGAACGTGGCCTCGGGTCTCTACGCGCTGGATCCGACCGACACGACCACTGCTGACGGCGACGGCATCGGACAAGGCGCGCAGATCGTCCTCAACCAGTCCGGCAACACCATCACCGGCTCGGCCGGCGGGACGACGTATTTCACCATCACGATTGATCCGTCGACCGGGATCGTCACCTTCACGCAGTCGAACAACATCTGGCATTCTGACCCGAAGAATCCGGACGATCCGGCAACGCTGACGCTGTCGAGCCCCAGCCTGCTGCAGGTGGTGCAGACAATCACCGACGCGGATGGCGACAGCGTGTCGACGCCGCTCGATGTCGGCACCCGTGTGTTCACGATCCAGGACAGCGGCCCGACCGCCGGCACGGTGACCGGCCCGACCGACACCCTGGTGCTGGACGAGACCCGTCCGGTTGGCACGGACACCGCGGGCGGCACGGCGCCGACCGGCCTTGATTCCGTGACGGCAGACTTCTCCAACAACTTCACGCCCGGCAGCTATGGCAGCGACGGCCCGGGCCACACGACCTACACGCTGAACCTCGCCGGCGCGAATGTGGCGTCCGGTCTGTACGCACTTGATGCGACCGATACGACCACCGGCGACGGCGACGGCATCGGGCAGGGCGCGCAGATTCTGCTGAACCTGGTCGGCAACACGATCACCGGCTCGGTTGGCGGCACCAATTACTTCACGATCACGATCGATCCCTCGACCGGGATCGTGACATTCACCCAGCTCAACAATATCTGGCACTCCGACCCAACCAATCCGGACGATGCGGCGACGCTGACGCTGTCTGGCGCCAATCTGCTGCAGGTGGTGCAGACCATCGTCGATGCCGACGGCGACAGCGTGTCGACATCGCTCGATGTCGGCACCGGCGTGTTCACGATCCAGGACAGCGGCCCGAGCGCCGGCACGGTGATCGCGGCGGCGGATACGTTGGTGCTGGACGAGACCCGTCCTGTCGGCACCGACACTGCGGGCGGCGCCGCGCCGACCGGCCTCGACACCGTCACGGCGGACTTCTCGAACAACTTCTCGGCCGGCAGCTACGGCAGCGACGGTGCGGGTAACACGGCCTACACGCTGAAGCTGACGGGCGTGAATGTGGCCTCCGGTCTCTATGCGCTGGATCCGACCGACACCGACCCGACCCATTTCGGGCAGGGTGCGCAGATTCTGCTGAACCAGGTCGGTGACACCATCACCGGCTCGGCCGGCGGGACCACCTACTTCACGATCACGATCGACGAGACGACCGGCATCGTCACGTTCACCCAGCTCAACAACATCTGGCATTCCGATCCGACCAATCCGGATGACGCCGCGACGCTGACCCTGTCGGGCGCGAACCTGCTGCAGGTGGTGCAGACCATCACCGATGCGGACGGCGACAGCGTGTCGACGCCGCTCGATGTCGGCACCGGCGTGTTCACGATCCAGGATAGCGGCCCGACGGCGGGCACGGTGGCCGGCCCGACCGACACCCTTGTGCTGGACGAGACGCGGCCTGTCGGCACCGACACCGCGGGCGGCAC
>NZ_LFIQ01000116.1:202932-203139 GCF_001189245.1 Bradyrhizobium pachyrhizi | reverse complement strand
AAGGGAATCCCTAGAGTCCACAACGCCTAGGCCGGGACGACACTGGGTTTGTTGCGCCGCTTGTGAATCACGCAGCCGCGTTCTCGCGGCATGAGCGTGCGCTCTCCCCAATCGTCGTCCTGGCGAAAGCCAGGACCCATAACCACCGCACTTGATAATGAACGAGATCGCGGCCACAGCATCGCGCAACGATTGACATTTGGGGTA
>NZ_LFIQ01000116.1:190374-202922 GCF_001189245.1 Bradyrhizobium pachyrhizi | reverse complement strand
GGTCCGGCTTTCGCCAGGACGACGGCGGTGGATGGTCCTCGATTCATAATGACGAACACGCGGTATCATTACCCGCGCATGCACGTGATCCAGTATTCCAGAGGCCTCTGAGTTCAATCCGATAGACTGCGGCGTAGTGGACAACCCGGACAAGCCGGGCGATGACAGATGAGGATGAGCATATAGCTTCGCATTTTCGCGACATGTTTTGCCCGAGCTTTGCATCTCGTTCCGCCCTCTCCTCAAGGAGGGCGCAGGGAAAGCCGGGTCCCGATCGCACCCATGGGTCCCGCGTAACAAAAACGCGGGAGGTAGGACCACAGGTGCAACCGGGAACAACCCGGCCTTTCCTGCGCGATGGGTTACGGCTTATACGTGCTCTCCCCGGTGAGACTGGGCTTTGTGGTCACCGTCTCGCGAAGATGCTTCGTGCCTCGCTTCGCCCGAGGTCCGCGCGCGCACCGAAGGCATGGTCGCGTGGCGGCCGTCCTGACTTCTCGCATTGGTTGTATTATAATCGCATGACAATGCACGACGCAGGTCGGATGCGCGCCAAAAAAGTGTGCTATAAGCGTGCGCGATGATCGAGCTTCCCCGTACCCAGGCCTTGCGTTGCTTCATCACGGTTGCCCGTGAGGGCACGGTATCGCGCGCAGCGGCGATGCTGAAACTGACCCAGCCCGCGGTCAGCCTGCAACTGAAGGCACTCGAGGAAAGCACCGGGCTGCAGCTGTTCAACCGCACCCCTGCCGGATTCACCCTGACCGAGGCCGGCGCCGCGCTGCTGCCGCTGGCGCACCGGGCGGTCGCGGCCGCCTCCGATTTCAAGGCGATGGCGGACTCGCTGAACGAGGCACAGCGCGGCACGCTGCGCGTCGGCACCATCCTCGACCCCGAATTCACCCGGCTCGGACCGTTCGTGCGCAGCCTTGCGATGTCCTCGCAGCGCACCGAAGTCTTCCTGCGCCATGGCGTGAGCGACGACGTGCTGGCGCAGATCGGCCGCGGCGAGCTCGACGTCGGCTACTATGTCGACGCCACGCCTCAGGACCAGCTCGTCCATCACAGCTTCACCGAACGGACCATCGCCGACGGCCGCTACCAGCTCGCCCCGCTGCTTTGCTACGACTACCGGGTGATCGCACCGATCGCCTGGCGCGACCGGGTGATGGGCAAGGGCTGGGTCGAGCTCGCCGAGCTGCCCTGGCTCGCGACACCGCCGCACTCCGGCCACCGGCGGCTGCTCGACGACATCTTCCGCCCGCTCGGCGCATTGCCGAAGCGAATCGGCTACACCGACCAGGAAGAGGCGATGATCGACTTCGTCGAATCCGGCCTCTGCCTCAGCCTCGCCCGCGACAACGTGCTGGCGCCGCGGATGGCGCGGCCGCATCAGTTCGTGGTCGCCGACAAGGTGAAGCTGACCTGCGATCTCTCCTTCGCCAGCCTCGCCGCCCGCCGCCAGGAGCCGGTGATCGCGCACGCCTTCGCGAGCGTGCGCGCGGTGTGGAATATCAAGCCGGCAATCGCCGGCGCCGGACCGACGCGGACACGGAAGGTTGCGAAGAACGTGTGACGCGGACGCTCGGCTTAGGCCGCGACGACCAGCGGTCTCGTCATCTCCGCCATGGTCGGCACCAGCGACGGCGCTTCGCAATCCTGCAGAGCGAGCTCGTCGACGAGCTTGCGCAGCCTTGGCGGCAGATCGGCGTAATCGCCGCGCAGGGCATGGCGCAGCCGCTCGCCAATCTCTTCGCAGATAGCGCGCGCGTGCTCGGACGCAATCGGATGAGGCTCAATCATGGACGTGGACCGCCGGCGATGACTGCGCGCCGTCCCACCGCACTTCCGCAACCACGGATCCCGCATGTGCACATGCGATCAAGACGAGGATCCGAACAATGCTGAACATGGTTCGTACTCCCTTTTCCTGTCCTTCAATAACAGCAGGTCGTTGCCGCCCGATTAGGGAAACTGGTTCTCACGGCCTTTAAGGGATTGGTAAACGCGAGGTTCATGGCGGGCGGAGCCCGTTCAAGAGCTCCGGACGGCGTCGGCCTCGCCATTCCCGTTCGCCGTTCCGGCACTCCAGCCGATCAGGGCTGAACTCGAGCAGGCGCAGACCCTGCCCGCGTCGCCCAATGTCCCCAATCAGGGGGACAGACGGATCGGGCGGAATCGATATGATGCGCGAGCGGACGGCGGTCGGCTATCATCGGCCGCAGATAAAAAAACCTGCTGGGAGGATTTGTAATGAAGCTGGCCATGGCCGGACTGTTGACATTTGCGAGCGCGATCCTGGTCGCGCCGGGCGCGCGTGCCGACATCAAGGTCGGCGTCGTGGTGTCCGGATCCGGACCGGGCTCGGCGCTCGGCCAGCCGCAGATGCGCACCATCGCCGCGCTGCCGAAGGAGATCGGCGGCGAGAAGGTGACCTATATCGCGCTCGACGACGAGTCCGACCCGACCAAGGGCACGCAGAATGCGCGGCGCCTGGTGATCCAGGACGGCGTCGATATCCTGATCGGCTCCTCGCTCACCCCGGTGACCATGCCGATGCTCGACGTCGCCGTGGAGAGCAAGACGCCGATCATCTCGCTCGCGGCGGCGACCGCGATCGTGCAGCCGATGGACGACCGCCGCCGCTGGGCGTTCAAGGTGGTGCCCAATGACGACCTGATGGCGGCGGCCGTCCTGAAATACATCGCTAAATCCGGCATCAAGACGCTCGGCTATATCGGCGTCTCCGACGGCTATGGCGAAGGCTATTACAAGGAGGTGTCGCGGCTCGCCCCTCAGCTCGGCCTCACCGTGACGACGCATGAGGTCTATGCGCGCGCCGACACCAGCGCGATGGGCCAGGCGCTGAAGGTAATCGCGACCAATCCGGAAGCGGTGTTCATCGCCTCCGCCGGCACGCCCGCCGTGCTGCCGCAGGAGGCGCTGCGCAGCCGTGGCTATGCCGGCAAGATATTCCAGACCCATGGCGTGGCCTCGGAGGAGTTCATCAAGCTCGGCGGCGCCAATGTCGAGGGCGCGATCTTCACCGGCGAGGCCTTCACCATCGCCGACGATCTGCCGGCGAACGATCCGTTCCGCCAGGTGCGCGACGAGTTCGTGTCGTCCTACGAGAAGGCCAACGGGCAGAAGCCGAACATCTTCGGCGCGCATCTGTGGGACGCCGTCACGCTGTTCAAGCGGGCGGCGGCGAATGCGCTGAAGACCGCAAAGCCCGGCACGGCGGAATTCCGCGCCGCGCTGCGCGACGAGCTCGAGCGCGGCAAGGACGTCTACCTGAACAACGGCCTCTCGACGATGAGCCCGACCGATCACAACGGCTATGACGAGCGATCGGCGTTCCTGATCAAGGTCGAGGGCGGCAAGTTCCGGCTGGTGAAGTAGGACGTAGGCCCGTCAGCCAGCAAAGACGTAGCCCGGATGAGCGAAGCGACATCCGGGATGCGCTTGACCCGCATGTCGCTTCGCTCATGCGGGCTACTTGCTTCGCCGTCACACCTTGCCCTTGCCAGATCCGCAGATGCCCTTCAGCGCCTGCCATTCGGCCGAGGACAACAGCGGCGGACCGTCGGGCCGGCTGGCGGCATCGGCCTTGTCCATGCGCGCGAGGCGGTCCTCGGTCAAGGGGTGGCTGGAGACGAGCGAGAGCCCCTTGCCGCCCTCCTTGCCGGTGACGCGAAACATCAGTTCGCCCATCGGCTTGGCCGGACGGCCGAGTTTGTGCATGGTCTCGATCGCGAAGCTGTCGGCGTTGGTCTCGGCGTCGCGGGAATAAGACGACGTCACCAGCGAGCGCGAGGCGAAGATCAGCGCGCCGGAGCCGGTGACATCGCCGAACAACAGCCCGATCAGGAACGAGGTGCCGCCGTTGTGGATCAACTCGCGCATGCTGTCGCGGTGCCGGAGATGGCCGAGCTCATGCGCCAGGACGCCGGCGATCTCGTCGGGGTTCTCGGCTTTCTCCAGCAGCCCGTCGAACAAATAGACCTTGCCGCCGGGCAGCGCGAAGGCGTTCGGCACCGACGTCGCCAGCACGCCCGACTGCACCGACGTATCGAAGCCTGCGGACTGCCGCAACTTGCCGACCAGCTTCGCGAAGGCCGCCTGGCCGGCCGGATTGCTGCACGGCTTGCCGTCGAACAGCACCTTGACTTGCGCCTCCGCGACATCGCCGATGCGACGCTCGAACGAGTCGGGCACCAGCGGCGTCAGCCGCTCGGCGGCGAGCGGCACGCCGAACAGCACCACCAGCACAATCGACACCGCGGCCGCGAGCGACCAGCCGACGATCGCGGCGACACCCCTGCGGTTCGGCAAATCCGCCTCGAGCGTGTCGCAGCGCGCGACCAGCGCGGCGATCAGCCCGGCGTCGCGGATGTCGAGCCGCGCCAGAGGCGGTGCGGTCAGGCAGCTCAGCCGCAACAGGCCGGACGGGCTGTCGGCGCGGCGGATGTCGTGAAACGCCCAGCGCGCGAGCAGCGCGCCGTCTTCACGGATCTCCAGTGAGTCGGACAGTTTGAGCGCGACGATGCGCCGCCGGTTCGACACGCCGTCGAAGAAGACACCGCCGGGAGCCGGCGCCGCTGCAGAATTGGTCTGGCCGGAATCGGATTCCATGTAGCTAGAAGCCCCCGACGTCGAGGCCGTCGGCAAAGCCTTCGCCGAGCGCGTTGGCGAGCTCGCCGCGCGCGGTGACGTTGGCCGCCGCCCCGATGTTGTGCACGATTGTCGAGGACAGCACCCGGACCCAGAGATCGCGCATCAGATAGACGCGCAACACCACGTTCAGCGCCAGCGCAAAGGCGAGATAGCCGATGCCGAGCAGCACGATCAGCGGAATGCTCCTGGCGAACGCCTCGGTCCTGAAGAAGTCCGCGATCGAGGAGCCGTCCATGCTGGCGACCAGCAAGGTGCCGAGCGCGAGATAGGCCGCGAACACGACGCCGAGCAGCACGACCCAGCCGATCACCTTCCAGTACAGGCCGATCAGCGCGCCGCGGCGGAGGGTGGATTCCAGCCTCACTTCGCCGAAGCGGATTCCCGACAGCCACCAGCGCCACTCGACCGCCTTGAACGCGGCATAGGCGAACGGGGCGAAGATCGTGCTGTAGAGCGCGAACGGCATCAGGACCCAGAGCCACCAGCCCCGCTTGAAGAACTCCCAGCCGCGGCCGTCGAACGAGCCTTGCAGATCGCCGTAATAGGAGTGCCGCATCTTGTAGCGTTCGAGCGCCGCCTCGCGCCACGGCAGCGCGAGGCCGAGCGTGATCACGACCAGCACGCCCCAGAGCGAGGCCTTGAGCGCATAGACCCAGCCCGAGCCGCTCATCCAGAAGCGAACGCCACGCCACACCGTGCGGGTCAGGCGGTATCGCCGCGCGCGATAGATCGCGAACTGGCCGAACAGGTAGAAGAAGGCGACCAGCGGCAGCGAGGCGAACGCCTTGAAATGCTCGGCCTCGATGCCGATCAGGAAATAGCCGAGATAGATCGGCACCAGGATCGCGAGCGCGACCAGGAAGCCGATCAGGAGCTCCTTGCCGCGGCCGGTATATTCCGGCGCGTCGCCATCGATCTGGCTGTTCGACCACAGATGACGGCGGATGTCGGTGGTGAGCCAGAACCGGTAGAAGCCGACCGTGACCAGCTCGAGCCCGGCGCCGCGCGCGACCAGGCGGAAGAACTCCTTCCGGTTCCCTGAAAACGCCACCGGCATCGGTGGCGGAGCCGGTTGCGGAGGCGGCTGCGGCGGCCCCAGCGGGGTCCAGCTCATGTCGTTCACGGGATGGCTCCTGGCGGGACAATCTCTGGGTATCAAAAGCACAGATTTGTCGTCGCGAGTGTGATCCAGGTTTCACACAAGGTCGAGATCGCGGGGCGATTTTTGGCGGGATGCGGTTGGCCATGCCTTAACGGCAATGCCGGAAAGCGCGCAGTCCTGGATCGACCGCCGGCGTCGAACCCCAGGGCTGCAATGACATACTTAACGATCAGGCGATCGAGGCGAAGACGCCGCCGCAAAGCGAGGAAACCGGAGCGATGACCAGATGGATCTTGTCGGCATGCTTCCTGGCGCTCACGGCAGCTCCGGCTGCTGCCGTCGACGTGCGGCTGGATTCCTATCGCAATCCCAAGAGTGAGAATTTCCGCATCTTCAATCATATGTACCTGGACGGGGTCAGGGGCGGCCTGATGGCCTCCAATGCCTGGCTGAAACGGCATGGCGGCCAATTGTTGTTCTGCATGCCCGACGACCTCGCACTGAGCAGCGAGCAGACCGAAGAGATCATGCTCAAGTCCGCCGACAAGCGCTCGGCGAAAGGTGAGATGGTGATCGCTCTCCTGCTGCTGTGGGGCATGCAGGACACCTACCCCTGCGAAAAACCCGCCGGCGAGAAAACCGGCAGTCAATAAACGGCGCCCGCACCATTCGCAGGCCGCCGCCCGCCCCAATCAAACGCCGTTTCAAAAGGGCGTGGTCGCGGCCGCGGCCCCTTCCCCACCGGAAAAGCCCGGATTCGGCCGCTTTGGCCTGACATCAATGCGGCCAAATGCGCGTCGAGAGCCCTTGCGCAAACCGCGGAATGAGAATGTAATTCGGTAAAACATGCCGCGCCGGCCATGCCCCGGCAGCTCAAACGGTTGAGGAGCCGCTCATGCACGGGACCATCGATCTCGCCGACAACACGAATCTGGACGCCGCACGCGAACGCGCCAATTCGCTTGCGCTTTCGGACTACGATCCCGGCAATCCCGAGCTGTTCAAGACCGATACCTTCTGGCCGTATTTCGACCGGCTGCGCCGCGAGGATCCGGTGCACTACTGCAAGGACTCGATGTTCGGTCCGTACTGGTCGATCACCCGCTACAACGACATCATGGACATCGAGACCAATCACTCGGTGTTCTCCTCGGCCGCCTCGCTCGGCGGCATCACCATCCGCGACGTGCCGCCGGATCTGCGCCGCGAAAGCTTCATCGCGATGGACCAGCCGCGCCATTCGGCGCAGCGCAAGACCGTGGCGCCGATGTTCACGCCGACGCATCTCGACGATCTCGCCACCAACATCCGCAAGCGCTCGACCGAGTGCCTCGACAATCTGCCGCGCGGCGAAGTGTTCGACTGGGTCGACAAGGTCTCGATCGAGCTGACGACCCAGATGCTCGCGGTGCTGTTCGACTTTCCCTGGGAAGACCGCCGCAAGCTGACGCGCTGGTCCGACGTCGCGACCACCCTGCCCGGCGCCGGCGGCCTCGTCGCCACGGAAGACGAGCGGCAGGCCGAGCTGATGGAATGCGCGGGCTATTTCGCACGGCTGTGGAAGGAGCGCTCGAACCAGCCGCCGAAGAGCGATCTGCTCTCGATGATGGCGCACAGCGACGCCACGCGGAACATGGACCCGAAGAACTTCCTCGGCAATCTGATCCTGCTGATCGTCGGCGGCAACGACACCACGCGCAACACGCTGTCCGGCAGCATTTATGCGCTGAGCAAGCATCCGGAGCAGTACCGCAAGCTCAAGGAGAACCCGGCGCTGATCGACAGCTTCGTGCCCGAGGTGATCCGCTGGCAGACGCCGCTCGCCCATATGCGGCGCACCGCGCTCGCCGACTACGAATTCCGCGGCCGTCAGATCAAGAAGGGCGACAAGGTGGTGATGTGGTACGTCTCGGGCAACCGCGACGAGGAAGCGATCGAGAAGCCCTACGAATTCCTGATCGACCGCGCCCGGCCGCGCACCCACATCTCGTTCGGCTTCGGCATCCACCGCTGCGTCGGCCTGCGGCTTGCCGAGCTGCAGCTCAAGATCATCTGGGAGGAGATCCTCAAGCGCTTCGACACCATCGAGGTGGTGGACGAGCCGCAGCGGGTGTATTCCAGCTTCATCAAAGGCTACGAGACGCTGCCAGTGCGCATCGCCGCCTGACGCGTCGCGAGCCAACCGGGATCGAACAACCATGAACGTCCAGACCGCCATCCGTGCCGACCGGGCCGAGTTGCTGCGCCAGGCCCGCGAGGAAGCGTATTCGACACCGCTCAAGGACTTTCATCCCGGCGCGCCAAAACTGTTCCAGAACGACACGCTATGGCCGTGGTTCGAGCGGCTGCGCAAGGAAGAGCCGGTGCATTACTGCACCAATGCGCCGATCGAGCCGTATTGGTCGGTGGTGAAGTACAACGACATCATGCATGTCGACACCAGCCACGGCATCTTCTCCTCGGACTCCACGCTCGGCGGCATCTCGATCCGCGACGTGCCGCCCGGCTACGACTATCCGAGCTTCATCGCGATGGACCAGCCGAGGCACGCCCATCAGCGCAAGACCGTGTCGCCGATGTTCACCCCGACGCATCTCGACGAGCTGGCAAAGCTGATCCGGCAGCGCTCGGCCAGCGTGCTCGACAATCTGCCGCGCAACGAGACCTTCAACTTCGTCGAGCGCGTCTCGATCGAATTGACCACCCAGATGCTGGCGACGCTGTTCGACTTCCCCTGGGAGGAGCGGCGCAAGCTGACGCGCTGGTCCGACGTCTCCACCGCGCTGCCGAAGAGCGGCATCGTCAACTCGCCGGAGCAGCGGCGGCAGGAGATGGACGAGTGCTACGCCTATTTCTCCAAGCTCTGGAACGAGCGCGTCAACGCCCCGCCGCGCAACGACCTCTTGTCGATGATGGCGCATAGCGACGCCACGCGGCACATGGACCCCGACAATCTGATGGGCAACATCATCCTGCTCATCGTCGGTGGCAACGACACCACGCGCAACACCATGAGCGGCTCGGTGCTGGCGCTGCACGAGCATCCCGACCAGTTCAGGAAGCTGAAGGAGAATCCCGCACTGATCGACACCATGGTGCCGGAGGTGATCCGCTGGCAGACGCCGCTCGCGCATATGCGGCGCACCGCACTTCAGGACACCGAGATTGGCGGCAAGACGATCAGGAAGGGCGACCGCGTCGTGATGTGGTACGTCTCCGGCAACCGCGACGACGAGGTGATCGACCGTCCGAACGAGTTCATCATCGACCGCCCGCGGCCGCGCATCCACCTGTCGTTCGGCTTCGGCATCCACCGCTGCGTCGGCATGCGGCTCGCCGAGCTGCAGCTTCGGATCGTCTGGGAAGAGATGCTGAAGCGCTTCGACCGCATCGAGGTGGTCGGCGAGCCGAAGCGGGTCTATTCCAGCTTCGTGCGCGGCATCGAGAACCTGCCGGTGCGAATCCCGGGCTGACGCGTCCGACGTCGGATATTCTGCTAATGTCGGAAAAGCGAGGCGCTTGGCCACAAACGCGATCAGTGCGCGTCTGTTGGAAAGCGGTTTCCCGCCGCGATGCATGAGCCGCAGCGCAGACCTGCACGGCGGATCCCCGGCGCCCGCCTCACCGTCGTGCCGAACGCCAAGCACCTCGTGCAGGAGGACGCTCCGGAGGCGATTGTCGGAGCGGTGCTCGACTTCTGGCAAGAGCAGCGGAGCCGTCACGCACGCTAGCTCGCGCACGGTCGTCTGAATGCAGCTCCGGACTATCTGGGAAGAATTGCTGAAGCGACGCATCAAGGCGGCCGGGCCGCCAATGGGGCTCCTGCGGCTTCATGCGCATAGAGAACCCTCCGGTGCTGATCCTTGCTGAACCTAGATAGTTCTTGGCCACCACCGCGATCGGCCCTATGTCTTTGCCGGGCGGTTGATGCGCCGCGTCTTGCAGTATGGGCCAGTTGACGGAACATGAACCGAAAAGAGCGGCGTGCGGCCGGTAAGCAACGGGACGCGTCCAGCAAAAACGCACCAGCCTTCGTCTCTGCGGGCGTCAGCATTGCCGATCTTGCCATCGAGGCCAGCCGCTTCTACGGGATGCGCCGCTTCAACGAAGCGCAGGAGATCTGCCGGCAAATTCTCGCCCGTGAGCCGGCCCATGTGCAGAGCCTGAATCTTCTCGGCCTGATTGCGCAGGCATCCGGCGAGCACCGCGCCGCGGTGAAGATGTTCGCGAAGGCGATTGCTGCGGACGAGGTGAACGCCGCCTGCCACTACAATGCCGGCAACTCGTACCAGACGCTGGGCAACCGCAGCAAGGCGGCCGCGCATTTCAGCAAGGCGCTTGCGCTCGGCATGGATGCGAGGGCGGTCGGCTTCATCCTGCAGAGCCCGACCGTCACCAGCTATGTCGGGCGGATTGCCGGCAAGTGGCCGCTACCGGTCACAAGCGCCGAATTGTTCGGCAGCGAGGGCGTCGCCCCGCTCGCGAACGACCTGTTCCTGCGCTGCGCGATGGAAACGACGACGCTGGCGAGCATGCAGCTTGAGGTGCTGCTCGGATATGCGCGGGCCGAGCTGTTGCGGCTCGCGAGCAGGCCGGATCAGGATGAAGTCGACGACGATATCGTAGCCTTTGCGTGCGCGCTCGCGCGGCAATGCTTCATCAACGAATATGTCTATGCGCAGACCGCGGCGGAAAGCGAAGGCGCGAGCGCGCTGCGCGACCGGTTGCTGCCGGACCTGGCATCAGCCGCTGCGATCACGCCGCTCACGCTGGCCGTTGTCGCCGCTTACTTCCCGCTTCATGCCCTGCCCGCGGCGGACGCGCTGCTGCGCCGGGATTGGCCCGCGGCCACGGCCGGCCTGCTCAAGATGCAGCTTCGCGAACCCCGCGAGGAGATGGAAGAGCGCTGCGCTATTGCAGCGCTCACTCCGATCAGGAACGACATATCCGTCGAGGTGATGCGCCAATACGAGGAAAATCCCTATCCGCGCTGGACCGTCAACCCGTTGACGGCCTTCGCAGCGGATCGGGCGCAGGGACGGACCGTCGCAACCGCGGACCAGCGAGCCGAACGGGATATCCTAATTGCCGGCTGCGGCACCGGCTCGCATGCGATCCAGATCGCGCAGGTCTATCCCAACGCCCGCTTGCTCGCGGTCGACATCAGCATGACCAGCCTCGCCTATGCGCGCCGCAAGACGCGGGAGCTAGGCTTGTGCAACATCGAGTATGCGCAGGCGGACATCCTGGAATTGGCCTCGATCGATCGCAGCTTCGACAGCATCGAGTCGGTCGGCGTGCTGCATCATCTTGCCGACCCCTTGGCCGGCTGGCGCGTTCTGGTCTCGCTGCTGCGGCCGGGCGGCGCGATGCGCATCGGGCTCTACAGCGATCTGGCGCGCCGCGTCATCGTCGAGGCTCGCGATCGCATCGCGGCGCGCAATTATCGCGCCACCGCCGACGACATCAGGCGTTGCCGGCAGGATATCTTCCGTGAAGCTGACAAATGGAAACCCCTGATCGGCGCCAAGGATTTCTACAGCATGAGCGGCTGCCGCGATCTGCTGTTCAACGTCATGGAACATCGGCTGACGATTCCGGCGATCGCGGCATTCCTGAACGAGCATGGCCTGTCGTTCGAGGGGTTCGAGCCGTTTGACGATCCGGCGGTGCTCGAACAATTCCGCAAGCAGTTTCCGGGCGCGGCCGATGAGGCCAATCTCGATCAGTGGCACGGCTTCGAGGTCGATCATCCCGAGACGTTCTGGGACATGTACGTGTTCATGGCGAGCAAGAGCACGCGATGAGGGCAAGGTGCTGGAGCGTGAGGAGAGTAACCTCTCTAGCGAGCGTGCTGGCCCTTGCTGGTCGGCAACGGGCATTTGGTGCAGACCCTGTCGTCGCACATCCGGCAGATCGTGAAGCGATCCATCTCGGATGTGTCCTGCCTTGCCAGCAGCTCATGGATCAGCGTCGCAAGCTGCTTCCGTTCGGCGGCTGACAGCACGTCCAGCAGCGACGTCACGGCTGAAATCCGCGACGCCAACAATTCGTTCCGGGACGCGGCGCCTGACGCCGTCAGGTGCAACGCGACCTCGCGGCCGTCTTTGCCCGGACGGCGTTCGACAAGCCGATCCGAAACCAGCCGATCCACCAGGCGGACCGTTCCGGAGTGTGACAGGCCAAGAATCCGCCTCAGCTTGTCGTTGGTCATGCCCTGACCATAGCCGATGACGATGAGCGCCGCGGGCGTTTCGCCGCCACGGCCGACGACCTCGCGCGCGCCTTGCTCGATACGATCCATGACGGCGAGCGACAGCGCGCCCAGCAGATTGGCGATTCCGTTTTCCATGCCGGGAATAATATGTGCGCTGCGCACAAAAAACAACTTGACCATATATGTGCGCTACGCACATATTTAACCGGGAGAGCAACGACGACATGAATGGAGAGCAGCGATGACGACCCGAAGCACCGCACTGGCAACGCCTGACGCCGCCGGCAGCGAACCCGCCCTGAAATACGTGCAGGCCAACGGCGTGCGATTTGCCTATCTCGAACAGGGCAGCGGACCACTCGTCATGTTCATGCATGGCTTTCCCGACAACGCCTGGTCGTACCGAAAGCAGCTGCAGGTGTTCGCGGATGCCGGCTATCGCGCGGTCGCGCCGTTCCTGCGTGGCTATGCGCCGACCGAGATTCCCGCCGACGGCATTTTCGATCCGATCGCGCTCGGAAAGGATCTCGAAGCATTGATCGCGGCGCTGAG
>NZ_LFIQ01000116.1:179237-190364 GCF_001189245.1 Bradyrhizobium pachyrhizi | reverse complement strand
CGTCGTCGGCATGGATTGGGGCGGCACGTCGACCTTCCAGGCGCTTGCCACGGCGCCATCGGCGATCAAGGCCGCCGTGGTGATGAACACCGCGCACCCCGTCACGTTCTCAAGCATCAGGAAGGATCCCGACGCCGTTCGATCGCTGTTCCATTTCTATTACTTCCAGCTCCCCGGCGCCGACTCGTCGGTCAATGTCGAGGGACTGCCGTTCGTCGATTATCTCTGGCAGCTGTGGTCGCCGGCGTTCAAGGACGACGCGCATCTCCGCTCGATCAAAGAGACGCTGTCGTCTCCCGGCACCATGACGGCGGCGCTCAAATATTATGGCGGCCTGTTCCACGCGGGACGCGAGCGCTGGCTGCCGATGAACGAGATGCATACGCCGACGCTGACCATCTATGGCAGCAACGATCCGACGGCCAGATATGCGGCGAAGGAAGAGCCGTTCTTCAAGGGCCCCTATCGACGCATCGTCCTGACCGATGTCGGCCACTTCCCGCACCTCGAGCGTGAGGCCGAGGTCACAGGTCTGATCATGGACTGGTTCACAACGCACGCCGCCGACTGAACGGACGCCGCCACCTGCGGCCGCGTCAGCCACCATCTTTCGAATTCTCTGACCAGGAGTGCGCGCAATGGACGCCACGACACAGCAGCACTACGCCGAAGCGTTTCACCTACTTCACAAGCGGGGCGATCCGCTTGTCCTGTTCAACGCCTGGGACGTCGCCACCGCCAAGGCGATCGCGAAAACCTCGCCGGCGGTGGCGACCAGCAGCGGGGCGGTCGCGGCCGCACTCGGCTACGCCGACGGCGAAAATGCCCCGCTCGACATCGTGGAAAGCCTGGTCTCGCGGATGACCGCGTCGGTGCCGGTTCCGGTGTCGATCGATCTGGAGGCGGGATATGGCGACACTCCGGATGCCGCCGCGCATTCGGCGGCGAGGATCCTGAAGGCCGGCGCGATCGGCATCAACATCGAGGACGGGCTTGTTGGCGGAAAGCGGCAGCTCGTCGCTCCGGAGCAGCATGCCGCGAAGATCAGGGCGGTGCGGGACGCCGCGCAGAAACTCGGCGTTCACCTCTTCATCAATGCGCGAACCGATCCGTTTCTGCTGAAGTTCGGCTCGCCCGAGCAATGCCTGAATGAGGCGGCGAGACGTGCGAAGGTCTATGCCGATGCGGGCGCCGATGGAATTTTTGTGCCGGGGCTCACCGAGCTTGCGCTGATCGAGAGATTCGTTCAACTGACGCCCCTGCCCGTCAACATCATGGTGACGCAAGGCGTGCCCGAAATCGGCGAGCTCGCCCGCGCGGGTGTTCGCAGGGTGAGCCTTGGACCATGGCCCATGATGGCGGCAATGCGTGTCATCGGACAGGCGGCCGCCGCGTTCGCCACGAGCAAGCAATACGGCGCGTTTCTACAGCCCAACAGTTGAGCCCGTGAGCGCATGCGATGCCACGGTCCGGCCGGACCATTCGGTCCGTGCCGGCCGGACTACCAGGTTCATGAGCGAATGGCTCATTCGATCACTTCGTCTGCGCCGCTGACGACTGAAGGAGAGAACTCGTGGCCGAGCAGTTTGGCGGTCTTCAAGTTGATGACGAACTCGACCTTGGTGACCAGCTGGACCGGAAGATCAGCAGGCTTCTCACCTTTCAGAACCCGGCCGGCGTAGATGCCGGCGCGTCGATGCGACTGCACGAAATCTCCGCCATAGCTCATCAAGCCTCCGGCTGTCGGGAAATCCCGGGTCTGCGTGACGGCGGGAACACGATACTTCAGTGCGAGATCGGCCAATCGCCGGCTGCGAAATGCAAAATAGGGATCGGAGGTGAAAACAAGCGCGTTTGTCGACTCTCTCGCTACGGAAGAGAATACGGATTCAAACTCCTCTTCCTTGCTTGCCCTCAATATCTGCAGATGGACCCCCAAAGTTTCGGCAGCGGCCTGAAGCCTCTGCAGTTGCGAGCCGGCGGTTGGACTTGTCGGGTTGGTCACGACCCCCAACGTTTTCGTCGCCGGCAGGAGTTCGTGCATCAACTCGAGCCGCTTCGGCGACACGTCGACGCTCAGGCTCGAGATTCCCGTGATGTTGCCTCCCGGCCGCGACAGGCTATCCACCACACCCAGCTGAACGGGGTCGCCGCCCATCTCGAAAACGATTGTCTTGGTGACGCCGGCCGCCTTGGCGGCAAGCGCGACGGGCGCGCCGCCGGGTGCAACCACCACATCGACGTCGCGCGCGATCAATTCGCCGGCCAGTGCAGGTAACTGGGCATATTGCCCATTGGCCCATCGATACTCGATCGCAACGTCGCGGCCCTCGACAAAGCCGGCTTCACGAAGTCCCTGGTGAAAAGCCTTCAGCCGGCTGCCGAACAACTCCGGCGATTCCGGACAAAGATAGCCGATCACAGGCATCGACGGCTTCTGCGCCCGCGAGGATGTGGTCCAAGCCGCGGCGGCGGCCATCAACAACAGGACCTCACGGCGGCTGCCGCGTCCGTGGGATGTGGCTGCACGAGAATGAGCGCAACTCATGCTCTATCGACCCGCTGGCGTTCGCCGTCGGCGGAAGTATATCCCACGATCCGAAACCAGTCGCCAATGGACTGCACCGAACCGCTCCGGCCGGCATCGGCCGACGCACATCAAAAAGATATTCCGAACACCGGAATGGCGTCATCGAAACCCTTGATTTGTCGACTCCCGATATCCTGCAGGGAGCGTTTGCCTCTGACGCTTGCGGCGGTCCCTGCGTCCATCAGGATTTCCCCATCTGCGGCAGATGCGCACAGGCGGGCGGCGAGATTTACGACACTGCCGATGGCCGTGTAATCGAGCCTGTCTTCGTAGCCGATCCGCCCGACCGTCGCCGATCCACTCGCAAGCCCTATTCCAAAGCCAACCTGGTAGCCCCGCGACCGCCAGCCGCCGATCAAGCCCTGCACGCGCTTCTGCATTTCGGTCGCAAGATCGACGGCTCTCAGCGCCGGCTCTTCGACCGGCACGGGTGCGTTCACCAGCACCATCAGCCCGTCTCCCGAGAAGCTGATGAGCGTTGCTTCGAACCGCGCAATGACCCTGCCCAGAACCTCATAATATTCGGACAGCACGCTCATGACTTCCTCGGGGGCGACGCCCGCGGAAAACGCGGTGAACCCGCGCAAGTCACAGAACACAACGACGACGTCAGTGCGGCGGCCGTCCAGCACGCTGTCATCGCCGGCACGGTCGACGAGATCGGCGACTTGAGGCGCGAGAAACCGCTTGAGCTTCGCGATCCGCTCCTGGTGCTGCTGCGCCAGGGCGAGTTCGCCAGCCATCCTGTTGAAGCTGCTTGCCAGACGCTGAAATTCGTCACCGGTCTGGATCGAAATGCGGTGCTCGAACGATCCGGCGCCGATCCGCTCCGTCCCCTCCTCAAGCAGCCTGATCGGCTCGGTCATTCGGTGCGCGAATGCATAGGCGAGCAGCCCAGCAAATACGGTGCTGCCTGCGAGAAGCACTGTGGTCCGTCGCAACGCGGCGTAGATCGGGGCGTAAGCCTCGGAGAGCGGCTGCGCCACCACGACGGTCCAATCGGGACCCGCCACCGGAGCCGCTCTGGCGGCAACCGGACGTCCCTGTCCGTCCCGGCCCGTCGCAAAGCCCGCTCCCGGGCCGATCGCGTCGCGCATGGTGCGAAACGGCTGAGAGGTTGTTTCTTCCAGCCCGCGGAGGACGAGGCTGATGTCGGGATGGGCAATGAGACGGCCCGGCCGGTCCAGCACGAAGGCGAGGCCGGTCTCTCCCACCTTGATCGCCGATACGACATCCCAGATCAGCTTGAGATTGACTTCGGCGATGACTGCGCCGACCGCGGATCGGTTACCCACGAGCGCAATGGTCAAATACGGTTCTGAGCCTCTGTTGTAGCTGACATCGCTGAACCAAACCTGGCGCGCATGGGCGCCGACCAGCGCAGGTTCAGCCGATCGGTCGGTCCGACTTTCAATTCGATTGAGGCCGACCCGTGAGACGTAGAGACGCTCCAACCCATTGTTGTCGATGAGTGTCAGGCTGACGACGGCCGGCGCCTGGCGAAACAGACGCAACGCATCGGTTCGGCGCCCCTCGTCGGCCTCGTCGGTCCAGGGAAGCTGGACCAGCCAGCCAAGCTGGCTTGCAATGTCGGAGATGAAGTTATGGATTTCAGCGGCCGCGGAAGTCGCCTGAACGCCAAGCAACTGGTCCAGCCTTGCGCGCTGATCGCGGTAACCGAACCAGGCTTCGATCGACCCGTTGATCACGAGCGGAAACGCGACGGCCAGAAACAGTGCGAGAAAATACTTTGGGAAGAGGCCGCGAAACCGATCTCGGACAATCATGCCCTGATCCCTGAAAATGCGACGGATATATCGATATGCGAAATGAAGCCTTGAAAATGTAGCCCCGGCGCTGCCGCCAATCGGCATGTTCTAGCATAGAGCGTCGTTTTAGGCCGTAATGGGGCTGTTGTTCGACCCGACCAAAGGACGCAGCCGGCTCCGGCCGCCATTTCGCTTGCGTCGGCCCCTGCAAAACCCTGGCCCTATAAAATTCCGGCATAGCTGGGCGAGCCAGATGCGAAGAGAATAAACCCCTGACCTGGCTTAAAGCCAGCGCTGTGAGGACGCGCCCATGCGCGTCCCGTACCGAGGCCATGATGGACCAGATTGCCGTTCACCAGGACAGCGCGACCAGCCGGGACTGGCCGGTTGCGATCTACCGCACGCTGAAGAGCTTTGGCGTGGCGCAGGTGTCCTACGTTCCCGATGCGGGACATTCCAAGCTGATCAAGCTGTCGCACGCGGATGCCGATATCAAGACCACGGTGCTGACGACAGAGGAAGAGGGCGTGGCGCTTTCGGCCGGCGCCTGGCTCGGCGGCGACCGCGCGGTGCTGTTGATGCAATCGAGCGGCGTCGGCAATTGCGTCAACATGCTGTCGCTGATGGCGAGCTGCCGTTTCCCGCTGCTCACGCTGGTGACGATGCGCGGCGAATGGGCCGAGTTCAATCCCTGGCAGATCCCGATGGGCCGGGCGACGCCGCAGGCGTTCGAGATCATGGGCACCACCGTGCTGCGGCTGGAGAACCCCGATGACGCCGAGGAGGTGATCTCGGCCGCCGCCTCGCTCGCCTATGACGGCGACCAGCAGGTCGCGGTGCTGATCTCGCAGCGGATGATCGGCCGCAAGAAGTGGACCAAGGAGACGCACTGATGTCGGCATCAACAGGCACTCTCGATCGCCGCGCCGCCGTGAAGGCGCTGCTCGCCGAGCGCGGCGATTTGCTCGTGATCTCCGGGCTCGGCTCCTCCTCCTACGACGTGTTCGACGCCGGCGAGCATCCCGGCAATTTCTATCTGTGGGGCGCGATGGGCGGCGCGGCGATGGTCGGGCTCGGCCTTGCGCTGGCGCAGCCGAAGCGCCCGGTGCTCGTGATCACCGGCGACGGCGAGCAGCTGATGGGGATCGGCAGCCTGCTGACGATCGCGACCAAGCAGCCCGGCAATCTCTCGATCGCGGTGCTCGACAACGGCCATTTCGGCGAGACCGGCATGCAGCCGAGTCACTCCGGCCTCGGCGCCAGGCTCGAAGTGATCGCCGATGGCGCGGGCATCGGCAATGTCTGTGAGATCGCCGACATGGCCGGCATCGAGAAATTCCGCACCAGCCTGCGCGATCTCGGCGGCGGCCCGCGGCTGGCGCGGATCCGGATCGCGGCCGGCGAGGTCGAGCGCGCGCTGCCGCCGCGCGACGGCACCTACCTGAAGAACCGCTTCCGCGGCCATCTCGGCTTCAAGGTGAGCTGATGCGAAGCCGCGCTCAGGCGAGCTGGATATCCCAGAGCCCCTCGGCGCGCAGCGCGGCGACCTCGTCGCGCAACAGCTTCGCGATCAGCGTCATCGCGTTGGAGCCGGGATGCTCGACCGGCGAAGCCAGGGTCAGCTCGCGCCGCGGCGCCGGCCGCGCGATGGCGGCGGTCTCGAGCCGGCCCTCCGCCACCTCGGCGCGCACCGAGGACGGCGGCAGCAAGGTATATCCGAGCCCCTCCTCGACCAGGCTGGTCAGCACGCGAAACGAATCCGCCTCGAGCTTGACGTCGAGATCGATCTTCTTCTTGGCCGCGGCATGTTCGAGCAGCGCACGGAGGCCGTGCGAATGACTTGGCAGCACCAGGCGCTGGCGCATCAGCCAGCCGAAGTCGACCTGCTTCTTCGGCTTCAGCCCGCTGCCGCGCGGGCCGACCGCGACAATGCTGTCGCGGCCGAGGCTCTGCACCGCCAGATGCAGATCGACCGAAGGGCCGTAGATCACGGCAAGGTCCATCTCGCCGCGATGCAGCCACTCGACCAGATGGCCGCTGTAGCTCTCGACGATGCAGAGCGAGATGCCGGGATAGCGCTCCACCGTGCGCCGCGCCAGCCGCGCCGACAGCACGCAGCTCACCGTCGGCACCAGCCCGAGCACGACGCGCCCGGACGGTGCGCCGCCGGCGGACTGGATGTCGTCGCGGATCTGGTCGATCTGCCGCACGATACCGCTGGTG
Organism: Bradyrhizobium pachyrhizi; assembly: GCF_001189245.1. Classification (GTDB taxonomy): domain Bacteria; phylum Pseudomonadota; class Alphaproteobacteria; order Rhizobiales; family Xanthobacteraceae; genus Bradyrhizobium; species Bradyrhizobium pachyrhizi. The sequence continues at coordinate 183,782 of NZ_LFIQ01000116.1, read as the reverse complement.
CGCGCCAGCAGCAGCCGGCCGGCATCCGTCAGCACCATGCCGCGGCCGTTGCGCGTGAACAATTCGGTGCGCAGCTCGTGTTCCAGCAGCTTGATCTGCCGGCTCAGCGCCGGCTGCGCGACCCGCAAGGTATCGGATGCCTTGCTCAGGCTGCCGAGTTCCGCGACGCACGCAAAGGTCCTAAGCTGGCGGAAATCCATACTTGCCAATCCTGGAAGGCAGGTTCATACGCTATAACAAAACAGCATAGGGAGTTTACCGGGGCCCCACAACAGCGAGCGATTTGCCCGCAACCAGAGCCATTTCCGTTCCCCGCTTCGCTCGAACACGCTCTGGCGCAACCTCTCGGCAAGACGAAACAATGACCGCACACGATCAACACATCGACGACCATTCCGACATCCGCGACGCGGTGGCCAAACTCTGCGCGCAGTTTCCCGGCGAATACTGGCGCAAGCTCGATCGCCAGATGGCCTATCCGAAGGAATTCGTCGATGCGCTGACGGAGGCGGGCTATCTCTCGGTGCTGATCCCCGAGGAATATGGCGGCGCCGGCCTGAAGCTGTCGGCGGCAGCGGCGATCCTGGAAGAGATCCAGCGCGCCGGCTGCAATGGCGGCGGCTGCCACGCCCAGATGTACACGATGGGCACCGTGCTGCGGCACGGCAATGACGCGCAGAAGGCGAAGTATCTGCCGAAGGTCGCAACCGGCGAGTTGCGGTTGCAGGCGTTCGGCGTCACCGAGCCGACCAGCGGCACCGACACGTCGTCGCTGAAGACCTTCGCGCGCCGCGAGGGCGACCATTACGTCGTCAACGGCCAGAAGATCTGGACCAGCCGCGCGGAATATTCCGACCTGATGGTCCTGCTGGCGCGCACCACGCCGAAGGAGCAGTCGAAGAAGCGCACCGACGGGCTCTCGGTGTTCATCGTCGACATGCGCGAGGTGAAGGGCAAGGGGCTGGAGATCCGCCCGATCCGCACCATGATGAACCATGCCACGACCGAAGTGTTCTTCACCGACATGAAGGTGCCGGCGGAGAATCTGATCGGCGAGGAAGGCAAGGGCTTTCGCTACATCCTGTCCGGCATGAACGCCGAGCGCATCCTGATCGCGGCCGAATGCGTCGGCGACGCAAAGTGGTTCATCGCCAAGGCGACCAACTACGCCAAGGAGCGCAGCGTGTTCGGCCGACCGATCGGCCAGAACCAGGGAATCCAGTTCCCGGTCGCCAAGGCCTACGCCTCGATGCGCGCGGCCGAGTTGATGGTGAAGGAAGCCACCCGCAAATATGAAGCCGGTCTCGACTGCGGCGCCGAGGCCAACATGGCCAAGATGCTGGCGGCGGATGCGTCCTGGGAAGCGGCCAATGCCTGCGTGCAGACCCATGGCGGCTTCGGCTTCGCCGAGGAATACGACGTCGAGCGCAAATTCCGCGAGACCCGGCTCTACCAGGTGGCGCCGATCTCGACCAATCTGATCCTGTCCTACGTCGCCGAGCACGTGCTCGGCATGCCCCGCTCCTACTGAGTTCCTTGATCATGCTGCCGCTTGAGGGATTGACCGTCATCGCCGTCGAACAGGCGGTTGCCGCGCCGTTCTGCTCGTCACGCCTCGCCGACGCCGGCGCCCATGTCATCAAGATCGAGCGGCCCGAGGGCGACTTCGCCCGCGGCTACGACGCCGCCGCAAAGGGCCAGAGCAGCTATTTCGTCTGGCTGAACCGCGGCAAGGATTCCGCCGTGGTCGACCTCGCCACCAAGGAAGGCCGCGCGCAGCTCGAGGCGCTGATCGCCGGCGCCGACGTGCTGCTGCAGAACCTCAAGCCGGGCTCGATGGACAAGCTCGGCTTCTCGCGCGAGCGGCTGCGCAAGGATTATCCGAAGCTGATCATGTGCACGATCACGGGCTATGGCGACACCGGCCCCTATGCCGACCGCAAGGCCTATGACCTGTTGATCCAGGCCGAGAGCGGCCTTGCCTCGATCACCGGCGGCCCCGAGGGCGCCTCGCGCGTCGGCATGTCGATCGTCGACGTCGCGACCGGCGCCACCGCGCATGCCGCGATCCTCGAGGCGCTGATCGGCCGCGGCCGCACCGGAGACGGTGCCGACATCCGGATCTCGATGTTCGACGTGATGGCCGACTGGCTCACCGTGCCGCTGCTCAATGCCGAGGACGGCAAGTCGCCGAAGCGGATCGGCCTCGCCCATCCCTCGATCGCGCCCTATGGCGTGTTCCGCTCGAAGGACGGCAAGGAGATCCTGATCTCGATCCAGAGCGAGCGCGAGTGGAAGACGCTGTGCGCCAAGGTGCTGGGCCAGCCCGGCCTCCCCGACGATCCGCGCTTTGCCAACATGGTCGAGCGCGTGCGCAACCGGGTGCTGACCGACGGAATCGTCAGCGACAGCTTCGGCAAATTGACGCGCGAGGAGCTGCTGGCGAAGCTTGCCGAGGCCGACATCGCCTTTGCCGAGGTCAACAGCATGGACGACCTCGCGAAACATCCGCATCTGCGCCGCATCGAGGTCGACACGCCGAACGGCAAGGTCAGCTATCCGGCGCCGGCCGCGATCGTGGTCGGCGAGGACAGGCACTACGGCAAGGTGCCCGCGATCGGCGAGCGCACCAGACGTTCCTGAAATCCCTCCTGCCCGGGCAACACAATCATGAGCGACAAACTCGACCTCGATCATCTCCGCCAATGGATCGGCAAGACCACGGAGGCCTCCGACGTCGTCACCAAATATCTCGTGATGGGGCTGCGCGCGACGCTGTTCCAGGAGATCGGCGAGCCGAAGGCCGGTGACGCCGCGCCGTGGACCACGCATTGGTGCCTGGCGCAGCCGGTGTTTCCTATGTCGCAGCTTGGCCCCGACGGCCACCCGACCCGCGGCGGTTTCCTGCCGCCGGTGCCGCTGCCGCGCCGGATGTGGGCCGGCGGCGAGCTCGAATTCTTCGACAGCCTGCGCATCGGAGATGAGGCCAAACGCACCTCGAAGATCGTCGACGTCACGGTCAAATCGGGCTCGACCGGCACGCTGTGCTTCGTCTCGGTCAATCACGAGGTGACGACCCCGCGCGGCCTTGCCGTGCGCGAGCGGCAGGACATCGTCTATCGCGAGATGACGAGCACGCAGGGCGCTGCGCCCGCCAAGGCACCGCCGCCTCCGCCGGTCGCGCAGCACCGCGAGAGCCACGTCTCCGACCCGGTGCTCTTGTTCCGCTACTCGGCGCTGACTTTCAACGGCCATCGTATCCATTACGACCGCGACTACGTCACCAAGGTCGAGGGCTATCCGGGGCTGATCTTCCACGGCCCGCTGCAGGCTTCCTTCATCGTCGAGTTCGCCGCCAAGCTGCGCGGCGGCAAGCCGCCGAAGAAGCTCGCCTATCGCGGCGTGCAGCCGCTGTTCGAGGGCAGCGAGTTCTCGATCAATGCCAGCGACAAGGACGGCGGGATGGAGCTGTGGACCGCGAACGCCGAGGGCCAGCCGACCATGAAAGGCACGGCGACCTGGTAACGCGCGAGCACGACGCGCGTCATAATGCGAGAGAGTAAAGAGGCGCTTTCATCGGCGCCTCGTATTCCTTATTGTGATCGCGTTCATCCCTGGATCGCAGATCATGAGTCGCTTCTGGAGTTCGGTCGTCCACAATCTGTCGCCATACGTGCCCGGCGAGCAGCCGAAGATCGACGGCCTCATCAAGCTCAATACCAACGAAAATCCCTACCCGCCGTCGCCGCGCGCGGTGGCGGCGATCACGGCGACCACGGATCGCCTGCGGCTCTATCCGGACCCGCGCGCAACCGCGCTGCGTGAGGCGATCGCGAGGCGCTACGGCGTCACGGCGGACGAGGTGTTCGTCGGCAACGGCTCGGACGAGGTGCTGGCCCACGCTTTCCCGGCGCTGCTGAAGCACGATGCGCCGCTGCTGTTTCCCGACATCACCTACAGCTTCTACCCGGTCTATTGCCGCCTCTATGGCGTCAGCTACGAGACCGTGCCGCTCGACGCAGCGATGCAGGTGAACCTTTCCGACTACCGGCGGCCCGGCAGCGCCATCCTGCTGTGCAATCCGAACGCACCGACCGGCACCGCGCTGCCGCGCGCCGCGATCGAGGCGCTGCTCGCCGAGCATCCCGACCGGCTGGTAGTGGTCGATGAGGCCTATGTCGACTTCGGCGCCGAGAGCGCCGTGCCGCTGGTCGCGCACCACGACAATCTGCTCGTGATCCAGACGCTCTCCAAATCGCGCGCGCTGGCCGGTTTGCGGATCGGCTTCGCCATCGGCCAGCGCCCGCTGATCGAGGCGCTGGAGCGGGTCAAGGACAGCTTCAACTCCTATCCGCTGGACTGCTTCGCGCTCGCAGGCGCGGTCGCGTCCATCGAGGACGAGGCGTGGTTCGAGGAGACGCGGCAACGCATCATCAGGAGCAGAGAGGCGCTGGTCCGTGGCCTCATTGAGCTGGACTTCGAGGTCCTGCCGTCGCAGGCGAATTTCGTGTTCGCCCGCCATCCCAGCCATCGCGGCGCCGATCT
>NZ_LFIQ01000116.1:156014-179227 GCF_001189245.1 Bradyrhizobium pachyrhizi | reverse complement strand
GCGCGGCGTGCTGGTGCGGCATTTTCAGAAGCCGCGGATCGAGGACTTTCTGCGCATCACGGTCGGCACGGACGATGAGTGCGGCCGCCTGATCGGCCTGCTGCGCGGCATGGTCTGATAGCCGTTCACAAGCGACGCAACTTGCGATCGATGGCTCCAACCTGCATAGTGACCGTGCGGCAAGATGCACGGTTCTCCGGGAAGGAGCGGTCATGCGATTTGCGATCGGCGACGCCACAGTCGACGTCATCGTCGACGACGACGATTTCGGCCTTCCGCTCGCCGAATTCCTGCCCGGCTACGATCGCGACTTGATCGAAGCGCATCGTGCCACGCTGGAGCCGGTGTTCATCGACCTCGCCCGGGGCGTCGCGAAACACGCGATCCAGAGTTTTGTGGTGCGAACCGGCGGCCGAACGCTGCTGATCGACGCTTGCATCGGCGAGCACAAGGACATCCCCGAGATTCCGGCATGGCATCGGCGGCGCGGCAGCGGCTTCCTCGATCGGTTGCGCGCGTGCGGCGTCGACCCGGCCGGCATCGACGTCGTATTCTGCACCCATCTGCATGTCGATCATGTCGGCTGGAATACCCGCCAGCACAACGGCCGCTGGCAGCTGACCTTTCCCAACGCGCGGTATCTGTTCGGCCGCCGCGAGCTTGCCGACTGGATGACGCAGCATGATGCCGGGTGTGCCCCGCCGATCCATGCCCGCGCCCTGGAGCAGAGCGTCATACCGATCGTCGAGGCAGGCCGTGTCGATCTGGTCAACGATGGCCATCAGTTGGGACCGGGCCTGCGGCTGGTCCCGCTGCCGGGCCACACCAGCGGCCAGATGGGGCTGATGGTGGACTACGCACAACATCGCGCGATCTTTTGCGGTGATGCCGTGCACAATCCGGTGCAGGTCTTCCAGCCCGATCTGTCGACATCATCCTGTGCCGACCCACAGCTTGCGCGCGAGACGCGGATGAAGATCCTGGCGGAAGCCGCGGACAGCGGCCGTCTCGTCATACCGGCCCACTTCCGCGGCCCGCGCTGTGCTCATATTCGTCGAGACGGCGGTGGCTACGCGCCGGTGTTCGACGCGCGGCATGGGTAAGATGCAACACCCGGAGCCACAGCTCACCGGGTGAAAGCCGGGTGTATCATCCGGCCCCTTGGAACCGAATGCCGGCCTGCGCGTTCCCCGCCCTGACGGAGGACGCCATGCTTAGAGATGAACAGGTCGCGGTTCTCTGCGACATCGCCCAATCCATTGCCTTCGCCGACGACGTGCAAGGCGAGGTCGACCGGCTCATCAGGGAGGGGTACGTCGCCAAGGACGGCGACCTCTACGAGCTGACGCCGAAAGCCGAGAAGGTTTTGTCCGAGCGCGGTGCCAGCCTCAAGGCGTAACGCTGCCTACCAGGCCGGCATACATCACGTCCCGGCAACCTTGACGCCGAGCGCGGCGGTCTGTTCGCGAAACTGCGCGATCGATCGCGCCGCCATGACGGATACTCCTGTTTAATCGCTCACTCCGGCAGCGGTTTGCCCGCCTGTTCACGCACGATGTAGTCGGCGTACCAGTCGGGCCAGTTCACATCATGGCCGCCGGTCCGCTTCTCGTGATCGCCATGGGCTGCGGCTGCGCGGCGCAGCGCGGCGGCGAGATCGGCCGATGAAGCGAAAGTTGTGCTGTTTCCGTCGACGCGACCGGGCAGACGCTGCGTGACTTGCTGGAGCAGCCAGACATTGCCGTCGGGATCGTTGAAGGTGGCGAGCGAACCGTAGCTCGGCCGCTCCGGATCGGGTCCCTTGACGCGGCCCGCCGCCCCGCGATGAAACACCTCGCTGACATCGACGCCACGCGCGATCAGATCGGCACGCGCCGCCTCGATGTCGCTCACGATCAGGAAGCGCGGCAGCGCGGATCCCTTGTCGAGATGGAGCGAGGTCGGCGAGCCCGGCGGCGTCAGTTGCAGCGCCCGGGATCCGTCCGCCCTGACGAAATCGGCGTCGAGCCGCCAGCCGAGATTTTCATAGAAGCGCTTGGCGCGGTCGACATCGGACACCGGAATCACCACGACCTCGAGCTTCATGTCGATACTCGGTTTCTTGCCTTCGGTACTCATGGCGCGCTCCTTGAAATGTGAGGGACCGGGCCGGAAACGCCCGTTGCACCCACATTGACGATAGCCCATATTGCTATGAAAATCATAGCAACAATGCCGGATGAAGAAAACGTGATGGCAAGGCCAAAGGGCAACCCTGCTGACCAAACGCTGTGTCCGGTGGCGCGCGCCGAAACCGTGGTGGGCGACCGCTGGACCGTACTGGTGCTGCGCGAGCTGTTCGCCCGCAACCATCGTTTCGAGGAGATTCAGGCCCATACCGGCGCGACCCCGCAGATGCTCACCGCGCGGCTGAAGAAGCTCGAGGCGGACGGACTGATGACGCGGCGCGTCTACAACAAGCGGCCGCTGCGCCACGAATATCATCTGACGGAGAAGGGCGCGGCGTTCTTCCCCGTCATGTTCGCGCTGCGCGCCTGGGGCGAGACCTGGTGCAAGTCACCCAGGGACGGTCTTTCCATGAACTATACGCATCTCAGCTGTCGCAAGCCGGCGGGGCTCGGTCCGATCTGCCAGTCGTGCGGCAAACCGCTGCATTGGGCGGACATGGTCGCGGAGCGAACGCCCAAATATCAGAAAGAGCGCGATGCGCGCTGGGAGGCCTTTAAGGCGGCCCGCTGAACGCACCGACGCCGCCGGCGCAAGCGAACAATGCCCATTTGCACTGTCGCACATCCCGATCACGCGGGGCCGAGCCCCGCATCACACAGGAGACCACCATGCCATTCGTTCGCATCGATCTGAAGCGCGGCAAGTCCGCCGAATATCGCAAAACCCTTGGCGAGATCGTCTACAAGGCGATGCGCGACGTAATCAACGTGCCCGAGAACGACAAGTTTCAGGTCATCACCGAGCACGACCGCGGCGATCTGAACTACGCCGACAACTATCTCGGCAACACCTACAGCGACGACCTCATCTTCATCCAGATCACCATGAATGCCGGGCGCACCGTCGAGATGAAGAAGGCGTTCTACAAGCGGATCGTGGACGACTATCAGAGCCAGCTGCAGGGACGGCCGGACGATGTTGTCATCAACCTCGTCGAGGTCGCCAAGGAGAACTGGTCGTTCGGCCACGGCATCGCCCAATACGCGAGCTGAACGCAGAACAGGAATGCGCCGGACGGACGGCCGCCTGCCCGGCGGCTTGCGGTCCGCAGCTTGCGCCCGGCGTTGCCGGCACGCATAGTGCCGCCCGTGCACGAACAACAACAAGCAGGGAGGCAACCATGAGGACGATCGCAGCCGCGCTGTGCGCGCTCACCTGATCGCAACCGGTGCGCAGGCTCAGACGCTCAAGGACTTCATGGCTGTTGTCATGAAGAAATGGACCGCGCCGTTCGAACCGTTCCAGCTCATCGACAATATCTACTACGTGGGCACTGACGGGATCGCGGTCTACGTCATCAAAACGTCGCAAGGGCTGATCCTGATGGACACGGCGATGCAGCAGTCGACCGGCATGATCAAGGACAACATCGCCAAGGTCGGCTTCAAGGAGGGCGACATCAAGATCATCCTCAACACCCACGCCCATCTCGACCACACCGGCGGCTTTGCCGAGATCAAGAAGGAGACCGGCGCGCAACTGATCGCCGGCGAGCGTGACAAGCCGCTACTCGAGGGCGGCTATTATCCGGGCGACGAGAACAACACCGATCTTGCCTTTACGCCGGTGAAGGTCGATCGCACCGTCAAGGAAGGCGACAAGGTGACGCTCGGCGACACCACGCTGACCGCGCACACCACCCCCGGCCATTCGCCCGGCTGCACCAGCTGGGAGATCACGGTCAAGGATGGCAGCCAGGCGCGCAACGTGCTGTTCTTCTGCAGCGGAACGGTAGCGCTGAACCGGCTGGTCGGCCGTCCGACCTATCCTGGTATCGTCGACGACTACCGCTCGACCTTCACCAAGGTCAAGGCGATGAAGGTCGACGTGCTGCTCGGGCCGCATCCGGAGGTCTACGACATGCAGGCCAGGCGGGCGCAGATGAAGGACGGCGCGCCGAACCCGTTCGTCAAGCCGGGCGAAAATGCCACCTACGTGGCCGGGCTGGAGCAGGATTTCGACAAGCAGCTCGCCAAGCAGACCGCCGCGCTGCAGAAGGCCAACTAGCCGCAATTTGCAGCCGTTGCCGCAGCAACTATGGGCCCAGCGGCTTGACATCGTCAGGCAATCCATCGACAGGTGGATTGCCTTTCCGCTTTTGCCGCCCGCAATGACGGAACGTAACAAGACAGAAATGGGAGCCGCCCGATGTCGTCGCGCAAACCCGCCGCCAGCAAAGGCAAGACCGTCACCGTCAAGGACGCCACCTTCGGCCTGCTTCGCGCATGGGGCATCAAGAAGGTGTTCGGCAATCCCGGCTCGACCGAGCTGCCGTTCCTGAGCGACTGGCCCGACGACATCGACTACGTGCTCGGCCTGCAGGAGGCTTCCGTCGTCGGCATGGCCGACGGCTATGCGCTGGCGACGCGCAATGCCGGTTTCGTCAATCTGCATTCGGCGGCCGGCGTCGGCAACGCGCTCGGCAACATCTACAATGCCTATCGCAACCAGACCCCGCTGGTGATCACCGCGGGCCAGCAGGCGCGCTCGATCATGCCGCTGCAGGCCTTCCTCTATGCCGAGCGGGCCTCCGAATTCCCGCGGCCTTACGTGAAATTCGCGGTCGAGCCGGCGCGCGCCGAAGACGTGCCCGCCGCGATCGCGCGCGCCTATTATGTCGCGATGCAGCCGCCCTGCGGGCCGACCTTCGTCTCGGTGCCGATCGACGACTGGGCGCATGCGACGCAGCCGCTCGACGCGCGCCAGGTCAGCCGCGAGATCGGGCCCGACCTGTCGGCGATGCAGGCATTGGTGGCCGCGCTCGGCGAGGCCAAGCGCCCTGCCCTCGTCGTCGGACCGGCCGTCGATCGTGCCGAGGCGGTCGATCTCATGGTGAAGGTCGCCGAGAAATCGAAAGCCGCGGTCTGGGCGAGCCCGTTCTCGGCGCGCTGCTCGTTCCCCGAGCGGCATCCGCAATTCGCCGGCTTCCTGCATGCCGCGCCGGGCCAGCTCTCGGATGCGCTGCGCGATCACGATCTTGTCGTCGTGATCGGCGCGCCGGTCTTCACCTTCCATGTCGAGGGCCATGCCGCGATCTTCGACGGCTCGACCACGATCTTCCAGATCACCGACGATCCGGATGCCGCCGCGATGACGCCGACCGGCCACAGCATCGTCGCGACGATGAAGCCGGCGCTGACGGCGCTGCTCGAGATGCTGCCCGAGACGAAACGCGCCGCGCCGACCGGCCGTGTCCTGCCGCCGGCGCCGGCCACCGGCGACCCGATCCCCGCCGAATATGCGTTGCACGCGCTCTCGGCCGCGATGGGGCCGCATGATGCGCTGATCGAGGAAATACCGTCCCACCGTCCGCTGATGCAGAAGGCGATGCCGATGCACGGCCAGGACAGCTTCTACACCATGGCTAGCGGCGGCCTCGGCTACAGCCTGCCGGCCGCGGTCGGCATGGCGCTCGGTCGACGCACCGGGCGCACGGTCTGCCTGATCGGCGACGGCTCGGCGATGTATTCGATCCAGGCGCTGTGGACATCAGCGCAGCGCAAGCTGCCGCTGACGGTCGTGGTGCTGAACAATTCCGGCTACGGCGCGATGCGCTCGTTCAGCCAGGTGATGCAGGTGCGGAACGTGCCCGGCCTCGATTTGCCCGGCATCGATTTCGTCAAGCTCGCCGAAGGCATGGGCTGCGACGCCTTGCGGGTGACGAAGTCGGCCGAGCTCGCAAGCGCCTACACGCGCGCGCTGTCGCATCAGGGCACCAGCCTGATCGAGGTGATGGTGGATTCCGCGGTGCCGCTGCTTTACACACAGAAGGCGTGAGCAAGGGTCCGTAGGATGGTGGAGCGAAGCGATACCCATCGTTCTGCCCGCGGATAGGATTTGGTGGGTTTCGCTTCGCTCTACCCATCCTGCAAGAGTGCGTGTTGCTGCTCCAGCGCCGCCGCTGACGGCGTCGGCACCTCGCAGCCGGTTGCGCAGCAGCGTCCTGGCTGCTTCGAGACCCGTTGTCGCTGGTCGACAAGGCCGCGGCCGAGCAAATTCTCGACCAGTTCGGCCTTCTCCATCACCGGATAGTTGCGCCAGATCTCGCGCTTCATCGCCTCCGGTGAGCCGCCGCCGTGCAACGAGATCACCGAATACCAGCCGGCTTCGTGCGAGACGGTGAGGTCCTCGATCAGCCGCGCCACCTCGGCGCGCTGCTCGGCCGGGATATCGGGACGTCCGCCCATGACAGCGGCAAGCGAGGCGCGCGTTTCCGGATTGTGATCCTCGTCGGGACCCGGCAGCGCGACGATCAGCCCGCCGGAGACGTAGTGCGCGACGCGGTGCATGTCGTAGATCCTGGTCGCGAGCAGCAGCTTGCCGATGTTGGAGAACACCGCATCCGGCATCACCGAGCCCGCCGGATCCTTCGTGCAGTAGACCGAGGAGGCGACGCCGCAGGCGTAAAAGCTTTCGGTGATGGTGATGAGCTCGACCATCGCCTCGCGGATATGCGCGTGCTTCTCGGCATCGAGCCCGTTGGCCTCGATCATCAGCGCGCCGGCGCCGATCAAGAGATCGCCGAAGCCGGCGCGGGCGCCGATGCAGGAATGCCGGTGATGCGTGGCGTAGGACGTCGTCAGGAAACCGCCCTCCTCGGTCTCGCCGGCGAGGAACACCCGATCATGCGGCACGAACACGTCGTCGAACATCACGACGCCGACCGACTGGCCGTACTTGGCGGAGAATTTCGCCGCGGTATCACCGGGCCGGCCGGCCGGACGCGCGACGATGGTGACACCGGGCGCATCGACCGGCACGGCGCAACAGACCGCAAAATCCTTGTCGGCAGGCACATGGGTGCGGCACGGCATGACAAGGAATTCGTGCATGTAAGGTGCGCCGGTCACGATCGCCTTGGTGCCGCGGATCACGATGCCGTCGGGCCGGCGTTCCTTGATATGGACGTAGACGTCCGCATTGGCCTGCAGGCCGGGACGCTTCGAGCGGTCGCCCTTCGCATCAGTCATGGCGATGCCGAGCGTCAGATCCTGGTCCTGCACCTCGTGCAGATAGTTGAGGAAGCGCTGGCTGTAATCGGTGCCGTGGCGATCGTCGGTCAGCCTGGTCGCCTGATAGAGACCGTTCAGCGCATCATGGGTCAGGTAGCGCTGCGCGCAGCCCGACGTCCTGCACACCAGCCGCACCGCCTCGAGCTTGTCGAGCAGGTCCTGCGAGCTCCGATTGATGTGGAGCATGCGGTTGACGGTCTTGCCCGAGGTGCCCTGCCGCGCCGTCATGATCGGCACATGCTCGGGTTGCAGCGCGAAATCATAGGTTACGCCGACGCCCGCCACGCCCGGCGCCAGCAACGGCTCGTCCGCGACGCTCGCAACGGCCGCGCCGTTGACGAACACACGCGGCTTATAGCGGCGCAGGGATTCCCGGTAGTCCGCAGCCGTCATCAGCATGGCGCTTCTCCCTTGCTCATTTATTCTAACACTGTTAAATTATCTAACGCTGTTAGAATTGAGTCAAGAACGGATTCGCCTGAACATGCAGATGCGCGAGAGCAGGAAGGAAGCGGTCAGCCGCCACAAGCGGGAGCTGATCCTCGACGCGGCGCGCAGCGTGTTCGCGGAGGAAGGCCTCGAGGGCGCGAGCCTGCGGGCGATCGCGACGCGGGCCGGCTACACGCCGGCGGCGCTGTACTTCCATTTCGATTCCAAGGAAGCGATCTACGCCGAGGTGCTGCGGCAATCGCTGGCTTCGCTCGGCGAAGCCGTCAGTGCGGCAGTCGCGACGACGCGCGGCGCCAGGCAGAAGCTGCACGCCGCAGGCATGAGCTTCTTCCGCTATTACGCGGACAACCCGCGCGACCTCGATCTCGGCTTCTATTTGTTCCGCGGCGGCATGAAGCCGGCCGGGCTCGGCCATGACCGCGATCACGCGCTGAACGCCGCGCTGGAGGCGGCGTTGCATCCGATCGCCGAAGCTGCAGAGGCGCTCGGCGCCTCCAGGTCGAAGGCGAACACGGTGATGGTGGACTGCTTCGCGCATGCGACCGGCCTCCTGCTGCTGTTGCACACCGGCCGCATCAGGATGTTCGGCGCCTCGGCACCCGATTTGATGGATGCCTATCTGCGCGACAAGATCGCGCAGATCGCAAAGGATTGAGGCCGCCTCAGTTGCGCGGGCGATATCGTAGCCCGGATGAAGCGCAGCGAAATCCAGGATTCACGCGCGCACGTTCGACCCGGATTACGTTTCGCTCCATCCGGGCTACAGGTCTCACTTCCCGTGCGCTTCCCGCATCTTGGCCTGAATCTTGGCCATGCCGCCGATCCAGCGGTCGTAATTCTCGGTCTTCTTGCGCATGTAGCCGAGCACCTGCGGATGCGGCAGGATCAGGAAGGTCTCCTGCTCGATGCCCTTGAGTGCATCTTGCGCGACCTGCTCGGCGGAAAGATCGCCGTCGCCGGACTGCGGGCCCTTCGGGATCGAGCGCAGCATGTTGGTGTCGACGCCCTGCGGGCAGAGGATCGAGACCTTGATGTTGTCGGCGCGGTGCGAGATCGCGAGATTTTCCGCAAAGCCGACCGCGGCGTGCTTGGTGGTCGAATAGGCCGGGCTGCCGACCTGCGACAAGAGGCCCGCGGCCGAGATCGTGTTGAGGAAGTAGCCGCCGCCGCGCGTCTTCATGCGCGGCACCAGATGCCGCGCCGCATAGACATGCGCCATCACATGGATCGCCCAGCTCCGCGACCACGGCTCGTCCGAGGTACCGCCGGCATTTTTGGACAGTGGGTCGAAGCCGCCGCCGATGCCGGCATTGGAGCAGAACAGCGCGATCGGGCCGAACATGCGCTCGGTCTCGTCGATCACATGCAGAATGTTCTTCTCCTGCCCGACGTCGCATTTGAAGGCGGCACCGCCGACCGTTGCCGCGACCTTCTCGGCCGCGCCATGATCGAGGTCGACGACCACGACCTTCGACGCGCCCACGGCATGGAATGCCTCGCACAGCGCCTTGCCGATGCCATTGCCACCGCCGGTGACCACCACAACCTTACCTGCCACCTGCATGGCCATCCTCCCGATATCTTGATTTCAGCGCATGATCCGGAAAGCCGGTCTCATGTTCAAACAGAGGGATCATGATATCCCATCTTTTGCCGATGCATGATCTTTTCGCGAGGCCGGCCCGGCCCTGTGCGTAACGCCGGCGGACCGCTCAGCTCGCCAGCACGACGTCGAACACGGCCGTGTAGTGGCAGGCGGCCCCGAGCAGCACGAAGCAGTGCCAGATCGCGTTCTGGAAGCGCAGCCGCCGCCAGGAGTGGAAGATCACGCCCAGGCTGTAGAGGATGCCGCCGGCCAGCACGAAGCCGAGCGCCATCGCCGGCAGCGCCTTCACGACGCGGTCGTAGAGCATGATGCCGCTCCAGCCCATCGCGAGATAAAGCCCGACCGAGAGCCGGTCGAAGCGGCCCGGATAGCGCAGCTTCAGCCAGATCCCGACGATCGCCACGCACCACACCCCGACCAGCAGCGCGATCGCGAAGGTGCTGTCCTTCAGTTCCACGATGAACGGCGTATAGGTTGCGGCGATCAACAGATAGATCGCAGAGTGATCGAAGCGCCGCAGCACCCATTTGGCGCGCGACACCGGCCAGAGATTATAGGTCGCCGACAGCACCAGCATCGCGAGCAGGCCGGCGACATAGACCGAGACCACGGCGATGTCGAACGGACCGGCATAGACCGCGGTCAAGACGATCAGCGCGGTGGCGGCCACCAGCCCGAAAGCGACGCCGACCAGATGAACGACGCCGTCGGCGATCAGCTCGGCACGGTCGTAGTTCCACAGCGCGGCGCCGGCCGCGTGGATCGAGGTCGAGGCAAGTTGCTTGAGGCGGAAGACCGTCATGCAGGCTTTCCCGTAGGCCGATGGACGATGGGGAGCGCGGGCGGTGTGACGCGTTCAATTCCCGTGCCCCCGACAATCCCCTCGCCTGCAAAGGCGCCGGAAATGTGAAGCTTGATTTTGGCCCGATAATCGCCACCTTGCGGGTGATCGCCCGCCCCTTTTGGTCCCTCCTGCCGGGTTTATCGTTAACCCTCCATGCCCCCCAGCTTCACTGATATCGTCGAGGAAGCCCGTCTCTCGGCGCGGGCGCTGCTCGACTACGGCGAGGGGTTCTTCAACCCGACGGTGCGGCTCGGCGTCACCGGCCTGTCGCGCGCCGGCAAGACCGTGTTCATCACCGCGCTGGTGCACGGCCTGACCCGCGGCGGCCGCTTCCCGGTGTTCGAGGCCTATGCCTCGGGGCGGATCGCGCGCGCCTATCTCGCCCCGCAGCCTGACGATGCGGTGCCGCGCTTCGCCTACGAGAACCATGTCCGGACATTGGTCGAGGAGCGGCACTGGCCGAGCTCGACCACCGACATCTCCGAACTCCGTCTCGTGATCGAGTATCAGCGGCAAAATGGCGCGGACCGCACGCTGACCCTCGATATCGTCGACTATCCCGGCGAGTGGCTGCTCGATCTGCCGCTGCTCAACAAGAGCTACGAGCAATGGTCGGCGGAGAGCCTTGCGCTGTCGCGCGAGCCGCTGCGCGCAAAACTCGCGGCGCCCTGGCATGCGCATCTCGCGACGCTGAAGCCAGAGGGCAAGGAGGACGAGCAGGCCGCGCTCACCGAAGCACGCCTGTTCACCGACTATCTGCGCGCCTGCCGCGACGAGCGTTTCGCGATGAGCCTCTTGCCGCCCGGCCGCTTCCTGATGCCCGGCAATCTCGCCGACACGCCGGCACTCACCTTTGCGCCGCTCGACGTGCCCGCAGGCGGCGGCGCGCCCGACGGCTCATTGTGGGCGATGATGCGGCGGCGCTTTGAAGCCTACAAGGACGTCGTGGTGCGGCCGTTCTTCCGCGACCATTTCGCGCGGCTCGACCGCCAGATCGTGCTGGCCGATGCGCTCGCCGCATTCAATGCCGGCCCCGAGGCGCTGCACGATCTCGAGGCCGCGCTCGCCGGCATTCTCGACTGCTTCCGGATCGGCCGCAGCACGATCCTGAGCGCGCTGTTCCGGCCGCGCATCGACCGCATCCTGTTCGCGGCTACCAAGGCCGACCATCTGCACCACCAGAGCCACGACCGGCTGGAGGCCGTGCTGCGGCGGATCGTGGCCAAGGCCGCCGAGCGCGCCGAATATGCCGGCGCCGACATCGACGTCGTCGCGCTCGCCGCGGTGCGCGCCACGCGCGAGGCGCAGGTCCAGCGCGGGCGCGACCGGCTGCCGTCGATCCTCGGCACGCCGGCGCCGGGCGAGGTCGCCAATGGCGAGCCGCTTGACGGCGAGACGGAAGTTGCGACCTTTCCGGGCGACCTGCCCGACAATCCGGAGGAGCTGTTCAACGGCGGTTTCCGCGGTCTCTCAAGCTCGGACACAGAGGCCGCGGACTACCGCTTCCTGCGCTTCCGTCCGCCAAAGCTGGAACGAAACGGCGATGCAGAGCCGGCGCTGCCTCACATCCGCCTTGACCGCGCCCTCCAGTTCCTGATCGGAGACAAACTGCAATGAACGAGAAGACGCCCCCGCGGCGGCCGGCGACGTTCAAGCTCGACGATCCCGGCGTGGTCGTGATGGATCCGGACGACGGCGGCCGCCTCACCCGCGGCACGATCCAGATCGTGCCCGAGGCCGAGCCCGCGCAGCTCCCGGTGCCGGTTGATACGCCGCTGGTGCCGACGCGCCGCGGCTTCCGCTGGGGCACACTGTTCTGGAGCGCGGTCGCCGGCCTCATGGTGCTCGGCACCGGACTTGGCGTCATCAATCTGGTCGAGGACCTGTTCGCGCGCAATGAAGGCCTCGGCTTCCTCGGGCTCGCGCTCGCGGTCGTCGCCGCGGTGGCGCTCGCGGTCGTAACCACGCGCGAGCTCGTCGGCCTGGCAAGGCTTGCGACGATCGAGAAGCTGCATCTGCGCGCCGCCGAGGTGCTGATCAGCGACGACCGGGCCGCGAGCCGCGCGATCGTTGCCGATTTGCTCAAGCTCGCGCACCAGACCCCGCAGCTCGCCCGCGCCCGCAGCGCGCTGCAGAGCCACACCGACGACATCATCGACGGCGCCGATATGATCCGCCTCGCCGAACGCGAGCTGATGACGCCGCTCGACGAGGAGGCGCGACGGCTGGTATCGACCGCCGCGCAACGCGTCTCGGTCGTCACCGCGGTCAGCCCGCGCGCGCTGTTCGACGTGCTGTTCGTGTTCGTGGCGAGCTTGCGGATGATCCGCCAACTGGCGCGGCTCTATGGCGGCCGGCCCGGCGCGCTCGGCATGATCCGGCTGCTGCGCCACGTCATCGCGCACCTCGCCATCACCGGCGGCATGGCTGCCAGCGACAGCCTGATCCAGCAGATGCTCGGTCACGGCATCGCGGCAAAACTGTCGCAACGCCTCGGCGAAGGCATGCTCAACGGCCTGTTGACCGCCCGGCTCGGCCTCGCCGCGATCGACGTCACCCGCCCGCTTCCCTTCAACGCCCTGCCGCGCCCGGCGCTGACGGATCTCGCGAAGGACCTGATCCGCAAGCGCGAGGAAGAGGAATGAGGTGCTTGCCTCGCCCCGCTTGCAGGGAGAGGCCGGAATTCTCGCGAAGCGCAAATTCCGGGTGAGGGGGAGTCTCTGCGAGACCAATTCTCGCCGTCCCCGCGGAGACTCCCCCTCATCCCGACCTTCGCAGAGCGAGCTCTGATCGTCTCGTCCCCGCAAGCGGGGAGAAGGAGGCGGCCAGCACGCGCCAGCGGAAGAAAGTGGTGTCCGGCGGCGGCGACAGATCGGGCGTCCAGCCGCTGATCTTCTCCAGCGAATAGGTGTCCATCGCCATGCCGCGCCAGCTGCGCGTCACGCGCTCCAGCGGCTGGCGCACCGCTGATGTCTCGCGCCACAGCGGCAGATTGTTCTCGGGCTCGCGCCCGACATAAATGCCGGCGTGATCGCGGATCTTGCTCATGCCGGGATCGGCAAAGCCCTGGAAGCGGCCCCGCTCGTTGATTTCGATGACCGTCACCTTCCCGCGCAGCAACCAGCGCAGCATCGCATAGGTGCGATAATCTGTTGTCGCGACCCAGGTCGCGCCGGTCGCCTCAACCTGCGTCAGCGTGCGCGCGGCCACCACATCGTAGCCTGCCTCGGTGCCGATCGGATCGGTGCGCCCGATCAGATTCCACGGCGCGAACATGTAATAGAGGAAGACGCAGACGACGAACACGATGCCTGATGTGATCGCGGTCCGCGCCCAATAGACCGTCGATTTGACGAGCCCGACCGACCAGCCCTCGAACGGCATCCGCGTGACGTTGATGGCAACCGCCGCGAAGCCGGCCGGCCACAGGAACATCGGCCAGGTGTCGCCGACCCGCAGCGTCAAGGACTTCCAGAGGAAGTAGATGAACGGCACCAGCACCGCGGTCGCCAGCAGGATCGCGATCGGCTCGCGCTTGCGGTAGCCGCGCCATACCGTCAGCGCGGTGCCGAACAGCGTCACCGGCAGCAGCACGAAGCCGACCAGGCCGAACTGCATGCCGATGAACTCGCCGACGGTGCGCAGCGTGAAGGCGCGCTCGGCGGTGGCGCGCACCGCTTGGAAGCGGAACGAGGCCCAGTCATGCTCGGCATTCCAGATCAGCACCGGCGCGAACACGATAATCGCGATCAGCGCGGCAAGATACGGATACGGGCTGCGCAACCAGCGCCAGCGCCAGTCCGGCACCAGCGCAAAGGCGAGCACCGCCGGCGCGAACATGATCGCGGTGAATTTCGACAGCAGCGCCAGCCCGGCGAACAGCCCCGCCGCGAGCCACCAGCGCCCGTCACCACTTTGCGCAAGCCGGACCAGCGACCATAGCATCGCCACCGAAAACGGGATCAGCGCCGTATCGGGCGCGACCTTGGCCATCAAGAGGCCGTAATACAGCGCCGCCTCCGGCAGCAGCAGCGCCAGCATCACCGCGCGGATGTTGTTGGCCGTCACGCGCCGGACGATGTCGGCGAGCAGGAGCTCGGTGGCCAGCATCGCCACGATGCCGCCGAGGCGGACGCCGAGATTGGTATCGCCGAGGATCGCGGTCCCGAAGCGGATGAACCAGGCGACCATCGGCGGATGGTCGAGGAAGGACAGCACATTTTCCTTCGACCAGGTCCAGTAATAGGCCTCGTCGGTGCGCAGATCGAGCGCATGGGCGTAGACCAGCCGCATCGCGGTCATGGCAACGATCACGGCGATGACGCCCCGCCAATCCGGCGCGCGCGAACGGGCCGGCTTAACGCTGTTGTTATCGGCTCCAGGTTCGGTTTGGGCTATCGTCACGGCGCGCTTTTTGTTCGACTCTTAACGGAGTGTCAACGTGCCGCGCGGCCTGCCCTCACGGCTCGTGCGGACCCGCGGTGGTGTTCAGCGCGGGAATTAACCACTAGACTTGCCGATCATGAGTCACATGGCCTCCCCCTCGCGCGAGCACTTGCAGGACATGGCCCGCAGTATCGGCCTGCGGCAGGTCCGCATCGTCACGGGGGCGATCATGTTCGCCTACCTGATCAGCCATTTCCTCAACCACGCGCTTGGCAATATCTCGACGCAGGCGCTGGCGATCGGGGTCTACTACCACACCGAGTTCTGGCAGTTCCTGCCGGTCGCGATCGTGTTCTACAGCGCCTGCCTGGTGCATACCGGGCTCGGCATCTGGGCGCTCTACCAGCGCCGCGAGTTCCACTGGAAGGCGATCGAGCCGCTGCAACTGACGCTCGGCCTCAGCATCCCTATGCTGATCGTCGCCCACGTCGTCGGCGTACGGCTCGGCCAGACCCTGTACGGGCAAGAGAAGCTCTACCCACAGGAGCTGTACACCTTCTTCATCGCCTCGCCGAACCGGCTATGGCAGATGCTGGCGGTGCTGGTGATCGCCTGGGTGCATGGCTGCATCGGCCTGTATTTCTGGCTGCGGCTGCGTCCGTTCTTCAAGCGCGCCGCGCCGTTCCTGCTCGCCGGAGCCGTGCTGATCCCGACCCTGGCGATGCTCGGCATCTACCAGGGCGGCCGCGTTACGATCGCGGATTATCAAGATCCCGACTGGCGGCGCGAGGAGCTGTCGGTGCAGAAGCTCGGCACGGCGGCGCAGGGGACCACGCTCGAGAAGATCACCGACGGCCTGACCATCGGCTATCTCGGCCTGCTCGGCCTCGTGCTGCTGGCGCGCGGCGCGCGGGCCCTGCTGGAGCGCCGCGGCGGCATGATCGCGCTGTCCTACGGCAACGGCCGCACGCTGCGGGTACCGAAGGGATTGAGCGTGCTGGAAGCAAGCCTGCGCTACAACGTGCCGCATGCGAGCGTCTGCGGCGGCCGCGCACGCTGCTCGACCTGCCGCATCCGCATCATCGGCGATCACGCCGGCTTGCCCGAGCCCTCGCCGCGCGAAGCCTTCGTGCTACACCGGGTCGGCAATGACGATCCGTCGATCCGGCTGGCCTGCCAGTTGCGGCCCACCGCCGACCTGAACTTCTTCCAGCTGTTCCTGCCGAGCACGACGTCGGCCAACGCGCACGCCGCCAATCCGGCACGGGTCGGCCAGGAGCGCTATCTGGTCAGCATGTTCGTCGACATGCGCGGCTCGACGCAGCTTGCCGAGAAGCGGCTGCCGTTCGACACGGTGTTCATCGTCAACCGCTTCCTCGGCGCGGTGTCGCAGGCGGTGCTGGAGGCAGGCGGGCGGCCCAACCAGTTCATCGGCGACGGCATGCTGGCGCTGTTCGGGCTTGCCACCGACCGGCAGGTGGCCTGCCGCCAGGCGTTGCGCGCGGCTGCGCTGATCGCAACCCATATCGACGAGCTGAACCAGTTCCTGAGCCACGATCTGCGCGAGCCGATCCGCTTCGGCATCGGCATCCATGGCGGCGAGGTGATCGTCGGCGATATCGGCTATCGCGACCACATGGTGTTCACCGCGCTCGGCGATGCTGTCAACGTCGCAGCACGGCTGCAGGATATGACCAAAGCGCTGGCCTGCGAGGCTATCATCTCGGACGAGGTGCGCGTCACCGCCGGGCTAGCCGACGACGCCCTGCCGGCGCAGGAGGTCGCGATCCGCGGCCGCAACGAGCCGATGACCGTGCGCACGGTCGAAAAGACGCAGCTCCTGTCGACGCTGGTCGACGACCGGCGTGCCGTCGCGGCCTGACCGGTTCATCTCCGCTTTAGCCCAATGTGACCTGCCGCACATCCGACGGTGCGTTCAGCAGAGATGCTCGAACGTGCCCGGTGCCGGATGCGACTGACTGGCGATGGGTAACACTGCAACCGCGCCGCGACAGAGCTCAACGCGCATCCGAAGGAGAAGACCATGTTTCGCAAAGTCACGCTCGCTCTCGCCACTGCCGCAACCCTCGGTGCCGCCGCGCTGGCGCCGACCGCAGCTTCCGCCAAGCCGTTCTTCTGGCATCCGCATCACCATCACTTCTGGGGTGGCCCGGGCGTTGCCGTCGGCTTCGTCGACTCCGGCTGCTACGCCACCCGCCTGGTGCTGACGCCTTACGGCTATCGCTATCGCACCGTGAATGTCTGCTACTGATCGAACCTTCTACTTGGATGGAAACGCCCCGGTCGTCCACGCGACCGGGGCTTTTCGTTGTTGCGACGCAACGCTGCGAAAGCTCAATTGACTCGCGGTTGTCAGGTGCGACATTTGGACCGCGCGCATTCCATGATGCGAAGGCGCGCAAGGCAATCTGGGCCTGGTGATGACCGGCTCACGACAGAACAGCTTCGGAGGAAGCGGAATGCTCGATCGACGAGACTTGATGAAGCGCGCCGGATTGGCCGCTTTGGTGGCGGGGCTGGGATCAAGGGGCGCATTCGCGCTCGACACCGTGACGCTGCCCTTTGGCAATGGCGAGCGGCCGCTCGTGCGCTACCCGCAAAAGCGCCCGATGATCGGCCTGACCGCCCGTCCGCCGCAGCTGGAAACGCCGTTTGCGATCTTCAACGACGGCCCGATCACGCCGAACAATGCGTTCTTCGTCCGCTATCATCTCGCCGACCTCCCTTACAATCTCGATCCGGACAAGTTCACGCTGGAGATCAAGGGCAAGGTCGACAAGCCGCTGAAGTTGTCGCTGAAGGACATCAGGAAGCTGAAGGCGACCGATATCGTTGCCGTCAACCAGTGCTCCGGCAACAGCCGCGGCTTCTTCAATCCGCGCGTCGCCGGCGGCCAACTCGGCAACGGCGCGATGGGCTGCGCGCGCTGGCACGGCGTGCCGCTGAAGACCGTGCTCGACATGGCCGGCGTGCAGGCCGGCGCCAAGCAGGTCACCTTCAACGGCATGGACGGTCCGGTCAGCGACAAGACGCCGGATTTCGTCAAGGCGCTCGACATCGATCACGCCCGCGACGGCGAGGTGATGCTGGCCTGGGGCATGAACGGCGAGGACCTGCCGTTCCTCAACGGCTTCCCGCTCCGCCTCGTGGTGCCCGGCTATTACGGCACCTATTGGGTGAAGCACCTCAACGAGATCACCGTGATCGACAACGTGTTCGAGGGCTTCTGGATGAAGTCCGCCTACCGGATACCGGATACGCCGAACAACGCGGTCGAGCCCGGCACCGCACCGAAGGCCACGATCCCGATCAATCGCTTCACGGTGCGCTCGTTCATCACCAGCGTTGCCGACGGCGCCAAGCTGAAGGCCGGCCGCATCATGCTGCGCGGCATCGCCTTCGACGGCGGCAAGGGCATCAAGGAGGTGATGGTCTCGACCGACGGCGGCAAGAGCTGGACGCCGGCCAAGCTCGGCAAGGACCTCGGCAAATACGCCTTCCGCGAATGGAAGTTGCCGGTGAAGCTCGCTGCCGGTCCCGCAGAGCTGAAGGTGCGCGCCACCAACAATGCCGGCGACACCCAGCCGATGGATCCGTTGTGGAATCCGGCCGGCTATCTGCGCAACGTCGTCGAAACCGTGCGCGTCACCGCAGCGTGAGGAGAAGCATCATGACCAGCAAGCTGCTTCCATCCCTCGCCGCGATCGCCGCGCTGTCGATCGGCGCCGCCATCGCCGCGCCCGTGAACTACACGGTCCCCGAGGAGACCGCGGCCTTCAAGCCGGGTCCCAACCTCGAGGTGGTGCAAAACAACTGCACCGCCTGCCACTCGGCCGACTACATCAAGACCCAGCCGCAGGGCGAGAAGTTCAAGAAGGATTTTTGGCAGGCCGAGGTGACCAAGATGATCAAGGTCTACGGCGCGCCGATCGACGAAGCCGACGTCGGCAAGATCGTCGAATACCTCTCCGCGACCTATTGAGACGCGGCCGGTCGATCCCCGCGCGCCGGCCGAAAAGGCAGCGCGCGGGACGATCGATCCAGTTCGGTACACTGGAACCGATCCGTTTCTTGCAGCGCATCAATTGACCGCGAAACGGGCAATCCGGCGTAAAACCCCCGCAAAGCGGGTTGTTTCCGGCCGAAAACACACCGTCGTTTGATCTACCCAGCTTTTTTCAAACTGCTATCCTGTCATCGCGGACAAGCCGGTTTTTGCGGGGACCGACTGGTCTGTTTTCGATTGATTCCGCGGAGACGACTGGAATGCCCAAAGGTACAGTGAAGTGGTTCAACCCGACCAAGGGTTATGGATTCATCCAGCCCGCAACGGGCGGCAAGGATATTTTCGTGCATATTTCAGCCGTTCAGAAGGCTGGCCTTCAGACCCTCAACGAAGGTCAGTCGGTTGAATACGAAGAGATTGCAAATCGCGGCAAGACGTCAGCCGAAAACCTCAAGGTCTAGCGTCACAGCGCCAGATCCGGCGGCGCACTCTCGGACGCCATCCGGGAGTGGGGGCCGATCCACACACCAGACAACGTGACGTTCGGCGGGGCGGGCACGCTGCCCGCGCGCCACGGCGTTGAACTATTTCGGCGGCCACCGCTCGCGCGCCGACGACTACCTTTTGCGCCGGGAAGCGCGCGGCTGCGCTTTGCAGCATCACAGGCAGGTGCCGCTCTGGCCGTTGCCGCACGGCACCCTCTTCGACAGCTCCTGGACCTTGCGCTTCGACTCGGCCTGCGCCAGCACGTCGAACACGCTTGACGGCGTGAGCCGAGTTGCCTTGCGGAAGTCCTCGGTCGCCTTGTCGGCATGGTTGAGCGCCTCATGCGCCTTGGCGCGGGCGAACAGGCCCTCAACCGTCTCCTTCTGCGCAATCGCCCGGTCGAGATCCTCGACCGCCTTGTCGTAGTTGCGCAACGCCGACCAGGTGATGCCGCGCAATGTCAACGCCGGCTGATAATCGGGCCGCGCAGAGAGGATGAAGTTGAGATCCTTCATCGCGTTATCCGGCTTCTTCAGCCCGAGATAGGCCCGGGCGCGCAGCACGTGCGGGAAGGCATCGTTGGGCGCCCGCGTGATGATCTGGTCGAAGGCCGCAATGGCGCGGTCGTACTGGGAGGAAGTCAGCATCGCGAGCCCGCGGCCGAGCTGTGCCGTCGGATTGTTCGGGCTTCGCTCCAACACAGCGTCGATATCGACCAGTCCCTCATCTGCGCGGCCCTTGAGCATCAACGCGAGGCCGCGCCACGATTTGGCGATCAGATTGGTCGGCACCAGCGCCAGGGCCTGATCGAAATCCAGGAGCGCCTTGTCGAGCTGGTTGAGGCCGATATGAGCGAGCCCACGCTCGGTGAAAGCGAGCGTCTCCTTGGGATTGAGCGAGATCGAATGATCGTAGTCGGCGAGCGCGTCCTGCACCTTGCCGGTGCCGGCCTTGACGAGGCCGCGCGCCAGATAAGCCAACGAATTGTTCTGATCGAGCGTGATGGCACGGCCGGCGTCGGCCATCGCTTCATCGAACCGCCGCATGCCGGCGGCATTGAGCGCGCGGGACGCCAGCAGCTGCGGATCGTCCGGCTTGAGCTTGAGCAGGGCATTGAGATCGTTGCGCGCGTCCGCCGACCGGCCGAGCTTTGAATAGGCCAGTGCACGCAGGCGCAGCGCAGCCTCGTTGCGGGGATCGCCGCCCAGCACCTGGGTGAGATTGGCAACGGCGCCCGCATAGTTGCCCTGTGCGACGAGCTGCTTGGCCTGCTCGACCTGCTGGTTACCCGCCGCCGGCGCCTGTGTGGCGGTTCGCGGCGCCGTCGCGCCTGGAGCTGGCGTCGCCGGTGTCGGCGCGGCATGCGGCGGCGTGCCGCCGCCTGCCTTGGCCAGCTCGGCCTGCATCGCCAGCGCCTGCTGGCGCTGCTGCTGGATCTCCTTGTTGTCGGGAAGCATTGTCAAGAGCCGGTCGAAGTCGCCAATGGCCCTGACATAGTCGCCCTTGGCGCTGTAGAGCTGGGCACGGGCGAAATAGGCGTTACGCTCGGCCTGCGGCGCCTGCGCGATCGCGCGCGAGAAATCCTCGATCGCTTTATCCATGTCGCCCTTGCGGCGATAGGCCTGACCGCGCCAGTAGAATGCATTCGGCGTGCCGGCGTTGACGGCAATCGCGGTGTTGGCGTCGGCCAGCGCCAAATCGGGCTGTCCGGTTTCGACATAGGCCCGCGCACGCCCGACATGCGCCGCGGGGAGATCCTGCCGCAACGTGATCGCCTGGCCGTAATCCGAGATCGCATCGCTCCAGGCGTGCTGGTCGGCGCGCAGATTGCCGCGCGCCAGGAAGCCGAACGGGTTCTTCGGTTCGAGTTCGATCGCGCGATCGAAATCGGCGCGGGCCCGATCCAGGCTGCCCTTGCGTTGCTGGACATAGCCGCGCGCGATCAGCGCCGGCACGAATTGTCCATTCAGCTGCACCGCGGCATCGGCATCGCTGAGGGCCTGATCGATCTTGCCGCGCGCGATGTCAAATCGCGAGCGGCCGGTGAAGGCTTTGGTACGGTCCTCCGTGGAGCGTGCGGTATCGTTGATGATGCCCGTGCACGCCGCCTCGGCCTTGTCCGTCGGCGGCCCGCCGCAATCCTCGACATCACCTGCGCGGGCCGGGCCGGCAAGCGCTGGCCAAAGCAGCAGCGCAAGCGCCAGCAGCTGTGGGAAACGAACGCCGCCGCTGGCGGCATCAATGCAGATCGAACGTGAACGCATGTGGTAGCCTCGGGTTGACCGAATGCTGCCGGTGTTAACGCGTCACTTGGTTCTTATGGTGATCGGCGCTGAACGTATTTTTTGGAACCATATCATTCGAAGCTATTGTTCGAGTCTTGGAATTCGGTTCCCAGCGTCACGCGGAACGCTATCCTGCGATCAATAAGGACGGAACAGCGCGGAACGCGCAGCTGCGACGCTCAGCCGTTCAATCTTCCGTCACCCATTTCGCGACCGTCATGACATCAGGCGGTTGCAGATAGCCGCGGGGCCAGAGATCGACCGCCCATTCCACCTTTGTCGCGCGCTCGACGAGAACGGCGGTGTTGTGCGGCGTTTGCGCCAACGAAAATCCGCGGTAGTGGGGATCCCCGACGTCATGAAACTTGAACAGGTTCCACGCCTGCATCACCAGCATCAGGCTGGTCGTGTTCCGCGTCGTGTCCCAGCAATCATAATTGTGCTTGTCGTCGTTGGCGCGGAAATCCGCTTTCGCCACGCGCTTGTCGGTGCCGAGGATCGGCCCCATGCGCCGGTCGAACCAGATCACGGCCTTTTGCACGGCCGCGCGTTCGGCGGCGGCATTGGCGCGGCCCGTGGCCATGATCTTGGCCAGGGCCGCCCGGTCGGCTGCGCTGAAGTCGAGCATCTCGCGACGCCGGCAGACGAAGCCGTAACAGACGGTCATCCCCGTCGCCGACGGCGGATAGATCGAGACCGAGGTGTAGAGCTGCATGATGCCGGAGCTGAGCTCGGCCGCGTGGGCCGGCATGGCAGATGGCAACGACAGCATGAGCACAGCAAGCGCGCCGGCAAATCCGGCCCGCTTCATTCGTATCGGCTGATCAGCATCTTTCATGAACGACTGCCCCAACTCGACCAAAGGATTATCGCGGGCGTGTCGCGATGCCAAGACATCCGGCGCATGGCTGTGGATCGGATCGGGGCATATCAGCCGACCGGCAGCGGCGCATCGCGCTTGACTTCCTCCATCACCGCGTAGGTTCGCGTCTCGCGCACGCCCGGCAGCGCCAGCAGGGTCTCGCCGAGAAACCTGCGATAGGCGGTCATGTTGGCGACCCGCGCCTTGACCAGATAGTCGAAGCCGCCGGCCACCATATGACACTCCAGCACTTCCGGTGCGGTCTGCACCGCCCTGGCGAACTTCTCGAATACATCGGGCGTGGTCTTGTCGAGCAGCACCTCGACGAACACCAAGAGACCGAGGCCAAGCCGGTGCGGATTGAGCCGCGCGCCATAGCCCTCGACGAAGCCGTCGCGCTGCAGCCGCTTCAGCCGTTCGCCGACCGAGGTCGGCGACAGGCCGATCCGTTCCGCCAGTTCCACATTGGCAATCCGGCCATCCCCTTGCAGGATCGAGAGGATTTTCCGGTCAGTCTTATCGATCTCTGTCATATCTACGGCAATTCTCGAATTGATCCTGATTTTCTAAGGCAAATCTGCTAATTTGTCTATCGAACTACGGTTCGCTAGCGCGTACGTGTTCCCACACAATCTCAAGGGACCGCCATGCCAGACCCGTTGCCGCCCCCGTTCAGCGCACCCTACGCGCCCGACGACGCCGTCATCGCCGCCCGCCTGCGCCAGGATGCAACGCTCGGCGCGGAGGCGGAGGCACGGATCGACCGCACCGCGACGCGCCTGATCGAGGCGATCCGGGCCAATGACGATCCGCTCGGCGGGGTCGAGGACATGCTGCGGGAGTTCGCGCTGTCGACCAAGGAAGGGCTGGCGCTGATGGTGCTGGCGGAGGCGCTGCTGCGGGTACCCGATGCGCGCACCGCCGACCAGTTCATCGAGGACAAGCTCGGCCAGGGCGACTTCGTCAACCACGAGACCAGATCGAGCGCGTTCCTGGTCAACGCCTCGGCCTGGGCGCTCGGCATGT
>NZ_LFIQ01000116.1:151072-156004 GCF_001189245.1 Bradyrhizobium pachyrhizi | reverse complement strand
GCGCGCCGCGACGCGACAGGCGATGCGGCTGATGGGCAGCCATTTCGTGCTCGGCGAGACCATCGAGGCGGCGCTGTCGCGCGCGCAAGCGCACACCGCGCGCGGCTCGCGTTATTCGTTCGACATGCTGGGCGAAGGTGCGCGCACCGCCGACGATGCCCATCGCTATTTCGAATCCTACGCCCGCGCCATCGATGCGATCGGCAAGGCGGCCGGCGATCAGCCCCTGCCCGACCGGCCCGGCATCTCCGTCAAGCTATCCGCGCTGCATCCGCGCTTCGAGGCGGTGAGCCACGCGCGGGTGATGACCGAGCTGGTGCCGCAGCTGATCGATCTCGCGCGCCGCGCCAAGGCGTTCGACCTCAACTTCACCGTCGATGCCGAGGAGGCCGACCGGCTGGAGCTGTCGCTCGACGTCATCGCCGCCGCGTTCGCCGACCCCTCGCTGGCCGGCTGGGGCGGCTTTGGCCTCGCAATCCAGGCCTATCAGAAGCGCGCCGCCGACGTCATCGACTATGTCGATGCGCTGACGCGCGCGCTGGATCGCAGGATGATGGTGCGCCTGGTCAAAGGCGCCTATTGGGACACCGAGATCAAGCGCGCGCAGGAGCGCGGGCTCGACGGCTATCCGGTGTTCACCCGCAAGGCGATGACCGACCTGAACTACGTCGCCTGCGCGCGCAAGCTGCTGGCGCTGCGGCCGCGGCTGTTTCCGCAATTCGCCACCCACAACGCGCTGACGGTCGCGACCATCCTCGAACTCGCCGATGATCCCAATAGCTTCGAATTCCAGCGGCTGCACGGCATGGGTGAAGCGCTCTACGCGCAGCTCGGCGAGGACAGGCCCGAGATCGCTCACCGCACCTATGCGCCGGTCGGCAGCCACCGCGACCTGCTCGCCTATCTGGTGCGGCGGCTGCTCGAGAACGGCGCCAACTCGTCCTTCGTGGCGCTGGCCGCCGACAATCGCGTGTCCATCGTGGACCTGCTGCGCCGCCCGGCCGAGATCATCGGCGCCGACAACAAAGCGTCTCACGTCGCAATTCCGTTGCCGGCCGAGCTTTATCGGCCGCAGCGCGAGAATTCGCACGGCGTCGAATTCGGCGAGCGCAAGGCGCTGGGCGCGCTGACATCGGCGATCGCGGCCGAGCAAAAGGCTTCGCCTTCCGTCACCCCATCAACAACCGAGCAGGCGAATGTCGCCGTTGCCGCGGCGCGCCGGGGCTACAAGGCCTGGAACGCCACGCCGGCCACAAACCGTGCGGCGATCCTGGACAAGGCCGCGGGCCTGCTCGAGCAGCGCCGCGCCCACTTCCTCGCTTTGCTGCAAAGCGAGGGCGGCAAGACGCTCGATGATGCGCTATCGGAAGTGCGCGAGGCGATCGACTTCTGCCGCTACTATGCCGCGCTGGGGCAAAAGCTGTTCGGCGAAGGCGAGACGATGCCGGGGCCGACCGGCGAAAGCAATGTGCTGGAGCTGCACGGCCGCGGCGCGTTCGTCGCGATCTCGCCGTGGAATTTCCCGCTCGCGATCTTCCTCGGCCAGGTGACGGCGGCATTGATGGCGGGCAACGCGGTGATCGCAAAGCCGGCCGAGCAGACGCCGCGGATCGCAGCCGAAGCCGTCGCCCTGCTGCATCAGGCCGGGGTACCGCCATCGGCGCTGCATCTGATCCAGGGCGACGGCGCGGTCGGCGCCGCGCTGGTGGCGAATTCCGCCATTGCCGGGGTCGTCTTCACCGGCTCGACCGAAGTCGCGCGATCGATCAACCGCGCGCTCGCCGCCAAGGACGGCCCGATCGTGCCGCTGATCGCCGAAACCGGCGGCATCAATGCCATGATCGTCGACGCCACCGCGCTGCCGGAGCAGGTCGCCGACGACGTCGTGACCTCGGCGTTCCGCTCCGCCGGCCAGCGCTGCTCGGCGCTGCGCCTGTTGTTCGTACAGGACGACGTTGCGGACCGCATGATCGAGATGATCGCGGGCGCCGCACGCGAATTGAAGATCGGCGATCCCTCCGAACCGTCGACGCATATCGGACCGGTGATCGATGCCGAGGCCAAGCAGCGGCTCGATGCGCATATCGCGCGGATGAAGCACGAGGCGCGCGTGCATCTCGCCGGCGAGGCGCCGTCAGGCAATTTCGTCGCGCCGCACATCTTCGAGCTGTCGGCGGCCGGGCAACTGAAGGAAGAGGTGTTCGGCCCGATCCTGCACGTCGTGCGCTACCGCGCCGACAAGCTCGGCGAGGTGCTGACCGCGATCGAGGCGACCGGGTTCGGGTTGACGCTCGGCATCCATTCGCGCATCGACGACACGATCGAGCACGTGATCGACCGCCTCCAGGTCGGCAATATCTATGTCAACCGCAACATGATCGGCGCGGTGGTCGGCGTGCAG
The DNA here is from genome assembly GCF_001189245.1 of Bradyrhizobium pachyrhizi. Classification (GTDB taxonomy): domain Bacteria; phylum Pseudomonadota; class Alphaproteobacteria; order Rhizobiales; family Xanthobacteraceae; genus Bradyrhizobium; species Bradyrhizobium pachyrhizi. The sequence continues at coordinate 153,603 of NZ_LFIQ01000116.1, read as the reverse complement.
CCGTTCGGCGGCAGCGGCCTGTCCGGCACCGGCCCCAAGGCCGGCGGCCCGCATTACCTCGCGCGCTTCGCCAGTGAGCAGACGATCACCATCAACACCGCCGCCGCGGGCGGCAACGCGGCGCTGATGGCCGGCGTGGAGTAAAGTGCGCACCCTCCCCTGGAGGGGGAGGGTCGACTCGCATTGAGCGAAGCGAAATGTGAGTCGGGGTGGGGTGATCTCTCCGCACGGGCAACACACGAGTGGAGAGACCGTCACCCCACCCCGCCGCTCATTTCATTCGCGTCGACCCTCCCCCTCCAGGGGAGGGTAAAGGGGAGGGTAAGAAAGTGCCGTTGCATCGTGCCCCCCAGATGGGTCAAATGGCGGTCCGATCGGGATCATCGCTTTGCGATAATTCCAGCTACCGGAAAAAACACCAACAAGCGCCACGGGAGCGACGGCACGATGGAAAAAGGCATTTTTGACGGGCTCAAGGTCCTGGACTGCGCGAGCTTCATCGCGGCGCCCGCGGCCGCCACCGTGCTGTCCGACTTCGGCGCCGACGTCATCAAGATCGAGCCGCCCGGCGCCGGCGACCCCTACCGCAATCTGCCCAATCTGCCCGGCTATCCATCGAGCGAGCACAATTTCGCGTGGATGCTGGAGGCCCGCAACAAGAAGAGCCTCGCGCTCGACCTCACCAAGCCCGACGCGCAGCAGGTGCTGTACAAGCTCGTCGCCGAGGCCGACGTGTTCATCACCAACATGCCGCCGCAGGTGCGCCAGAAGCTCGGCATCACCTACGACCATCTCGCCCATCTCAACGACAGGCTGATCTACGCCTCCTTCACCGGCTATGGCGAGAAGGGCGAAGAGGCCAACAAGCCCGGCTTCGACTCCAACGCCTATTGGGCCCGCTCCGGCCTGATGGATCTGGTGCGCGCCGACGAGGAGACCACGCCGGCCCGTTCCGTCGCCGGCATGGGCGATCACCCTTGCGCGATGGCGTTCTACGGCGCGATCGTCACCGCGCTGTTCCAGCGCGAGAGGACCGGCAAGGGCTCGCATGTCTCGACCAATCTCATGGCCAACGGCGTCTGGGCCAATGGCGTGCTGGCGCAGGCCAAGCTCGCCGGCGCCAAGTTCAAGAAGCGCAAGCCGCGCGAGGAGGCGCTGAACGCGGTCACCAACCACTACAAGTGCAAGGACGGCCGCTGGCTGATCCTGTCGCTGCTCAACGAAGACCGGCAATGGCCGACGCTGGCGCGCTGCATGGGTCGCGAGGACCTCATCGCCGATCCGCGCTTCGCCACCAAGGCCGACCGCCATGCGCGCTCGGTCGAGCTAATCAAGATCTTCGACGAGGTGTTCGCCGGCAAGGACCTCGCCGAATGGCGCAAGATCCTCGACGGCAATGGTCTCGTATTCGGCGTCGTCGGCATCCTCGACGACATCCCGAACGACAAGCAGATGATCGAGAACGAGGTGCTGGTGCGGTTCGAGAACGACACCATGCTGACCGTCAACAGCCCGATCTTCATCGACGGCGCGAGGAAGGTGCAGCCGCGCAAGCCGCCCGAGGTCGGCGAGCATTCCGACGAGATCCTGCGCCAGGCCGGCTACGACGAAGCCACGATCCAGAAGCTGCGCGCGTCAGGCGCGGTGGCGTAGCGGATCGATCTCCGTCGAGCGTCGCTTCAGCGCTTCATCCAGGCCCAGACCAGGGCCACCGCAATGATGCCGATGACGACCGCGAGCCCGATCGCCCAGCTGCTGACGCGGACGGCGCTGACCGCCTGGCGCTCGGCCTCGTTGGCTGCAATCTCGCGGTCGAGTTGCTTGTCGTCCTCGGGAGCACTCATCGGCCGGTCTCCGCTCAAGGCTGGGCTGTTCGGGGCGTGGTCGCGACGCGGAATGTAGCATCAAATAATGACGCGCAGCCGCTTCGGTTCCGGCCGAAATCACCGGCCTTTCACGAAGCACATGCCGATGTGTGAAGTCTTCCCGGCCACCTGGCAGGCAAGGCCCTCGGCGCAGGTCCAGCCGCGGAAGCTGCGGTCGCTCTCGGCGGGCCTGGCGCCCGGCAGATAGCAGTGCGCGCCCCAGCCGTCGCTGTATTCGGTGCCGGCGAGCTCGGTGCTGCCGCGCAGCTGCGGCCGGTTGGAGAAGCCGCGCGAAAAGTCCGGCGCCTTGCCGTCGCGGAAGCTTGCAAGGATATCGCGGCGGCGAGGCTGGTCACCGAAGAAATGCGGCGAGGCCGGCACCACGGTGGAGTTCGACGGCTTTGCCGCCATCCAGTCGACGCCGGGGAAATGGAAGCCGCCGATGCCACGGGTCTGGTGGCAGCCCGCGCAGGTGACATCGTTGAGGCGCCGTTCGAAGCCGGCCAGCGACTGGATGTTTTGCAGCTTCGTTCCGTCGGCTGCAGCCTTCTGCAGGGCGCCGACGACGTCACCATCCGAGAACACCGCATTGCCGGCAGTGCCCTCGCCCTGCACCATGCCGAACTCGGGCTCCAGCTCGCTGACATCGAAACCGGTCGGCGTTGG
>NZ_LFIQ01000116.1:117931-151062 GCF_001189245.1 Bradyrhizobium pachyrhizi | reverse complement strand
GCGGTCGCGAGGAAGCGATCGGGGATCAGCAAGGTGCCGCGATCGAGCTCGGCAAAATGCTTGGGATCGAGCAGCCACGCCTTGAAGTCGCGCCTCAGTGTTCCGTCCGCCAAAATGCGGTCGCGATCGATCTGGTTCTCCAGCGGCGCTTCGGCAAGCCGCTTTGCCCCGCCGTCATAATCGAACACTTTGAGCAGATAGTCGGTGCGGAAATCGCGCACCGCGGATTTCGGCGCGTGCGCGATCTGCAGATTGGTCTCGATGCGATCGATGTTGCGCGCATCGATCAGGTCGAGCGGACCATCCTTGCCGAGCAGTTTCTCCATCACCGGCGGTGCACTGCCGGTCGCGAGCCAGCGCCGCGCGATTTCGCGGCAGCCGAGCGATGCGTCACTGCCGTCACCCCTCGCCTTCAGCACGAGGTTCAGTGTCATCGGCAGCCGCTGCGACACCGCGTTCTCGCCGATCGGCGGCACATCGGTGCGGGTCAGCCGATAGATCAACCGGATCTCGCCGCAGTCTTTCGGCGCCACATAGGCGCGGTCCATGCGGTTGACGATGCCTGCGAGAACGAAGCGGACGTCGGGGGATTCAAGCAGCGCGCGATCGAACAGCTGAAACGCAAAGCCGTCGCCGACGCCAATGCTCTCATTCGGCAGGCTTGCCTTATGCTTTGCGACGTAACGATCGAGCTCTCGATCGAGCGCCTCGCGCACCGGCGCCATTGCAGCGAGCCCGAACAGATCGCGGTTGGACAGCGGCGTGTCGGCGGAACGCTCCGGCGCGAGCATCCGGCCGAGGCTGAAGCGGCCGTGATCGAGCTCGCGCAGGATGGCGGGATCGATGACCGCCGCGCCGCGCTCGAGCGCGCGATCCTCGGCGGCACGTGCCGGCACGGCGCCGCAGAGCAGAACGGACATCACCAGAAGGCATTTCAGCGCACGGCTCATGCCCCCACTAACACCGCGCGGCAAACCCTATTCAAGAAAAAAGGCGCTTCACATCGCGGTGAAGCGCCTTGGTATGGTCGTGTTTCGCCGATCAGCGCGAGACGATCAGGCCCTTGCTGGTAACGACCACCCAACGGCCGTCCTGCTTGCGGATGGCATCGACGCGGCCGAGACCCGGGACGGGGTCGCCGGCGTAAACCTCGTAGATGCCGCCGCGGCCTTCGATCAGCGCGCCGCCATTGCCGACGTCGCGCAGCGACCAGCCGTCGACCACCGGCAGGCGGCCGACCTCGGGCCTGGGGGCGGCCGGCGCCGCCGCGGCAGTCGCCGGGGTGATCGAGCCCGTGACCTCACGGGCGGGCGTCGCCGCGGCGACGGTCGTCTGCGGCGTGGCGCGGAGCTTGTCGACCGCCTCGCTGAGCTTGTTGAGCTTGGCCATCGGCTCGGCCTGGGCCTTCTCGACCTTCTCGATCCGGTCGCTGGCCTTGCTGAACTGGGCCTGGCCGGCCTTGGCGGTCTGCTCGACGCTGGCCTTCAGCGCGGCGACCTCGGATTCGATCCGGGCGAGCGCTGCATCGGCCGCCTCCTTGTTGGCGGCGGCGTCCTTGGCAGCTACATCCCTGACGGAAGCAGCGGCGGGGGCGGCAAGATGGCCGAGCCCCGCGGTCGCGAGCGCACCGCCGATGGCGCCGGCCACGGTCGCCAGCGCGATCACCGCGGCCATCGCGCCGATCCGGCGCGTGCCGGCCGGCTTGCCCGCCGCCTTGGCCGCCTGTTCGGCACCCGGCCTGGATGCCGTCGCCTCATGGTCCCAGGTGCGGTCACCCGGCGCCATGATCATCAGCTTGCCCGGAAAATGCGGCTCTTCCCGCTTGCCGGTCTCGACCTCAGGCACGTCCATATTGGTCGGCTCGATCTTGGCGTCGATCTTGGCATCGATCTTGGCCTCGATCACAGGATCCAGCCGGGACGGCTCAACCTTGGGGGCTTCGGCCTTCGGCGCGTCCATCCGGGGCACGTCCGCCTTTGGCGACGTCTCTTCCTGCTCGGGCGCAAGCCGGGGAGCTTCGACGCCGGCCGCGGCCATCACGGGCTCGCTCTTCGCCGCCACTTCGGCGCCGGTTTGACCGCTGACCGGCTCGCTCTGCTGCTCACTCACGTTCAAAGTCTCCAGGCTAGGTTGACAATTCGGTAACTTTTATTGCTTGCGAAATGGTTACCCCGCTCCGCCATTACCTAAATTTTAGGGAGTTTTCCGGGCCGGATTTGGGCGATGCTGCCCTGCGGCAATCTGCGTCGCTTCCGTTTGCGCGCGGCGCTTTCCCGATTAACATACCGTCATCTTCCAGCCAGAAGGCAGGAGAGCACCATGACGATCGAGAAATGCATCAAGGAATTTGGTGTCGATGACGTCATCTTTGAGGAAGGCTCGACCGGCCGCGAGCTGTTTGTCGTGCTCGACGGCAAGGTCGACATCGCCAAGATCGATCGCGGAAACAAGACTGTTATCGTCAGCCTCGGCAAGGGCGAGTTCTTCGGCGAGATGGCCGTCATCGACGGCTCGGCGCGCTCGGCGACCGCGATCGCCTCCGCGCCCGCAACGCGGGTGATGCGGATCAACCACGCCCGCTTCGTCTATCTGGTCAGCCAGCAGCCGGCGTTTGCGCTGATGGTGATGGATGCGCTCTCGAAGCGCCTGCGCGCATCCAACGCGGTTACTTACCGGACGGCGGCAACCCCATGAGCGACCGCAAGCCAAGCCCGTTCAAGACGCTGTTCGACGCCGAGGTCGCAACGCTGATCCAGGCCGCCGACGACGTCTATCAGATCCGCTTCAAGAACCGTGCGGCGAACGCCTATCTGGTGCGCGGCAGCAAGCGGACAGTCATGATCGACGTCGGACTGTCGAGCAATTATCCGTCGCTCGTCGCCTGTCTCAACCATCTCGGGGTGACGCCCGAGATGATCGACATGGTGGTGCTGAGCCATGAGCATCTCGACCACATCGGCGCCGCCTATCATTTCCACGGCAGCGCCTATATCGCCGCGCACCGGCTCGCCGCCAACAAGATCATGCTGCGCGACGATTTCTCGATGCTGCGCAAGATGTTCAACGAGCCGAACGTGCCGATCGATATCGACATCTGGCTCGAGGAAGGCAACCTGATCGACCTCGGCAATTTCCGCCTCAATGTGATGTACACGCCCGGCCACACCTCGGCCTGCATCACGCTGTTCGACCAAGACAAGGGCCTGCTGTTCGCCGCCGACACGCTGATGCCCGGCGGCGTGATGGGCGGTGTGTTCGGCTCCGGCTCGATCGCCGACTACATCCAGTCGCTGGAGCGGCTGAAGGGCCTCAACTCGAAGATCCTGCTGTCGGGTCATGGCCGGCTATCCGACACGCCGCAGGACGATGTCCGGATCGCGCTGCAGCGCTCGCACGGCCTGCTCGAGGACACCGCGCAACTGTTCGATGCACTCGATGCGCGCTCGAATTTCGAGCCGATCATGCAGTCGGTGCGCGACCTCAACAAGCTCGACGATTGAGCTTCGCCTCCTTCGTCATTGGGAGCCAACGGGTCGCGCGAACGCGCGCCCGATGACAGGCTCCGCGAAGCAATCCATGGCTCTGCATAGCTGGAAGGATGGATCGCTTCCTCGCAAACGCTCCTCGCAATGACGTTTTGAGGGCTGAACACCTTCACATTTGACAAATCCGCACGCGGCCTGTTCAACAGCTGCAATAACAACGCCTAGGAAACAGGGAGCGAGGATCATGAAGCTTTACGACTCGATCGGACCCAATCCGCGCATCGTGCGCATGTTCATGGCGGAGAAGGGCATCGAGATACCCAAGCAGACCGTCGACCTGCGCAAGGGCGAGAACCGCGAGACGGAACACCTGAAGCGCAATCCGCACGGCCAGATGCCGGCGCTCGAGCTCGACTGCGGCAACTACCTCTCCGAGATCACGGCGATCTGCGAATATCTCGAGGAGAAGCACCCCTCGCCCGCGATGATCGGCACCACGCCGGAAGAGCGCGCGGAATGCCGGATGTGGACCCGCCGCGTCGATCTCAACATCGCCGAGCCGCTCGCCAACGGCTACCGCTTCGGTGAAGCGCTGAAATTCTTCGAGAAACGCATTCCCGTCGCGCCCGAAGCCTCGCCCGGCCTGAAGATGATCGCCGCCAACCGCATCAAGTGGCTGAACGACCAGATGGCCGACGGCCGCGAATACATCTGCGGCAAGCGCTTCACGCTCGCCGACATGCTGCTCTATTGCTGGCTCGATTTCGGCAATCAGGTCGGCCAGCCGCTGGACCAGTCGAACGCCAACATCGTTGCCTGGTTCAACCGCGTCGGCGCGCGGCCATCGGTGAAGGCGTAGGCTCTCCCTTATCCTCCCCTGGAGGGGGAGGATCGGTTCGCATGAAGCAATAGCGCAATGCGAACCGAGGTGGGGTGAAGGTCTCTCGTTACGGGCGGCGTCCGAGTGGAGAGATCACCCCACCCCGCTGCGCATTCCGCTTCGCTGCATGCACAGCGACCCTCCCCCTCCAGGGGAGGGTGAGAAGACACTGAGCACACCCAGCTCCTCAAATCACCACCGGCTTATCTGGCAGCTCGTTCGGGCCGGCCGGAGGCGGGAAATGCCTTGCCAGCTCCCGCGACACCGCCTCGATCCCCTTGATCACGCCCTGCTCGAAGCGGCCGGAACGGAAATCCGTTTCCATCGTGCGGCAGATCGCCTCCCAGCCGGCATGGCCGACCTTCGCGTCGATGCCGCGGTCGGCGACGATCTCGACGTCGCGGTCGGCGAGCAACAGATAGATCAGAACGCCATTGTTGTGATCGGTGTCCCAGATCCGCAAATGCGAGAACACGTCGAGCGCACGCTCCCGTGCAGGCTGATTGCGGAACAGCGGCACACCGTCGAGCGCGCCCTCGACGACGAAACGGATCTGGCCGGAATGAGTGGCCTCGCCGGCCTTGATCGCCCGCTCGATGGCGTCGAGCACGCGCGGCGGAAAATCACGCCGCACCCGCCAGCGGTGTTCGATCAGATGCTTGCCGATGCGCTTGATGCCCATGCCTACCAGCTCCCCGAGGCGCCGCCGCCGCCGAAGCTGCCGCCTCCGCCGCTGAAACCGCCGCTATCGCTCGAGCTCGATCCGCTGCTCCAGCCCCCGTCGCCGGACCAGCCGCCGGAATAACCGCCGCCGCGCCGGTACGGTCCCGAGCCTGCCGCCGGACCGCCGAAGTTCAATCCGCCGAAGATCAGCGCCGCGACGGCGGCGAACAGGCCGACCACCAGCGCCGTGGCGAGCGAGCCGGCCACCATCCAGGTGAAGACGCCGACAACACCGCCGGTCGCGACCGAGCCCAACAACCGTCCCAGTATCCCACGCAACACGCCGGCCACGATGATGACGATAAAGATCGTCACCGGATTGGCGAAGTCGACCAGGTTCGGCCCTTGCCAATGCTCGGGCTCCGGCGCCGGCAATTGCTCGCCATTGATCAGGCGGATCATCCGGTCGACGCCGGCCGAGATGCCGCCGGCGAAATCGCCGGCCTTGAATTTCGGAGTGATATCTTCGTCGATGATGCGGTGGGTGACGGCATCGCTCAGCACGCCTTCGAGGCCGTAGCCGACCTCGATGCGCAAATGCCGGTCGTTCTTGGCGACGACCAGGAGCGCACCGTCGTCGACCTTCTTGCGCCCGATCTTCCAGGCCTCGGCCACGCGGATCGAGAATTGCTCGATGGTTTCCTCGCCCGTGGTCGGCACGATCAGGACCGCGATCTGGCTGCCCTTGCGAGCTTCCAGATCCTTCAGCCGGCCGGTGAGCGTCGCGACATCGCCGGCGGACAGCGTCCCGGTCTGGTCGACGACGCGGCGGGTGAGCGGAGGCACCGCGACTTCGGCCCACGCCGGGCACACGAAGCCCAGCAGGAAGGCGAGCAGGATGACGCGTGCGGCGGTCATCGCGATGCGCGCACGCCGGCGCTATTTCGACGGCGCGGGGGCCGGTGACGGATTATTGAAATCGACCTTCGGCGCGGTCGATATTTCCTTTTCATTGTCGACCGTGAAGTTGGGCTTCTCCTTGTAGCCGAACGCCATCGCGGTCAGATTGTTCGGGAAGGTGCGGATGCCGACGTTGTAGTCCTGCACTGCCTTGATGTAGCGATTGCGCGCCACGGTGATGCGGTTCTCGGTGCCCTCGAGCTGCGCCATCAGGTCGCGGAACAGCGCGTCCGATTTCAGCTGCGGATAGTTCTCGGTGACGACCAGGAGCCGCGACAGCGCGCTGGTCAGTTCACCCTGCGCCTGCGTGAACTTCTGGAACGCGGCCGGGTCGTTGAGCACCTCGGGCGTTGCCTGGATGCTGCCGACCTTGGCGCGCGCGTTGGTGACGCCGAGCAGCACGTCCTTCTCCTGCTGCGCAAAGCCCTTTACGGAGTTGACCAGGTTGGGCACGAGATCGGCGCGTCGCTGGTACTGGTTCACCACCTCCGACCAGCTCGACTTGACCTGCTCGTCACTGGTCTGGATCGCGTTGTAGCCGCAGTTGGTCAGGCTCAATGTCGCCAGCGCTGCGAGCACGGTCCAAAGCTTGCGCATGAAGATGGTCCTCCCCGGGTGGATTCCGCATCAGCTTAACAGATTTTCGCCGGATAATCCCGTGCGGCGGATTTCGCGGCTCCTTTTGCGGATGATGACGCTTGCCTATCCCTGCCCGCGCCGTTCATCATGGCGAAAAAATCGATCGCGGGAGGATCCATTGGCGTCTGAACAATTCGAGACGATTGTTGTCGAACGGCCCGAGCCCGCGATCGCGCGGATCGTGATGAACCGCCCCGAGGCCCGCAACGCCCAGAACCTGCAGATGACCTACGACCTCAACGCCGCCTTCGACCGGGCGGTGCAGGACGACGCGGTCAAGGTCATCATCCTCGCCGGCAACGGCCCACATTTCTCGGCGGGTCACGATCTCAGGCCAGGGGCCAAGAACCAGGCCGGCGCTGATTTCCCGCCAGTCGGAAATTGGGGCGGCTTCGCCGAGCCGAACGCCCATGGCCGCTTCGCGCGCGAGCAGGAGATCTACCTGCAGATCACAAGGCGCTGGCGCAATCTGGCAAAGCCGACGATCGCCGAGGTGCACGGCAAGTGCATTGCCGGCGGGTTGATGCTGGCCTGGGCCTGCGACCTGATCGTTGCCAGCAACGATGCCGAGTTCTGCGACCCCGTGGTGACGATGGGCGTCTGCGGCGTCGAGTGGTTCGTGCATCCCTGGGAGCTCGGCGCGCGCAAGGCCAAGGAGATGCTGTTCACCGCCGACGTCTGGAGTGCCGACGAGGCGCATCGCCTCGGCATGGTCAATCACGTGGTGCGACGCGGCGATCTCTCGTCGTTCACGCTGGCGCTGGCGCGGCGGATCGCCGCAAAGCCCGCCTTTGCGCTGAAGCTTTCCAAGGAGGCGGTGAACCGCTCGATCGACATCATGGGGCAGCCTGCCGCGATCGATCAGGCCTTCGCGCTGCATCAGCTCTGCCACGCCCACAACCTTCAGGAATTCGGCATGGTGGTGGACCCCGCGGGTCTGCATCCCTCCGTCAAGAAAACCGCCAACGTGTAGCAAGCCAGATGGACCTCACCCTCAGCGACGAGCAGCGCCTGCTGCGCGAAAGTGCCGACCGCTTCGTGGCGGAAACCTTCAGCCCCGAGCATCGCAAAAAAGCGGCGAACGATCCGCTGGGCTATTCGCCCGCGATCTGGAAACAGTTCGCCGAGCTCGGCTGGCTGGCGCTGCCGATCAGCGAAGCCCATAGCGGGCTCGGCGGCGGCGCGATCGAGATCGGACTGTTGATGGAAGCGTTCGGCCGCGGGCTGGTGTCCGAGCCGTTCCTCTCCACGGTCGTGATCGGCGCCGCGCTGGTCGCCGAACGCGGCTCCGAGGCGCAGAAGCAGGCGATCCTGCCTGATGTTGCCGAGGGCAAGCTTACGCTCGCCTTCGCGCATTCCGAGCGCGCCGCGCGCTTCGATCTCGCTCATGTCGACACGACGGCCGGCAAGACGGCCGATGGTTGGCGTCTGAACGGCAGCAAGATCGCCGTACTCGACGGCGCGGCAGCCGACCAGATCATCGTCTCGGCCCGTATCGCCAACGCCAATGGTGCGTCCGGCAAGCTTGGCCTGTTCCTGGTGCCGGCGGGGACGCCCGGGCTCACTCTGCGCGACTACGCGCGGCTCGGCGGCGGGCGCGGCTGCAATCTCGATCTGAAGGATGTGCAATTGCCCGCCGATGCGCTGCTCGGCGACGGCAGCGATACGCTGCCCGCGATCGAAACCGTGGTCGACCGCGCGATGGCCGCGCTCGGCGCCGAGGCGGTCGGCATCATGCAGACGCTGCTCGACACTACGCTCGAATACACCAAGATCCGCAAGCAGTTCGGCCGGCCGCTATCGGCCAACCAGGTGATCCGCCATCGCCTCGCGGACATGGCGATGCAGGTCGACGAGGCGCGCTCGATGGCGTTGCGCGCCGCGCTGATGGCCAATGCCGAGCCTGTGGCCCGCAGCCGTGCGGCGTCCGGCGCCAAGGCGAAGATCGGCAAATGCGCGCGCTTCGTCGCCGAGCAGGCGGTGCAGCTGCACGGCGCGATGGGCGTCACCGAGGAGCTCGACATCGGCGCGTATTTCAAGCGGCTGCTCGCCTTCGATACGCTGTTCGGCAACAGCGCCCATCATTATCGCCGCCACGCCGCGCTGAGCGGCCGCGCGCACGCCTAACGGAGAGCGCACCATGGATCTCACCTTCAGCGCCGAGGAACGCGCTTTCGAGCAGGAAGTCCGCGATTTCATTGCCGGGAGCCTGACGCCGGAGATGAAGCGCGCCACCGCGCTGACGCCGTCGGTGTTCTCCGATCCCGACATCGGCATGGCGTGGCAGCGCGCGCTGCACAAGAAGGGCTGGGGCGCGCCGGGCTGGCCGGTGGAACATGGCGGACCGGACTGGACGCCGGCACAGCGCTGGATCTTCGAGGCCGAATGCGCCCGCGCCGGCGTGCCCAATGTCAACGTGATGGGCGTCAAGATGGTCGGCCCCGTCATCATCGGGTTCGGCTCGCCCGAGCAGCAGAACTTTTACCTCCCGCGGATTCTCTCCGGCGAGGATTACTGGTGCCAGGGCTATTCCGAGCCGGGCTCGGGCTCCGACCTCGCCTCGCTGAAGACGCGCGCGGTGCGCGACGGCGACGACTACGTCATCAACGGCACCAAGATCTGGACCACGCACGCCCATCACGCCAACCGCATGTTCGCGCTGGTGCGAACCAATGACGGCGAGCGGCAGCAGGACGGCATCAGCTTCATCCTGATCGACATGAAGACGCCGGGGATCACCACCCGCCCGATCCTGACCATCGGCGGCGACCACGAGGTCAACCAGGTATTCTTCGACGACGTCCGCGTGCCCGTCGCCAACCGCGTCGGCGAGGAAGGCAAGGGCTGGACCTACGGCAAATATCTGCTCGAATTCGAGCGCGGCTCCGGCATCGCGTCGGCCAAGCTGCGCGAGGCGCTGAAGACGATCACCGATCTCGCTGACTCCGAGGTCACCGGCCGCGCCATCGAGGATCCCGACATCGCGATCCGGATGTCGGAGGTCGAGGTCGATATCGACGCGCTCGAGATGACCGAGCTCAGGGTGCTGTCGGCGCTGCAGACCGGGCAGAATCCCGGCGCGGTGTCGTCGCTGATCAAGCTCCGGGTCAGCGAGATCCGCCAGGCGGTGACGCGGCTTGGCGTCGACGTGATCGGCCAGGACGGCCTTGCCGTCGAGCCGGCGCGGCCGTTCTACCGGCTCAACCACGAGCCGGCGATTCCGGAGGAGCTGCTGCCGGTGGTGCCGGAATATCTCAACGGCCGTGCCTATACGATCTTCGGCGGATCGTCCGAGATCCAGCGCGACATCATCGCGAAGATGGTGCTGGGACTGTAGGGCACCATCGTTCCGGGGCATCGCAGAGCGATGAACCCGGAACCTCGATGTTGTGGCGCGAGATTCCGGGTTCGCGCTAGCGCGCGCCCCGGAATGGCGGCTAAGCAGCCCCCGCCTTCGCGTTCTGGATCGCCTGCCAGATCTTCGACGGCGTCAGCGGCGTGTTCAGCTGCTTGATCCCGACCTCGCTCAGCGCATCCATCACGCCGTTGGTGATGCAGGGCGGCCCGCCGATCGCGCCGGACTCGCCGCAGCCCTTGGCACCCAGCGGATTGGTCTTGCACGGCGCGGAGCCATCGAGCGTCACCGTGATCGGCGGAATGTCGTCCGCGCGCGGGATGCAATAGTCCTGATAGCTCGCGGTCAGCAGCTGGCCTTCCTCGCTGTAGGCCACGCCTTCGTACAACGCCTGGCCGATGCCCTGGACAACGCCGCCATGCACCTGTCCCGTCACCAGCATCGGATTGACCGCGACGCCGACGTCATCGACCGTGGTGTAGCGCACCACCCGCGTGACGCCGGTCTGCGGATCGATCTCGACCTCGCAGATATGGGTGCCGTTCGGCCAGCTCGGCCCGTCGACATTGCCCTCGCTCTCGACCGAGAGCTTTGCGCCGTTTTCCTTCGCCGCGATCTCGAACAGGCTGATGCGCCTGTCGGTGCCGACCACGGTGAGGAAGCCGTCGCGATACTCGATGTCCTCGACGGAGGCTTCCAGCAAATTGGAGGCCTTGTCGCGCGCCTTGTTGATCATGTCGTTCGAGGAGACCGCAACCGCGGTGCCGCCGACGAACAGCGAACGCGAGCCGACGCTGCCGAAGCCGGTGGCGAGGTCGGTGTCGCCCTGAATCACGTCGATCTTGTCCATGGCGATGCCGAGCGTATCAGCGATCATCTGGGTGTAGGTGGTGGCGAGGCCCTGCCCCATCGCCATCGTGCCGGAATGCAGGATGACGCGGCCTTCCGCGGTCGCATGCAGCGAGACGTTCTCGGTGTGGGCGCGGCCGCCGGTCCATTCGATATAGCTGGTCAGGCCGCGGCCGTAGAGCAGGCCCTTCTTCTTCGCCGCCTTCTTGCGCGCGGCAAAGCCGTTCCAGTCGGCCAAATCAGACGCGCGCTCCAGCATGTGCGCGAAGGCACCGGAATCGTACACCTGCCCGACCGCGTTGGTGTAGGGCAGCTGCGCCGGCTTGATGTAGTTGACCTTGCGGATGGTGCGCGGGTCCATGCCGATCTGGCGCGCGGCGGCATCGAACAGCCGCTCGACGATGAACACCGCCTCGGGCCTGCCGGCGCCGCGATAGGCGCCGACCGGCGCGGTGTGGGTCATCACCGACTTCACCTCGAAATGCACCAGCGGCAGGTCGTAGACGCCGGTCTGCACGAACGGTCCGAGCACCAGCGGGATGATGTTGGCGGTGCCCGACGAATAGGCCCCGGTGCCGCCGATCGAGCGCACCCGATAGGCCAGCACGCGGCCCTTGGCGTCGAGCGCGAACTCGCCGGTCGAGGTCAGGTCGCGGCCATGGGTGCCGCCGACGAACTCGTCGGTGCGGTCGCCGCGCCAGCGGATCTTCTCGTTCAGCTTGGTCGCGGCATAGGCGACGATGCCGTCCTCCGGATACAGGCTGGTCTTCTGGCCGAAGCCGCCGCCGATGTCGCCGACCAGCACGCGTACGCTGTCCTTCGGTCGCTTCAGGATCGATTCCGCCAGCAGGTCGCGGGTCGAGCCCGGGGTCTGCGACTGCACGTGGAGGATCAGCCGGCCGGTCTTCTTCTCGATCTCGGCAATGGTCGAGCGCGGCTCCATCGCCGACGGCACCAGGCGCTGGCTGACCAGGTCGAGCGACACCTTGTGCGCGGCGTTGGCGAAGGCTTCCTCGACCTTGGCGGCATCGCCATAGCTCATCGCGGCCACGATGTTGTCGGGTGCCTCCGGCCAGACCGCCGGCGCGCCCGGCTTGATCGCCTCGACCGGATCGACCACCGAGGGCAGCACCTCGTAATCGATCTCGATCGCCTCGGCCGCGGTCTGCGCCAGCACGCGCGAGGTCGCGACCACGGCCGCGACGCCCTCGCCCGCGTAACGCACCACCTCATGCGCCAGCAGGCGTCGTGGCGGCACGGTCATCGGCGAGCCGTCGGGCCGCTTGAAGATCGCAAGCGTCGGCAGCGTGCCGATATCGTCCTTGACGAGGTCGGCGCCGGTATAGACCGCCTTGACGCCCGGCATCTCCAGTGCCGCCTTGGCGTTTATCGACTTGATGTTGGCGTGGGCATGCGGCGAGCGCAGCACGTGCAGCCAGAGCGCACCGTCCTGCGGCTTGTCGTCGATGAAATGCCCCTTCCCGGTGACCAGCCGCTGGTCTTCAAGACGCTTGACTGGCTGGCCCGCACCAAAACGCATATTGCCGGGAAGAATGTTCATCAGAGGGTCCTTCGAGCTTCCAAGAATTTCCAGAGAATTTGGCGGGGGTTTTAGCGGATTTTGGCGGCCTGACAACCACACGCCGGCCGAAGGACAGGCATCTCGTCGCGCGGCGCGTGGAAGCACAATCCGGCGGCACGCGTCAGGGCAGTGACGACATTATTGCGCCCGGCCGATATCGACGATGGCGACCTCGACATCGCGCGCCGAGCCGTCGCGGTTCACGCTGAGCCGGACCTTCTTGCCGACCCCGATCTGCTCGAGCTGGTCGGCCAGATCGGAGAGCCGGTGGACCGGCTTGCCGTCGACCGCGGTGATCACGTCGCCGAGCTCACCGGTCGACATGTCGACCCCGAGTATCCCGGCGCGCTCGGCCGGCGACCCCGGTGTCGTGCGCACCACGATCAATCCTTCGGCACCGATACGGGTGGCGACGGCCTCATTCGCGGTGACGATGCCGATCCCCGGCGTCGGCACGCGGCCGGTGCGGATCAGCTCGGGTACCACGCGATTGACGATGTCGACCGGGATCGCGAAGCCGATGCCGGCGTTCGAGCCCGACGGCGACAGGATCGCCGTGGTCACGCCAATCAGCCGGCCGGCGGAATCGAGCAACGGGCCGCCCGAATTGCCGGGATTGATCGCGGTGTCGGTCTGGATCACGTTGGAGATTTCGCGGCCGCTCGAGGTCGGCAGCCGGCGCTTAAGCGCGCTGATGATGCCGCTGGACATCGATTGATCGAGCCCGAACGGGTTGCCGATCGCATAGGCAAACTGGCCGACCTTGAGATCGGACGAGCTGCCGAGCGCCAGTGACGGCGGCAGCTTGCGCGCGCTGCGGATGCGCAGCACGGCCAGATCGTAGTTCGGCGCCGTGCCGACGATTTCGGCGCGCACCGCCTCGCCGGAGGCAAAGCGGATCGCGACCTGGCTCGCATTCTGCACCACGTGGTTGTTGGTGACGACGTGGCCATCATTGTCCCAGACAATGCCGGTGCCCGACGCCGCGCCGCCCTCCTGCTCCTCGCTCAGCGGATTGGCGGCGGTTTGCGTCACCACCTGCACGACCGACGGCGAGACCTTCTCGAAGATCTCGACATTGGCCTTTTCGGCATCCGACAGCGCGCCGCGCTCGGCGACCGCGCGGGCAGCCGGGCCGCTCCACGGCGCCTGACGGATGCTGCCGGCCGCGAATATCAGCAGAACGGCCGCGATCACGGCCAGGACAAGGACGGTACGCCGATTCATTGGTGTGCTCCACGCAACAAACGCGCTGACCAAGCGGAGGTTTCCGGCATAGCCAAGTCGGATTGCCCGGCATTTTGCCGCGCAGCCCCGACGGCTTCAGGCCAGATCGCGCAACGCCGCCTCGACCACACTGCGCTGCTCGGCCGTGAGCGGCGCCTGCGGCGGCACGGGATCGCCGACGTCGTAGCCCTGGCTCGCGAGCCCGGCCTTGATGCAGGCGGCGAGGTTGAAGCGGGCAAACGCCTCGTTGATGCGCCACAGCTTGCGCTGCAGGGCCATCGCCTCATCCCAACGGGTGCGGCGGCACAGATTGTAGAGCTCGACGCTTTGCCGCGGGATGATGCAGGCAGGACCCGCCATCCAGCCGTGGCCGCCGATCAGCATCACCGCGGCCGGAATATGGGCGGAGGCCGAGAACACCTTCAGGCTGTCGCCGCAACGGTTCATGATCGACAGCAGCCGCCCGGTGTTGGTCGAGGCGTCCTTGATGTAGCCGATGCGCGGATGCCCGGCGAGCCGCGCGATGACGTCGAGCGTGAGGTCGGAGCGCTGGAAATTCGGATTGGTGTAGATCACGACCGGAATGTCGACGGCATCGGCGATGGCGCGGAAATAGGCTTCGACCTGCGCGTCGCCGACCGGAAAATACGCCTCCATGATCGCGAGGATGCCGGTCGCGCCGCGCTTCTGGTAGGCCTTGGCCTGCGCCACCGCATCCGCCGTCGAGGTCGAGGCGACGCCGGCGACCACCGGCACGCGGCCCTGCGCGGCCTCGATCGTGGTCGCCACCACCTGCATGCGCTGCGCATTGTTGAGATAGGCGAACTCGCCGGTCGAGCCGAGCGGCGTCAGGCCGTGGACGCCGGCCTTGACCAGATCGTCGCAGAGCCGGCCCAGCACCTCGGTGCGGACATGGCCGGCAGGGTCGACCGGGGACACCAGATACGGAAAGACGCCGTGGAAGTCAGCCATTTGCGAGCCTCGTTGACGGCGAGACATAATCGGGATCGTGCGCAAAGGGAAGCGGCGTGCCGCTGCGCAAGGCGCCGAGCACCGCTGCGAAATCCGTGCCGGCGCGGAAACCGAGCAGCCGTTCGGCCTTGCTCGCGTCGTAGATCCGGCCGATCGATTTCGGCAGGTGCCAGCCGCGCCGCGCGAACAGCGCCGGCGCATCGGGGAAGGTGCGCGCGATGACCCCGGCCGCGTCCGTCTTCAGGTCGGCGACATCGCTGCGCGCAAACGGCGTCGGCGCGCTGATGACAAAGACCTCGAAGCCGCGGATCTTGTCCAGCGCCGCGACATGAGCATCGGCGGCGTCCTCGACGGTGAGGCGGCGGTACAGCAGCTCGGTCGCCTTCAGGTTCTCGCCATGGATGTCGCGGATGGTGTCGTCATCCTCGGGGAAGAAGCGGCTGGTGCGCAGCACCGCGCAGTTCAGCCCGTGCTCGCGGCTGTACAGGCGGCACAGCCCTTCAGCGGCGAGTTTTGTCACTCCGTAGATGTTGCGCGGCTCGAGCGGCCCTGTCGTCTCGTCGAGCCACACCGCAGCATGACCTTCCTCGTCGCGGATCGCCTGCGAGATCATCAGCGAGGTCGTCGAGGTGAAGACGAAGCGGTCATGGCCGGCAGCCACTGCTGCCTGCAGCAAATTGAGCGTGCCTGACACGTTGACGTTGACAAAGGCCTGCGGCGCGAACCGCTCGAGATCGGGCTTGTGCAGCGCGCCGCCATGGATCACGGCCTCGATGCCGTAATCCGCGAACACGCGCTCGACCACCGATCGTTCGGCTACCGAGCCTGTGACATCGGTCGCCTCGCCCGGGACGACGTCGAGGCCGACCACATCATGGCCGGCCTGTCGAAGCCGCGGCGCGAGGAAACGGCCGAGCCAGCCGGAGGAGCCGGTCAACAATATTCGCATGAGGTCCGCCCGGCCCGCGCCTTTCAGAACACCTTGGCGATCGCGGCCTGCGCGTCGCCCTGGATCTGCTTGAGATGATCCGGCCCGCGGAAGCTTTCGGCGTAGATCTTGTAGACATCCTCGGTGCCGGAGGGACGCGCGGCGAACCAGCCCGCCTCGCTCTCGACCTTGATGCCGCCGAACGGCTGGTCGTTGCCCGGCGCCTTGGTCCTGACCGCCCGCACGGCATCGCCGGCGAGCTGCGTCATGTTGAGCTGATC
Source organism: Bradyrhizobium pachyrhizi (assembly GCF_001189245.1). Lineage (GTDB taxonomy): Bacteria > Pseudomonadota > Alphaproteobacteria > Rhizobiales > Xanthobacteraceae > Bradyrhizobium > Bradyrhizobium pachyrhizi. The sequence goes on along the minus strand of NZ_LFIQ01000116.1, from coordinate 135,241 downwards.
GGGCCCGAGCGCCTTCAGCGCGTTCTTCTGCTTCGGCGTTGCCGCCACATCGATGCGCTCGTAATAGGGAACGCCGAGTTCGGCAGTCAGCTCGCCAAACAATTCGCTCGGATCGCGGCCGGTCTTGGCGATGATCTCGGCCGCCAGGAGGCCGAGGATGATGCCGTCCTTGTCGGTGGTCCACACCGAACCGTCGCGCTTCAGGAAGGATGCGCCCGCGCTCTCCTCACCGGCAAAGCCGAAGCCGCCGCTGCCGAGCCCGTCGACGAACCATTTGAAGCCGACCGGCGTCTCGACCAGCTTGCGGCCCAGCTTCGTCGCGACGCGATCGATGATCGAGCTCGACACGATGGTCTTGCCGATCGCGGCGTCCTTGCTCCATTGCGGCCGGTGCGCGAACAGATAGGCGATCACGGTGGCGAGGAAGTGGTTCGGGTTCATCAGCCCGTTCGAGCGGGTCACGATGCCGTGGCGGTCGGCGTCGGTGTCGTTGGCGAAGGCGACGTCGAACCGGTCGCGCATCCCGATCAGGCTCGCCATCGCATAAGGCGACGAGCAGTCCATCCGGATCTTGCCGTCCCAGTCCGCGGTCATGAAGCGGAAGGTCGGATCGACGGCCTCATTGACGACGGTGGCGTTGATGCCGTAGCGCGCGATGATCGGCTGCCAGTAGTGCACCGCCGCGCCGCCGAGCGGATCGATGCCGATCTTGACGCCGGCGGACTTGATCAGCGCGAGATCGACGGTGTTGCCGAGATCGGCAACATAGGGCGTGATGTAGTCGTGCAGATGCGTGGTCGCTGCCTTGCGCGCGCGATCATAGGGCAGCAGCGCGACGCCCTTGAGGCCGGCCTCGATATAGCGGTTGGCGCTCTTCTCGACCACGGCGGTGACGTCGGTGTCGGCCGGACCACCATGCGGTGGATTGTATTTGTAGCCGCCATCCTCCGGCGGATTGTGTGACGGCGTTATGACGACGCCGTCGGCAAGGCCCGTGCTGCGGCCCTTGTTGTAGCTCAGGATCGCGTGCGAGATCACCGGCGTCGGCGTGTAGCCGCCCTGCGCATCGATCATGATCTCGACGCCGTTCGCCGCGAACACCTCGACCGCGCTGGCCAGCGCCGGCTCGGCCAGCGCATGGGTGTCGATGCCGATGAACAGCGGCCCGGTGAGGCCCTTTTCGCGCCGGTAATCGCAGATCGCCTGTGTGGTGGCGAGGATATGGTCCTCGTTGAAGGAATTCTTCAGCGACGAGCCGCGATGGCCCGAGGTGCCGAACGCAACCCGCTGGGCGGGATCGCCGGCGTCGGGCTTGCCGGCGAAATAGGCCGTGACCAGCCGCGGCACATTGGCGAGCGAGGCGGGATCGATGGGTTTGCCGGCGGCAGGATTTGGTGCAGTCACGTGACCTCTCAGATCTGGTATCGCCGGCCATCAGCACAACGAGTGATGCCATCGCGTGATATCTTGGCGTGCTACCATGGCGGCTTACGTTCAATCAAGCCGAGGGCTTTTCGTTCCTTGCCCACCGCAGCCATGCTTTAACGTCTTGTTTGAGCATGATCTCCGCGCAAACGCTTTGCGTTTGTCGCGAGGGAAAACCGCTTCGCACTTTGCGCTAACGCGGCCCTTCGGGTCCGGATCATGCTCTACGACACATCGATCTGCTGCACCTTCTCGCGCAGTTCGTCGACCAGCACCCGCTTGTTCTCGGTATAGTCGATCGGCACCACGACAAGATGCACGCCGCCGCCGGAAAACGCCCGTTCCAGGGTCGGAACGATCGCATCCGTGCTCGCGATCCGCGAACCCCTGGCGCCGTAGCTTTCGGCGTATTTGACGAAATCCGGGTTGCCGAAGGTCAAGCCGAAATCCGGGAAGTTGTCGACCGCCTGCTTCCAGCGGATCATGCCGTAGGCGGAATCCTCCAGGATCAGGATCACCAGGTTGAGATTGAGGCGGACCGCGGTCTCGAGCTCCTGCGAGTTCATCATGAAGCCGCCATCGCCGCAGACCGCGAGCACGCGGTTCTTCGGATACAGCATCGCCGCCATCATCGCCGACGGCAGGCCGGCACCCATGGTCGCGAGCGCGTTGTCGAGCAGCAGCGAGTTGGCGAGCAACGTGCGGTAATTGCGCGCGAACCAGATCTTGTACATGCCGTTGTCGAGCGCGACGATGCCGTCCTCCGGGATGACCTGCCGCACATCATGCACGATGCGCTGCGGCGTCGGCGGCCAGCGGCCCTCGGTGGCGCGATCGGTGATCTTCGCCAGAATGCTCTCGCGCAGGCTGAGCAGCGCGCTGGCATGCGGCAGCTTTCCCTCGACCCGATCAGCCAGCAATTCGAGGCTCGGCCCGACGTCGCCGATCACCTCGCATTGCGGGAAGTAGACCTGCTCGACCGTTGCCGGCATGTAGCTGACATGGATCACCTGCGGCCCCTTCGGGCCCATGATGAACGGCGGCTTCTCGACCGTGTCGTGACCGATCGCGATGATGAGGTCGGCGCGGTCGATCGCCTCATGCACGTAGTCGCGCTCGCTCAGCGCGGCGGTTCCCATATACTGATTGGTACCGCCGGATACCGTGCCCTTGCCCATCTGCGTCGTGATGAACGGGATTTTCGTGCGCCGCACGAAGTCGCCGATCCCGGCAGTCGAACGCGGACGCGATGCCGCAGCACCAAGCATGATCAGCGGGCGCTGCGCCTTCAGGATCATGTCAGCGGCGCGATCGAGCGCGGCCGCGTGCGCGATCGGAATTTCGATCGGGTGCGGCGGTATCATTTCGACCGGCGCAGTCTCCTCGCCCGCGATGTCCTCCGGCAGTTCGAGCAGCACCGGCCCCGGCCGTTCCTGCGTCGCAATTCGGAAGGCGTCGCGGACCAGCGTCGGAATGGTCGCGCCGCTGACGATCTGCAGCGACAGCTTGGTCAGCGGACGAAACGTGTTGACGATGTCGACAATCTGGAACTTGGCCTGCCGGCTGCTCAAAATGCCCTTCTGGCCCGTCAGCATCACCATCGGCATCGCGCCGAGAAGCGCGTAGGCCGCACCCGTGGTGAGGTTGAGCGCGCCGGGGCCGAGCGTCGTCATGCAGACGCCGGGCTTTCCGGTCAACCTGCCATAGGTCGCCGCCATGAATGCCGCGGCCTGCTCGTGGCGCGTCACGATCAGCTTGATCGAGGATTTGCGCAAGCTCTCGACGACGTCGAGATTCTCCTCGCCGGGAACGCCGAACACCCGCTCCACGCCCTCATTCTCGAGGGCAGCGACCAGCAAATCGGAACCTTTGACCATCTCAGCCTCGCATCGTTGATTGCATGCCGCGCACGGAGCATATCCGCATCGCGCGCCGCCGGAAACTCCCTCGCGATCTCACGGCTTGTGCACCCTGATCCAGGCGTCAGCGGTGGGCAGCACGCGCGCGGCAAGATCGGCCGAGATTGCGATCGCCTGCACCGATCGCGCCACCATCACCCGTCCGCCGGCGGTCGATTGCGACGGAGCAAACGCAGCCAGTTCCGCCGCGTGCGCCTCATCGGTAAAGTTGGTCATGAAGTTCGGCACGAACTGGTCGCGGAAGTTCGGCCCCTGCCTCGCCAGCAACGTATCGAAATTGGTCCGGACGAAGTTCCAGGCGAGCTGCGGCTGCTCGCCGGCGGACGCAACCGCGTTGATCATCCCCGTCACGATCGTGTCGGGCAATTCGTTGGTCAGCGTCAACGCCAGCGTTGCCCGCGCCAATTCAGCATCGCGGGCACTTGCCGCCGCGAGATAATAACGCAGCCGTTCATTGGTCGCCGTGCTGCTACGTGCCAGCGCCAGCAGCTGGTCGTAGGTCGCCCGATCGGCGGTCACACCGACAACATGCGTGACGGCATCGCGCAATGCGGTCGGAAGCGAATTGGGATCATCGACGAATGCCGCAAAGCGCCGCTTCGCTTCCGCCAGAATAGCCGCATCCCCGAGGTCGCCAAGCGTCGAGATCAGGCTTGCACGCAGCAATGCAGTGTCATCGTCGCCTGAACCAGCACCGTCCCATCCGATCCGATCGAAAACCGGGCGCAGCTTGGCGCGGGCATAGGCCTGGATCACCGGCCGCTCGGTGCGGTCGCGCGCCAGGCGGTTCAGCGCAGCGAATGTCGAGATCACCTGGTCCCACACCGCGCGATGGTCACCGGCATCGAGCGCATCGAGCAGCGCGAGATAGGACGGCGCCTCCGCGCGGCCCGCCTGCACCAGCGCCCAGCTGTCGGTGACGACATTGAGACGGTCGGCGACCTGCATTTGCGGGAATGCGTTCAGCAACGCCGCACGGTTCTTCGGGCCGTACTCGACCCTGAAGTAACCGACGTCGCCGAGGTTGACCTTGATCGCATCGCCGCAGGCGCCGGCCGGAATATTGCCGCTCCCCTTCAACAATATCTCGTCGTACGGCTTGCCATGCGCCGGTCCAACCGCAACCGGGATCTGCCAGTTGCGGCCCGGCAGCGGCGGATTGTTGGCCGGCGCGATCACGAAGCGATCCTACCGCAAGGTCAGCCGTTGCGCCACGCCATCGCAGGCCGCCTCGGCCACGACCAGCGGCACGCCGTCCTGCTCGGTGAAGGAGGCGGCGATACCGGTGATGGTCTTGCCGCCGCTACTCTCGAGCGCCTGCCAGAGGTCGGCGGTCGTCGCGTTGCTGTAGGCATGCGCGGCCATGTATTTGCGGATGCCGTCGCGGAACGCCGATTCGCCGAGATAGGTCTCGAGCATGCGGATCAGCGCCTGCCCCTTGTTGTAGGTGATGGCGTCGAATGCCGTGACTGCTTCACTGTGATCGGCAATTGGCTGCTGCACGGGATGCGAGGTGCGCCGCGCATCGAGCGCCATGGCAAACTGCTTCGCGCCGTAGCCGTTCAGCCAGCCCTGCCATTGCGGATAGAACTGCTCCGAGGCCTTGGTTGCCATCCAGCTGGCATAGCCCTCGTTGAGCCAGAGATTGTCCCACCACGCCATGGTGACGAGATCGCCGAACCACATATGAGCCATCTCGTGCGCGATGATGGCGAAGATGCCGCGCCGCGCGGTCTGCGCAGAGGTCGCGGGGTCGAACAGCAGCCGGCTCTCGAAGAAGGTGATGCCGCCCCAGTTTTCCATCGCGCCGCCGAACCCGCCGGGAACGGCGATCAGGTCGAGCTTCGGCAGCGGATATTTGACGCCGAAATAGTCGTTGTAATAGCCGAGCAGCTTCACCGCGCTGTCGAGCGCAAACCGGCCCTGCCCGCTCTTGCCCTCCGTCGTCACCACGCCGACCGTGACGCCGCCGGCATCTGCTGTGACGCGCTCGAGCTCGCCAACCGTGAGCACGAACAGATAGCTCGACATCTTCGGCGTCGGTGCGAACGCAACCTTCTTGAGATCGCCGGTGACCGGCTCTTCGCTGGTCACGGGCATGTTGCCGACCGCGAGCAGATTGCGCGGAATGACGACGGTCAGCGCGAAGCTCGCCTTGAACGACGGCTCGTCCCAGCACGGGAAGATCCGCCTGGCATCGGCCGGCTCCAGCTTGCTGGAGATCATCCGCTTGATCCCGGTCCTGGTCGGGTAGTCGACCGAGAACAGGCCGGTGCCGAATTTATTGATCTGCGCTGTGAAGGCGATGCGCAGCTTGTGGCGGCCGGCCGCAAGCGGCCTGGCGAAGGTCAGCGTTGCGGTCTGCGCGGCGGCATCGGTCGCGACCTCCGCGCGCTGCGCTCCGTCATCGATCGTAACCTCTGCGAATGTCGTGTTGACCGCGTTCAGCGTCAGCTGCGCGGTCGCCTCGCGCACCTCGATGTCGACGGTTTCGACGCCTGGCAGAGCGAGGCCCGCGATATCAGGCGTCAGCTCGATCGTGTAATGCAACGGGACGACCGTCTTCGGCAACTTTCCGGGCGTGCGGTCGAACGAAAATGTCTGCTCGGCCTGCGCGCTTGCGGCCATCGCCAAAGCCAAGCCGATCGCAGTGGCAAGACGACGCAGCAGCGCCCTTCGGACATGGGTTGCAGGCTTGTTCATCGCGCGCAGCTCACGGGAATCTCGGGGATATTCGGATGTCATTGCGGAAGGACGTAGCAGGCAATCTAGTAGAGAAAATGTCGCCACAAAACTGACAACTCCGCGACATTGACATCACAATGGTTCGCATTGATTGGTACGCCGGTCGCCACGGCGCTTTGGCCCCGCCGACCCTTGTTGCTCAACGGCCGGATGGAAGGTTAACCTACGGCTCGCATTCCAGCCGCAGCGTTCGGCGACGGGAGACAGCAATGTTCGGAAAGTTCTCGCGCCGGCAGTTTGCGGGCCTTGCAGGCCTCTCGGCGCTCGGTTTGAGCGGCCCTGCCGAGGCTGCAAACCGTGCGCCGCGGCCGGACGGCACGAACTTTCCCACGGGCTTCGTCTGGGGCACGGCAACTTCGTCCTACCAGGTCGAGGGCGCGGTCAACGAGGACGGCCGCGGCCCGTCGATCTGGGACACTTTCACCCATACATCGGGCAAGATCGAGGACGGCTCGACCGGCGACCGCGCCAACGACCACTATCACCGCTACAAGGAGGACGTTCGTCTCATCAAGGATCTCGGCGCCAAGGCGTATCGGTTTTCGATCGCCTGGCCGCGGGTATTTCCCGACGGCTCCGGCACGCCGAACCCGAAGGGCCTCGACTTCTACAACCGCCTGGTCGACGAGTTGCTGGCGAACGGCATCGAGCCCTACGCCACGCTCTATCACTGGGACCTGCCACAGGCGCTGCAGGACCGCGTCGGCGGCTGGCGCTCCCGCGACACCTCGAAGGCATTCGGCGACTATGCCGGCTATGTGGCACAGCGACTGACCGACCGCGTGAAGAACGTCTTCACCCTCAACGAGGTCGGGCGTTTCCTCCCCTTCGGCTATGCGCTCGGCGTCGACGCCCCGGGGCTGAAGCTGCCGGCGCGCGAGGTGAACCAGGCGCGCCATCATGTGGCGCTGGCGCACGGGCTCGCGGTACAGGCGATCCGCGCCAAAGGCCGTGCCGGCACGCGGGTCGGGCCGGCCGAGAACATCACCGCCTGCGTGCCCGCCTTCAACACGCCGGAGAACATCCGCGCCACCGAGATCGCGACCCGCGAGCTCAACGCAGGTTTCCTCGGTGTCGTCCTTGAAGGCAAATACACCGAAGGCTTCCTGCAATATGCCGGCGCGGATGCGCCCAAATTCACCGCGGACGAGCTGAAGATCATCTCGCAGCCCAATGATTTCGTCGGGCTGAACATCTACGCGCCGCAATGCTACATCCTTGCCACCGAGCATGCCCCCGGCTGGAAGCCGCTGCCGATGCCGGCTTCCTTTCCGCACATGAGCTCGGAATGGCTGCGGATCGCGCCGGAGACGATCTATTGGGCGCCGCGGATCGCCGCCAAGCTGTGGAACATCAAGAGCATCTATATCAGCGAGAACGGCACGTCCGGCGAGGACAAGGTGCATCCGGACGGGCAGATCTACGATCTCGACCGCATCATGTTCCTGCGCAACTACCTTGCGCAATTGCAGCGCGCGACCGCCGACGGGGTCCCGGTCCACGGCTATTTCCTATGGAGCCTGATGGACAATTTCGAATGGATCTTCGGCTACGAGAAGCGCTTCGGCCTCTACCGGGTGGATTTCGAGACCCAGGCCCGGGTGCCGAAATTGAGCGCGGCATTCTACCGCGACGTGATCGCGCGCAACGCGATCGGGGTCTGATCATCCGGCCTGCGGCCGCGCACCGGACCACGCGCGCTTCAGCAGGTCGCGGATGCCGCTCTCCTCGATCGGCCGCGGATTCCAGTAAGGATTTTTGGTGGCGAGCGCAGCGGCCTTTGCGATGCCGTCTTCGGGCATGCCGATCTCGGCGAGCGAGCGCGGCGCGCCGAGCCTTGCCGACAGATCGAACAAGCCGTCGGCGGCGCTGGCCGCTCCAAGCGCCCTCGCCGCGCGGCTGACTGGATCGCGCGCGGCCGGCGTATTGTAGGCGATGGTGTGCGGCAGCAGCACTGCATGGGTCTCGGCATGCGGCAGGTCGAACAACGCGCCGACCGTATGACAGAGCTTGTGGTGCAGCGCCATGCCGACGGTGCCGAGACAGACCGCGCACAGCCACGCGCCATAGAGCGCGTCCGCGCGCGCATCGAGATCGCGCGGCCGCGCGATCACGTCGGGGAGCGATGATGCGAGCTTTGCGATCGCCTCTTCCGCCATCAGCGAGGTGATCGGGTTGCCGTCCCGCGCGTACAGCGCCTCGGCAGCATGCGCGATCGCATTGAGGCCGGAGATCGCGGAGAATTTTGCCGGCATCGAGATCGTCAGGTTGACGTCGTAGATCACGGTCTCGGGCAGTATCCTCGGCGATGATTGCGTGGTCTTGACGCCGTCGACAGTCTCGCCGAGCACCGGCGTCATCTCGGAGCCGGCATAGCTGGTCGGCACGATCAGTTGCGGCAGGTCGGTGCGCAGCGCAATCGCCTTGCTGAGGCCGGTCGCGGCGCCGGCGCCGATCGCAACCACGCCGTCGGGCTTGAGCTCGCCGACGATCTCCATCGCATGTTCGGTCACCGCCACCGGCGTATGCACCACTGCACCGTCGAACAATCCGGCCGCACGGCCGCCGGTCAGATCAGCGAGATCGCCGAGCTCGGCCTGCTGCCGCCGGCTTGCCAGCAACAGCGCGCGGCTGATGCCGAGCCGGTCGAGCTCGTCCGCCAGCTGCGCGACGGTGCCGACCCCGAACACGACCCGCATCGGGCTGACCTGATAGGTGAACGGCTGCGCCATGGCGATTTCCGAAGCGTTGGTCAGCCGCGGCGCCAGTCGCGCGGCGTGCAGCCGAAGCGGTGCCTGAAGCGCCGCGTGAAATGCGACAGGTCGGAGAAGCCCCAGTCGAACGCGATGTCGCCGATCGCGCGCCCGGCGAGCGCGGGATCCCTCAGATCGCGCGCGGCGCCGTCGAGACGGCGGTCCATCACATGGCTGGCGAATGTGGTGCCGGCGCGCTCGAACAGTTTGTGGACATAGCGCTCGCTGATGCCGACCGCAGCCGCAATGGCGGCAACGCCGAGGCCGGGCTCGCGCAGCCTGCGGTCCACGGCACGGCGCAGCACAAGCCACGTCGCATCGGCAAGGCTTGCGCTCTCCGCGACGCCTGCGCGACCACTGCGCGACAGGCTGAGCGCGACCAGATCGAGCAGCACGCCGAACAGCCGCGCGTTGTCCGCATCCGAGGCACGGAGCGCGGATGTGTTCAGAACCTGCGCCGTCTCGGTGATGAGATGGCCGACGAAGGGATCATCCGAGACCCGCGCCGGCGCGACCTCGGGCGCCGACGGCAGCCGTTCATCCAGCGCCTCGGCCGGCACCCAGAACGAGGCGACCTGCAGCGCCGGGCCGCGGTCGTGCAGCAGCGCGAAGCGCTGGCCGCTGTCGAAGATTCCGACCTGCCCCGGCGACAGGCTGATCTCGCGTCCCGCCTGCTGGATCCGGCAGCGGCCGGCGAGCTTCAGATTGAGGTAGTAGCAGCGCCGGCTGGACGCGGCGATGTCGGCAGCCGAGCGCCGCACGACATGCTCCGGGAAGCTGACCCGGTTGACCGCGCCATCACCGAGCCCAACGGTCTCGACGCGGGCGAGGAAGCCGGGCGTCGCCGGCGGCTCCGGCGTCAGGTTCATGAAGGCCTGGCAGACCGCCTCGCGGTAATACGCGAACTGCTCGCCGGGCCTCGTGTCCGCGGTATTCCAACTCAGCCTGCGCGAGCGATCCGCGGCGGCGATTTGCTGCATCAGTTCACTCCGAGCCCAGTCCGGTTCGCTCACAGCCAAGCGCGTTCCGCGGGTCCAGGTCAATATCCATCAGGAAGCGGATGAATCTTGCGCGTATCCCGGGCCGTCCGGACGCGGCAATCCAGACAGGGAGGTACAACATGTCGACCTATGTTCTCGTCCATGGCGCCTGGCATACCGGCGCCGAGTTTGAGCCGGTTGCGGCTGCCATCCGCAAGGCCGGCCATGTCGTCCACACCCCGACCATCAGGGGCAACCGCCCCGGCGACCGGAAGGACTCCGGGCTCGCCGAGGCGATCCAGTCGATCGTGGATTATCTAGCCGAACATAATCTGAACGACATCGTGCTGGTCGGCCACAGCTATGGCGGCATGGTCATCACCGGCGTTGCCGACGCCGCCGCGAACCGCATCCGCCGCCTCGTCTACTGGAACGCGTTCGTGCCTGATAACGGCGAGTGCCTCAACGACATGGTGCCGCCGCACTATCGCGGCCTGTTCGACGCCATCCACGCCGAGCGCGGCGACGGCTCAGTGGTGCTGCCGTTCCCGATCTGGCGCGAGGCCTTCATCAACGACGCCGATCTCGAGACGGCGCAGCGCGCCTATGACAAGCTCAACCCGCATCCCCTGAAGACCTTCCAGGACAAGATCGCGCTGCGCACCAATCCTGCCGAGATGCCGATCGCAAAGTCCTACGTGAACTGCACGGAGGACACCGCGATGCCGCACAGTCTGCCCTGGCACCCGCGATTGTCGGAGAAGCTTGGGCTGTTCCGCCTGGTCCAGGTGCCCGGCAGCCACGAGCTCTGCTTCTCCAATCCCGAGCGGCTGGCACAAGCCTTCCTCGACGCCGGCCGCGATTAGGCCACCGCTCTGTACGCGGGCGCGGTCGCGAGGAAGCGGGCATAAGCGTCCGCATCCGGCGGGGTGAACTTTTCGACGAGCGGGTTGCGGCGCGACGCCTTGGTGCCGATGTCCGCCAGCAGCTCGTCGAAATGCTTGAAGTGGTATGGCGCGACGCACAGCCCGCCATAGACGCCCGCTGCCGGACGCTCGACGCGCTTGAAGTTCAGCATCATCGCGATGTTGTCGTGCATCTCGGCCGCGCTCGGCTGCCGCGCCAGCTGGCCGTCGGCGTAGCGCACCAGCCAGTTCGCGGCGAGATCGGCGCACAGCACGGTGCAGAAGCTCGAATTGAAGCCGACGAAGCCCATGTCGGGCAGATCGGGATTGGCGATCAGCCGGTAGAGACGGTACTGCCCGTCGGGCTCGACCAGCTTGTTTTGATACTCCTCGGGGAGGAACGGCACGCCGAGCTTGTAGCCGATCGCCAGCACTGCGACGTCGGCCCCGACGCGCTGGCCGCCGCTCATCACGATGGTCTTGCCGTCGTAATGGTCGAAGGTGCCGCGCACTGCCTTGATCCGACCGTCGGCGACCATCGGATAGAAGCCGGGGGTTGCGATCGGCACCGAGCAGTTGACGCCGTCCTCGATCCGCTCCTTCGGCACCATGCCGCATTGCTTCAGCTTGAGCTGCATCTTCAGCATGCTCTCGAGCCCGCGCCAGTTCGCCCACACGAACGGCTTTGCCACGACATGCGCGAGGCGTGCCATCGGTCCAATGCCCCAGCTGGCAAACATCTGCTCCTGCGCGCGGATGTAGAGGATGCGCTTGAAGTTGACGAGGCCGCCGACGAAATAGGGAATCCGCCAGACCGGCTCGCGAAACACGATGGTGACTTCGCTGGCGCCGGAATTGACCGCATTCACCGCGATGTCGGTCGCCGATTTGGAGCCGCCGAGCACCACCACCTTGCGGCCCTTGGCAAGCGTTGGATCGCCGTATTGCGATGAATGCAGGATCTGCCCGCCCTGCGCCTTGAAGCCGTCCTCGCCGGCCAGCGGCAAGGTCTGCGGCTCGTTGAATTGCCCGGTGCAGACCGCGACGAAGTCGAAATCCTCGTGGCCGGTGGCGCCGTCGGTCGAGCGCAGCGGCAGCGTCCAGCCCGGCCTGCCGTCGGCGCGGCGCTTCATGCCTTCGACCTTGGTGTCGAACCGCATCGCGCCGTCGAGCCCGTGGCTGCGAGCATAGTCGCGCAAATAGGCATGGACCTGCGGACCCTTCGGCCATTCCGGATAGGACTCCGGCATCGCCTTGTCGGTGTAGCGATAGAGCTCCTTCGGGCTCTGGGTCTGCACATCAGGATAGGAGCGCGCCGGCTCCCAAACCCCGCCGAGATCGCCGCTGCGCTCGATAATGGTCACCTTGTGGCCGCGACCGGCAAAGGCCTTGCCGGCGGCAAGCCCGGAAATGCCGGCGCCGATGACGCACACATGCTTCTGCTTGACCATGAAACCGCTCCGAATTGAATGAACAGGTCCAATTTCGTTAAGCGCACGCGTCCCCGTCATCGCCGGAGCCCAGCTCCAGCGATTGCCGCCTCGTGTGCGTATTGTCTTGTGTCGCTGGCCTAGTCGTTGGCTTCCGGCGGCAGGAAGTCCACCTCGTGCTCGGCGGAGATACGCACCACCTCGGCGGGGTCCTGCAGATTGTGCAGCTTCTCGAACAGCGCCTCGAGCTTCTGCATCGGCGACACCCAGAACAGCGCCCGCGCCGGCTTATCCGACTTGTTGAAATAGCCGTGCGGAATACCGCGCGGCATGCGCACGAGGTCGCCGGCCTTGGCCTGCACCCAGACGCCGTCGAGCTTGAGGTCGAGCACGCCTTCCTGCACCAGGATGAACTCGTCCTGGGTCGGGTGGATGTGCACCGGCACGAACTGGCCGGGATCGCTGTTGGTCTCGAACGCGAAGGTCGAGTCGGTGACCGCCTTCGGATAGTAGACCTGGCCCAGGATATTCCAGGTCTTGCCACCGTAGCCGGTGCCGGTTCGGGTAATGCCTTTTTCGAGCGTGCCCATGTCAGCCTCTCCAGTTTTGATGCGCAGTGCCGACACGGAGCCTGTCGCCGGCCGGTGAGGCTGTCTAGCCGATAAACGAATCCGCACCCGGCACCTTCATGCTGCAATGCGGGAGCATTGCGCTGGCCGGCTGCTGCCCAATGCCGCCGCATCGTCCTGACCGCCGATCGGGCAGATTGCACGACGAAACGGCGTTCCCCTTTGCCGCGGGATGCTCTAGGCTGCCTGATGTTTTAGACCTCAAACAACTCCGGACGGCCGGCGTGACTGCTGTTGGCAACGAGGTTTCGGCAAGCGCGAATTCGGCAAGCGCAAGGCTCAAGGATTTCGCACGCGTCGCGACGGCGCGCGTCGATGACGCGGCGGAAGCGATCGGCCGCATCTTCTGTCCGCACGATCTGACGCCGGTCGATCACTCCGCGAGCGATTTCTCCGCGCATCACAATTGCGCCGACTTCGACGGCTTCTCCGTCAGCTATGTCGCCTATGGCGGGTCGGTCGCGATCAATCCCGGCTGCCTCGACCGCTTCTTCCTGTTGCAGATGCCGCTGTCCGGCTCGGCCGCGGTGCGGACCGCCGCGCGCGAGCTCACCACCGGACCACGGCACACCGCCTCGCTGCTGTCGCCGACCATTCCGACCGAAATGACCTGGCGCGGCGACTGCGCCCAGCTGATTTTGCTGCTCGACCGCAAGCTGGTCGAGCATCGCGCCGCGGCGCTTGGCGGCGTGGCGGTGAGGCCGGTCGAGTTCGATCCGGCCGTCGCGTTGGGCGGGCCGCTCGGGCAGACGCTCTCGGCCAGAATCGAGCAGCTTGTCACGGCCGCCGAGCAGCTCGGACCGCGCAAGACTTTGTCGGCGGTCGCAGCGGCCGATTGGCGCGAGTCGTTTCTCAACGTCCTGCTCAACGGGCAGCGGCACAGCCTGAGTTCGGCGATCGATATCTTCAACGGCCGCTCCGAGGCCCAGCCGGCCGCCTTGAAACGCGTGCGCGCCTATCTGGAAAGCCGCGCGACCGAGCCGCTGGACCTCGCCGAGCTTGCGGCGATCGCGGGCACCGGCATCCGCGCGCTGCAACTCGGTTTCCGCCGTCACTTCGGCACCACCGTGTCCGAGATGCTGCTCGACATCCGCCTCGCCCATCTCAACGCCCGCCTCAAGACGGCGCGGCCGCGCGAGCGTATCGTCGATATTGCATTCGACCTCGGCTTTACCCATCTGAGCCGGATGGCGAGCGCCTACCGCGCCAAGTTCGGCGAGAGCCCGAAGGCGACCCTGCAGCGGCTGAGCTGAGCGGCGGTTCCGGCGGCCCGGCTACGCCCTGCCCATCCGGCCAGTATCGCCGTCAGCCGCGACATCCCAGATTGAGGGAAGCCAACGGAGTTTCCCATGACCGAACCGAATATCCTGTCCTCGCTGTCATCAGCCCTTGCGGAGACCATTGCGCGCGCTGCGCCCGCCATCGTCTCCGTGCATTCGCATCGCGCGCGCGCCTCCGGCTTTGTCTGGAAGGCGAGCTTGATCGTCACCGCCGACGAAGCGCTGGCCGACGAGGGCGAGATCGAAATCCAGTTCGCCGACGGCAGCCGCAGGCCGGCGACCGTCGTCGGACGCGACCACACCACCGACGTCGCGCTGCTGCGCGTCGAAGGCGATGTCGCCCCCGTCAAGCTCTCGACCGGGAGCCCCGCGCTGGGATCGCTCGCGGTGATCGTCGCCGCCGACCGCGGCGCGCCGACCGCGCGGCTCGGCATGGTCGCCCTGTCGGGCCCGGCCTGGCGCAGCCTGCGTGGCGGCGAAATCGATGCACGGATCGAGCTCGACGTCCGGCTGCGGCACAGCCAGCAGGGCGGCCTCGCGCTGAACGCCGCGGGCGAGCCGTTCGGCATGGCCGTGCTCGGCCCGCGCCGCGTGCTGACGATCCCGGCGACGACCATCGAGCGGGTCGCAGGCCAGCTCGAGAAGAGCGGCCGCATCGCGCGCGGATATCTTGGCGTCGGATTGCAGCCGGTCCGGCTCGACGACGGCCTCGGCGCGATGGTGATGAACGTCGACAAGGCCGGCCCCTCGGCCGCCGCCGGCATCCGGCAGGGCGACGTGATCATTGCCGTGAATGGCGAGAAGCTGTCCGGCGTGCGGGCGCTGTCGCGCGGCCTCGGACCGCAGAGCGTCGGCACGGTGGTCGAGCTTACCGTGCATCGCGGCGGCGAGCCGCTGAACTTCAAGGTGACAGTCGGCGAGAGGCCCGAGACGTGAGCGGTGAGCCGGCCAACGACATCGTCATCGCGCTCGAGGTCGACGACGCCGTCCTCGCCGACCGGCTGGCGACCCTGCTCGGCGGCGTCGCCGGCCTGCGGCTCGCCGCGCCGGGCGAACAGGTCACGGCGGCGGTCGTCGCGCGCAACCGCGAGGCAGCGGGCGCCGGCGACTTCGAGCTGACGCCGCGCGAGCTCGACGTGCTGGCGCTGCTGGCGGAAGGCGCGTCCAACAAGATGATCGCACAGCGGCTCGGGATTTCCGTTCACACCGCCAAGTTTCATGTCGGCTCGCTGCTCGACAAGCTCGACGCCACCGGCCGCACCGACGCCGTCGCCCACGCCGCGCGGCGCGGGGTGATCAATTTGTGAGCGGTGGGATGACTGTTGTAGTGACGCTGAGCCGAGATCTCTCCACCCGTCGTCCCTGCGAAAGCAGGGACCCATACGCCGCGGCGGATGTTGCAGGCGAGACTCATCATTGTAGTCCTGGCGAAAGCCAGGACCCATAACCACAGCATTTGACGGTGAACCCCAGCGTCGCGCAACAATGCGCACTTGGGGTAATGGGGTCCTGGCCTTCGACAGGACGACGGCGAATCTTCGTGCGCACTCGTCAGTTGCACGCAGCCACTGAACAGCGACCGCAAATCAGCGATTTGGAAAATTCCGCCCTGCGGACACCCGACTCAGTATTCGACCGGATACAGACGCCTTCACGATCTGGCTATGCAATCTTCAGCCAACAAGAAGAAACGGCATGAAGAAGCTGATCGGTCGTCATCGGGACATTCAATACACACTCACCAACATCGAACCCGACCTCTGGGCTTGGTCGTTCGACATCAACGGCAAGACCAGGCAAGGCAGCACGCGCGCGCGGCTCGACCTGCTGGCGCGGCGGCGCGTCTGCACGCTGATCGATCGCGAATTGAAACGCGCGGAACGTACCAGGCCCAACCAGCCTGACTAATCGCTCTCCCCGGTGAAAGTCCATTGGACGGGCCGCGCCTATCAGAAATGAAAACTCCCGCAGCGCCGGCTGCGGGAGTTGTTGGCATCGGTGACCGCGGGGAGGTCCAACCACCGCTACCGACATTCGCTGACCGTGGTCAGGCTGTTTTGGCGAACATCGTCAGCACGCCATCGGCAATGTTGATAGCGACGACCTGCGACGAAGTCAGGCCCTTGGCCTTGAGCGCGGAGACCGCCTGCGGTGTCGCGTCAATCGACTTCCGAAGCGACTGGATGTCGTCATCCTTGGTCTTTGCCATCGCATCCTCGATCTTCGATCGCATCTCGGGCTTGAGGTCCTTGATGTCGACGACCTGTATGCTCCGAATGACAGTGGATTGATCAGATGACTGCGGCGGCGCCTTGGGTTGCGCGCCTTGCGCTTGCACCAGGGCGGGCGTTCCGAGGGCGAGCGCGGCAACAGTGACGAATGCTGTGAGATTGCGCATGGTCGATTCCTTTTCGAGGTCAGCAAGCGATAAAACCTACGCGCGAAGTTTGGCTGGCGTCTGATTTTTCCGTGGCCATTCATTGGAGCCAATGCGACCGCAATGCGGGCGTCGCGGCCCGCTCAGCCGCAGCGCCGACGTCCAGCGCGTGGCATCGCTCGTCGCCACGACACCCGCACGGTCCCAGTCCGTTATGACCGCCGATCTACATAGCGGTCATATGCCTTGCATCTCCGAAGGCACGCCGATCGCTCAAGGCAGACATTCGCAGGCGCAAGGTTGCAGGCAGCCGGCGCTTTTGAGATCGTGTGTCACGCGTTGCATTCGTCCCATGACAAGGAGTTCCGGCGTGGCCATCCTCAAGGACCTCAGCATCGGATTCTACAAGATCCCGCTCCCGGTGGTGCTGAGCGACAGCACGCATGGCGAGATCAAGGCGTTCGAGCTCGTCACGATCCGCGCCCGCGATGCCGACGGCGCGGAAGGCACCGGCTACACCTACACGGTCGGCCGCAATGGCGGCGCCATCGCCGATATCCTGGGCCGCGAAATCACCGAGATCGCGCGCGAGATGGAGGCCGACGACACCGAGCAGCTTTGGCACAAGGTGTGGTGGGCGCTGCATTATGGCGGCCGCGGCGGCCCGGCGGTGCTGGCGCTGTCCGCGCTCGACATCGCGTTGTGGGACCTCAAGGCGCGGCGGGCATCGATGCCGCTGTGGCGGCTGCTCGGCGGCTTCGACCGCCGCGTGCCCTGCTATGCCGGCGGCATCGATCTTGATCTGCCACTGGATGGTTTGCTGAAGCAGACCGACGACAATCTTGCCAAGGGCTTTCGCGCCATCAA
>NZ_LFIQ01000116.1:111060-117921 GCF_001189245.1 Bradyrhizobium pachyrhizi | reverse complement strand
GACGTGGCGCGCGTGAAGGCGATGCGCGGCCATCTCGGCGACGAGTTTCCGCTGATGGCCGACGCCAACATGAAATGGACCGTCGAGGAGGCGATCCGCGCGGCGCGCGCCCTGCAGCCGTTCGACCTGACCTGGCTCGAGGAGCCGACGATTCCGGACGACGTCGCGGGACACGCCCGCATCCTGCAGGCGGGCGGCGTGCCGATCGCGGCCGGCGAGAACCTCCGCAGCCTGTGGGAGTTCAAGCCCTATATCGCCGGCGGCGCGCTGTCCTATGCCGAGCCCGACGTCACCAATTGCGGCGGCGTGACCAGCTTCATGAAGATCGCCCGGCTCGCCGAGGCCTTCAATATTCCCGTCACCAGCCATGGCGCGCATGACATCACCGTGCATCTGCTGGCGGCGTGCCCGAACCGGTCGTATCTCGAGGCGCACGGCTTCGGCCTCGACCGCTATATCGAGCACCCGCTGGTTCTGGAGCAGGGCATGGCGATCGCGCCGGACCGGCCGGGGCACGGCATCGCCTTCGACTGGACAGGGCTGGAGCGGCTCGGCGCCGCCTGACGCAGAAACATTTCTGCACACCAAGACGTGACATTCGGAAAAGCAGGTCTGCCGGCGCGCGCTAGGCGGCGTCGCGACAAGCTGCTAGCGTTTCGCGCTTCAGATTGCCGAAAGCGCGATGAGATCATCGCGCTTTGGCTCATTGTCTGAGCACGATCTTTTCGGAAAACCGCTTCACACTTTTCCGGATCATGCTCTAGCGTTAAGGGATCGGAGCAAATGGACAACCGTAGTGATGTTTGGCGCGGCGTCGACGCGATCAAGCCGCGTTTCATCGAATTGAGCGACCGCGTCTGGGCGATGCCCGAGGTCTGCTACACCGAGGCGCGCTCATCCGCCGAACATCTGGCCGAACTGCGCCATCAGGGTTTTCGCATCACCGAGAACGTTGCCGACATCCCGACCGCGGTGATGGGCGAATGGGGCAAAGGCGGCCCGGTGATCGCCTTCCTCGGCGAATATGACGCCCTGCCCGGCCTCAGCCAGGAGGCCGGCGTCGCCGAGCATCGCCCGGTCGAGAGCGGCGGCCACGGCCATGGCTGCGGACATAATCTGCTCGGCTCCTCCGCGCTGCTCGCCGCGACCGCGGTGAAGGACTGGCTCGCCGCCAACAAGGTGCCGGGGCGCGTGCGCTATTACGGATGCCCCGCCGAGGAAGGCGGCGCGGCAAAGGCCTTCATGGTGCGCTGTGGCGCGTTCGAGGACGCCGACATCGCCATCACCTGGCATCCGCACAGCTTCTGGGAGGTGGCGGTGACGCCGTCGCTCGCCAATACCCGCGCCGATTTCATCTTCACCGGGCGCACCTCGCATGCGGCAGCCTCGCCGCATCTCGGCCGCAGCGCGCTCGATGCGGTGGAATTGATGAATGTCGGCGTCAACTACATGCGCGAGCACATGCCGAGCGACGCGCGGGTGCACTACGCGCTGCTCGACACCGGCGGCATCGCGCCCAACGTGGTGCAGGCCCATGCCCGGGTGCGCTATTCGATCCGCGCCCGCGACCTGCCCGGCATGAACGAACTGGTCGAGCGCGTGCACAAGATCGCGCAGGGCGCGGCGCTGATGACCGAGACCAAGGTGGAGATAAAGATCATCTCCGCGGTCTCCAACATCCTGCCCAACACGCCGCTGGAACAGACGCTGCACCGGATCATGGAAGAGCTCGGCCCGCCGCATTTCGACGATGCCGACAAGGATTTCGCCGGCAAGATCCGCGCGACCCTGACCGACAAGGACATCGCCTCGGTCTATTACGCGATCGGCATGGAGTCGACCGACCGGCCGCTCGCCGATTTCCTGGTGCCGATCGACGCCAAGCGCAATCCGCTGATCGGCTCGACCGACGTCGGCGACGTCAGCTGGGTGGTGCCGACCGTGCAGGTCCATGCACCGACGGTTGCAATCGGCACGCCGTTCCACACCTGGCAGGTTGTGGCGCAGGGCAAGACGCCGGCCGCACACAAGGCGATGGTGCAGGCCGCCAAGGCGATGGCCGGCCTCGGCGTCAAGGCGCTGATGGAGCCGGAGCTGATCGCGGCCGCCAAGGCCGACCTCAAGAAGCGGACCACAAGAACGCCGTATGTCAGTCCGCTGCCGGCGAATGTTGCACCGCCGTTGAACATGTCGATCGCCTGAGAGCCACATTGAGCGGGCCGGGCCTGCTCTCCGGGATCAAGCAATCGCTTACCCGCATCGTCATGGCCGGGCTTGTCCCGGCCATCCACGTCTTTCTCACGCGGAAACGGAGACGTGGATGCCCGGCACAAGGCCGGGCATGACGAGTTTGTGGACGGATCGAGCGCATATGCGATAGCTCGGCCTTCAGACGCGAACTCCGGCCTGCGTGGCAAAAAAGCATCTCGGAACAAAGGATAACGAACAAATTTTCCGCACTGCGAGGCGCGCTAGGGAGCGCTTTTGGCGCCGATCTGCTGAACCGATGTGCGGCAAGGGGAGGTTCTGCACAAGCGATAGCCAAAAGACCTAGGCGCTGAACGGCGGGAGCCGTTGACCTTCGCGGTCATTCGGTGTGCCATCCTGCCGCCAACACGGCGGCCGGTTCCACGGCCCGCCGCAATAACCAATTGAGCCGGACCGAGGGGACAATGTTCGACAAGAATCTGCGTGGCATGATCGACGACGTGAAGGACGGGCGGATGGATCGCCGCGCCTTCGTCAAGCGAATGATTGCCGTCGGCCTCACCGCGCCGATGGCCAACCAGATCCTTGCGATCGGCGGCGTCGCGATGGCGCAGAGCCCGAATCCCTACAAGCCGACCAAGCGCGGCGGCGGCGGTCCGCTGAAGCTGTTGTGGTGGCAGGGCCCCACCCTGCTCAATCCGCACTTCGCCACCGGCACCAAGGACCAGGACGGCTCGCGACTGTTCTACGAACCGCTGGCAAGCTGGGACGTCGACGGCCACCTCAACCCGATCCTCGCCGCCGAAATCCCCTCGATCCAGAACGGCGGGCTTTCCAAAGACGCCAAGACGGTGGTCTGGAAACTCAAGCCCGGCGTCAAATGGCATGACGGCAAACCCTTCACCGCTGACGACGTCGTGTTCAACTGGGAATATGCCACCGATCCCGCGACCGCAGCCGTCTCGAGCGGCACCTATTCCGGCATGACCGTAGAGAAGGTCGACGACCTCACGGTCCGCATCAAGTTCAAGGATCCGACGCCATTCTGGGCCAACGCGTTCGTCGGCGCCTATGGCTGCATCATCCCGAAGCATTTGTTCGCCGAATACAAGGGCAGCAAGTCGCGCGAGGCGCCGAACAATCTGAAGCCGGTCGGCACCAGCCCCTACAAGTTCGTCGAGTTCAAGCCGGGCGATCTGGTGCGCGGCGAGATCAATCCCGATTACCACATGCCGAACCGGCCCTATTTCGACACGATCGAGATGAAGGGCGGCGGCGATGCGGTGTCGGCGGCGCGCGCGGTGATCCAGACCGGCGAATATGATTTCGCCTGGAACATCCAGGTCGAGGACGAGGTGCTGCTGCGGCTGGAAAAGGGCGGCAAGGGCAAGACGCTCTATGCCGTCGGCGGCGACATCGAATTCATCGCCATCAACTTCACCGACCCGAACACCGAGGTCGACGGCGAACGCTCGTCGATCAAGACCAAGCATCCGATCCTGTCGGATCCGGCGGTGCGCAAGGCGCTGGCGCTGCTGGTCGACCGCGACTCCGTCAAGAAGGTGATCTACGGCCGCGCCGGCCGCACCACCGCCAACTATCTCAACGGTCCCGAGGAGTTCGTTTCCAAGAACACCAGATGGGAGTTCTCGGTCGAGAAGGCGAGCGCGCTGCTCGAACAGGCCGGCTGGAAGGTCGGCTCCGACGGCATTCGCGAGAAGGACGGCAAGAAGCTGAAGCTGCTGTACCAGACCTCGATCAACGGCCCGCGGCAGAAGACCCAGGCGATCGTCAAGCAGGCCTGCCAGAAGGCCGGCATCGACGTCGAGTTGAAGTCGGTGGTGGCCTCGGTGTTCTTCTCCTCCGACGTCGCCAACCCCGACACCTATTCCAAGTTCTACGCCGACATCGAGATGTTCCAGATCCCGATGACGCAACCCGACCCGGGCCTGCACATGCGCCGCTATCTGTCGCGCAATGCCGCGACCAAGGAGAACAAGTGGCAAGGGCAGAACTTCCCGCGCTGGGTCAACAAGGATTTTGACGCCGCGATCGAGGCGGCCGACACCGAGACCGATCCGATCAAGCGGGCCGAGCTCTACATCAAGTGCAACGATCTGATGTGGCAGGACACGGTGGTGATCCCGGTGATGCACCGCCTCGCGGTGGAAGCCTGCTCCAACACGGTGCGGCCCGCGCTCTCCGGCTGGGCCAACCAGACCGACAATCTGCAAGACTGGTATCGTGAAACCTGAGACACGGGGACAGGTTCGGAGTTGAGTAGGTGCATCTTCTCCCTCTCCCCGTTCTTACGGGGTCGAGACGAGCGGAGCTCGCTCTTGGAGGGTTGGGGTGAGGGGCTTTCGCAGCAAATACCGTGAAAGATGAGTTCGTGGAGACTCCCCCTCACCCGGAATTCAAGCTGTGCTTGAATTCCAACCTCTCCCCGCACGCGGGGCGAGGTGAAGCTCGCCTTTCGACTGGAAGCAAGATCAACGTGCTCAAGGTGCGAGCGTTAGTTAGATGATCTCTCGATGAGTCAATATATCCTGCGTCGCCTGATGATCGCGATCCCGAGCCTGCTCGGGATCTCGCTCGTGCTGTTCGTGGTGCTGGCGCTCGCGCCGGGAGATCCGTTCAGCGAGCTCGCGACCAATCCGAACGTGCCGCCCGAGGTGCAGGCCGCGCTGCGCGCCAAGTTCGGCCTCGACGACCCGATCTATCTTCGCTACCTGCACTGGCTTGCGGCGATGGCGCAGGGCGACTGGGGCTTCTCCTTTGTCAGCCGGATCAATGTCGACACGCTGATCCTGCAGCGGCTGCCGACCACGCTCTACGTGATCGGCTCGGCGCAGCTGCTGGCGCTGTTGATCGCGATCCCGGTCGGCGTCTATGCCGCCACCCGGCCCTATTCGATCTTCGACCAGCTCGCCAACACCTTCGCCTTCATCGGCTTCTCGCTGCCGACCTTCTTCACCGGCATCCTGTTCATCCTGGTGTTCTCGGTGAAGCTGGACTGGCTGCCCTTCGTCTACACCGACGTGCCCGGCAGCGGCATTCCCTGGCTGCTGGAGATGATCCGGCAGGCGATCATGCCGGTGATGGTGCTCGGCCTGTTCCAGGCGGCGTCGATGACCCGCTTCGTGCGCTCGGCGATGCTCGACGTAATCCGGCTCGACTATGTCACCACCGCCCGCGCCAAGGGACTCGGGCAGGCTAAGGTGATCGTCAAGCACGTGATGCGCAACGCGATGATCCCGGTCGTCACGCTGATTGCGCTGCAAATGCCTGCCGTGTTCGGCGGCGCCATCGTCACCGAGCAGATCTTCCGGATTCCCGGCATCGGCTCGCTGCTGATTTCTTCCATCCTCGCCAATGACACGCCGGTCGTGATGGCCGTGACCTTCGTCTTCGCGTGTCTCGTGGTGCTGTTCAACCTGATCGCAGATGTCCTCTATGGCTGGCTTGACCCTCGCATCTCCTTCCGCTGAGCGGCGCGGCTATTCGCCCTGGCGCGAAACCTGGCGGCGCTACCGCCGGCACCGGCCGGCCGTGGTCAGCGCTGTGCTGCTGCTGCTGCTGATCGCGGCCGTCGTGATCGGCCCGTTCGTCTGGCGCGTCTCGATCAGCGACATGGACGTCGTGGCCGGCCTGCAGGGCCCCTCGCTGGCGCATCCGTTCGGCACCGACGATCTCGGCCAGGACCTGCTCGCCCGCATGATCTATGGCGGGCGCATCTCGCTCGCGGTCGGTCTCGCCGCGATGCTGGTCTCGGTGTTCGTCGGCACGCTGATCGGCGCGCTCGCCGGCATGTCGCGCGGCGCGCTCGGCTACGCGCTGATGTGGCTGACCGACTTGTTCCTGTCGTTGCCGCAGCTGCCGCTGCTGTTGATGCTGATCTATCTGTTCCGCGACGGGCTGAAGGCGATGTTCGGCCCGGAGGGCGGCATCTTCATCCTGATCGTGCTGGTGATCGGCGGCTTGCGCTGGATGCCGGTCGCGCGCCTGGTGCGCGCCCAGTTCCTGTCGCTGCGCGAGAAGGAATTCGTCGAGGCGGCGCGCGCGCTCGGCGCGAGCCCGGTGCGGCAGGTGGTGCGCCACATCCTGCCCAACGCGCTGGGACCGGTGATCATCGCCGGCACGATCGACGTCGCCGCCGCGATCATAGCCGAATCGACGCTATCGTTTCTCGGCCTCGGCTTCCCGCCGGACACCCCGACCTGGGGCCGCATCCTCTATGACGCCAAGGATTTTCTCGACATCGGCCCGCATTGGGCGCTGTTTCCGGGCGGCGCGATCTTCATCGCGGTGGTCGCCATCAACTTTATCGGCGACGGGCTGCGCGACGCGCTCGACGCGCGCAAGGTGATCTGATGGCGCTGCTCGACATCAAGGGCCTGAAAACCCATTTCACCACCGACGACGGCATCCTCCAGGCGGTCGACGGCGTCGACATCAGCATCAACCGCGGCGAGACGCTGTGCGTGGTCGGCGAATCCGGCTGCGGCAAGACCGTCACCGCGATGTCGATCCTGAAGCTGATCGCGATGCCGCCCGGCAAGATCGTCCAAGGCGAGATCATCTTCGAGGGTCGCGACCTGGTGCCGCTGACCAGCCATCAGCTCGACGACATCAGGGCGAAGGAGATCGGCT
>NZ_LFIQ01000116.1:108201-111050 GCF_001189245.1 Bradyrhizobium pachyrhizi | reverse complement strand
GGCGGCATGCGCCAGCGCGTGATGATCGCGATGGCGCTGGCGTGCCGGCCCAAGCTCGTCATCGCCGACGAGCCGACCACCGCGCTCGACGTCACCATCCAGGCGCAGATCCTCGATCTGTTGCAGGACATGAAGGAACGCTTCGGCATGGCGGTGATGCTGATCACGCACGCGATGGGCGTGGTCGCCGAGACCGCGCAACGCGTCGTCGTGATGTACGCCGGCAAGGTGGTGGAGGAGGCGCCGGTCGACGAACTGTTCGGCAATCCGCGCCATCCCTACACCCAGGGCCTGATCCGCTCGATCCCGCGCATCGATCTCGACGCCGCGCACAAGACGCGGCTGGAGGCGATCGGCGGCTCGGTGCCGATCCTGATCAATCCGCCGCCCGGCTGCCGTTTTGCCGCCCGCTGCAAATACGCCATGAGCATCTGCACCGAAAAGGAGCCGCGGCTGCGCGAGATCGCGCCCGGCCATCGCATGGCCTGCCACCTCGGAGACGTGTCATGAGCGAGCCGCTGCTGCGCGTTTCCAATCTGAAGAAGCACTTTCCGGTGCTGGGCGGCCTGCTGTCGCGCGAGGTCGGCCAGGTCTATGCGGTCGACGGCGTGTCGTTCTCGGTCAATCGCGGCGAGACGCTCGGCCTCGTCGGCGAATCCGGCTGCGGCAAGTCGACCACCGGCCGCTGCGTGCTGCGCCTGATCGAGCCGACCTCGGGCGAGGTCGTGTTCGACGGCCAGAGCGTGACGGGTCTGGGCGGCGGCGATCTGCGCGCCATGCGGCGCAACATGCAGCTGGTGTTCCAGGATCCGTTCGCCTCGCTCAATCCGCGCATGACGGTCGGCGCGATCCTTGGCGAGCCCTTCATCATCCATAACCTCGTGAGCTCGGCCAGCGAGCGGGAGGACCGCGTCGCGAGCCTGTTGGTCAAGGTCGGACTGAAGGCCGAGCACATGCGGCGCTACCCGCATGAATTCTCCGGCGGCCAGCGCCAGCGCATCGCGATCGCCCGCGCGCTGACGCTGGAGCCGAAGCTGATCGTGTGCGACGAGCCGGTCTCCGCGCTCGACGTCTCGATCCAGGCCCAGGTCATCAACCTGCTCGAGGATCTGCAGGCCGAGCTGAACCTCACCTATCTGTTCGTCGCCCACGATCTCTCAGTCGTGGAGCACATCTCCGACCGCGTCGCGGTGATGTATCTCGGCCGCATCGTCGAGATCGCCAAGGCCAGCGATCTCTACCGCAACCCTCAGCATCCATACACCAAGGCGCTGCTCTCGGCCGTGCCGGTGCCGGATCCCAAGGCGAAGCGCGACCGCATCCGCCTGAAGGGCGACGTGCCGAGCCCGATGAATCCGCCCAAGGGCTGCCACTTCCACACCCGCTGTCCGATCGCCGAAGAGCGCTGCCGGCAGAGCGCGCCGGAACTGCTGGAAGGCAGGAACGGGCATTCCGTGGCGTGCCATCTGGCGTAGGTCGCGCGCCAGATGCGATAGCCAGCCGGCGCGGGAGCGCACCGCCAAAATATCGAAAACAACCCCATGCAAAGCGGCCGGCGGCTGCGGGCGTTCGACACGGCACTTGACATGTCGGGCAAATCAGCGGCATTATTCGATAATTCCGAAATAGTGGCGACGATAGTTGAAATCACGTCGTCAGACGTTAACGCCGCTTGGTGTTGGTCCGCGGCTTCGGTCCGGCCTTTGTCTTGATCTTCCGCCGCGGTGCGGGCGCGACGGCGTCCTCAACCTCATTCACCTCCGTCCGCAGCGTCTCGAGCAGCCAGTCGCGAAACGCGCGCATGCCCGGCGTCACCTCGCGCGATTTCAGCCAGGTCAGCCAGTAGGATCCCGCCGGGACCTCGGCCGCGAACGGCCGCTTGAGCCGGCCGGAGGCCAGCTCATTGTCGAACATCGCGATCGGCACCAGCCCGACGCCGACGCCGCGCGCGGCGGCCTCGGCCATCGCGACCGAACTGTCGAAGATCGGCCCCTGGATTTTCGGACACGGCGCGCCGGCGACCGCAAACCATAGCGGCCACTCCTCGGCGCGGTAGGAGCGCAGCAGGAATTCCTGCGCGAGATCGGACGGCTTGCGCAGCCGGTCCGCCGCGTCGGGGCAGCACACCGGCGAGAGCGGTGCGGACAACAGATGGATCGCCTCGGTGCCGTGCCACGAGCCGTCGCCGAAGCGCAGCGCGAGATCGAGCCCGTCGCCTGCGATGTCGACGCGGTTGTTGTTGGTGAGCAGACGCAGATCGATATAGGGATGCGCGCGCTTGAAGCGGTCGACCCTTTGCAAGAGCCATCCGGTCGCGAACGTCGTGACGCAGCCGACGGTCACGACCTCGCGCGTGCCCTTGGCCTCGATGCGGTCGATCGCGGCGCCGATCCGGTCGAGCGCGTCCGACAGCACCGGCAGCAGCGCCAGCCCCTCGTCGGTGAGCACCAGCCCGCGCGGCAGCCGGCGGAACAGGCTCGTACCCAGGAGGTCCTCGAGCTGCTTGACCTGATGGCTGATCGCGGTCTGCGTCACGCGCAGCTCCATCCCGGCGCGGGTGAAGCTGAGCAGCCGCGCCGAGGCCTCGAAGGCGCGCAGCGCGTTCAGCGGGAGGTGCCGGCGCACGGCGTCATGACCAAGTTTTCCTCATGCCTCGCTGTATAAATGATTGTTTGTGCGCCGTCACGCCGCCCGGCAGGTTCGCGCCGCCAACGGGAGATTCGACATGCTGACGAGACGGACATTTGGATTGCGCGCGCTGGGCCTTGCGGTGTCCTGCACCCTGCCGCGGCAAGGCGCAGCGGCAGGACCAGGCGAGCCGGCGCAGCGGCTGCAGCAGGAGTTTGCGC
>NZ_LFIQ01000116.1:97165-108191 GCF_001189245.1 Bradyrhizobium pachyrhizi | reverse complement strand
GCCGGCTCGGCGTCGCCGTACTCGACATGGAGACGGGATTGCGCGCGAGCCGGCGCGGCGACGAGCGGTTCCCGATGTGCAGTACCTTCAAGGCGATGGCGTCGGCCGCGGTGCTGCACCGGGTCGACCGCGGCGAAACCAGCCTCGAACAGCGCGTGCAGATCGAGGCCAAGGATATCTTGGCCTACGCGCCGGTCACCAAGGGACGCGTTGGTTCGGCCATGACGCTGTCCGAACTCTGCGCGGCTGCCATCACGCTCAGCGACAACACCGCCGCCAACCTGCTGCTGCGCGAGATCGGCGGGCCGGCCGGCTTCACCAGCTTCTTCCGCACCATCGGCGACAATGTCAGCCGGCTCGACCGCTGGGAGGTGGAGTTGAACGAAGCCGTGCCCGGCGACCCGCGCGACACCACGAGTCCTGTCGCGATGCTGAAGGATTTGCAGCGCGTGCTGCTCGGCGATGTCCTGTCCGCGGCCTCGCGCCAGAAGCTGGTGGACTGGATGGTCGCCAACAAGACCGGCGACGCAAGGCTGCGTGCCGGCGTGCCCCGCGACTGGCGGGTCGGCGACAAGACCGGCACCGGCGAGCGCGGCACCTACAACGATATCGGCGTGTTCTGGCCGCCCGGCCGCAAGCCGATCGTGGTGACGGTCTACCTGACCGGGGCAAGCGCACCCATGGAGACGTGCAACGAGGTGATCGCCAATGTCGCGCGCGCCGTCGCGAATGCGAGCACCGGGCAGAGCGGCTAAACCTGCGACGCCGCGATCAGCGTCGCCGACAACATCAGGTCGGCCAGCGACCAAGCAAGTCGCTCGCCGCCTCGAACAACGCCGCAACGCGCAACAGTTCGGCATCGGCCCGGAAGCGGCCGACCAGGTGCAGTCCGATCGGCAGGCCGTCGCGACCGAAACCTGCGGGGATGCTGACGGCGGGATGCCCGGTCATGTTGAACAGCATGGTCCAGGGAAACCAGTGCGGCCGCACGCTGTCGAAACTCCGGCCATCGATCTCGATCGTGCCGAACAGGTCCTGGTCGATCGGCAGCGCCGACCGGGTCAAGGTCGGCATCGCCAGGAGATCGCCGCGCGCAAACAGCGACTGCACCCGGCGGAACAGCACGGTGCGCTCGAACATCGCCCGCTGGTAGTCGACACCGCTGACCTGCGCCGCCAGCGCGAGCTTCAGGAAGGTTGCGCTGAGATCATTCGGATGATCGGCCGCGAGCTTCTCGAAGCGGGTGCGCCAGACGGTGTGGTTGATCGCACGCCAGATCGGCTCGATGTCAAAGCCGTCGCCGGAAAACTCTTCGAGCTCGGCCCCGAGGCTCGCCAGCCGGTCGAGGCTGGATTTGAACGCCGCGGCCACATCGGACGTGACCGGGCGCCCCGGCGGCGACACGCAGAACAGCACCCGCCGGCCCCTGAGGTCGCCGCGCGGCGCGGCAAGCCCGAGATAGTCAGGCACCGGCACCCCGATCGACCAGGGATCCGACGGATCCTCTCCCGCCATCGCCTGCATCATCAGCGCCGTATCGGCAACGGTGCGCGTGGTCGGTGTGACATAGGTCTGGTTGCCGAAAGCGTCCTGCACCTGGCTATGCGGGATCACCCCGTTGCTCTGCTTGATTCCGACCACGCCGTTGCAGGCGGCCGGAATCCGGGTGGAGCCGCCGCCATCGGTCGCAACCGCCAGCGGCGCGATGCCGCTCGCGACCGCGACCGCCGCGCCGCCGCTGGAGCCGCCGCTGGACCGCTCGGCACTCCATGCATTGCGCGTCCGTCCGAACAGCGGCGAATCCGTCAGGCACTTGCTGCCGAACTCCGGCGTCGTGGTCTTGCCGATTAATATGCCGCCCTGGGCACGGAGGCGGGCCACGGCGACGGCGTCATTGTCGGGCACGTTGTCCCGGTACGGCACCGCGCCGAAGGTCGTCCGGACGCCTTTGGTGTTGACGATGTCCTTCACCGTGAAGGGGATGCCGTGGAGCAGACCGAGTGGCTCGCCAGCCGTGATTTGCCGCTCGGCGGCTTTCGCCTGCGCCATCGCCGCATCGCCGCACAGCGTGATGAAGCAGTTCAATTCGGGTTGCAGCCGCTCGGCACGGGCGAGCACCGCGCGCGTAATCTCGACAGGCGAGACCTCCTTGCGGGCGATGCGCCCACGAAGCTCAACGGCAGACAGCAGACACAGATCGTCGCTCATTTGGGCGTGGACTCGCGTCAAAGATGGTCGACGGACGCATCGTGCCGCGTGGCATGCCGCAAGTCCATCGGCTCGGACGCATGGCGTGCCGCCACGGAGCCGCGACGGCGCATGGCCTGCCGAATCGGCGGGCCCTTCCCTGCCGCGCGGCTTGGCAGCGACCGAGGATCATGCGACGCTCGAACCGAATGGCGCTGCTGTCAACATGACGGAGGACCACGCCTTGTATCGCCGCATTGCCCTCGCCGCGCTGATCGTTGCCGGCAGCGTGCACGGCAGCCTCGCGGGGCCCGATCCGGCGCGGTGCCGCGAGCTGATCCGCAAATACGAAACCGACAAGGCCCAGCTCAGCGCGGTCGAGATCTCGCTGTCGCTGTTTGCGGCCGCCAACGCCGATTGCATCAACCTTGCCACCGAGCTGCTCGATCACGGCGCCTCGGTCGATGCGCGGGACCGGCTGGGCGCAAGGCCGCTGAGCCACGCCGCCCGCTCCGGCCATCTCGCGATGGTCGACCTGCTGCTGGCGCGCGGCGCGCCGCTCGATGCGCGCAACCTCGCGGGATCGACCGCGCTGTACTTTGCCGCCGAGCGCGGCCATGTCGCGATCGTGCAGCGCCTGATCGACCGCGGTGCCGACGTCAATCTCACCGGACGCAGCGGCGCCTCCCCGGTCGCGGCCGCGGCCTATGCCGGCAGGGACATGGTGGTGCGCATGCTGCTGGCGCACGGCGCCGACGGCCGCAAGGCAGACGACACCGGCAAGCCGCCGGTCGTCTATGCCGCGGCGGGCGGCCAGCTCGGCATCGTCAAGCAGCTGCTCGCGCGCGAGATCGAGATCAACGCGCGCTACGCCAACGATCTGACACTCCTGATGTGGGCCGCCGGCCCTGACGAGACCGTGCCGGAGGCGCAGGCACTGGAGGTCGTCTCGTACCTGCTGGACGCCGGCGCCAAGGTCGACGACCGCGATGCGCGCGGCCGCACGGCACTGATGATCGCCGCCGAGGGCAATCATCCTGCAATCGCGAAGGCATTGCTCGCTCATGGCGCCGATGCGGCGCTGGCCGACAAGGCCGGCAAGCATGCCGCCGATCTCACCATCCTGTCGGCGCTGCGCGAGGAGCTGACGCCGCGTTGAGGCATGATGACCGTGCTCCCTCTCCAGAGAGCTGGGGTGAGGGTCTATCACCGCGTACACAGCAAGAGACGGGTTTGCGGAGACTCCCCCTCACCCGGATCGAGTCTCACGATGCGACATAGCCGAAGCTCTGCTTCGGCGTTCCAGGGCATGTACTCATTAAGCGGCAGCGGCTGAAGAGCGGACATTCCCTGAGGTCGCAGATGGGCCATAAGCAGACTCCCTTGCAGCTTGCCATCCAATAGGCCAGCATCAACACTCAAGACGTTCGATACTTTCCACTCGCGGTAGGGGAAGTCATGTCGGTCCACGAACATTGGCAAATGGATGCCAGCGCGCCGGAACTCTACGAACGCTATCTTGTACCAGCCATTACTTCGGTATGGGCGAGTGACCTGCTCGACCGCATCGCACCTAGGCAAGGCGAAAGCGTGCTCGACGTCGCCTGTGGGACCGGCATAGTCGCGAGGTCGACGCAGCAACTAGGCTTGGCGGGACGAGTGGTTGGCCTTGACCTCAATACTGCGATGCTCGCAATTGCGCGCTCGAAATCTCCAAAAATTGAATGGGTTGAGGGGAGCGCGCTTGACCTTCCGTTTGAAGCAGACTGCTTCGACGTGGTGCTTTGCCAACTTGGGCTTCAATTTTTTCCAGACCGGCTTCTTGCGCTAAAGGAAATGGTGCGGGTGCTGAAGCCCGCAGGACGCGCTGGGTTCAGCGTCTACAGCGCAATTGAGAAAACTCCAGCAGCACACGCTTTTGTGCAGGCACTCGATAAGTGCCTGGGAAAAGAGGCGTCGCGCACCAAACGTTCCGAGCACCTCTCTTGCGATGCTCAGGAGATTGCCGATTGGACGAAACAGGCGGGCTTTGATTTTGTCGATGTGGCCGCTGTGACCCAACAGATTAAGTTCCCGTCAATGTTGGATTATGTCCGCTTTCAGCTCACGGCAACGCCGATGGCTGGCCTCTTAAAGGACAAAGAGGCGCTTGAGCGGGAGCGGCTAATCATCTCGATTTCCGAGGATGCTGCCTCTCGTCTCGACCATTCGATGCTGGCAGGTGGCAAGCTGACATTTCCGCAGCAATCGTTCGTAGCGATTGCTTCCCTCCGCTAATGTCTGTTTTGGGTTCACTTTTGGACGCCGCGCGAGCGAGCGCCAAGGTTAGCAACGGGCCAAGAACCAGTGAGGCTGAGCGGTCTGACGGCAGCTGGCTCGACCTCCCCCGCAAGCGCATGGCAATCGCATATGGGCTCGATAGCTCCACAAAACTCGTCATGCCCGGCCTTGTGCCGGGCATCCACATCTTGGTTTCCGCGAAAGACGTGGATGGCCGGGACAGGCCCGGCCATGACGGCGCGGAAACACCGGTGCTGGAGCCATATGCGATTGCCCTGCCCGCAAGCGGGAGAGGGAGCGCACCTCCATCGCGCGCTATCCGACCTCATCCCATTAGCCTGCCCGCCGCTCACAGCCCCGCCAGATACTCCACCAGTGCGGCAAGGTCGTCGGGCGACGTTGCCAGCATCAGGTCGGACATGCCGGGATTGTTGCCGCGCGCACGGGTGCGGAAATCGGCGATGGTCTTGGCGAGGTAATCCCGCCCCATCCCGGCCAGCCGCGGCACCGTGCCGTCGCCCTGGAAGCGATCGAGATGGCAGGCCGGGCAGCCGACCGAGCGGCTGGCGCTGACCGCCTTCTCCGCCACGTCCTTGGGCGCACGCGGCTGGCCGAGGTCAGGCCACGGCTTCTGCGAAAAATATTCCGCGATCGCCAGCATGTCGTCGCGCTCGAACTGGGCCGCGATCGGCTGCATGATCTCGCTCTTGCGATCGCCGCGCTTGAAATCGCGCAGCTGGATGTAGAGATAGCCGGCCTGCTGGCCCCAGATCGTCGGAATGGTCTTGTCGACCGGCTTGCCGCTCTCGCCGTGGCAGCCGGCGCAGACCTGTACTTTTTCCTCAATCGTCTCTGCGCGCGCCTGCGCCGCCATCAGCAACAGCGCGACGCCGCAAATCATCCATCTACTGAACATCTGCTCATCCGTAGAAAACAGAGGCGGGACCGAACCGGTCCCGCCTCGCCGTCAATGTTTGCACGCGTAATGATGCATCAGCCCCAGGCTCAGTCGAGCGTGAAGGCGATGATGTTGTTGCCGCGCTTGTAGTCGAGCTGGGTGTTACCGCCCGCACCGACCACGATATATTGCTTGCCGCCGACCATGTAGCTCGACGGCGGCGCATTGACGCCGGCGCCGGCGCGGAAGCTCCACAGCTCCTTGCCGTTCGACGAATTGTAGGCCGCGAACTTGCCGTTGCCTTCGCCCGTGAAGACCAGGCCGCCGGCGGTAGCGAGGATGCCGCCGATCATCGGCTCGGGCGTGTTGACCTGCCATTTGATCTTGCCGTTGTTGTAGTTCACCGCGGTGATGTTGCCCGCCTGCTTCTCGCCCGGGATCACCTTGAAGGCGCCGCCCAGCCACAGCTTGCCGTTCGGATAGGCCGAGCTCTCGACGTGGTAGGTCATCGGCTGGTGCAGGTTGATCGCGTAGGCCAGCTCCTGTCCCGGATCGGTCGCGATCGGCGACCATTCGACGCCGCCATTGGCGCCGGGCAACATGCGCGCGCCTTCCTTGGTCGGCAGCACCCACATGTTCTCCTGCGGCACCATCGCCTCGGAGAAGCGGATCAGGCTGCAGTCCTTGCGATCGTGCACATAGATGTGCCCGGTCTTGCCGGCATGGATGACGCCGGGAATCGTCTTGCCGCTCTTGTCCTTGACGTTGACCAGCACCGTCGGGCTGACCGCGTCGAGGTCCCAGACGTCATGGGCGATGTACTGGAAGTGGCAGACATACTTGCCGGTGTCGAGATCGAGCGAGACCAGCGAGTTGGTGTAGAGGTTGTCGCCGGGCCGGTTCGAGCCGTCGAGGTCGGGCGACGGGTTGCCGACGACGAAGTAGATCCGGTTGGTCGCGAGATCGACCGACGGGTTCTGCCACACGCCGCCACCGAGCTTGGCATAGGGATCGCCGATCTTGGCGAGCATGTCCTTCTCGGCCTGGATATTGCGATGCATGTCGCGGCCGGTGGCGTCCTTGGTCGCCCAGACACCGACGGAGTTCTCCGGAATGGTGTGGAAATTCCAGAGTTGCTTGCCGGTCTTGGCGTCATAGGCGCGCACGAAGCCGCGGATGCCGTATTCGCCGCCGTTGGTTCCGATCAGTACCTTGTCCTTGACCACGGTCGGCGCCATCGTCTCGCTGTAGCCGAGCTCGGGATCGGCGATGTTGGTGGTCCAGACCACCTCGCCGGTCTTGGCATTCAGCGCCATCAGCTTGGAATCGAGCGTCGCCAGATAGACCCGGTCGCCGAGCACCTGGACGCCACGATTGTTGGGACCGCAGCAATAAACCGTGATCGGGCCCATCTTGTGGGCATAGTGCCAGAGCTGCTGACCGGTCTTGGCGTCGAGCGCATAGACATGGCTGAACGACGTCGTGACGAACATCACGCCATCGACGACGATCGGAGATGTCTCAAGCGATTCCTTGACGTCGGTCTGGAAGATCCATGCGACGTGCAGGTTCTTCACATTGTCCCGGCTAATCTGCTTGCCCGGATAGAATCGCGTCTGGGCATAGTTGCCGTTGGTGAGCAGGAAGTCCCTGGTGCTCTTGTCGGCGGCGTTGAGCTGCTCCTGGGTCACCGGAGAAACATTGGCGTTGCCGAGGACCGACTGCTTCTCCTGCTTGACTTCCTGCGCGATGGCGGCGCCCGACAACAGGCCAACGCCGAGTGCGGCGGCGAATGCCGCAATCCCTTTCACATACATATCTTCCCCCGTTATTTCTCGGTTGCAATATTAGGGATGCGTGTCTGCTACTTCCCTTCGAGGCCCGGTCGCCCTGGCGAGCCCGCAACCCGTTGCGTGGCCTGGTTGCGCTGCAATAGACGATCAAAAAAAGACGACGACAGGTATCGATGGATGGGTTCCATGTTAGCGCGGTCTTTCACAAAGACAACCGATGCGCTCAAAGCGAAGCCGAAGCAGCATGACTTCGCACGCTCGAAACGCAGCGATCGCGGGTTGGCATCAAATCCGAGCGATATCGGGTGCTTCGGACGCCTTCACGCATCGTCGGGCAGACTTGCCTTCGCAGGCGCAGCACGCAAAATGAGACTAAGCGTCAAGCGACGGCATCGCGCGGGACGTCGCGCCGGCTGAGGCCGCGCATGCCCTACCAATAGTCGGCCGGCAACTCCCGGCTCCGTGGCGGATCGGCGCCGGGCCGCGTGCAGGTGAAGGCGGCGCATTTGCAAGCAAAGGACAGCGCACGGGTCAACTCGGCCGCGGAGACGTCGCGCAACCGCGGCTGCGCGATCCGGTCCAGCCGATGCAACGCGGCGAGCATCGCCGCCTGAAAGCTGTCGCCGGCGCCGATCGTATCGACGACGTTCACCACCGGCGCTTCGGCCGCGATTGATCCGGCCTTGCGATGCCAGGCACAGGCGCCATCATTGCCGCGCGTGATGACGACGAGCGATGCGCCGCCCGACAGCAGCGCCTCGGCCCGCGCAGCATGGGCCTCGTCACCGAACAGATAGGCGAAGTCGACGTCGGACATCTTCACGATGTCGGCCTTGCCGCAGAACGCAAGCATGCGCGCGCGATAGGCGTCCTTGTCCTTGACGAGGTTCGGCCGGCAATTCGGATCGAGCGAGATCGTCACGTTCGGCCGCGCATCCTCGATCAAGGCCAGCGTCTCCGCAGCACCCTTGTCATGGACCAGCGTGGTCGAGCCGGTATGCACGCAGGTGACCTCGTCAAGCGCGACCGCATCGCGCCGATAGGTCCAGTTCCGCGACGCTGTGTCGGCGTCGTAGAAGGCGTATTGCGTCTCGGTGCCGGTGACGCGCGCAAACGCCAGCGTCGCCTGGTGATCGCTGCGCGTCGCCCGGCTGAGATCGACGCCTGAGGCTACGGCATGATCGGCGATCATCCTGCCGAATGTGTCGGCCGAGATGCCGCCGACAAAGCCGGTGGGAACATCGAGCCGGGCGCTGCCGATCGCGATGTTGAGGCAGGAGCCGCCGACCGCGGGCGTCATGGCCTCGCGTCCATCCGCCGTCCGCGACGGCAGGAAATCGATCAGTGCATCTCCGCAACTCAGCAGCATGGGGAAACCTTACGTCGGCGCTTCGCCGGGCGCCCGCCTCATCGCCTCGCGGCTGTCGCGGTCAAGCTCCCGCAGCATCTTGTGCACGCCGCGCTTCTTGCGGTGGAACTCGGCAAGTTCCGGCCTGGTCGGCTCGCTCAACCGCCCGAGCGCCGACATGCCGGCCATCGCCGCATTGATCGAATCGTGCGCACCGCTGGCGACCGCGCCCAGCATCGCGGCGCCGAGCAAGACGGGTTCTTGCGTCTGCGGCAGCGCCACTGTGTAACCTGTCGTGTCGGCCATGATCTGGCGCACCAGGGGGCTGCGGCTCGCGCCACCGCCGATCACGATGGTCTTGCCGTTGACGCCATGCGCCTGCAAGGCGTCGATGACGTCGGCAAGGCCATAGGCCAGCCCGCACAGGCCGGCGATGAACAGCCGCTCCAGCGCCGACACGTCGGTGTCGAGATCGAGCCCCGCGATCACCGCGCGCGAGCCGGGATCGGCATAGGGCGAACGGTTGCCGAGAAATTCCGGCAGAACATGAACGTTGCGCGCGAGCAGCACCGCAGCACCGGCATGGCCGCTGCGCGCCAGGATGCGCCTCTCGAGGTATTCGATGACGTCGACGCCGTCGGTCTTCGCCGCGAGCGAAACCTCGGCATGCGCCGGATGCGACTTGAGCAGGTGATCGATCGCAGCGCCGGCCGCGGATTGGCCGCCCTCGTTCAGCCAGAAGCCGGGCACCATGCCTTCGAAATACGGCCCCCAGACGCCGGGCACGAAGCAGGGATCGACCGTCGTCGCCATGATGCAGGCCGACGTTCCCATGATGTAGGCGAGCCGTTGGCAGACATCGACCTCGGCGCCGGAGCCATCGCGGCCGCCGATCGCGCCGACGCCGCCAGCATGGGCATCGATCAGGGAGGCACCGACCGCGGTCCCCGGCACGAGGCCGAGATCGCGCGCGGCATCCTCAGACAGCCCGCGGCCGAGCGGCGAGCCGGGCGGCACGATCTCGCTGCCGATCCGCCCGAAGCGGTCGGCCGCCAGTGCCTCGAGTCCGACCCGCTTGAAAAAGGATTCGCTCCAGCCGCCCTCGCCCGCGACATAGGTCCATTTGCAAGTGACCGTGCAGGTCGAGCGCGCCAGCGAGCCGGAGGCGCGGAACGACAGATAGTCGGCAAGATCGAAGAAATGCCCGGCGGCCTCGAAGGTCGCGGGCAGGTTCCGCTTCAGCCAGAGGATTTTCGGGATCTCCATCTCCGGCGAGATGGCGCCGCCAACATAGCGCAGCACCTTGTCGCCGGTCGCGTTGACGAATTCGGTCTCGTCCATCGCGCGGTGATCCATCCAGACCACGACATTGCGTACGGGATCGCCGGACGGGCTGACGGTGAGCGGCCGGCCCGCTCTGTCGAGCACGACCAGCGAACAGGTCGCGTCGAAGCCGATGCCTTTGACGTGTTCGGCCGCAATTCCAGCCTCCCGCATCGCTTTGCCGACGGAAGCGGCGCAGGCCGCCCAGATGTCATCGGACGATTGCTCGACGATATCGCCGGGCTCGTGCCAGACCCGGATCGGATGCCGGGCCGACCCGAGCAGCTTGCCCGACTCGTCGAACACGCCCGCCCGGGCGCTGGTGCTGCCGACGTCCACCCCGATATAGGCTTGCCGCATGACCGCTCTATCTTCCGTTGAGCATGATCCCCGGGCGCAAGCCTACCAGCAAGTGTAGCCGCCATCGACCAGAACGATGCTTCCGGTCATCAGACTCGCCGCCTCGGACGCCAGGAACAGCACCACGGAGGCGATCTCGTCGACCTGCCCCATCCGCGCCATCGGGGTTCCGCCGATCCAGGCGTCGTACATTTTGGGGCTGTTCTTCACGAAGGCATTCAGCGGCGTCTCGATATAGGTCGGCGCCACGGCGTTGACGCGAACCCCGCGCGCGCCCCATTCGGCGGCGAGCGATTTCGTCAGGTGATGCACCGCGGCCTTGGAGGCGTTGTAGAAGCACTGTTCCTGCGGCCTGTTGACGATGAAGCCGGACATCGAGCCGACATTGACGATGGTGCCGGATTTCGCCTTCAGCATGTGATTGCCGAAGGCGCGGCAGCACCAGAAGGTGCCGTTCAGGTTGACGTCGATGACGTTGAGCCAGTGCTCGTCGGTTACGGTTTCCGCCGGCGTCTCGCTCCGTGCGATGCCGGCATTGTTGACGAGGATGTCGACCTTGCCATACTTGCCGACCAGTTCGTCGGCGACCGCGGCGACGCGAGCGGAATCCGTCACGTCCATCAGCGCGATGTCGGCGTCGAAGCCCTTGGCCTTCAGCGCCGCCTGCGCGTCATTGGCAACCTTGGCGTCGCGGTCGCCGATGATGACCTTGGCGCCGGCTTCGGCGAGCGCTTCGGCGCAGGCGAGCCCGATGCCCTGACCCGCGCCGGTGATGATGGCGGTCTTGCCGCCGAGCCTGAATTTCTCGAGATACATTTTCTTCTTCCTTAGCTTCTT
>NZ_LFIQ01000116.1:92550-97155 GCF_001189245.1 Bradyrhizobium pachyrhizi | reverse complement strand
GAGCATGATCTGTTCGGAAAACCGCTTCGCGCTTTGCGCTAACGCGGCCCTCCGGGTCCGGATCATGCTCTACGCGTGAATCGATTTTCCGCTGTCGTCGAAACGGTGGATGCGCGCCGGATCCGGGATCAGCGACACCCGGTCGCCGGGATGCAGGTCGAGTTCGCCGACATAGCGCGCGGTCAGCATTCCCAACGGTCCGGCGTCGACATAAAGGAAGGTGTCGCTGCCGAGATGCTCGGCGACCGAGACGGTGCCGTGCCAGCCGCCCTGCCCGTCGCGCTCGACCTTCAAATGCTCGGGCCGCACCCCGATGGTCGCGGCGCCCTGCTGCTTGGCGATCTCACCGGTGACGAAATTCATCTTCGGCGAACCGATGAAGCCGGCGACGAACAGGTTTGCCGGCTTCTCATAGAGCTCGAGCGGCGAACCGTATTGCTCGATCCTGCCGCCGTTCAGCACCACGATCTTGTCCGCCATGGTCATGGCCTCAACCTGGTCGTGGGTGACGTAGATCGCCGTGGTGCCGAGCTGCTTCTGCAACCGTGTCACTTCGAGCCGCATCTGCACCCGCAGCGCGGCATCGAGATTGGACAGCGGCTCGTCGAACAGGAACGCCTTCGGTTCGCGCACGATGGCGCGCCCGATCGCGACGCGCTGGCGCTGGCCGCCGGAGAGCTCGCGCGGCTTGCGGTCGAGATAGGGTGTCAGGTTGAGCGTCGCCGCGGCCGCCTCGACCTTGCGGTTGATCTCGTCCCTGGCGATCCCGGCCATCTTCAGGCCGAACGCGATGTTGCCGCGCACGCTCATATGCGGATAGAGCGCGTAGGACTGGAACACCATCGACAGCCCGCGCTTGGCCGGCGGCACGTCGACCACATTGCGTCCGTCGATCAGGATGGCGCCGCCGGTGACATCCTCGAGCCCCGCGATCAGCCGCAGCAGCGTGGTCTTGCCGCAGCCGGACGGACCGACAAACACCACGAAGGAGCCGTCGGCGATGTCGAGATCGGCGCCCTTGATGATGTGGACCGGCCCGAACGATTTTTGCACACCCTGCAGCGTAATCTGACCCATGGCGAAAGCCTTTCTGCTACTTGACCGCGCCGAAGGTCAGGCCGCGGACGAGCTGCCGCTGACTGAACCAGCCGAGCACGAGAATGGGCGCGATCGCGAGCGTCGACGCCGCCGACAATTTCGCCCAGAACAATCCTTCCGGGCTGGAATAGGACGCGATGAAGACAGTGAGCGGCGCGGCCTCGAGCGTCGACAAATTGAGGGTCCAGAACGCCTCGTTCCACGCCAGGATCAGGTTGAGCAGCAACGTCGAGGCGAGCCCCGGCACCGCCATCGGCGTCAGCACGTAGATCAGCTCGCGCCCGATCGTGGCGCCATCCATCCGCGCCGCCTCGAGGATGTCCTTCGGGATCTCCTTGAAATAGGTGAACAGCATCCAGATCACGATCGGCAGATTGCCGAGGCACAGGATGAAGATCAGGCCAGAGCGGGTGTCGAGCAAGCCGAAGGTGCGGTAGATCAAGTAGATCGGCACCAGCACGCCGACCGGCGGCATCATCTTGGTGGACAGCATCCAGAGCAGCACGTCCTTGGTGCGCTTGGTCGGCGAGAACGCCATCGACCACGCCGCCGGGATCGCGATCAGCATCGCGATCAGCGTCGAGCCGCCGGCGATGATGATCGAGTTGAGCGCGTGGTGGAAATAGTCGCTGCGCTCCTGCACCGTGGCGTAGTTCTCGGTGGTCCAGTGGAAGAACAGGAACGAGGGCGGGATCGCGAACGCCTCGAGCTCGGTCTTGAAGCTCGCCAGCACCATCCAGAGGATCGGGAAGAAGATCAGGAAGCCGACCAGCCAGGCCGCCGCCGTCGAGATCACCTTGCGCCGTGTCGTGACCATCCGCGCCATGACGTTACGCCTCCAGATTCCGGCCGACGATACGGACGAGGAAGAAGGCGACGATGTTGGCGAGCACCACCGCGACCAGGCCGCCCGCCGAGGCGCTGCCGACGTCGTACTGGATCAGCGCCTGCGAATAGATCAGGAAGGCGATGTTGGTGGTCTGCAAGCCGGGGCCGCCGCCGGTGGTGACGAAGATCTCCGCAAACACCGTGAGCAGGAAGATGGTCTCGATCAGGATCACCACGGTGATCGGGCGCGCCAAGTGCGGCAGCGTGATGTAGATGAAGGTCGAGATCGCGCTCGCGCCGTCCATCTCGGCCGCCTCCTTCTGCTCCTCGTCGAGCGATTGCAGCGCGGTGAGCAGGATCAGGGTCGCGAATGGCAGCCATTGCCAGGAGATGATCAGAATCACCGAGAACAGCGGCGCGTCGTTGAACCAGTCGATCGCCGGCAGCCCGAACAGATGCGCGATCCAGGCGAACAGGCCCGACACCGGATGCATCAACAGGTTCTTCCATACCAGCGCGCTCACCGTCGGCATCACGAAGAACGGCGCGATTACCATCAGGCGGACGATCGAGAGCCCGACCACCTGCTGGTCGAGCAGCAGCGCCAGCGGCACGCCAAGGATGATCGTGATCGCGAGCACCGAGCCGACCAGCACCAGGGTGTTCTGCAATGAGGCGAGGAAGGCCGGATCGGTCAGGAAATAGCGGAAATTCTCCAAGCCAACGAATGATTCAGAGCCGGGATCGAGCAGATTGTAATGCAGGGTCGCGAAATAGATCGTGAGCGCCAGCGGCACGATCATCCAGATGAACAGCAACGCCACCGCGGGCGTGA
The DNA here is from genome assembly GCF_001189245.1 of Bradyrhizobium pachyrhizi. Taxonomy (GTDB): domain Bacteria; phylum Pseudomonadota; class Alphaproteobacteria; order Rhizobiales; family Xanthobacteraceae; genus Bradyrhizobium; species Bradyrhizobium pachyrhizi. Next base: position 94,394 of record NZ_LFIQ01000116.1, on the reverse strand, counting down.
GCAGCGTGCGTGCGAGCAGTTGGGTCTGCTGGGTCGCCATCCCCGCCTCCTTCTCAAGGAAAGGAGCGACCATCCCGCTGCGGGACAGGATGGTCGCAAGTGGCCCAGCTCGGGAGGTCTAAGCTGGTCGGGCGGCCAAGGCGGCTGTCGCGCCTTGGCTATCGAGTCGCGGCTTTGTTTTGAGCATGATCTTTTCGGAAAACCGCTTCACACTTTGCGCTAGCGCGGCCCTCCGGGTAAGGATCATGCTCACTTGATGTAGCCCGCGCGCTTCATTTCGCGCTCGGTGGCGGACTGCGCCGCGGTGAGCGCCGCATCGACGGAGGTCGAGCCGGACAGCGCCGCGGAGAACTGCTGGCCAACCTGGGTGCCGATGCCCTGGAATTCAGGGATCGCCGCATACTGCACGCCGACGTAAGGCACCGGCTTCACCGTCGGCTTGTTCGGATCGGCGGCATCGATCGAGGCCAAGGTCAGCTTGGCGAAGGGCGCGACCTTGAGGTAGTCGGGGTTCTTGTACAGCGAGGTGCGCGTGCCCGGCGGCACGTTGGCCCAGCCTTCCTTCGACGCGACCAGCTTGGTGTAATCCTTGCCGGTCGCCCAGGCGATGAACTTCTCGGCCGCGTCGACCTTCTTCGAACCGGCAGGAACCGCGAGACTCCACGCCCACAGCCAGTTGGCGTTCTTGCCGAGCCCGGTGTTCGGCGCCAGCGCGAAGCCGACCTTGTCGGCGACCTTGGATTCCTTCGGATTGCTGACGAACGACGCTGCGACGGTGGCGTCGATCCACATCGCGCATTTGCCGGCGTTGAACAGCGCGAGGTTCTCGTTGAAGCCGTTGGAAGAGGCGCCGGGAGGGCCGGCCTGCTTCATCAGGTCGACATAGGTCGTCAGCGTCTTCTTCCATTCCGGCGAGGTGAATTGCGGCTCCCACTTCTCGTCGAACCAGCGCGCGCCGTAGGAATTGGCCATCGCGGTCAGGAACGCCATGTTCTCGCCCCAGCCGGCCTTGCCGCGCAGGCAGATGCCGTAGACACCGGCGGACTTGTCGGTCAGCTTCTTGGCGGCGTCGACCACGAAGTCCCAGGTCGGGCTCTCCGGCATCTTCAGGCCAGCCTTGTCGAACAGGTCGGTGCGATACATCACCATCGAGCTCTCGCCGTAGAACGGCGCGGCGTAGAGCTTGCCGTCGACCGAGACCGCATCCTTGATCTTGGGCAGGAGGTCGCCGACGTCGTAATCGGCGCCGAGCTTGTCGAGCGGCACCAGCCAGTTCTTCTTGGCCCAGATCGGCACCTCATAAGTGCCGATGGTGAGCACGTCGAACTGGCCGCCCTTGGTGGCGATGTCGGTGGTCACGCGCTGGCGCAGCACGTTCTCCTCGAGCGTCACCCATTTGACGGTGATGTCGGGATTCTTCGCGGTGAATTCGCTGGTGAGCCCCTGCATGCGGATCATGTCGCCATTGTTGACGGTCGCCACCGTCAGCGTGGTCTGGGCGATCGAGGGGGCAGAGATCAAAACAGCAGCCGCGCCCGCAACGGCGCAAAGGACGTTTTTCAAGGTGACCTCCCTTATGTCACGTTGAGCATATGCTCACGTATTGAGCGTATGTTCATCCCGTCGCCAAACTTTGTCAAGCGCGCGGCAGCGCCGTCCCGCGCGATAGCGGGTTCCACTGCACGCTGGAATGGAGTTGCTTGCGGAGGCGAAGAGAGCGGCTGAGCGCCTGAGAAGTCGAACTGCGACCACGACGGGACTGCACTCCCTCGCCCCGTTCTTACTGGGAGAGGGTAGGGGTGAGAGGCTCTCTCCGCGCATACGGACCACAGCAATGCGTGGAA
>NZ_LFIQ01000116.1:82305-92513 GCF_001189245.1 Bradyrhizobium pachyrhizi | reverse complement strand
CCTCTCCCCGCAGGCGGGGCGAGGTGAAGCCCGATCCGTGGCGCCTAGCGATCCAGCACCGCGCGGGCGGTGGCCTCATCGGTGATGAGGCCATTGACCACCCGGCCCGCCAATGCGGCCTTGATCGACGGCACCTTGGCGGCGCCGACGGCTGCCGCGATCGTGGTCGCTTCCGCGGGGATCTGCGGCGGAATGCTCGTCAACCGCTTGTTGGTGCCGCCCTTGATCAGGCGGCCCTTGGCGTCATAGGCCCAGCCGGTCACCTCGCCGACCGCGCCGAGCCGCATCATCTCCAGCAGTTCCTCGCGGGTGACGAAGCCGTCGACATGGACCTGGGCCTTCTGATCCATCTGGCCGATGCCGATCAGCCGCAGATCGGCCTTGGCGGCGACCGCCCTCACCCGCGCGATCGGGTCGATGCGGACCATGCGATTGCGCTCGTCCTCGCTCGACATCAGGAACGGCAGCGGCATCGGGTAATGGCGCGCGCCGGTGCGGTCGGCGAGCCGTCCCACTGTGTCGTAGAAGCTCGCCGAGCCGTCGGCGGAGATGTTGCCGACCAGCGAGACGATCTGGTGATCGGGCCGCTCGATCGGCGAGACCCGCTCGACTGCGGCGCGCACCGCACGGCCGGTGCCGAGCGCCACGATCACGGGCGTCTCCGAGCGCAGCGTCGTCTCCAGCAGGTTGGCGCTGCGTTCGGCGATCCCTGCATTGGACAGCAGTGCCGCCGGATCGGTCGGCACGACATCGCAATGCACCAGATCGAACCGTGCCTTCAGCCGGGAAGCCAGCTCCATGCAGGCCGCGATGGGATGTTCGAGGCGAAACGTGATCAGCCGCTCCGCCAGGCACAGCGACACCAGGCGCTGCGCCGAGGCGCGCGACACCTGCAGCATTTTCGCAATCTCATCCTGGGTGTGGCCCGCGATGAAATACAGCCAGCCGGCGCGCGCCGCATCGTCGAGACGAGACTTTTCGTTGTCGGGCGCAGCCATCGTCTTGCGTCAGCCTTCCATCCAGAAATCCGTCATCGCGGCGAAGATTCGATCCGCCCCGGCCTGCCGCAGCAGAGCACTGCCATCCGCCAACCGATAGTGGGCGCCGCCGACAAATCCCCACACTTTCATGCCCGCCGCCTTCGCGGCCATCACGCCGCTGACGCTGTCCTCGATCACGAGCGTGCGGCGCGGCGCAGCGCCCATTGCGCCTGCCGCATGCAAGAACAGATCGGGGGCCGGCTTGCCGTGCTTGACCATCTGCGCGGTGTAGAGCCGCGGCCCGAAGCTGGCGGCGAGGCCGGTCAGCTCCAGCGAGAACTTCACCCGATCGAGATCGCTCGATGAGGCGACACAATATGGCAGCCGCAATTCCTTGAGCAGCGCCGCGATGCCGGCGGTCGGCTTCAGCCGGGAGCGGAAGGTCTCACGGACCTGCAGCGCCAGGTCAGGCAGAAACGTCTCGGGCAACGGCTTTCCGACGCCCCGGCAGTAGTCGACCACGGCCGCGGTGCTGCGGCCGAGGAAGAGTTCGAGCGCCCGCTCGGTGCTCATCTCGATGCCGGTCTGGACCATCGCCTCGGCAAGACAGCGACAGCTCAATTCCTCGCTGTCGACGAGCACGCCGTCGCAGTCGAAGATGACCAAATCAGTCTCGGGAAGCCGCGGATCCATCCCGGTATGAGATCATATGCTCACGTTATGAGCAATAGATCACAATTTTCGCGCGGAATGCCGCGCCTCAAATGGTCGCGGTGCACCGCCAGGGATGCTGTGCGACAAGGCGAAATGCCGCATGACACACCTCTGATCGCGACCGTCGTCGCGGGCCTCGGCCTCGCTTTTGTCTTCGGAACCATCGCCCAGCGCTTTCGGGTTCCGCCACTGGTCGGTTATCTGCTCGCGGGCGTGGCCGTCGGTCCCTTCACACCCGGCTTCGTTGCCGATCAGGCGCTGGCAACCGAGCTCGCGGAGCTCGGTATCATTCTCCTGATGTTCGGCGTCGGCCTGCATTTCTCGCTCAACGACCTGTTGTCGGTGCGCGCGATCGCGGTGCCCGGCGCGATTGCGCAGATTGCGGTCGCCACATTGATGGGCCTCGGCCTCGCGCTATTGATGGGCTGGACCGTCGGCGCCGGTCTGGTGTTCGGTCTCGCGCTGTCGGTCGCAAGTACCGTCGTGCTGTTGCGCGCGCTGCAGGAGCGCCGTCTGATGGACACCGAACGCGGCAAGATCGCGGTCGGCTGGCTGATCGTCGAAGACCTCGCCATGGTGCTGGCGCTGGTGCTGTTCCCGGCGGTGGCGAGCTTGCAGGGCGGCGATGGCGCGGCGCTCACCTCCGATCCGCTCGCCGCCCGTTTCGGTCTCGGGCTCACCGGCGTGCTGGTGCTGACGCTGATCAAGATCACCGTGTTCATCGCGCTGATGCTGGTGGTCGGGCGCCGGCTGATCCCGTGGGTCCTGCACTACATTGCGCATACCGGCTCGCGCGAGCTGTTCCGGCTGACCGTGCTTGCGATCGCGCTCTGCATCGCGTTCGGCGCGACCAAGCTGTTCGGCGTCTCGCTGGCGCTCGGCGCCTTCTTCGCCGGGATGATGCTGCGGGAATCGCCGCTCAGCCAGCGCGCGGCCCAGGAAACCCTGCCGCTGCGCGATGCGTTCGCGGTGCTGTTCTTCGTCTCCGTCGGCATGCTGTTCGATCCACTCAGCGTGGTTCGCGAGCCCTGGCCGTTCGCAGCGACTTTGTTCGTCATCGTGGTCGGCAAGTCGATCGCCGCCCTTCTGATCGTCGTGCTGTTCCGTCATCCGATGACAACCGCCCTGATGATCTCGGCGAGCCTCGCCCAGATCGGCGAATTCTCCTTCATCCTGGCCGAACTCGGCGTTGCGCTCAATCTGCTGCCGAAGGCCGGCCGCGACCTGATCCTGGCGGGTGCGATCTTCTCGATCATGCTCAACCCGCTGGTGTTCGCGGTCGTCGACTGGCTGACATCGCGACTCGAGAAGCCGCAGGCTTCCTCGCCAACTGCCGCAGCTTCTGAACCGATCCCGGTCACCGAATTGCAGGATCACACCATCCTGGTCGGCTACGGGCGGGTCGGCAGCATCGTCGGCGATGCGCTGCATCAACGCAGCGCGCCGTTTCTCGCGGTCGAGGCGTCCGACGACATGGTTGCCAAGCTCAAGGAGCGCGGCATCGAAGCCCTGATGGGCAACGCAGCGCGCGCCAGCGTGCTTCGCGCGACCAATCCGGCCGCCGCGCGATCGCTGGTCATCGCCATTCCCGAAGCCTTCGAGGCCGGCCAGATCGTCGAGCAGGCGCGCGCCGCGAATGCCGAGATCCAGATCATCGCCCGTGCGCATTCCGACGCCGAGGTCGATCATCTCAAGGCACTTGGCGCCGACATCGTGATCATGGGCGAGCGCGAGATCGCCCGCGGCATGATCGAGGAGCTCGACAGGGCGCGTCCGGCTGCGATGCGAACGGCCGAGCAGGATTCGGCAGCTTGAGATAGATTGCGCCCGCCGTACCGATGCGCGCCGCGCGTCACGCGATGAGGGAGATCGAGCGATGGCCTTCAAGAGCCCGCATGTTTCGCTGGTGTCGTTCTCGGTCGAGATCGGCGCCACTGACACGACAAATATCATGCAGATCGAGACCGACCTGCATCTGAACACCCGTCATCCGAGCTATGACGCGGCCGCCGTGGAGCGGCTGGTGCGTGACGCACAAGCCTATCTCGCCGGCAACGCCGGCCAGGTCACCCGGATCCGGCTGGTCTCCACCCGCGGCGGCCAGACCTGAAGCCTCCTTATTTGAGCATGATCTCCGCGCAAACGCTTCGCGGTTGCCGCGAGAGAAAACCGGCTTCCACTTTTCCGGATCATGCCCTAGCCGACAAGGAATGCCGGCGCCAGATCTTCCTGCACGATGATGTTGGCGGCTTCCGTCGTCAGCTCGCTGCCGACCAGGTCAAGATTCTTGGCGGCCTCGAACAGCATCGAGCGGACGTCGTCCGGCGTCAGCACGCCTTTCGCGATCAGCTTGCGCACCAGCGCCTGCAGGATAAGAACGTCGATCTCGCCATGCGCCAGCGGCGTCGGCTTGTCCGTCATGATCGTCTCCCAGGCTGATCCCAAGGCTGAGGTTCGTCGCAAGTGAGGCGCCTAGCGCTGTGGTGACGCCATGTCCTTGTGCAATTGTTCGAACGCGCGGCGCAGGCCATGCAGCTGATCGACCAGATGAAGGATGACGTCGATGCCCTCGTCGTTGACGCCGAAGTCGCCCTTCAGGTCGCGGATCAGATGCGCGCGCGCTACGTCGGTGTCGGAGAAGCTGATCTCGCTGGCGGTCTCGTCCGGCACCAGCCATTGCTGCTCGATCCAGAACTCCAGGGTCCGCACCTCCAGACCCGCATCGATGAGGAACTGCTGCTTGTTCATGATGCACCATCCTCGCGCGGATCGAATGCCTTCCGATCCCAGTTCGACACAAACGCCTCGAGCTCGGGATCGGGTCCCTTGGGCAGGACCACCTTGAGCTTGACGAGTTCGTCGCCCTGGCCACCGCCAACGCGGGGCGCGCCCTTGCCGCGCAACCGCATGGTCGTGCCGGTGTTCGATCCCTTCGGAACCGTCATGGTCACGGCACCGGTCGGCGTCGGAACGCGAACTTTTCCGCCGAGCACCGCCTCGGACAGCGAGATCGGCAGTTCGAGCGTAATGTCGTCACCCTCGCGGGTGAAGCGCGGGTCGGGGCGAACTTCCACCTCGATCAGCGCATCGCCGGGACCGCCCTTGCCGCTGCCGGGCATGCCCTTGCCGCGCAGACGAATGATTTGGCCATCGACGAGCCCCGGCGGGATCGTCACGTCGAGCGTACCGCCGTCGGGAAGCGTCAGGCGCTTGCTCGCACCGGCGATCGATTCCGCGAAGTCGATCGCGAGAGCGTAATGCAAATCGCGGCCGCGCCGGTTGGCGCGCGCCTGCTCGCTGCGCCGGAGCAATTCGGCGAAGGCGTCGTCCTGGTCCATGTAGTCGGCATAGCCGGAGCTGTCGGCATAGGGATGCCCCGCATCGGCGGTGGCGAAATCCCGGTAGTAGCGATGCTGCGGTCGCTCGGCGCCATCCGCATCGATCTCGCCGGCGTCGAAGCGCTTGCGCTTCTCGGCATCCGAGAGCAGATCGTTCGCAGCAGCGACTTCCTTGAATTTGTCTTCGGCCGCCTTGTCGCCCGGATTGAGATCCGGATGCAGCTTCTTCGCCAGCTTTCGATAGGCCTTCTGGATATCGGCCGCAGACGCCGTCGGGGCAACGCCAAGGACCTCGTACGGATTTCTCACAACCTGCTCCGCAACACCGTGAGTGCACCTGCGATCATGAGGGCGCAAAAGCAGGCGATTTGCAAGTGCGCAGGCGCGCCGCCCGGAAGCGGCCGACGCAGCATGCGCTCACGTCACATGACGAGTCAGGATGTATGTCCGGGGTCCAGATAGTTCGGCATGTTCTTTTGCTGCTGCGGCGTCATCTTGGCAGTATCCGGCTTACCCGGCACGCCCCGCGGACCGAGCAGGGCCCGCTGTATGTCGTCCTCGCTCAAACGCGGCTTCCCATCGTCGAGCTGTCCATCGCCGCCGTGCCTCTGTGCCATGACCAACCTCCAGTGATGATCGCTTGCACAGGTGGAACAATACCGCGCTCCGTCGGAACGAGCCAGCGGAGCGCGGTCGTGCCTTAGTGTTGCTCCTGCCGCTTCTCCTCCGCGGGGTGACCTGCCGCGGGCGCAGCATGCGGAGCGGCGTGCGGCTCCGGCCGTGCCACCGGCTGGGGATGGGCGGCCTGCGGCTGCGGATGCGGCTCAGGGCGCGCCATCGTCTCCGGTCGCGGTTCGGGCCTCGCTGGCTCGGGCCGCGCGACGGGCTTCGCGGCAGGCTCGGGACGCGGCTCTTCCTTGCGCACCTCTTCTGGCCGCTTCTCCTGCACGGCAGGCCGCGCCGCTTCTGCAGGATGCGGCTCGAGCTTCGGCTCGGCGGCAGGCGCTGCGCGCTTCTCTTCGACCGCGGGCCTGTTCACTTCGGCGGGCGGATGCGCCGCAACGCCCTTCTCGGGAACCGGAAGTGCATGGGATCCGGCAGACGCCGGCGCAGCAGGATGCGGCTCGGCCTTGGTCTCGGGAGCAGGTGCCGCGCGCTTCTCCTCGGCCGCGGGCTTGTTCGCCTCGACGGGTGGATGCGCCGCCGGAAGCTCCTTTCCCGGGACCGGGAGCGCATGGGAAGCAGCCGGTGCGGTTGCGGGTGCGGCTGCAGCTCCCGGGTGCCCCGGCTCCCCGGTCGCCGGCCGTGCGGCGTTGGCAGGCACCGCCTCGCCGGCCGGCCGCGCGCGAACCACGCCCGGTCCCTTCAATTCGCCGGGACGCGCCGTTGCGGCGACTGCGGGCACGCCATTGTTGGTCCGGTTGAACAGGCTCGGATCCTGGCTTGCGGTCTCGACCTGCTTGCGTTGCAACGGCGTCGCCGCGAAGTGCTGCTCCTTGGCGACCGCGCGCTCGGCCGGCGTCGGCCGCACCTCGATGCCGCCGCGGCCGCCATTGTAGCTGACGTTGTTGACGGTGGTCTGATTGATCGTGACGTTCTTCTCGTAGACGTTGGTGATCCGCGCACCCTGCAGATTGTTCACGGTGCGATTGTAGAAGAAATTGCCGTGATCCCAGCGGCCGCCTTCATAGCCTGCGCCGCCGTAGCCGAATCCGTAGTTGATGCCGCCATAGAAGCCGACGCGATCACCCCAATAGCCCTGATGGAAAATGAAGCCGCCACCGAATGCGCCCCAGTAGCCGGGCGTCCACAGCAGTCCGACCCGCGGCGGCTGCACCCAGGTGCCCGGCACCCAGTAGTAATCGCCGCGATCCTCGTCCCACGACCAATTGCCCGGCGACCACATGTAGCCGGGACCAGGCACCGGCGGCTGATCGTAGGTCGGCAACGGCGGCGGCGCAGTCTCGACGGCAGAGACCGGCGCGCATGCCGCATCCTGCGCGATTGCGGGCACCGCAGTCGCAGAGAACAGCGCCGTGGCAATCGCTGCACACGACACGGTCGAAAGGAGACGAGTTGTCATTGGGAGCCTCTTCGATGAGCACGTTCGACGTGAGACGGAACAAAAGTTCCGTGCGTCGGCAATGCACCGACACACTTCATCGCTAGCGCCTTGACCTTACACCAGCCTGAAACGCATCGACGCGACAGGAAATGCGCTGATGCAGCTATTCATCGTCAGTTCAGAGTGCGCCGTGATGCAACGCTGCGCGATTCAATCGAACATCGCGTGCCGCTCGACTGCATCATCGATGCGAGCTCGCGAAACGCGACGTCATCGATTTCGAATCGCGTGTCCGAACATGAATTTGGTCTTGTTCGATCACGGCGATCTCTGCTTGTCCGACGCTCGCTTCGCGAGCACAGCGATCCATCGAGCCGCTAGCAGCGCGACGCGCGCATCCGGCTTGCTGGCGCGGCCGTAGCAGTGCCTCCCGATGAGTGCTAACGACGAACATCAGCGGTCGCAACGGCTTATCTGCGGCATCCCAGCGGGCGCGCTCCGCGATTGACACTCTCCGGAAACGACCACACGATGCGAGGCGCGACAGCCTCAGGCCCGCGGTTTTTCCGCCGGCGCGATCGCACGAGGCCATCGCATGATGGATGTCATCGTTCCGCCATCTGTCGCTCGGCGGGACTGCGTGGCATGACTTGATCTCGACGAGCTGCGTTGCCTGAGGGTGCCACGATGAACATAGAAAAATATACCGATCGCGTTCGCGGCTTCATTCAGTCGGCACAATCGCTCGCGATGCGCGAGGGGCATCAGCAGTTCTCGACGCTTCACATCCTGAAGGTGCTGCTCGACGACAATGAGGGCCTCGCAGCCGGCCTGATCGACCGCGCCGGCGGCAACTCGCGCGCGATCCTCAAGGCGACCGAGGACGCGCTGGCGAAGGTACCGAAGGTCAGCGGCGCCGGCTCGGGACAGATTTATCTGGCACCCGAGACCGCGCGCGCCTTCGCGGCGGCGGAACAGGCCGCCGACAAGGCCGGCGACAGCTTTGTCTCGGTCGAACGCCTGCTGCAGGCGCTCGCAGCCGACAAGGACAACGAGGCCGGCAAGCTGCTCGCCAAGGGCGGCGTCAATCCGCAGAACCTGAATGCGGCCATCAACGCGCTGCGCAAGGGCCGCACCGCCGACAGCGCATCGGCCGAGAACGCCTATGACGCGCTGAAGAAATACGCCCGCGACCTCACCCAGGCCGCGCGCGACGGCAAGCTCGACCCGGTGATCGGCCGCGACGAGGAGATCCGCCGCACCATCCAGGTGCTGTCGCGGCGGACCAAGAACAATCCCGTGCTGATCGGCGAGCCCGGTGTCGGCAAGACCGCGATCGTCGAGGGCCTCGCGCTGCGCATCGTCAACGGCGACGTGCCGGAAAGCCTGCAGGACAAGGCGCTGCTCGCGCTCGATCTCGGCGCGCTGATCGCCGGCGCAAAATATCGCGGCGAGTTCGAGGAACGGCTGAAGGCAGTGCTGCAGGAAGTGACCTCGGCCGAGGGCGGCATCATCCTGTTCATCGACGAGATGCACACGCTGATCGGCGCCGGCAAGGGCGACGGTGCGATGGACGCATCCAACCTCCTGAAGCCCGCGCTCGCCCGCGGCGAGCTGCATTGCATCGGCGCCACCACGCTCGACGAATACCGCAAGCATGTCGAGAAGGACGCGGCGCTGGCCCGGCGCTTCCAGCCGGTGTTCGTCTCCGAGCCGACGGTCGAGGACACCATCTCGATCCTGCGCGGTTTGAAGGACAAGTACGAGCAGCATCACGGCGTGCGCATCGCGGATTCAGCGCTGGTCGCAGCCGCCACGCTGTCGAACCGCTACATCACCGACCGTTTCCTACCCGACAAGGCGATCGACCTGATGGACGAGGCTGCGGCGCGGCTGAAGATGCAGGTCGATTCGAAGCCGGAAGAACTCGATTCGCTCGACCGCGAGATCATCCGGCTGAAGATCGAGCAGGAAGCGCTGAAGAAGGAGACCGATCTCGGCTCCAGGAGCCGCCTGCAGACGCTCGAGAAGGATCTCGCCGACCTGGAAAAGAAATCGGCGGACATGACGTCGAAATGGCGGTCGGAAAAGAGCAAGCTCTCCGATGCGCAGAAGATGAAGGGCGAGCTCGAACAGTTGCGTACCGAGCTTGCCAATGCGCAGCGCAAGGGAGAATTCCAGAAGGCGGGCGAACTGGCCTATGGCCGCATTCCCGAGCTCGAGAAGAAGCTCGCGGCGGTCGAGGCCAGCGAGACCTCGTCCGCCAGCGAGACCGTGACTGCCGACAATATCGCGCAGGTGGTGTCGCGCTGGACCGGCGTTCCGGTCGACAAGATGCTGGAAGGCGAGAAGGACAAGCTGCTGCGCATGGAGGAGATGCTCGGCAAGCGCGTCGTCGGCCAGGCCGAGGCGGTGCGCGCGGTGTCGACCGCGGTGCGCCGTGCCCGCGCGGGCCTGCAGGATCCCAACCGGCCGATCGGCTCGTTCATGTTCTTAGGTCCCACCGGCGTCGGCAAGACCGAGCTCGCGAAAGCGCTTGCCGAATATCTGTTCGACGACGAGACCGCGATGATCCGCCTCGACATGTCCGAATACATGGAGAAGCACTCGGTCTCGCGGCTGATCGGCGCGCCTCCAGGTTATGTCGGCTATGACGAGGGCGGTGCCCTCACCGAAGCGGTGCGGCGGCGGCCTTATCAAGTGGTGCTGTTCGACGAGATCGAGAAGGCGCATCCCGACGTCTTCAACGTGCTCTTGCAGGTGCTCGACGACGGCCGCCTGACCGACGGCCAGGGCCGCACCGTCGATTTCCGCAACACGCTGATCATCATGACCTCGAACATCGGCGCCGAATATCTGGTCAACCAGCCGGAAGGCCAGAGCACGGGCGCGGTGCGCGAGCAGGTGATGAACATGGTACGGGCGCACTTCCGCCCGGAATTCCTCAACCGGATCGACGAGATCATCCTGTTTCATCGGCTGCAGAAGAGCGACATGGGCCGCATCGTCGAGATCCAGTTCTCGCGGCTGCGCAAGCTGCTCGAGGATCGCAAGATCGAGCTGGAGCTCGACCCGAAGGCGCGCGACTGGCTGGCGGAGAAAGGCTGGGAC
>NZ_LFIQ01000116.1:57817-82295 GCF_001189245.1 Bradyrhizobium pachyrhizi | reverse complement strand
GATCCAGCGCAGCGTGCAGGATCCGCTGGCGGAGATGATCCTTTCCGGCGACGTGCGCGACGGCTCAGAGGTAAAACTCTCGGCCACCAGGGCCGGCCTCACCTTCAACGGCAAGAAGCCGGAGAACGCAGCGGCGGACGAATTCGAACCGGTGTGAGACAGGCCCGATTGCCCACGACGCGCTGTCATCGCCGCGTCGTCTGGGCGCATCATATGCAAGCCGAATATACCAGCTGACCTGCAACCAGGAGAGCGCCATGACGCAGCACAAGATCAAGGACAACATGGAGGTCATCGGCGCCGATGGCGTGCATGTCGGCACCGTCGATCACGTCGAGGGCAATCGCATCAAGCTCAAGAAAAGCGACAGCGACGGCTTCCACAAGGGCCATCACCACTTCATCGAGCTCGGCTTCGTGGCGGGTGTCGAAGGCTCCAAGGTTCGGCTCTCGGCCAACGCCGCGATTGCGGTGACCCTCGAGGAAGAGAAGTCCGGCAAGCCCGTCGATTGAGGCAGGTACCTCTGCAAGAGCGTGAGCCATTCGAGCCCTTGTAAAGGTTCCACTGGCATGCTCCTCTGCCGCTGTCTGGACGCCGATCCGGCGTCCAGCGCCTGCCTTTTGTCGTCGTGGAAGTGCCGTTTAGTCAAGGAGACATGCGTGCCATCAGCCGTTCCGCAACCGGTCGCTGCGAAGCTGACGCGCGCGGCCATCTTCCTTGCGGTCACGCTCAAGCCCAATCCGGAATATGATGCGGTGGTGCGGTCGCTGTGCGCCGACCTGGGCGCGCTCCTGCGTGCCGTGGGCTTCCGCGATCTCGAGGGCCGGCTGTCATGCGTCATGGGCATCGGCTCCGACGCATGGGACCGGCTGTTCGGTGCGCCGAGGCCGAAAGGCCTGCATCCGTTCCGCGAGATCAATGGCGTCCACCACGCCGTCGCAACGCCGGGCGACCTGCTGTTTCACATCCGCGCCGTGCCGATGGATCTGTGCTTCGAGCTGGCGACCCAGATCATGACGCGGCTCGGCGATGCGGTTGCGACCTCCGACGAGGTGCACGGCTTCAAATATTTCGACGAACGCGACCTGCTCGGCTTCGTCGACGGCACGGAGAATCCGGAGGACCAGGCGGCCACCGACGCCACCATCATCGGCGAGGAGGACGCGGCGTTCGCCGGCGGCAGCTATGTGATCGTGCAAAAATACCTGCACGACCTGAAGAAGTGGAACGAGCTGCCGGTCGAGATGCAGGAAAAGATCATCGGCCGAACCAAACTATCCGACATCGAGCTCGACGATGCGGTGAAGCCGAGCTATGCGCACAACGCGCTGACCACGATCATCGAGAATGGCGAGGAGCTCGATATCGTCCGCGACAACATGCCGTTCGGCAATATCAGCAAGGGCGAGTTCGGCACTTATTTCATCGGCTATGCCAAGTCCCCGCAGCGGATCGAGCAGATGCTGGAGAACATGTTCGTCGGCAAGCCGCCGGGCAATTACGACCGCCTGCTCGACTTCAGCCGCGCCGTCACCGGCATGCTGTTCTTCGTCCCGTCGGCGACCTTCCTGGAGGATGTCGCGAGCGAGGCGCCGGCACCTTCCCCCGCCGAGCCGTCGCTGGACGACGCCGGGGCCGACAACACACCTGCACCAGGAATACCGCCGTCCGACGGCTCGCTCGGGATCGGCTCACTGAAAGGAGAGGCTGGACATGAATAATCTTCATCGGGGACTCGCCCCTATCTCGGACGCGGCATGGGCCCAGATCGAAGAGGAGGCCTCGCGCACGTTGAAGCGCCATCTGGCGGCGCGCCGTGTCGTCGACGTCGACGGTCCGAAGGGAACGGATTTCTCCGCGGTCGGCACCGGTCATCTCAAGAAGATTGCGGCGCCGGGCGACGGGGTCGAGGCGACGCAGCGCGACGTCCGCGCGCTGGTCGAGCTGCGCGTGCCGTTCGAGCTCTCGCGCCAGGCGATCGACGATGTCGAGCGCGGCGCGAATGATTCCGACTGGGATCCGCTCAAGGATGCCGCGCGCAAGATTGCCTTCGCCGAGGATCGCGCGGTGTTCGACGGCTACGCGGCCGCCGGCATTGAGGGTATCCGTCAGGGCACCAGCAACCCGGTGCTGACGCTGCCGTCGAGCGTCAAGAACTATCCCGCCGTGGTCGCGCAGGCGGTCAGCCAGTTGCGGCTTGCCGGCGTCAACGGTCCCTATACGCTGCTGCTCGGCACCGAGCCCTATACCGCGATCGGCGGGGCGACCGACGACGGCTATCCGGTGCTGCAGCACATCCAGCGCCTGATCGACGGCAAGATCATCTGGGCGCCCGCGATCGAGGGCGGCGTCCTGCTGACCACCCGCGGCGGCGATTTCCAGCTCTCGATCGGCCAGGACCTTTCGATCGGCTATCTCAGCCACTCGGCGAAATCGGTTCAGCTGTATTTCCAGGAGACCATCACCTTCCTGATGCTGACGAGCGAGGCGTCAGTGGTGCTTGCGCCGGAGGCGAAGAAACCCGCCTAGCCTTACCGGCGTTGACTCATCCGGGAAGTCTCCGGCCGTGGCCGGAGCTTCCGTTGACCTGCAACGGAGAGGAGGCGCGCAATGGACTACGATCTCTACATCAATCCGAAGAAGACATCGGTCGGTCTTTATGTCCGCAAGGGCGCCGGCCTTCCCGACCTTGCCGATGCCAAGGACTGGGTGTTCGACGGCACCTCGGCGCAGGCCAATCTGCCGCCGCAGCTCGTGAAGGAAATCGAGGCCAACGGCCACGCCTTTCGCGACATGGATTGAGCGCGTCTGCCGGCGCCTTGAGCCTCATCCGTTCCGATTGAATCCGAAGGGGAGCTCAAGATTTTTGTTGGACGCGTTTTCTTCACGCGAACCGGTATCCACTTCGCTCGAAAACGCTCTATTTCTCGCCGAGCTTCACCGGGGCGGTCTCGGGCATCAGGCTCATGGCCACGATGCCGACCGCCGCCGCGAGCAGAAGGTACCAGGACGGCGCCAGCGGATCACCCGACACGTGCAGCAGCCACGTGACCACGAGTTGCGCGGTGCCGCCGAACGTCGCGATGGCGACCGCGTAGATCGTGGCGAACACGCCGCCGCGAATGCTCTGCGGCAGCGCTTCGGTGAAGGCGGCATAGAACGCCGTGAACGGCAGCGATCCGATGAACGACAGGATGCCGAAGCCGAACAGCAGCGACCACGCGCCGGGGTCCTGGACGATCCACAGGAAGGCCGGATAGGTCAGCACCAGCACGACCAGCTGCGGCCAGATCATGATCGGCTTGCGTCCGAGCCGGTCGGCAAGCCAGCCGCCCAGCACCGCGCCGATGATCTGCAGTCCGTTGCTGACCAGCGATACCGTGAACGCCAGCGACGGCGACACATGCAGCGTATTCTTGGCGTAGGTCGTCATGTATTGCGTCACATAGGTAGAGATCGTGCCGCTGGCCAGGATCATCACCGCCAGCACGATGACGCGAAGATGCCGCCGCGCCAGCGCCACATGGCTCGAGCGTTCGACCTGCCCGGCGACGTGCTCGCCGTGCGAGACCGTTTCCGGCAGCGTGCGGCGCATCCAGATGCCGAACGGCAGGCACACGGCCCCGAGCAGGAACGCGACGCGCCATCCATAGGCCTGCAGCATGTCGGGTGCCATCGCGCTGCTCAGGATGACACCGACAAGCGCGCCGACCGTCGCCGCGATCTCCTGGCTGGCGGGCTGCCAGGCGACCACGAGGCCGCGGTTCCTCGGTGCAGCGATCTCGATCAGATAGGCCGTGGTCGGCCCGACCTCGCCGCCGAGCGCAAATCCTTGCACCATCCGCGCCAGGATCACGATGATCGGCGCCACAATGCCGATCGCGGCATAGGAAGGCGTCAGCGCGATGGTCAGGATCGCGCCGCCCATCAGCGCGAAACTCAGCAGCATCGCCGGCCGCCGCCCAACGCGGTCGGAGAAAATGCCGAGCACGATGCCGCCGATCGGCCGCGTCAGGAAACCGGCGCCGAAGGTCGCAAGCGACAGCATGAGGCTGCCGTATTCGCTGTGCGCGGGGAAGAAGGTGCGCCCGATCTCGGTCGCAAAGAAGCTGTAGGTGATGAAGTCGTAGAACTCCAGCATGTTGCCGATGGTCGCGGCAAAGGCTGCGCGCTTGACATCGAACTCTTCCCTGCTTGCAATCTCCGGCAACGCTCTCGGTTCCTTGTCTGCTTGTGCGAGCGGAGTATTATTCCTCCGACCATGTTAGGCAAGGCATGGAGAGCCGCGCGATCTGCATGCGACGCAAGCGACAAGAGGAACAGATCCGATGCCAGCCGACAAACTCTTCATCAATGCCAGGTTCGGTGATGGTACCAGCCGCGATATGCTGGTCCGTGGCGGCCGCATCGTTGCGATCGAGGCGAAAGGCGAACGCCCGAACGGAGTCGAGATCGTCGATCTCGGCAATGCGCTGGTCGTGCCCGGCTTCGTCGAAGGCCACATCCATCTCGACACCAGTTTTTACGGCGATACCTGGCGGCCGCACCGCCCCTGCACCGACGGATTCGACGTCCATGAGCGGGTGGCGTTTCAGGCCGAGAACCTTGCCGCCGCCGCGCCGATGGACGTGCGCGCGCGGAACCAGCTCGACCTCTGCATCGGCCATGGCACGACGCAGATGCGCAGTCACGTCATGGTCGACGGTTCCGTTGGGCTGAAGTCGCTGGAGACCATCCTCGGGGTTCGCGAGGAATACAGGGACTTGATCGATATCCAGCTCGTGGCGTTCCCGCAGAACGGGATCCTCACCAGCCCGGGCACGCCGCAACTGCTCGACGAGGCGATCAAGCTCGGGGCCAATGCCGTCGGCGGGCTCGATCCCGCAAGCTTCGACCGGGATGTCGAGGGCCATCTCGACGTCGTCTTTGGCGTCGCGCAAAAGCACGGCGTCGATGTCGATATCCATCTTCATGACGGCGGCATGCTCGGCGCCTTCGAGGTCGAGCAGATCGCGGCGCGCACGCGTGCGCTCGGCATGGCGGGCCGCGTCACCGTCAGCCACGCTTACGGGCTCGGCGACATTCCCGCCGATGCGCAGAAGAAGACCGCCGACAGTCTGGCGCGCTCGGGCGTGGCGATCATGACGAATGCGCCGGGCAGCCGGCCGTTCCCGCCCGTCGCCCTGTTGAGGAAGGCCGGCGTCACGGTGTTCGGCGGCAACGACAACATCCGCGACTCCTGGTGGCCCTATGGCGACGGCGACATGCTGGGCCGCGCCATGATGATCGGATACCGCTCGGGCTTCTACACCGATGAGGAGCTCGCGATCGCGTTCGACATGATCACCGCGGCCGGCGCCAAGGCGCTCAGGCTCGAGGACTACGGCCTGCATGTGGGGGCCAGGGCCGATTTCGTGACCCTGAACGCCGTGCATATCCAGGAGGCCGTGGTGGCGCGGCCGTCCGGGCGTTCAGTCTACAAGGGTGGCGTACTCGCCGCGCGGGACAACCGCGTCGTCAAGGCGGCCGGCCGATCCTGAATCGGACGTTGCGTCCAATCGAAGGGCTTAGCGGACGGGAGGGATGATCGCGCGGAGGATATCCGCCTTCCAGCGTTGCCGGGCGCCGTCGAACGCCGCAAAATCGTGGTCGAACTGCCAGTAAGCCCACGCCCAGCCATTGCGTTCCGCGCGTCTCGCCATGAACGACAGATACTTCGCGCGGCTCTCCGCGGGCGCGCGCTCATAGACGCCGAACTCGCCAAGATAGATCGGGCGCTGCTCCTTCTCGGACCAGGATCGGATCTTGTCGAACTCGGCCGAGGCCGTGGCCAAGTCTTCCGCGGAGCCCCAGCTCAACGGACCGATCTTCGAGAAGGTCGGCGACCATGGCGCGCCCTGATGAGTGAATCGCAGCGGCAGGTAATAGTGGAATGTGACGATGAGGTTTCGGTCGCCGGCCGGCAGCACCAGCTGATCGATCGGCAGCTCCTCGGTGTTCAGGATCGCGACCACGACGTTGCGCTTCGGGTTCGCATCCCGGATGATCGCAAGACAATCGCCGAGCAGCGCATTCCATTCGGCCGAGGTCATGTTGCCACCGGGCTCGTTCAGGATCTCGAACACCAGCGCCGGGTATTTCCCCGCATAGCGCGATGCGATCTGGCGCCAGAATGCCTTGAGCTTCACGCCGCATTCGGCCACGTCGCGTTGGCAGAGCTCGGTGTCATGCTCATCGAGGATCGGAACCAGCCTGCTGGCCAGCACCTGCTCGATCATGGCATCGAGGCGCCGCAGGACGGCATCATCGAGGATGTTGCCGGAGTCCATATGCCTGAAGCCGAAGAAATTGATCCGGACATGGGAAAAGCCGGCCTTGCGAATCGCGGCGAGGTTTTCCAGGCGGAACGGCGCATTCTGGTAGCCTTCCCAGATGCCGTCATAGCCGAGAATATTGATTCCGCGCCCCAATGCCACGGCGACCGGCGATGCCCCCTGCCCCGCCGCCTTCGCCGGCGCGATCAGCGGGAGTGCAAGTGCCGCCGCCGCCAGCATGACGAAGGCTCTTTGCAGAAGCAATCGGAACGCGGTCATGGCTGCTCCAATTCGCCCGGCTCTACGCGCGACGACGGCACCGGCCGGCAAATGGCGAGGAAGAATGCGATCAGCAGCACCGACGTGAACATCGTCGAGCGAAGGAAGACCGTCTCGGTGAAATTGGTCTGGCAGTTGAGGAAGACGAACCCGATGATCAACGCACAGTGCAGACGGTCGATCGCCCGCCCTGCGATCAGGCAGAGCACCTTGTAGGAAAACAGGAAGACGCTCGCCGTGAACAGGAAATAACCCAGGAATCCGGTCTCGACGAGAATGGCGATATAGCCGTTGTGATAATTGTCGAGCACCCAGCCGTGGTTCTGATTGAAATAATCGTAGATCGCCGGATTGGTCCAGAATCCGTTGATGCCAAATCCGAGCAGCGGCGCGTCATCGAAGTGGCTGATGGCGTACTGCCAGATGAAGGTTCGCTCGGTGAAGTCGATCGTCGTGTCGAAGGCATGAATCGAATCGTATCCGGTCGTATAGAAATACAGGATCAATAGCGCTGCCGCGACGCACATGACACATGGCAGGATCGCGTAGACCTGCATGCACCGGACCGACCACAGGGAGGTGAGCAGCAGCGCGCAGGCAACCAGCGACAGGGCGCCGGCGCCGCGCGACTCCGAGAGCATGACGCAGGTGGAGGCCAGCATGAACGTCACGATGAACGGCAGCCATCCCTGCCCCGTTATCTTTCGATAGCAGGCGAAGAACATGAGATAGGCGCCGGCGAAGCCCAGGGTTTGCTTCGACTCGAAGACGCCCTGCCACTGTCCCTTGTGCATCCAGGTCTGATCGACCCCGATGTCCGGGAGGATCACCGCGCAGAGCGCAGAGGCCGCGATCAGCAAGGACAGGCCGCGGGTGGCCGATGTCACGATGTCGTCGATATCGACGCGGGTGATCATGCAGAACGCGCCAAGCGTCGTGATTGCGAGCGCCGCGGCCTTCATCAGGGCAGCCACGCCGAGGTTGGTCCACAGCACGGAGACAGTGGCGAACGCATAGAACGCGACGATCACGAGCGTGTCGAGATTGGGGGCCAGCCGCAGGCAGGGACGGACGAACAGGCTTGCGTAGATCAGGACGCCCCACATCAGCAGGGCGACGGCCTGCTGCACCAGGGTCAACTCGGTCGGAAGCAGCGCGGCGTGGAAGGTCCCCATCGACATGATCACATTGATGGTGATCGACCAACCGACGACGGTCCTGGCGAAATGTTCCGCCCCGACGCCGGGCGCCTGCCAGATCGAACTGTCGATCGCACGTCCGTCCATTCGGTTGTACTCCGCTCATGGAATGAGCTTGCTGCTCCGGTGGATCGGAGCGGCACGTTGCACTCGTTAGAGGCGTCAGTCTTTGGTTGCCGAGGATCGGGTCCGGTTGAAGAGCAGATAGAGCGCGTGCGGATTGGTCGTCAGGTAGCGCCAGAACAGCCGCCGCGGCTCGAGCCACAGGCGCCAGGCCCACTCGAGGCCGATGATCTGCATCCATCTCGGCGCACGCGGCCGAGAACCGGACAGGAAGTTGAAGAGCCCGCCCGAGGTCTTGATGACGCCGACATTGCCGAGCCGAGGCATGAATTCGTCGACGAAAGCCTGCTCATAGGGCACGCCGAGCGCGACCCAGAGAAAATCAGGCGCCAGGGCGTTGATCTCGTCGACCTTGGTCCGCAGCGCGTCGCCGCGCAGATAGCCGTGCGAATGGCCGACGATCTTGAGTGCCGGATAGGCCCGGCGGACATTGGCGATGGCAGCCTTGTTCTCGGCTTCGTTGGCGCCAAACAGGTAGAAAGTCAGCCCGAGCTCTTCCGCCTTGCGCGCGACGTCGTGAAACAGATCCGTGGTCGCGACGCGCTCGGGAAGCGGATTCGGCGACCGTAGCTTGGACACCATGACCAGCGGTTGCCCGTCGGCGTTGATCAGGTCAGCGGTACGGAACAGCCGGTCCGTCATCGGCTCGGTCGAGCAGCGCGACAGCACCTCGCCGTTGGCGGAGGTCAGATACAGCGGACGATTGGCGCGCCGGTTCGGATGCACAGCCTCGACCATGAACTCGGCGGTCTGCTCCCGATCGAGCACGGCGAGCCGCAGCCCACCGATGGTCGCCCGGGGGACACCGGCCGTCGCAGCCCTGCCGACAGGATTGATACGCCGCTCCCGCCCGCCGTGCGGCAATGATCCGATCTGCGCCGGGGCCGGGGACATCTGCTCGGCCCGCAACGTGTCGCAAATCCGGACAGGCGGAGCAGCCATGTCCGAATTGGGACGCCGAGGCGGCTTGCGGTCGGCCTGCGGGAACGAAATTGCGTAGGAAGCGCGGGTTTTTTGGCTGTGACTCAGCATTTCGGCGGGACTCCAGGACTTGCGAGCCCTTAACTGCAATATCCGGTCCAGACCGGGTGCGATATCTCACCACGGCGCGATTGAACGCATCCTTAAGGGATTGTTAACGATGCTGATCCCTCAGACGCGGCCACGTCGAGATGACAGCCGCTCGCAGTCGATGCGATGAAGGCAATGGCTCGACCCAGCAACAATGTGCAAAGGTCGACGCATTGCATTAATACAAATCGTATTCTGCCGCTGCCCGAGCCGATCGACCTTTGCTATAAGGGCGGCGTGCCGGATACAATCGGCGCTTTGAAACTGTCGTTTTGTTTGGTCTCACATGAATAAGAATGATGACGCGTTCGATGTCAGCATCGACGACGCATTCGACTTCCTGTCTGAAGAGTACGTGAAGTTATTTGAAGGCTCGGACGCGACCGCCTTCCAGCATCCGCTATGGCTGGACAGCCTTTATCGCAAGCTCGCTCCCGCCGCGTCGGCCAAGCCGCTGGTCGTCGCCATCCGCCATCGTGCGAACAAGTCGCTTGCGGCCGTGCTGCCGATGCTGCGCGTGCGGCGCGGCCCGATGCGCACCATCGAATTCGCCGATCTCCGCGTGTCCGACTATCTGTCGCCGGTGTGCAGCATCGCGACCTTCACCGACCTGCTGCAAGACCAGCGCGCCTGCGAAAGGCTTCGACAACTGCTGCGGCCGTTCGACCTGCTGCGCATACCCAAGCTGCTCGATGCGAGGATGCCGATCGAGAATCTGCTCGGAGCGCCCCACCGCAGCCTGATGGATACCAATGCTTACGCGACGGTCCTGGTCGCGCCGTTCGAGCAATGGCAGATCAATGCAATGGGAAAGTCGTACCAGAAGGAACTGGCAAAGAAATGGCGCCAGATCCACAGGAAAGGCATGCTCACCTTCTCATGCTGCGACGATAGCGCTTCGATCGGCGAAGCCATGGAGACGATGAGAAAGTTTCGCGGTCCGCGGTTTCACGAACAGGGTGATGGCGACCTGTTGCAGCGACCGGAGTATTTCGATTTCTACTCGAGCGTGGCGCTTCGCGGCATGGGCTCGTTTGCCCGGCTCTACTCCATGAAGATGGACGGCAACGTCATCGCGGCGGCCCTCGGGCTGGTTCACCGTGACAGCGTCCTTGTCGTCATGACGGCGTTCGATGTCGACGGGTACAAGAGCCAATCGATCGGCGCGCTGACATTCGAGAGCGTCGCCAGGGATTGCATCGAGCGCGGCGGCCGGGTGCTGGACTTCACCATCGGTGACGAACCCTACAAGATGCAGTTCGGCGGTCAGCCGACGCCGATGTCGGCCGTGACGCAGGCCGGGAGCGCGGCCGGCTCGTTCGCGTTGTTTGCCTTGAAGCAGGCGCCCTGGATCAAGCAGGCCGCCAAGCGTGTGACCGATTTCAGGCCGGTCCGCACCTCGACCGGCACGCGCTAGCGCCGCCCGGCGCTGGCAGCCCGATCAGCGGAGCGCGCTGCGGACGCGCATCACCCATCCCGGACGAATCCGGTCCACCCGGTGCGTGATCATGCGGCGCAGGAAGTGCAGCTTCCGCCGCAAGTTCCAGCGCACATCGGTGTTCGACGTCAAGGCCTGGCGGAAGTTTGCCAATTGCAGCGAGTGGTGATCGGCGGCGAGCTTGTCCCGATCGGAATAGAACTGCGCAATCTTGTCCACGCCCATACCGGCGGTCTCCAGCCAGCGCGGCACATAGTCCGTGCAAAGACGTTCGACATCCACCAGCAGGCGGCCGACGCCGGTGCCGGCCGCGGGACAATTGGTCTGAAACGCGTCGCCGATCAACACGACGCCGGGCTGCAGATGGCCCTCGGTCACGGTCAGATCCATGACCCAGTTCTGCACCCGGCCGACCACCTCGAAATCGCCGAGATAGGGCTGCAATCCCGGCATCAGGCGAAGCAGCGTCCGTCTGGTGTCGCGGCGCAGCTCGCGCATGATCGGATCGGTCGGATCGCGGAACATGAACAGGTTCGCCCGCATGCCGCCCGACATCGGAAACAGGCTGAGATAGTCGACACCGTCAGCCGCCTCCTCGCCATAGCAGGTCAGCGCATCGAAATCGAACGGCGCGTTGTCCGGCCGTGCGATCGTGAAGCCGAACGAGACAGAGTGGCGCGCAGCAAGCATCTGCCGGCGCATTCCGAGACTGTGGCCGAGCACGTTCGCCATGCCGGTCGCCAGAACGACCAGACGCGAGACGACGCGTTTTCCCGAGGCCAGCGTCAATTGCTGACGTTCCTCGCTGCAGCTGACATTGGTCACCTGGTCGAGCAGCAAGCTCGACGCATCGGGCGTCAGGCCGCGTGCCATGTTGACGAGGTTGGCATAGGAAATCCCGTAGGACCGGCCGACGCCGATATCGACCAGCTTGCCGCTCCTGATGTTGAGCACCCGGTCATAGGGCGCGGCAATGGCCTCGACGTCGTCGATGAAGCCGAGGCGGCGCAGGATATCGATCTGCCGTCCGGCGATCTTTTCGACCCGGAATTCGTCCGGCGGGATCGATCGCTTGTCGATCAGGACGACGCGGTATCCGGCTCGGGCGAGCACAGCCCTTGCAAGCGACCCTGCCAGACCGGCTCCGACAATTGCGACGTCCGCTTCGATGACCTCGGTCTCGCAGGCCACGATCGGCTTGGTCGCATTTTTCTCGGCAATCATGTTTGTCCGCTCCGACGGCTAGAGCGTTTTCGAGCGAAGTGGATACCGGTTCGCGTGAAGAAAACGCGTCAAAACAAGAATCTAGAGCGCCGTTCCGATTCGATCGGAACGGGAAAAGCTCTGGTTGGCCGCAGAACTGCAATTTCCTTGCCTGCGGTGTCGCCTTGCCGATCGAGCACGGCGAGTTCCAGAATCGAGGTTAATGAAAACGTCCGGACCACGATCAGTGGTCTCTCGGCACATGGCTTGCACCACGGTCAGCCATGAAACTGAACTTTTGCAGGCTCCGCAGCGGGATGGCGAGGCGATTGCCAGGCCATCGAGCAGCGACAGACGGCGTTGACGCGCAAACGCAGTCTCATCCGGCTAGGTCCGCGCCACTGGACCGGACGCTCGAGGTAAATCCAACCTGCGCCGTTTGGAGACAGGGCAGACGGCGCCGTTCCAGAATGGAGCAACGCGACCTGGCCCTGTTCACAACTGCGTTGGGCCCGGCAGCCATTCGAAAGGAACGGAATCTTAGCAAGAGAACATTAACACTCCAGGCTTCACCGATTGCTGCGGTCAACAGCCCCACTGGATATTGAGACGTCTCTGGTGATTGCCTCCGTGCTCCAACTGTTACGGCGCGACGTTACGCGCGGCGTTGCCGGGACCATCCTGCTCAAGGTTGGTAGCGGCGGGCTCGCATTCGCGTTGTTCTCGCTCGCCGCGCGGGCGATGACGCCCGACGCGTTTGGAAACTTCGCAACCCTGCTCTCCGTCGCCCAGATCGCCTCGGTGGTGGGCCTGGTCGGCCAGGAGCTGCTCCTGGTTCGGTTCCTCAACGAGTATGAGGTGCGCGGCCAGACCGAGTTCACCAAGGGTGTGCTGCTGTCGAGCCTGAAGAACTCCGCCATCGGGATGCTGATCTCGATCGCCGCGATCGCCGCGGTGGCAAGCATTCGCGGCGAGTGGTGGCTCTTGATCCTGTCGGTCTCGGCGTTCACCGCAATCAATGCAGGGCTCATGCTCGGCAGCCAGATCGCGCGATCCCTGGTCAGCATCCTGATGGGCGAAGGCAATCGGGAGTTCTTCTGGCGCGTCGCCGTCGTCCTGTTCCTGATCGCGGTGCTGTTCGGCCACCGGCAGCTCACCCCCGCCGAGCTGTTCAGCGCGATGTCGGGCGCGATGGCCCTCGGGCTCGTCGTGCAGATCGTATCGATCGTGCGCGTGCTGCCGAACCTGCGGTCGGTCACGGCGCGCTTCGAGGCCTCGCGCTGGAACAAGAGCGCATTCCGGTTCTGGCTCGCCTCCATTCTCGAGGCGGCAAACCAGTATTTCGACGTCATCCTGGTCTACTGGATGCTGGATCCGGCCACCGCCGGCGTCTATTTCGCCGCCTCGCGGCTGGCGAACATCTTCGCGATGCTGTCGGCTGCGCTCTACACGTTCGGGGCGCGCCGGCTGCCCTCGCTGTATTTCAGCAAGAACCACGGCGAGCTCGAACATACGTTGAAGCTGATGGCTGAGGTGACCGCGCTCTGCGTGCTCAGCGGGCTCGTCATTGTCTGGGTGGGTGCCCCCTATCTGCTCGGCCTGTTCGGGCCGCACTTTGCGGCGCAGCAGTGGGTGCTGATCGTGCTCGCGATCGGAACGGCCTTCCAGGCGGCGGGCGGGCCCTCTGCCGCTGTTCTGCAGCTGACAGGCCATGAGCGCGATTATGTTCCCGTCGTCGCAGCCAACGTGGCGCTACGGCTGCTGGGATTTGTCGTGCTGATCCCCTGGCTCGGCGTGCTCGGCGCCGCGATCGCGGCGACGGCTTCGCTGGTCCTCGCCACCATCGCGCTCAACGTGTTGTGCCGGCGGCGGACCGGCGTCGACCCATCCATTCTGGTGCTGTCGCATCTGTGGCCGTCGAAAGGTGATGCCTACGCGGTCCGCGTTGCGGACAGCAACGACTAGAGCGTTTTTCGAGCGAAGTGGATACCGGTTCGCCCGAAGAAAACGCGTCAAAACAAGAATCCGGAGCCACGTTCCGAAACTATCGGAACGGAAAAGGCGCTAGCTTCAGCTGAACCGCCTTCAGCTCGCCAGGCCGAGCGCCTCGCCCTGGCGACCGCGAACGGCGTCATTGACCGCCACGCGATTGACGACCAGCGCGGTTGGGACCGAACCATACCCGGATAGATCGGCCCGCGCCTTGCCGATCGCGGCCGAGTTGGCGGTCCCTTCGCGAATCACGAGGATCACCAGGTCGGCATGGGCAGCCAGCGCCACCGCGGCAGGCTGCAGCGCAAGCGACGATGCGTCGACGATGATCAGGCCGAAATCGGCGCGAATATCGTCCGGCGGATAGGGCGGCGCCTTGCTGCTGGCGCCCAGCAGTTCGACGACCGACGGCAGGTCGGCCTTGATGATCCCCGAGCCTTGCGGCGGCGCGGTCTCGGCGCGCCTTGATTCCATCTCGATCAGCACGCTGAGCATTCCGTTCTTGAGCGCGGATCGGTTCAGCGACCGTGCGACGGTGCTGCCGCCGGCACCGGCCTCGACCGACAGCAGCAGTGCCACCTTGCCGTGCTCTCCCGGAAGCTGCTCGATGTTCTCGATCAGCAGCTCAAGATGCGGACTGAGATCAGGCTCGGCCGTCGACGAGATCGGGGTCTGCCAGACGCTCCTGACCGCGTCCAACGACGCGATGTTGGGAATGCGGGCCAGCACGGGCAATCCCGGCGGCAGCGCAGGTTGCGGCGCGGCCGGCGCAAGTGCGGGCGCCTCGGCCTGACGCAGCGGCGGAATGGCCTTGATCGGGAGCTGCTTCAGATTCAGACCGGGAACGGCGACGATCGCCGTCGACGTCAGCAGCGAGACGATCGCGAGCGCGACCAGCAACAGCGGAAGCGGCGGCAGCGTCGAGCGCACCGGCGGCGTCGCAGGCGATGCGACCTTGGTCTGCGAGCTCTGCAGCAGCCGCTGCTCGTCGGTGGTCTTGTAGCGCGAGAGGAACTGCTCGTAGATATTCTTGTTGGCATCTGCGTCGCGCTGCAATTCCTGCAGCTTGACCAGCGCCTGACCGTCGATCAGGATTTGCTGTTCGACCGCCTTCTGCTGATCCTCGAGCGCTTTCTGCTGATCGCGCTGCGCCTCATATTCCGACTTCGCGGTGTCGATGTTCTTCTTCCGCTCGATCTCGATCTGGCGGTTGAGATCGCTGAGCTGGCTGAGGGCCATCACGAGGTCCGGATGACGATCGCCCAGCACCCCGCGCTTTTGTGCGATCTGGTCGTTGAGCGCGGAGCGCTGGGCGCGCAGCGCGCTCAGCAGGTCCTGCTTGACCGGCCCGTCGACATTGGCCTTCAGGTCGCGCTGCAGCTGCTCGTAGCGAACCTTGGCCTCCTCGGTGCGGGCGCGCGCGGCGGCGACCTGCTGGGTCAGATCGGTGACGCGCAATTGCTGCGTCGTCGATTCCTTGCCGGCGTTGACGATCCGGTGCTCGAGCTTGAATTTCGCAACGGCATCTTCCGAAGACCGCAGGCGGTCGTTCAACGTCTTGAGCCGGCTCTTCAGCCAGTCGGCGGCTTCGTCGGTCGCCACGCTGCGCGTGCCGCGCTGGCTGGCGACGAACGCCTCAGCCACCGCGTTAGCGTAGTACGCCGCGCGCTGCGGGTTGTTGGACGTGAACTTGATGGCGATGACATAGGTCAATCCGCGCCGGGAGATGTCGAGCCGGTTGCGAAACCTGTCGAGCAGGCGCGTCGGGTCGGTCCTGCCGCCGGAGATGTCGCTGTCCTCGGCGACCTTGAGTTGCTCGATCAGCGGCCCGAGAAATCCGTCGGATTTGGCGATCTCGACATAGCTCTGCAGTGCTGCGGCATCCTGACCGATGCCCGGCAGGACGTCCTGATCGGTGGTCACGCGCTGCTCGCGCGGGTCGACCACGACGAGCGCGGTCGCGGCATAGCGCGCCGGAATCAACATCAGCAGAATGACGCCGACCGCGAAGATCACCGCGGCGAGCATTAGAATGCGTTGACCGTTCTCGCGGAAAAAAGCCACCACGCCGGGAATGCTAAGCACGCCTTTGGTGGTTTCCGCAGAGGATCGGCTGGTCTGCACGCCGGCAGTTTCCCACGACGCGGCGGGTTCCGTGGCTTCGGAACGTCTCGGGCCTACGCGGCTACCGAACTTCATGGGGCTGTGACTCGAATTCAACTGACAGTACTGCTCCAACGTAAATATCTATGGTTAATCCACGGTTACCCCCTCCTCATGCGGACGTAACCAATTAGTTAACGAGCCACCTGTACCCTATGTGTGAAACAATGGCTCACGATTGCTGGCAATGTCTGATCGCACGAAATGAGCAGTAACCTCAACACGCGCTACTCGGTCTACGAGCGCGCCTCGCGTGATAAGTACGCGCGCGATAGCGAGGGGGACGATTCCACTCCTTCGACGGGTGAGGAAGCCGTGCTCCACTACAGGCCAAGCGCAGAATTGCGCGAGGCATCGACCGCATCACGCGATCGATCGAACGTGGGCAAGCCAAAGCTGCGTGTCGTCCTGGTGCAGACCCAGGCCGAGAACGCCGGCGCGCAGGAGATATCGCGGCTGCTCGGCGCGGGCCTCAGCGCGCGCGGCTATGACGTCGCCAACCTGTTCTTCTTCCGCAAATCGGATTCGTTCGACGAGCCGCCCAATACATTCTATTGCGCGCCGAGCCGTCCGGGAAACCCGCTGGCGCTGCTGCGGATGCTGTGGACGCTCGCCGGTCATCTCAGGACCCTCAGGCCCAATGTCGTGCTGACCTTCCAGCACTTCGGCAATGTGATCGGCGGAGGCGTCTCGCGCTTCGTCAGCCGCGCCCCGGTGATCGCCAACCAGGTGTCCTCGGCGATGTCGATGAGCATGCCGGTGCGAGCCGCCGACATCATCATGGGCTCGACCGGCTTCTTCCAGTGCATCACGCTGAACTCGCGCGACATGGAACGTGAATACGCGCGCTATCCCGCGACCTATCGCGCGCGCATGACGCACGTCCCCCATGGCTTCGACGACAAGTCGCACAGCCTGCCGAAGAACGTCGCGCGGCAGCAGTTCAAGCTACCCCCGGATCGCACGCTGCTCGGCTGCGCGGCAAGGCTGCATCCGCACAAGCGGCTCGATGCATCGATTCGCCTGCTGGCCGCCGACCAATCCTGGCATCTTGCCCTCGCCGGGCAAGGCGCGGATGAGGAACGGCTGCGAGCCCTGGCGAACGAGCTTGATGTCGCGGACCGGCTACACTTCATCGGCGAGATTCCACCGCGCCAGATGGCCGAATTTCTGGCGTGCCTCGACGTCTTCGTATTTCCGACGCAGGCCGAAACCTTCGGCCTCGCCGCGGTGGAAGCCGCGAGCGCCGGCATCCCCTGCGTCGTCAACGATCTGCCGGTGCTGCGCGAGGTGCTGTCTTACCAAGGGCAGCCTGCCGCGGTGTTCGTTGACGCTGCGAACGAGGCGGAGTTTTCGGCCGCTGTATCGAAAGTCCTGACCGATCGTTTGTTGAGCGACCAGCTGCGGCAAAGCGCCGTAGGCCTGAAGTCGCGTTATTCGTTGGATGCCATGATAGAGGAATACGTCCGGATTCTCGGCAATGCCGTAGGAGTGGACGCGCACTAGGAAATTGGGCTGGACATGATTATCGAGTTTCGCTGCGATCGAGCGCAGGCGCGGCTCTGGATGCGTCGCGAGACGCTGCGCGTCAACGATCAGGATATTCCCGTTCAAATCGCCTGGACGACGACGCCGGGGCCCAGGCCCGCCGGCCTCGACATGCTGTTCGAGCTCGAACGCATCGTGCTGCGCAAGGGCAAGGCGGGCGAGGCCGACAGGCTGAAAACGATTGCGGAACGACCGCGCATGGGCAACCCCGATGTGGTGGTCGACTTCACCACTGCCGCGCGGGACCCGAACTGCTCCGCCGGGCTCTACCTCCGTCCACGCTTCAACGGACAGGCGGGCGAAGCCGCCGCACTGGCCGCCATTCTCGCCGGCGACCTGCCGGTGATTGAAATCGTCAACGAGCTCGACGGCGCGGTGATGGACCGCGGCCATCCCTCGGCGGAAATCGCCGCCGGCCTGAGCGGCGGGCTCGAAACGGTGATGGCACGTACCTTGTCCATGCTGCCGCCGATCCTGTCGAGGGCTCCGCGACTGGTGCCGCAACTGGCTGTGCCGGCGGCCAGCGCGCCGCGAAATCCCGCGCCCTTTGTCCTGCGCGGCGTCGCGACCTCGATCGCGAAGGAAATCTACCGTCTCTGCTGCTACGCGCCGCATTGGCATGTCGGATGGCGCTACGCCGACAACGCGGATGTCTGGCGGACCGGTGACCTGTCGGGACCTGCCTGGAACGTGCTCGGCGATCCTGGCAATCACTTCTATGCCGATCCCGTCCCGGTGAAGTGGCAGGGCAGGACCTTCGTGTTCTTCGAAGACCTCGACCACCGCACCGGCAAGGGCATCATCTCCACGATCGAATTCGACGGCAAGGGTCCGGTTGGCACGGTGCTGCCGGTGCTCGAAGAGCCCTGGCACCTGTCCTACCCGTTCCTGATCGAGAACAACGGCGAACTGTGGATGATCCCGGAAAGCACCGCGCATCGGGACGTCCCGATCTACAAATGCGTCCGCTTTCCCGACAAGTGGGAACGGCAAGGCACGCTGCTGTCAGGGCTCGAACTCGCCGACGCGACCATCACGCAGCATGACGGCCTCTACTACATGTTCGGCGCCTGGCGCGACGGCACCGGCGGATATTCCGACACGCTGGCGATCTATTACGCCGAGCAGTTGTTCGGCCCCTGGCGTCCGCATGCAAGCAATCCGATCCTGATCGATCGCGCGACGACGCGGCCGGCCGGCAATTTCGTGACCATCAACGGCAAGCTGTGGCGGCCGGTGCAGGACTGCAGCAACGGATACGGCGCGGCGCTCGGACTTGCGGAAGTGCTCGAACTGTCGCCGACGACTTACCGGCAGGCCGTGCGCCATCTGCTCAAACCCGGGCCGCTGTGGACCGGACGCAAGCTGCACACGCTCAACCGCTGCGGCCGGCTCGAGGTGATCGACGGCTCGCGGGTTCAGCCGAAGACCACAGCCTTGCTGAACAGCCTGCGGTCAAGCGACCAGTCGGCGCAGCGGGAATGGCAAAACACGCTGGCGAAGCCGATCGCACGTCGGCTCCACTAGCGCCTCGGTCGACCCGGTTCAGTTCAGGTCGGCACTCAGCACGCCGCCGAACTGCTCCCATGAGCTTCCGGTCCAGCGTTGCAGCTGAAGCTGCGTATAGGCCATGCTGTTGTCGGGGCCTGTGTTGATGGTGATGCCCGGCATCAGCGTCGGCAGCACGAGCCCTCTGATGTTGCGCGCCTGCTTCACGATGTTCTCGCGCGACAGGTCGTCGCCGCACTGCTTCAGCACCTGCTCCAGAATCCGGCCCTGCTGGGTGCCAAACAGATAATTGTTGTCGCCGATATCGGCGCCGGGAAGATACTTCTCGAAATGGGCGCGATACCATTTCATGCCGGGATCGTCGGCCCACTTCCTGTCGTTCGGGTCCTTGGTGATGGTCGCCACCACAACGCCCACCGCCTTGTCCGCCCCCGCCGGCACGATGGTCGCGGAAACCGAGCTCGACACGTAGTTGACGATGGTCAGCGGCGACCATCCGATCTCGTTCGCCTTCTTGATCGCTTGGGCCGCGAATTTCGGCGTGCCGGCGATCAGGAACGCCTGCGCACCCGACGCCTTTAGCGTCACCACGCGGGATTCGATGGTCGGCTCGGTGACCTCATAGGGAGACGTCACCACCTTCCTGTCGAAATCGGCCTTCAGCACTTCCTTGAACGCGGCCACGAAATCGCGGCCGAGATCGTCGTTCTGGTAGAGGATCGCGATCTTCGCATCGGGCGCCGTCTGCGTGACGTATTTTGCGTAGATCTTCCCTTCGGTGTTGTAGCTCGGCAGCCCCGTGGTGGTCAGCGGAAACTCGGTGAAGTTCGCAAACTTCGTCGCGCCGCTGACGACGAACAGATGCGGCACCTTCTTCGCGGTGACGTATTTGACGGTCGCGCCGATGCCGGGCGTGCCGAGCGGGCTGAACAGGAACGCCACCTCGTCGCTCTCGATCAGCTTGCGGGTCTGCTCCACGGCCTTGGGCGGCGTGTAGGCATCGTCATAGGTGATGAGGTTGATCTTGCGGCCGTTGATGCCGCCGCGGTCGTTGACGGAATGGACGTAGGCGATCAGGCCCTTGCCGGTGTTGCTGAGCGGCGATGCCGGCCCGCTGAACGGGAACGTCGCACCGACCTTGACCTCCGACTCCGAGACCCCTGGTGTTTCGGCGCGGACTGGAGCTGCGGCAGCGCCGCAAGCATCGCAACGGATACGGCAAACGTCTTCAACAACATGAAATTCCCCCTGAGCTTTTATGAATTGACCAACTCTTGCGACCGGCGCGCGGCGCCTACCAGGCTTCGCCGAACGGCCTGATCTCGACATTGAATGACCACGCGCTGCGATCCTGATGGGCGACGTGCCAGACCTCGTCGGCGATCGCTTTCGGCTTGATGAAGAAATCGTCCGGCCGATCCGGCCAGCGCTTCCGCGTCCACTCCAGATCGATCACGGCATCGATCACGAGATAGGCGACGTGAACGCCCTGCGGCCCAAGATCGCGGGCCATCGCCTCGGCGAGAATCCGCTGCGCCGCCTTGGTCGGTGCGAACCCCGCGAAGCCGGCCTTGCCGCGCAATGCCGAGGTGTTGCCGGTCGCGACGATGGCGCCCTTGCCGGCAGCGATCATCGCCGGGGCGAACCGCCGCGCCAGGTACAACAGTCCCATCGTGTTGACCTGGAAGTTGCGATTGAGAATCTCCGGATCGATCTCGCGGAAGGTGCCGAACGCGCCGCCGACGGCGTTGTGTATGACCACGGCGGGATTGCCGAGATCGCGCTCCACGGCCGAGGCCACCGCCTCGATCTGCGCGGGAGCGGACACATCGCACCGATAGGCCTTTGCGCCCGGCAGCTGCTGCTCGAGCGCGGCGAGACGCTCCGCGTTCCTGGCGAGAAGCGCGACGCGATAGCCGCCCTCGGTGAATCTTCTGGCGAGCGCCGAACCGGTGCCGGGCCCAACGCCGGATATCAGACAGACAGGTGCGGTCATACGATCAACCCTCCGCGTTGCGGCCGATGGCCTTCATGGTCAGGCGGCCGCCTTCGACAGCAGCTTCTCGACGTAAGGCTTGAGGTCCGGTCTGACGTGCTCATGCGTGATCAGGCGGTCAAAGTGAGCAAACATCAACGGATACTCATCCTGCGCGCCCGGGTGCAGGATTTTCGTCAATCCCTGCTTTTGCAGCTGCTCGGTCCGCGCATGTTCATTCATGAACAGCGCGAGTTCGGCGGCAAAGCAGATGTCGGCAATCGAGACACCGTTCCCGACCAGCGCCTCCCGCCGCGGCGACAGCGCCTGCTCGATGCCGGACGCATAGATCGCGAACGCATCCTTGGCCCGCGCATGAATGGCCGCATCGACGGTGCCGCCCGAGAGCGCCAGCAGATAGATTTGCGAGTCCCGCGCGAACACCAGGCTGACATCGAGAAAACTGTCGATCCGCGACGCCTCATAGGCGTCGCGCCCGTAGAGCGGGAATGCTGCCGCGCCGAGCCGCGCCACCGCGCGCATGATGCTGTTCGATTCGAAGATCCCGACCTTGCCGTCGGCGCCGAACGCCGCCGGCACATTGCCGAACGGCTGTGCCGCCATGAACGCATCGGTCTTGAAGAGCTGCGCGCCGGTCAGTCCGACCCGCCCGGTGCGCGCCAGCGACGACAGCGAGGCGCGCTCGCGCTCCGCCAGCGGGCGGGCATCATAGTCCCACAACCAGTCCCGCAGCTCCTTGCCCGAGGCGCCCCTGACCTCGACATCGACACCGCAGAACCGCGCCGCGATGGTCGCCTTCCAGACGCGCGGGTTCGGCAGATAGGAGAAGATGCGCAAGGCGGCCATGGCGGCTGCTCCGGTGCTGATGCCTCAGGCGGCGAGCTTCAGGATCTTGACGACGTCGCCGGGCTCGCGGATCGGCTGCGGGTTGGCCCGCGTGAAGATCGACAGCATGGCGTTCCGGCCGATCAGCTCGAAGCGGTCTTCGCCGACGCCGACATCGGCAAGCCGCCGCGGCAGGCCGAGCTCCGCGATGAACGCCGCAAACGCCTCGCCGGCGTCGCACCCCGGTGCGCCGAGCGCGGCGGCGATCGATTGCTGGGCGGCCTCCGTCGCCGGGCGATTGTAGCGGAGCACGCTCGGCATCATCACCGCCGTGCAGAAATAATGCGGCACGTCGCAGGTGCCGCCGAGCACATGGCCGATGGCGTGGCTGGCGCCCATCGGCACCCGCGACTGCAATCCGAACGCCGACAGCCAGGAGCCGAGTTGGCAGCTCAGCCGCGCCGCCGCGTCGTCGGGGTGGGCCTTGGTGCGCAGCAGACCATCGTGCAGATAGCGCAGCCCCTGCTGGCACACTGCATCGACCAGCACGTTGGGGCGGCTGGAGCAGATCGCCTCGATGCCGTGATCCATCGCCCGCGTCCCGGAGCCGAGCCAGAGCTTCTCCGGCGTGTATTTCGTGATCGCGGGATCGAGGATGATGCTGCGCGGCATCATCATCGGGTGGTTGAAGATCTGCTTCAGCTTGCGGCTGGTATCGGTGACCAGCGCGCCGGAATTGTATTCGCCACCGGACAGCGTGCTGGGAATCGCGATCATCCGGACCTTCGGCGAGCGGAACGGCCCGAAGCGCCGTTCCGGCGTGGTCTCGAAGCCGTCGAGCCCGGCCGGCTCGAAGATCGCGTGCTCGATGCACATCAGCACGATCTTCGCCGCATCGACCACCGAGCCGCCGCCGATCGCGACGACGAGGTCCGCCCTGGCCTCGCTGGCCTGCCGCGCGATCCGCGTCACAACGTCCCGCGTCGTATGCTGCGGCACGCCGTCAAAGGTCACGGCATGACGATCGCCGAGTGCTTGACGGATTTTCTCGATCTCGTCGGTCGTGGTGTTCAACGTCCGGCTGGCGATCAGATAGACGCGCTTGGCGCCCAGCCGCTCGGCCTCTTCGCGCAGAGCCTCGGCCGCCGGCTTGCCGTAGATCACGGATTCCATGGCGGGATATTGATGGCTGCCGGTGACGCCCATGCTGTTCACTCCCTCGATGTGTCCGTGAGTTACGCCGCCGGTCAGGCCGACAGCTTGGTGAAATCAGGTTGACGCCGTTCCGCGAAGGCAGCAAAGGCCTCGCGCGCCTCGGGCGTCGCCAACCTCTCCTTGAACAGCACGCCTTCCTCGGCGATCTGCGCCGCGATCCGTTGCTGCTCACGCATCAGCTTCTTGGTCATGCCGAGCGAACCCGCCGGTCGCCTGGTCAGCGCGATCGCCACGTCATGCGCCCTCTGGCGCAGATCGGCCTGCGGCACCACAGCATTGGCGAGGCCCGATGCCAGCGCGCCCTGCGCATCCATCGGCTCGCCGAGCGCGAACATCGCATAGGCGCGCGCGTGCCCGATCCGCAGCGGCAACAGCCAGCTCGACGCCGCTTCCGGAACCAGAGCGAGGTTGACGAAGGGCGTGATCAGCCGGGCGTTCTCGGCGAGATAGACCAGGTCGCAATGCAGCAGCATGGTGGTACCGACGCCGACCGCATTGCCCTGCACGGCCGCGACCAGCGGCTTGCCGACCTTGCTGATGGTTTCGATAAAGCGATGCGCGGGGCTATCGACTTCGCTTTCGCCGCGCGCCTGGCTCGCAAAGTCGGCGAGGTCGTTGCCCGCGGTAAAGCTGTCGCCGTCGCCCTGGAACAGGACGACGCGGACGGCCGGGTCGGTCTCAGCCTGCTTCAGCGCCTGCGACATCGCGTTATACATGGCGCCGGTCAGCGCGTTCTTCTTCTCGGGCCGCTGCAAGGTCAGCGTCATGACGCCGGCGGCGATCTCAACCTTGACATGCTCGGTCATGGCACTCTCCCGTCAGGCGACCGCGCGGGCCGGCGTGGTTTCGAACTTGCCGTCGAGGAAGCCGGTCAACCGCTGCCGGATGATGGCTTCGGCTTCAACCATGATACGGTCGATCAGCTCCTTGACGGTCGGGATGTCGTGGATCAAGCCGACCACCATGCCGCAGCTCCAGGCGCCGGCGTCCATCTCGCCGTCGATCATCACCTTCGGATAGACGCCGGCGACCTGCTCATGGATATCCTCGATCTTCAGCCTGGCGCCCTTCTCGCGCTCGATCTCGAGCAGTTCATCGACGCCCTTGTTCTTCAGCACCCGCTCGGTGTTGCGCAGCGCGCGCATCACGAGACGGGTGTCGAGTTCGTCGGCGTCGAGCAGCGCCTGCTTCACATTAGGATGAACCGGCGCTTCCTTGGTCGCGATGAAGCGGGTGCCCATGTTCATGCCGGCAGCGCCCATCGAAAGCGCCGCGACAAGGCTGCGTGCATCCGCCATGCCGCCCGAGGCGACGAACGGGATCTTCAATTCGTCGGCCGCGCGCGGCAGCAGGATCATGTTCGGGATGTCATCCTCGCCGGGGTGACCGCCGCACTCGAAGCCGTCGACGCTGACCGCGTCGCAGCCGATCTTCTCGGCCTTCAGCGAATGCCGCACCGAGGTGCATTTGTGAATCACCTTGATGCCGGCCGCCTTCAGCGCAGGCATGTACTGCTCCGGGCTGCGGCCCGCGGTTTCCACCGCCTTGACGCCGCCCTCGCGGATCGCCGCGATGTATTCGGGATAGGGCGGCGCGGTGAAGC
>NZ_LFIQ01000116.1:55975-57807 GCF_001189245.1 Bradyrhizobium pachyrhizi | reverse complement strand
GAAGGTGAGGTTCACGCCGATCGGCTTGTCCGTCATGTCGCGGCAGCGCGCGATCTCCTTCGCCAGCAGCTCCGGTGTCTTCTGCGTCAGGCCGGTGATGATGCCGAGGCCGCCGGCGTTGGACACCGCCGCCGCCATCTCGGCGAAGCCGACAAAGTGCATGCCGCCCTGGATGATCGGATGTTGGATACCGAACAGTTCAGTGATTGCTGTCTTCACAAGTTTCTCCCGCGTTTCCGCTCAGTGGACGATCTCGAACAGGCCGGCCGCGCCCATGCCGCCGCCGATGCACATGGTCACCACGCCGTATTTCGCCTTGCGCCGTCGGCCCTCGATCAGGATATGGCCGGTGAGCCGCGCGCCGGTCATGCCGTAGGGATGGCCGATCGCGATCGAGCCGCCATTGACGTTCAGCTTGTCCGGATCGATGCCGAGCTTGTCGCGGCAATAGATCACCTGCACCGCATAGGCCTCGTTGAGCTCCCAGAGATCGATGTCGTCGATCTTGAGGTTGTGCCGCTTGAGGAGCCGCGGGATCGCGGCAACCGGGCCGACGCCCATCTCGTCCGGCTCGACGCCGGCGGCGACGAAGCCGCGGAAGATGCCGAGCGGCTTCAGCCCCTTCTGCGCGGCGATCTTGTCGCTCATGATCACGCAGGCCGAGGCTCCATCCGAGAGCTGGCTGGCGTTGCCGGCGCTGATGGTCTTGCCCTCGAACACCGGCTTGATCTTGGCGAGTCCATCCGCCGTGGTATCCGGCCGCGGCCCCTCATCCTTGGCCAGCGTCACCTGCTGGTAACTGACTTCCTTGGTGTCCCTGTTGACCACAGCCATTTTGGTCGTGATCGGCACGATCTCGTCGTTGAAGCGGCCGCCCTGCAGCGCGGCGCCGACGCGGCGCTGGCATTCGAGGCTATATTCATCCTGCTTGTCGCGGCCGATCCCATAGCGCTCGGCGACGACTTCCGCCGTCTCCAGCATCGACATGTACATCTCGGGCTTCATCGCCATCAGTTCGTCGTCGACGGCATGGAACCTGTTCATGTGCTCGTTCTGCACCAGGCTGATCGACTCGATGCCACCGCCGATCGCGATCTCGACGCCGTCTGATATCACCGAGCGCGCGGCGACCGCGATAGCCTGCAGGCCGGAGGCGCATTGCCGGTCGATGGTGGTCCCGGCGACCGTCACCGGCAGCCCGGCGCGGATGGCGCCCTTACGCGCGACATTCATCACCATGGTGCCCTGCTGCATGGCGCAGCCCATCACCACATCCTCGACCTCGCCGGGCGCGATGCCGGCGCGCTTCACCGCCTCGGCCATCACATGGCCGGCCAAAGTCGGGCCGTCGGTGTTGTTCAGCGCGCCGCGATAGGCCTTGCCGACGCCGGTGCGCGCGGTGGAGACGATGACTGCATCCTGTGACATGCTTACCTCTCTGAATCAGGCGGCCGCGTCGAGCTGCGCATAGCGCAGCACGTGATAGGCGGGATCGCCGAATTGGATGTTGATGGAGGAAATCCGCTTGAAGTAGTGGCCGACATTGAGCTCGTCGGTCATGCCCATGCCGCCATGCAGCTGCACCGCCTGGTCGGCGACGAACTTCCCGGCATAACCGATCTTGGATTTTGCGCCGGCGGCCAGCCGGGAGACTCCGGCCTCATCCTCGCTGAGACTGAGGCCGAGATGCTGCATCAGCGACAACGCCTCCTGATGCGCGATGAACATGTCGACCATCCGGTGCTGCAGCACCTGGAAGCTGCCGATCGTGACGCCGAACTGCTTTCGCGTCTTGGAATAGTCCAGCGTCGCGGCGTTCAGTTCGCCGATCG
>NZ_LFIQ01000116.1:53811-55965 GCF_001189245.1 Bradyrhizobium pachyrhizi | reverse complement strand
GCGCGGCGACGCCCTCGCCTTCGCTGCCCAGCAATTCCGCGTGCACGCCGCGCAGGCTGATCTCGGCCGCCCTCCGACCATCGATCGTCCTGAAGCTTTGCAGGTCGAGATTGGCGGCGCGGCGATCGACCACGAACAGGCTGACGCCACCGCGATCGTGACGATGACCCGAGGTGCGCGCGGAGACGATCAGATGATCCGCCCATGGCGCGGCCATCACCGCCGTCTTCTCGCCGGTGAGGACGTAGCCGTCGCCGTCGCGGCGTGCCGTGGTGGTGACGGTGGCGAGGTCGAAGCGCGAACCCTTCTCGGTCCAGGCCAGCGCCCAAAGTTTCGTGCCTGCGATGATGTCGGCAATGAACGCTTGCCTCTGCGCGTCGGAACCTGCCTGCTCGATCAAGCCACCCGCAACGACGACCGTCTCGACGAACGGCTCGACCACGAGATGGCGGCCAAACTCCTGCATGATGATCATGGTCGACAGCGGCCCGCCGCCGAGCCCGCCGACCGCTTCCGAGAACGGCGCGCCAAGCAGGCCGAGTTCGGCGAATTCAGCCCATTGCTTGCGGCCAAACCCCTCTTCGCTCGCGACGATCTTGCGGCGGGCGTCGAAATCATACTGATCGCGCAGCAGCCGCTGGACGCTGGACCGCAACAATTCCTGCTCTTCCGTGAACTGGATATCCATCCGATCCTCGTTGCCGCTAAAGCGCGATGAAATGCGCCTTAGCTCCTTGTTTGAGCATGATCTCCTCGGAAAACCGCTTCACACTTTTCCGGATCATGCTCTAGAGACCAAGCACCGCCTTGGCGATGATGTTGCGCTGGATCTCGTTCGATCCGCCGTAGATCGAGAGCTTGCGCGAGTTGAGGTATTTCTCCGACGCGGTGTGGCCGTAGTCCGGGCCCGGCATGAAGTGATTGGCGCTGACGGGATGCTCGCGGATCGCAAGCCCGTAATTGCCGATCGCCCGATGCGTCAGCTCGGTGATATCCTGGAAGATTTCGGTGCCGCGGATCTTGAACAGCGAGGCCGCCGGTCCCGGGTCGATGCCGCGCGCCATCTGGGCGACGACGCGAAGCTCGGTCGCCTCCAGCGCCAGCACGTCGAGCTCGACGCGGGCGATATCCCTGATGAATTCCAGATGCGCCGGATCGTCTTCCGGAATCTCCGCCTTGACGATCTTCTTCAACCGCTCGATATAGCGTGTCGAGCGACCGATGCCGGCCATGCTGGTGCGCTCATTGCCGAGCAGGAATTTGGCGTAGGTCCAGCCCTTGTTCTCCTCGCCGATCAGGTTCTCGGCGGGGACGCGGACGTTCTCCAGGAAGACGTCGTTGACCTCGTGCGAGCCGTCAATGGTGATGATCGGGCGCACGGTGACGCCCGGCGACTTCATGTCGATCAAGAGGAACGAGATACCGGACTGCGGCTTGGCCGTCGGATCGGTACGAACCAGGCAGAAGATCCAGTCGGCGTGCTGCGCCAGCGTGGTCCAGGTCTTGTGGCCGTTGACGATGTAATGGTCGCCGTCGCGCACCGCCTTGGTGCGGACGGTAGCGAGGTCGGAGCCGGAGCCCGGCTCCGAATAGCCCTGACACCACCAGTCCTCGCCGGACAGGATACGCGGCAGGAATTTCCTTTTCTGCGCGTCGTTGCCGAACGTGTAGATGACCGGGCCGACCATGGTGACGCTGAACGCCAGCGGCGGCATCGTGCCGGCGCGCGTCGTCTCCTGTTCGAAGATGAAGCGGCGGGTGATCGACCAGCCGGGCCCGCCATATTCCTTCGGCCAGAGCGGCGCGATCCAGCCCTTGTCGTGCAGGATGCGATGCCACAGCAGCATCTGCTCCTTGGAGAGATCAGTCTCCGGATTGGCGACGCGCATCTCCGCCGGGTAGTTGTCCTTGATGAAGGCGCGAACCTCATCGCGGAACGCCGCATCTTCAGGGGATAGCGCGAGTTCCATCTGACCGGCTCCCTACCACTTCTCGCCGAAGGGTCGGATTTCCAGCTCGAAGGTCCAGGCGCTCTTCGGCTGCTGATAGAGCTGCCAATAGGCGCCCGCGACCGATGCCGGCGGCATCAAGAGATCGGGATTGTCGAGCGCGTTCGGGCCGAGCGCCTCGATGCGGCGCTGCCGGACCCATTCG
>NZ_LFIQ01000116.1:53611-53801 GCF_001189245.1 Bradyrhizobium pachyrhizi | reverse complement strand
GCCCTCGCCGCGCGGCATCATCAGCCGCGCCGCCTCGCGTCCGGCGAGGAAGCCGGAGTAGCACGCCATCTCCCAGACCTTGCGGAACACCCGCTCGGTGGTCTCGAGGATCGGGAAATTGACGTTGGCGCCGATATTGAAGATGCAGACCTCGAGCGGCGCATGCTTGTCGGCGTCGTTGAGGAAGGCC
>NZ_LFIQ01000116.1:38229-53601 GCF_001189245.1 Bradyrhizobium pachyrhizi | reverse complement strand
GCCTCGATCTCCTTGACCAGCGGCGCCAGCTTGTCGCCGTTGCGGCGGCCGGCAAAGATCGTAAAGCCTTCGGAAGCGAACTTCTTGGCGATCTCGCCGCCGATGAAATCACCGGCACCAATGACCGCCACCGTCCTGTTTCTCTTCTGCATGGTGTACTCCGGTTCCGTTTGAGTGAACTGGCTTGCGGCGGCTGGGTCTCAGCCGCGCAGCGACTCCGCCAGCTTGTGCTTCAGCAACTTGCCCGTCGATGTCGCGGGCAGCGCGTCCATCAGGATAATCTCCGACGGACGCTTGTACGAGGTGAGTTGCGGGGCAATATGGGCCATCAGGTCCTGCGCGGTGGCGGTCGAGCCCTTGATCAGCTGCACGAAGGCGACCACCTCCTCATTGCCCTCGACCGGCCGGCCGACCACCGCGCACTGCACCACGGCGTCGTGCGTGCTCAGCACCGCCTCGATCTCGGCCGGATAGACGTTGAACCCGGAGCGGATGATCATCTCCTTGGTCCGCCCGACGATATAGAGCGCATCATTCTCGAAGCGGGCCAGATCCCCGGTGTTGAACCAGCCATCGGGATCGATCGCCTTGGCGGTCAAATCGGGCGCGCGGTAATAGCCGCGCATCACGTTCGGACCGCGGACGTGAAGCTCACCGACTTCCCCTGCCGCAACCGGCTTGAGGTCACGGCCGACTAGTTTTGCCTCGAGGCCCGGCATGACGGTGCCGACCGCATGATCCGCACGCGGATTGTCGGGCCGGACGCCGGAGATGCCCGGCGAGCATTCGGTGATGCCATAGCCGTTGAGCAGCGGCAGCCCGAGCTCCTGCTCGACCCGTGATTTGAGATCGAGGTCGAGCGGCGCGCCGGCCACCGAGATCACGCGCAACCGGCCGCGATCGAGCTTCGGCAGGCCGGCATTGCGCCGGTATTCGAGCAGACGCTGATAGGTCGCGGGCACGCCGTTCAGGATCGTGATGCCCTCTTCAGTCATCGCCTTGACCAGCGCGGCCGGATCGTATTTCGCCACCAGACGCACGGTGGCGCCGATCATCAGGGTCATGGTCAGCAACGAGATGCCGACGATATGCGAGATCGGCAGCACGCAATACTGGACGTCATCGGCCGCCATCTTTCGGAAGCTTGCCGTCGCCCGGGCGCTGAACAACAGATTGCGATGGGTCAGCATCACGCCCTTCGGGGTGCCGGTGGTGCCGGAGGTGTAGATGAGGACCGCGACCTGGTTGGCGCCGTCGGCCTCGACCGGCTCCGCCACGGTTGCCAGGTTCAGGCCGGTGACGGCGATGCCGCGGAGCGGGCCGACATCCTGCACGGCCGCCTCGTAACGCGCGGCATGCGTAGCCGCCTCCTGCGAGACCTCGGCGGTCAGCAGCACGCGGCGGGCGCCGCTGTGATCCCTGATCTGGTCGAGCTCACGCGGCGACAGCCGCGGATTGACCACGATGGACCAGACATCGAGCCGGCTCGCCGCCAGCAGCAGGCAGGCTAGCGGAATCGAATTCTCGCTCACGATCATCATGCGGTCGCCGGCACGGATGCCGAGTGCCCGCAACGCCTCGGCGACGCGACCGACCGTCCGATCGAGCTCGCGGTAGGTCAGCCGCATCTTGTCGTCGATCAGCGCCGGCTGATCCGGCGTCGCCCCGACGTGGTGATCGATCACCTCGTGGATGCGGTTCGGCAAGCCTTCCACACTTCCTTCAGCAACTTGTTCAACAACTTGGGTCGACGCCTGCACTGAAACCTCCCTGTGGCAGCCCTTTGGGCTTGATTTGTTGTCTTGAGGAATTTTCCCGCTCAGGCGGTCCTGCGCTGCGGCGCAGCCAGCTGCGCGACGATCTCCTCTTCGATCTCGCGCAGCTTGTCCTTGCCGAAGAAGATCTCGTCACCGACAAAGAAGGTCGGCGAGCCGAACGAGCCGCGCGCCACCGCGTTGCTGGTGTTGTCGATCAGCTTCTTCTTCACCTCGTCCTGCTGGGCGCGGGCGATGATGCGGTCGATATCGAGGCCGGAAGACAGGAACGCTTCGCGGAACACCTGCGGATCGTCCATCTTCTTGGGCTCGGACCACATGTGGTGATAGGCGGCGCGAAAGTACGGCTCGAACAGCCCTTCGAAATCGGCAGCGACGACGCCGCGCATCAGCATCAGCGTGTTGACTGGAAAGAACGGGTTGGTCTTGAACGTCGTGATGTTGTAGCGGCGCAGGAAGCGCTCGGTCTCGAGCACGTTGTATTCGGGCTTGTTCTTGATGCCGCGCAGCGACTCGCCGGGCGACATGTTGCCGGTCGCCTTGTAGACGCCGCCGAGCAGCACCGGGATGTAGTCGAATTTCACGCCGGTACG
Organism: Bradyrhizobium pachyrhizi; assembly: GCF_001189245.1. GTDB lineage: Bacteria > Pseudomonadota > Alphaproteobacteria > Rhizobiales > Xanthobacteraceae > Bradyrhizobium > Bradyrhizobium pachyrhizi. The sequence goes on along the minus strand of NZ_LFIQ01000116.1, from coordinate 51,233 downwards.
CTTCTCGATGTCGGGCAGCGCCAGTTCCGCCAGATAGGCGTTCGGACTTCCAAAATCGAAATGGAATTCGACCTTGAGCGGAGCAGCCATAGAACGCCCTTCCCTTTGAGTGCCAGCGGCCGTCAGCCGCCGCGTTGATCGAGCCGGGACCTTAAGTTCTATTTTAGAACTGTCAATATGATATTTGTCATCTAATGACTAAGTCGCGGCTCCAAGCGACGCATCCTATTGAAATGACGTTAGTTCTGTTTTAGAATTTAATCGGTGATGTCGGCGCAGACCGCAGGAGATGCTGATGAAATGGGATGCCCTCGAGGAGGAGCCGTGCTCGGTGGCCCGCACGGTGGCTGTCATCGGCGACCGCTGGAGCCTGCTGGTCCTGCGCGAATGTTTCCTGCGCATTCGCAGGTTCGATGACTTCCAGGCCTCGCTCGGGATCACGCGGCATCTGCTTGCCGACCGGCTGAAGAAGCTGGTGCGGTTCGGGGTGCTGCGCAAGATCCCCTATCAGGAAGCGCCGAAGCGTTACGAATACATCCTGACGCAGAAGGGCCTCGACCTCTATCCGATCATCATGTCGATCGTGCACTGGGGCAACGTCCACATGGTCGATTCGCGCGGCCGGCCGATGCTGCACGAACACAAGACCTGCAAGAAGATGTTCGATCCCGTGATGGTCTGTTCGGAATGCGGCGAGCCGCTGAGTGCGAAGGCGGTCCACGTGCATCCGGGCCCCGGCGCCCGGAAATCATCACCGGTGCACGCCAAGGCGCAGGAGCGAGCCAAGCGAGCCGCTGATTAGACCTGGATGCTGTTTACGAAGCCGGCGCCTCGCGCTGGCGGCTACTCAGCCTGACGGCGCAGCCATCAGCGCGACATTGCCGCCAAGCAGGCAACCGACGGGACGGCCGCCGGCGAAGCCGATGCGGACGCGGATCTCCGACAGCCGCCCCATCGCCCTGCCCTGCAGGATTCGGATCTCGTCGTCATCAGGAGCGACCAGGCCATAGTCGAGCAGGCCGAACGCCAGCGCGGCGGCCGCAATGCCGGTCGCGGCATCCTCGCGATAGCCGGAGGAGCGCGGGAATTGCCGGGCCTCGAACAGGCGAGCCTTTCGGTCGATCACGGCGAATGGATAGAGCCCGGTCGATCCGATCCGGCCGCAGACCGCCTCGACATGCTCGCCCGCGGGATCGAGCATATTCAGCGCTTCGGGGGAGCGCATCGGAACGAGTGTCTTGATCCGCGATGTGACGGCATTGCACGGCGTTACCGCGTCGATCGCTTCCGGCCCGACCGCGAGCGCCCGCAGCACGTCATCGCATTGCCCCGCGGTGAGCGGAACGGTCTTTCCGGCCGGCTGGGTGATCTCGACACTGGGCTCGCCGTGACGATCACGGCTGATGAAGCCGGTGACCGGACCGCTGCGCGTCGAGATCCGGATGGTGTCGCCCGGCAGCCTTCCATGGCGTGCGAGCAACCAGAGCGCGCCGATGGTCGCGTGGCCGCACATTTCCATTTCGTGATTCGGAACGAAGAAGCGGAACGTGGCGTCGAAATCGTCGCTCTGTGCCGGCAGCACGAAGCCGGACTCGTGACCGTGGCGGCGGGCGACGTCCTGCATCTCGGATGCGCTCATGCCGCTTGCATCCACCACGATCGGACAGGGATTGCCGCCCTGCCCATCGACCGTGAACACGCTGAACAGTTCCGCTGTCGTCATGATGTCGCCCGCGTGTCTCGCCGTCCCTACTTGACCAGCGTCGCGCCGGTCTCCGGATGCTGCAGCCAGCCGAGCAGCGCCTCGTGGAAGCGCGCCGGCGCCTGGATCTGCGGCGAATGGCCGAGGTCGGGGAATTCGATCAGCTGCGCATGCGGGATCCGCTTCGCGGCCTCCTTGCCGAGCACCGGATAATTGCCGAGCGTCTTGCGAATCTCCGGCGATGCGGTGTCCTTGCCGATCGCGGTGGTGTCCTTGTCGCCGACAAAGAGCAGCGTCGGCGGCTTGATCTGCTCGAACTCGTAGAACACCGGCTGGGTCGCGATCATGTCGTAGAGCCGCGCCGAGCTCGATGCCACGGCGGCGCGGCCCGGGCCGCGATACATGCCGGCCAGCATCTGCACCCACGTCTCGTAGGACGCATCCCAGGTGTCGGCGTAATAGGTGGCGCGCTCATAGGCGCGGATGCTGTCCGCGGTGACGCGCGTCTCGCGCTGCATCCAGCCGTCGAGGCTGAGCCACGGCACGCCCTTGGCCTTCCAGTCTTCGAGCCCGATCGGATCGACCAGAACCAGGCGGTCGGTGGCCTCCGGATACATCAGGGCGTAGCGCATCGCCAGCATCCCGCCGGTCGAGTGGCCGACCATGATCGAATGCGCGATGCCGAGCGAGGCGACCAGCGCGCGGCTGTTGCCGGCCAGTTGCTGGAAGGTGAACTGATAGCGCTCCGGCTTGCTGGACTTGCAGAAGCCGATCTGGTCGATCGCGATGACGCGATAGCCGGCGCCGCTGAGCGCCTTGATGGTGCCGTCCCAGGTCGCGGCACAGAAATTCTTGCCGTGCAGCAGCACCGCGGTCTGGCCGTTCGGCGTCGCCGGCTTGACGTCGAGGTAGGCCATGTCGAGCTCCTGCCCCTGCGAGCTGAAGCGATAATGCTCCACCGGATAGGGATAGTCGAAGCCCTGCAGCTCCGGTCCATAGGCCGGCTCGGCGGCCGATTGCGCCAATGCGTTGGACGAACCGAGCACAACGGTCGCAGCAACGGCAAGATGAAACAGGGTTTTCAGGGGCATCTCGGCAAATCCAGAACTCAGGGGCGATCTCGTGATGCCGTAGCCGAACGCGTGGGCGCCATCCAGCGCCATCAGATGATTTGTTCGTGATCCCGCGCGAAATTACGCCGGATCGAACGCGCGGATCGGCGGCAGATTGCCGTTGAACCGCTCGACCTCAACGCTTGTCAGCTGGCCGGTGCAGCCCTGCGCGAAGGATGACGTGCCGATGTCACGCGTCAGCACGTTCGGATTGCCGTGCACGCAGAGCGGCGCCTCCTCCTCGGGATCCATCGGATCGTACCAGGCGCCGGTCGGCAGCTGGACCACGCCGGGCGCGATGCCGTCGGTGACATGCACCGCGCCGAGGCAGGCGCCGCGCGCGTTGAAGATGCGGATGATGTCGCCGTCGGCAATGCCGCGCGGCTTGGCGTCGCGCGGATTCATGCGCGCGACCTCGCGGCCGCGGTGCTTGGCGTCTAGTGAATGGCCGCCGAAATCGAGCTGGCTGTGCAGGCGCGTCACCGGCTGGTTGGCGACGAGGAAGCACGGCGCGCCAGGCGTCGGCGTGTCGGTCTTCTCGAGCCAGACCGGATGGCCCGGACAGTCGGCATCGCCGTGGCTAGCGATCTTCTGCGAGAATATCTCGATGCGGCCGCTCGGCGTCGGCAGCGGCCGCGCCACCGGGTCCTCGCGGAAACGGCGCAGCGAGCCGCCGTCGTCGAGATGCTGCGGCACGACCAGGCTGCCGCGCGCCCAGAACTCCTCGAAGCTCGGGGCTTCGAGCCCGCGCGCGGCGAGCGCCTTGCGGGTCGGCTCATAGAGATGTTCCAGCCACTCTCGCGACGTGCGCCCCTCGGTGAAGGGCTCGCGGGCGCCAAGCCGCTCGGCGAGATCGGCGAAGATCTCGTAGTCGTCGCGCGCAAGGCCGAACGGCTCGGCGATCCGGTGCATCGCGACCATCAAGGGATCGTTGCTGGAATAGCCGATGTCCTCGCGCTCCAGCGTCATGGTCGAGGGCAGCACGATGTCGGCGTGACGCGCCGTGGCGGTCCAGGCGAGTTCGTGCACCACCAGCGTGTCGAGCCGCGCAAACGCCTTGCGCAGGCGGTTGAGGTCCTGGTGATGGTGGAACGGATTGCCGCCGGCCCAGTAGACGAGGCGGACATCCGGATAGGTCCGCGTCTCGCCGTTGTAGCGATAGGTGGTACCGGGATTGAGCAGCATGTCGGCGATGCGCGCCACCGGAATGAAGTCGGCGACGCCGTTGCGGCCCTGCCCGAGCGTCGGCCCGGGCATCGCATTGACGCGGCGGCCGTAATAGCCGATCGCGCCGAGCGAATAGGCGTAGCCGCCGCCGGGCAGGCCGATCTGGCCGAGCGCCGCCGCCAGCACCATGCCCATCCACACCGGCTGCTCGCCATGCTCGGCGCGCTGCAGCGAGTGCGACACGGTGATCAGCGCTCTGCGGCCGGCGAGCCGGCGCGCGAGCGCCTTGATGGTGCCGGCATCGATGCCGCAGATCGCCGCAGCCCATTCGGCGCTCTTGGGCTGACCATCGGCCTCGCCGGTCAGATAGCGCAAAAACACCGGCCAGCCCTCGGTGTAGCGATCGAGGAAGGCCTGATCGTGCAGGCCTTCGCTGACGAGCGTATGGACGATGCCGAGCATCAGCGCGGTGTCGGTGCCGGGTGTGGCCGTCAGCCATTCGGCGCCGGCCTCGACGGGCAGATCGTCGCGCAATGGACTGACCAGGACGAACGCGCAGCCGCGCCGCTGCGCGGCCTCCATCGCGCCGCGCTCGACATGCTTGCTGATCGAGCCGCCGGCCACCATCGAGTTCTTCAGCGCCATGCCGCCGAACGCCAGCACGATGTCGGTTTCGGCCGCGATCTGCTCCCAGGTGACGTTGCGCTTGGTGATGTCCTCGTAGCCGGTCAGGATCTGCGGCAGCAGCACCGAGGACGCGCCCGAGGAATAGGTGTTCACCGAGCGGACATAGCCACCCATGGCGATGTTGAGGAAGCGGTGCACCTGGCTCTGCGCGTGATGGAAGCGGCCCGCGCTGGACCAGCCATAGGAGCCGCCGAACACCGCGCCGGGGCCGATCGTGTCGCGGATCCGCGTCAGCTCGCCGCCGAGCAGGTCGAGCGCCTGCTCCCAGCTGACCGAGACGAACTCGTCGCGGCCGCGGCGATCGTCCGGACCGGGCCCGCGCTCGAGCCAGCCGCGGCGGATCGCAGGCCTCGCGATACGCGCCTGATGGCGCAACGCGCCGGGGAAATTGTTGATGATGCCGTTCGGATCGGGATCGGCGGCATAGGGCCTGACTTCGAGACCCGCCTTGCCGAGCCGCGCCGAGAACACGCCCCAATGCGAGGTGTGCGGCTTGAACCCGTCGGACAAATCGAGGCCGGGATCGGGGTGGCCAATGGTCTCGCTCATCGATGCTCCTTCATCCCAGGCCGGCGACCGCGCCACGCCTGTCGCAACGTGCCGGCCAGTATAATGATCCAATCGGCGCACGGTACCCGCTAACACGGATCGCACCGTGCCTTGCCGGCATGACTGCGGGCGACGGCGGCGGAACTCCCCACCGGGGCCGCGCCGCCAAAATATCGAAAACAACCCCATGCAAAGGAGCCGGCGGCCGGCGGCGCTCGAATGGCGACTTGACACGTCGGGCAAATCAGCGGCACACTTCCAATATTCCGAAATCGTCTAACCGCCCCCCTCGCCCGCAACAGCCGGCGCGCGGATGGCGCTTGCCGCCCAAAACCCTCCCCCAATCGACATCGCACCGGCTGCCGCAGCGAGCGATCGTCTGCGCGCTTGCCGCGCGCATTCCAGGGAATACCCGACATGGATACTGCACCCGACATCGCCGTGCCGACGATGGCCGCCGCAACCGGCCAGACCCAGGCCGCCGCAGCCCCGCGGATCAAATTCTCCTCGCACGGCTTCCGCATCGACCATCCTGATCCCGAGCTCGGCGCGCAGCTGATGGCGAACGCACTGGGGGTCGCCGACCGCGACGCGATGGACGGCATCCTGCGGCAATTGGTCAAGGCCAGCGTGAGCGGCGGCAAGCCCTGCGAGGTCAACCTCGCCTTCATGATCTCGATGGTGAGAAGCATCGGTCCGCGGGATTCCGTCGAGGCGATGCTGGTGGCGCAGATGGTGTCGGTTCATGTGATGGCGATGCGATGTGCCCATCACCTCGCGCATGCCAAGGACCTCGCCCAGCACGACAGCGCCGCGCGCGCATTGGGCCGGCTCGCCCGCACCTTCCCTGCCCAGATCGACGCGCTGAACCGCCACCGGAGCCATGGTGAGCCCGCCATCACCGTGCAGAACGTCAACGTCGAGGACGGCGGCAACGCCATCGTCGGCAACGTCACGCAGCATGCGCGCGTGATCGTGTCCGACAACAGCCCGGCATCCGCGGCGCGGAATGCGCCGAAGGCCGTGGGCTCGCGGCGACGGCGGAATTCCGCCGATGTCGGGCGGGACGCCAAGGCATGAGCGGCCACATCCAAACGACCGGCCCTATGCTGGCCAGCCGGCGTTGCGGCGCCAGGACCCGCTCGGGCAGCGCGTGCCGCGCGCCGGCGGTGCGCGGCAAGACGCGCTGCCGCATGCACGGCGGCGCAAAGGGATCCGGCGCCCCACGAGCGAACCGGAATGCGCGCAAGCACGGCCGGTTCACTCGGGAAGCGATCGCCGAGCGGCGGCAGATACGGGCGTTGCTGGGAGACGTGCGGAGGATGCTGGAGGGGATGAAGTGATTGCGTTCCGCAAATGGCCGCGCGCAAAAAACGGCATTTAGGAACGCCGATCTTCGAGGCGTGTTGCACCAGCTCGAGAGCAAAGGAAACGTTCAAATGAAAATTGCGAAGATCGCACTGGCAACGGCATTCATATTCGGGTCAATCGCAGCAGCGAGCGCTCAAGGCGGTGGTGGGGGTGCAGGCGGCGGTGCCGGTGGAGGCGGTGGCAACTCTCCCGCTGCGACCACTGGTCAAGGTGCATCCAGCAGCCCCGGTGCGGCAAACCCGGGCGCGACGATGAACGATCCGAAGTCGAAGGAAGGCAGTGGTAGCGGCGGCGCCATGAAGCATGAGACGATGCCGAAGGACCACATGAAGAAGTAGATCAAAGCCGAACTGATGGTCGTTCGCCCACACACCTCAACGACCAATGGGCCGCCGGGCGTGAAACCCCGGTGGCCCATCCTCGCTAATGGATCACAAGGGCGGCGGCGATGCCGAACGCCGTGAGCGTTGCAACGGCCAAACTCATCAGGGTTATCGCTACAGGTCTGGGCATGACAATTAAACCCGCTGACGCAGTGAAAGGCTGCTGATTGCGGACATCGCCGCGTGCCGAAGACGACAACGCGCCCGGTTGCGGCCCCGCCAGCAAAGATCCGGATTCCCGGCGGTCAGTGCACGAAGGCCATGATCAGCGCAATGGTGACCAGCGCGTAAGTGCTGGTAACGGCGATGCCCAAATACAAGCGCTCCATTGCGGCCTCCTGACCTCAAGGCGCCGCCCCCGCGCCATCAACCTAGCGCCCGCTCCGGCGCCGAGCAGCTGGAATTCAGGGTCATGGTAAATCTACGGGACCGTCCATCCGGGCTAGCCCCTGTAAGCTGCCGGCGGCAACCCTATGGGCTCATTGCATCCGACTGAGGAAGTAATCCTCTCTCTCCATTGCCGGCCTGTTGGGCTTGCCGTCTAATGTGGGGGCGAGAAGGGCTGGATTGGCTCTCCAATCGCGCCCCTCGAAGAGCGGGCCACCTGCTTCGGAAGCACAGGCGGGTGGCCCGTTGCCGGGCGCGATCGCGGCAAGTTCTCGCCCAACGCCCAGATGAATGCGTCGCGATGGCCGAATGCAACCGCTGCGGCGACTTGCCGCGCAGGATTGTCCCGCGAACTTCTCCCGGAAATCCAGGTCGTGGTCGCGCATACAGGCGGCTGCGAGATCGTCCTTGGCCGCGAAGCTGCAATATAGACTCCGCTTGGTGACGCCGGCCCGCTCGACGACCGCATCGACGCCGGCGACGCGGCAATATCGATGGCGCGTGCAGCCCGGTAACCGAATCTGCCGGCTTGTCCTAGCGCGTCTCCATATCTGGTCTGCTCGTCATTTTCAGAAACAAATTTCCGGGCGAAACGGGCGCCCGAGTGTGTCATCACAGCAGAATTCCTTGCTCAATAGACAGGACGACCTAGGAACAATTTCATGATTGTGCGGGGGCTTCTTTTTGCCGTCCTCACCATTTTCCCGGCAAGCGCAATTGCCAGAAGCTGGTTTCTCAATGGCCTCGGGAGCAGCGGCATTTATCACATCTGGGAGTTCGGCGACGACGGCCTGGTGTCGAGCCTGACGCCGGCGCTGTCGCCGCCCGATGGCGTCCTTCACCTCGCATGGCCATCCGCGATCGCGCCGGATGCGCACACGCGGCGTCTTTATGCGTCAGCCTATACGACGGGCTGGTTTCAGCTGCGGCTCTGGACGTCGACAAACGAAGGAGCCTGGATACCGCAAGGAATCGCCTTTCAGTCGGACACGTCCGAGCCCGGCGGGATCGGCCCGGCGCAGGTGGTGTATGAGCCCGGAGCAGCCGAGCCGTACATGATCTATTACCTCGACCGCGCGTCGAACCAGATCAAGCTGGCGACCAGCGTCGACGGCATGACATTCACGCGCCACGGCGCCGTGATCACGCCCTCACTGCCCGAGGAAGCGTCCGGGCTGTCGATCAGCTATGCCTGCCGGCGCGCGAACGGCGAGTATGTCATCTTCTATCACGGCTACTACAACAACACGCAGAACGCCGTCGCGCTGGTTGCCACGGCAGATAGCCCGCACGGCCCGTTCACGAAGAAGACCGTCATTGCGCGGCCCGATGGTTTTGCATCGACGCTTTCCGCCCACCGTCTCAATGCAACCGCCACCGCTGATGTCGCGGTGCCGCTGGGGATTCCCCTGCTGGTGGGTGGCGGCACGGCACGACAGGAGGCCAATGTCGCAATCAAACAGGACGAGACGACGATCTGGTTCGAGCGGCCATTCGTGTTCGATCACGTTTCGGATCGTCTGGTTTCGGTCTCGCGAAACAAGGTGGAGCTGTCCTACGCCCAGGAGCAGCCGGACGGCAGCTGGCGCGGAGTCTTCTCGCTCTACAATCCAGACCCTGGCGTCGCTTCAGAATATACGACGGAGGGCAGCGCCCGATCCCTGACCGCGCCATGGTCGTATGCGAGAACCGGGTTTCGTTTCAAGCCATGGTATCGCGGCGGGGAAAATTCGACCGAGAACCCGACGCCGCTGCTCAGCAGCGACGCGTGTTCGAGCTAGAATGGCAGGCGCATCGTGACTGCGACTTTGATGCTCCAGACGATGCCCCCGCTTCCGTCGTGACCGTCCACGGTTCGGCTGCGGCCGACGAGGCAGCCGCAGGGCTGATCGAGGACCATCCGCTTCAGCCCGACTATTCGCGGAGCTGTTCCTGGAGGCCGTTGCGCAATCGAGGACGATCTGCCAGTTTTCAACCTTTAATAGACGGGCGATCCTTATCGTGGGCACAGGATGCGACATGTCTGCCAGCGTGAGGCCAGGACCCGGACACGGAGCGCGTGAAGACGTCTGATGCCCGAAACAGGTGAATTTCAAAGATCCAGTTCGACCGCCTTGCAGCGCGCCTTCGCGCAGGCTGTCGCGCTGCATCAGCGGGGTCAGTTGGCGGCAGCAGAAAAGATCTATGAAGACATGCTCCGACAGCAGCCCAACAACTTCGATGCACTGCACCTGTTGGGCCTGATTTCCGCGCAGACTGGCCGCAGCGAGCGCGGCGTCGACCTGATCCGGCGAGCGATCAGGCTCAACGGCAACGTCGCGGACGCGCACAGCAACCTCGGCAATGCGCTGCGCGCGTTGCGTCGCTTCGACGAAGCGCTCGCGAGCTTCGACAGGGCGGTCGCGATCAAGCAAAACCTTGCGCCGGCTCTCTACAATCGCGCAATCACGCTTGCGGACCTCGGGCGCAACCAGGAGGCGCTCGCAAGCTACGATCGCGTGATCGCGCTCGTACCCGACCATGCAGATGCCCATCGAAACAGGGGCACCGCGCTGAGAAAGCTGGAGCGGCCCGAGGAAGCGCTGGCGAGCCTGGACAGGGCGATTGCGCTCAAGCCCAACGATGCCGGCGCACACAACGATCGTGGCAACGTGCTCAACGACCTCAAAAGATTCGATGATGCGCTCGCGAGCTACGACCGGGCGCCGGGAATTGCCGGCGCGTGCTACAATCGCGGCAACGTGCTGATCGAACTGGATCGTCTCGAAGAGGCAATTGCGAGTTACGACAGAGCGATTGCGTTGCGGCCCGACTATGCCGAGGCCTACAACAACCGCGGCTCGGCGCTGTTCAGGCTCCGGCATCATGAGGCGGCGCTCGCCAGCATCGACAAGTCGATCCAGCACAAGGGCGACGATGCGGCTGCCCACGCCAACCGCGGCAAGGTTCTATCCACTCTGGCGCGCTACCACGAGGCACTCGCCGCCTATGACAAGGCCGTCGCGCTCAAACCGGACCAGGCCGACATCGAAGGCTATCGTCTGCACGCCAAATCCCACATGTGCGACTGGGCCGACCTTGACGCCGAGTGCGGCCGACTTATCGAGTCGATCAGAAATCGCAACGCGACGACGCCGCCATTTCTGTTTTGTAGCGTTCCTTCATCGACCGCCGATCAACTGCTATGCGCCACGCGATGGACCGCGAAGAATCATCCGCCGTCTGCAAGCCAGCGCTGGCGGGGCGAGCGCTACCATCACGATCGAATTCGCGTCGGCTATTTCTCGTCGGATTTCTGCAACCACGCGACATCGCTCTTGATGGTAGGGATGTTCGAGTGCCACGACCGGTCGAAATTCGAGACGGTGGCAATCTCATGGTCGCCCAACGCCCCCTCGGAGATGCGTCGACGGCTGGAGGCGTCGTTCGATCGATTTGTCGAGGTCCGGGACATCAACGACGATGAGGTCGCCGACCTGATCAGACGATCGGAAATCGACATCCTGGTTGATCTGAAAGGCTTTACCGGGGGATCCCGCACCAGGGTCCTTGGCCGCCGGCCTGCTCCCATCCAGGTCAATTATCTGGGCTATCCGGGAACACTCGGCGCCCCGTTCATCGACTACATCATCGCCGATCGTACCGTGATCCCGGATCATCATCGCGAATTCTACAGCGAAAAGGTGGTCGCCCTGCCCAACAGCTATCAGGCCAACGACGACAAACGTGTCATTGCCGATCGCTTGTTCACGCGCGGCGACGTGGGGCTGGCGCCGACGGGCTTCGTGTTCTGCTGCTTCAACAACAACTACAAGATCACGCCTGACATGTTCGACCGGTGGATGAGGATTCTCGGCCGGGTCGAAGGCAGCATGTTGTGGCTCCTCGAAGCCAATGCCGAATCTGCCGCAAATTTGCGCAAGGAGGCGGTCGCGCGTGGCGTCGCTGCGGAGCGCCTTGTGTTCGCACCGCGTATGTCGTTACCCGACCATCTCGCACGCCATCGCCTCGCCGGCCTGTTCCTCGACAGCACTCCCTACAATGCCCACACGACCGCCAGCGATGCGCTATGGGCCGGCCTGCCGGTGCTGACCATTCTCGGCGACACGTTTGCCAGCCGGGTCGCGGCGAGCTTGCTCCATGCGATCGGCCTGCCCGAGCTTATTGCGGAATCGCCGGAGGCTTATGAACGCATGGCGGTCGATCTTGCGACCCATCCTTCGAGGCTCGCGGCGCTCAGAACCAGGCTGGCGGCCAACCGGCTGACGGCACCGTTGTTCGATACCAAACGTTTCACCCGGCATGTCGAGGCCGCCTATACCGCGATGTATGAGCGTCACCAGGCGGGCATTGCGCCGGACCATATCGTCGTCCCGGCGTGATCGTTGCTGGCTACTCGCCGCCTCAGCGACGCGAGACGCTTGGTCCAACCATAGCCGACTTTCGTGAGCAGCCGGACGCGATCTCCGTCGCGCTCGAGGCGCAGGCGGTAACCGTTGTTCTTGATCTCATGGACCACTCGGGAACGGCCGGGACCACCTATCCGACGGCCGGTAGGAAAAACTCGAACTTGGGCATAGCCCAGAGGGTATCGTGGTTCGCTTTTACGAATCTGGCTGGTTCGTTAGGCCCTTCGCTAAAATCTCAGCTTGTTCCTTGGTCAGCTTTTCGGCAAAGGGGCCATTTTTCCTTATCTGAGCTGGCCCTTTGAGTTCGCTGTCGTAGACCATCCAGCCGATGCTTCCTTGCCGAACGAGGAACCGGCCTCGCATCGGGCGTCCAATAAATTCCATTGCTACCACCACCTGCAAAATACGAGTTCGACATTAGCTCGCGGGATGGAGCGCGCGGCATTGAACTATGTGAATCGTGGCGATCGAACAATGCTTGCGCTTTCCCGTCGAATTGAAAGCGGCCCCAACCTGAGGGCCGCCAACCCGAGCAATGCGGGTTTTCCTCCGGCAGTCGGGGGGGCCTGGCTGACCGGAAGCGTCAATTAGACGTCCTGTCCGCTCGATGGTTCCTACCTGCCGCGCATTTTGGGAAAAAGCGGCAATCGCCGTCGCGATTAGCACCGGTTATTTCCGGAACGAAGGCGACCACTTTGAAATGGCGGTCGGGGATGACGACCTTGGGGCTCCACGGCGTAGCGGCCGTTTGCCCAGCTGCAGGATAACTCTTCTCACGATCGATAAGATCGATGCTGTACTCGACAGCGTACGCTACGGGCTGTTCGGCAATAGTCCAGCAGGTCACCCGTAGGCATCGTGATCGGCAATGACGCTGCAACTTCCGTCCTCTCGGAAGAACAGGCCATTGCCTGCGACTTCCTTCCACCAACCCCGGCCAATCCGAGATCGACGCATACTCACCACGCCAAAGCGCCACGCGCTCATATCACCCTGGAATGGCTGCTCGGAGAGCAAATCTTGATATCCCGGAACAGGCCAGGTGTGATCCAGCACATCCCACTCGGTGAGATTGCCCCCAAGCCAAGCATCGAAATGATCCCTGATTTTCGTCCCGGGAGGATTCGGAAACAGGGAATTGATGCAGGCTGTTCCGTCCGCGTCCAACCTCGTGGGAAGAGCCTCGACGACCCTTTGCAGAAGCTCGGTACCGTCTATTCCACCGCTCCAAAAATTG
>NZ_LFIQ01000116.1:6896-38219 GCF_001189245.1 Bradyrhizobium pachyrhizi | reverse complement strand
GCCGCCGATGAAATCACCGGCACCAATGACGGCCACCGTTCTGTTTCTCTTCTGCATGGTGTTCTCCGGTCTTTGTTCGGGTCAACGATCTTGCAAACGACGCCTAGACCTTAGCTGCACAACGACTCCGTCAGCCTGCGCTTCAACAGCCTGCCCGCCGCAGCGTCCAATGCGCTCAGGCGGTTTTGCGCTGCGCCGCGGACGATTGCGCGACAATTTCTTCTTCGACGTCGCGCAGGCTGTCCTTACCGAAATAGATCTCTTTCCCGACGAAGAACGTCGGGGATCCAAACGTGCCCCGCTCGACTGCGTTGTTGGTATTTTCGATCAGCTTCTTCTTGACGTCGTCCTGCTGGGCACGGGCGATGATGCGATCGATGTCGAGCCCGGATGCAGCAAATGCATCCCGAAAAACCTGCGGATCATCCATCTTCTTGGGCTCAACCCACATGTGATGATAAGCAGCGCGGAAATAGGGCTCAAACAGCCCTTCGAACTCGGCCGCGACTACTCCACGCATCAACATGAGCGTGTTCACTGGGAAGAACGGGTTCGAGCGAAACTTCGTGATGCTGTGGCGACGCAGGAAACGCTCGGTCTCGAGCGCATTGTACTCCGGTTTGTTGCGGATCCCGTGCAGCGCCTCTGCGGGCGACAAGTTGCCAGTCGCCTTGTAGACGCCGCCGAGCAGCACGGGCACGTAATCGAACTTCACGCCCGTTCTCTGCTCGATGGGAGGCAGAGCCAGCTCGGCCAAATAGGCGTTGGGGCTGCCGAAATCAAAGTGAAATTCGGCCTTGAGCGGAGCGACCATGGAACGCCCTTCCCTTCGGTGGCGACGGTTTGTTTGTCGCTTGGTTGATCGTTTTCAACCGATATAGTTCTTTTTTAGAACTGTCAACATGACGATCATAATATTATATTTGTCACTGCATCTTATTGAATTGTTGTAGGTTCTAATTTAGCATCCATAGGCATTGAGGTCGCAGATTGGCTGGAGACGTTGATGAAATGGGATGCCCTCGAGAAGGAGCCGTGCTCGCTAGCCCGCACTGTGGCGGTTATCGGCGACCGCTGGAGCTTGCTTATTCTGCGCGAATGCTTTGTGCGCGTCCGCAGGTTCGACGAATTCCAGTCGTCACTTGGGGTCACCCGACACCTACTGGCCGATCGGCTAAAGAAGCTCGTACGCTTTGGCGTGTTGACCAGGATTCCCTACCAGGAAACCCCCAAGCGCTACGAATACATCCTGACGCAAAAAGGTCTGGACCTCTATCCTATCATCATGTCGATCGTACACTGGGGCAACATCCATATGGTCGACTCGCGTGGCCGACCGCTGCTGCACGAGCACAAAAATTGTAAGAAGATGTTCGACCCCGTCATGATCTGCTCGGAATGCGGTGAGCCGCTGGCAGCAAAGGAAGTCCATGTGCATCCGGGTCCAGGAGCACGGAAATCGTCGCGCGCCGGAGCAATGGCTCGATAATCGCGACCGCGCCATCGCAAAGCGCGAGTGACGGATACCCACGACCTTCAGTTGCCTACCATCAATGGCAGTCGCCGGAGCACCTACTCATCGTCAGCGAACCGATCCTAAATTTGTATTTCAGCGCCCCTTCCATTGCGGGGCGCGCTTTTCCGCAAAGGCCTTCGGACCTTCGATAAATTCTCCGATGCACCGAGCGCCTTTACCGCCGGATAGTTGAGCTGTTCGGCCAAGGCTTGCTCAAGTGACACCCCAAGCCCACGATGAATGGCCTGCTTCGACGCACACGTATCGACATCGGACCGTTCTGCAGGATCGCTTTTGCCCAACGTTCGGCACCGGCAAGTGCCTGTCCAGTCGCAACGACTTCGTTGACGAAGCCTAGCTCCTTTCCTTCCTTTGCCGAGACATGTCGTGCCGTCAAGATCATTCCCATCGCGCGCTTCAGACCGATCTGACGCGGAAGCCGGTGTAGCTCGCCGGCAAGGGCGACGAGACCGACGCGCGGCTCGGACAGCGCGAAGGTCGCGTTTTCCGATGCGATGATGAGGTCGCACGCCAGCGCGATTTCGAAGCCGCCGCCCAGCGCCACGCCCTTGACAGCAGAAATAATGGGCTTATCGCAATCGAAGCGATCGGTCAGTCCGGCAAAACCACTGGTAAATGCACCGCGCTTGCCATCCTTCTTGCCATTTTAGATTTTCCAGCAGAAAACGCCCTATCGCCAGCGCCGGTGACAATCGCAATCCATTGATCCGGATCGTTGGCAAATTCGTCGAACACACGCTGCAACTCAAGGTCCATGGGCAGATGTATCGCGTTCATGAGTTCGGGGCGATTGAGCGTGAAGACGGTGAGCGGACCTTCTCGATCCACCTTCGCGTATTCAAAAGTCACGCTATTTCCTTGCGTTACGCTGCAGCGCTATCGTATTTCTTCTTGGGACGCAGCACCTGGACCGTAGTCCAAGCTTCGCTACGTGAAGTACCTATAGCTACCCTAGATCCAAGCTAGTCGATCGTCCCAGCAGCCGTGTCATTGATCCAGCACTGCCACGTGTGGATCGTCAGTTCGTGTCGACGTCTTCAACTGGCCGAGATCGATTTTTTGCGCTCCGCCTACTCAACAAGGGTAGCCTGGCGATAGGTCGGGTCCCTGCGCCAGCATTGAAAACGCTGCTGTCGATGTCTCATTGATATTTGATGTGGCTGCCATCATCGCGAACATCGGGATCTCGGGCCGATCGTCCGGTACCAGGAATGTGACGTCCGGCTGGCCTGAACAGCCGCGCCCCCGAGTACCCGCCGGTGAACCTGCCCCTACCAAAAGCAGACACAAGACATCTCCCGACTATCGAAATGCCGGGACAGCCAGCCGAAACGGTTCGCACAAGCCCGCGCGCTTCACCCGCACCACCGACGTCATTGTCGCTGGCAAGCCTCACAACAGACACTCTCGCCATTATCGAAGAGCACCGATAATGAGCATACTTCCTCGGCGGGATCACTCTGGCTCAGTTTCAGTGCAGCGTAGCCGTCGCCGGCAGCGGCATCTGCTCACTTGGAGACAGTTCTCTCGCCAACAGTCGTGCGACTTTTCCTGGCGACGGATTGGGTTGAAGGATCTTTGGATAGTACGCTTCCGGCTGCTGCCCTAGGACGAACGGCAGCATCGCGAAACCCATGTAGCGCCCCGAAGGCGCAATCTCGGTGGGATCGCCGTAGAGCGCCGAAGACGTCGCAAGGCCCTTAACTCCATTTCGCTTCCATTTCAGCGGCACAAACGCATCTGTGGGCAGGTCAGCGAGGTTGTCACACGATAGCAACCAAAGCGCATTCGAATAGGCCAGTTCGAAGTGCACAGAATGCTCGCGCACCGCGGGCAGATGAACCTCTTTCGCTCGATAGAGTTCCGCCCTTAGCAACGACCGCTCCGCAGGTAGTGAGAGACCCAAGGTCGCCAATCCAAATAGTGCATCGAAAGCGACCATGGGCTGCCGAGACCCGACAAGAATCTTCAAGTAGCGTTCTATCGCGGCGTCACCGCACTCGAGCACGCTTCGCGCCGCCACCGCAGTCAGCCAAGTCGTTCTGGCGTTAACGAGCCACAATGTCGGCGTCCAATTGGAGAACGGCAACTCCCGGATCATCCTCGGCATCCACAGTCGCCCGCTGATCGAGGCCAGCAAGACGAGATGTGCCATTGAGTGGACGGTACGCCAATAGCGGTTGAGTTCTACATAAGGTAATGGCTCGGCACGGGAGATTCGGTCCGTGATGCTCCTTCTGAGCTTATCGACAAGAACGGAGAGCTCTGCCGCCGCTTTGTACCACGAATGCTCGAGCAGCGGAGACCAAACGACGAGTTCTTCGAAGTCTCTCCGTGTCATTAGCGCGTCGCGACCAAATGCCGGCGCCAACAAGGATGCGGCCACCTCGCCAGCTCCGGATGCCTTCACCGAATGCCGATATGCAGACGCGATTTCCGGCGCCTGAGTTATCGCGTCGAGATCCAATATCAGATGATCCGCAGGAGGAGAACGGGAGACACTCGGCTGATTGAGGTCATCCCAAGCGATCCAGACGTCGCGCTTGCGCCGTGTGAAGGCAACCGGTCGGCCGGCAGCGCCTCCGCCAGCGAGCACCACCATCTGACGAAGAGCTGGATCTCGCCCTAGAACCAACGTCTCCGTCAACAGGTACCGAATAATGTTGTAAGTATCCGCCAGTGGCAACATCGCCTCTTCGACATTAAGCTCCTGGTTCTGAGCCATACGGTATGCTCGACGGTTGGGATGTCCAAATTCGGGGGACCCACGTCCCCGAAAGCACGTTCCGAGGTTAAGGTTGACGGGTCGCATAAGCCACTCGGATGAGCGGCATCTTGGTTTGAGTGCCGAATTGGCGATGTTTGACGGGGTCAGTCTCGAGCGCGAAACCCAACGCCATGTTCTCCGGATTTATCGTCAGGTCCGCTAAAGTCGACTCAATGACTTCCGAACGGGTGCGGTTTGGATTCTCGTCAAGCGACATATCTCACTCAAATCAGGCTGACGCTCCGCGACTTGAAACGCGTCCAGAAATAGGCGTTCAAGCAAAGCAGCGCGACTGCAGGGCATCGACGTCCCGCAGTAATGGCCTTGCTCCATAGCGGGCTTCGGTCTCTAGGGTGCAGCCAAAAGATGACCAGCCGCTAGTCACAAGTGAATAGCGAGCCATGGATTCCATCGTGTCCAAGGACGTCGCGCGTGGAGCTGAGAGGCGTAGCTCGGCATTGTTGGAAATGGAACGATCCGCTTCTTGCGGGCAGGTGCCCGCGTGAGGCTCGAAAGAGACAAGGCCGGGGCGCTTGTATCGATGCATCTCGCGGGTGACAGCCCCGCGTCGCGGTGGCCATTTTATGAATCATTCAGACGGCTACCTGCAAGCTCGGCAAAACTGAACGGCACTTGGTCGCCTCTGAATAGCGGTCCGTGTTAGAACCCTATAGCGTCTACGCGACGGCGCTTTTCAACGTCAAAGGCAAACCAAAGCACGACATGATAACAGGCTTGAATTGCACGACTCTTCTTGTCCTAGATCTCGAAAGCGGAATCGAGTGCTATCGCCACATCTTGGCGCGCGCACC
The DNA here is from genome assembly GCF_001189245.1 of Bradyrhizobium pachyrhizi. Classification (GTDB taxonomy): domain Bacteria; phylum Pseudomonadota; class Alphaproteobacteria; order Rhizobiales; family Xanthobacteraceae; genus Bradyrhizobium; species Bradyrhizobium pachyrhizi. Next base: position 33,103 of record NZ_LFIQ01000116.1, on the reverse strand, counting down.
GCTCTTTCGTTTGGCCGCTGACGGGATTAAAGGAGCCGTCTTTGCGACGGGCAATTCTCTGCTCAAGATCGTTTCGCCTAAGGGGCCTGGTCTCCAAGGACAGCTTGTCCGGTCTCATTTGGACAAGTACGGCGAGGGACTATTCGAAATGACTTTTGGTGTTGAGGACGTCGGTCTCGCCTATCGACGTCTGAAGCGCCTTTCCCTCTCTCCCGATTCCATTTCCGAGGTGATCCAGTACGATGCTGACGGGACACTTCGGAACATGTCAAAACGCACAGGTTTGCCGGTTAATCACTCGTACGGAATCCCCATTTCACTTTCTGACCTTGCTGCCGAGGGACCAGCCGCGGACGTCACGCAGCCAGCAATTCTCGGGATAGACCTCCTCGTCGTTGCAACGAATGATCCAGAGCGAGCGACCGTTCTGTACGGCGCCAGACTAGGCTTACCCTTGGTCTTCGATCGAACCGGTCCGACTGATAACGCCCGGCTCCTGCAGTTTTCTTGTGGTGATATGGTGATCGAAGTCGTTCACCGCCCAGCGAGCAACAAGGTCGGGCCGGACAGCATCTGGGGGATCGGCTGGAGGGCTGCGGATATCGACCTCGTGCATGATAGCCTCCTGCGACATGGACGAAACGTGTCTGACGTAAAGGTTGGGGCAAAGCCTAACACGCGCGTCTTCACGGTCCGAGATGGTACGTGCAATGTGCCTACGCTCGTCGTGCAGCACGCAGAAGGACATTAGGCGGGTGCGGGAGGGACCGTACGCCGGCCTCTTTTTGCTTGAAGACACCATTTGCAGGCGCGGCACGTTCGAAAACAAGCCAAAGAAGGCTTTGCATCCGCATCAATACTGACTGCAGCTTATTCAGCCGTGAATTCGACGTGCACGGACGACCTGCGTAGATTGCTCGGGAACATACAAGCTGCGGGTTGATTTTATGCGCCGGGTTGTCGTCACAGGGATGGGTTCGGTATCGCCGCTGGGTTGTGGAACCGAGCTCGCCTGGTCGCGGCTACTGGCCGGCCAATCGGGTTTGCGCGCTCTTCCTACTTGGGCCGCAACACTGCCTGCCCGGATCGCCGGAACTGTACCCAGCAAGGCAGATGACAGTGAAGGCGGTTTTGATCCGAGTCTGGTCGCTTCCCCAAAGGACCAGCGCAAGATGGATCGATTCATTCTGTTTGCGCTCGCCGCTGCAGCCGAAGCCATAGCACAGGCCGCCTGGGCGCCCTCCGAAACAAACTTTCAGGCGCGTACCGCGACGATCGTTGCGTCCGGGATCGGGGGCTTTCCGGCGATCGTCGAGTCGGTGCGCACCACCGACCAGCGTGGCGTCCGTAGACTGTCGCCATTCACCGTCCCATCATTTCTGGCTAATCTCGCTGCCGGTCACATCTCGATCCGCCACGGCTTCAAGGGTCCTATCGGCGCACCCGTGACGGCTTGTGCGGCGAGTGTGCAGGCGATCGGAGACGCCGCACGTCTCATTCGATCCGACGAAGCCGACGTCGCGATTTGCGGGGGCGCGGAAGCTTGCATTGATCTCGTCAGCCTCGGCGGCTTTGCCGCCGCACGTGCGCTGTCGACCGAATTCAACGACACGCCAGCTCGAGCTTCCCGGCCATTTGACGAACGCCGCGATGGATTTGTGATGGGGGAAGGTGCCGGAATTTTGGTGATCGAGGAACTCGAACATGCGGTACGGCGAGGTGCGATGCCGATTGCGGAGATTGTTGGTTACGGCACGAGCGCGGACGCCCATCACATTACGTCTGGCCCTGAGGACGGTAACGGTGCCCGTCGCGCTATGCAACTCGCGCTGCACCAGGCTAGGCTGAAGCCTGATGATGTACAGCATCTCAATGCACATTCCACCTCGACCCCAGCCGGCGACTCAGCTGAACTCGAAGCGATCAAAACCGTGTTCGGGAGCGACGGTCGTATCGCGGTTAGCGGGACCAAGTCGGCGACCGGGCACCTTCTCGGCGCCGCTGGCGGCCTCGAAGCAATATTCGCGATCCTTGCACTGCGCGACCAAGTCGCTCCGCCTACACTCAACCTAGAAAATCCCGATCCCGCTGCTAATGGCGTAGATTTGGTCGCTTGTCACGCCAGACCGATGGCAATGGAACATGCTATCTCCAATGGCTTCGGCTTCGGAGGGGTGAACGCGAGCGTCATCATGCGGCGCTGGCATTGAAGAACTCGTCCACGCAAAGGCCGAGACGTTCACTGCGGTCTGAAACTTAGCCGCGCGCCTAACACAGCGCGAGATCGCTCAGATGATTCGACGAACTGAGGCCGCCTCGAGGGCCCGTTTGGCGATGATCAGGAAGCGGCCCCGCTCGCCTTTAGCGGCGTTCAGTGTGCGTATCTCATTTGGACCATTGACGTAGCGCATTGCCGGAGTTGTCGTTGTTGATCAATTTGGACGATCATGACAGTTGCACAACAGATCATTCGCGCTGTCCGCGAACAGCCAGGTCTAACGGAACGTCAACTCGCAGACCGTCTCTTTGGAGAGAACGCGGCGATTCAACGCGTCAATCCAACCTGTCGGAAGCTGATCACGCAGGGCCTACTGGTACGTCAAGGAAAGGGATGGAGCAGCGATCCATTTAGATATCACCCCGCCGAGCCACCTCGGTAGGCCGCTCGGCTCACTGCAGGCTTCCGGGTAGCTATGCCGCTGGCTCCCGTGGGTTTGGCCGTCGGACCACCGGTGCAGCGCTTCGCCATTTCTCGGCAGTGCGCGAGCCTTCAGTCGTTTGCTAGTTTTCCGGATTCCGCTCCATGCACCGCAGTCACGGCACTGCTCAATTCGAACCGCTTAGAGTGCTATTTGAACGGGTATTTCGCGACATGACCGACCGCACATCACGCATAGTCCTATTCTCACTATTGCTTTTGTTGGCTGCGGGGATTTGTGCAGTGATCCTCTGAGCCGCGTGGGACTGTGGCGGACTTAGCCTGATAGTTTTTGTCTCAATGGAGCTGAACATCGCTACGCCGGCACGCCGGCGTCACGCTAAGCGTCTTGTAGAGGGTGAGGCAATGCAGCCGGGAGCGCGAGCGCTGCGCAGAATCTGGCCGAACTGAACGTGGGCTGCAGGGCAGGACGCGCGATGCGGTCGCTTTTGCCTCCTGCAGGTGCACAAGCCTGACCAACGGCGTCGCCAGAACGCAGTGAGAACCGAATACATGCGGACATCCCGAGCATTTTCCGACAATCCAATCGGCGTGCTTTTTGATCCAACGCTCGTCCACGAGAGCTTCAAGACCGGAGCTGACTTCAGCATGCCGCGGAAAGACATCCGCGCCGGCCGCTACCTGCCCGAGCAAATTGCAAACTTCGTTAACCGGAGTAGCCACAGTCACTGACTATTGCGAGTTCAACTCCGATATCACGACTCCCGGAGCTGACGTCCGGAACGTTAGCTCGACGGTGTCGACGGCAAAGGTAGCGTTGGCTGATGTTGCTTCTGCCTTACGCAAATTGGTTATCCGAAGATCAGCGCTCGGGTTTCCATCGCCCAGCTAAAGGAGCCAAGCCGTCCCCGAGCGCCATCCCGTCACCATACCATCGTTGCCGTAGCGTTGCTCGCGGTTCAGGCGGCCAGCAAGTTCTCGAGGCGGCCGCGCACAAGTGCCTCGGCTTCAGTCATGATCCGGTCGATGAGATCTTTTACGCTCGGAATATCGTTAATGAGGCCGACGACCATACCGCAGCTCCACGCGCCAGCGTCCATATCACCGTCGACCATCACCCGTGGATAGACACCGGCGACAAGTTCGTGGATATCTTGAATCTTCGTGTTGGCGCCTTTGCTGCGCTCGATCTCCAGAAGCTTATCAACCCCGACATTCTTCAACACGCGCTCGGTGTTACGCAATGGTCGCATCACGAGCCTGGTGTCAAGCTCATTGGCCTCCAAGATTGCCCTCTTAACATTGTCATGCACCGGTGCTTCTCTGGTCGCAATGAACCGCGTACCCATGTTCATGCCCTCAGCGCCCATCGCCAGCGAAGCGACCAAGCTGCGCGCATCCGCCATCCCGCCCGAGGCCACGAACGGGATATTCAATTCATCCGCCGCGCGCGGTAGCAGGATCATGTTCGGGATGTCATCCTCACCCGGATGACCGCCGCACTCAAATCCATCTACGCTAACGGCATCACAACCGATCGCTTCCGCTTTGATCGAATGCCGGACAGACGTACATTTGTGGATTACTTTGATCCCGGCCGCCTTCAGCGTCGGCATGTATTGCTCTGGACTACGGCCAGCCGTTTCGACGATCTTGACCCCTCCTTCGCAGATCGCGGCGATATATTCGGGATATGGCGGCTGGCTTATCGACGGCAAGAACGTCAGGTTGACACCGAACGGCTTGTCGGTCATGTCACGGCAGCGCTCAATCTCTTTCGCAAGCTTCTCCGGAGTCTGCTGGGTCAAACCGGTGATAATGCCGAGACCGCCGGCATTCGAGACGGCGGCCGCGAGTTCCGCGAAACCAACAAAATGCATGCCCCCCTGGATGATGGGGTGCTTGATGCCGAAGAGTTCGGTAATGCGCGTTCTCAAAGGTCCATCTCCCTATAGGCGTTTGGCGAACGACAGGCTGCCGAATTACCGCTTCTCAACTTTTTCTGGGGTGATGATCTGAACCTGAACCGGGGCAGCGAAACACTTCACAGCGATGCGGCCAAATGCTCGCATATGATCGCTCTTTGAGTGCGGGCCCAGGTGATCCGCGGACTCCCATTCCTCCACGAAGACCAGCTTGTTCGGATCGATTGTGCTCTCGAACAACTCGTAGGAAATGTTGCCTTTCTCTTCGCGTGTAGCTGCTATGGCGTCCTTCGCGGCCGCAAAAAGCTCAGCTTTCGATTCAGGATTTACGGTCAGCGTCGCAATCACATAAATCATCTTGATCAGTTCTCCTTTGAGGTAGATGCCACCCAAGTCCTACTTGAGCGACCCGAAAGTACCGCCGCCGAACGCCAACCGCGCAAGCCGCGGCGCCGGACGCAACGTCGTGTCTCTGTCGATAGCCGCCATATAAGCAAGACGATTTGCCACGATTGCGAGCCCGGTTTGGTCGGCCCAGAACATGGGACCACCGGTCTGTCGAGGCCAGCCGTAACCATAGAGCCACACCAAGTCGATGTCGCTTGCACGTTCGACGATCCCTTCTTCGAGAATCCGAGCTCCCTCGTTGATCATCGGATAAGTCAGTCGTTCGTGGATTTCAGCGTCCTCGATATCGCGACGTCCTATGTTGAGGCCACGGCTTGTTTCAACGATCAGGGCCTCCACCTCTGGGTCCGGAATCGGCGTCCGTGAACCCTGGTTGTAACGGTAAAAGCCAGCCCCACTCTTTTGACCGAACCGACCGGCTTCGCACAAGGCATCTTCGATCGGTAGTCGTTCGCCGGAGTCTTTCCGCGATCGCCAGCCGATATCAAGACCTGCCAGGTCGCCCATCGCGAAGGGGCCCATCATGCCGAATTTATTAGCGACTGCATCGATCTGTTGCGGCAAAGCGCCTTCGAGCAACAGTTTGCGCGCCTGGGCGATACTGACACTCAGCATCCGATTTCCCACGAAACCATGACAAACACCAACAACGACGGGAACCTTGGCGATCCGGCGCGCAACAGCGATCGCCGTCGCAAGGACGTCCGGCGCAGTCTCTTTCCCGCGCACGATTTCGCACAGTCTCATGATGTTCGCGGGGCTGAAGAAGTGCAATCCGACGACGTCCTGCGCTCGGTACGTCGCGGCAGCAATGACGTTAACGTCGAGATAGGAGGTATTGGTCGCTAGGATTGCGCCGGGCTTGGCAATACTGCTGAGTCTTGAGAATACGTCCTCCTTGATCTGCATTGTCTCGAAAACTGCTTCAACAATGAGATCTGCATCCTCCACTCGCTCGAGCCCTACTGCGCCCGAAATCAAGCCGGCACGACGAGCGGCCTCTTCAGCGGACAGGCCGCCGCGGGCGACCGTCGAATCATAGCCCTTTCGGATCGTTGCGAGCCCTTTATCGAGAGCCTCTTCGGTCACCTCCACCAATCGTACCGGAATGCCGGCGTTGGCGAACGACTGTGCGATGCCGCCCCCCATGGTGCCAGCTCCGATGACCGCAACAGTATTCACGGCCCGCGGCCGGACATGGCTAGTGATACTTGCAACCTTGCTACTATTTCGCTCTGCGAAAAAGACGTGGCGTAGCGCTTTGGACTGCTCGCCATCCTTCAACGCCAGAAACAGCTCCCGCTCGCGGCGGATTGCTTCGTCGAACGGAACGTTGAGGCTCCAGCCGATCGCTTCGACGCAGGCCCGCGGCGCATCCATACCGGAATCGCGTTTCACTGCATTATTGACAGCTTCGGTTAGCAGATTGCGGTCAGCGCGTGTCGACGCAAGCTTCGAGTCGTCGTCGCGAAGCGAGCGGAACGCACGACTCTCAGAAAGGACTCTACGAGCAAAGGCGACGCCAGCGGCAATTGGATCGCCCTCGAAAATTTCGTCTATTAGACCGAGCTTCAGGCCTTCAACCGCGAGGATAGGCTCCCCTGAAACGATGAGTTCGACGGCACGAGCGGGCCCGATCGCCCGCGGCAGACGTTGCGTGCCGCCCCCGCCGGGGATCAGCCCGAGCTTCACTTCGGGTTGACCAAGCTTTGCGTCTTTGGTGGCAATCCGAAAATGACAGCCCATTGCAATTTCGAGGCCGCCGCCAAGTGCGACACCATGTATGGCCGCGATCACAGGCTTGGAACGATTCTCAAATAGCGTGTTGATTTCGTCAATTCCGACCCCCTCCATTGGGAGGTCGAACTCATGAATGTCAGCACCGCTCACGAAGGTGCGGCCGGCGCAGGCGATGACTGCGGCCACGTAGGCGGGATCGTCCAAGATTTCGCGCATGCCGTCACGCAACCCTTGGCGTACAGACTTGGCAAGCGCATTAACGGGTGGATTGTCCACAAGAAGTACAGCGATACCATCGTAGTTCTGGATTGCGACGGGATTCGTCATACTACCTGCATCCATCAACGGGTACGCGAACAGCCATGCATCACCGCCTGACAGGCGGTGATGCTGCGACGTAGAGTAGGCCGATCGTCTTACGAGTAACGAGGCGCAGGAACACCCGTGGTCGTGATGGCCTTCGCGAACTTCTTGCGAGCGCCGTCGTACTCTTCCCACAGGCCGGTGTCAGCCAGCGTCGGAAAGCATACGCTCTCCTTCAGGTCGAGCGCCCTAAGCGAGGTTGCGACGAGTTGATCCGCAGTCATGTAGAGGTGCTCGGGGAACATCGGCTTCGTGATACCGGATTGCTCGAAGAACTCGCTATGCACCGGTCCGGGCAGAATTGTCTGCACAGCCACATCCGTCTTCGCGCATTCCAATTCAAGCGATCGCGAGAAGTTGAGGACGTAAGCCTTTGAACCGCTATAGGCTGCTCCACCTGGCGTGGGTGCCAAGGCGATCACAGAGGCGATGTTGATTAGTGTGCCGTTGTTGCGCTTTTGAAAGCTTCGGACGGCAGCCAGCGACAGCCGCGTTAGGGCGACGACGTTGACAAGGACCAAGTTCTCGACCGCATCCGCGTTTGCTTGGACGGCAGGCGCTAGAGCACCGAGACCAGCATTGTTGACCAAAAGGTCGATGTCGTCACGATCCGACAGCAATTTCTCGACCGAGCGGAGATCCTCAGGCTTGGCGAGGTCAGCAACGTGGACCTCGACCTTTCGCGAGGTTTCCTTGGCCAGCTTTGCCGCCAAGGCCTCGAGTCGATCCTTGCGCCTGGCAACAAGGATCAAATTGCTGCCGCGCCGCGCCAATTGCTCGGCGTAAGCCGTGCCAATTCCCGAAGATGCGCCTGTGATGACGGCGGTACGAGCATTACTAGTCATGTTCCACTCTCCCGATTAAAGAACTTCAAACAGGCCGGCGGCGCCCATGCCGCCTCCAACGCACATCGTTACGACGACATGCTTTACGCCCCGGCGCTTCCCTTCGATCAGTGCGTGGCCGACGAGACGTGCACCTGTCATTCCGTAGGGATGCCCGATCGAAATGCCGCCGCCATTAACGTTGAGTCGATCGGACGGAATGCCAAGTTTATCGCGGCAGTAAATCACCTGCACCGCGAACGCTTCGTTGAGCTCCCACAGTCCGACATCATCGACTTTCAAGCCAAACCGCTTCAGCAGTTTCGGGACAGCAAACACTGGACCGATACCCATCTCGTCTGGCTCGGTACCCGCAACAGCCATCCCGACATATCGTCCCAGCGGCTTAAGCCCCCGCGCTTCCGCAGCTTTGGCCTCCATGACAATGCTGGCAGATGCTCCATCAGAAAGCTGACTGGCATTGCCGGCAGTAATGAAAGCGTCCGGCCCTCTGACCGGCTTCAGAAGCGCAAGACCGTCGGCCGTTGTATCAGCGCGATTGCCTTCGTCCTTGGACAGGGTCACTTCCTGGTAAGTGACGGCTCCCGTTTCCTTGTTGACGAGCTTCATCTTGGCGGTGACCGGAATAATCTCAGCGTCGAGACGTCCGGCGGCCTGCGCAGCCGCAGTACGCTTCTGCGACTCCAACGAGTACTCGTCCTGCGCTTCCCGCGATATGCCGTAGCGTTGCGCTACTACCTCGGCCGTGTCGATCATCGCCATGAAGGCGTGCTCATGCATCGCCACCAACTGCGGGTCTTGCTCTAACCAGACCTTGGGCTGCTGAACCAGCGAGATGGACTCAACGCCGCCGGCAACTACAACATCCATGCGATCAACGATCACCTGCTTGGCTGCAGTTGCGATCGACATTAGACCTGAGGCGCATTGACGATCGAGCGACAATCCGGGAACGCCCACCGGAAGACCAGCGCGCAGGGCCGAGGTACGACCAATCATTCCTTGATAACCCTGCTGGATCGATGAACCCATAATACAATCATCGACCTCCTCAGGCGCGATGCCGGCCCGCTTGACAGCTTCCCGGATCGCGTAGGCAGCCAGCGTGGGGCTGGGAATGTCGTTGAAAGCGCCGCGATAAGCTTTGCCAATTGGGGTCCGAGCCGTCGAAACGATTACTGCATCTCTCATCTTGATCTCTCTCACCGCCGCGCGCGCGAGCTCTGTTGCGCGCCTCTTGGCATTGTTGGTATTCCGCTCTCGCTTTGTCAGCCAGTGCGCATCTGTCGAGCGTATATTCAACGTTGAATAGCGCGCCCAACTGCACTTCGAGGGGCTGCTGCAGTTGATGCGATCTGCGCCGCTACCATCATTCGCGGCAGGGCTTTTGCCAACAACGGGTTAGCCCACATCCAATGCCATCCGCACGACTGTCCTATGCTGCGCCGTCTTCCTTACCCTGCGATGAATACAGGTCGCGCGCGTGAGGCTTGCCGCTCGCTCTTCGAATTGACTCACGACAGACCGGTTGCTAGGTGACGGCTTCTCCCTCCAAGGCGAGCTCGCGAGGCAAGACTCGACTTGGACCACTCGGACCGGCCGCATTGCGGCCGGTCTTTTTTTAGTCATGAGCCTCAACGTTCGCAGCGATGGCTACCTTGCCAGAGCACCCTCTCCTCAGCAGTCGAAGTCCGATGCGCGCCACTTGCGGCACAGTAACACACCGCCCTTAATGCGATCGCTTCCGCCATCATTCAAAGGACCCGCTCAAGACATGCTCCGATCGCCAGGGCACCTCCGAGGAGCTTTGCTCCGATTCAAGCTCACCAGGTTCTGCAATTCGGACTGCCGGCCGGCGCCTGGCGTCCACGGCGTACCCGAATGCTATAGAATACTTCGCGTCTTCGATCGCTGTCGCCTCACCAGCCTTGATCGACTTGGGACTTCGACCGCCTCAGAGGCGTCACACCGGATCGCCCTTATTCCGCTTGAGACCCGGCGCAAAATATGACTGTGCCGCTTCAATGCCGCCTGTCGGCAGGCGAGCAACTCACCATCGCAGCGAAGGCGAGATAACAACGGAACTGGATTTTTAGGATTATGAGCATATCCCCCCGCACTGGCGGGCCGATATCGATGCACGGGGATTGTTCAGGTTGCACTCGGAACATCCGACTCCAGCCGCGTGGCGTCGATCGTGACATTCGTCGCCAGCGACTGAGAGGGACTAGGAGGCGTACAGGACCATTCGTTCTGGTTCAGTAGGGCGAGGGCTTATTTTCTTCTCGCCAACGCCCCTCAGCATCGGAATTCGCCGGCGGCGGGACAAGCCCATTTACCGTCCACAGCTCCATCGGAGTTTCATCGATGTGCAGCTCCCAGCGCAAGCCTCGTGCCTCAATGAACGGCTCGACAACTTTCGCCAACGCTTTGTGCAAACGCTTTTGCGATTCGGCATCTGAAGTTCGTCGGGCGATATGCTCGATTACGATTCGAACGAAATCGCCCGTCGGCTCGCCACCCACATAAAAGCTCGATTCCGGGATTTCGTGAAAGAGCACGCCGACGTAGAAGCGAGGGAGAAAGGTCGCGTACATGTCCGTGATCTTGCCAGCGAACGCTTTCCTGTCTTCCGCTGTGTAGGCCTGCTTGGGGTGGTAAATGTGCCAAAGGGGCATGCTGCTTCTCCTGCTTCGATTTTGATGTTGGATCGAGCACTATGTTTTGGATCGTGACATCCACTGTACAACAGCGCTTCCAATCAGAGGCAAAGCGGATCTGGTGAGCCCATAGTCATTTCTGAATAACCCAGCGCAAACTGCCTACTGTCCGCCCGCTCACTATCATTACACAAATGTCGAGAACAACTTCGCATCTTACCCAACTTTGAACACGCGAGTTTGGAACGCGCACAAGAGGCCGCCAATACTCGCTGCCGGCAAGCACAATGCAGGTCGCTTACAAGGCTAAAAGAGCAACAATTCGAGGATAGAGCTACAAGGATCACACCTCGGATATGGGACTCGACTGGATTGTAGCAGCCTCGATTTCGTCAGCGCGAGTGACCAGCATCGACGCGCGATGCTATGACACATGCTCAATCGTAGAGCGAATGAAGTTCTCTGCTCCTTCTTCATCTGTGAAGACCGCGCATCAACACGCGGCGTCGGCATCTAGCACCTCGCGGCTAGAGGGCCAGCTTGACAAGTTAATTTTTAGAACTTAGCGCAATCGGCCGAGTTTTGACCAAGCTGCAGAGAGCGGATCGATGAAGGTTCTTGCGCCCGCGGGGCGGGTCGTCGGCTACAACATCAAAGCCGGCACCAGCGGTGACGGATCGGAGTCCGCCGACGCCAAGGTGTCGACAAGTCACTTCCACGACATCGCGATCAAGGATGCACTGCGGTCTAGAGGAGCTGAGAAGGCGGCCGACGTGTCGTTGGTGTCGAGCGGACGGACGCAGACTGAGACCATTCGCAACGACCTTGTGATGGCCGCGGACCTCTCCAGCATGGCCGAATGCAAGATCGATCCGCTCGCGGTCGCTCACACCCCGATGGGGGTGTTTGAAGTTGAGCAACCCAGCTCATCGCCCTCAGCAAGCAGGCGAACGACGAAGAGCAAATGCTGGCCGCGCCGCTTGGATGGTCCCGCGCGCCCTTCACCTCCGAGCACAAGGCTGAGTGCACGCGACTGCGAGGTCGCACGCGAAGCTGGCGGCTGATGACAGATCATCAATCGACCGGCGATGTTCGCCACTGACCTGAGACAATCTTCAGAAGCGCGCCTCACACTGTCATAACGAAGGAACGGACTAGAGCATGAGCAATGTTGTCACACTGGAACGTCTAGAAACCGTAGGCATCATCAAAATCGATAGCCCGCCAGTGAATGCGCTGAGTACTGCAGTTCGCAAAGGCATTCTTGAGTGCACAAAGCAGGCGATCGCCGACCCGCAGATTAAGGCCATTGTGCTGACCTGCGCAGGCCGCACTTTCATTGCCGGTGCTGACATTACGGAATTCGGCAAGCCTGCTCAGGAGCCCGGCCTCGATAAAGTCCTGCAGGAAATTGAGAACAGTCCCAAGCCGGTCGTGGCCGCTATCCACGGCACGGCACTAGGCGGCGGTCTCGAGGTCGCTCTTGCCTGCCACTACCGCGTTGCGGTCAAAGATGCCAAGCTCGGTCTGCCCGAGGTCAAGCTTGGCCTGCTTCCAGGCGCTGGCGGTACCCAGCGCCTCCCGCGTGCAGTAGGTCCAGAGCTTGCAGTCAAGATGATCGTCGGTGGCGATCCAATCAACGCAGACGCTGCGCTGCAGGCCGGCTTGATCGAAGAAATTGTCGATGGGCCTGCCGCCGGCGCCCAGATTTTCGCTAACAAGGTGCTGGCGGAGAACCGTCCGCTTCGCAAGCTGCGCGACGATGACAGCAAACTTGCCGCTGCCCGTGCCGATCGCTCGATCTTCACGAACGCTGTCGCCGCATTGACGAAGCGAGCACGCGGCCTCGAAGCTCCGTTCGCGGCCGCGGACGCAATCAGCTATACATTGGACTTGCCCTTCGATGAGGGCCTGCGGAAGGAACATGAGACGTTCTTGCAACTTCTTGCCGGTGAGCAATCCATAGCCCAGCGGTATGCTTTCTTTGCAGAGCGCGAGGCAGCCAAACTTGCAGGCGTCCCAGCTGGCACCAAGCCACGCACGATCGAGCGCGTCGCTATCATCGGAGGCGGCACCATGGGTGGCGGCATCGCAATGTCCTTTGTCAACGCGGGCATTCCGGTCACGCTGATCGAAACCGGAGAAGAGCAGCTAACGCGCGGCCTGGGTGTGATGCGGAAGAATTACGACGCGAGCGCGGCTCGCGGCGGTATCCCTGCGGATGCCCCCGCCAAACGCATGGCGCTGGTCAATGGCGTGGTCGGCATCGAGAACGTCAAGGATACTGACCTGATTATCGAGGCCGTATTCGAGACTATGACAATCAAAAAGAGCATATTCGGCCTAATTGACACATACGCCAAACCTGGCGCTGTGCTTGCTACGAATACGTCCTTCCTCGACATTAATGAGATTGCAGAGGTCACGAAGCGGCCGCAAGACGTGTTGGGCATGCATTTCTTCAGCCCCGCAAACGTCATGAAGCTGTGTGAGATCGTGCGGGCAGACAAGACCGCTCCGGACGTCCTGTCTACCGCGGTCGCCGTGGCACGCAAGATCGCCAAGATACCTGTCGTCGTCGGCGTCTGCGACGGCTTCGTCGGCAATCGAATGTTGATGGCGAGAACCAAGCAGGCCGAAAAGCTCCTGTTTGAGGGAGCGTTGCCGCAGCAGGTCGACGCTGTCATTACTAAGTTCGGCCTACCAATGGGTCCATTCGCGATGGGTGACCTCGCCGGTCTCGACATCGGCTGGCGTTCGCGGAAGGACCGCGGAATCAAGTCCGAAATCGAGGATGCTTTGTGCGAGGCGGGCCGGTTCGGCCAGAAGACAGGCCAGGGCTACTACAAATATGAGGGTGGCTCCCGAGCTCCCCTGCCCGATCCTGACGTCGAGAAGCTGATTGACGCGACGCTACTACGGCTCGGCCGAAAGCGCCGCGTCGTCACCGATGAAGAGATCCTGGAACGCGTCACGTATTCGATGATCAACGAAGGTGCGAGAATTCTTGAGGAAGGAATTGCAGCACGCCCAAGCGACATCGATATCGTTTGGCTGTATGGCTATGGCTGGCCTATCTATCGCGGCGGCCCCATGCATTATGCCGACCAGGTTGGCTTGAGGCACGTCGCCGACCGCCTGTCATACTACGCTGCAGAAACCAACGATCCTTCGCTGGAGCCAGCACCGGCACTCAAGCGGCTGGCCCAGCAAGGTGGCACGTTCGCCGGGTCACGCTAGACTTTGATCGACCTCTCGGCGTTATCAGACGGGAGGTCGATCTATTGTCTCGATCGAGACTAGTTCACCTGTCGTTGAAAGCCCTTCCAGTACTTCTCACGGAGTTCCCGCTTTAGGATCTTTCCCGTTGGGTTCCTCGGAAGGGCATCAGCAAAATCGATCGATTTGGGTACCTTGTAGCCCGCCAGGCGCTCGCGCGCATAGGCCAAGATATCGGTAGCAGCTGTGTCTGCAGCTGTTCCGGGCTTGAGCACAACTAACGCCTTTACAGCTTCTCCCCAGCGCTCGTCAGGGACACCGATCACCGCAACATCGGCAATAGATGGATGCCCGAACATCGCACTCTCGATTTCAGCCGGATAGATATTCTCGCCACCGGACACGATCATGTCCTTAACTCGATCGTGGATGTAAAGGTAACCGTCAGCATCGAGGTAACCTGCGTCGCCCGTGTAGAGCCATCCGTTGCGTAGCGTTCTCGCAGTATCCTCGTCACGATTCCAGTAACCTTTCATGTTCTTCACAGTTCGGCAGATGATTTCGCCAACCTCGCCCTCGCGCACCTGATTTCCGTCAGCATCTACAACACGGAGGTCCACGCCGCTTAGTGGACGTCCGCAAGACTTCAATCGAGGGCTCTCGGGATCAGCATGGTCTTCAGCCGTCAAGAGCGTAATCCCGCCGGTCGTTTCGGTGAGTCCATAAAGCTGAAGGAAGCCGGCCGAGCTAAATCGCTGAATGGCTCTCTGCAAGAGTTTCGACGGGATCGGAGAGGCTCCATACACGATCCTTCGCAGCGAAGTCAGGTCAGCTCCGACGATGCTCTTGTCATCGAGCAGGAACATAATCATGGCCGGCACGAGAAAAGTGACCGTAATGCGCTCTGTTTGAATCAACTCGATGATTTGTGCGGGAAGAAAGTCGCGAACCACGACAATCTTCATTCCAGCCACAAGACTGAGCAGACTTACACCGCATCCGGCGATGTGAAAAAGAGGCATCGCCGACAACGCCACATCCGACGCATTCCAATTCCCCCAAGCAGCCAACGTGTCTGCCATGGTGTCCAACGTGTTACCGTTCGTAAGCTGCACACCCTTCGGATGCCCGGTTGTGCCACTTGTGTAGATCTGCATGCACACATCGTCACTAGCGATCGGACGCCGCACATCCGAGGGGGACTGAATATCTCGCCAGTTGCCGTAGTCTTCGTTGATCACAATCACTTTTTGAACGTGAGTCAGGCGCGCACGAATCTCGCCGATCATCGCAACGAACGGCTCGCCGATGAACAAGACCTTCGCCTTTGCATCATTGACAATATACTCGACTTCCGGAGCCGCAAGTCGCGCGTTGATCGGTACGATCACGGCATTCAATTTCGAGACGCCGAGCCAAACCTCCAGGTAACAGTCAGAATTTTTATCCAAGATTGCTACTCTGTCACACGCGTCGACGCCGAGTGCGATGAGCCCGTTTGCCACTTGGTTGGCGGCGCGATCAAGTTTCTGAAAGGTGGTATTTCGTCCTTCGAAAGCGATCGCGACCTTGTGAGGTGTCGCAGCGGCGTGCCGGCTTACCGCCTCGCCCACCGAGATAACGCTCGCTGAACTTTCGACTGATTCGCTCATATTCTTCTGTCCCTCCCGCAACCTAGACTCCCTAGATTCGCGAAGGTTGGAGCGGCCGTTCCCGAGACGGTAGGTCGAAATTTGAAGAACGCTCATTCAAAGGAGAATTGGGAGGTGTATCGGAGGCGGGATAAATCCGGGTGTTACCAACGCCGTCCGTGGCGCCACTGACCGGCCAAGCCACTGACTAGCCAAACAGGATCGACCGATGACCGTCTATCGCGCCCCGGTGAGGGAAATGCAGTTTCTACTGGACGATGTGTTGAAAATCGATCGGTACGATAACATGCCCAGCTTTTCCGAGGCACCCCGCGATGTCCGGACTGCCATTCTGTCGGAAGCTGCCCGACTGAGCGAAGAGATACTGCATCCTCTCAACGCTCGAGGCGATCTCGACGGATGCACGCGCCATCCGGATGGCAGCGTTAGCGCTCCAAAAGGCTTCGGCGATGCCTTCGGGCAACTCGGTGAGGGCGGCTGGATAGGCCTTTCCGCACCGACCCAATATGGCGGGCAAGACTTGCCATCGACGATCTCCTGCGCTGTAGGCGAGATGTTCTCTTCGTCCAACATGGCCTTGGAGATGTTTTCGGGACTTACCCGGGGAGCCGTTACCGCCCTGCTGGCGCACGGCTCCGAGGAGCAGAAGAAGCTTTACGTTCCGAAAATGCTCGCCGGACGTTGGACCGGAACGATGAATTTGACGGAACCTCAGTGCGGCACCGACCTTGGCATGATGCGCACGAAAGCGTCCGTGCAAGCTGACGGCACGTATCACATCACTGGAACGAAAATATTCATCTCGGGCGGTGAGCAAGACATGACCGAGAACATCGTTCACTTGGTTCTCGCGCGGATCGAAGGCGCACCCAGCGGCATCAAAGGGGTATCGCTGTTCGTCGTACCGAAGCGACTGGTCAACCAAGACGGCACGCTCGGACAGAAGAACTCGGTCAGTTGCGGCTCAATCGAGCACAAGATGGGAATCCACGGAAATCCAACCTGCGTTCTCAATTTCGAAAACGCCGTCGGCTGGCTCGTGGGTCGTGAGAACAAGGGCGTGGAAGCCATGTTCGTTATGATGAATGAGGCGCGCCTCGGCGTTGGCCTGCAAGCCATGGCTCTCTCCGAAATTGCCTATCAAAATGCAGCCAACTATGCGAAAGAGCGGCTTCAAGGCCGAGCAATTGGTTTCGCAGCCCACCCCGATAAGCCGGCGGATCCTATTATCGTGCATCCGGACGTGCGCCGAACATTGCAGCAAATACGCGCCTTCAATGAGGGGGCACGTGCACTCATCTTGTTCACCGCACTGCGTAACGACGTAGCGCATCGCAGCAATGATGCAGCTCTCAAAGAAGCCACTGAAGATTACTTGGGACTGCTAACCCCCGTCATTAAGGGAGCTCTGACGGACTGGGGCTTTGCCGGCACCGTATCAGCACAACAGCTGTTCGGCGGGCATGGCTTCATCGTGGAGACCGGAGCTGAGCAGTTCGTGCGGGACGCAAGGATCACGATGCTCTATGAGGGAGCCAACGGTATCCAGGCGCTCGATTTGGTCGCGCGGAAGCTGCCGCGTAACAACGGACGCGCTATCCAGGCGTTCATAGGCGAATTGGACCACTTCATCGAGGAGAACGCCAAACAGGTGAGCCTGGCCAGGGCAGTGTCTGCTCTGCAGGACGCCGCCTCAGATCTAAAAAGCGCAACTGACAAGCTACTAAAACTTGCGATGAAGGACCCGAACGATGCGATTGCCGGTTCAACTGACTTTATGCATTTAGTTGGACTAGTTTCGTTAGGTTACATGTGGTGCCTGATGATCAAGGCGGCGCAGGAAAAGATTGAAGCCGGCGATACTTCGAAATACTTGGCAACGAAGCTATCAACGGGCTCCTTTTTCCTCGAACGCATCCTCCCTGAAACTGCTCTGTATCTGCGAAGAATTTCTATTGGCGGCAAGGATATCGTCGACGTGCCAGCCGACGCTTTCTGAGCGGGTGAAATTGATCTATCCACTCGATGTTGCTGGCGGATAATTTCCGCCGGCGACGCCCAGCCGAACCAGCTGGATCGGCTTTACCTGACGAAGTATGTATAGCGAGACTGAAATCCCGCACATTCAGCGGCCCGGACCGAGCGTTGCGTCAGGCACGAAAGACGCACAACCACACTCGATTCAACCCGCGAAACTGTCGGCTGACCGGTCAATAGCGCTGTTGTCGGACGGCTAGCGTACCTTGCAAAGCCACCCACGGACGCAAGGATCCGTCAGCATTATAAATACGCAGCCTGTGCCAGGTTCGAAGTGTGGCAGGCCTCCTGGAGCTGAACTGCGCCCCGTCACGGGGCGTAGACCTAAGCGCGGGAGCCGCTTCCTTGGTTCAGAGCTTCATCAGCGTGCCCATCACCTAGCTCACAGCGACGGCTGCGGCTAGGTGGGCTTGCGAGACAGTCAAACCGCGACGACGTCGGCGAAGTAGGAAACGCCCAACCACTCCGCGACGACCGCGGGCTTGTCACCGCCCTCGATCTCAACGGCGACTTCTGACTTGGTCATGATTTCCTTGGGACCGCGCTGCATAACGTCGATGAGCTTAAACTTTGCCCGCACTCGACTCCCCGAACGCACGGGCGTCACAAAACGCACCTTGTCGAATCCGTAGTTCACTCCCATCACACGGCCGGTCAGAGCAGGCAAGCCATCATAAGCCATAGCAGCCAGCATCGACAACGTCAGAAAGCCATGCGCAACAGTACCTCCAAACGGCGACTGGGCCGCCTTCTCTCGATCAACGTGAATGAACTGCCAGTCTTCCGTGACATCCGCGAACTTGTCGATCCGAGCCTGATCAATCTCGAACCAGCGCGAGACGCCGATCTCCTTCCCTTTGAGCGAAACGTACTCTTTTACATCGATACTTGACATGCTTCGGATCCTTAGTTGGTTAAGTTGATGACGCCGCTGTTCTGCGGCCGCAATCAGTTTGATGATGCGCGACATCACGATTGTCTCGTCGTGGCAAAGGCCTCCTTCATTCTCGACCCGACGATCTGATCTGCTTGGCGGCCGTGTTCGAAAATCCTTGAATAGGCGAACCAATTTCACCTATGTTGTGGTCGAGTCATCTGGATGATAACCGTCATCCAGACATCAAGATGACGAGCAGCATTCAGATCGTCAACACTAAACTTCTCTGGAGTAGGCAACCGTGGGACATTCTCGAGCCGACAAGGCGAAGAGCCGTCAGCGAATACTCGATGCCGCGTCGCTGCAAGTTAGAGAGCTAGGACTTGCGAGCGTCAACATAGGGGACCTTATGAAGTCCGCCAAATTGACCCACGGCGGATTTTATGGGCACTTTGAATCACGAGATCAGCTGATCGCTGAGGCGCTCGATCGAGCACTCAACGACGGAGAGGCGTCAGCGGTCCGCACAGGAAGCACAAAGGGACCTCGCACCTTGAAGTCCTTCCTAAACTCCTATCTCAGCAAAGCGCACCGAGATACGCCTCGCTCGGGCTGTGCTGTGGCTGCGCTCGCAGGCGATGTAGCCCGCGCTGATGAGCGTACACGCGCGATTATGACTAATCATGTCGAGCAGTACTTTGACAACATTTGCAAAATGAGTGGCAACGGGAACGACCGAGAGTTTGCCATGGCCGTCCTGTGCATGGCAGTTGGCGCTGTCACCCTTGCCCGCGCTGTGAACGACGAAGCACTATCGGACAAACTTCTGCTGGCGGCCAGGAGGACAATTTTGGATCACCCCGGAAGGAACGCGTCATCCGACAACTAAAGTCGGACGACGCGATCTCGAAAACTAGACAGCGGTAATCCCCCCATCGACCGCCAAAATTTGGCCGGTGATGTGCTTACCGGCGTCGCTCGCAAACAGAAGCGCGGCGCCTTTCAGATCCTCATCGTCGCCGATACGCTGGAGGGGAACCCCCTCTACCAGCTTCTCGACACCCACGGCCTTGATGGTCCCCTGTGTCATCTTTGACGGAAAGAAGCCGGGCGCAAGCGCGTTGACCGTAATGCCGTGCTTGCCCCAATCACCAGCAAGCGCTCGGGTGAAATTGACCACTGCACCCTTGCTCGTGTTGTAAGCGATTGTCTGCGTCAGACCTCGATTACCTCGCAGACCGGCGATCGAGGCAAGATTAATGATCCGCCCGTACTTATTCGGAATCATCGACTTCTTTCCAATCTGCTGTGAGAGAAGAAAGATCGACCGGACATTCAAATTCATCACTTTGTCCCAGGCATCGATCGGATGATCTTCGGCCGGAGCGCCCCAGGTTGCTCCGGCATTGTTAACCAGGATGTCAATTCTTCCGAGCTTGGTGAGAGCCTCGTCAGCCAACCGAATAAGATCATCATCTTTGGAGTTGTCGGCTGCGATGGAGTCGGCCTTGATCCCACGCTCGCGCAGGTGCCTGGTGGCCGCCTCGAGATCCGCCGCCTTACGAGAGGAAATCAGCAGTCGCGCACCCTGATCACCGAGCACTTCGGCGATCTGTAGACCAAGTCCGCGAGAACCGCCGGTGATTAGCGCATTCTTACCCGTTAGATCGAGGGCCTTCAGGATGCTGTTCATGATGGTATTTCTCCTTTGTGTGATCGATAACTTCGCTGCCAGAGCAAATCGGTCCGCTAAGTCTGTCAGCGCGATTTACTTCTCCGCGGCAGTAATTTTGTATTTCTTCTCACGTTGGTCTTCATCTTTGCCCGTGATGCCCCTGATCGCCTCTTCACTATATCGCCCAGCACCGCATATTTACCGGCACTAAGAATCTCATCAGCAAGGCTTGCATCATTAGCGGCCCGCGAGAGCAGCACTGATCCGACCATGAGCGATAGCATCGCGATCGCTTCCGGACGCGCGTTCTTCGCCTGAAGGGCCATATGCTCGGTAAGAATGGCAATCATTTCGCTAAGCCCGGCCGCAAACGCCTTTCTTGCGGCCGAGCTCGTGCGCGGGATCTCGGCACTAAGCGATGGCAAAGCGCAGCCTTCGCCGATATCGAGACTGTGAGGCGCCGAAAGATAGAAGTTGACTATGTCACCGATGTGTTGACCGGTCTGCGCTCGATCTGCAATGCGGCGCCAGCGCTCAACAGACCCGCTAATGGCGTGCTCGACGGCGTGGTCAACTAGATCTTCACGCGACCTGAAATGGTGATAAAATCCACCGTGTGTGAGCCCTGCCAGATGCATGAGATCTGCAACTCTCAGACTGTCCGCACCGCTTTCCCGAATTTGCGTTGATGCAAGTCTCACAATACGCGCGCAGGTCTCGGCTTTCTGATGCTTGTAGTACCTCATGGCAGTTGCCCTTGACGTTCGCGAATGCTCGGCGCCCCTAGAACACTGCGGAACCTCACAACGAAAGGACCTTAACTCCTTTGCAGGGTCTGCGTTGCTGTGCCTCGATCGTCCGAACGATCAGATAGATGCAGCCCACTCCGCATAGTGGAGAAAAATCCTTCGACGAGCTATCACCAAGCTGCTGGAGCGCTTATTCACCGCTGAATTGAAGACTTTCGTTCGATATTTGCTTCGGCATACCCAGCGCATCTTTCGTAAGAGGTGCTTCCGAGCGAGCAACTGAAATGAAGCGGCAACATCGAGAGGCGGACGAAGAGGCGTTCGAACAGGTTTTGCTCGCTCTTTTGAAGCGTGTTGATAGCGTACACGCATCCCAGGCTCTGAGAGATGACATGGCGCTATTCATCAGCTTATAACTACAGTTCCCTTTTTTGAATTGACCGTGTGAAAGCTTGAGGACTAAATGAGGGCTCCTCCCGACTAAGTGAGCATTGGCGTTTCCGCTCGGCTTGGTCCACTTGGACCGGCTGCACTGCGGCCGGTTTCTTTTTTGTACGTCCGATTTGGAACGAGCGAGGGTCCTCCGTCCCCTGACAGTTGAAGGATCGCGATGGGAGAGATGTCTCTCCGCAAGTCGCGCATGATCGGAACGGGCGAGTAGCCGAGCGAAAGCTTCTCTCCCGAGCCACACGACATTGGAGAAATGGCACTCCGGAGCCTTTAGGATCAGCTGTTCAATTTGGTGAAATCGGGCGCTCGCCGCTCGGCGAAGGCTGTAAAGGCCTCCCGGGCCTCCGCGGTTTGCAGCCGCGCACCAAATTGCGCTCCCTCCATCGCCATCTGTGCCGCCAGCACGTCAGGGCTGCGCATCAAGCGCTTCACCGCGCTAAGGGAGCCGGCTGGTTGCCTTGCAAGTCGTCCCGCGAGGCTCGTTGCCTCAACATACAATGTCTCGATCGGAAGGACCTTGTTGGCGATACCCCAGGCGTGGGCCGTGCGCGCGTCGATGGCGTCACCGAGGGCGAACATTTCGTAAGCGCGGGCATAACCGATGCGTAGCGGCATTAGAAGGCTAGAGGCAGCTTCTGGCACCAACGCGAGACTGACAAAGGGAGTCGAGAGCAACGCATCCTCACCGAGCAGTACCATGTCGCAATGAAGCAACATAGTGGTGCCCACGCCCACGGCACGTCCGCGGACGGCAGCGACGATCGGACGGCTTGAACGGGCCAGCGAGTGGAGGAATCGGGTCGACTGTGGCTCCGACTTCACCTGTCCCTTCGCGAGCGCAGCGAATTCTCCTACGTCGTTGCCAGCGGTGAAATCGGCATCTCCACGGAACAGCAGCACGCGGACGGACGAGTCCTCTTCCGCACCCTCAATGATATCGGCAAGAGCTCCGTACATTTCGTTGGTTAGCGCATTCTTTTTGTCCGGACGCGCTAGCGTCACTGTTTGGATTCCGGCTTCTTTGGCGGTCTTGACATATTCAGTCATGCGTCATTGCCCTTTGTTGAGTCTATTTCCTAGCTGCACCATCGACGGCGGATCCGTCCGCAGTGTTGGCTTCAGTTCATGCTTGAAGTTCGTGCCCCACCCAGGCGCCCTGAAAGGCCCCCCCGTGGGACAGTTCTCCCCCCGATCTCCAGGCGCGAAAAACACTGGATCGGATAAGAGCATTCCGAACTCGGCGAGCTGACCGACGCGACGGAGAGCCAGTATCTCGGACAGCGCCACTGCATCGCTTGCAGCTTACGGCGAACGAAGGCCGCTACGCCTATTAGCTATCCGCTGTCCATTTCCCTAGAGCGTTGCCATGGAGGCAGGAGAAAATGCTGCGAGCTCATCGAAGCGCCGATCGCGGACCTTAACCGGCCACTTGGGATCGCCAATCAGCGCCCGCCCTACCGCCACAAGATCGAATTCACCGCGCGCGAGCCGCGATTCAAGCTCCTGCAATTCACCAATCTCGGCGCCCTTCCCTCTGTAGGACTCTATGAAGTCCGCCCCCTTGAGACCAACCGATCCAACGGTGATAGAAGGCTTGCCAGTGAGCTTCTTGCTCCAACCAGACAAATTGAGGTTAGATCCCTGGAATTCGGGCTCCCAGAATCTTCGCGTCGAACCGTGAAAGATGTCGACGCCCGCGTCAACCAGCGGTGCCAAGAAGGCCGCCAGTTCGTCTGGCGTCTGCGCAAGCTTTGCGCCAAAGTCTTGCTGCTTCCACTGAGAAAAGCGATGGATGATGACAAAGTCCGACCCAACGCTATTACGGATCGCGCGAATGATGTCGGCCGCAAATCGGGTCCGAGCGGTCAGGTCGCCGCCATATTCGTCGTTACGCTTGTTCGTTTGTTCCCAGAAAAACTGGTCGACCAGGTAACCGTGGGCGCCATGCAATTCGACCGCGTCGAATCCGATTTCTTTGGCAGTAGCGGCGGCTCGAGCAAAGGCATCGATCGTGTCAGCGATATCAGCGTCCGTCATTGGCTCGGCTACTTGCTTGCCTGGCCCAGCCAGGCCTGATGGGCCGTCCGATTTGCCGTCCGGGCGTGGCCCAGTACCGGCCTTGCGTACCATCCCCTGATGCCAGATCTGCGGTGCGATCTTGCTGCCGGCCGCATGAACGGCGGCAACTACCTTACGCCACCCCTCGATACTCCTTGGCGAATATAGATTAGGGATGTTCGCATCGTTCGAACTGCCAGCTCGATCAATCGTCGTCCCTTCTGTGATGATCAACCCGACGCCGCCCTCCGCGCGTCTGCGGTAGTAGTCGACCACGCTCTCGCTCGGTGTTTCATTTGGGCTCTTGGAGCGCGTCATCGGCGCCATGACTACTCGGTTCTCGAGGGTCAGCGATTTGTGCGCGAAAGGCCTGAAGAGAGGGTTCTTCGTCATGCTATCTCTTTGGGAAGCGTTGACTCAGCAAGGACAGCCGCGAACTACTAATGATCCTGCGTAGTCGCCATCGATGCGTGCGGCGTATGCAGCCTAGCTGCCCCCAGCGCGCGCCGTGAAATTCAAATCTGAATAGCCTGAGCACAAGAATGTTGTAGCAAATAAAGTGCACGCCCTGTCATCTCTATAGAGCGAGATGACTGCAACTAGGGACGATTCCGGCGCGCCGGAACCAAACCAATCCGGCGTGGAGAATACAGATGAGCGACCAGAAGCAAGTGGGACAGATTCGTACTGAAGTGCACGGACACGTCTTCAAGATTATCATCGATAATCCCACGAAGAAGAATTCGTTCAGTCCCCAAATGATGTCGCAGATCTCCGACGCCATCACGCTACTGGATAGGACCGAGGACCATTGGGTCGGTGTTGTCTGCGCTGAAGGAAGCGACTTCACTGCCGGTCTCGACATGCCAAAGTTCTTCGGTCCTAAGGCGGAGAAAATCGAACCAAAGCCAGGCAATATCGACGTTTTCGCACTCTCTGGCCGATGCCGCAAGCCGATCGTCACGGCAGTGCAGGGCATCGTCTACACCATTGGCATAGAGATGATGCTGGCGGGCGACATCGTAGTTGCCGCTTCGGATAGCCGCTTCTGCCAAATGGAGGCAAAGCGCGGCATTGCACCGCTCGGAGGCGCTCATTTCCGTTACCTTACTCGTGCAGGCTGGGGAGATGCAATGTATCATCTTTTTCTGTGCGACGAGTTCAATGCCGAGCGAGCGCACAAGATCGGCTTCGTGCAGGAAGTCGTCGCGCCAGGAAAGCAGATCGATCGCGCGATGGAGATCGCGCAACTTATCGCGAAGAATGCCCCGCTTGGCATTCAGGTCACCAAGGAAGCTGCGCTTAAGTATATCGAAGCCGCCGAGCGGATCGCGATTGACTACATTCCGAAAGTCAAGGATCGGGTTTTCAGCAGCGAGGACATGATTGAAGGTATCCAGTCCTTCGTCGAACGCCGCGCTGCGGTCTTCAAGGGTCGCTGACCGGACAAGCGCCGCGCAAGAGACTTGAACTTTTAGTCGACTATAGGTGGCCTGATCGCAAGTTGGTGGCTCTCTAAGGGTCCACAGGTCGAGCTGTAATGCCTGTGGATTAGTGAGGATGGAGAGCCGCAAATGCGCAAATCGCCCTACACCGTAGCTATCCTGAAGGTCCTTAAAATAAGGTTGTTCAGCATGCGTTACTTCTTCTGCAAATTTCATCCGCCTCGACCTGACTTCATGCGGACGATGTCGGCTGACGAAGCGCGGCTTATGAAGGCACACGGACAATATTTGCAATCTTTGCTGGAGGCCGGCAAAGTTGTGGCACACGGTCCGGTCAACGATCCAGCGGGAGGCTTTGGCCTGTCCTTGTTCGCTCTTCCTGACGATGCCGATCTCCAGGCGTTGCTGCAAGCCGATCCGATGCTTATCGCAGGTACTGGCGCTCGATACGAACAATTCCCGATGCTGCAATTGCGTTGGCAAACCACCTAAATCGGCCTCTTCCCCCTGCGACGTGGGGACCGAATGCTGAAGTCCTTCAATCCTCGATCGGTCGCAACGTCCCATTTTCACGATTCTGCCTTAGGTAACCGTATCGTGGCGCCATCACTAACCATTGCCGCCACGGGCGATAACTGGCTTATCGGACCAGCTCCCGCATCGCGTTCTCCAGACCCTCGATCGTGATCGGATACATGCGTTCGGAGAACAGGCGGCGGATGATGGTGGTCGATTCCGAATAGTCCCAGTGCTTCTGCGCCACCGGATTAAGCCACACCGCGTGCGGATAGGTGCGGGTGATGCGGTCAAGCCAGATCGAGCCGGCCTCTTCATTGACATGCTCGACCGAGCCGCCGGGAACCATGATCTCGTAAGGCGACATCGAGGCGTCGCCCACGAACACCACCTTGTAGTCGTGCGGGTACTTGTGCAGCACGTCCCAGGTCGGCGTGCGATCGGTGAAGCGCCGCTTGTTCTGCTTCCAGACGCCTTCATAGAGGCAGTTGTGGAAGTAGAAATATTCCATGTGCTTGAATTCGCTCTTGGCGGCCGAGAACAGTTCCTCGACCTGCTCGATATGCGAATCCATCGACCCACCGATATCGAAGAAGACCAATACCTTGACCGCATTGCGCCGCTCGGGGCGCATGTGCACGTCGAGATAGCCGTGGTTGGCGGTCTCCTTGATCGTGGTGTCGAGGTCGAGCTCGTCAGGCGCGCCGGTGCGCGCGAACTTGCGCAGCCGCCGCAGCGCCACCTTGATGTTGCGGATGCCGAGCTCGACATTGCCGTCGAGATCCTTGAACTCGCGCTTGTCCCACACCTTCACGGCGCGGTTGTTGCGGTTCTTCTCCTGCCCGATGCGGACGCCTTCGGGATTGTAGCCATGGGCGCCGAACGGCGAGGTTCCGGCGGTGCCGATCCATTTGCTGCCGCCCTGATGT
>NZ_LFIQ01000116.1:365-6869 GCF_001189245.1 Bradyrhizobium pachyrhizi | reverse complement strand
TAGCGTCACGGGGACCTGGGCGTCGCGCAGTGATGTGAAGAACTGCAGGAACATGTGTAACCCTTGGTGCAGCAGATCGAGATGGCACATTGTATCTCGACTGCCCTATCTCCGCGAGCCGGACAAACACCCCGCAATACTCAGCGGTGAATAGGCCCACAACACCTTCGAATAGGCATTCCCCGAGTTCTGACTTGATCAGTCGTTGCACCACCTATTACCCATCTGAAAACCGCTTTGCTCAAACGACGAGTTCACAATGAAGTTCAAGGGAACCGAAGATTACGTGGCAACCGACGACCTAGAAATTGCGGTCAATGCCTCGATCGTTCTGGAGCGCCCTCTACTGATCAAGGGCGAGCCAGGGACCGGAAAAACAGTGCTCGCCGAGGAAGTTGCCAAGGCGTTCAAGGCGCCACTCTTAACATGGCACATCAAATCGACGACGAAGGCACAGCAAGGTCTGTACGAATACGACGCGGTATCGCGGCTACGCGATAGTCAGCTCGGCGATTCCCGCGTCACCGACATCGAGAACTACATTAGGCGCGGAACGCTTTGGGAGGCTTTCACAGCCGAGACGCGCCCGGTGCTCTTGATCGACGAGATTGACAAGGCAGACATCGAGTTTCCTAACGACCTCCTGCTCGAACTCGATCGCATGGAATTTTATGTCTACGAAACCGGGCAGACAATTAAGGCCAAACAGCGCCCGATTATTATGATCACTTCGAACAACGAAAAGGAGCTGCCGGACGCATTCTTGCGACGATGTTTTTTTCACTTCATCAAGTTTCCCGAAATTGACACTCTTGGCCGCATCGTAAACGTGCACTTTCCGAACATACAGAAGCGGCTTCTGGAAGAAGCACTTCGCATCTTCTTCGAGGTTCGGGAGGTACCCGGCATGAAGAAGAAGCCTTCCACCTCCGAGCTGCTAGATTGGCTCAAGCTTCTGCTAAACGAGCAGATGACGCCGGAAATGCTTAGGGAGCGCGATCCGCGTAACTTGATTCCGCCGTTGCATGGAGCCCTTTTGAAGAGCGAGCAAGACGTGCACCTGTTCGAACGCCTGGCATTCTTGAGCCGGCGTGAAGTTTGAGCAGCGACCTGAGCAGGTCTCGACCGAAACGGGCAACGCACATTCCTCACTTAAGTAAAAGCCGGATACTCGTATCGAAAACCTAGTGACGTCCGCTCTTGATCGGTATCGTTATGCGAACATTCTGATGGCCGCCGTCGTACAAGGGCAAGTACGCCATCGAAGTCGTCGTGAAAATCTCGGAGTGCGGGCAGTCGTTCCTTTCAACCGGACGACCGCTCCACTCGCTACGGCTAGCCTTTGACACTGTCCGGTGCCACCAAATTGAGTGGCCGGCCGACCAGATCGGCACCGGTGTTCGCATCCATCAATATAGGCCGGATCTCTTGGCCCGTTTCGGCGTCCACGAAGCGGTTGAGCCGGTCACCGGCGGGCCGCCGTCGGGCCCAGTCCCCGAGCAGCACCAATATCGGCAAGAACTCACGCCCGGCCTCAGTCAGCACGTATTCATCTCGGGGCGGTCGTTCGCAATAGCGCCGGCGCTCCAGCAAACCATGTTCCACCAAAGCGGCGAGCCTGCGGGTGAGGATATTGGGCGCAATATTGAGGTTAGTGCGGAACTGGTCAAAGCGCGACAAGCCTTGGCTGGCGTCCCGTAGGATCAGCATGCTCCAAGCGTCGCCGACGTGAGCCAAACCGCTAGCCACGGGACAGAGATCGTTAGATTCTTCTTTGAAGTCCATTGCAAAACGATAGTGACTCAGGGTATTGAAATGCAAGTTACTCCGCAATGGACGAGTTAGATAGAGGAATATCATGACCGACACTGTAGTTCGGAAGGCGATTGTTACCGGAGCTTCGACCGGGATCGGGGCGGTCTATGCTCGCAAGTTGGCGAAGCGGGGTTATGACCTGGTCGCCGTAGCCCGAAATGCTGCGCGACTCGAAGCCAACGCGAGGGAGATCCGAGAGGAAACCGGTCGCGCGGTGGAGGTAATCGTGTCCGACCTTTCCAAGTCAACTGAGGTGACGAAACTGGCTCAGCGCGTCACCGAAGACTCGACCATCGCGTTTCTCGTTAACAACGCCGGCGTATCGTCATACGGTGGGATGCTACAAAACACGCTGGCGGACGCCGAGAGCTTAATCGCCGTCAACGTTACCGCCCCGACGCTCCTCTCCATCGCTGCAGCCAAAGCGTTCGTAGCGCGGGGCGGTGGCGCTGTGGTCAATATCAGCTCGATCACGTCTTTCGCCCCGGAGATGTTCGACGGCGCCTATAGCGGCTCGAAGAACTACCTGCTCAACCTCACAGTATCGCTCGCCGGCAGTACCAAAGATGCCGGCGTACGTTTCCAGGTAGTTCTGCCCGGCCCGATCGACACGGAGATGTGGGCGCGCGCCCGCGTGCCGGAAAGCGTGATCCCACGCTCCAAGATCATGAGCCCTGAAGATCTTGTCGAGGCGGCGTTTGTCGGTTTCGACCGAGGTGAGGTCGTCACTTTGCCCGCTGTTGCCGATGAGAACGTCTGGACTTCTTACGAAGCGGCTCGTCAAGCTCTCAGGCCTTACTTGGCCGCCGGGCAACCTGCGCCGCGCTATCGTGCCCTCTCTCGGACCTGAACGGCCAAGCTTCGCCCTCGAGAGCGTTCTATCTCCTGCCTTCCGGCCGGTAACCGGCTCCATTCACTGTCCGTCCGGGAGGCTTTCAGTTCGGCTGGCTTTCAGTTGAGATTTTTCGTTGCGCTCTAGTCGGCGTGGAACACTGTCCAGCGGTTGGGACAGACGAAGCGCGAACGGCTGATGCGGTTCGCTGCAGCGCCGCGCGGTGTGTGCAGGATCGCCCGCAACCAGCTTTGAGCGTACCATCAATACTTACACTCCAGCTTGATCCGAATCGTCCGATTGAGACCTCGAGCAACGACTTGTCGGCGTGCTCGTGAATGTAAGCGCGTCACGACCGATGGTCCCCGCGGCGCTCGGACAAAGATCGGCGATTTTGTTTTCCAGACTAGTTCCACAGAGCCCAATTGAGCATAGCAAGCGTTCGATCGGTCCGGGCTCTCACACTCTACGAGAAGGGACATCATCATCGTGAAATCCGCTCGTCTCGCGGGCAGCAAGCAATTAGCTACTTCGGAGAGTAGCGTCCTAAACTATGCCGGGATCTTCGGCCGCATGGTCACATGTTCACCGAAGCTTTTGATTGGTGGGTCGACCTGTGCATCGACAAGCCCGCTCGGCGCTCGGAACTCACAGGCATCCGCGCATTAAGCGGCTCGTGGCAGGCGTTCGCTACAATGTCATATCAGGCGAGATCATAAACTTGCTCGGCCGCGAGCGAAAGCTCGCGCGCTTGGTCGTTCGGGAGAACAATCGCGTTGCAAGGCCACACTACGCGTCTGAGGCGCTAGCTATGTGCTCAGCTCGAGCGATAAACTGGGTCGAGTGCTACAATCCTTTCGTATTCCCGATTTACCCTGAAACCAACTGCGAGATTCAGAGAGTTCGGTTTCAAGGAAGCGGCGAACTTGGCGCGTCATCTTTCTGAGATCGCTCTCTCGGCGTCGCAGCAGCCAGAGATCCATATTCGCTGCTTCTTGTGGCAACACCCGTACGAGGCCTTCTGCCAACGCGAAGGGCACGGCCAAGAAAGCGATGCCAAGGCCTTGCCCAACGGCTGAGAAGTGGTTCGCGAGCGGCATAATACGCAGGCCATTGCTTGCCTCTGCAGCGTTCTTAAAGCGGGTGAGCAGCATCATCTGTCCGGCCCGTTCGCCCTGTAGATCAACAAAATCCATCGGGGTCGATACGAGCTCGCATTCTGGCAACTCGTCTAAGGATCGAGGAGCCGATCGACCCGATAGATAACTTGCAGAAGCAAACAGCCCAAATTCGACCGACGCAACACGCTTTCCGACGAGGTCGTCGTCGCCCGGATGCCCCATGCGGAGCACGAAGTCGAGGTCGCTTGCCGCGAGGTTCTGCTTGCTAATAGTGGATGTTATCTCAATGCGCAGCTGATTGTATTGAGCTCGCAGCTTTGTCATGCGAGGCAGGAGCCAGTGCTTCGTTAGCCCTTCGGTCGCTGAGATCTTTACTGCCGACGACCGATCATTCACGCGAGCTGAGATATTCTTATTGAATGACTCGAAGGAGCGAACCATCTCGTCGGCCGACCGTCGGAGTTCCTCTCCCTCCTGAGTCAATTTGACGCCAGTTGAGATACGGAAAAATAGTGGGGCCCCAACGTAGCGCTCCAGCTCCTTCAGGCGCCTGCTTAGCGTCGGCTGGCTCATCCCCAATTGCCGCGCTGCACGATTGACGCTGCCGGTCTTGGTCACCGTTGAGAACAGCCTGAAAAGGTCCCAATTCGCTTCGGTCATTCGCTCCTCCCCGGATGATGCGCCCGATTGCCACCGGATCAGCTAATGAAGCCACCCAATTGTGGGACGACACCATTAGGGCGGCTCGAGGTCTTTGAATTCAAAATATGACGATCGTCATTCAAATTCAGCATGATGCTGATCATTCAGAACGTCAAGTAACTTTCTCCATAAAATTGAATCTATAGATTCATAACTTACGATTTTCCGCAACTAGCCATGGCTACGCCGGGCCAACATGCTCGCTCGGCCGCCGAAGCTTCGGGGAAGGCGGCATGCCCGGCCATAGCCGTTCGAACAACGGCGTCGCTTCGCTCCGCCTATGACGAGTGACCAAGGGCGAGGGTCACAGCAACACGGGCGCTAAAGATGCAGGGATCGCTGTGGGAAAAAATCGGTGAAGGCGCCTCTCCAAAGCCTACGCCTGGGCGCCGGGGCAAGTCGTCAAACTGTTCAAGCCCGGCTTGCCGCGGCGGAGCGGCGGATGCCCCGGTTCGAGGTGCACATGATCCGCGCCGTCCACGCCGCCGGCGTTCCGGTGCCGGAGGTGTTCGGCGAGGTGCCCCCTGGGACGGGCGCTTCGGCATCGTGCTGAAGCGCCTCGACGAACCGACCCCTGCTGCAGCTAACCCGAACCGGCGCGGTGACGTTCGAACAGGCCGGCGCGATCATCGCCGCTCTTGCCATGTCCATTCACAACACGCCGCTGCCGCCGGCGGTCCTCTCCATGCGCGAGTATATGGAGGCTCAGTTGAGGCACGACGACGGCAAGCTCCCGAAGCACATCGCCACTGAAATCCTCGCGCTGATCGATCGCTTGCTGCCGGGCGACGGGCTTTGCATACCGACCTGAGCCCCGGTAACGTGATCATGGCAGCGGAAGGTCCAAGGCTGGTCGACTGGGTCAGCGCGATGCGCGGGCCCGCCGTCCTCGAGCTTGAGTTCTTGCCCGTGATCCTGTCCGAGCTCGGGCCGGAAGTCGCCGACAATCCGGAGCGGCCGCGCGTGACCAATGCGGCGGCGCAATCCGAATATGCGCGGCTGGCCGGCATGTCTCTCGCGGAGCAAACGGCGGCAATGGAGCCGTATTTGCCCATCGTCCGCACCTTCGCCGTTCTCGGCAACGCGGTGCCTGCGCTGCGGGGGCGGCTGATCCAGCACATCGAAGCGGCTCTGCGCTCGGAAGACTGAATTGTTTCGGTCGCGGATGCGAGCCGGAGTGGCCAGTCGAAGCGAGCCGCAGTGTCTCCTTTGGGTCACGAGGTGCCATCTCTGGAGCGGGTCGCATATCGGCTTTTTCTCACAAGCAAAAAATCCCGAATCCATGGTTGAGCGCCATAGAAAGCGATCCGCTCATGAAAAGCGCAATCTGGCGGCTCTGTCAGAGGATGGCAGCGCCAAGTCCGAAACAGGTCCAATTACATCGCCTTGACGATGTTCTCGGTGACCTTCTTGGCGTCGCCGAGCAACATCATGGTGTTGTCGCGGTAGAACAGCGGGTTGTCGATGCCGGCATAGCCCGAGGCCAGCGAGCGCTTGATGAACATCACGGTGCCGGCCTTCCAGACCTGCAGCACCGGCATGCCGTAGATCGGCGAGGTCTTGTCCTCTTCCGCCGCCGGGTTGGTGACGTCGTTGGCGCCGATCACGAAGGCGATATCGGCCTGGGCGAACTCCGAGTTGATGTCCTCGAGCTCGAACACCTCATCATAGGGCACGTTGGCCTCGGCCAGCAGCACGTTCATGTGGCCGGGCATGCGGCCCGCCACCGGGTGAATGGCGTATTTCACCTCGACGCCTTCCTTCTTCAGCAGGTCGGCCATCTCGCGCAGCGCGTGCTGGGCCTGCGCCACCGCCATGCCGTAGCCGGGCACGATGATGACCTTGGAGGCGTTCTTCATGATGAAGGCGGCGTCATCGGCCGAGCCGAGCTTGGCGGGCTTCTGTTCGCCCGAGCCGCCGCCGGCAGCGGCAGTCTCGCCGCCGAAGCCGCCGAGGATCACCGAGATGAACGAGCGGTTCATCGCGTGGCACATGATGTAGGACAGGATCGCGCCGGAGGAGCCGACCAGCGCA
>NZ_LFIQ01000116.1:0-310 GCF_001189245.1 Bradyrhizobium pachyrhizi | reverse complement strand
CCAGAAGTCGAGCGCGCTGCCGCTCATCACCAGGCCGACGATGAACACGACCAGCAGGATGGCAAGGACAATATTGATGACGTGGCGGAAAGGCAGGATGATCGGCGCGCCGCTCATCCGGGCCGAGAGTTTCAGGAACGCGATCACCGAGCCGGTGAAGGTCAGCGCGCCGATCGCAACGCCGAGCGACATCTCGACCAGGCTCTGCGGATGGATGTTGCCGGGCGTGCCGATGTCGAAGGCTTCCGGCGCATAGAACGCGCCGGCCGCGACCAGCACTGCGGCCATGCCGACCAGCGAGTGGAACGCG
>NZ_LFIQ01000115.1:16257-33109 GCF_001189245.1 Bradyrhizobium pachyrhizi | reverse complement strand
TGCCGGCTCCCGTGCGCAATTGCGCACTAGTTGTGGCCGTTACGGCTGCGGCTCGGCCTTGGCAAAGCGGTCGTCGAGCGCGTAGCCGGCGCCGCGCACGGTGCGGATCGGGTCCTGCTCGCGGCCGGGATTGAGCAGCTTGCGCAGACGGCCGATATGCACGTCGACGGTGCGCTCATCGATGTAGATGTCGCGGCCCCAGACGCTGTCGAGCAGTTGCTCGCGGCTGAACACGCGGCCGGGATGCTCGAGGAAGAATTCGAGCAGGCGATACTCGGTCGGCCCGAGATCGATCGGACGGCCCGAGCGCGCCACGCGGCGCTTCTCGCGGTCGAGCTCGATGTCGCCGTAGGTCAACACGGTCGCAAGCCGCTCCGGGCTGGCGCGGCGCAAGAGGCCCTTCACCCGCGCCAGCAGCTCCGGCACCGAGAACGGCTTGACGATGTAATCGTCGGCGCCGGTGGCAAGCCCGCGCACGCGCTCGCTTTCCTCGCCGCGCGCGGTCAGCATGATGATCGGAAGTTGCTTGGTCTCGGGCCGCGCCCGCAGGCGGCGGCACAGCTCGATGCCGGACAGGCCCGGCAGCATCCAGTCCAGCACCACGAGGTCGGGAACGCGCTCCTTCAGGCGGGTGTCGGCATCGTCGCCGCGCCCGACCGTCTCGACATCGTAGCCTTCCGCATCGAGATTGTAGCGCAACAGCGTCGTCAGCGCTTCCTCGTCTTCGACTACCAGAATGCGTGCGCTCATCGGTTTAAGTTCTTTCTCTGTGGTGATCCGTTGCCCAGACGCAAACCGAAACGCTTACTTCCTTGAGCATAGTCCCCGCGGAAACGAGTTGTCGAAGGACAATCCGGTTCCGCGCTTGCCGATCAAGCCTCAGCTGCCCGGCACCGTGGTGGCAAAAGTGGTCATGTCGCCCTTCGGGCGCTTGTCGGTGATCTGCTGGCCCTCGATCATGTAGAATACGGTCTCGGCGATATTGGTGGCGTGATCGCCGATCCGCTCGATGTTCTTGGCGCAGAACATCAGATGGATGCAGAACGAGATGTTGCGCGGATCTTCCATCATGTAGGTGAGCAGTTCGCGGAACAGCGAGGTGCAGATCGCATCGACCTCCTCGTCGCCCTTCCAGACGTTCATCGCCGCCGGCAGGTCGTGCGCGGCATAGGCGTCGAGCACCGACTTGACCTGCGACAGCACGAGGTCGGTCATGTGCTCGAGGCCGCGGATCAGCTTCAGCGGCTGGAAATCGCTCTCCAGCGCCGCGACGCGCTTGCCCATGTTCTTGGCGAGGTCGCCGATCCGCTCGAGGTCGGTGGCGACGCGCATCGCGCTGACGATCTCACGCAGGTCGATCGCCATCGGCTGGCGGCGCGCGATCGTCAGCACCGCGCGCTCTTCGATGTTGCGCTGCAGATTGTCGATCTCGATGTCGGCGGCGACCACGCGCTTGCCGAGCGCGACGTCGCGACGGATCAGCGCGTCGACCGACTCGGTAATCATCCGTTCGACTAGGCCGCCCATCTCGGCGACCAGGCGGGTCAACTCCTGCAGGTCGCTGTCGAATGCCTTGGCGGTATGTTCAGAAGCCATCGCTTGTCTCCCTCAACCATGGTCCCGGGGATCATGGTTTCGTGTCCTGAATTTTAGCATGACCTGATCGGAAAACCGGTTGCCACTTTTCCGGATCATGCGCCGGTCAACCGAACCGGCCGGTGATGTAGTCCTGGGTGCGCCGATCGCTCGGTGAGGTGAAGATCTTGTTGGTGTCGTCGAACTCGATCAGCTCGCCGAGATACATGAAGGCGGTCTTGTCGGAGACGCGCGCCGCCTGCTGCATGTTGTGGGTGACGATCGCGATCGTGTAGTCCTCGGAGAGCTCCTGGATCAGTTCCTCGACCTTGGCGGTCGAGATCGGGTCGAGCGCCGAGCACGGCTCGTCGAACAGGATCACCTCGGGACGCACCGCCACGGTGCGCGCGATGCACAGCCGCTGCTGCTGGCCGCCGGAGAGCGACAGGCCGGAGGCGTTCAGCTTGTCCTTGACCTCGTTCCACAGCGCGCCGCCGCGCAGCGCCTTCTCGACCCGGTCGTCCATCTCGGACTTCGAGATCTTCTCGTAGAGGCGGATGCCGAAGGCGATGTTCTCGTAGATCGTCATCGGGAACGGCGTCGGCTTCTGGAACACCATGCCGACCCGCGCGCGCAGCAAGTTGAGGTCGAGCTTGGGGTCGAGAATGTTGGTCTGGTCCAGCATCAGCTGGCCGACCGCGCGCTGGCCCGGATAGAGGTCGTACATCCGGTTGAAGATGCGCAGCAGGGTCGACTTGCCGCAGCCGGACGGGCCGATGAACGCCGTGACGCGGTTGGTGCCGAGCGTCAGGTTGATGTTCTTCAGCGCGTGGTGCTCGCCGTAATAGAAGTTGAGGTTGCGCACCGTGACTTTCGGCGGCGCTTCCGGCAGCGGAACCTGGGGAACGTGGCCCGCGGCAGTCGTGGAGACAGAAAGCTCGGTCATTTTGCGGCCCTTTCGGCACCAAGGATACGCGCGCCGATATTCAACGCGAGCACGGTGAATGTGATGAGCAGCGCACCGCTCCACGCCAGCTCTTTCCAGTAGGCGTAGGGGCTCTGCACGAAATTGTTGATGGTCACCGGCAGGTTGGCCATCGTCTTGGTCAGATCCAGGCTGAAGAACTGGTTCGACAGCGCGGTGAACAGCAGCGGCGCGGTCTCGCCGGCGACGCGGGCGGTCGCCAGCAGCACGCCGGTGATCAGACCCGATCGCGCCGCGCGATAAGCGATCCGCTTGATCACCAGCGAACGCGGCAGGCCGAGCGCGGAGGCGGCCTCGCGCAGCGGATTGGGCACCAAGAGCAGCATGTCCTCGGTGGTGCGCAGCACGACCGGGATCACGATCACCGCGAGCGCGAGGCTGCCTGCGATCGCCGAGAAGCCGCGCATCGGCACCACCACCGCACCATAGATGAACAGGCCGATGATGATCGAGGGCGCGCTGAGCAGGATGTCGTTGATGAAGCGGATCACCGAGGTCAGCTTGTCGTGCTTGCCGTATTCGGCGAGATAGGTACCGGCGAACAGGCCAAGCGGCGCGCCGATGCCGACGCCGATCACGGTCATGATGACCGAGCCGACAATGGCGTTGAGCAGGCCGCCTTCGGTCGAGCCGGGCGGCGGCGTGTTCTGGGTGAACAGCTGCACGCTGAGGCCGGCAAGGCCGTTATAGAGCAGCGTGATCAGGATCAGGGCCAGCCAGGTGACGCCGAACAGCGCGGCGCCGACGCAGAGTGCGCGGATGACGATGTCGCTGCGGCGGCGAGATTTGTAGATCGGGTTCATGGCGTTACTTCCCCGCCTTCTTTTCAAGCCGCATCAGCATCAGCCGCGCGCCGGCGAGCACGAAGAAGGTCAGCACGAACAGCAGCAAGCCGAGCAGGATCAGGCCGGACTGGTGCAGGCCGTCGCTCTCGGCGAATTCGCTGGCGATCGCCGCCGAGATCGTGGTGCCCGGCGCGAAGATCGACGACGAGATGCGGAACGAGTTGCCGATGATGAAGGTCACCGCCATGGTCTCGCCGAGGGCCCGGCCGAGTGCCAGCATGATGCCGCCGATCACGCCGACGCGGGTGTAGGGGATCACGACGCTGCGGACGACCTCCCAGGTTGTGCAGCCCATGCCGTAGGCGGCCTCCTTCAGCACCGGCGGCACGGTCTTGAACACGTCGACCGAGATCGCGGTGATGAAGGGCAGCACCATGATCGCAAGGATCAATGCAGCGTTGAACAGGCTGAGATAGGACGGCGGGCCGGCGAACACCGCGCCCAGCACCGGGACGCCCTCGAAGATCCGGATCATGAAAGGCTGGAACGTGTTGGCCAGGAACGGGCCGAGCACGAAGAAGCCCCACATGCCGTAGATGATGGAGGGGATACCGGCGAGCAGCTCGATCGCGATGCCGATCGGGCGGCGCAGCACTTGCGGGCAGAGCTCGGTGAGGAACACGGCGATGCCGATGCCGACCGGAATGGCGATCAGCATCGCGATCACCGAAGTGATCAGCGTGCCGTAGATCGGGCCGAGCGCGCCGAGCACCGGCGGATCGGCCGAGGGCGCCCAGCGCTGCGTCCAGAGGAAGGCGAAGCCGTATTCCTTCATCGCCGGCCAGGCGCCGACGATCAGCGACAGGATGATGCCGCCGAGGATCAACAGAACCGAAATCGCCGAGATGCGGGTGATCCAATAGAAGGTGAGGTCACCGAGCTTGAAGGCGCTGAGGGCCTTGGCGCGATCGTAAGGTCCCGCGGCTTCCATCACATCGCTCTGAACAGCCATGTCTGCCACGCCAATCCCCTCTTTAGTATGCAAAAGCCACGCAAACCGCTACGCCCCGAAGCGATCTTCACTGACGCATTTGGCCGGGCGTCGTCGTTCCAGCCACGCCCCTTGAGGCGCGAACCCCGGCCTCGATCCCGCGCTTGTTGCCGCGGTGATGGAGACCGGGTCTTGGTCGCTCGACCTGTGCCTCGATCGAGTCGGCACAGGTCCTGTCGCAGCGTCGGACTTAGCTCTTGATGTCCGACGACCAGGTCTTCTCGATCAGCTTGACGACCGAGTCCGGCATCGGGATGTAGTCGAGCTCTTCGGCCGCCTTGTCGCCCTTCTCGAAGGCGTATTTGAAGAACTTGAGCGCTTCCTGCGAGGCCGCCTTGTCGGTCGAGTCCTTGTGCATCAGGATGAAGGTCGCCGCGGTGATCGGCCAGGAGGCCTCGCCCGGCTGGTCGGTCAGGATCACGTAGTAGCCGGGAGCCTTGGCCCAGTCGGCATTCGAGGCGGCAGCCTGGAAGGCAGCCATGGTCGGCTGCACGGTCTTGCCGGCCTTGTTGACCAGCCCGGTGTAGGTCAGCTTGTTCTGCTTGGCGTAGGCATACTCGACATAGCCGATCGCATTCTTGGTCTGGCTGATGTTGCCGGCAACGCCTTCGTTGCCCTTGGCGCCGACGCCGACCGGCCATTCGACCGCGGTGCCGGAACCGACCTTGGACTTCCAGTCGGCGTTCGACTTGGAGAGATAGTCGGTGAAGTTGAAGGTGGTGCCCGAACCATCCGAACGGCGCACGACGGTGATCGCATCGCCCGGCAGGGTCAGCTTCGGATTGAGCTTGGCGATCGCCGCGTCATTCCACTTGGTGATCTTGCCGAGATAGATGTCGCCGAGCACCTCGCCCGACAGGACCAGGTCACCCGGTTTGATGCCTTCGAGGTTCACGACCGGGACTATCGCGCCCATTACCATCGGCCACTGCACGAGACCGTCCTTCTCGAGCTGCTCGTGCTTGAGCGGCGCGTCGGTGGCGCCGAAGGTCACGGTCTTGGCCTGGATCTGCTTGATGCCGGC
This sequence comes from Bradyrhizobium pachyrhizi, assembly GCF_001189245.1. Classification (GTDB taxonomy): domain Bacteria; phylum Pseudomonadota; class Alphaproteobacteria; order Rhizobiales; family Xanthobacteraceae; genus Bradyrhizobium; species Bradyrhizobium pachyrhizi. The sequence goes on along the minus strand of NZ_LFIQ01000115.1, from coordinate 27,689 downwards.
GCCGGAGCCGATCGACTGGTAGTTCAGACCGTTGCCGGTCTCCTTCTTGTATGCGTCAGCCCACTTCGAATAGATCGGGAACGGAAACGTCGCGCCCGCGCCGGTAATATCGGCAGCGAAGGCCGACGTCGAAGCGGCGATCATGCCGGCTGCGACGATTGCTTTGATGAAATTCATGGGTGGTCTCCATCCTGTGAGCGAAGCGCCGAATGCGCCCGATCGCGCTCACGCCGGTCCATCTAGGAGCGGTCGGTGCTGCTTTTACGAAGGTTGGATGACAGTTGGATGACAGCGCTAAGCTTCTGAAAACGCTTAACTTTGAGTTGGTAACGGGGTCTTCGGCCGGGGAAAACAGGCGGTAAAAGTGGCGCCATTCCTCGGCACGCTCTCGATCAAAAGACGCCCGCGATGACGGTTAAGAATATGTTTCACCAGCGATAATCCGAGGCCCGTTCCGCCCTGGTTGCGGCTGTCGCCGACGTCGACCCGGTAGAAGCGCTCGGTCAGCCGCGGCAGGTGCTCCGGGGCGATGCCGGGGCCGAAATCCCGTACCATGACACGGATTTCGGGAGCCCCCTCGCCCGATGCGCCCGAAACGGCCTGATTCAGCGACACTATGACGCGGCCCCCGGAGGCGCCGTATTTGAGGGCGTTCTCGATCAGGTTCTCGAACAGGCGGAGCAGTTCCTCGCGGTCGCCGGCGATCATGACCGGAGCCTGAGGCAGGTCGACCTCGATCTCGACCTGGCGCTCGCTGGCCAGCGCCTCGAGCCCGTCGGCGACCTGGCGGATGATCGGCACGATGTCGATCGAGGCCTCGGGCCGCACATGGGCCGACAGCTCGACCCGCGACAGCGACAGCAAATCGTCGATCAGCCGCGCCATGCGGGTCGCCTGGGTGTGCATGATGCCGAGGAAGCGCTCGCGCGCCCGCGCGTCCTCGCGTGCCGGCCCCTGCAGCGTGTCGATGAAGCCGGACAAGGCGGCGAGCGGCGTGCGCAGTTCGTGGCTGGCATTGGCGACGAAGTCGGCGCGCATCTCCTCGACCCGGCGCAGCGGCGTCAGGTCGTGGAAGGTCATCAGCATGCACTTCTCGGTGCCGCCGAACTGGGTCGGCACCGGCACCGGCGTGATCACCAGTTCCATCCAGCGATCGACCGGAACGTGGTCGGTGTAGGTGGCGCGGCGCGGCTCGGTGGTCGCGATCGCCTCGCGCAGCGCGGTGATGATCTCCGGCGAACGCAGGGCAAATTGCGCCAGTTCGTTCTTGCGCAGCGCCGGCGCGAGCTGCGCCGCGGCGGCGTTGAGATGGATGACGCGGCCGGCGCGATCGAGCAGCACGGCCGGATCCGGCATGCCGGCGACGACCGCGCTGACGGCGGCGGCCTCGACCGGATTGACGCCGCGGACATCCTCGCGCGAGGTTCCGGCATCATGCAGCCGCCACGGCACCAGCGCCGCGGCCGCGATGCAGACGAACACGGCGCAGGCGCGCACCAGCGACAACTCGCCGAGCGCGACCACCACGCTCAAGGCCAGCGCTGCGGCAAGCAGGATCAGCGCGGAATGGCGCAACCGGTCGGGCCAGGGCGAGAAGATGGAGGAATGCGAATCGTCAATTGCCATCGCGGCGGCTTTCATCCCGTCGGTTCATGTCTCGCCCAGGCGCGGTCACATCGACCTTCCCTCGGGAGGCATCGGGCCGCTTCATCAGACCCCGGAGTCACCGCGCTTGCGAACCAGAACCGCCTCATGGTGCGGCTCGGCGCGGGGACCCGAATCAGCCTGCGGCAGCCGTTTGAGTCGGGCGCCGACGATAACCTCCCGAAACGTCAGCAAGATTACAGATATGACGAAGGGCGCAATATAGTAGAGGAGCCGGAACAGCAGCATACCGCCGAGCAGGTCCTCGCGGTCCATCTGCCAGAGGCCGACCAGCATGGCGGCGTCGAACACCCCGAGGCCGCCGGGGGAGTGGCTGGCGAAGCCGAGCAGGGTCGCCGACACGAAGATGACCGCGACCACGACGAAGCCGAGATTTGGCTCGTCCGGCACCAGCACGTACATCGCCAGCGCGCAGAAGCCGAGGTCGAGGATGCCGATCGCGATCTGCAGCAGCGTCAGCGGGCCGCCCGGCAGGGTCACCGTCCAGGGGCCGCGGCCGACCACCCGCGGCTGGGTCCAGACCCAGACCACATAGGCGACCAGCGCGGTGATGATCGCGAATGCCAGCGCCCGGTTGAGCCAGGGCGGCAACTGGTCGATGTTGGCGGCGGCCTCGGGGTGGTAGGCGATGCCGAGCCCGAGCACCGCGGCATTGCCGAGCCAGAAGGTGAGCCCGGCGAGAAAGCAGATCTTGGCGACGTCGATCGCGTTCAGCCCCCACGCCGAATAGATCCGGTAACGCACCGCGCCGCCGGTGAAGACGCTGGCGCCGACATTGTGGCCGATCGAATAGGAGGTGAAGGCCGCGAGCGCGTTGATGCGATAGGGCACATGGGCGTGGCCGATCGCGCGCACCGCGAACAGATCGTAGAAGGTCAACGTGAAGTAGCCCGCCGCGACGAACAGTCCCGCCAGGGCAATCTGCCGCGGCTCGGTGCTCTTGATGGCCTCGAGCACCTCGTTGGTGTCGATGCCGCGCAGCATGTGATACAGGACGTAGCAGGCGATGCCGATGACGGCGATGCTGATGACAACACCCAGCCGATGCAGGATTTGCTTCTGGCGCAGAAACGCCATCGCCCTGCGTATTGCTTCCAGCATCTAGACCTCGAATTGCGATCCCGCGACGACGGCTCCCGGGCGAACTTCGCCGGCGCTTCGCTGTGCCCTGGCCCGTGTAGCGCGTTTTAAACCGGAGTGGAATTCGTCAAAAGACAATAAAACGCGCATCTTCAAGATATTAGGGATGATTCATGACAGCGGATGCACAAATATGCGCGTTTCCCGCCGCCTTCGACAAGACTTGACATGCGCGTGCGGCAGTTAGCCCGCCGAACAGCCCGCAAGGCCATCCGGAAAACTACGGTGAAGCACCGGCACGGCCGAATAGAGAATGATCTTCCGTACCCGCCGAGAGGCGCTCCGCTGATCAGCAATCCCGCGCCGCCGTGACCGCGGCGACGATCTCGGCGGCATCGGGAAAATGTCCCTTGGCGCGCCTGGCGACAACCTCGTCGCCAAGCTTGACCTCGAAGATGCCGCCCTTGCCGGGGATCAGCGTCGCATCGACGCCAAGGCGCTCGCGCAACAGCGCCGCGGCCTCTTTGGCACGCTTCTCATAGCCGCACGGGCGGCAATAGGTGATCGAGACATTCCTCATGTCACGCCCTCCGTGCACTCATGCGGCGTGGCGCTGCGCGGAGGCGGCCTCGACGCCGGCGATCCAGCCGGCCACAGAACGGCCGATCGCCTCCGGATGATCCTCCTGCAGATAGTGCGCGCCCGCGCCGAGTTGAATGACCGCGCAATGCTTGAGCGTCCTGGCGAATTCGGCGGCAAAGGCCGGTGACACCAGTGCCCCGGGCGACCCCGCAAACAGCAGCTTCGGATAGGTCGATGTCGCGAGCGCCGCATGCGCCACCGTGAGCGCCTCCGCGACATCGGCCGGCTCGCCGGCGATCGGCAGCTCGCGCGGCAGCATCAAGGTCGGCTTGCGGCTTTCTCGCGTCGCAAACGGCGCGCGGTAGGCGGCCATCTCCTCCTCGCTGAGCGTGCGCAGGATCGAGCCGGGCAGCACGCGTTCGACAAACGCATTGTTGTCGAGGATCATCGCTTCGCCCTCGCCCGGCGTGCGGAATTTCCGGAACGTCTCCCGCGCGGCGTCGTGCTGGTGGAAGTCCGACCAATCGCGCATTGGGCGGATGAACTCCATGAAGGCGAGCCCGCGCACCAGTTGCGGACGGCGTGCCGCGAGGTGGAAGGCGAGCGCCGTGCCCCAATCCTGGGCGACTAGATAGGCCGAGGCGATGCCGAGCTCGTCGATCAGCGCGTCGAGATAGTCCGCCTGGTCGAAGAAGCGATAGCCGATGTCGGGCTTGCCGGACTGGCCGTAGCCGATCAGGTCGGGCGCGATGCAGTGCCCGACGGGGGCGACCAGCGGCATGATGTTGCGCCAGATGTAGGATGACGTCGGATTGCCGTGCAGGAACAGCACATGCGGCGCGTCACTGCGGCGGGTCTCGCGATAGGTCATCGTGCTCTCGAGCACAGCGCGATGATGCAGGCTGATATCGGCGGATATGATCATGGCAACTCCTTGAACACGGTTTGGAATGCGATCGTCTTGAAACGCGTCAGCGCAGCTTCGCTGCGTTCGACCTTCATGCGCAGCATCGCGCCCTGCCAGGATGCGAGCAGAAAATCGGCCAATTGATCGGGATCGAAGTCGGAGGCGATCTCGCCTGTGGCCTGAGCCTCGGCGATGCAGGCCGCAAACGGCGCGCGCCATTCCCGGAAGATGTCGTCGAGCTGCTCGCGCAGCACCTCGCTCGAGCCCGACGCCTCGAGGCTGAAATCGCCGATCAGGCAACCGCGGGTGAAGCCGTCATGCGCGAGCTTGCCGGTGATCAGATCGAGGTAGCTTCTCAGCCTCTCGCGCGGCGTCAGCGTCAGGTCGCCCAGCGCCTCGGCGACGAGGCCGCGCACATAGAGGAAGTAGCGGTCCAGCACCTCGGACGCGAACAGCTCCTTCGAGCGGAAATGGTTGGTGAAGGAGCCCTGCGGCGCGCCGGCGGCGGCGGTGACGTCGCGCACGCTGGTGCCATGATAGCCAGTCCGGAACATTTCCTTCAGGCCGGCGTCGAGGATGGCATCGCGAAGAGAGGGTTTTGGCATGACCGCGACTTAATACGTACGTACGTATTAATGTCAAGCCCTAAGAAGAATGCGGCTCGCCTTGCGCTTGGCGACGCCGCTCAGGCCTGCCGGATCAAGAGGTTGAGGTCAGCTCGCGGGCTTGCTGCGCGAAACCACCCAGTCGCGCAGCCAGGAGCCGATCGCGCAGCCGACGAGATAGAGCGCGAACATGACCAGGAAGAGGTCGAGCCAGTAGCCGAACCGGCCGGGCACGATCCGCGCGAACGACGTCGCCACCAGCGCGGCAGCGAGCAGCGCCAGCCAGCGCATCCAGACCTTCGAGACGCCCTGCGCCCGATGCACCACCGCGATCCAGCCCATGCAAAAGCCGAGCAGCGCCGCGCCGAGCAGCCAACCCCAGAAGAATGTCGCGAGCACGGTCATCGCTACTTCACCACGAATTCGATGCGGCGGTTCTGCGCCTTGCCGTCTTCACTCTCGTTGCCGGCGAGCGGCTGCGTGCTGCCATAGCCGATCGGCGTGAAGCGGTTGGCGGGCAGCCCGGCGCGCACGAGGTATTCCACCACGGCCTGCGCGCGCCGCTCCGACAGCGCCTGGTTGGCGGCCTCCTCGCCGTCGCTGTCGGTATGGCCGGCGATCTCGATCGTCGCATTGGGGCAGCGCAACGCGGTCTCGATCAGGCGGTCGAGCAGGCCGGCGGAATCCGGCACGATGTCGGCCTTCCCCGACTCGAAGCGGATCTTGCCCTTCGAGAGGATTTCGGAAAACAGCTGCTGGCACACCGTGGGATCGACCGGGGCAGCCGCCGGCTTGACCGTGACCTCGGCCTTGTACTGCCAGCCCTGCGGAAAATCCTTGCCGAGCCCGTCGCGGATCTGGCCGGCGGCGGCATCGTAGAGCGCATCGCCCGACAGCTTCACCTCGCGGTCCGATACCACCAGCGTTCCGGTCGACAGCCGCGACAGCGCGCCGAGCGCGGGCACCACCGCGGCCGCGAAACCCGACGGCGCGCCGATGCTGGCCTTGAGATTGTCGACCACCTTCTCGCTGAAGAACTTGCGGCCGGCGGCGGCGACCAGCGCGGCGTGCACGTTGTTGTCGGGGACGTAGCCGGTCAGCGTCAGCGTCACCGCGACCGGGTCCTTGTAGGCCTGGAACACGTAAGGCGGCGCCTTGATGTCGTTGGCGGCGATCGAATAGCCTTCCGGCAGGTTCTTCAGCGCCGCGGCGACCGCTTCGCGTCCGCCGAGCTCGCGCGCCATGCCGGCGAGATTGACCTTGTTGTCGGTCAGCGTGATCTTGCCTTCCTTCAGCTTGCCGATCTGGTCGAGCAACAGCAGCGCCGCCGCGTCGAACCGCAGCGGCGCGCCGCGGGCGAGCACCATCTGATCCACCACCTCGACGCCGCCGAGACCGGCCTTCGCGGCCTCGGTCAACTTGCCCTTGCTCGACGGCAGCGGCGCATTGCCACCAAGCGTGACCCGCACCACGTCGCGTTCCGCGGACCAGACAAAGGGCTTGGCTTCGGGAACAAGGCGGGTCTCGTCGTTCACCAGCCGCACGCCGGGCACGGCTTCGACCGACGCCACCGCGCTGAGGCGGCCGTCTTCGGAGAAGGCGTTGGCCGCGAACCTCACATCGCGGCCGTCGACGCTGATGCGGCGCTTGTCGAGGACGGTATCCTTGAGTGCGGCATTAGAGCGCGCGGCAAGGTCCGCTTCGACCGTTGCAGTGCTGGTCCAGGCCGCAAGACCCCAAAGCACGACCAGTGGAATCACCCCCGGCCACCACTTGCCACTCCACTTGAAAAGTCCGTGCATTCAGCGTCCTGCGGGTCGGGAACCAGAGAGAAATCAAACCCTTGGCTGACTGTCAAACCCCAAATGACGCGCCATGGCGGGGGCGCCATGTCGGACCGGGATAACAGTTTCTTCAGTGGTCTTTCGCTAAGTTTGCCGCGGAATGCAAATCGGCCGGCCCGCGCCCTCATGAAACAACTCCGCAATACCGTGATCCGTGCCGGCATGGAGGCGTTGTATTTCTCGGGTGCGCACATCCTGCTGCGGCCGATCTTCGCCGGCGTCGGCGCCATCTTCATGCTGCACCACGTCCGCCCGCGGCGCGGCGACACGTTCCAGCCGAACCATCATCTCGAGGTCACGCCGGACTTCCTGCGCGCGATGCTGACGCATCTGCGCGCGCTCGACGTCGACGTGATCAGCATCGACGAGGCGCATCGTCGTCTCGCCGAACGGAATTTCGCACGGCGCTTCGCCTGCTTTACCTTCGACGACGGCTATCGCGACAATCGCGATTTCGCGCTGCCTGTGATGCGCGAGTTCGGCGCCCCGTTCACGGTCTATGTCGCGAGCGATTTCGCCGAGGGCTGCGGCAGATTGTGGTGGATCGCGCTGGAGCGGGTGATCGCGGCGGCGTCCGCGATCGAGGTGCCGATCGACGGCACCATGACGCGGATCGACACCGCGACACCGCAGGCCAAGCGTACTGCCTTCGGCCGCATCCACGACTGGCTGCGTTCACTGCCCGGCGAGCAGGAGATGCAGGCCGAGATATCAGCGCTGTGCGCCCGTCACGGCGTCGACGAGACCGGCATCGCGCGCGAGCTCTGCATGTCATGGGACGAGTTGCGCGGCTTCGCCGACGACCCGCTGGTGACGATCGGCGCGCACACCATCACCCATTGCAATCTCGCCAAGCAGAGCGAGACCATCGCGTCGTTCGAGCTCGCGACCAGCCGGGCGCGAATCGAGGATGCGTTGCAGCGGCCGGCATTGCATCTCGCTTATCCCTATGGCGACCGGATCGCCGCCGGGCAGCGTGAATTCGCCCTCGCCCGGTCGATCGGCTTCCGGACCGCGGTGACGACGCGGCCGGGCATGCTGTTTCCCGAAAGCGCCGACCATTTGACCGCCTTGCAGCGGGTCTCACTGAACGGCAATTACCAGGACGCGCGCCTGCTGCCGGTGCTGACATCAGGCGCCGCCACCGCGGTGTGGAACGGCTTTCGCCGCATCGACGCGGCGTGATGCGCGCGGAGGATACCGCCGCGGATTTTCAGTCTTCTCCTTCCCCCTGAAAGGGGGAAGGTCGCGATGGGGGTCCGGCCACAGACGACGGCGTCTGTGGAGAGAGCAGATCCCCACCCGCCTTGCTCTGCGAGCAAAGCGACCTCCCTTTTCAAGGGGAGGTGGCAAGCCATGCTCCCACTTGCGCCTTCGAGCTCTCCTTGACTCGTTCCCCGGCCGCGCCCAGAACCAGTGGCAACGCAATGGAGGAGCGCATGTTCAAGGATCTGTTTTCGCTGAAGGGCCGCGTCGCATTGGTGACCGGGGGGTCGCGCGGCATCGGCAAGATGATCGCGGCCGGCTTCCTCGCGCAGGGGGCCGCCAGGGTCTACATCACGGCGCGCAAGGCCGGTCCCTGCGAGGCGACCGCCCAGGAGCTGTCCGCCGCCTATGACGGCGAGTGCATCGCGCTGCCGATCGACATCTCGACCGTCGAGGGCTGCGACAAGCTCGCGGGCGAGATCATCAAGCGCGAGCCGAAGCTCGACATCCTCGTCAACAATGCCGGCGCGGCCTGGGGCGCGGATTTCGACGAATTTCCGGAGAGCGGCTGGGACAAGGTGATGAACCTCAACGTCAAGTCGATCTTCTTCCTGACCAAGGCGCTGGCCAAGCCACTGCGCGCAGCGGCGACGCACGACAAGCCGGGCAAGGTGATCAACATCGCCTCGATCGACGGCATCTTCGTCAACCCGATGGAGACCTATTCCTATGCCGCAAGCAAGGCTGCGGTGATCCACCTGACGCGCCGCATGGCGACCCGCCTGATCAAGGACAACATCAACGTCACCGCGATCGCACCCGGCGCCTTCAAATCGGACATGAACCGCGCCGCGCGCGACCACGCCGGCGAGGTCGCCAAGCGCGTGCCGGCGAAGCGCGTCGGCACCGACGAGGATATGGCGGGTACCGCGATCTATCTCGCCTCGCGCGCCGGCGACTATGTCGTGGGCAACACCATCGCGGTCGACGGCGGCGTGGTCTATGCGACCGCGGGGCTGGAGATCGCGGGCTAGCACGGTATCGCGACGATCGACTTTGGGCGCCATTCTATCGCTGTCATGCCCCGGCTCGACCGGGGCATCCAGTACGCCGGCCTCTCAATCCTGCTCGGCAGTCTCTGGAATACTGAATCACCCGCTTTCGCTTTCGCGGGTGATGACGGAATGAGCGCACGACGCAAAAGAAAAGGGGCAAGCCAGGACCTTCTCGGCTTACCCCTTTTCGGCCCCTCCGGGAGGAGAGGAACTGTTAGCTCGCCCTCAGCTCTCAATCCTCACATACTCGAAGTCCCCCGGCTTGTTGTCGATGCCGACCTTGGGCGGCGAGATCCAGGAGGCGAACTGGCCGGGTTCTGTCACCGGCTTCATCAGCGAGGCGATGAAATCGCCGTCCGCGGTCGACGGCAGCCAGTCGTTCTTGCGCTTGGCCCAGGTGGCGTCGTCGATCAGGAGGCCATCGGGCGTCGCATGGACGTCCTTGAACTCGCCGATCTGGCGGTGGAAGGCGGTGTTCGGCACCGCTAGCTTGTAGTCGATGCCGGCGGTCGAGATCACCTTGTTCCAGCGCAGCATGCCCTTGACGCAATCCTGCGTGTAGTCGTCGCGCAGCCTCATGTTGAGCGCGGTCAGCGCCGGCTCGTCGACCATCTTGATCTGGCCGTCCACCATCTTCATGACCGGATAGGTCGAGCTCTTGAGCTGGTGGTCGTCGTCGATCGTGGTTTCCTTGTAGCGGCCCTTGATGCCGGCATTGAAGGCATTGGCCGCGTTGGTCGACACTTCCGAGCCGAACAGGTCGAGCGACAGCGAATAGTGCAGGTTCAGCTTCTTCTGGATGGTCGGCAGGTCGATCACGCCAAGCGCGCGGATCCTGGCGATGTCGTTCGGATCGGTGATGCCGGCTTCCTTCATCGCATCGCAGGTGCGCTGCACGACGCGGGTGATGCCGGTCTCGCCGACGAACATGTGGTGGGCTTCCTCGGTCAGCATGAAGCGGCAGGTGCGCGAAAGCGGATCGAAGCCCGACTGCGCCAGCGAGTGCAGCTGCATCTTGCCGTCGCGGTCGGTGAAGTAGGTGAACATGAAGAACGACAGCCAGTCTGGCGTCGCCTCGTTGAAGGCGCCGAGCATGCGCGGAGAATCCGCATCCCCCGAGCGGCGGCGCAACAAATCGTCCGCCTCCTCGCGGCCGTCGCGGCCGAAATACTTCTGCAGCAGATAGACCATCGCCCAGAGATGGCGGCCTTCCTCTACATTGACCTGGAACAGGTTGCGCATGTCGTAGAGCGACGGCGCGGTCTTGCCGAGATGGCGCTGCTGCTCGACCGAGGCCGGCTCGGTGTCGCCCTGGATCACGATCAGGCGGCGCAGCATCGCGCGATGCTCGCCGGGGACTTCCTGCCAGGCCGGCTTGCCATAGTCCTCGCCGAACGGGATGACGCGGTTCTCTTCCTGCGGCGCAAGCAGGATGCCCCAGCGATATTCGGGCATCCGCACGTAGTCGAACTTGGCCCAGCCGCGCGGATCGACCGAATAGGCGGTGCGCAGATAGACCAGCGATTCCTGGAAGCCGTCTGGCCCCATGTCGCTCCACCAGTCCATGTAGCCGGGGTGCCAGCCCTCCAGCGCCTTGAGCACCTGGCGGTCCTCGGCGAGATTCACGTTGTTCGGAATCTTGGTCGAGTAATCGACGTTCATGATGTTCATGGCCGTGCTCCCTTAAACTCGCGTCATGTCGAATTGCGCCTTCTGGCCGGTGCCGTAGCGGCGCAGCGCGCCGTCCTCACCGACCGCGTTCGGCCGCTGGAAGATCCAGTTCTGCCACGCCGTGAGGCGGGAGAAGATCTTCGATTCCATGGTCTCGGGACCGACGAAGCGAAGATTGGCTTCCATACCGGTGAGGCCGTCGGGCGAGAACGAGGTGCGCTCCTCGAAGAACACGCGGACCTCGTCGTCCCAGTCGATGTCGTCGAGCGCGAAGGTGACGAGGCCGAGCTCTTCGGCCTCCTCCGCGTCGAGCGCCTTGCCGATCGAGCCTTGCGCGCGCTCGATATCCGACGGATCGGCCTGGAAGCGCGATTGCAGCCGGGTCAGGCCGTGGCTCATCGGATAGGGCCCGAAATTCATCGCCGTCAGCTCGATCGCCGGCGGTGGGCGGTTGTCGCCCTGCTTCTGGCCGATCAGCATGTAGGAGCGGTCGGCGGCGAACACGAGCTCGGCCAGCGTGCCGACAAAGCAGGAGCCGGGCTCGACCAGCGTCACCAGCGTGCGTGATGTGACGTCGATGCGCTTGAGCACGCGCTTCCAGTAATGCCTGACCTCGTTGACCAGCCAGTGCGCCTTGTTGGCCTCCAGGAACGCGTCATAGGACACGACATTGGCGCGGTCGCCGTGGCTCTTGAACACCAGCATCGCGATCTCGAGCTCGTTGATACGCAGATGCAGGATCGCGTCGTCGAGTTCGCGGGCGACCTGCAGCGGCCAGAACGCAGCGCCCTGCGCGATCATGCCGTCGATATCGGCG
>NZ_LFIQ01000115.1:12193-16247 GCF_001189245.1 Bradyrhizobium pachyrhizi | reverse complement strand
CGGCGCCTTGATCGAGATGGTGGCGATGCGCGCCGCGCGATCGATGTCGACGCTGACGAAGCCGTAGCGGATGGCGCTGTCGTCGATGGTGCGCGTCAGCGGCGCCAGCGCGATGCCTTTGCCGGCACCGTTGCGCTTCGACTTCGCGGCGAACTCCTTGACGCGCTCGGCCAGCTTGCCCTCGAGCTTGGAGTTCGGCGCGATCTCGTCGACCAGGCGCCAGGAGACGGCGCGCTTGCCCTTGATGCCTTCCTCGATGGTGCAGAAGAAATCGGCATGGTCGCGGCGCACCTTGCGCTTGTCGACGACGCGCGTGAGCCCGCCGGTGCCCGGCAGCACCGCGAGCAGCGGCACTTCCGGCAGCGCGACGGCGGCGGCGCCGTCGTCGGCCATCATGATGTGATCGGTCGCGAGCGCCAGCTCATAGCCGCCGCCCGCCGCGGTGCCGTTGACGACGGTGATGAAGCTCTGGCCGGAATTCTCGCTGGAATCCTCCAGGCCGTTGCGGGTCTCGTTGGTGAACTTGCAGAAGTTGACCTTGTGAGCGTGGGTCGAGCCCGCCAGCATGCGGATGTTGGCGCCGGCGCAGAACACCCGGTTCTTGCCCGAGCGCATCACCACGACCTTGACCTCTGGATGTTCGAAGCGCAGCCGCTGCACGGCGTCCGCAAGCTCGATGTCGACGCCGAGGTCGTAGGAATTGAGCTTGAGCTGGTAGCCCTCGAACAGGCCGGCGTTCTCGTCGACGTCCATGGTCAGCGTCGCGACGTCGCCCGCGACGTCGAGCTTCCAGTGCCGGTAGCGCGACGGGTCGGTCTGGAAGTCGATGTACTTCGCCCCGCCTGCAAGGACGCGATCGTCACCAGCCATGGGCCACCCTTATCTGTTGTCTTGCCGTTGTTCGTTCGAAGGTTCGTCGTCGAGGTCTTCATGCACAATAATGCATGTTTTCGATCTGGTCTAGTTCAAAACGCAAAAACATGCATTTTGTTTCATGTTCGGGAAATTCACTCGCTCGGCCAATGACCTGGCACCGGCACCAAAGGTCAGGCCGCCAGCGCCGGGTCGTCGCGCAGCGCCGCTTTGGCGAATTCGGCGACCGCCTCGAGCGTCACCGCGGGCGCTTCGCGATGCGGCGAATGGCCGGCACCATCGATGGCCGTGACATCGACCGGGCAGTAGCACTCCTCCTGGGCGATCTCGACCTGCCGCATCGTGCCGTACTGGTCGGCCGCGCCCTGCACGATCAGCACCGGCACGCGGATATAGGCGAGATAGTCGGAGATATCCCAGTCGCGGAATGCCGGATCGAGCCAGGCGCCGTTCCAGCCATAAAAGGCGTTGTCGACGTCCTTGTGCCAGCGCGCCAGCTTCTCCTTCAGGTTGGTGGTCTCGTATGCCGTCTTGATCTCGGCGATCGACTTCACCGAAATGTCCTCGACGACGAAGTGCGGCGCCAGCAGCGCGAGGCCGCGCAGGCGATGATCCTGGTGCGCGCCGGCATAGATCGCGGCAATCGACGCGCCGTCGGAATGACCGAGCAGCAAGCCGCGGCGGAAGCCGATCCGATCGAGCAGCTTCGGCAGCACGTCGAGCGCCTCGCGATGCATGTAGTCGACCGGACGCGGCAGCTTCGCCGGCGACGAGGAGCCATAGCCCGCGCGCGAATACGCGAACACGCCGGCGCCGGTCGCCGCCTGCAGCTTCTCGGGGAAGTCGCCCCACAGCCCGACCGAGCCGAGGCCTTCATGCAGCATCACGATGGTCGGCGCCGCGTCCGGCGGGGGACCGATCATGCGGTATTCGAGCTCGGCGCCGTCGATGCTGAGGAAGCCTGTGGGGTTTAGGTTCTGCATGCTCGACCTTCTTCATCGTCGTCCCGGCGAAGGCCGGGACCCATAACCACAGGCTTCAGTTGTTGCGCAAAAGCCGTCGAACAGCATCTCTTAGAACAAAGGCCGCGGCGTATGGGTCCCGGCCTTCGCCGGGACGACATGCGAAAACGCTATTGCGCACCGTCGCGCAATTTGAAGCGCTGGATCTTCCCGGTCGCGGTCTTCGGCAGATTGTCGACCACATCGATCCAGCGCGGATATTTCCACGGGCCGATCTTCTGCTTGACGTGCTCCTTCAGCGCCTCGTGCAAACCTTCGGCCGAGCTCTCGGGCCGCAGCACCACGTAGGCCTTCGGCTTCAAGAGCCCTTCCGGATCGGCCTCCGGCACGACGGCCGCCTCCAGCACCGCGGGATGGGTGATCAGCGCGCTTTCGACCTCGAACGGCGACACCCAGATGCCGGAGACCTTGAACATGTCGTCGGCGCGGCCGCAGAAGGTGTAACGGCCGTCGGCATCGCGCGTGTATTTGTCACCGGTGCGGGTCCAGGCGCCCTCGAAGGTGGCGCGGCTCTTGGCCCGCTGATTCCAGTAGCTCTCGCCGGCCGAGGGCGCATCGACCAGGAGCTCGCCGACCTCGCCGTCCGCGACGTCGGCGCCGGCCTCGTTGACCAGCCGCACCTTGTAGCCGGGCACCGGACGGCCGGACGAGCCGTATTTGATGTCGCCGGGCCCGTTCGACAGGAAGATGTGCAACAGCTCGGTCGAGCCGACGCCGTCGAGGATGTCGACGCCGAACCGTGCGCGCCACGCATTGCCGACCGATTCAGGCAGTGCCTCGCCGGCCGAGGTGCAGACGCGCAAACGGTTGCCGCCGGACTGCGCCTTGGTCGCCTCGTCGTTCAGCATCGCCGCGAACAGGGTCGGCACGCCGAAGAAGATGCTCGGGTGATATTTGTTCATCAGCGCGAACATCACCGCCGGCGTCGGCCGCTCGGAGTTCAACACCGTGGTGGCGCCGACCGACATCGGGAACGTCAGCGCATTGCCGAGCCCGTAGGCGAAGAACAGCTTTGCCGCCGACAGGCCGACATCATCCTCGCGGATGCCGAGCACCTGCTTCGCGTAGGTCTCCGCGGTCGCCGCGAGATTGGAATGCAGATGGCGCACGCCCTTCGGCATGCCGGTCGAACCCGACGAATAGAGCCAGAATGCCGGCTCGTCGGCATGGGTCGGCGCGGTGGCGAACACATCGCTCTCGCGTACGATCTCGTCCGACAGCTTCTTGTGGCCATGCGCGTCCTTGCCGGAGACCACGACATGCTCGAGGTCGGGCATCCGCGCGATGATGTCCTTCACGACCGGCAGCAACGCTTCCGACACGAACAGCACGCGCGCGCGGCAATCACCGAGGATGTAGGCATACTGCTCCGCGGTCAGCAGCGTGTTGAGCGGCACCGGCACCACGCCGGCGCGGATCGCGCCGAGGAACACGATCGGGAAATCGACCGTGTCCAGCATGATCATGGCGACCCGCTCCTCGCGGCGGACGCCGAGCCGCCGCAGCATGTTGCCGACGCGGCGGGTCTGCTGCTGCAACTGGCCATAGGTGATTTGCGACACCGTATCGTCGAACACGACCTTGTCGCCGCGGCCTTCATCGATGTTGCGGTCGAGCAGCCAGGAGACCGCGTTGTAAGTCATGCTCCGCTCCTCGGACCCGGACGTGCCACGCTTCCCTCTCCTGTGAATTTAAGAATTATAATTCATACAAAGCCACTACGTTGGCTTGCTGTCAATCCTTATCGGCACTATGTTTCCTAGAACCTCGGTCTGATTCAGCCAGGACCGCGCGTCGCACAGGGATCATGACCGCAGCCAACGACCCGGAAACCGACTTCCTCGAGCAGCTCGGCCAGCGCGTGCGCACGATGCGCGCCCTGCGCGGCATGTCGCGCAAGGTGCTCGCCAAGGTTTCCGGCATATCCGAACGCTACATCGCCCAGCTCGAAAGCGGCAAAGGCAATGTCTCGATCGTGCTGCTGCGCCGTGTCGCAGGCGCGATGGGTGCGCATCTCGAGGACCTGATCCCCACCAGCGAGCCCGTGCCGGACTGGGCCGTGATCCGCGATCTGCTGCGCAAGGCTTCACCGAACCAGATCGCGCAGGCCAAGGACATGCTCGCCGGCAGCAGCCCGCTGGCGCCACGCCGCGCCTCCT
>NZ_LFIQ01000115.1:9246-12183 GCF_001189245.1 Bradyrhizobium pachyrhizi | reverse complement strand
CCGGGATCGCGCTGATCGGCCTGCGCGGCGCCGGCAAGACCACGCTCGGGCGGATGCTGGCGAAGAAGATCGGCTGGAGCTTCGTCGAGCTCAACAAGGAGATCGAGGCGCAGAACGGCCTCTCGGTTGCCGAGATCATCGCGCTGTACGGCCAGGAAGGCTTTCGCCGCATGGAGCAGGCGGCGCTGACGCAGCTGCTCGCGCGCAAGGAATTGATGGTGCTGGCGACCGGCGGCGGCATCGTCTCCGAGGCGCTGACCTTCGACCTGATCCTGTCGTCGTTCTACACGATCTGGCTGAAGGCCGAGCCGGAAGAGCACATGGCCCGCGTCCGCCGCCAGGGCGATCTGCGCCCGATGGCCGACGACCGCTCGGCGATGGCGGAATTGCGCAACATCCTGGTCAGCCGCGAGCCGCTCTACGCCCGCGCATCGGCGGTGGTTGATACTGCCGGGCTTTCGGTCGACGCCGCCGCCGCGCGGCTGATCGATTCCGTGCGGCCGGTACTGCAGAACGAGGCGCGCAGCTTCGGGCTGCGCAGCGTGGCGCTTTAGCAGCACTTAGAGCAGCCGGCTCTTCACATCATCAGCGCCGTCGCGCAGCAGCGGCAGGAAGCGGTCGATCAATTCCTGCATCGGCACGCGATCGACATGCGCGCCCATGTTGATGGCGGCGACGATGGTGCCGTCGTAGCGGTGCACCGGCACCGAGATGGAACGGAAATGCGGCTCGGCCTCGCGGTCGACCAGTGAATAGCCCTGCGCGCGATCGGCGACAATCGTCGCGAGCAGCTTCTTCGGATCGGTCGTGGTCTGCGGCGTCACCGGATCGCGGCGCATCGCCTTCAGCCGCGCCGCCAGTTCGGCATCAGTGAGCCGGCCGAGCATGGCGCGGCCGACCGAGGTGCAGAACGCCGGCAGCCTGTAGCCGATGTCGAGACCGGCGGAGAACACGCGGGTCGGGCTCGAGCGCGCGACGAACACGACGTCGTCGCCGTCGAGCAGCGCGAGCGAGGCGATCTCCTGCGCCGCGGTCGCGATGCGATCGAGCACCGGTTGCAGCACCGTCACCACCTGGTTGGATTGCAGGAACGAGCCGGCCAGCGTCAGCACATGCGGCGTCAGCGTGAACAGCTTGCCGTCGGTCGCGACGAAACCGCCATGCGCGAGCGTGAACAGGATGCGGCGCGCGGTGGCGCGCGGCAGATCGGCAGCACGCGCCAGATCGCTCAGCGTCGCAGGACCGGTAACGGTGCCAAACACCTGCAGCAGGCGCAGGCCGCGATCGAGCGCCTCGACGAAGTCGGTGGCGCGCTCGTCCTGGTCGGTCCGCTTCAGCTTGGGCATGAGGCTCGGCTTTGAACGGTTCAAAAATTGGGCTTGCTGTCGGAACCAGACATGGCATAATTCGCACATTCGTTCAATAGGCGAACAAATCCAAATCCGGGAGACGCCGCCATGATGAGCCAGGAAGCGAACGATCTGATCACCCGCACCGGCCGCAAGGACCCCTGCGGCAGGCTGATGCGGAGTTACTGGCAACCGGCGGCGCTGGTGGATGAATTGGACGGGCCACGCCCGGTTCGGCCGGTGCGCCTGCTCGGCGAGAACCTGGTGCTGTTCCGCGGCGAGGACGGGAGCTACGGGCTGATCGATCGCCACTGCGCGCATCGCGGCGCCGATCTCGCCTTCGGCCGGCTCGAGAATGGCGGGCTGCGCTGCGCCTTCCACGGCTGGCTGTTCGACACATCAGGCCAGTGCATCGAGACGCCGGCGGAGCCGGCCGGCTCGCAGCTCTGCAAGGGCATCAGGCAGCGCTCCTATCCCGTGGTCGAGAAGAGCGGCATCCTGTGGGCCTGGCTCGGCGAAGGCGCCCCGCCCGCCTTTCCCGAACTCGACTGCTTCGTCGCGCCCGGCAGCCATACGTTTGCGTTCAAGGGCCACATGAACTGCAACTGGCTGCAGGCGCTCGAGGTCGGCATCGATCCGGCGCACGCTTCCTTCCTGCATCGCTTCTTCGAGGACGAGGACACGGCGGCGGCCTACGGCAAGCAATTCCGCGGCGCCTCGGCCGGCAGCGACATGCCGATGACCAAGATCCTGCGCGAATATGACCGGCCGATCATCAATGTCGAGCACACCGAATACGGCCTGCGCCTGATCGCGCTGCGCGAGCTCGACGCGGAGCGCACCCATGTGCGCGTCACCAACCAGCTGTTCCCGCACGGCTTCGTCATCCCGATGTCGACCGAGATGACGATCACGCAGTGGCACGTGCCGGTCGACGACGAGAACTGCTACTGGTATGCGATCTTCACCAGCTACGCGGCGCCGGTCGACAAGCAGAAGATGCGCGATCAGCGGCTCGAGCTCTATACGCTGCCGGACTACAAGTCGCGCAAGAACAAGACCAACGATTACGGCTTCGATCCGCACGAGCAGGCAACCGAGACCTATACCGGCATGGGCACCGATATCAACGTCCACGACCAGTGGGCGGTGGAATCGATGGGACCGATCCAGGACCGCACCAACGAGCATCTCGGCCAGAGCGACAAGGCGATCGTGCAGTACCGCCGCCTGCTGCGGCAGGAAATCGAGAAGGTTTCCGGCGGCGCGAAGCCGATGCTGTTCCTCGACGACGCCTCCGCGCGCAGCATCCAGGGCCCGGCGACGATGGACGGCATCGGCCCGACCCAAGGCTGGGAGCTCTACTGGATGGAGGTCGACGTCAAGCGCCGCCGCGGCGCGCCGTGGGCCGCGCCGGTGCCGCGCGAGATCGCCGGCAAGGTGCATCATCTGACGGCGGCGGAGTGATGTTGGCTTCAGTGCCGCAGCGCCGTACCCTTCACCTCGCCCCGCTTGCGGGGAAAGGTCGGATTGCATCGCAAGATGCGATCCGGGTGAGGGGGTCCAGGTCTATCGATCCATTCCATCG
>NZ_LFIQ01000115.1:0-9236 GCF_001189245.1 Bradyrhizobium pachyrhizi | reverse complement strand
TCCCCGCAAGAGCGGGGCGAGGGAGAAGCAAAGGAGTGACGCGGTGAGCTTCGTCGAGCGTCATGGCCTGTGGTCGGATGAGCAGAAGGAGGCCGCACAACGCCTCCGCCGCATCGTCGAGGAGAAGAACCTCGAAGTCATCCGCCTGTCGTTTCCCGACCAGCACGGCATCCTGCGCGGCAAGACGCTGATCGCCAGCGAGGCGGTGCGCTCGCTGGAGGGCGGCTGCTCCATCACCACGACGATGCTCGCCAAGGACACCTCGCACAAGACGGTATTTCCGGTGTTCACCGCAGGCGGCGGTTTTGGCATGAAGGAAATGGAGGGCGCGGCCGACGTGCTGATGGTCGCCGATCCCACCACGTTCCGCGTGCTGCCCTGGGCCGAGAATACCGGCTGGCTGCTCTGCGACCTCCATTTCAGCGATGGCCGGCCGGTGCCGTTCGCGACCCGCAACCTCTATCGCAAGGTGCTCGATCAGCTCGGAAGCCACGGCTACGATTTCGTCGCCGGTCTCGAGGTCGAATTCCATCTGTTCAAGCTCGACGACGCTCATATGGCGCCGGAGGATGCCGGCCAGCCCGGACGGCCGCCGTCGGTCAGCCTGCTGTCGCACGGCTATCAATACCTCACCGAGCAGCGCTACGACCTGATGGAGCCGGCGCTCGAGATCATCCGCCGCGACATCATCGCGCTCGACCTGCCGTTGCGCTCGGTCGAGGTCGAGTTCGGCCCGAGCCAGTGCGAATTCACCTTCGCTCCGACCGTCGGGCTCGCGCCGGCCGACACCATGGTGCTGTTTCGTTCGGCCGTGAAACAGATCGCGCGCCGCCACGGCTATCACGCGACCTTCATGTGCCGGCCGAAGCTGCCGAACGTGTTCGCGAGCGGCTGGCACCTGCACCAGTCGCTGGTGTCGCGCGCCGATGGCGAGAACGCCTTCATGGCGAACGAGACCGGCGAGCCGCTCAGCGCGCTCGGCCGCGCCTGGCTGGCGGGCCTGATCGAGCACGCGCGCGCTTCGACCGTGTTCACGACGCCGACCATCAACGGCTACAAGCGCTACCGTTCCTATTCGCTGGCGCCGGACCGCGCGATCTGGGGCCGCGACAACCGCGGCGTGATGATCCGCGTGCTCGGCGGCGCCGGCGATCCGGCGACCCGGCTGGAGAACCGGATCGGCGAACCCGCCGCCAATCCCTATCTCTACATGGCAAGCCAGATCCTCTCCGGCCTCGACGGCGTCGACCGCAAGCTCGACCCCGGCCCGTCGGCCGACACGCCCTATGAAACCAAGGCTGCGCTGCTGCCGAAGTCGCTGCGCGAGGCGGTGTTCGCGCTCAACGACGATCCGTTCTTCCGTCAGGCGCTGGGGCCGGAGTTCGTGGACTATTACGTCTTCATCAAGAACGCGGAGATCGAGCGCTTCCAGGCCGAGGTGTCGGACTGGGAGCACCGCGAATATTTCGAGATGTTCTGACGTGCTCTAAAGCATGATCCGGAAAAGTGCGAAGCGGTTTTCCGAAAAGATCATGCTCAAACAAGGAGCTAAAGCGCGACGACGATTCAACCTAATCTCATCGCGCTTTAGAGTTTCGCGAGATGAGCCGCGACGGCCGCTTCGTTCCATTCCAGACCGACACCGGGCGTGTCGGGAATATGCAAAAGACCATCCTTGATTTCATAGGGCCGTTCGAGAATCGGATCGGCCCAGTCCTGCCATTCCAACCAGTGAGCGGTCTCCGTTGCGCGCATGACGTGGGCGGCGACTTCCGGATAAAGATGCGTTGAGATCGGGATGCCCGCCGCGCCGGCGATCGCAGCCGCGCGCATCCAGCCCGTCACCCCGCCGATGCGCATGAAATCCGGCATCACCAGGTCGCAAGCCTTTTTCGCGATCGCTTTGTGCATCTCCCTCGGACCATAGAAGTTCTCGCCGATCTGGATCGGCGTCTTCAGCTCCGCCGCCAGTTGGGCGTGCCCGTCAAGATTGTCGTAAAGCACAGGCTCTTCGATCCAGTCGAGGCCGTGGTCATCGATCATGTGGCATCGGTCGATGGCTTCGGCGAGATTGAGCCCCTGGTTGTAGTCCACCATCAGATGCATGCGATCCCCGACGGCTTTTCGAACGGCGTCGAGGGTCGCCAGATCCTCGCGTGGATCGCTCCTGCCGAGGCGCAGTTTCAGGGCTGAGAAACCTCCTTCGTCCCGCAATTCCAAAGCTTCGGCGGCGACGGCGGCCGGCTCCTTCAACCAAAGGCCGTTACTGTTGTAGGATCTCACGGCGCCGACCGTCGCCCCCAGCAGCACGCACAGCGGCTTGTTTGCCGCTTTCGCCAACGCGTCCCACGCGGCCATGTCGAGGCCCGACGCGGCGATCATCGACATTCCCTCGTAGCCGACGAAGTGAAGCGATTTGCGCGCCGCCTCGAACAACTCGACAGGCGCCACGCTCCGACCTTTGAGCAATTCGCCGAGATCATGCAACGCCGGAACCAGATATCGCATCGATTTCACGACGTAAGGCTCGAGATAGCCGCGCCCGACAATGCCCTCCTCCGTCACCAGATCGATGAGTACGAGCGGCCACTCCGATATCGTGACAATGCGCGCGACCACCGGCCGCTTCAGCTTGAGCACCACCGGACGAGCTCTGATTTCTCCGAGCGTCAATGAGTCGGGCATGATGATCTGCCTTCGCAGCTCGAGGGAGGAAGCCGACTACAACGGGCTGAAAAAGTCGCGGATGCCATTCCAATTGGTTTTTCAACCGATGTAAATTCACTACCCGGTATATTTTAAGAGGGTGACTGCATGGCGCGATCTGCAGAACCGACCCGGCGGCGCATCCTTGCTGCCGCATACGTCCTGTTTCGCCAGCGCGGATACAGCCGTGTCAGCATGGACGAAATCGCATCGGCGACGAGGGTGACGAAGCGCACGCTCTACAATCACTTTCAAAGCAAGGATCAGCTGCTGGCCTTCGTGCTCGAAGCCCAGAACGAACTGGCCTTGGCCGCGTTCGCGACCTTTGGCGACAAGCTCTCCGGCTCGCCGGCGGCGATCATCGATGGCCTGTTCCGCGACCTTGCGGTCTGGGCGGACAGGCCGCGATGGGCCGGCTCGGGATTCACCAGGCTGGTCATCGAGCTGGCCGATCTTCCGGGCCACCCTGCACGCGCGATTGCGCGCCGGCACAAGGCCTTGCTCGAAACCCATCTTGGCGACTTGCTGAAGCGGGCCGGTGTCCGCGAAGCTCTCCGCCGTGCGCGCGAGATCTGGTTACTCTCCGAGGGCGCGATCTCCTTGATGCTGGTGCATGGCGACCGAGCTTATGCTGCGGCGGCAGCCGACGCAGCCAAGCGCTTGCTGCGGAGCGCTTCGCGGCAAGGCGGGCGTTAGCTAGATCCCGAGATACTTGTGCTGCAGGTCCGGCTCGGCGATCAGCTGCTCGCTGGTGCCGCTCCACACCGTCTTGCCGCGCTCGATGATGTAGTGGCGGTCGGCGATGCGGGCGAGGTTTCCGACGTTCTTGTCGATCACCAGCACCGACTGTCCGCGTCCCTTCAGCATCGACAGGCAGCTCCAGATCTCGTCGCGGATCAGGGGTGCGAGGCCTTCGGTCGCCTCGTCGAGGATCAGCAGCTTGGGATTGGTCATCAGCGCGCGGCCGATCGCGAGCATCTGCTGCTCGCCGCCGGACAGCGTGACGCCCATATTGTTCGTGCGTTCGGCGAGCCGCGGAAACAGCGCGTGGATCTTGTCGATGGTCCACGGATCGGAGGCGCCAAGGCGATTGCCTGATGCGGCGACGAGATTTTCGCGCACCGTCAGGTTGGGGAAGATCTGGCGGCCTTCGGGCACCAAGCCGATGCCGAGCTTTGCGATCTTGTAGGACGGCAGGCCGCGCACCGCCTCGCCGGCGAAGCGGATGGCGCCTGATCGCGCCGGCGTCAGCCCCATGATCGAGCGGATCGTCGTGGTCTTGCCCATGCCGTTGCGGCCCATCAGCGCGACCATCTCGCCCGACTTGATCTTGAGCGACAAGCCGAACAGCACCTGGCTCAGCCCGTAGCAGGTCTCGATGCCATCCACTTCGAGCAGGGTTTCAGTCATCTTGGTCTCAGCCATGGCGCGTCACCGCATGCTGTTCGCCGAGATAGGCGCGCTTGACCTCTTCGTGCTTGCGGATCGCGTCCGGCACGTCGCAGGCGATGACGCGGCCATAAACCAGGACCGTGATGCGGTCGGCCAGCGCGAACACCGCCTCCATGTCGTGTTCGACCAGGACGATGGTGACTTCCTTCCGCAGCTCCTTCAGCAGCGCGACCATCCGCGCCGATTCGGTGACGCCGAGCCCGGCCATCGGCTCGTCCAGCAGCAACAGCTGCGGCCTGGTGGCGAGCGCGACCGCGAGCTCGAGCTCGCGCTGCTCGCCATGGCTCAATTGCGACACCACGATATCGGCGCGCCTGCCGAGGCCGACGCGTTCGAGCGCCGCGCGTGCGGACTCGCGCAGATGCCGCTCCTTGCGCGCATTGCCCCAGAAGCGGAACGAGTGGCCGTCATGCGCCTGCGCCGCCAGCGCGACATTGTCGATCGCGGAAAAATCCTTCAGCAGCGAGGTGATCTGGAACGAGCGTGCCAGCCCGAGCCGGCTGCGCTTGTAGGACGGCAGGTTCGTCACGTCGCGGCCGGCGAAGCGGATGGTGCCGGAGTTCGGCATCACCTGCCCGGTGAGCTGGCTGATCAGCGTCGTCTTGCCGGCGCCGTTCGGGCCGATGATGGCGTGCAATTCGCCTGGCACCACCTCCATCGAGAGGTTGTCGGTCGCGGTGATGCCGCCGAAGCGGCGGACCAGATTGTCGACGCGCAGCAGCGGATTTGGCAGGGGCTCAACCACGGCGCATCCTCCCGAGCAGGCCCATGATGCCGCCGCGCGCGAACAGCACGATCAGGAGCAGCACCGGGCCCAGGATCAGCCCCGAATATTCGGTGAACTGCGACAGCAGCTCCTCGAGCAGGAGATAGACGATCGCGCCGATGACGGGACCGAACAGCGAGCCCATGCCGCCGAGGATCACCATCACCATGAGGTCGCCGGAGCGGGTCCAGTACATCACCGCGGGGCTGACGAAATCGGTGTTGTTGGCAAGCAGCGCGCCGGCCAGACCGCAGATCGTGCCCGATATCACGAAGCAGACCAGGCGGTAGCGGTTGGCATGGAAGCCGATCGCCTGCATGCGCTGCTCGTTGGAGCGGACGCCCTGCACCACGAGGCCGAAGCGCGAATTGACGATGCGCCAGATCAGATAGAGGCCGCCGAACAGGCAGGCCAGGCAGAGGTAGTAGAACTGGTTGCGATCCGACAGGTTGATCAGGCCGGCGAAATCGCTGCGCTTGTAGACGGTAAGCCCGTCGTCGCCGCCGTAGCGGGACAGCGCGGAGGCGATGTAGTAGGCCATCTGCGCAAAGGCCAGCGTGATCATGATGAAATAGACGCCGCGGGTGCGCAGTGAGAGCGCGCCGATCAGCAGCGCAAACAGCGCCGAGACGGCGAGCGCCACCGGCCACTGGATGAAGCCGGAGCCGATGCCCTCGGCGGCGAGGATGCCGACGGCATAGCCGCCGATGCCGAGATAGGCGGCGTGGCCAAAGCTCATCATGCCGCCATAGCCCATGATCAGATTGAGGCTCGCGGCGGCGAGCGCGAAGATCACGATCCGGGTGAACAGCGTGAGGATGAAGATATTGCCCGTGACCGCCGAATAGAGCGGCAGCAGCATCAGGGCGGCACACATTAGCGCCGCGACCGCATTGGAGACGTTGAGCTTTCCCGTCATCGTCTGGCCGCCGGGAACAGCCCCTCGGGCCGCAGCACAAGAATGATGGCCATCAGGAGGTAGATCAGCATCGAGGACAGCGCCGGCGCCGCGGTGGACGCCGCCGCTCCGCTCAGCACCTTGCGCAGCAGGTCGGGCAGGAAGGCGCGGCCCATCGTGTCGATGATGCCGACGAAGATCGCGGCCATGAACGCGCCGCGGATCGAGCCGATGCCGCCGATCACGATGATGACGAAGGCCAGGATCAGGATGTTCTCGCCCATGCCGATCTGCACGGTGAGGATCGGCGCCTGCATCAGCCCGGCGAGGCCGGCGAGCGCCGCGCCAAGGCCGAACACCAGCGTGAACAGCAGCTTGATGTTGATGCCGAGCGCCCCGATCATCTCGCGGTTGGAGGCGCCGGCGCGGATCAGCATGCCGATGCGGGTGCGCATCACGACGAGATAGAGCATTGCTGCGACCGCCAGCGCGACCACGATGATCATGAGGCGGTAGGCCGGATAGTAGACGCCGGGAATGATCTGCACCGGCACGGTGAGCCAGGCCGGCAGCGGCAGCGCGAGGCCCGCCGGGCCCCAGATCAGCCGGACGGCGTCGTTGAAGAACAGGATCAGGCCGAACGTCGCCAGCACCTGGTCGAGATGGTCGCGGCCATAGAGATGCCTGAGCGCGACATATTCCAGCGCGATGCCGAGCAACAGCGTGGCGCCCAGCGCCATCAGCGCGCCGAGCACGAAGCTGCCGGTCCAGGCCACGAAGGTCGCCGCGAAATAGGCGCCCATCATGTAGAGCGAGCCGTGCGCCAGGTTGACGAAGTCCATGATGCCGAACACCAGCGTCAGCCCGGCCGCCAGCAGGAACAGCAGGAGGCCGAATTGCAGGCCGTTCAGCAGTTGTTCGACGACGAGATACATCGTGAGGTTACGTCACCATTAAATGAAACAGCGGCAGCGCGCATGCGCCGCCGCTACGTGAACTCCCTCGCCCCGCTCTTCGCGGGGGGAGGGTTGGGGTGAGGGGCAGCTCCGCAGACCGGGTTCGTGGAGAGTCCCCCTCACCCGGCGCTATGCGCCGACCTCTCCCCGCACGCGGGGCGAGGTAAACGCAAAGCAAGCTGCGCGCCAAAAAGACGCCCGACAATCACTTCATCGGACACTTGTCGTGGAAGCGATCCTGGTCGTCCTTGACGATGGTCGCGACCGTCTTCAGCGACAGCTGGCCCTCGGCGTCCTTGACCACGTCCTGCAGATAGAAGTTCTGGATCGGAATGTGGTTGTTGCCGTACTTGAACGGTCCGCGCACCGATTTGAAGTTCACCTTCTCCATCTCGGCTTTCATCGCGTCCTTCTTCGTCAGGTCGCCCTTCACCGCGACCACGGCGCTGTTGATGAGGTTGGCAGCGTCGTAGGACTGCGCGCCGTAGAAGGTCGGCCGCAGCCCCGGATACTTCTTGCGGTAGTCGGCGACGAACTTCTTGTTCTCCTCGTTGGGCAGGTCGTTGACCCATTGCTGCGCGCCGGGAACGCCGAGCGCATTGTCCTTCTGCAACGGCAGCGACAATTCGTCGATGGTGAACGCGGTGTAGAGCGGGATCTGCTGCTTGATGCCGGCCTGCGCGTACTGGTTCAGGAACTGCACGCCGGCCGCGCCCGGATAGAACACGAAGATCGACTCGGCCTTGGAGTTCTTCGCCTTGGTGAGCTCGGCGGAGAAGTCGAGCTGGCTCGGCCACACCGTATATTCCTCGCCGACGACCTGGCCCTTGAACGTGCTCTTGACGCCGGCCAGCATGTCCTTGCCCGCGGCGTAGTTCGGGCCGATCAGGAACACCGACTTGACGCCCTTCTGGTTCATGTAGGTGCCGACCGCCTGCGGGGTCTGGTCGTTCTGCCAGGAGGTCGAGAACACGTAAGGCGAGCACAGTTCGCCGGCGAGCTGCGACGGACCGGCATTGGCCGAGATCAGGAAGGTCTTGGAATCGACCGCGGTCTTCAGCGACGCCAGCAGCACGTTCGACCAGATGTAGCCGACGATGAAGTCGACCTTGTCGGACTGCACCAGCTTCTCGGTCTTCTGCTTGCCGACATCGGGCTTCTGCTGGTCGTCCTCGTAGATCACCTCGACCGGCTTGCCGTCGATCTTGCGGCCGAGATGGTCGAGCGCGAGCTCGAAGGAATTGCGCATGTCGTTGCCGATCACGGCGGTCGGACCGCTGAAGGTCGACACGAAGCCGATCTTGACGCTGTCAGCCGCCATCGCGGGCTGCGCCAGCGCCAGAGCCATGGCGCCTGCCAGCCAAAATGCCTTTTTCATATTCACTCCCCTCCTCAACCAAAGATCCCACGAGGCTCGATCACGAGGGCCCGGGGGTCACGCTTTGCGCGCGTCGTTCTGTGACGTATTTTGTGCGCGATATCGCAAGTCTGCAGCAAGCATGAACCGACGGCGCTGACTTAGAACCTTCGGCGCATACCTCAGCACCTTGCATCATAATTCGTCTAAATCGACCATGGCAAGAAATATAATGCCGGTTGCGTGGGCAACGATTGTCGCAGGCGGCGGCCTTCGGCAACGACCCACGCCCGCACTGCAGCAGGCTTTAACGATCCGGTAAAGCTCCCGGAAACCACAGGCCGGCAAGCGCCTGCGGGCTTCATGGTCCGGAAAGCATCCCTGGCCGACGCTGCCGCCAAAGGGGTGCGTCACATGCTGAATTACATCTTCGGCTTCAATGCCCGGATGGGCCGACTGGCTTTCTTCTTCTGCACCTTCGTCGTGGGCCTCGGCTTTATGATGCTGGTCTACGGCGTCACCGGCAACGCACCGGCGAGCGGCAGTATGGACGTGCTGCTGGCGCAGGCATCGAGCAACCCCGTGCTGGTCATTGCCTTCTACGGCATGCTCGTCATCTGCTTCATGCTGCAATCGATGCGGGTGCGCGACATGGGCTGGGATCCGGTCTGCGTGATGGCGGCATGGGTCGCCCTCATGGTGCTCGACAGGGCCGTTGCCGGACGATTCCCCCAATATGCGCTGACCTATCAGCACACAGCGACGGTGGTCGGCGCGGCCGTCAATGGCGTGATGAACCTGGTCCTGCTGTTCTGGCCGGGCGGCGGCCGTGTCGATGAAGCGTCGTCCTTGCCGCGCGAGAGCGGCAGCGATGGCATGTTTGAACGAAACAGCGCGCCGGCCGCAGCCGGCAGCCGCGTGGCGCGGATTGCCAGCGGCGAATTCGGCGGCAAGACGCGGTAGGGGCACTCTCTCCTCGCGTCGTCCCGGCGAAAGCCGGGACCCATAACCACCGCCATGCGTTGTCGAAACAAGCTGTGGCCCCAGCGGCGCGCGCCAATTGCCATTTGGGGTTATGGGTCCCTGTGTCTTGGAAGTCTG
>NZ_LFIQ01000114.1:338194-371784 GCF_001189245.1 Bradyrhizobium pachyrhizi | reverse complement strand
TAACGACAACGCCCTGTGGTTATGGGTCCCCTGCTTTCGCAGGGACGACACCGAGTGTTTGGCGCCTCTTGTGAGTCCCACGTCCGCATTCTCGCGACATGATCTGTCCGAGCTTTGCATCTCGCTTCGCCGCTCCGGCGCGAACGGGGAATCCATTTCGCGACGGATTATTTGCTCTGATGGAATCCGGGCTCTCGCTTCGCTCGCCCCGCAATGACGAGTTGAGAGATCGGCGCGAAGTTGGTTACCAACAATCCGACGAATTGATGCAAGCTCCTAAGCGCTTGAAGAGGCAAGCCGGTCTAGAAGGCGTTGCATTGATCCAGGAGCGCCCATGACTACGCTTCGTATCCATGACGATTGCAACGGAGCCCTGGCGCTTGATCTTCGCGATCTGATTGATCTGCTCGCTCCGCGCTCTCTTCAGGCCAGCTGGATGGTTTCGCCGGTCGTGCTG
Organism: Bradyrhizobium pachyrhizi; assembly: GCF_001189245.1. Taxonomy (GTDB): domain Bacteria; phylum Pseudomonadota; class Alphaproteobacteria; order Rhizobiales; family Xanthobacteraceae; genus Bradyrhizobium; species Bradyrhizobium pachyrhizi. The sequence continues at coordinate 371,327 of NZ_LFIQ01000114.1, read as the reverse complement.
CATCATCCGGTGCTTGGCCGCGCCCTTGATGAATTCATGGTCGCCGGGGAGCATCAGCTCGAGGCGTTCGCAGCCAAGGGGACGGTGGTCAGCGGTGCAGCGCTTTCGAAAGCCGCGCGCGAAGCATCCCAGGTGATCTGGGGGCAGTTCGTCGGCACTCTCCCGGAACAGGACGACACATGGATCATGATCCGTGCGGTCGACAGCACGTTCTACGAGGTCACGTCCTCTGATGAAGCGGTGCTCGGTGCCATCCGCTCGGCCTACAAGGACGTGCGGATTGCGGCCGGTCCAGTCACGTCTTCACCGATTTCACCGGTTTGATGGAGCGTCGGCGTCGATCCATTCGCTCGCGCGGCTGATCTAATCCGACCGCCAGGCGCCGAGCAGAAATCGTCGCTTCGGCGCGGAGCCCGCTTGTTTCTGGACGTCCGGCAGGTCGACGGCATAACGCCGCATCAGCAGCCGGATTGCGATCGCGATGATCACAAAGGGCGCCAGGTAGATCGCGAAAACTTCGAAGGCGTTCATGTCGTCCTCCGCGGCTTCGGAACAGGCATGCTAGCACGATCATCGCGCGCGCGGGCAGCTAAAACTGTACCGGCACCGCTGAGTTGGCGTTAACCGAATTCCGAACGCCGATCAATTCAAGGTTGCGGAATACGGGTCTGTTTACCGAGCCGGCGCTAGGGCTGGCGGATTGTGCAATGGAAAGTCCCACCGCAATGTCCGTGATCGCCGTCGAGCAGCCGTCCGCCCGCATTCCGCTCTCCGTCAAGATCGGCTTCAGCGCCTTCATGGCCGTCCTGGTGCCGGTGTACACCTACTGGTACGGGCCGACCAACTTTCTGTATTTCTGCGACGTCTGCCTGATCCTCACCTTGATCGGGATCTGGACCGAGAGCGCGCTGTTGATTTCGATGTGCGCCGTCGGACTCCTTGTGCCGCAAACATTTTGGGTGATCGACTTTCTCGCCCATGTCGCCGGCTACTCGCTCACCGGAATGACGGACTACATGTTCGACCAGAACCTGTCGCTGTTCCTGCGGTTCCTGTCGGGCTTCCACGGCTGGCTGCCGTTCCTGCTGCTATTCCTGGTCTGGCGGCTCGGCTATGACCAGCGCGCGCTGATCGCCTGGAGCGTGCTGGCATGGGCGCTGCTGCTGATCTGCTACTTTGTGATGCCGGGACCGCGGCCGGACCCGGGCACGACTCCGGTCAACATCAACTACGTCTTCGGCACAAGCGACAGGGCGGCGCAAGGCTTCGTGCCGCCGCTGGTGTGGCTGGCCGGCCTGATGATCGGCCTGCCGCTGCTCGCTTTCATACCCACCCATTTCATGCTGCGGCGCGCCGTGCCGCCGGTGTAGGCCTGCGCTTCGCGAGGCTGCGCTATCCCGTCGCCGCGGATACCATCGTGCATGGCCGCATGCGGCGGCTTCGATTGACACCAATCGCCTCGGCGCTACGCTGCCGGAACAGGGCATTTTCCCAAGCGACTCAAGACAGATTCAAAGCGCCGCAAGCACGACCAAGAACCAAGACCCAGAAGAACAAGGAAAAAGGGCAGGACACGCCGTGACACGCGTCATCGCGTCTTGAGCGGGACCACGCGGACCTCCGCGCTCGCGCCATTTCGCATCCGCAGCTATCGCTTTCAATGGCCGTCCGATCTGCTCACCTCGTGGGCGTTCGAGGTCGAGACGCTGGTGCTCGGCTGGTACATCATGGTCGAGACCGGCTCGGTGCTGCTGTTGACCGTGCTGGCGTCGCTGCAATATGTCGGCACGCTGGTCGCGCCGGTCGTCGGCATGATCGGCGACCGCATGGGGCACCGCGATCTCTTGGCCGTGATGCGCTTTGCCTATACGGCGCTCGCCGGCACCATCATGACGCTAGCGCTGACCGGGCATCTCGCCCCGCTCAACGTCATGATCATCGTCGCGATCATGGGCGTGATCCGCCCGTCGGATCTCGGGGTGCGCGGCGCGCTGCTCGCCGACATCATGCCGCCGGAGCAGCTGGTGGGCGCCATCAGCCTGGCGCGCACCACGCAGGACTCGGCGCGCATCGCAGGAGCCCTGACCGGGGCCGGATTGTTCGCGGCGCTCGGCATCGGCTATGTCTACGTCGGGATCGCCGGCTTCTATTTCGTCGCCGCCATCCTGATGCTCTGCATGAGCCGCCCCAAGTCGCATGGCACGACCGATCTCGCGGCCGGCGACGCGCCGGGTTCAAAGCTGCTGCGCGACCTCAAGGAGGGCATCGTCTATGCCTGGAGCGGCCCGGGCATGCGCGCCGCGCTCTGCGTCGCGTTCCTGGCCAACCTCACCGCGTTTCCACTGACCAACGGCCTGTTGCCCTATGTCGCGCGCGACATCTTCCTTACCGACCAGACCGGGCTCGGCTATCTCTCGGCAAGCTTTGCGGTGGGCTCGCTGATCGGCTCGATCACGCTCAGCATGGCCGGCGGGGTACGCATCGCGCGGCTTCTGATCGGCGCGACGCTCGCCTGGTACGCCATGCTCCTGGTGTTCGTCGAGCTCCGGACCATGCCGGTCGCGATGGCCTGCCTGCTGCTCGCCGGCATCGCGCAGAGCATGTCGATGATCTCGGCCGCCGTGATGCTGATGCGCAACGCCAGCGCGCATCTGCGCGGTCGCGTCATGGGCGTGCGCATGATGGTGATCTACGGCCTGCCGCTCGGGCTGCTCGCTGCCGGCAGCCTGATCGACCTGATCGGCTACACCGCGACCGGCACGCTGCTCGCCGCCGCCGGCTTCATCGCCATGCTGGCGATCGCGCTGCACTGGCGCGCCGACCTCTGGCCGACCCACGCCCCGGCCAACGCCCGGTGAGGGGCGCGGCGCGATGCCGCGCCGCGGTCGCCGATGCGCCAAAAGGACGCGACAGCGCGGGCAAGCTGTCGTAGATCATTTTCGACGCTCCATTTGCAGTGCCAAGTTCCAGTGCCAGGCCTTTTTCGTTTGATATTGTAATGCTCCGTCTTTTGACCCGCCTTGGACTGCGATTCGACGACATCGTCGAGGAGCGCCGATTTGTAGACCAGTACGTGCGGGGCAATATCGGCTGGACACAGGTCGCGATGCTGCTCGGCGCCTTTACCTATGCCGGATATGCGTTCTGGGATTGGGTGCTCTATCCTGACGTCGTGGCGACCACGCTGGCGATCCGCGGCGGGGTCGCCGTGCTGGTCCTGCTGCCGCTCACCGCCTTGCTCTCGGTGCCCGCGATGAAGCCGTGGGCCGAGACGATCTTCCTCGTCTATTGCGTCGTTCCAGGCTGCGTGCTGCCGAGCGTCTACCTCGTGCTGCCCTCGGGATTCACCTATGCGGCACCCGGCGTGATGATGGTGATCCTGTTCGTCTCGACCATGCTGCCGCTCCGGATCGGGCCGCTAGCCGTGTTCTGTCTCACGACATGGATTGCGCTATGCATCGCTGAATCACTCGGGCCGGCGTTGCCGCCGGGCTTGCGCTTCATCAATCATTCCCTCGTCATCAATGCCTATGCATTGTCGCTTTACGCCGTCGCCGCCCGCGAGTTCCGCGCGCGCCAGCAGTTCCGGACGGCGCAGGCGCTGAAACGTGAAAAGGAGCGCTCGGAAGCCTCGTTGCGCGATTTGCACGCAACGCAATCGCAGCTCGTGCAGGCCGAGAAGCTGGCCTCGCTCGGGCAGCTCGTCGCCGGTGTCGCACATGAGGTCAGCACGCCGCTTGGCCTGGCGCTGACCACATCAACGACCATGGAGGCGGACCTTCGCGCGATGGGCGAGGCGCTGAAGGGCGCAGCCGTCCGGCGCTCCGACCTGACAAGGGGCATTGCACGGATCGAGAACGGCCTTCGACTGACCTCGGAAAACCTGCATCGGGCATCCGAGATGGTGCACAGCTTCAAGCAGGTCGCCATCCACCACGCCGACGAGGAGCGCCATACATTCGAGCTCGGCGGATGGCTGTCCGAGCTGATCGCGAAGCTCGGGCCGCTGCTGTCCCGGCAGGGATTGATCGTCGAACTCGATTGCCCGCAAGGCATCGTTCTGAGCAGCTATCCCGGCGCGCTGGCGCAGGTGATCAGCAATCTGGCGTTCAACGCCGCGGCGCACGCTTATCCCGACGGCCGCGGCGGACGCTTCACCATGACGGTGACGCAGCCGGATCAGGCGCTGGCGCGGATCGCCTGCGCCGACCAAGGCGTCGGCATCCGCGAGGATTTGCAAGCCCGCGTGTTCGATCCGTTCTTCACCACCGGGCGGGAGCGGGGCAATATCGGCCTCGGCCTGCACATCGCCTTTAACACCGTCGTGTCGTCGCTCAGCGGCCGGATCGCGCTGGAGAGCGAACCGGGCCGCGGCACGCTGGTGTTGATCGAAATCCCTGTCTCGAGCTGAGCGCTGGCGGCTACCGCTTCCGATCCAAAAACCCCTGCAGCAGCCGCTGCGGCTCGCCGGTCTGGAACGACTTTCCGAACACGCCGACGCTGAGGTTCACCGACTCGGTCAGCGGCAGCTCTTCCCATTGCCGCAGCAGATCCTTCTGGATCCGTAGCGCCTCGGGGCCGCATTCCAGCAGCGCCTTGACGGTGTGCTCGACGGCTTGGTCGAGGCCGCCGGGTTTTGCCACGGTGTCGACCAGGCCCCAGGCGAGCGCGGTTTGAGCGTCGATGTTCTCCGCGGTCATCATCAGCCAGCGGGCGCGGCCCCAGCCGATCAGGCGCGGCAGCAGCGCGGCGTGGATCACCGAGGGGATGCCGACGCGCACCTCGGGCATGCCGAACATCGCGTCATGCGCGGCGACGCGGACGTCGCAGGCCGCCGCGACCTCGAGGCCGCCGCCGAGGCACCAGCCGGGCAGGCGGGCGATCACCGGCGCCGGGAATTTGCGCACGGCCTCGCAGAGGTCGCGCAGCCGGCTGATGAATGCTTCGGCGGATGGCTGGTCGAGCCTCGCCATTTCCTTGATGTCGGCGCCGCCGATCATGCTGCGCTCGCTTTCGCCGGTCAGGATCACCGCGCGGATGCTCGGATCGGCGGCCAGATGCTCAAAGCCCTCGCGCACGCCGTTGGTGACGGCGGAACTCACGATGTTCAGCTTGCCGGCGTTGCAGATGGTCAGGCGGACGACGCCTCTGTCGTCGCGGGCGATGCCGCAGTGGGGATTGAGCATGTCCATGGAAAAAGTCCCGGCGCAGGATTGGATCGACAAGTCATTCCGGGATGGTGCGCAAGCACCAGACCCGGAATCTCGGGATTCCGGGTTCGACGCTTGCGTCGCCTCGGAATGACTTGGGCCATGTCCCGGACAAAGCATGGCTCTGTCAAGGACCGGGTGCGGCGGTTGCGCCGAGGGACACGGATCTATAGAATTATAATTATCATATAAATGGAGCCGTCATGACTGCCGCCGAAAGCATCGATCTTCATTCGCCCGATTTGCGGCGCGCCCGCGTGGTGGAATGGCAGGCGCCGGGACCCGTGGCGAAGGCGGCGCTGCCGATGTCCGGGATCGAGGCGATGCGCGCGATCCGCGATGGCCGGTTGCCGCCGCCGCCGATGGCGAAACTGATCGGCTTCCGCATGGCGGTGGTCGACGAGGGCCGCATCGTGATGGAACTCGAGCCGCATGAGAGCCTGGAAAACACCATCGGCCTGCTGCACGGCGCGACCGCCGCGGCGCTGCTCGATACCGCGATGGGCTGCGCGATCTCGACCATGCTGCCGGCGGGGCAGACCTCGGTGACGCTCGACCTCAAGCTGACCTATCTGCGGCCGCTGTCGGCACGGTCGGGCACCATCAGCGCCGAAGGCAAGGTGATCAAGCTCGGCCGCCAGACCAGCTACGCCGAGGGCTTCGTCCGCGACGGCAGGGGCAATCTTGCGCTGCACGCGACCGCGACGTTTTCGATGCTCGGCGGGGAACCCAAAGTGCCCGACAAGGCGAAATAACTGCAGCATTCCGGCCGCAAATCTGCTATTATATGATTAGAAACATTCCATGAGAGCGGCATGCGCTATTCGAAAGAACACAAGCAGGAGACCCACGCGCGGATCGTCAAGAAGGCCGCGACGCGGCTGCGCGAGCGGGGCGCCCACGGCATCGGCGTCGCCGACCTGATGAAGGACGCCGGCCTGACCCATGGCGGCTTCTACGCGCATTTCGACTCGCGCGAGGCGCTGGTGATCGAGGCCTTCAGCTACGCGATGGACCGCGCCATCGAGCGCTGGCGCAAGGTCGCCGCGGACACGCCGCCGGAGAAGCGGCTTTCGACCATCATCGACGGCTATCTTTCGGCGGTGCACCGCGACGATCCCGGCCAGGGCTGCGCGATCCCGGCGCTCGGCGCCGAGATCGCCCGCGAGAGCCCGAAGACCCGCAAGGCGTTTGCCCTCAAGCTCGACCAGATGATCGACATGATGGCCGACCAGATCCTGGACGTGCCGCGCAAGGCCGCCCGCAAGCAGGCGACGGCGACGCTGGCGACCATGATGGGCACCATCGTGATGTCGCGTATCGCCGGAAGCGGCGAAATGTCCGACGAGATCCTGTCGGCGGGCCGCGAGGCGGTGCTGGGACGTGCCGCCGCGGCCAAGGCGCCGGCGAAAAAGACGAAGGTAAACTAAAGCGCGATGAGATTAGGTTGAATCGTCATCGCGCTTTGGCCTTTTGTTTGAGCATGATCTTTTCGGAAAACCGCTTCGCACTTTTCCGGATCATGCTTTAGGGCGAGTACTCGTAAGGTTCCGATGTCTGGCTCAAACCGGGCCTTGGCGTCGGAGACCGACGCAATTGGTCGGGTCGACGGCGGCTCCAAGGGCGAGCCGCGCATTCACGGTCATTCGGGAAGCCCTGCTTCGCGGAGGCCTTTGATAAAGCGCGCAAGATCCTCCGCTCGACGAAATGGCGCCAGCTCTTCCAGATTGGAGATGCGCAAATTGGGAGCGCGTTCGCGTACACGTGCGATGGCCTTTTGAGCCGGCTCGAGGCGTCCGGTGAGCGCATTGCTGGCGGCGAACATGCAGATGGCCAGCAGGAAATTCGGATTGTCGCGCAATGTCTTTTCGGCCCATGACGATGCCATATCGTAGTGGCCCGAGAGAAAATGCGCATACGATACGGCTCCGTGGTTGGCGTACATCGACGGATCGAGCGGGCTCAGGCGCATGGCACGCGCGGCGTAGTCAAGCACGAGGTCGGGCTCGCCTCTGAAGGCTCTGACCCAAGCACCGAGATTCCAAGCCATTGCCAGGTTCGGATTGATCGTCAGTCCGCGATCCACGAACGCAATGGCATCATCGAATTTGTGCGCTATGAAGGCGAGTACATATGCTCCCATGCACATCGCTGCCGGGTCATCTGCTCCCAGATGCACGGCCTTCCATCCGAGCCGCGTAGCTTCGGCAGTTTCCTGCGCACGATCGATCATCCAGCGTCGCGCTCTACGCTGGATGTAGCACCATCCGGCCATGCCATAGGCGCACGCCAGACCGGAATCGAGCTGGATCGCCTTGTAGAAGAGCTGGAGCGCTTCGCTGTTTGCATCCTTCGTCCACCGACGAGCGGTCGCCAAGCCGCGCAGGTAATAGTCATATGCCTCCAGATTTTCGGTTGGCTTGCGCGTGGCTCGCTTGATTTCCTCGCGCTGCAGCATGGGTGCGATTGCGCCTACCACGGTAGACGTCACCTGGTCCTGTAGATCGAAGATATCTTCGAGCGCGCCGTCAAGGCGGTCGGCCCAGAGATGCGCGCCGGTTTCAGCATCGATAAGCTGACCGGCGATACGAATGCGGTTTCCGGCCTTGCGCACGCTCCCTTCGAGCACATAGCGCACCGCGAGTTCGCGGCCGACCTGCTTGATGTCGACGGGCCGGCCCTTGTAGGTGAAACTCGAATTGCGCGCGATCACAAGCAGCCAATGAAACCGCGACAGGGCCATCGTGATGTCTTCTACGACGCCGTCGGCGAAATACTCCTGCTCCGGGTCGGCGCTAAGGTTCTGGAAGGGCAGCACGGCAATCGAGGGCTTGTCGGGGAGCTTGAGGGGAGGCTGCCGCGGTTCTATCGGCTCGGCGCCCCTTGCCGCGCTTGCCGTCGTCCGCTCTTCCCGGACCGCACCGATGAACCGGAAACCTTTGCGTGGCAGTGTCTTGATGAGGCGCTGCTGCTCACCGGAGTCGCCGATTGCGCTCCGCGCAGCGTTTAACCGAGTGGTCAAGGCTGCATCGGACACACTGCGCCCATTCCAGATGGCGTGGATGACGTCGTCTTTGCTGACGACGCGGTCCCTGTTGCGGATCAGAAAGTCGAGCAGGTCGAATACCTGCGGCGCGACGGAAACCATGTCCGTTCCGCGATGCAACTCGCGCCGGTCCGTGTCGAGTGCGTACTCCTCGAAGAGATAGCGCAAGCCGCGAATCCCTTGGGTGTGCCTCGGACGATCGTGTGGCACCGCTTGGTGTGCCAAGAATAAGCCGCCGATGAGGAAATTGTAAGCCGACTGTTAAGCGCGCAAGCGCATGCCGCGGCATCTTGTCCGGGTGGAAAGGACGTATCCCGGAGGTGCAGCAATGAGCACGACCTACAGTCCAGCGCGTTCAGCCCAGGCGACCACATCGACGCCGCGGATCGTGAGCGCCTTCAAGGGCTTTTGGGATGCAATTCAGGAATGGCGCAAATGGGAGCGGCTGCGCGCCGATCTCGGCAGCCTGAGTGACCGGGAGCTCATGGACATCGGGATCTCGCGTGGCGAGGTCGATTACGTCGCCTCGAACCGGGATGCCGACCCGCGCGGCATCCGATCCGTCTGACAACGTCGGTGAGCGCTACACCCCGCTGAACAGCGCGCGCTCGGCTTCCACCGTCTCGTAGATGTAGTCCGCCACCGCGCGGATGCGGGCGAGATCCTTGCTGTCGGCGTGCATCAGGAGCCAGAAGGTGCGGGAGATCCGCACCTCGTCCGGCAGCACCGGCTGCAACTCGGGGTGGGCCGTCGCCATGAAGTGCGGCAGCACGGCGATGCCGAAGCCGGCGATGGTGGCGTTGAGCTGCGCGATCAGATTGGCGCTGCGGAATTTCGCCGAGATCTTTGGCGAGACCTGCGGCAGGTAGTCCAGCTCCGGCGTGAACAAGAGCTCCTCGATGTAGCCGACGAAGCGGTGCCGCGGCAGGTCGGCGCGTGCGGCAATTGCCGGCGCCTGGGCGAGATAGGCGGGTGCGGCATAAAGCCCGAGCGTGTAGTCCAAGAGCTTGCGGCCGACGATGCGGCCTTCCTTCGGCATGGTCAGGCTGATCGCGATGTCGGCCTCGCGTTTGGAGAGCGAGAACAGCCGCGCGGTGGCGACGAGCTGCAGATCGAGATCGGGATACCGCTCGGTGAACTTGACCAGCCGCGAGGCCAGGAAGTGGCTGCCGAACCCATCGGGCGCGCCGATCCGCACCGTGCCGGTGAGGTGGGCGCGCGAGCCGCCGACCGCCTCCTGGTTGGCGACGATGGTGGATTCCATCGCCTCCGCGCTGTCGGCGACCCGCTGGCCGGCCTCGGTCAGCAGATAGCCGGTCTTGCGCCGATCAAACAGTTTTGCGGAGAGGTGGCGCTCCAGCCGGTCGACACGGCGGATCACTGTGGCATGATCGACGCCGAGCTGCTTGGCGGCAGCCGAAACCGACCCGCCGCGCACGATGGCAAGCACGAAACGGAAGTCGTCCCAGTCGATTGTGCCGCCGCCTTGATCCAGCATTTCCGCACATCTATGGTGCAATTTATCGGACTTGAATCCCATAAAATGCAGGGTCAATAGGGTTTGTAAAGCGATCCCGCCGCGAGGAGCGGCGATTCAGGTGCTTCAGGGAGGTTTTTCCATGCGCTCAATCGGACATTTCATCGGTGGCAAGGAGGTCAAGGGCACGTCGGGCCGTACGGCTGACGTCTTCGAGCCGATGACCGGCGAGGTCCAGGCCAAGGTGGCGCTGGCCTCCAAGGCCGAGCTCCGCGCCGCGGTCGAGAACGCCAAGGCCGCCCAGCCGGAATGGGCCGCCACCAACCCGCAGCGCCGCGCCCGCGTCATGATGCGGTTCCTCGAGCTGGTCCAGCGCGACTACGACAAGCTCGCCGAGCTGCTGGCGCGCGAGCACGGCAAGACCGTTCCCGACGCCAAGGGCGACATCCAGCGCGGCCTCGAGGTCGCCGAGTTCGCCTGCGGCATCCCGCACCTGATGAAGGGCGAGTACACCGAGGGCGCCGGCCCCGGCATCGACATCTATTCGATGCGGCAACCCCTGGGCGTCGTTGCCGGCATCACGCCGTTCAATTTCCCGGCGATGATCCCGATGTGGAAGTTCGCGCCGGCGATCGCCTGCGGCAACGCCTTCATCCTCAAGCCGTCTGAACGCGATCCCGGCGTGCCGATGAAGCTCGCCGAATTGATGATCGAGGCGGGCCTGCCGGCCGGCATCCTCAACGTCGTCAACGGCGACAAGGAGGCGGTCGACGCCATCCTCGACGATCCCGATATCAAGGCGATCGGCTTCGTCGGCTCGACCCCGATCGCGCAATACATCTACGAGCGCGCCGCGCAGACCGGCAAGCGCTGCCAGTGCTTCGGCGGCGCCAAGAACCACGCCATCGTGATGCCGGATGCCGACATGGACCAGACGGTCGATGCGCTGATCGGCGCCGGCTACGGCTCCGCCGGAGAGCGCTGCATGGCGGTCTCGGTCGCGGTGCCGGTCGGCAAGACCACCGCCGACCGCCTGATGGAGAAGCTGATCCCGCGCGTCGAGTCGCTCAAGATCGGCACCTCGGTCGATCCGTCGGCCGATTACGGCCCGCTGGTGACCCGCGAGGCGGTCGAGAAGGTCAAGAGCTACATCGACATCGGCATCAAGGAAGGCGCGACGCTCGCGGTCGATGGCCGCGGCTTCAAGATGCAGGGCTACGAGAAGGGCTTCTATCTCGGCGGTTCGCTGTTCGACAACGTCACCAAGGACATGCGGATCTACAAGGAAGAGATCTTCGGCCCGGTGCTCTCGGTGGTGCGCGCCCACGACTATCACGAGGCGCTGGCGCTGCCGTCCGACCATGACTACGGCAACGGTGTTGCGATCTTCACCCGCGACGGCGACGCCGCGCGCGACTTCGCCGCCAAGGTCAATGTCGGCATGGTCGGCATCAACGTGCCGATCCCGGTGCCGATCGCCTATTACACCTTCGGCGGCTGGAAGAAGTCCGGTTTCGGCGATCTCAACCAGCACGGTCCGGACTCGATCCGCTTCTACACCAAGACCAAGACGGTGACTTCGCGTTGGCCGTCCGGCGTCAAGGAAGGCGCGGAGTTCTCGATTCCGACGATGAAGTAAACTCGTCCCGAGAGGCGAAGCATGCAGTTCGCTCTCAACGAGGACCAGATCGCGGTTCGCGACATGGCACGGGCGTTTGCGGCGGAGAAGATCGCGCCGCACGCGCTCGAATGGGACGAGACAAAGCACTTTCCGGTCGACGTGATGCGCGAGGCGGCGGGCCTCGGCATCGGCGGCATCTATATCAAGGATGATGTCGGCGGCTCGGCGATGACGCGGTTCGACGCGGCGCTGATCTTCGAGGCTCTGGCGACGGGGTGCCCGACCACGTCGGCCTTCATCTCGATCCACAACATGGCGTCCTGGATGATCGATGCCTACGGCAACGACACCCAGCGCCACACATGGCTGCCGAAGCTCTGCACCATGGAGCTGATCGCGAGCTACTGCCTGACCGAGCCGGGTGCCGGCTCCGACGCGGCCGCGTTGCGCACCCGCGCGGTGCGCGACGGCGATCACTACGTGCTCAATGGCCAGAAGCAGTTCATCTCTGGCGCCGGCAGCACCGACCTGCTGGTGGCGATGGTGCGCACCGGCGGCGAGGGTCCGGGCGGCGTCTCGACGCTGGTCATCGACGGCAAGACGCCGGGCGTGTCGTTCGGCAACAATGAGCGCAAGATGGGTTGGAATGCGCAGCCGACCCGCGCTGTGATGTTCGAGAATGCGCGCGTGCCGGTCGCGAACCGGCTCGGCGAGGAGGGCATCGGCTTCAAGATCGCGATGGCCGGGCTCGACGGCGGCCGTCTCAACATTGCGGCGTGCTCGCTCGGCGGCGCGCAGGCGGCGCTCGACAAGGCGCTGGCCTACATGAAGGACCGCAAGGCGTTCGGCAAGCGGCTCGACGAATTCCAGGCGCTGCAGTTCAAGATCGCCGACATGGCGACCGAGCTGGAAGCCGCACGCACCTTCTTGTGGCGCGCGGCCGCCGCGCTCGACCGCAAGGATCCGGACGCTTCCATGCTCTGTGCGATGGCCAAGCGGTTCGGCACCGATGTCGGCTTCGAGGTCGCCAACCAAGCGTTGCAGCTGCACGGCGGCTACGGCTATCTCAGCGAATACGGTGTCGAGAAGATCGTGCGCGATCTGCGCGTGCACCAGATCCTCGAAGGCACCAATGAAATCATGCGGCTGATCGTGTCGCGCAAGTTGATCGAGGACGCGCGATGAATGATGCGGCAGCAGCCGAAGGCGATCTGATCGCGCGCAAGGAAGGTTCTGCCGGCATCATCCGGCTCAATCGGCCGAAGGCGATCAATGCCGTGACGTTGGAGATGTTCCACGACATCGACAAGGCGCTCGATGCGTACGAGGCCCATCCCGATGTCGCTGTCATCGTGCTGGAGGGCGCGGGCGAGCGCGGCCTGTGCGCCGGCGGCGACATCCGCGCGCTCTGGGAGAGCTCCAAGGTCAAGGGCGATCTCGGCAAGATCCTGTGGCGCGACGAATACATCCTCAACGCGCGGATCAAGAAATTCCCAAAGCCCTATGTCGCCTTCATGGACGGCATCGTGATGGGCGGCGGCGTCGGGCTGTCGGCGCATAGCCGCCACCGCGTGGTGACGGAGCGCACCAAGCTCGCGATGCCCGAGGTCGGCCTCGGCTTCTTCCCCGATGTCGGCGGCACCTATCTGCTGTCGCGCTCGCCGGGTGAGATCGGCACCTATTTCGGGCTCACCGGCACCACGATGAACGGTCCCGATGCAATCTACGCCAAATTTGCCGACGCCGTGGTGCCGAGCGCAAAGCTGCCGGCGCTGCGCGAGGCGCTGACCAAGGTTGCGCCGGGTACGAGTTCGGCCGAGATTGATCGGCTGATCGGAGGCTTCGCGACTAGCGAGACGGCTGGCCCTGTCGCCGCGATGCAGGCCAAAATCGACGGCTGGTTCGCACACGGCCGGATGGAGGACGTCGTCGCCGCGCTGACAGCCGACGGCTCCGACCTGGCGCAGGCCACGCTGAAGACGCTCGGTGAGAAGTCACCGCGCGGCATGGTGGTGACGCTGAAACTGCTGCGGCTGGCGCGCGCGACCGCGACGCTGGAAGAGTGCCTGAAGCGCGAATATCGCGCCGCGCTCGAGGTGTTCGCCAGCGACGATTTCCGCGAAGGCGTGCGCGCCGCCGTCATCGACAAGGATCGCAATCCGACATGGATGCCGGCCGGGATCGAACAGGTGACGCCGGAGATGCTCGCGCCTTACTTCGCCGAGATCGGCACCGACGAGTTGAAATTTCCTGACAGCAAATAGAAACGTCGCAAGCGGAGGACTTCCCATGGCAAACGTCGCATTCATCGGGCTCGGCAATATGGGCGGGCCGATGGCGGCCAATCTGGTCAAGGCCGGCCACAAGGTGACCGCGTTCGATCTGGTCGCAGCGTCCCGCGATCAGGCCAAGAGCGACGGTGCCGCGATCGCCGAGAGCGGCGTCGGTGCGGTGAAGGGCGCCGATGTCGTCATCACCATGCTGCCGGCCGGCAAGCATGTGCTCGGCGTCTGGAGCGAGGTGCTGCCCGCGATGGCCAAGGGCGCGCTGATCATCGACTGCTCGACGATCGACGTCGAAAGCGCCAAGCAGGCGCATGCGCTGGCCGCCAAGCACGCCATGGCCTCGGTCGACGCGCCGGTCTCCGGCGGCACCGGCGGCGCCAAGGGCGGGACGCTGACCTTCATGTGCGGCGGCGAGCCGAAGGCATTCGCGGCGGCCCAGCCGATGTTGGCGAACATGGGCAAGAAGATCGTGCATTGCGGCGCCGGCGGTGCGGGGCAGGCCGCCAAGATCTGCAACAACATGATCCTCGGTATTTCCATGATCGCGGTCGGCGAGGCTTTCGTGCTCGCCGAGAAGCTCGGCCTGTCGCACCAGGCGCTGTTTGACGTCGCCTCGACCTCGTCGGGACAGTGCTGGTCGCTGACGACCTATTGCCCGGTTCCCGGCCCGGTGCCGACCTCGCCGGCCAACAACGACTACAAGCCGGGCTTTGCTTCGAACTTGATGGTCAAGGACCTGACCCTGGCGCAGGACGCCGCCAATGCGGCCGGCGCGGTCACGCCGCTCGGCAAGCATGCGCAGGAGATCTATAAGACCTTCGACGCGTCGGGTCACGGCGGGGTCGACTTTTCCGGAATTATCCAGCACGTTCGGAGCCTCGCTGGAAAGTAGCGGGCCGTTCGTAGCCCGGATGGAGCGCAGCGAAATCCGGGACTGCTTTATCGACCGGCGCGACCGCCCCGGATTGCGCTTCGCTCTATCCGGGCTACGCTTGACGGTAACGCTGGTTGCCAATCAACGGGCTCGGAAGAAGATGACCACATTTCAGGACGCTCGCGCCTTTCTGCTCAAGCACCGCACCGACTACGATGCCGCGGTGAACGGATTTCGCTGGCCCGATCCAGTGCCGTTCAACTGGGCGCTCGACTGGTTCGATGCCGAACTGGCGCACAATGCCGACAGCCGCGACCGGCCGGCGCTGTGGATCGTCGATGCCGCTAGCGGCAACGAGACCAGGCTTTCGTTCGCCGAGTTGTCGCGCCGCTCAAACCAGGTTGCAAATTTCCTGCGCGCGCAGGGGCTGAAGCGCGGCGATCATCTGTTGCTGCTGCTCGGCAATGTCGTGCCGCTGTGGGAGACAATGCTGGCGGCGATGAAGCTCGGCGTCGTCGTGATCCCCGCCACCACGCTCTTGACCGCGGATGAATTGCGCGACCGGCTCGACCGCGGCAAGGCGAGGGCGGTGGTCGCCACGCAGGATCAGGTCGCGAAGTTCGCGGGCCTCGGCAGCGACAGTCTCGTGCGCATCGTGGTCGGCGCGACGCAGCCGCAGGACGGCTGGCTGCCGTTCGAGGATGCGACGAAGGCGCCCGAGGCGTTCACGCCCGATGGCCCCACCAAGGCCGACGATCCGATGCTGCTTTATTTCACCTCGGGCACCACGGCAAAGCCGAAGCTGGTGCGGCATAGCCAGCGCAGCTACCCGGTCGGCCATCTCTCGACGATGTACTGGATCGGCCTGCAGCCCGGCGACATCCATCTCAATATCTCGTCGCCCGGCTGGGCCAAGCATGCCTGGAGCTGCTTCTTCGCGCCGTGGAACGCCGGCGCGACGATCTTTATCGCGAACCAGCCACGCTTCGAGGCGAAAGGACTGCTCTCGACCATCGCCCGCTGCGGCGTCACCACGCTGTGCGCGCCGCCGACGGTGTGGCGGATGTTCATTCAGGAGGAGCTCGCGAGCTTCAAGGTCTCGCTGCGCGAGGTGTGCGGCGCCGGCGAACCGCTCAATCCGGAGATCATCGACCAGGTCAAATCGGCCTGGGGGCTGACTATCCGCGACGGCTACGGCCAGACCGAGACCACGGCGCTGGCCGGCAATTCGCCGGGACAGAAGGTGAAGGTCGGCTCGATGGGCCGGCCGCTGCCGGGCTATCGCGTCCAGGTGACCGACAATGACGGCCACGCCGCGAAGGAGGGCGAGGTGACCTTGCTGCTCGGCGCAGACCGGCCGGCGGGCCTGATGCAGGGCTATCAGGGCGACGACGGCAAGCTCATCGGCACCGACGGCGAGATCTATCGCAGCGGCGACGTCGTGTTCACCGATGACGAGGGTTATCTCACCTTCGTCGGCCGCACCGACGACGTGTTCAAATCCTCCGACTATCGCATCTCGCCGTTTGAATTGGAGAGCGTGCTGCTCGAGCACGACGCGGTGGCGGAAGCGGCCGTGGTGCCGAGCCCGGACCCGATCCGGCTCGCGATCCCCAAGGCCTATGTTCTGCTGGTGTCCGGTGTCGAGCGCACGCCGGAGACGGCGCTGTCGATCTTCCAGCACCTGCACACAAGGCTGGCGCCATTCAAGCGCATCCGCAAGATCGAGCTGGTAACAGAGCTGCCGAAGACGATCTCCGGAAAAATCCGCCGGGTGCAGTTGCGCCGGCTCGAACATGACGATAATCGCACAGATGCGTTGCGCGGAGCCGAGTTCCGCGAGGAAGAATTTCCGGAGCTGCAGAAGGTGCGGACCTCCGGTTAGGAGGTCAGCCAATGAACGAAGTCTGGAAGAAGCCGCCGGTGTCGCTGGAAACCTACCAGGGCATGGTCGGAAAGGAGATCGGCGTGTCCTCGTGGCACCTGCTCGACCAGGGCCGCATCGACACCTATGCCGACGTGATCGAGGATCACCAGTTCATCCATGTCGATCCCGCGCGCGCCAAGGCGGAGACCGCCTTCGGCACCACGATCGCCCATGGCTTCCTTACGATGTCGCTGATGTCGATCATGTCCTACGAGGTGATGCCGGTGCTCGAGGGCACCGCGATGGGCGTCAATTACGGCTTCGACAAGCTGCGCTTCATCTCGCCGGTGCGCTCGGGCAAACGCGTCCGCGGCCGCTTCGTGCTGGCCGAAGCCACGCTGCGCAAGCCGAAGGAGTTGTTGTCGCGCACCAACGTCACGGTCGAGATCGAAGGCGAGGACAAGCCCGCGCTGGTCGCCGACTGGCTAGGCCTGATCTATTTCAGCTAGAGCGAACAGGAATCTAGAGCCCCGTTCCGATTCATTCGGAACGGAAAAGGCTCCAGGAGATGGTTGAGTAGCTCCACCTTTTTCCGCAAGCAGCAGAGGTGGAGCGAACCCGCATGGTCCAAGAAGCGCATTGACGGCCTTGATCCCCGGTGTCCATCATGCCGCCTTTAGGCGGTGCGGTCCCGGGAGTGGCAGCCATGGTGCAGAACATCGTCGCCGGACTTGTTGTCATCGCATTGATTGTGATCGGCTCGATCAGCTACGCCCAGGAGCATCACGAGTGCTGGAACGGGCACCTGATCAAGAGCTTGAAGGACAAGACCTTGAACGATGGGCACCGGTTCAAAGCCTTGAAACCTTGCGGGTCGATGGCCCCTGAAGTCTAACTGACCCCGTGGCCGGTCAGCGCAACACTTGACCCGGCCATCCATCGCTGCTCAAAAGTCCCCAACCTTTTCATGCCGCTCAGGCGTGCACCCTCTCCCCTTGTGGGAGAGGGTGGCGAAATCGAGCGGAGCGAGATGAAGCCGGGTGAGGGGTCTCTCTCCGCGTGCTCATCCGTGGAGAGAACCCCTCATCCGGCGCGCTTGCGCGCGCCACCTTCTCCCACAAGTGGAGAAGGAAAGAACAGGAATCAACAGCATGGCAATCAGGTTCGACGGACGCGTCGCTATCGTCACCGGCGCGGGCAATGGTCTTGGGCGGGCGCATGCGCTGGGGCTGGCGAGCCGCGGCGCCAAGGTCGTGGTCAACGATTTCGGCGGCGCGCGCGACGGCACCGGCGGCTCGTTGTCGCCGGCCGAGACCGTGGTCGAAGAGATCCGGAAAGCCGGCGGAACCGCGATGGCCGACGGCGCCGACGTCTCGAACTTCGAGCAGGTCACCGCGATGGTCGAGCGAGCCACCAAGGAGTGGGGCAGCGTCGATCTGCTCTGCGCCAATGCGGGCATCCTGCGCGACAAGTCGTTCACCAAGCTCGAGGTCGCCGACTGGGCCAAGGTGCTCGACGTGCATCTCACCGGCACCTTCTACTGCTGCAAGGCGGTGTGGGCCGGCATGCGCGAGCGCAACTACGGCCGCATCGTGCTGACGACCTCGTCGTCCGGTCTGTTCGGCAATTTCGGCCAGGCCAACTACGGCGCGGCGAAGGCCGGCATGGTCGGCCTGATGAACGTGCTCGCCGAAGAGGGTCGCAAGAACAACATCAAGGTCAACACCATCTCGCCGACGGCTGCGACCCGCATGACCGAGGAACTGCTGCCGCCGCAGGCGCTTCAACTAATGAAGCCGGAAGCGATCACGCCGGCGGTCGAATTCCTGCTCTCGGAGGACGCACCGACCCGCACCATCATGGGCGCCGGCGCCGGCTCGTTTGCGGTGATCCGCGTGCTGGAGACCGAAGGCGTCAACCTGCCGCAGTCCGAATGGACGCCGGACGGCGTCGCCGCGCACTTCAATGCGATCAGCGACATGTCGACCGCGAAGGCGCTGCAGGGCGCGTTCGAGCAGACGCAGAAGTATGTCGCCCAGGCCGCCGCGCGGGCCGGGATCAAGCTCTGAGCATGACCGTCGCCGTCATCGGAGCCGGACCTGCCGGCCTGATGGCGGCGGAGGTGCTCGCGCAAGGTGGCGCACAGGTCACCGTCTACGATGCGATGCCGTCGGCCGGCCGCAAGTTCCTGATGGCCGGCCGTGGCGGGCTCAATCTCACCCACTCCGAGCCGCTGCCGGATTTCCTTGCGCGCTATCGCGAGGCGATGCCGCATCTGAAGGCTGCGATCGAGGCATTTCCGCCCGATGCCTTACGCGCCTGGAGCGATGCGCTGGGGCAGCCGACATTCGTCGGCACCAGCGGCCGCGTATTCCCCGAGGCGTTCAAGGCATCGCCCCTGCTGCGCGCCTGGCTACGGCGGCTCGATTCCGCGGGCGTTGCGTTCGCATTCCGGCATCGCTGGGTTGGATGGGACGCGCGCGGCGGACTGCTGTTCGAGACGCCGGACGGCCAGCGCACAGTCAATGCCGATGCAATCGTGCTGGCACTCGGCGGCGCGAGCTGGCCGCGGCTCGGCTCCGATGGCGCCTGGGCGGAGATCCTCACCGCGAAGGGCGTTGCGGTGGCGCCGATGAAAGCAGCCAATTCCGGCTTCACGGTTGCCTGGTCAAATATCTTCCGCGACCGGTTCGAAGGCCAGCCGCTCAAGGGAGTCGCGCTCACGATCGGCTCGCATACGGTGCGCGGCGAGGCGATCGTCACCCGCGCCGGCATCGAAGGCGGTGCCATCTATGCGCTGTCGGCGGAATTGCGCGAGGCGGTGCTCGCCAAGGGCACGGCGACCCTGACGGTGGCACTGCGGCCCGACGCCGCGCGTGACGAACTGGTCGCGCGCCTCTCGGCGCCGAAGGGCAAGCAGACCGTCTCCAATTTCCTGCGCAAGGCCGGGCAGCTTTCGCCGGTCGGCATCGGTTTGTTGCAGGAAGCGGCGGTCGCCGCCGGCCGTTCGCTGGCCGCGCTGCCGCCGGCCGACCTGGCCGAACTGATCAATGCGGTGCCGATCCGGATCACGGACGTGGCGCCGACCGCACGCGCGATCTCGAGCGCCGGCGGGATCAGGTTCGACGAGCTCGACGCGCATTTCATGCTGCGGCGGCTGCCTGGCGTTTTCGCCGCCGGCGAGATGCTCGATTGGGAAGCGCCGACCGGCGGCTATCTGTTGCAGGCGTCGTTTGCAACGGGCGTCGCCGCCGGGAAGGGCGCGTTACGATGGTTCGTGCAGAAATCGTAGCACTGTAGGATGGGTAGAGCGAAGCGAAACCCATCCCACGCCGTGCCACTCATTCTGATCCCGTCTTCGTCGCGAGGTCGGTGATCAAGCCGAGCACACCGAACGCTGCAGCCACCGCGCACACCGCGGTCCAGCCACCAAAGCTCCACGCCGCGGAGGCCGCAGCCGCGCCGACGGCGCCGCCGATGAAGAACAGCGCCACGAACAGGCCGTTGATCCGGCCGCGTGCCTCGGGGCGCAGCAGGTTGACGGCGCGGCGGCCGAGCGTCTGGTCGGTGGTGATGCCGAGATCGAGCAGGATGGTGCCGAGGCTCAGCACGACGAGTGCAGCGATCCGCGACTCCAGCACCCCGGCCCACGCGCACAGCGCCAGCGATGCAATGATCAGAATGTGCGAGCCGATCAGCATCGGCCGCGCCAGGCCACGGTCGCCCCAGCGGCCGGCCAGCGGTGTCGCGATAGCGCCGGCAACGCCGATCAGCGCGAACAGCGCGATCCCCCTGGCGTCGAGCTTGAATGGCGCATCCGGCAGCCGCAGCGCCACGGCGGCCCAGAACGCAGTGAACGAGGCCATCACCAGCGCAGCGGTCCAGGACCGGACGCGCAGCACCGGCTCCTCGCGCAGCAGTTTTGGGAACGATCGCAGCAGCGCGCCGTAGCTGACCTTCGCCGCCGGCTGTAGCGTCGGCAGCGTGCGCGCCAATGCGCCGGCGAGCACCGTCATCAGCACGGCCGAGGTGAAATAGTAGCCGCGCCAGTTCCAGCTGTCCGCGATCAGACTCGCCATTGGTCGCGACAGCAGGATGCCGATCATCAGGCCGCTCATCACATCGCCGATCGCCTGTCCCCGACGCTCCGGCGGCACCATCGACGCCACCAGCGGCACCACCATCTGGATCGCCGCGCAGGAGGCGCCGAGGATGAAGGTGGCGGCCAGCAGGATCAGCGGCGTCGGCGCCATCGCGGTGCCGATCGCCGCGACGATGGCGCAGGCCAGCGTCCGCAGGATCAGCCGCTTGTTCTCGACGAGGTCGACCAGCGGCACCAGCAGCAGCAGCCCGAGCGCATAGCCGAGCAGGGTCAGCGTCGAGATCAGGCCGGCCTCCAGCTCGGTCATGCCGAGCGAGCGGCCCATCAGGCCGACGAGGATCTGCGGCGCAAAGAGATTGGTAACGACGGTGCCGGTCGTGATGGCGCCGATCCAGATCAGCGGACGCACGGCGACGGTGCGCGCCGGGGAGAGTTTGGTGGCTTCGGAGATGGTCATGGGGCCTCGCGATGGAGTGGCGAGGCCCCCTTTAGGGGATCGGCCTAATATGCTACAATTCAAATAAGATGATGAAGAATATGCGAGATTGTTATGAACACGCATGACCTCGTGGCGTTCGTCGCCGTGGTGGAGACCGGATCGATCGTCGCGGCCTCGGCGCGGCTGAACCTGACCCAGCCCGGCGTGACGCGGCGGATCCAGAATCTCGAGGAGATGCTCGGCGCGCAGCTGCTCGACCGCCTCTCCAAGCCGCTGAAGCCGACGGCGGCGGGAATCGAGGCCTATGAGCAGGGCCGCCGGCTGCTGCGCATGCTCGATGACCTCAAGTCAGGCGTCGCCAATGACGGCGTGGTGCGCGGCGAGTTCAGGCTCGGCCTGACGCCGTTTTTGTCGGAGGCGGGGCTCACCGGACCGCTCGACGCGGTGCGCGGCGAATTTCCCGCGCTGGCGGTGCGCGTCGTCTCGGGCTGGTCGCCCAACCACATGGAGCGGGTCAGCCGCAACGAGCTCGATGCCGCGGCAATCTGTTTGCCTGACGGCACCGCGCCGCCCGACGATCTCGTGGCCGACGATCTCGGCGCGCAGCCGGTGGTGTTCGTCGTCGCGCGCGACATGAAGACGCCGAAGTCAGTCGATCTCGAATGGCTGTCGCGGATCGGATGGGTGATCAACCAGGACGGCTGCGGCTTCCGCCAGACGCTGAAGCGCCATTTCGATGCGGCGCATCTGCCGTTCAACATCGCGGTTGAGGCGCTCGATAGCGAGTTGCGGCTGTCGCTGGTGGCGCGAGGGCTCGGCATCGGCCTCGTGACGCCGGTGGCGCTGAAACGAAGCCCGATCCGTAGCCGGCTCAAGGCCGTGAAGATCGCGGATTTCAATCCCGCGGTCCGCGCCTGGATCGTGCATCGCCCGCCGGCCGGCCGCCTGGCGCGGCCGATCAAGGTGTTTCGCGCAGCGCTGGATCGCGAGTTGCAGGCGCTGATGCACGGGTAGATGCGTAGGATGCGGCTAGCGCAACTTCCCGCGCGCCGTCACTGGCAACGCACCGATGATCTCGTCACCGCGCACCATCACGACCTCGTCCATCATGTTAACGACGACGCAGACGTGATTGGGCACGATCCGCACCACGTCGCCGACATTGGGCCGCGTGTTGCTGCGAGACAGATCAAGGAAGCCGTGTTCCTCGGCGAAGCGCGCGATCCTGGCCTCGGGATGTTCGAGGATCAGGCCGTGGCCTTCAAGGCCGCCGGTGTCCGAGGTCAGCGTCTTGGAGCCGGCATCGAGGATGCCGCGCTCCGGGCCGGCGCGGCTGACGACGGTGGAATAGATATGCAGCGCGCAATCGTCCCAGGTCGCGACGCCGGCCGCGACCTGCATGCGGTCGTTGTAGATGTAGGTGCCGAAGCGATGCTCGGTGCCGCCCTTCAGCTTGCCGAGGTTCTTCAGGTTCGGCGTGCCGCCGGTGGAGACGATGGTCGCGTCGAGGCCGTGGGCGCGAACGCCGGCCAGCGCCTCGTCGTAGAATTTCTGCGCATCGGCCCAGCCGGTCTCGGTCGGGTACAGCATGAAACCCGCGAAGTTGAGGCCCTTGGAGGCTGCGATCTCCCGCGCCAGCGCGATCGCCTCGGCCGGGGTCTCGACGCCGGCGCGCTTGCGGCCGGTGTCGCATTCGACCACGACCGAGAGCGGGCGGCCGGAGGCGGCTGCGGCCTTCGGCAGGTCGCCCACGACGATGGAATTGTCGGCGGCGACGGTGACGTTGGCCTTGCTTTGCAGCGCGCCGAGCCGCGCCATCTTCTCGTCGCCGAGCAGATTGTAGCTGATCAGGATGTTGTCGATGCCGCTATCCGCCATGATCTCGGCCTCGCCGAGCTTCTGGCAGGTAATGCCTTTGGCGCCGGCCTTGATCTGCAGCTGCGCCAGCATCGGGTTCTTGTGCGTCTTGATGTGCGGACGGTTGGCGACGCCGGCTTCGTCGCAGGCCTTCTGGATGCGCGCGATGTTGCGCTCGACCCGGTCCATGTCGATCACGGCGCAGGGCGTGCCGTATTCCTTGGCGATCTTGGCGGCGAGGGGCGTGGTCATGATTTATCCTTCTTCTCCGACCTCGTAGGATGGGTAGAGCGACGCAAAACCCATCGACTTTCTTCTGCGCGCACACAGGATGGGTTTCGCGGAGTTTATCATCGGGCCGCGCTTTGCGCGGTCCCGTTGGCTCCACCCATCCTACAATTACGCCTGTTCGATCTCTTCACGCAGGACCTCGAGTTCGAGCCAGCGGTCCTCGGCGGCAGCGAGCTCTTGCTGCGCCTTTGCGATCGCGGCCGAGGCGGCGTCGAATGTCTTGCGATCCCTCGTATAGAG
The DNA here is from genome assembly GCF_001189245.1 of Bradyrhizobium pachyrhizi. Lineage (GTDB taxonomy): Bacteria > Pseudomonadota > Alphaproteobacteria > Rhizobiales > Xanthobacteraceae > Bradyrhizobium > Bradyrhizobium pachyrhizi. Next base: position 348,018 of record NZ_LFIQ01000114.1, on the reverse strand, counting down.
ATCGGGATCGTCGAGCAGCTTCTGCTGCTTGGCGATCTCGTTGTGCAGCTTGTCGATGGTCTTCGGCAAGGTTTCCAGCGCGTGCTTCTCGTTGAAGCTCAGCCGGCGCCTCGGTGCTGCTTCGGGCGCCGCGGCTCTGGCTTCCTTCTTCTCTTCGGTCGCGGCATCCGCCTTCACAGTCTCGCGCTTCACGTCGGCGCCGCGCTGCGCCAGCATGTCGGAATAGCCGCCGGCATATTCGATCCAGCGTCCCTGGCCTTCGGGCACGATCACCGACGTCACCACGCGGTCGAGGAAGTCGCGGTCGTGACTGATCAGGATCACCGTGCCTTCGTAATCGCCGAGCATGTCCTCGAGCACGTCGAGGGTTTCGAGATCGAGGTCGTTGGTCGGCTCGTCGAGGATCAAAAGGTTGGACGGCTTGGCCAGCGCGCGCGCCAGCATCAGCCGGCCGCGCTCGCCGCCGGAGAGCGCTTCGAGCGGCGTGCCGCGCTGCTCCTGCGCGAAGAGGAAATCCTTCATGTAGCCGATGACGTGCTTCGACTTGTCGCCGACCATGACGTGATCGCCGCGGCCGCCGGTCAGCGCCTCGGCCAGCGTCAGCTTCGGGTCGAGGCTCTCGCGGTGCTGGTCGAGGGTTGCCATCTCGATATTGGCCCCGAGCCGCACCGAACCCGAGTCGGGCGGATCGTTGCCGATCAGCAGGTGCACCAGCGTGGTCTTGCCGGCGCCGTTCGGGCCGACGATACCGAGCCGGTCGCCGCGCTGGATCCGGGTCGAGAAGCCGTCGACGATCTTGCGCTCGCCGAACGCCTTCGCGATGTTCTTGGCCTCGATCACCAGGCGGCCGGATTTCTCGGCCTCGGCGGCGGCGAGCGTGGCATTGCCGGTGGCGCCGCGATAATCGCGGCGCTGGTCGCGCAGCGCATGCAGATTGCCGAGCCGCTTGACGTTGCGCTTGCGGCGGCCGGAGACGCCGTAGCGCAGCCAGTGCTCCTCGTTGACGATCTTGCGGTCGAGCTTGTGCTGCTCGCGCTCTTCCTCGGCCAGCACCTCGTCGCGCCACGCCTCGAAGGCGCCGAAGCCGCGCTCGATCTGCCGGATCTGGCCGCGATCGAGCCAGGCCGTGGTGCGCGACAGATTGGTGAGGAAGCGGCGGTCGTGGCTGATCAGCACCAGCGCGCAGCGCCGGCGTTCCAATTCGCCCTCGAGCCATTCGATGATCGGCAGGTCGAGATGGTTGGTCGGCTCGTCCAGCAGCAGGATATCGGGCGAGGGCGCCAGCACGCGGGCCAGTGCCGCGCGGCGTGCCTCGCCGCCGGAGGCATGCGCGGGATCTTCCTCGCCGCTGAGGCCGAGCTGTTCGAGCAGATAGCGCGCCTGGTAATGGTCGTCGCCGGGGCCGAGGCCGGCCTCGACATAGGCGAGCGTCGTCTTGTGCTGGCCGAAATCGGGCTCCTGCGGCAGATAGCGGATGGTGGCGCCGGGCTGCACGAAACGGCTGCCGGCGTCGGGCTCGACCAGGCCGGCCGCGATCCGCAGTAACGTCGATTTGCCGGAACCGTTGCGGCCGATCAGGCAGACGCGCTCGCCGGCGGAGACCGACAGCTCGACGCCCGTCAGCAGCGGCGTGCCGCCGAAGGTGAGGCTGATGTCCTTGAGTTGGATCAGAGGCGGCGGAGCCATCGCGCTAACCCCCGTTCGCCGGCGCCTGCTCGGCGCGGCGGCGCTGGATCCGGCGGATGGTCTGGTCGAGTGTCGACAGGAAGGTCGAGCGGTCGCGTGGCGAATATGATTTCGGCCCGCCGGTGATCTCGCCCGACGAGCGCAGATCGGTCATCAGATTGCGCACCGCGAGCGTCATGCCGATCGACTGTTCGGTGAACGGCTTGCCGTTCGGCGCGATCACGTCGGCGCCGGCCTTGACGCAGCGGCTCGCCAGCGGAATGTCCGCTGTGACCACAACGTCGCCTTCATGCGCGCGCTCGGCGATCCAGTCGTCGGCAGCATCCGTGCCGGAACCTGCGGCGATGCGCTCGATCAGCGGATCCTGCGGCACGCGGATGAAAGAGCCCGCGACCACGCTGACGGGCACGCCGAGCCGGATCGCGACGCGATAGATCTCGTCCTTCACCGGGCAGGCGTCGGCGTCGACATAGATGCGGGTGGGAGCAGGGGTTTCAGTCATCGATTCCAGGGTTGGCAGGCGCGGCCTGCGTGTACTCCATCGGGCGGAAAATAGCGAGCAAAACGAGAGGCTTGTCACGCTGCCCGGTTCGACTACGATTGCCTGAGAAAAACAACGGAAATAAGGGGAAACCCCATGGATTCGAAGACGGCTTCGCTGACCTACCGCGTCTCGGCGTACAACACCTCGAAACTGTCGGAGAACAAGATCCACGACGACACCGTGGCGCGGAAGTTCGGCTTTTCCGGCGGGCTGGTGCCCGGCGTCGACGTGATGGCCTACATGATGCACCTGCCGGTCGAGAAATGGGGCCGCGATTTCCTCGCGCGCGGCCTGATCGAGGCGCGCTTCGTGAAACCGGTCTATGACGGCGAGATCGCGGAATTGACCGGCCAGGAGACCGGCAATGGGCTGACGATCGAGCTCCACAGCCGCGGCGAGCTCTGCGCCACCGGCACCGCCTCGCTGCCGGTGTCCGCGCCGAAATTCGTGCTCGACGACTACAAGCAGGTTGCCGCGGTCGCCGAGCGCAAGCCGGTCAGTGCGTCGTCCTATGAGGAGGGCAAGTGGCTCGGCACCATCCCGCGCGACTGGTCGGGCGATGCCGCGAAGGAGTATCTCGCCGATATCCGCGAGACCGACCCGATCTACCTGCGCGAGGGTCTCGGCCATCCCGGCCTGCTGCCGCGGGTGATGAACAAGGTGCTGGTCGACAATGCGATCCTCGGGCCCTGGATCCATGTCGGCACCCGCATGCAGCTGCTGTCGGCGGGCAAGATCGGCGACGAGCTGACCGCGCGCGCCAAGGTGACCGGCAATTACGACAAGAAAGGCCACCGCTTCGTCGAGCTCGATGCGCTGGTGCTCGGCAATGGCGTGCCGCTCGCGCATTGCTGGCACATCGCGATTGTTCAACCGCGCGAACAGACGGCGGCGTAGATGTCCATCACCATCGACTATTATCTGTCGCTGAACTCGCCCTGGACCTTCATGGGCAGCGCGCCGTTTGCTGAGATCGCGCGGCGCCATGGCGCAAGCGTCAACGTCAAGCCCTGCAAGTTCGGTCCGATCTTCGAGCAGACCGGCGGCCTGCCGCTGCCGAAACGCTCGCCGCAACGGCAGGCGTATCGGCTGGTGGAGCTGAGGCGCTGGCGCGAGGTGAGGGGCATTCCGCTCAACGTCGAGCCTAGGTATTTTCCCAGCGATGACCTTGCGGCGGTGCGCCTCGTCATTGCTGCCGCCCTGCAGGGGAAGGATGCGCACCGCCTGTCGCTGGAGTTCGGCCGCGCGATCTGGGAACGCGAGGAGGCACTCGCCGACGCCGACGTCATGTCGGCCGCCGCGCAACGCGCCGGCCTCGACGTGGCCGCCCTGCGCGCGGGCGCTCCGTCGGATGTCGAGCTCGACCGGCTCTACGAGCAGTACACGCAGGACGCGCTGAAGGCCGGCGTGTTCGGCGCGCCGAGCTACGTGCTGCCGTCCGGCGAGATTTTTTGGGGACAGGACCGGGTGGAATTTCTGGACCGCGCGCTGAAGACGTTGGCGTGATTGGACCCGAGCGGGCGACGACGTAGGGAAGGGGCAAGACCGCCCCGCACCAACAGGTGTCATACCCCGCGCATGCGGGGTATCCAGTACGCCGCGGCTTCTCGGCTCAACAACTGCTGCCTCTGGAATACTGGATCACCTGCTGGAGCCTGTCATCGGGCGGCGCATCGCGCCGACCCGGTGGCGGGTGATGACAGCGGTGGGTGAGGCGAAACGGCGCCTTACGCCGCGCTCGCCTTGGCGTCCTGGATCGCGCGCCAGACGCGTTCGGGCGTCAGCGGCATGTTGATGTGCTTGATGCCGTATTCCGACAGCGCATCGACCACGGCGTTGACGATGCAGACGAGGCTGCCGGCGCAGCCGGCTTCGCCGCAGCCCTTGGTGCCGAGCGGGTTGGATTTCGCCGGCGAAGGATGATCGCCGACCAGCATCGCCGGCACGTCGCCGGCACGCGGCAGCGCGTAGTCCATGAACGAGCCGGTGATCGGCTGGCCGGAGGCGTCGTAGCTGATCTCCTCCATCAGCGCCTGGCCGATGCCCTGCGCGACGCCGCCATGCAGCTGGCCCGCGACGATCATCGGATTGACCACGACGCCGAAATCGTTGACCGCGGAGTAGCGGACGATCCGCGTCACACCGGTGTCGGGATCAATCTCGACCTCGGCGACGTGGCAGCCGTTCGGGAAGGTCGACGCCGTCTCCTTGGTAGCGTGATCGACGTCGAGGGTCTCCGGCGTGCCTTCCGGCATCTTGCCGGCGCGCATCCGCTCGGCGAGCTCCATGATGCCGATCGAGCGGTCGGTGCCGGCGATGGTGAAGCGGCCGGCGCCGAATTCGATGTCGGCCTCGGAGGCCTCCAGCATATGCGCGGCGGCCTTCTTGCCCTTCTCGACGACGAGCGCCGAGGCCTCGACGATCGCCTGTCCAGTCGCGGTGATCGAGCGCGAGCCGCCGGTGCCGTTGCCGAACCGCACCAGATCGCTGTCGCCCTGTTCGAGGGTGATCTTCTCGAAGGGCACCCCAAGCTGGTCAGACAGCACCTGCGCGAACGGCGTGGCGTGGCCCTGGCCGTAATCCAGCGTGCCGGTGGTGAGCTTCACCGATCCGTCGGGCTCGAAGGTGATCTTGCCGAGCTCGCCAGACGGCGGCGCGGTGACCTCGAGATAGGAGCCGACGGCGATGCCGCGCAGCTTGCCGCTCTTTTTGCTTTCCTTCTTGCGCTTGGCGAAGTTGTCGTAGTCGGAGATCTCCAGCGCCTTCTGGAACACGCCGGCGAAATCGCCGCTGTCATAGGTGACGCCGGACGCCGCCGGGAAGGGCAGCTGCGACGGCTTGATGAAATTGCGCTTGCGCAGCGTGAAGCGGTTGATGCCCATCTCGTCGGCGGCGGCATCGATCAGCCGCTCCATGTAGTAGTTGGCCTCGGGCCGGCCGGCGCCGCGATAGGCGCCCATCAGCGTGGTGTTGGTCAGGACCGTCTTGATGTCGACGCCGAGCAGCGGCGTGCGATAGACGCTGGCGAGGTTCTTGCCGGTGTTGAGCGACAGCGGGCCCGGCGCGACCCCGGTGATGTAGGCGCCGAGATTGCCGTAGCCGGACAGCCGCACCGCGAGGAACTTGCCGTCGGCATCGAGGGCGAGCTCGGCGTGGATCAGCTGCGCGCGGCCCTGGCTGTCGGAGAGGAAGCTGGTCGAGCGCTCGTCCAGCCACTTCACCGGGCGGCCCAGCTCGCGCGCCGCGTGCGCGATGCAGGTATATTCGGGATAGTTGAGGTTCTTCATCCCGAACGAGCCGCCGACATTGCCGGTGAGGATGCGGACCTTGTCGGCGGGCACGTTGAGCAGGCGCGCCAAAATCGCCTTGTTGCCGGACACACCCTGGGTCGGCACCTGCAGCGTGAAGCGTTCGGTTTTCTTGTCGTAATGCGCGAGCGCGACGCGCGGCTCCATCGAGACCACGGCGACGCGGGTGTTGACGATGTCGAGCTTGGTGACGTGCGCAGCGCCGGCGAACGCCGCCTCGATCTTGGCGGTGTCGCCATAGTGATAGTCGAGCGCGACGTTATCGGGGATGTCGTCATAGAGCTGCGGCGCGCCGGGCTTGGCAGCCTCGGCCGCATCGGTCACCGCGGGCAGCGGCTCGATATCCACCTCGACAGCCTCGGCGGCATCGCGCGCCTGCGCCGCGGTCTCCGCGACCACGAAGGCGACGGGATCGCCGACGAAGCGCACCTTGTCGGTCACCAGCGCGGGGCGGTTGGTCTGCTTGAGCGGGGAGCCGTCGCGGTTCTTCAGCGGCAGGCCGCAGGTGAAGGGGTTGTAGCCGGCGGCGGCAAGGTCGGCGCCGGTCCAGACCCCGAGCACGCCCGGCATCGCCCTGGCGGCCGCCGTATCGATCCCCTTGATGATTCCGTGAGCATGCGAGGAGCGAACCATCCAGCAAGTGGCCTGGCCGGGCAGCGAGAAATCGTCGGTGTATTTGCCCTTGCCACGCACCAGGGTGTCGTCCTCCTTTCGTCGAACAGGCTGTCCGACACCGTATTTTTGCAGTGCGATAGCGTTTTCGAGGGAGGCAGGCGGCGTGTGATCTTGCATCGAAAATGACCTGAAATGCCCGGATTTGCTGGAGTTTGGGGGCGCTGAGGAGATAACGCACACCCCCCTTAACGACAACGCCCGATTGGGCATGGACCCAATGTGAACGGAGTTTGCGTAGGGCTTTGACGCTGCTAAAGTTTCCGTGAACGATAATTATTCGGCGGGCCTTTTGGTCCCGCGGAAAGACAGTTTTGATGAACGACCATGTGCGGCTTTGCGACGGCCCCCCGGCCAGCGAAGCCCCGCCAGGGTTGGTTGCGGCAGCGGCGGAAAGTGGCGTCTACGCCGCGCTGGACCTTGGCACCAACAATTGCCGGCTGTTGATCGCCTGTCCCACCGGCGACGGGTTCCGCGTGGTCGATTCCTTCTCGCGGATCATCAGGCTCGGCGAGGGCATCGCCGCCACCGGCTCGATCAGCGAGGCCGCGATCGAGCGTGCGATTGCCGCACTGGCCATCTGCAGCGACAAGATCCGCTATCGCAAGGCGCGCCGGCTCCGCCTGATCGCCACCGAGGCCTGCCGCGCCGCCGGCAACGCCGAGAGTTTCCGCGCGCGGGTGGCGGCCGAGACCGGCATCAAGCTCGAGGTGATCGATCGTGAGACCGAGGCGACGCTCGCCGTGATCGGCTGCTCGCCGCTGCTTGATCCGAAGGGGCGGGGCGCCATCCTGTTCGATATCGGCGGCGGCTCGACCGAGCTGGTGCGGATCGAGCGCGACCCCAACGCGCTCGACGCGGCGCCACGCATCAAGGCGTGGATGTCGATCCCGCTCGGCGTCGTCACGCTGGCCGAACATTTCGGCGGCAAGAACGTCACCAGGGATATGTATGCGCGAATGATCGATGAGGTCGCGCGGCACGTCGCGCCGTTCGCGGCCGAGCACGGCAAGGATCTGCGCGACATGCACATGCTCGGCACCTCGGGCACCGTGACCACGCTCGCCGGCGTGTTCCTCAATCTGTCGCGCTACGACCGCCGCCGCATCGACGGCATCTGGATGAACGATTGCGACGTCACCGCGACGATCCAGAAGCTGCTCGGCATGAGCTATGAGGCGCGCGTCAACAACAACTGCATCAGCGTCGAGCGCGCCGATTTGGTGCTCGCCGGCTGCGCGATCCTCGATGCGATCCGCAACGCGTTCCCGATGCCGCGGCTCCGCGTCGCCGATCGCGGCCTGCGCGAGGGCATGCTGGTCGAGATGATGCGCGAGGACGGCGCGCTGCGGGCGTGCTAGAGCCTGAGCTACCTCGCCCCGCCCTTGCGGGGGAGAGGTCGGATCTTACGCGAAGCGTAAGATCCGGGTGAGGGGCCGCTTCCACACATTCAGTATGCGGAAGCAGCCCCTCACCCCAACCCTCTCCCCGCAAGAGCGGGGCGAGGGAGAAGCACACACACCGAGACGCAAGAACCATCATGGCGAAAGACACCACCGGACGGCTGCACGTCACGGTCAAGAGCGGCGGCAAGCGCAAACTGTCGTCAAAACTCTGGCTCGAGCGCCAGCTCAACGATCCCTATGTCGCCAAGGCCAAGGCGATGGGCTACCGCTCCCGCGCAGCTTTCAAGCTGCTCGAGATCGACGACAAATACCGTCTGCTCAAGCCGGGCATGACCGTGGTCGACCTTGGCGCGGCGCCCGGCGGCTGGAGCCAGATCGCGGCCAAGCGGACCGGCGCCGTCGACGGCAAGGGCAAGGTGGTCGCGATCGATCTGCTGGAGATGGGCGAGATTCCAGGCGTCACCTTCGCGCAGTTCGACTTCCTCGACCACGACGCGCCGGAAAAACTGATCGTGATGATGGGCGGCCGCGCCGACATCGTGATGTCCGACATGGCCGCCAACACCACCGGCCATCGCAAGACCGATCAGCTGCGTATCATCGGCCTGGTCGAGACCGCCGCGCATTTCGCCGGCGAAGTGCTCAATCCCGGCGGCACGTTCCTGGCAAAAGTGTTCCAGAGCGGCGCCGACGCCGAGCTGGTGGCGCAGCTGAAGCGCGATTTCGCGACCGTCCGCCACGTCAAGCCGGCCGCCAGCCGGCAGGATTCGTCGGAGCGCTATGTCCTGGCGACAGGATTTCGCGGGCAGCAACAGCCGTTATCGCGCGGGGAGTAGCGGCGACGCATCCGCCGAAGCCCCCTCGAAGGCAATCCATGATTTCTCATAGGGTGCGGCCGGAGCGCCGCCCCGCTACGCGAGCGCGGTCGCGGGCGACCTGAACCATTGGAACTCTTCCCGTTGCGGCGTATTCTATCTTCCCGGCGCGGTCAGTTCGTTGCGTATCCGGCCTGGCGCCACGGCAGGTTTGTGCAGCGAGCCGCGCCTCCGTCTTGCGGAGCTCTTCCGTGATGGAACGCAGGTCGAGCATAGGTAATCGCCTTCTGGCGGCCTTGCCGCCCGCCGACCTTGATTTGCTTGCGCCTCATCTCCGCAAGGTATCGCTCGAACGCGACGCCGTGCTGGTGCGGTCGGGCGACCTCGTCGAACAGATCTATTTTCCCTGCACGGCATTGATCGCGTTCGTCATGGACATGCCGAACGGACAGGCCGTTGCGACGACAATGATCGGCAACGAGGGCGCCGCCGGCATCCTGTCGACACTCAGGTCGATACGCTCGCCGATGACCGCGGTGGTTCGCGTCGCGGGCACGACGTGGCAGATTTCGCCGGCACGATTTCACGCCGCGCTCGCGCACAGTCACGCGCTTGCCAGTGCGGTACAGCTCCATATGCGGTCGTTGCTGGTCCAGTTCCAGCATATCGCGGCGTGCAATGCGCTCCATTCCGTGGAGGCCCGCCTGGCCCGGTGGCTGTTGCAGGTTCACGATCAGATCGGTGACGACACGCTGCCGTTGACGCAGGAGACGCTGTCGGAATTGCTGGGCGTGCGACGAACGACCGTGACCCACGTCGTGCACAAGCTTCGCGCCTCGGGCGCAATCCGCTCCAACCGGCGGAGCTCGATCGAGGTCGACAGGCCGCGGCTCGAAACCGCGGCCTGTGAATGCTACGAGATCATGCGCGGCAGGATCGACCGCATCGTATCCGCGGAAGGGATCAGGTCGTCCGGTCACGGCGCGCCACCACATGGACCTCGGCGTTCGCACGCCGGACCGTGGACCAATGGCGACAAGGTTCATGCACATACGCGCGGCGCGGGCGCTGAGCGATCACGAAGCCATTGAATTAGGGTTAGGCAAGCGCAGAGGTCAGGACGCCTTGCGCAATTCCAGCTCGGGTTCGTCGACCCACGCGTCCCTGGCGAACCATTCGTGATTGGTCCGACAGCTCGTGCAGTAGCTGCGCGAAAAGAACACGGTGCTGCACCGGAACGTCTCGCGGTCGGATTTCATGCCGGTATTGATCGCACGTCCCGTCCGCGGGCATTTGATCATGATGACGCCCACCTTGGTCCTCCTCCAATGTGAGAAATTGCGGCTCCCGCGCACCGTCGGCTGGACCGCGCCCCTTCTGATCGGAGACGTTT
>NZ_LFIQ01000114.1:323608-338184 GCF_001189245.1 Bradyrhizobium pachyrhizi | reverse complement strand
GGGGGGGGGGGGGCGGGCTCCTCAGGAAGGTGTTTTCAGGGTCTTTGCAAAGCTCTTCTTGATCGGCTCGGAGGTCTCGGTCGCGACCTTCTTCGCGATCTCCCAGAGCTCCTTATTCTGCGCGGTCGTGATTTCGAAATTCTTGCGGCCGTGATCGGCCGAAAGCTGGATGACTTCCGACAGCGACCTGGTGCCGGCGAGTTCGGATATGAACGCGAGGGCCGAACTGGCGTTGGCATGCGAGATCTCGATCACCTTGGCTGCGTAATCCGCGGCGCCCTTGGCGTTGACCGCATATGCCTCCTTGAGCAAGACGGAGATTTCCTCCGAGGCTTCCTTGACCTTCTCGAACTGTTCCCGGACGCGTGTCGCATTTTGTTCAACGATACCCTGAAAGGCCTGGGGTAGCGCGAACAGGGGCAGGCTAAAGCTGCCGGCTTTCGGATTGTCGCTCACTTCATTCGTGTGGACGTCACTCACTGGCTCTGATCCTTTCAAGCGAAACCAAATCAAGGAAAATCCGCGCGTCGCGGTGCACGGACGCTGAGGAAGCGTAGCTGGAGCGCTCCCTTCCACCTGTTTTTTTGCTGATGCCGGGTCACCGCGTGCCCGCTTGAGCAGGACTATGCAGGATCGGCGGTGCAGCTTCCGTTCGCTTTCTGACTCTCGCGGAGATTTTTTTCCGGGACGAAACGGCCGTCCTATCGTGGCACCGTGGGGCGTTCAGCCACCGATCGCGGCGGTGGCGCAGCCGGTGCGGCTGGACATCCCGACCGCTTGCCTCAGGAGGGTGCGTGGTCGGATGTCATCCTGATCGGAAGGCGCGCAGCACGACATTTCGGCGCGACTGCTTGGAACCTCGGTGCGTGGCCGGAGTCGATTCCTTTGCTCCCGGCCAATGCCCCCCAAGCCCACCGGGAGAAAACCCCCCACTGGGTTGGCGGCCTTGGTGCAGCGTCAGTTTCGCGCACCGGGGCCGTTTCGCGCCGGACTGGAAAATTGGAAACCGCGGGCGCATACTTCTGACATGGCGACCATTGTTCAATGCAATTGCGGCGCCGAGTACAGACGCACCGAAGAGAAGTTCTTGGTGCCGCATACGGGTGATGCGATCTGCACGGTCTGCGGAGCTGCGCTGGAATCGTGGCTGGAAGCGACCCACGTTCCCACATACGAACTTATCGAACGTCCGGATCGAGGGCAGCCAGGCGGAATGACCGGCCACCCCTAAGGCCCGGCCGTGACCGGACGGCGGTTTGCAGTGTCCGTGCCTCGGAGACGGCTCGTTCGATCGACTAGCCGAGCCGCTGATCGCGCGCGTTCTGGGTGTCCTCGGTCGCTGCCTTAACGGCGTCAGTGGCGGCGCGCTTCTCGGCGCCCTTGCGGCTCGAGATGTCGATCGCCTTGCGGCCGGCGATCTCGTTGCCGGCCTCGGCCGGCATCTGCCAGAAGAACCAGGCCGAGGCCGCCGAGATCAGCGAGACCACGATGAAGGCGGGCGCGAACACGTCGGCGGAGAGCTCGGTCTGGTGATGCAGCGCCAGCGTGGTTTCGACCGAGAACGCGCCGACCGCGACGCCCGCGGACACCGCGAGCTGCTGGTTGACGCTGACGAGGGTCGTGGCCCGGCTCATCTGCGGCGCCTCGACCTCGGCATAGGCCACAGTGTTGATCGCGGTGAATTGCAGCGAGCGGAAGAAGCCGCCGACCACCAGGATGGTGAAGATCAGCATCAGCGGCGTCGAGATCGTGAACAGGGCGCAGGCGGCGAGGAAGGCCGAACTGACCACCGCGTTGACGGTCATCATGTTGCGGAAGCCGAAGGCGCGGATGATGCGCGCCGCCAGCGTCTTCATGCCCATGGCGCCGACCGCCGACGCAAAGGTGACGAGACCGGACTGGAACGGCGACAGGCCGAAGCCGACCTGCATCAGCAGCGGCAGCAGGAACGGCAGCGCACCGATGCCGAGCCGGAACATGAAGCCGCCGATGATCGACGCGCGCATGGTCGGCAGCCGCAGCAAGCCGAAATCGAGCACCGGCGAGCCGGTGCGCTGCGCGTGGATGACGTAGAGCGTCATCGAGACCGTGCCGACGGAGACCAGCGCGGCGACGATCGACCACGGTAGCAGATTGAGCCCGGCCACCGACAGCCCGAAGGCGATGCCGGCGAGGCCGATCCCGGCCAGCACCAGTCCCATGAGATCGAAGCGCTCGGGATCCTCGCTCTTGATCGGGTCGATGTATTTCAGTGCCAAGAAGATGCCGAGCAGCCCAATCGGGATGTTGATCAGGAAGATCCAGTGCCAGGAGAAATAGGTGGTGATGAAGCCGCCGAGCGGCGGCCCGATCACCGGGCCGATCAGTGCCGGGACCGTCACCCAGGCCATCGCGTTGACGAGCGCGCTCTTGTCGACCGAGCGCAGCAGCACCAGCCGCCCGACCGGGGTCATCATCGCCCCGCCGAGACCCTGCAGGATGCGAGCGAACACGAAATCGGTCACCGAGGACGACAGTGCGCAGCCGATCGAGCCCAGCATGAATACGCCGACGGCGCCGGCAAACACGATGCGGGCGCCGAAGCGGTCCGCAGTCCAGCCGCTCGCCGGGATGAACACCGCGAGCGACAGCAGGTAGGAGGTGATCGCCAGTTTCAGCGTCAGCGGGCTGGTGCCGATATCGGCGGCGATCGCGGGCAGCGAGGTCGCGATCACCGTGGAGTCCATGTTTTCCATGAACAGGGCGGTGGCCACGATGAGCGGGATCAGGCGTTGCTTGTTCATCAAAACAGGACAGCTGTGCTGAAAAAGGCGGGCGAGGGGGCCATATCATCCTGCCCTCGGCCACGCTATTGCGGAACCGGCCAAACGCCCTAAATCCAGCGTGACGCTGGTATGCATCCGCCCGTGTCAGAGCCTTTCCGTTCCGATAGGATCGGAGCGGAGGCCCTGGATTGATGTTTTGACGCGTTTTCTTCACGCGAACCGGTATCCACTTCGCTCGAAAACGCTCTGGAAGGTGTGCCGTGATCTACGTCCTCGCCGCTCTCTTGCCGCCGATCGGGCTGCTCCTGAACGGACAGCCGTTTTCGGCCATCTTCAATCTGGTCCTGATCGTGTTTTGCGCGGTTTTCGGGCTGTTTTTCCACGTGTTGCTGCTGGTGCCGTCGGCCCATGCCGTGATCGCGGTCCACATGAAGCGCGAGGACCGGCGCCATCGCGAAATGGTCGAGGCGATCCGCCGCCATGGGCCGCCGCCGGGTTACCGGGCGCCCTGAACCGGCCCCCTAAAAAGGCCTGTGCATGGCTGGCAAACACTTTGATTCGTCATGCCGCCATGCTATCGACCAGCGTCAACCCCACCGATGGGCGCCGATTCGACGGTGACGCAGCGAGCGTCGCCGCAGGCGGCGTTCATCCGTAAGACCATCGCGGCTGGGCCGCAGATAAAGGAGTTGGCAATGGCCACGGGATTTCCGGCTATCCGCGAAGCGTTCACGTTCGACGATGTGCTGCTGAAGCCCGGCTTGTCCGACGTGCTTCCCTCGGAAGTCGATATTCGCTCGCGCGTCACCCGCGCGATCTCGCTCAATATCCCGATCATGGCGTCCGCGATGGACACCGTCACCGAGGCGCGCATGGCGATCGCGATGGCGCAGGCCGGCGGTCTCGGCGTCATCCACCGCAACTTCGATCCGGAGGGCCAGGCCGCGCAGGTGCGGCAGGTCAAGAAGTTCGAGTCCGGCATGGTGGTCAATCCGCTGACCATCGGCCCCGACGCCACGCTGGCCGATGCGCTGACCCTGATGAAGGAGAACGGCATCTCGGGCATTCCGGTCGTCACCGGTGCCGCCAAGAACGTGCCGGGCAAGCTGGTCGGCATCCTGACCAACCGCGACGTGCGCTTCGCCAGCGATCCCCGGCAAAAGGTCTCGGAGCTGATGACGCACGAGAACCTCGTCACGGTGCGCGAGGGCGTCGGCCAGGACGAGGCGAAGCGGATGCTGCACAAGCATCGCATCGAGAAGCTGCTCGTCGTCGACGATCAATATCGCTGCGTCGGCCTGATCACCGTCAAGGACATCGAGAAGGCGGTCGCTCATCCGCTCGCCTGCAAGGACGAGCATGGCCGCCTGCGCGTCGCCGCCGCCACCACGGTCGGCGAGACCGGCTATGAACGCACCGAGCGGCTGATCGATGCCGGCGTCGACGTCGTCGTGGTCGACACCGCGCACGGCCATTCGCGCCACGTGCTCAACGCCGTCAACCGCATCAAGCGGCTCTCCAACGCGGTGCAGGTGGTGGCCGGCAACGTCGCGACCGAGGGCGGCGCGCAGGCACTGATCGATGCCGGCGCGGACTGCATCAAGGTCGGCATCGGCCCGGGCTCGATCTGCACCACGCGCATCGTCGCCGGCGTCGGCGTGCCGCAGCTCACCGCGATCATGGATGCGGTGGCGGCGGCGAAGAAGGCCGACGTGCCCGTGATCGCCGACGGCGGCATCAAATATTCCGGCGACCTCGCCAAGGCGCTCGCCGCCGGCGCCGACATCGCCATGGTCGGCTCGCTGCTCGCCGGCACCGACGAGACGCCGGGTGAAGTCTTCCTGTGGCAGGGCCGCTCCTACAAGGCCTATCGCGGCATGGGCTCGGTCGGCGCGATGGCGCGCGGCTCGGCCGACCGCTACTTCCAGCAGGACATCAAGGACACGCTGAAGCTCGTCCCTGAAGGCATCGAGGGCCAGGTGCCCTACAAGGGTCCGGTCGGCAATGTGATGCACCAACTCGCCGGCGGCCTCCGCGCTGCGATGGGCTATGTCGGCGCCAAGGACATCAGGGATTTCCACGACAAGGCCGAATTCGTCCGCATCACCGGCGCCGGTCTGCGCGAGAGCCACGTCCACGACGTCACTATCACGCGCGAAGCCCCGAACTATCCGGGCGGGGTGTAAGCCCAAGCACCGTCATTCCGGGGCGGTCCGAACGACCGAACCCGGGGTCTCGGGATTCCGGGATGCCATCATCTGCTAGGCGAGCCAGCGCTTGCGCCGCTTGTAGTGCTTCACATCGCGGTATGATTTTCGCTTCTCTCCGGCGACGCCAAGATAGAACTCCTTGACGTCCTCATTTGCGGCGAGCGCGTGCGCCTCGCCGTCCATCACCACACGGCCGTTTTCGAGGATGTAGCCGTGGCTCGCATATCTGAGCGCCATATTGGTGTTCTGCTCGGCGAGAAGAAACGACACACCTTCCTTGGTGTTGAGATCCTTCACGATCTCGAAGATCTCTTCGACGATCTGCGGCGCGAGGCCCATCGATGGTTCGTCGAGCAGGATCATCTTCGGGCGCGACATCAGCGCGCGGCCAATCACGCACATCTGCTGTTCGCCGCCCGACGTATAGCCGGCGGTGGAATTGCGTCGCTCTTTGAGGCGGGGGAAATAAGCGTAGACACGTTCAAGGTCCTGCGCGATCGCGAGCTTTCCGTCTGTCCGCGTAAAGGCGCCGGTCAGGATGTTCTCCTCGACCGTGAGATGAGGGAAGGCACGGCGACCCTCCATCACCTGGATGCAGCCGCGTCGCACCACGTCGTTTGGCGACAGGGACTTCACCTCGACGCCGTTGAACAGGATCGAGCCCTTGGTGACCTCGCCGCGCTCTGCGTGCAGCAGATTGGAGACCGCCTTCAGCGTCGTCGTCTTGCCGGCGCCGTTGGCGCCGAGGAGTGCAACAATGCCGCCTCGCGGGACCTCCAGCGAGACGCCCTTCAACACGAGAATGACGTGATCGTAGACAACCTCGATATTGTTGACCGATAGGATCAGCGCTGCCGCTTCCGTCGCAGCGGTGACGACCTTGGCGATTGACATGCGCAGACCTCCAAACGGAGCAGGGGCTGGGATCCGGGAGCAGGCAACCCTGCCTCCCGGATCACTCGCACGGGGTCAGGTTTCCTTCGCGCAGTCGCGCGGCTTGATCTTCTTCTCCGCGGCATACTTCGCGGACACATCGGCGACGAGCGGTTCGATCAGCGATTCGTCAGCCGTGTACCAGTCGGAGATCACTTTCCAACCCTTGCCATCCCATTGCTGGACGCGCCCGTAGCGCGCGCCTTCGTGGTCGGAGCAGGAAATGCTGACCGGCTTCAACATTCCCTCAAAACCGAGCTCCTTGATTCGTGCATCGGTGAGTATGAGGTTCTCAAGCCCCCAACGGACCTGCTCGCCCGTCAGCGGTTGCTTGCCGAATTTTTCTTGCGCCTTGCGGATCGCCTCTACGCCGAGCATGGCATTCGTGATGCCGCGGTTGTAGAGGACTTCGCCGATCTTGCCAGGTTCTGTCGAACCCTTTCCCTTGGCGTAGACGTACTTCTCTATGTCGGCGTGCGCGGGGAATTTTCCTGCGCCATGCTGAAGCATCAACGATTTGTAACCGCTGGCCTGATCGCCCGCCGGCGTCACATCCGGCTCCGCGCCCGACCACCAAACACCGATCATCTTGTCGCGCGGATAGGCGACGGCGGCGGCTTCCTTGATTGCCGTGCTGTTCATGACGCCCCAGCCCCAGACCAGGACATAGTCGGGCCGATGCTGGCGGATCGCCAGCCATTGCGACTTCTGCTCGACGCCGGGATGCGTGACGGGAATCGGCGTGAACTCAAAGCCGTACTTCTGCGCCAGCACCTGCAGCATTGGAATCGGCTCTTTGCCATAGGGGCTGTCATGGTACAGCAGCGAAATCTTTTTGCCTTTCAGCTTGTCGAAGCCGCCGAGTTCCTTAGCGACGTGCTGGATCGCGATGTCGGCCGCGGACCAATACGTGCCGAGCAACGGAAAATTGTATGCGAACACCGCGCCGTTCTTGGAATCGGCACGGCCATACCCCATCGTGATGATCGGGATCTTGTCAGCCGCGGTCTTTTCGGTGAGTGCGAAGGTGATCCCGGTCGACAGCGGATTGATGAAGGCCGCGCCGGTTGGTCCTTTGCTCTTGAGACGCTCGTAACACTCCACTCCCTTGTCGGTCGCGTAGCCCGTCTCGCATTCTTCGATCAGAATCTTGACGCCGTTGATGCCGCCGTCACGTTCATTGATCAGGTTGTAATAGTCTACGACGCCGTTTGCGTAGGGCGCGCCGTTCACAGCGTACGGTCCGGTCCGGTAGGACAGAATTGGGATGAACTGTTCGTTTTGCGCTGCGGCCGGTGCGCTAAGTGCCGCGCCGCCCAAGGCTGTCGCGAGTATCAGTAACCTGCGTGCAATACTTGCCATATTGATATCCTCCTTGCGGTACTTCCTTCCTCTCCGTTGTCGGCGGCCGTCACTCGATTGCGATCAAGGCACGATCGCTGCCTCAATAGGGAAACGGCCAAAGTCTGAGCTTCTCCTTGCCGATCGATATCAGCCGGGCGAAGCCATGGGGTTCCTTGATGAGCAGATAGCAGATCAAGGATCCGAAGATGATGAACTGGAGGTGAGTGATCGTTTGCGTCGACAGCGGCAGGCCGAGCTTGGTCGGAATCACATTCAGCATGATCGGCACGATGAGGATGAACGCTGCTCCGATGAACGAACCCATGATCGAGCCGAGCCCGCCGATGATGACCATGAACAGAAGCTCAAGCGAGCGGTCGATCGAGAACGCAAGCGGCTCCCATGAACCGAGGTAGACGAACGCCCAGAGCGCACCCGCCACCCCGATGATGAACGAAGAGACCGCGAAAGCCGTTAGTTTTGCATAGAGCGGCCTGATGCCGATCAGCTCGGCGGCGATATCCATGTCGCGGATTGCCATCCACTGCCTGCCGAGATTGCCGCGCACGAGATTTTTCGCCAACACCGCCATCACGGTCACGACGGCCAGGCACAGCAGGTAACGCTCGACCGGCGAGCGAACGACCATACCGAAGAAATCCAGTTCCGGCGCATTCACTGATCCCGACGGGGCGTAGTTGGTGAACCAGGGGAGCCGCAGGAACGCCCAATCGAAGAAGAACTGCGCGGCGAGCGTTGCGACCGCCAGGTAGAGACCCTTGATCCGCAGACTGGGAATGCCGAACAGGATTCCGGCACCCGCCGCCATGAACCCGCCGAGCAGAATGGATGCCAGCACGGGCAACGGTGGGATCGCGATCGCAAAGCCAAGCCAGGCAAGCGGGATATGAACGCCGGTCGCCAGCTTGTAGGCGGAATAGGCGCCGATGGCCATGAACGCGCCGCTGCCGAGCGAGATCTGGCCGCAATAGCCGACGAGAATGTTTGTCCCGATGGCGGCGAGCGCCAGGATGAGGAAGGGCAGCAGGATGGCCCACAACAGATAGTCGGTGCCGAACGGCCAGATCCGGAAGGTGGCCAGCAGCGGCACGCCAATGAAAGCAATTCCGAGCAAGACAGCGAGGGCAATACGATCCTGCCGGATCGGGAAGATCGCCATATCCTCCGCATAGGTCGCCTTGAACTGGCCGGCTTCGCGATAGAGCACAACGACCTCCTTGCCTCAGACGCGTTCGATGATCCGCTCGCCGAACAGGCCCTGCGGCCGCAGGAGCAGCACCGCCAGCGCCAGCACGTAGGCAAACCAATATTCGATGCCGCCGCCGATGGATGGCCCGAGATATACCTCTGCGAGCTTCTCACCGGCCCCGACAATGAGCCCGCCGACGATGGCTCCGGGAATGGAGGTGAGGCCGCCGATGATCAGGACTGGCAAAGCCTTCAGCGCGAGAAACGTGATGGAGAACTGCACGCCAAGCTTGGTCCCCCACACGGTCGCCGCGACGAGTGCAACGAGGCCAGCAACGAGCCAGACCACGAACCAAATCCAACTGATTGGAATCCCGATCGAGTGCGCGGCCAAATGGTCGTCGGCCACGGCTCTGAGCGCGCGACCGGTCTTGGTGCGCTGAAAGAAGACCGCGAGGCCGGCGACCAGGACGCCCGCGATCAATGCGCCCCAGACATCCAGCTTGTTGACCAGAATCCCGCCCGGGAACAGGCCTTCAAACAAGAACCAGGCGTCGGTCGGGAACAGCCGCAACGGGTAGACATCCGATCCGAAGATCATCTCCGCGGCGCCCTCGATGACGAATGTCACGCCGATCGTCGACATGAACAGCGTCAAGCCGTCCTGATTGACGAGAGGTCCGATCACGAATCGCTCGATCAGCCAAGCGGTTGCCGCCATGATCACGGCGGCAAAGCCGATAGCGAGGATGACCGCGACCCAAAGCGGAAGGCCGTTGGCGACCAGGAGGTCGAGGGCGCGAACCAGCGCCAATCCCGCGAGCAACACCATGGCTCCCTGCGCATAGTTGAATACGCCGGATGCCTTGAAGATCAGCACGAAGCCGAGCGCGACCAGCGAATAGAGCACGCCGGACATCAATCCGCCGATCAGGACCTCGAGAAACTGACCCAGTGCGATCATGGACGCACCTCAATGCGCGACGCCAAGATATGCGTCGATGACGGCTTGACTTCTCTTCACTTCATCAGGCGTGCCGTCGGCGATCTTCACGCCGTGATCAAGCACCGCCACGCGGTCCGACAGATCCATGACCACGGCCATGTCGTGCTCGATCAGGGCAATGGTCGTGCCGTAATGGTTGTTCACATCAATGATGAACCGCGACATGTCCTCCTTCTCCTCCAGGTTCATGCCTGCCATCGGCTCGTCCAGGAGCAGAAGGTCGGGCTCCATCGCCAGAGCGCGACCGAGTTCGACACGCTTCTGCAAGCCGTATGGCAGACGCCCGACCGGTACCTTGCGGATTGTCTCGATCTCCAGGAAGTCGATGATCTCCTCGACCTTGCGCCGATGCTCGATCTCCTCTGCGAGGGCAGGGCCATAACGCAGCAGCTGCCACAACAGCCCCCGGCGTACCTTCAAGGTGCGGCCTGCCATGATGTTGTCGAGCGCGCTCATGCCCTTGAACAGGGCGACATTTTGAAAGGTGCGCGCGATGCCGCCGCGCGCCGCCTCGAACGGCTGCATTTTGGACCGGGTGCTTCCCTTGAAGGTGATGGCGCCATGGTTGGGATGATAGAACCCGTTGACGACGTTCAGCATTGAGGTTTTGCCGGCGCCGTTGGGGCCGATGATGGCGCGAATTTCGCCTTTTTTGACGTTGAACGAGACGTCCCGCAACGCCTTGACGCCGCCGAAGGCCAGTGCCACGCCCTCGACCTGCAGCAGGATTTCGTTGGCGTTTGGCGCTCTCATGCTGCTCTTCCCAGCGATTCTGCCGGACCGATGATTTGCATGTCGCGAATCTCGACTCGTGCCGCGATCGTGCCCTTCCGGCCATCCTCAAACGTGACTTCCGTGGAAATGTCGGCGTCATGCGCTCCGTTGTAGAGTGCCGTGACCAACGACGCATAGCGTTCGGCAATGAAGCGGCGGCGCACTTTCTGCGTGCGGGTCAGCTCGCCGTCATCCGCGTCGAGCTCCTTGTGCAGAATGAGGAAGCGGCGAATCTGGGCGCCGGCAAGCACCGTTTCCCCGGCCAGGGAGCGGTTCACCGCGGCGACGTCTTTGGCGACCATCTCGTAGACCAGCGGATGGCCGGCAAGCTCCTGATAGGACCCGTAGGCGACGTTGTTGCGTTCCGCCCAATTCGCGACCGCGACCGGGTCGATGTTGAGCATGGCGCATACGAACTCTCTGGAGTCACCGAACGTGATCGCTTCCTTGATATTGGGATAGAACTTCAGCTTGTTCTCAAGGTACTTGGGAGCAAACATCGTGCCGTCAGCCAATCGACCGACGTCCTTCGCACGATCGATGATCTTCAGATGCCCGGTCTTCTCGTCGAAAAAGCCCGCGTCGCCGGTCCTGACGTATCCATCGGACGTCATCGCTTCCGCGGTCTTTGCCTGATCCTTGAAATATCCGAGGAACATGCCGGGCGAGCGAAACTGCACTTCGCCCGATTCCGCGATGCGGATGGCGACGTTGGGCGCCGGCGGACCAACCGTATCCGGGTAGATCTCGCCATCGGGCTGACACGTTACATAGAGGAACGCTTCGGTCTGGCCGTAGAGCTGTTTCAGGTTCAGTCCGATGGCGCGGTAGAACGCAAACAGATCCGGACCGATCGCTTCGCCTCCGGTGTATGCGACGCGCACCTGAGACAGGCCAAGAACGTTCTTGAGAGGCTCGTAGACCAGCCAGCGCCCGAGCGCATAGAGCAATCGGCCTGACAGCGGCACCGGACGTCCCGTCAAGACTTGCTCGCCATACCGCCGCGCGACGTCCAGAAAGTAGCTGAACAATCGCCGCTTGATCGGCGCTGCGTCCTCCATCCGGACCATCAGCCGCGTCAGCATGGCCTCGTAACCGCGTGGCGGGGCCAGGTAGAAGGTTGGCCCTATCTCATGCCGATCCTGTTCGATTGTGTTGCTGCTCTCGGGGCACGCCATGCAGAATCCGGCAACCAGGCCTTGCGCATAACTGACGTAATGATCGCCCGCCCAAGCCAGCGGCAGATAGGCCAGCACCACGTCCTTGTCGGTCAACTTGTCGAACCGCGTGGTGTCGGTTGCAGCATCGATGCAGCCTCGCGCCGACAGCATGACGCCCTTGGGCGCGCCGGTCGTTCCCGAGGTGTAGAGGATGATCGCGATGTCCGAACCGTTGCCGGCCCGAATGGATTCATCGATCCGTTCGCCAAGCGCCGGGTCGGCTGCAAGCGCGGCGCGGCCGTCATTGATGATATCGCCGATTGCGATCAGCCGGCCGTGGTCGTAGCCGTCGATTCCGCGCGGTTCGTCGTAGATAATCCTGTTGAGTTGCGGCAGTCGGTCGGACACCGACAAAACCTTGTCGACCTGCTCCTGATCCTGCGCGGCGACCAGCGTCGCCTCGGCGTGAGCGAGAACAAAAGCGAGCTCATCAGCCACTGCATCGGAATAGACCGGAACGGGGATTGCGCGCAGCGTCTGCGCTGCCATCATGGTCCAGTAAAGCTTCGGCCGATTGGAGCCGACGACCGCGATTGTCTCGCCCGGCCGCAAGCCAAGGCGATGCAAGCCGGCAGCATAGCTACGAATGATCTCGGCAACCTCAGCCCAGGTCCAGCTCTGCCAGATGCCAAGGTCCTTATGCTGGAACGCTGGCCGCGCGCCAAATTGTGCCGTGTTTCGCAGCAGCAATTTGGGAAACGTATCATACGATCCGTCGCCGGCCATGTCGGTCTCGATCCAAAAACCGAAGCGTTGGTTCGCTCCTGTTATGGTGATGCCTGCCCCATTTTTGGGTAGCAGACATGCGAGTGCCGCATGATCCGAGATTACAGCGAATCGAAAGTCCGACAAGTGCCAGATTGATAGGTCGCGTTTTTGCCGCGGGCGCGCGCGCCAGAGATAGGTCTACCGGCTGCCAATTCGCCGAAGGTGAATCCGGCCGCCACCAGACGGACATTGCGGCGCGAAGACGCTGATCGGCTCTCAAGAGGTAACCCCAATGCTTCGGAGAGCCTCACGTCCGTCGGGTGGTCCCGAGAAGCGGACCGAAGTCCTGCACCGCTCAGGTTTCGAGGGCGACCGGAAACCGATTGCCGATCAGCTACGCGGCCGCCCTCGTTGCGACCCATGGAGGGCCGCCTAACCGCGTTGGCTTCGCCGTGCCGGATGGGGAGGTCGGATCAGGCGACTTGACGATGGCCGCTTCGTTTGCCGGTGGCGCGCCATGATAAACTTGCCGCCACCAGGGTGCCCTGCGCCCTGCCAACCACCCCCGACATGACGGTATCGCGTTGGCGCCAATGTGCCTAGCATGACGGCTGTCATTTCAAACAACATTTCAAACAACGCAACGCGAAAACAGCAAATCCATCTCCCTTGCGGGGAGATGGATTGCATGACTACGTGTGCGCCACGAACCAATCATCCCAAGAGGAAATCATGTCCCAAGGAAAGCGCATCGTTCTGGCTTCGCGCCCGCACGGCGAGCCCACGTCGGCCAATTTCAGGCTCGAGGACTACACGCCGCCGGCACCGGGTGCGGGCGAGGTGCTGCTCCGCACCATCTGGCTGTCGCTCGATCCCTATATGCGCGGCCGCATGAACGACGGCCCGTCCTACGCCGCGCCGGTGCCGGTCGACGGCGTGATGGAAGGCGGCACGGTGAGCGAGGTGATCGCGTCCAACAATCCGGGCTTTGCCAAGGGCGACATCGTGCTGTCGCGCGCGGGCTGGCAGACCCATGCGCTGTCCGACGGTAAGGGGCTTGCCAAGATCGATCCCAAGATCGCGCCGATCTCGACCGCCGTCGGTGTGCTCGGCATGCCCGGCATGACCGCCTATACCGGCCTGCTCGAGATCGGCAAGCCGCAACCGGGCGAGACGGTGGTGGTTGCCGGCGCCTCCGGCGCGGTCGGATCGGCGGTCGGCCAGATCGCGAAGATCAAGGGCGCGCGTGCGGTCGGCATCGCCGGCGGCAAGGACAAGTGCGACTATGTCACCAGGGAGCTCGGCTTCGATGCCTGCCTCGATCATCGCGATCCGGATCTGGCGGCGAAATTGAAGGAAGTCTGCCCGAAGGGCATCGACGTCTACTTCGAGAATGTCGGCGGCGCCGTGTTCGAGGCGGTCTATCCGCAGCTCAACGCTTTTGCGCGCGTGCCGGTGTGCGGCCTGATCGCGCACTATAACGATCGCGAAGCGCGAGCACCGAAATGGGCTTCGTCGATCATGTTCGCGATCCTGACCAAGCGGCTGACCTTCCGCGGCTTCATCGTCAGCGACTTCGCCGCCATGCACGGCGACTTCCTCCGCGACATGTCGCAGTGGGTGCGCGAGGGCAAGGTCAAGTACAAGGAGTTCGTGACCGAGGGCCTGGACAGCGCGCCGGAGGCCTTCATGGGCCTGCTCAAGGGCGCCAATTTCGGCAAGCAGCTGGTCCGGGTCGGGCCGGACAAGGCCTGAGTTAGAAGCCCCGGAAGCTCCCATTCCGCGCAACAAAGTGTCAAAAGCGCCACAATGGCGGGGGATTTGGGGGCCTTTTGGCCCCCATTTGCTTGACGGAGACCCGCAGCAATTGATTCAATGTAGCTATATTTCAGGTGTAGCCATGATTTTTGAAGCTATTGTTTTCGGGGTCATTCTCCTCGCCGTCGGCTATTGGGCGACCATGTTCGTCATGGGCCGCCGCGACGACGTCTTGCACGGAAAATTCGTCGAGGAGCGGCCGGACACGACGCCGGTCCGCTTCATTCCGCACGTATCTCGCGCACGGCCCGCGCCGGCGGCACCACAGCCCGACAAGGATTCGCTGCAGGCGCTGCTCACCGTGATCAAGCAGGACCTGCACGACGCGGCGCGGAGCTGACGCGGCTCAGGCCGGCTCCTTGTCGAGCAGCATGTCCAGGTCGACATCGACCTGGCCCTTCGCCCTGACGTGGCGGACCTCGAAACTGTCGGGCTGGAATCGGTATTCGACGAGACCGGTTTCCTTGATGCCGATCACCTCCTGCCGCGCGTCGGAGATGACGAAGCCGGCCGAGGGTGCCCAGACGTGTCTGACATGCTCGAACGTGTAGTCGCGGCGCTGGTGCACATGGCCGCTGCCGACCAGGCG
>NZ_LFIQ01000114.1:321740-323598 GCF_001189245.1 Bradyrhizobium pachyrhizi | reverse complement strand
CATCTCGATCAGGCGGCGCCGCGCCGGCTGCGGGACGAAGCGGATCGCGGTCTCGGCGCGCTCGGCATCGTAGGGCAGGTCGAGATAGAGCGGCTTGTGCAGGAACAGCGCGACCGGCCTGCCGACGGCCTTGTCGAGCACGCCTGCGAGCCAGTCGAACTGCTCGGCCTCGCTGTCGAGGCCGGTGTTCATGATCAGCGAATTCAGCCCGATGAAGCACCAGCCGGCAGCGTCGAAATGCCAGCGGTCCTCGCCGAGCACCGAGATGAAGGCGCCGCGCGTCTCATCGGTCGGCGGTTGCGTCGGTGGCGCGCCGACCGCGGTCGGATTGTCGCCGATGTCGTGATTGCCGGGCAGATAGAGGCAATCGACCGGCAGCGCGTTGTGCAGCTCCTTTGCGAACGCGAGGTCGTCGCGGCTGGTCGGGCCGTCGAACGAGACGTCGCCGGAGTTGAGCACGAGATCGGGACGCGTCGCGTGGATGTGCTCGCTGACGCGATGAAAGTTGTCGATCAGCGGCTTGAAGCGGCGCGCGAGATGGGTGTCGGAGATCTGTGTCAGGCGAAATTGGGGCATGCATCGCTCCTTTCGGCCGGAGCATAGGTCGGCGCGAAGTCGGAACGATGACGATTTCGCCGTCTTGTTCGATGCTCTGTTTGATGCGTTGTTTGATGTTTTGTTTGGTTTTGCGCCTTGGCACGGTCGCTGGATCGCCAGTTGCCGCACCGACGCAACGAGCCTTGCCGTCACCATGCCGAGCACGCCGCTGCCCGGGCCGCGTCGTCGAGGATCGGGGAGATGGTGCGCATCGCGTCAACCGTGAGGGGCTGAAACCGCCATTGGTCCTGGGAGTTGGTCACCCGGGCTCGGATCACGGTTCAACGGGTTACCGCGCACGCTTCATTGTGTTGGGCGCGAGTGGCGGCTAAGAGGGCGGCGGGCGCCCGCGGCTGAGGGAGATTTTGATGTCGGTTCAAATGGTTCTGCTACCGGTCTTCATCCAGATCGGGCTCACCTTCGCGCTGTTGTTCGCCATGGCGACGAGGCGCACGAGGGCGCTGACGAGCGGCGAGACCAAGATCGCCGACATCGCGCTGCGCGAGCCGAACTGGCCGGCCCAGGCCACCAAGTTCGGCAACTGCTTCGCCAACCAGTTCGAGCTGCCGATCCTGTTCTATGTCCTGATCGCTATTGCGCTGCCGCTGCGCCGTGCCGATCTGTTCATCGTGCTGATGTCCTGGGTGTTCGTGGTGACGCGGTTTGCCCATGCCGGCGTGTTCGTCACCTCCAACGACGTGCGGCCGCGCTCGCTCGTCTGGTTCGCCGGCGCGCTGGTGCTGGCAGCCATGTGGCTGTATTTCGCGCTCAGACTGCTGCTGCTGATCTGATGCGCCCAACCGAAAGAGATCAATGACCCCCGCTGCCCGGCTTTCCGCCGCGATCGAGCTGATCGCCACCATCGACGCACAGCGCATTCCCGCGGCGAAAGCGCTGAAGGAATGGGGTACCGCGCACCGTTATGCCGGCTCCGGCGATCGCGCCGCGATCTCCGGTCTGATCTGGGACGTGCTGCGCCGGCAATCCTCCGCCGCCTATTTGATGGATGACGCCAGCGCGCGGTCGCGCGTGCTCGGCATGCTCAAGCTCGAACGCGGCATGGACATCGCCACGATCCAGGCGCTGTGCGACGGCGGCCGGTTCGCGCCGGATCCGCTGACCGCGACCGAGGAGGCCGCATTGGCCTCGCGCTCGCTCAGGGATGCGCCGGCGCATGTCGCGGGCGATTATCCGGACTGGCTCGACCCGCATCTGGCAAGGGTGTTCGGCGACGACCGCGCGGCGGAAGCGACCGCGATGG
>NZ_LFIQ01000114.1:306623-321730 GCF_001189245.1 Bradyrhizobium pachyrhizi | reverse complement strand
GCTCGATCTGCGCGTCAACACGCTGCGCGGCAAGCGCGAGAAGGTGCTGCCGCGGCTGTCGCATCTCGGTGCCAAGGAAACGCCGTGGTCGCCGCTCGGCCTGCGCATCGAGCTCGGCGCCGACGCGCGCAATCCGGGCATCCATGCCGAGGAGGATTTCATCAAGGGTGCCATCGAGGTCCAGGACGAGGGCTCGCAGCTCGCCGCGCTGTTCTCGGCGGCCAAGCCCGGCGAGCAGGTGATCGACCTCTGCGCCGGCGGCGGCGGCAAGACGCTGGCGGTGGCGGCGATGATGCAGGGCAAGGGCCGGCTGATCGCGACCGACAGCGACAAGCGCCAGCTTGCGCCGATCCATGAGCGGCTGTCGCGCGCCGGCGTGCACAATTGCGATGTGCGCACGCCGCGCGGCGAGGAGGAGGTGCTGTCCGACATCAAGGCGTCCGCCGACCTCGTGCTGATCGACGCGCCCTGCACCGGCACCGGCACCTGGCGCCGCAATCCCGACGCCAAATGGCGCATGCGCCCCGGCGCGCTCGAGGTACGGCTGAAGGATCAGGCCGAGGTGCTGGAGCGCGCCGCGCCGCTGGTGAAGGGCGGCGGACGGATCGCCTACATCACCTGCTCGGTGCTCTCCGAAGAGAACGGCGAGCAGGTCAGGGCCTTCATCGCGCGGCATCCGGAGTTTTCCATGCAGCCGCCGGAGCAGACCGCAGCGGTGCTGTGGGACAAGGCCGAGGCCTTTGCCGAGGCTGCGCTGCAGTCGGCGGAAGGCCTGCTGATGACGCCACGCCGCACCGGCACGGATGGGTTTTTCGTCTCGGTGCTGAAGAAGGCGTGACAGCGATCGTCATTCCGGGGCGTCCGTAGGACGAACCCGGAATCTCGAGGTTCCGGGTTCAATGCTTACGCATTGCCCCGGAATGACGAAATCCACGTCATGAGTGTCCGCAATCATACGCCGCACCAACTGCCGTCGGCGTCCTGCTCGCCACGATGACCCAGTATAGCAACGCGCAGGCGCTGATCGCGGCACCCAGGACGCAGACGCCGGGCCAGCCGGCGGCCGCATAGGCCATCGTCGAGGTGATCGCGCCAAAACCTGTTCCGATCGAATAGAACACCATGTAGCCACCGACCAGCCGGCTCGCCGCGTCGGGGCGCGCGGCGACGATCAGGCTCTGGTTGGTGACATGGATCGCTTGCACCGCGAAGTCGATCATCAGCACGCCGGCCAGCACCAGCCATAGCGATGTGTTGAGGCAGGCGATCGGAACCCAGCCGGCGAGCATCAGCAGCAGCGACAAGCCGGTGGTGCGCTGCCCCCAGCCGCGGTCGGCGAGGCGGCCGGAATTGCGCGCCGCCAGCGCGCCGGCGAGACCGGCGATGCCGAGCATCCCGATGGTGGTGTGCGACAGCGAGAGCGGAGGTGCCGCGAGCGGCAGCACGACCGAGCTCCAGAACACGCTGAAGCTTGCGAAGATCAAGAGCGCGAACACCGCGCGCTCGCGCAAGACCTGCTCCTCGACGAACAGCGCGACCGTCGAGCGCAGCAGCTTGGCGTAGGACGATCCGGCCATCGGCTGCGGCGCATGCCGCGGCAGCGCGCGCGCCAGCAGCGCCGCCAGCACCAGCGTCAGCGCGGCCGAGGTGAGATAGACGACGCGCCAGCCGCCGAGATCGGCCAGCGCGCCGGCGGCAAAACGTGCCAGCAGGATGCCCGAAACCACGCCGCTGGTGACGGTGCCGATGGTGCGGCCGCGGTCGGCCGGCGCTGCCAGCGTCGCGGCGTAGGCGACCAGCACCTGGATCACGACGGCGAGCAGCCCGACCAGCACCATGCCGACCAGCAGCACCGGGGCGTTCGGCGCGGTGCCGACGATGGTGAGCGCGATCGCCGACAGCACGGTCTGGCCGACGATCAGCCTGCGGCGGTCCCAGAGGTCGCCGAGCGGCACGATCAGCATCAGGCCGAAGGCGTAGCCGACCTGGGTCAGCGTCACGACGCCGCCGATCACCGCAGGCGTGATGCCGAGATCCTGCGCCATGGTATCCAGCAGCGGCTGCGCGAAATAGATGTTGGCGACGCTCAGCCCGCAGGCGACGGCGAACAGCAGCACGACGGCGGGCGACAGAGCACGAGCCGTGGTGTCGCCGGGCTTGTCGTTTGTCTTGTGATGGTCCTCGGCCGGCCGGGCCTCAGCCATGATCTGGTTCGTCATCTTGCCTCCGCCGCAATTCGCAATCTGGTCTCATCATGAGACCAGTTGCGCGAAGCGCTGTCTAGTCCTATTTTAGAACCAGTTCGGAATCGTGATCGAGAAAGGTTGGCCGCCATGAAGCGGACCGGATTCGCCAAAGCGGAATGCCCGGTGGCGCGCGCGCTGGATGCCATCGGCGACTGGTGGTCGCTCCTGATCGTGCGCGACGCGTTCGACGGCCTGCGCCGGTTCGGCGACTTCCAGAAGAATCTCGGCATCGCCAAGGGCATGCTGACGACGCGGCTGCGCACGCTGATCGAGCTCGGCGTGCTCGAGCAGGTCGCGGCCTCCGACGGCAGCGCCTATCAGGAATATGTGCTGACCAGGCGGGGCCACGACCTGTTCCCGATCGTG
This sequence comes from Bradyrhizobium pachyrhizi, assembly GCF_001189245.1. Taxonomy (GTDB): domain Bacteria; phylum Pseudomonadota; class Alphaproteobacteria; order Rhizobiales; family Xanthobacteraceae; genus Bradyrhizobium; species Bradyrhizobium pachyrhizi. The sequence continues at coordinate 319,118 of NZ_LFIQ01000114.1, read as the reverse complement.
GTCTCCTTGCGGCAATGGGGCGAGGCGCATCTCTACGCCCGCGGCGAGCCGCATTCGGTGCTGCTCGACCAGGCCGGGCAGGCGGTCGGGCAACTCGTGCTGCCGTCGAAGAGCGGCAAGCCGCTGGGCTGGGCGGATACGAAGGTGAGGAAGGTGGCGCGGCGGCGGTGAGTGCGTGTTAGCGGCTACTTCGTTGCCGGTCTCCGCAAACACTGTCGTCATCCTGAGGTGCGCGCCGGGCGGTGCGCCAGCAACGCGCGGCGAGCCTCGAAGGATGGGGATGGAGCCGGGCTGTCGCCCTTCGAGACGCGCTACGCGCTCCTCAGGGTGACGGGAGACAACGGGGTTGCTCTTCAATCCACAATAAACAGCGTCGCACCCGTCTTGGTCGACGAACGGTGCGCGGCGTCGCCGAAGTCGGAGACCTGGTAGCTCATGCCCGGCTTCAGCGTGAACCTGCGGCCGTCGCGCAGCTCGGTGTCGAGCTCGCCTGTGACGACGTAGAGCACATGGCCGCGATCGCACCAGTGATCGGCGAGGTAGCCCGGCGAATATTCCACCATCCGGACCCGCAGCTCGCCGATGTTGAGCGTGCGCCACAACGCCTGTCCGGTCTCGCCGGGATGCACTGAAGGCTCGACGTTGCTCCAGTCGGTGACGGTGAAGGGCAGGGGCGGGATTCTCATGGGCTGGATCCTGACGTTCTGTGGCTCTACGCGTCTGCATCTCCAAATGCCGGCGTCATCCCCGCGCAACGGCGAAGCCGTTGTCGCTGGAGGTGCGCGTCGAGCGGTGCGCAAGCAACGCTCGGCGGGCCTCGAAGGATGGGGATGGAGCCGGGCTGTCGCCCTTCGAGGGCCGCTGAAGAGGCGGCCACCTCCAGCGACAAAGGCGAAGCCTTTGCGCGGGGGTGACGGGAGAGCAGGAGTGGCGCAGCAGCTTAATGCACCAGATGGTTCGCCGAGCCCTGCCGGATCTTCCCCTCGGCATCCAGCCGCAGATACTCGCAAATCTTCTTGCCGCGTTCATTCTGGTAGAACACGACGACGCTGTCGGGCGAGACATAGAGGTCGATCAGCTCGAAATGCAGCTCGGGCAATTTCGCCAGCGCCGCGCTCCAATAGGCCCGCAAGCTGGCCTTGCCGAGCACGGTGCCTGACGCGCCGAAGCCGAGCGGCGGAATCCGGTCCGAGGTCATCTCGGCATCCTCGGCATACATCGCCAGAACGCGCTCGAGGTCGCGCGCGTTCCAGGCAGCGATCCAGTCGTGGCCGAGCGCGGCAAGGCGGGATGGGTCGTGAAAATCCGGCATTGGTTTCCTCCATGTGGCTTACGGCCAAATTAGGTCAATAATACTGACCTATATGGATTTGTCCATGCCCAAAGAAGAATGTGGGCGCCCCTTCGAGCGCGGTTGCGGGGGCGGGCGCCGTCGCGTATCTGCTTGCCATGACAGCCCAGCACACAGCCCGCGAACCGTCGACGCCCTCCGTGGCCTCGGCGCATGACAAGATTCTGATTGTCGATTTCGGCAGCCAGGTGACGCAACTGATTGCCCGCCGCGTCCGCGAGATGGGCGTCTATTCCGAGATCGTGCCGTTCCAGAAGGCGGAGGCCGCCTTCAAGGAGATGAAGCCGAAGGCGGTGATCCTCTCCGGCGGTCCGGAATCGGTGCATGAAACCGGCTCGCCGCGCGCGCCGCAGCTGATCTTCGAGTCGGGCGTTCCCGTGCTCGGCATCTGCTACGGCCAGATGACGCTCGCGGCCCAGCTCGGCGGCGAGGTCGAGGGCGGGCATCACCGCGAGTTCGGCCGCGCCGATGTCGAGGTCAAGACCGACAGCCAGCTGTTCGAGGGCATCTGGGGCCACGGCGAAAAGCACCAGGTGTGGATGAGCCATGGCGACCGCATCACCAGGATGCCGCCCGGCTTCTCCGTCGCCGGCACCTCGCCGAATGCGCCGTTCGCGATCATCCAGGACGAGACGCGCAAATATTACGGCCTGATGTTCCATCCCGAGGTGGTGCACACGCCCGATGGCGCCAAGCTCTTGCGCAACTTCGTGCGCAAGGTCGCGGGGCTGACCGGCGACTGGACCATGCGCGCGTTCCGCGAGGAGGCGATCGAGAAGATCCGCGCCCAGGTCGGCAAGGGCAAGGTGATCTGCGGCCTGTCCGGCGGCGTCGATTCCGCCGTCGCGGCGGTCCTGATCCACGAGGCGATCGGCGACCAGCTCACCTGCGTGTTCGTCGATCATGGCCTGCTGCGGCTCGACGAGGCCAGGACCGTCGTCGACCTGTTCCGCAACCACTACAACATCCCGCTGGTCCACGTGGACGCGTCGAAGCAGTTTCTGGGTGAGCTCGAAGGCGTCACCGACCCCGAGGTGAAGCGCAAGACCATCGGGCGTCTGTTCATCGACGTGTTCGAGGCGGAAGCCAAGAAGATCGGCGGCGCGCAGTTCCTGGCGCAGGGCACGCTCTATCCCGACGTGATCGAGAGCGTCTCCTTCACCGGCGGCCCGTCGGTGACCATCAAGTCGCACCACAATGTCGGCGGCCTCCCGGCCCGCATGAACATGAAGCTGGTCGAGCCGCTGCGCGAATTGTTCAAGGACGAGGTGCGCGTGCTCGGCCGCGAGCTCGGCCTGCCCGAAGTGTTCGTCGGCCGCCACCCGTTCCCGGGCCCGGGCCTTGCGATCCGCTGCCCCGGCGACATCACCCGGGAAAAGCTCGACATCCTGCGCAACGCGGATGCGGTCTATATCGACCAGATCCGCAAGCACGGCCTCTATGATGCGATCTGGCAGGCTTTTGCGGTGCTGCTGCCGGTGAAGACCGTCGGCGTCATGGGTGACGGCCGCACCTACGAATACGTCGTGGGCCTCCGCGCCGTCACCTCGACCGACGGCATGACCGCCGACTTCTACCAGTTCGACATGAAGTTCTTAGGGGAGACCGCGACGCGCATCATCAACGAGGTGAAGGGCGTGAACCGCGTGGTGTACGACGTGACCAGCAAGCCGCCGGGGACGATTGAGTGGGAGTAGGGGGCAAAATAGCCGAGGCCTTAGGCCGAAACGAGACACTCATTTCGCACGAATCCTAGGGTTGGCGAATAGTGGCGAGGGAAGCAGACTTTCCAGCGACCGTGATCAAGGCGCTGGCCGAGCGGGTAGGGCACCGCTGCTCATTTCCAGATTGCAATGCGTCGACGATCGGTCCAAGTGCAGAGTCGGCGACTAGTATCGCAAAGACAGGAATGGCCTGTCACATCTATGCGGCAGCGGACGGTCCGGCTGCACGTCGAACAGGCCGTAGCAAAAGTATCGACGAACTGCGTTCGATCGAAAACGGCATCTGGATGTGTTATCGGCATGGCAAACTCATCGACACCGAGAATGTAGCTACTCAGAGCGCCGACGAGGATTTTTGATGGCCACTTCCGGCGTGTCGGTTGGATTTGCCTTCAACACAAATCAAATCCCGCTTCACCACCTGCGACAAATCACCCCGACGGGCAACTCACCAAAACCTGTCAATCTGCGAATAAGAAAATATTCCGCTTGGCGTTTGACCCAACTCAGATGTTCAATATGCGCGTCTCACCCGACACGAGGGGCGGATCGCGATCGTCACGAACGCGGGTCGAGATGCGGTGGACGCTGAATGCGCGACTGACGAGTGCGCGTGAGGCGGACGGCGAAGTCGTGTGGTCCTGACGCCCAAGTGGCAGGTGTCTCTTCACATTGCGCGGTGCGCGTGGCGAAGACGGTGACAAACAAGCCAAGTCTCGCCGGGGAGAGCACGAAGTAAGCCGTAACCCATCGCGCAGGGAAAGCCGGGTTGTTTCCGGTTACACCTGTGGTCCTACCCCCGAGCTTTCTACCCATTGCTCGGGGCCCATGGGTGCGATCGGCACCCGGCTTTCCCTGCGCCCTCTATTCTCAACGAGGGTGAAACCAAGAGCAAAGCTCGGACGGTTCAGTCGCGAGAATGCGGTTTCGTGCCCGCGCGCCGGCTGAAGCGGGCAGAGCGGATCGGCTGGAGAGGCGTGATGCACCATATCGATCATCGAGCCATGGATGAGCTACGCCGGCAGCAGGCCGGCGGCGCGATAGTTGTCGATCAAGGAGTCGTAGAGCGAAATATCGGAGCGGCTTCTGGCGACGAGCTGCGCGCCGGCGACGGCGGCGAAGATGGCGCGGGCGCGCTGTTCGCTCTTTCTTGCGCTGACCAGGCCCGCGGCCACCAACAGCTTGCTCAGCCACGCCACGTTGACGTCGGCAAAGATCTGGACTTCCTTCTTCACTGCGTCCGGCAGGTCGTCGACTTCCGCCGACATGAAGCTGCAGAGGCACATGCGATTGTTGCTCTCGAGCGCCTTGCGAAACACATCGGGGTATCGACGCAGGCAGCGGACAGGATCGGCCGCTTCTGCCAGCATCGCCTCGAGTTGGGCGGCGGTGTCCTCCCAGTAGCGCCGCGCGACGGCCACGCCGAGATCGGCCTTGCTCGGAAAATGGTGATAGATGCTGGCGGCCTTGATCCCGACTTCGTCCGCGAGATCACGGAAATTCAAGCCGCCATAGCCGCGGGCCTGCGCGGTCCGCTTTGCCGCCGCCAGGATGGCTTCCCGAGAGCTTGAACTCATCATTGCCTCACCGCTTCGTTATCTACCAAGTGACAGATAGGCGTTGACCTGCCCGATTTGAAGGCTAATTTAGCCTACCAAGTGACAGGTAGACACAGGAGTCCTGATGAAGATTTACGATTGGCCAACTGGCCCATATCCGGCCCGCGTTCGCATCGCTTTGGCCGAGAAGAACCTGCGGCCGCAAGTGGAGTTCGTACTGGTCGATCTCTACAAGGGCGAGCACAAGCAGCCCGAATTCCTCGCCAAGAACTACTCCGGCACGCTGCCGGTGCTCGAACTCGACGACGGGACCTTCATTGGCGAGTGCACGGCTATTACCGAGTACCTTGACGCGCTCGTTGGCGCGCCGACGCTGACCGGCAGGACGCCGCGCGAAAAGGGTGTGATCCACATGATGAGCAAGCGCGCCGAACTGGAAGTGCTCGACGCCGTCAGCGTCTATTTTCACCACGCCACGCCAGGTCTCGGGCCTCATGTCGAGATCTATCAGAACCCCGAATGGGGATTCCGTCAGCGCGACAAGGCCCTCAGGGGGATGCACTACTTTGACGGCATTCTGAAACGACAGCCGTTCGTTGCCGGCGACGCATTCACGATGGCCGATGTCACCCTCATCGGCGGCTTGATCTTCGCGGGACTGGTGAACGTGCCGGTGCCGGTGGAGTGCGAGGCTCTTTTGGCATGGTACGCAGCGATGCAGGAGCGTCCTAGCGTGAAGAACCGGATAACGATGTCCGAGCCGATCAAGGCACTTGATTGAGATCGTCGTTTGCGACCACCGCCCTCGTGAGTCCTACGCGAGGGCGGATCGCCACGACGGCAAGCGTAGCCCGGATGAGCGCAGCGACATCCGGGTATCTTTCTTCCACCGCATCCCGCATGTCGCTCTGCTCATGCGGGCTACCCGGCTGCCGAGGGTCCGATCACTGCTCCTTCTTGAACAAATCCTGGAAGATGAGCGGGCCCCAACTGCGCCCGCGTGCGTGCACCAGCGCGCCACCCTCGTTGAGCTTTCCCAGCTTGACGGGCGCGAACCCGAGTTGCTTCGCCAAGGCCGCCACAGGAGCGGTCGCGTCCTCGTCGTCACCAGACAGCAAGACGACCCGGTGCCCGCCCTCGACGATCGGATCGGCAGCCAGGGTGGCCGCAATCAGGTGATTGAACCCTTTGACGAGCTTGGCGCCGGTGAACGCCTTCGCGACGAAGGCGGAGGACGGGAGGCCGTCCAGCTCTTCAGGGACTGGAAACGCGTTCATCGCATCGATGACCGTCTTGCCTTTCCAGCTCGGCAGGGCCTTCGCAACCTCGCGATGCTCCCCGAACGGGACCGCCAGGATGATTGTGTCGGCCTCGAGTGCTTCCCGCAACGACTTGGCGACGACCGTGGGTCCAATCGCCCGAGCCTGCGGCGCCAACGCCTCGGGCGGCCGGCGGCTGGCGACGGTCACGTCGATGTTTTTGCGGGCGAAGGCGTGGGCGAGGGCCTGACCTATCTTACCGAATCCTACAATCGCGTAGCTCATGATGTTTCTCCGATCCGTGTTGGTGTTGATTCGATTTCAGATGGCCGAAAAACCGCCGTCGACAGACAAATCCACCCCATTCACGAAGCTCGAATCGTCTGAGGCAAGAAACAGCGCGGCCGCGGCAATTTCCTCAGGACGACCCATCTTTCCCCGCGGGATCAGGGATTCGAACATCCGCTTCGCCTCCTCGGTGAGAACCTGGTCCTGCATCGGTGTGGCGATCGGCCCCGGGCTCAGCACGTTCACCCGGATATTCCTGCCCTTCAGTTCGTTGAGCCAGGTGCGCGCGAATGAGCGCAATGCCGCCTTGCTCGCCGCATATACGCCGTAACCGGGAAAACCTTTTACGGACGCGACCGACCCGGTCATGAAGATCGATCCGCCATCGTTGAACAGCGGCAACGCCTTCTGAACCGCAAACAGCGTGCCGCGCGTATTCAGGTCGAAGGTCGCATCGAAATGCCGCTCGGTAATCTCGCCGAGTGGGACGGCTTCGCCGATGCCGGCGCTCGCGTACAGGACGTCGATCTTGCCCTTTTCCCGCTTGACCGTGTCGAACAGACGGTCGAGGTCGTCGAGATTGGCCGCGTCGCCGCGCACGCCGGTTACGTTCCGGCCGATCAGCCTGACGGCCTGGTCGAGCGCCTCCTGCCTTCGGCCCGTGATGAAAACATAGGCGCCTTCTTCAACGAACCGCCTGGCGCTCGCCAGCGCCATACCGCTCGATCCACCCGTGATGACTGCAACCTTACCCTCAAGCTTTCCCATGACTTCTCCTTTCGTCGTGTCGGACAGCGTCTCGGGTCCCATTTACGAGATGGCCCTCGAGAACCTCGACGTAGCTCCGCCGGCGTCAGGCGTTGAGTGCGGAAGCGCGCACATCGGTGGTGCGAAATCGATCCGGCAGGACGACTGACGCCAGCCGCGACGATCGGTGTCCGCCGTTCGGAATTGGGCCGCGCTTGTCGGCGTGGCTATTCGGCTTGGGCTATGATGATCGCCCGTGCTACCCACATACGAGATGCTGTTCGATGTACTGGAGACGGGCTTTGGAAGGCGCACCCCAGCGGTGCTGGATTGCACCATGATCGACTGGGATGACGTTCGCTACTTTCTTGCCGTCGCGCGCGGAGGCTCGGTGCGGGCTGCCGCCGAGCGCCTCGGGGTGAACCACTCGACCGTGCTGCGACGCGTCGCCCAGCTGGAGGAACGGCTCGGAGCGCAGATGTTCGAGAAGCTGCCTTCGGGTTACCGCCTGACGGCTGCGGGGGAAGAGGTCCTCGAGCTCGCGGACCAGATGGAAGCGTCGTCGCACCAGCTGGAGACGCGCGTCTTTGGCCGCGACCAGAGCGTGCGCGGGCTTCTGCGGGTGACGCTGGCACCGACCCTCGCGACACACCTGCTTATGCCGGATTTCGCCGATTTCGCGCGTCTGCATCCGGACATCGAAATGGAAATCTTGTCGTCCGGCGAGCTGGCAAATCTGACCAACCGGGAGGCCGACGTCGCGATCCGCGTCGTCTACGACCGCAAAACCCTGCCGCTCAATCTTCACGGCCTGAAGGGACCGGAGCTGTTCGGAGGCATCTACATATCCCGCGATCGACTGGCGGCGTGGCGTGCGGGCGCGCCTGATCCCGTCAGGTGGATCGTCATAAGCATTCACGGAATCCCGGACTGGGCCCACGAGGGCGAGGTTCGCGCCGCCGAGGTTCCGTTCAGGGCCACAGATGCCGCGGCACAGATCGTCGCGGTGCGGCAGGGGCTCGGGATGACGACGCTGCCGTGCTTCGTCGGAGATGCCGACCCCCTGCTGGTGAGGGTGCCGGGCACCGACCTGCACATGTACGGGACGCTCTGGCTTCTCACACAGGGGGAGACACGCAAGACGAAGCGCGTGCGGCTCTTCACCGAGTTCGTATCCCGCAGGCTCACCGCGTACGCGCCGCTTCTCGCCGGGCTGTCGATATCACGCGACTGACGCGCGGGCAGGTAGCCGATGGCGCTTGCCGCAATCCGATCGGAGGCGAGCTGCGATTGCACCAAGCGAAAATCGCGCTCAATCCCTTGCGCTGCTGACGGTGGCAAGCGTAGCCCGGATGAGCGAAGCGATATCCGGGGCATTTCTATCCGTCTGTCGCGTGGTGTCCCGCATATCGCTGCGCTCATGCGGGCTACTCGCTGCGTCGCTAGATGTCGAGATGGCGCACCACGGCGGTCAAGCGGCTAAGGGGCAGCCCGGCCGATCGGTGCGTGCGCCGCGATCAATACGGACCCGGTTCGCAGGGGACATTGTTGCCGGTCCAGGGCGCAGTGGCGAATGAGCCGACGCGCGGCGCCGGGATGCAGGCGCGACCGTCAACGTAGACGGGCTCGGTCGGCGCGGCGACGCTCGCCTCCGCGACGTGGCGGGACATCGCGTGGGTTTCGCGCGCCATTGCCGGCGACGCGATCATGGCAACCGCGATCAAAGCAGCCGACAGGAGTTTGACGTTCGTCATGGAGTTTCTCCGTTTTGTTTATGGGGCCAAGGAGTCTAGCCTCGTCAGACATGTGTGCACGGCAACGGCGGACTTAAATGCAATCATCACTCACGCTGGCTCAACGCTGCGTGAGCAATGCGATCCTCGCCGTTGTGTCGCGCGATGCAGACCATCACCGACAGACTGGATGAACGAGGCGTAATCCATCACGTCTTCGCGCGATGATCGTGAGGGTGCGTTACGTCCGCTAAAACTCCGTCACGGCGCGAGCTCCGCTCTGACCTCGCCGAGCAGCGCCATGCCGCCGAGCCGGCCGAGTTCGTCCGAACATTTTGCGCTCTTGCCGTAGCAGCAGAAGGCGACCGTAACGCGCTCCGAAAGCGGTCCGATGCAGGGCAGGCCGCTGTCGCCGAAAGTGGTCATGCAGGACACGACGCGGCGTTCCTCGAAAGCAAGGTCGCGAATGCGGTCAAGGATCTGTCCTTGAAGCCGATCGGCGACTTCAATCGATCCGCCCGAGCGGAACCAGTCCTTGATATCGGCCTCGCTGTCGAGCGGAAGATCGACCGGATCGCCGCCGAGCTTCAGCCAGGTCTGGCCGTCCGGATAGGGGATCGGCGGCAGGATGTAGGGATTGTCGCCCTTGGGCCCGAGACAACGCATCGACGGCATTCCGGCCAGGCGTTGAACCTCCGCCGCACCAAGCCGGAACAGCGCCGCGGTCCGCCCATAGACCGTAAAGCCCAGCGAGCAGCCGAGCAGCGATTGGGTATGCCCGCCCGCCGCAACCAGCACACGCTCGGCCTCGACGCTGCCCGATCGCGTCCGGATCGTGACGCCGGAGCCGCTTTCCGAAATCCCCAGCGCGGGTTCGTCGATGATCCGGGCGCCGGCACACTCCGCCGCGATCGTCTGCGCGCGGACCAGGCGGCGCGGGCTGATGTATCCGGCATTGCGAGGCTCGAAATAACCCTGCATTCCCGCCGTCGATTTCAGAAACGGAAAGCGCTCCGCGAGCCCCGCATCATGATAGGCTTCATACTGGATCCCGTCTTCGGCACAGATCCTGCCGATCGAAGCAACGTCAGTGGTTTCGCTGCGGCCGACGTGAAGCGCACCGGCTTCCCGATAGAACTCCACGCCGCTCTCCGCTGAAATCTCGCCGTAGCGAGAAATCGCGGCGCGGTTCGCTTGCCGCCAGAACGGCCCCGGATCGTAACTCCGCGTGATGCGGCCCTCGTCATAGTGGCTGCCGAACACGCCGCCATGGCGCGAAAAATCCGCCGGCTCATCGGGCCCGATCAGCGCAACATCGTGGCCCATCTTGCTCAGATGCCGCGCAGCCGCCGATCCGATCAGGCCGCGTCCGATCACCGCAAGTTTGATCGCTTGATTGGTGCTCACGAAGAAGTCCTGCGCTCTGCCTGCATCGGCGGGGTGAGATCGACCATGTCATTTCCGATGCTCTGGCAGCAAGCATAATCCAGCCGAGCGCGCAGCTGGACCGGCGAAGCTTGATCCGCCGCATCTTGAAGCCGGGCGCGAGGCGGCGGGTTACGCGTTCGGCTAACCTGGCCCCGACTCCCGCTAGAGTCTTCGCGACTGCCCGGAAGTCGGCGCAAGCGGCGTCTGACGACGCTGTTTCCACGGAGCGAACTTGAAACAAATAGTCACGGTGATTTCGCTCGCGCTGGACGGCGTTATATGAGAGGATGCAACCAAAGGTCAACATGGTGCATCTTCACCGGCAGGAGGGCGAAATGAGCGACCAGATGATCGATGCGACGACAAGTCCGGCACAGATCGTTCAGCAGGCGGCAAAAAAATATCTCGACATCAGCAACGCCCCTGGCTGCTGCATCGCGGTCTATGACGAAAAGTCGTTCGGCACCAAGGGCTACGTCTACCCCAAGGGACTGTCAGGCGTGGCCGGCTCTTCGCCCGCGCCATTCAGTGTCACGACCGACACGGTGTTCGAGATCGGATCGGTGACCAAGGTGTTCACCAGCACATTGCTGGCGGTGGCCGTCAAGGCGGGTGGGCCTTCTCTTGACGATACCATCGGCCCTTACTTGAACCTCTTCAGCGCGAACGCAGTGGGAACGCCCGTGCTGGATGCCATCCAGCTCGTGCAATTCGCCACCCATACCTCCGGTATGCCGGAGCAGCCGGGGGACGGCTTGACTGGCTACAGCGAGCAGCTGTTTGCGGACGAGCCGCCCTCCAGTGAACTCATCAACTGGTGGAATCAATATGATACGCCGCCGCAGGGCTGCTGGCAGTATTCCAACATCGGCTTCGTGACCCTGGGCTTTGCGGTCACGCAGATGTTTGCGAAAGACAAGGGCCATAACTACAACGAAATTTTGGCCGAATACGTCACCGGTCCGCTCGGCATGAAGCAAACGGGCGCCGTCGTCAATTCATCATGGAAGATCGCGCAGGGATGTATCGGGCATTGGAGCAAGAGCTCTGAGCCGCCATACCAGATCGTTTTCGACCGCAACACGCCGACCGGCGGCACAGCCTTTGATCTGAAAACCACCGGCGACGATATGCTCAAATTTCTTGCCGCGCAGATCGCGGCGCCGAAGGGGCCGCTCGGCTCGCAAATCGCGCTCACGCAGCAGAACCAGGGGACATTCCCCGTTTGCGGGGAGAAGACCAGCGTCACCATGGGCCTCGCCTGGCAGATCACCACGGACACGCAGGGCCATACCGTTTTCACAAAGAACGGCGCGACGAGCAGGGGCGGATTCGAAGCGATCGTGATCGTCGTGCCGGAATTGCAATGCGGTGTCGCGGTGCTGAGCAACCAGTATTTCGATGCGTCGGGCGTGCACCCCGCGGGGATCGCACCCGGCCGCACCGCAATAGAGATTATCTCGCAGCTTCATCCAGGATTCGAACTGACCGAACCGCTGCCAGAACACGATCCATTCGACTAGCAAACCTGGCCCGGACGGGCGCAGCACGTCCGGCGGCTTTGCCATCTGCGCGAGAGCCTGTCCCTGATGTCGCCAGCGTCAGCCGGTCGGTCGCTTACCCGTGTTGATCGCCATCTGCGCGGCGAAAGCCCGGCGGTAAGCCGGCCGGGCCTCGCCGCGGGCGACATAGGCGGACAGGCTCGGATATTCGTCGAGAATGCCCGATGCTCTCAGCCTGAGCAGCACCGACACCATCATCAGGTCGCCCGCGCTGAACGCGCCGTCGAGCCAGTCGGCCTTGCCGAGGCGGGCGGAGAGTTGCTGCAGCCGGTCGCGGATGCGATCCATAACCAACGGCAGGCGCTCTTTGGTCCAGGGCTTGTCGCTCTCCAGAATCCTGGCGGTCATGAGTTCGAGGATCGGCGGTTCCACCGTGTTGACCGCGGCAAACATCCAGGTGATTGCGCGGGCGCGGGCATTGGCCTCGCCGGGCAGCAGGCCCGCATGACGCTCGGCGATATGGAGCACGATCGAGCCTGTCTCGAACAGCGCGAGATCACCTTCCTCATAGGTCGGAATCTGGCCGAAGGGATGCAGCGCCAGATGCGCAGGCGCCTTCATCGCCTGGAACGAAACAAGGCGAACCTCGTAAGGCTGGCCCGCTTCTTCCAGCGCCCAGCGAACGCGCGTGTCGCGCGCCAGTCCCTTGCCGCCATCGGGCGACCGTTCGAAGGCGGTGATGATGGGCGTCATCGTTTCTCTCCATGTCCTTGCGTCCCGAGGACGAGCGGGCGGCGCGCGCCCCGACAGCCGATTCGGGATTCTTTTGACAGCAAGCTACATGTTCGCGCATGCGGGGCACGCGGTCGAGTTGCCCCGGCGCAAGTCAAATCCCTTTGCGTCG
>NZ_LFIQ01000114.1:246528-306613 GCF_001189245.1 Bradyrhizobium pachyrhizi | reverse complement strand
TCGGCACCCGGCTTTCCCTGCGCCCTCTGTGAGAGGAGGGCGGCAACTACAGCAAGGCTCGGGCACTTCATGCCGCGAGAATGCGGAAGCTTGATTCACGGCTCCGCAACACACTCAGTGTCGTCCCTGCGAAAGCAGGGACCCATAACCACCGATGGTCATTGTCGAGCGATGCCAGAACGACGAGTCCTGTTCCCAACCCCGGCCGCGCCGTAATGGGTCCCTGCTTTCGCAGGGACGATCAGCGTGCTTGCGGAACGGTTGTGGCCACCGCATCGCGCGGTCGGACCGGACGGGCATTGTGATCGTGATGGCGGTGTGCGGTTTCGCCAACCACCCTATGCGAAAAAAGACAGACTGCCGTGGCCGGGCTCGTGACATGCCTGTGGTTCGACCAGCGCCAGGCGCGCGCGGCTGCGGATTTTACGCCGCGGCCGTTCCTGGTAGCGGTGTCCGCGGCGCATGTCTTCGCTGACCTGCGCCACGAGTTGCAGAACAAAGTCGGGTGAATGTTGATGGGTGATCAAGGCCGCGGGTTGCGAAGAATGCGATTGCTTCGTCAGATGAAGCAAAGCCACCTCGCTGAATTGATGGGTGTGGATCAGGCGACCGTGTCGCGCTGGGAGCGCGGTATTCTCGATCTGTCTGAAACCCAGTGGATCTCGGCGCGCCGATTGCTCATGGGTCCGTTCGAGCCGGCCCAGGATGTCGCCCTGAAGCGCCTTGTCGAATCCTCGACGCGCAAGGTCCATCTGGTGTGCGACCTGACGCATCGGCTGCTTGCCGCATCGGCGCCCAGGCAGGCCGAATGGCGAACCGGCTTGTCCGAATTCCTGGGCAAATCGCTACGTGTTTATGCCTCTCCGGAAATCCTCGCGGCTGACACCGCCCTCAATGATCTCGGCTGGTATGACGGGCAGCTCAGCTCGCTCGAGGTCAATACGGGTCCGAACTCCGATGCGGACCTCGTGATCCTTCCGGGACGCATGCTGTGGGAGCGCATCATGCTCGCCGACGGTGCCCCCGCACGGCTGGTCACCACCATTGCCTGATGCACGGGGAGGCTGCCTCAGCCGGATAACGCTCGCATATTTTATGCGTGGCGACCTTTCGACAAAGGCTGCTAGGTCAGGCTCGTACGGCAGACGAGCTTTGGCACGCGCATCCGGTTGGATGCGCGGGAAAAAGCTCTGAAGCGGAACACGCCCGAGGCCAGAGATCGCGTTCAATGAATTCCGTTCCGTTATTTGACATCAAGGCCGTTCCGAAGGCCGAGCTTCACGTGCATGTCGAGGGAACACTGGAGCCGGGCATGCTGCTCGATTTTGCCCGCCGGAATGATGTGGCGATCCCGTACCGCTCGATGAACGATATCCTCTCGGCGTATCGATTCTCCGATCTCCAGTTTTTTTTGGAGATCTACTGGGCCGGCCTGACCGTGCTTCGGACGGAGCGCGACTTCTATGAGTTGACGCGCGCGTACCTGACCCGTGCGCGGGAAAACAATGTCGTTCATGCGGAAATCTACGTCACCCCTGCCGACCATACCGAGCGTGGCGTGCCGTTCGATGCGGTCATGGACGGCATCAGCGCCGCTTATGCAGACGCGCGGTTGCAACGCGATATCACCGGAGGCGTGATCCTGTGCGTTCGCCGGCATAAGCCTGTTGAAGAGGCCTTCGCCGCCATCGAGGCGGCACGCCGCTGGCGCGACGGCGTGGTGGCGCTCGGACTTGGTGGGCCGGAAAAAGGCTACCCGCCCGGACCCTTCGACGAGGTCTTCGCCCGCGCCCGCGCGCTTGGCTGGAAGACGACTGCGCATGCCGGTGAGGAAGGGCCACCCGATTACGTAACCGAAGCGATCGACAGGCTGCGCGTCGACCGCATCGATCACGGCGTCCAATGCGAGGCCGATCCGGCACTGATGCGGCGCCTTGCCGACGAGGGGACGCCGCTCACGGTATGCCCGCTGTCGAATGTGGCGCTGCAGATCTTCCCCGATCTCCAACGTCACAATCTGCGCCGGCTGCTCCACGCCGGCCTCTGCGTCACGGTCAACTCCGACGACCCCGCGTATTTCGGAGGTCACGTCAACGAGAATTTCGTCCGCGCGGCAGCGGCGTTGGGCCTGACTGTCGAGGAGCAATTGAGCCTCGCCGACAACAGCCTCAAGGCTGCGTTCATGGATGAAACGCGGCGTCAGGACTATCGGCGCGTCATCAGGGACATCAGGGCGCCCCTCCACACCGGTCACCTGCATGACGACTGACACTTCCAGTCCCGGGCTCCGCGTCTGGTTCGCCGTCATCGTGCTCGGCGTTGCTTCGTTCACGATGGTCACGACCGAGTTCGCGCCGGTCGGGCTGTTGTCCCAGATCGCCCTCGACCTTGGTCGGGACCAGGCCGCGGTCGGGCTCACGGTCACGCTCTATGCCTGGATTGGCGCTGCGAGCGGCCTGTTGTCCGCCGTTCTGCTGCAGGGCTTTCCCCGCAAGCCGCTGCTCGTTGTTCTGATGCTGGTGCTGTCCGCGACCAACCTTGCGGCAATGCTCTCCGACGGTTTCACGGGGTTGTTACTGGCGCGGGCGGTCGGTGCTGTCGTTCACGGCTTCTTCTGGGCGATGGCGGCCGCGATCGCAACGCAGATTGCGCCGTCTCATCGCATGGGTGTTGCGACAGCGATCGTGTTCGGCGGAATCTCGATGGCAACCGTCGTCGGCGTGCCACTCGTCAACCTCATCGGACAGAACAACGGATGGCGCGCGGCATTCGGCGTGATCGGCGGGGTCGGATTGTGCACGTCCGTCCTGATGGTCGGGGTTCTTCCGCGGCTCCGGGCCGGATCGCCGGCGGGATGGCAAGCGCTGGCAGCGGTGATTTGCCGACAGGACCTGCGGAAAATCTATTCCGTAACGGCGTTCATGGCGGCGGCGAATTTCGCAGCCTACACGTTCATCGAACCCTTCCTCGGCGAGATCGCGGATGAGCCGCCTTTCATGATCGGTGTGATGCTGTTCGGTTTTGGCGGAGCAGGATTTGTCGGCAACATCCTGAGCGGCGTTCTGAGCGATCGCTTCATGACATCCGTCATCACGTGGGGACTGGTGGCCCTCGCGGGCGCGCTTGTCGGGCTTGGATGGTTCGGCCCGCAACTGGGGACCGGCACGGTCGTTACCTTGCTCGTTGTCTGGGGCGCCGCCGTCGCGGCGCTGTTCGCGGGCCTCCAGACCTGGATCTTGCGTGCGGCCGGTTCCATGGCAATGTCCGCGGCCGCTATCCACTCGGCCGTCATCAATTCGGCGATTGGCGTCGGAGCCATTCTTGGTGCCCGGATGCTGACTCTCTCGGATGTATCCGGAGTGATGCTGATGGCGGGAGCGATCGTCATCGTGCCGCTCCTGATCATGCGCGTGGGCCGAAGTTGCGAAACGTGATCCGCGATGGCGAAACACGTTGTGGGACGAAAGCCTGCGCCGCGTCGAACCAGGACCATAATCACGGATTATGCCCTCTCCATTCTGCTCGATGATCCCTGGAAGGACACTGCCATGACCGATCTCGTCACATGCCTCTGGTTCGATCAGGGCCGGGCGCGCGAAGCGGCGGAGTTTTATGCCGCGACGTTTCCCGACAGCCATGTCGGCGCGGGCCATCAATCTCCGATACCGGGCATCGGGCAGGGCGAGGAGCTGACGGTCGAGTTCACCGTGCTCGGCCGGCGCTTCGTGGGGCTGAACGGAGGCTCCAACTACACGCCGAACGAGGCGGTCAGTTTCATGGTGCTCACCGACAGCCAGGAGGAGACCGATCGCTACTGGAATGCGGTCACCGGCAATGGCGGCAAGGAATTGCCGTGCGGCTGGTGCCGGGATCGCTGGGGCTTTGCCTGGCAGATCACGCCGCGGCGGCTGCTCGAACTCGTCAACAGCGCCGATCGCGCCGCCGGCAAGCGCGCCATGGAGGCGATGATGACGATGAAGAATATCGACATCGCCGCGATCGAGCGCGTGGCGGCGGGGTAATCCGTCTGCCGGAATGATTTGGCCCGCGCTCGATAGTCAGGTGTCCGATCGAGCTGGCGTGTGCGGCACGCGGCCATCCGCGTCGCGGCATCCGCTCACCGTGACGGTCACCCCGGCGCAAACGCGGGATGTGCCTGGTGCCGTCGCGTGATACGAAATTCGCATTCGCAGCTCTGGAGCCAGCCCTGATGTCCGTCGCAGCCGCCGCCAATCAACCGCAAAATCTCACCGCCGCCGAATCCGATCCGCAAACGCTTGGCTGGATGCAGGGCTTTCCGCCACCGCAGGACAGGACCATCACCTTCCAGAACGGCTCGTTCCGCAGCTTCCCCGAATTGCGCTGGGCCTGGAGCAACGTCCGCCAGCTGGTGCCGACCGTGAATGTCTGGCGCGGGGCAGGGCCGGCGTCGGTGCTGCCGCGCGAAGAGCATGATATTGGCGCGTCGGCATCGGTGACGATGGACGGCCGCCCGATGACCTTCGCGCGTATGCTCGAGGAAACCTATGCCGACGGCATCGCCGTGCTGCACCGGGGCAAGCTGATCTACGAGCGCTATTTCGGCGCCTTGAGGCCGCACAAGCCGCACATCGCGATGTCGGTGACCAAATCATTCACCGGCACGCTTGCCGGCATCCTGATCGCCGAGAGCAAGATCGATCCGCAGGCGCCGATCACCGATTACGTACCGGAGCTGAAGGCAAGCGCGTTCGGCGATGCCCGCGTGCACGAGGCGATGGATATGACCACCGGCCTCAAATACACCGAGGTCTATACCGACAAGAATTCCGACGTGTGGGGGCTGCGGCGCGCCAACGGCATGGCGCCGATCGAGCCGGGCTATGAGGGCGCGACCAATATCTTCGATTTCCTCTGTGCGCAGCAAAAGCAGGGCGAGCACGGCAAGGCGTTCGCCTACAAGACCGTCAACACCGACGTGCTGGCCTGGATCTGCCGCCGTGCCAGCGGCATGACGCTGTCGGACCTGCTTTCCGAGCGGATCTGGGCGCCGATGGGCGCCGAGGAGGATGCGCATTATCACGTCGACCGCATCGGTACCGAAAGCGGCGGCGGCGGACTGTCGACGACGCTGCGCGATCTTGCCCGCTTCGGCGAGACGATGCGCAACCACGGCCGCTTCAACGGTCGCCAGATCGTACCGTCCGATGTGGTCGAAGACATCGCGCGCGGCGGCGATCCCGGGAAATTCAAGCCGGCCGGCTACACCACACTGCCAGGAGCGTCCTACCGCAATCAATGGTGGGTGACGCACAATGCGCACGGCGCCTTCATGGCGCGCGGCGTTTATGGCCAGGGCCTCTATATCGATCCGAAGGCCGAGATGGTGATCGCGCGCTACGCCTCGCACCCGGCTGCCGGCAACGCGGCCAACGACCCTGTGACGCTGCCGGCTTACATGGCGCTGGCCAAGGATTTGATGGCGGGAGGGTGACGTCCGACTACGCGCGCGACAGCTTCTCGAACCGCTTGATCAGGCGCTCCCGCTTCAGGCGGGATAGCCGCCTGATCCAGAACTCGCCGTCGAGCTGATCGATCTCGTGCTGATGGCACACCGCGCGCAGGCCGTCGGACTCTTCGGTCTGCATGTTGCCGTCGAGATCCTGATAGCGGATGCGGACGCGGGCGTGGCGCTCGACCTCGTCATTGACCCCTGGCATCGAGACGCTGCCCTCCTTGTGCAGGATCATCTCGGGCGAGGTCCGGATGATCTCCGGATTGACATAGGTCCGCGCCCCCTCGCTGGCATCGAGCTCGAGCACCACGACGCGCAGGGATACACCGATATGCGGCGCGGTGATGCCGATGCCGGGCGCCGCGCGCATGGTTTCGAGCAGGTCCTGCGCCAGTTCGCGCAGCGCCTCGTCGAACATGGTCACCGGCTCGGCCGGCAGTGCAAGCCGCGGATCGGGATAGCGCACGATGGGGCGAATGGTCATGCCCGTGTCTTAGGCCAGGGCATCGCGCCGGACAAGCTGATGCGGGCGCCGCGCGCGGAGCGCCGTTCAGAGATGCTTTTCGAAGAACAGATCGGGGTAGGGGTCGCCGTTGAAGCGCGGGATCTCGGTCCAGCCCGTCCGGCGGTAGAGCTGGCCGGCTTCCGGCAGCGCGCTGTTGGTGTCGAGCCGCAACACCGCGATGCCGAGCTCGCGCGCGGCCTTCTCGGCCGCGTCCATCAGGCGGCGGCCGAGGCCGAGACCGCGCGCGCCAGGTGCGACCCAGAGCCGCTTGATCTCGGCGAACCCGCTGCTGCCGCCCTTCAGCCCGACGCACCCGATCGGCAGGCCGTCCGACATCGCCACGATGAAGCTGCCGCGCGGCCGCACCATGTCCTTGGCCTCAGGGTCGCGCGACAACCTGACGTCAAAGCCTTTCTCGAAGCGCCGCGCCAGCTCGGCGTAATATTCGCCGAGGCAATAGCGCGCCTCGTCGCCGCGCGGATCCATCTCATCGAGGGCGGTGCCATCGCGGCCGAGCGCCGAGGCGATCAGGTCCATCGCCGCCAGCAGCGCCTCGCGTTGGCTGTGGTGGGAGAGAAAGTCCTTTGCCTGCCGGTTGGAGATCGCCTCATAGGCGTTGAACTCGCGCTTACCCGCCGCCGTCAGCCGCGCGATGCGGCGGCGCGCGTCGTCGCCATGCGCCGTGGTCTCGATCAGTTCCTCGTCCTCGAGGCTGCGCAGCAGGCGGCTCATCAGGCCGGAATCGAGCCCGAGATAATCCCTGATCTCGCCGACATCGGCGCGGCCGTGCCCGATCGCATTCAGCACGCGCGCCGCGCCGAGCGGCCGGCCGCGCCCGAGGAACGAGGTGTCGAGCGCGCCGACGGCGGAGGTCACGGCACGGTTGAAGCGACGGACGCGGGAAACAGGGTCGAGCATATATCTGACTTTAGTCAGATATCGTCGCCGCGTCAATCGGCCGACGATCCGGACCGAATGGAGCCTTGTCGCCTAGTGCAGAGGCCATGCGATAGCGACGCGCATCAGCCTGGGACGCAGTGGCGCGAAGTCAGCCGCTGCGCCGTGTCGTGCCATTTCCGCGGTCACGCCGCAGCCATCCTGGCCTTGAGCACGTGCGGATCGACGAAGCCGCCAAAGCCGACCGCGATCCGGTTCCAGCCGTTGATGACGTTGATCAGCAAGGTCACCTTGACCTGCTCCTCCGGCGTGAAATGCGCCTTCAGCGTCTCGTAGGCCGCGACATGGGTATGCTGCTCACAGATCCGCGTCAGGGCTTCGGTCCAGCCGAGCGCGGCGCGCTCGCGATCAGTGTAGCAGGGCGCTTCGCGCCAGGCCGACAGCAGGTAGATGCGCTGCTCGGTCTCACCCTCATCGCGGGCGAATGTCGTGTGCAAATTGATGCAATTGGCGCAGCCGTTGATCTCCGAGGCGCGGATCTTCACGAGCTCGGCGAGCTTCGGCTCGAGGCTGGAGGAGATCGCGACCGACGCGTCGAACCAGATCTTCATGATCTTGGGGGCGGCGGCGAGCGGATCAAGTCTGACAGTCATGGTCGGTTTCCCTGGGTTGGTTGACGACATCATGACGAACGAGGAACGGCGAATGTGACATGCCGGCGCGATATTTTCATCCGCCGCGGCGCTACTGGGGCGCGAGATCGCTCGCCGCTTGCGGCAGTTCTTGCAGCAGCTCTGTTTCCCATTGCGAAGGATCCGTCAGGAACCGCGCGAGGTTGTCGAAACAATAATACCCGAACTCCGACTTTGATCGGGCGGCGGACGTCGCGGCTGCACGCGCCAGCAAACGCGCCGCATACTGCTTCGCCGTCATCAGGCTCGCCGCGTGCTCGGCCATCTTCGCCATTCGCCAGAGCGCCGAGTGATCGATGGCATTGCCGAGATCGCCGAAATAGAACCCTTCCGCGAGCTCCAGGCGAGCGCTGGCACTGCCCGCGTTCTCCAGCATCAACGGAGCGATCTTCTCGAAAAAGAAGCTCTCGTGATCGGTATCGACCAGCCCGTAGTAGCGCAGCAGGACATCGTTGCTGGTTTTGTCCACGCGCGCGAGGCACCATGCGGCGTAGCCGAACAGCGCGGTCGGAATCTCGTCTCCGTAAGGATCGTACCAGGCGCTGGCATGCGGTCCGATGTGCGTGCATACCGCGTCGATCAGCCTTCGGATCGCAGGCGCGGCGCGGGGGCAGTGCTTCGCAACATGCGAGAAGAACTTCTTCTCGTTGAGCCGCTTGCCATCGAAACGGAACACTGCCTGCAGGTGGTTGTCGTGAGGGCGCTCATTGATATCGGGGCTGATTTGCGCCGTGAGCGCATCGATGGCCGCGATACAATCGGGCTCGCTCATCGAGGCGAGATCGACGGCGTAGGTGCTGAACCGCTTGGCGAGCGTCTCGGCCTTCTTGGCCAGCGCGGCATCCTTGTCCTCTTCTTGCGGCTCGGGTGGCGCGGGCCTGAAATGATCGTCGGTTACGGGCACCACCCGGACGCGGTGTACCGGATCGCCCGGCGCGCCGGAGACCGTCACGATCCCCTCGGTGAACCGGATATCGAGGCGACGGTCCGGCAGGGGCGTCGCCTTCGACCAGCCGCGGGCGCGCGCCAACCAGGGACGGTCGTCCATCCCGAACCGCTCCAGCATGATCTTTGGCGAGACCGTTCCGTCCACGCCGACGCAGGCGACGAAGTCATTTCGCCTCAGCCAGAAGGCCAGACTATCGGGTTGCCAGCCAATCACGTCCCGCTCGGAAAGCTCGAAGTCGCGCAGATTGCTGCTGACGTTGGCGTAGTGGGTGTTCGGATCCGGCCACAGATCGGGGTGCGATTTCGCGTTGATCTCGTTGGTCGTCAGCGTGGCCTCGCGATCGAGCAACTGTGACACCTTGCGGTAGATCTCGCCTCGCCGAGGCGGCAATCCCTGCTTCCGCCTGTCGAGATCGAGCTGGGTCGTGTCGGGCAACCCTTCCGCCTGCATCCACATCGGCGCGACGGAGTGCAGCCGCCGCAGCGGAAATGCCTGCCAGATCTCGACGGCAAAGCTGAAATATTCCCGCTGCGCCGTGGTGTCTCTACCCAGCAACCGGGAGACGAGCGAGCTCTCCTCGGTAATCATGGGAAGCCGGGAATTGTCGGCGCGCAGCCAATAGCGGCCGCACGGGCTCGAGCGGATCAGGAACGACCTGGCACGCGATCCCTCGCAGCTCGACACATTGTAAGCGCCGGTCTGCGGATCAATGCGCAGCAGCAGCGCGATAATTCCATTGTCATGCCGGAACGCCGAAACCAGAATCCGGCCAGCCTGGTCCAGAACCGGCGGGCACAGCGAGTTGCCGCTCGGCATGTCCAGAACCGAGCGGACGATCGCCCTGCGCTCGAGGTCGATGACATGCAGGTCAGTCGCGTTCGCGGCGTGATAAAGCACGAGATAGACGAACCGGCCATCCTTGCTCTGGAGAAATCCGTAACTCAGATAGTCGTCGCGCGCGTCCTTTCCGTCGTGGCCGCGCGCCCAGGGCGTTTGCAGCCGATCGACGAGCCGGCGATGCGCCAAATCATAGAAGGCGAATCCCGCGTCGGTGTTGAAGAACCACGCGATTGCGTCCGGCAGCAGCCCGGCATTCCGCGCGGGCCGCTGGCCGAGGGCAGGACGCATGATCCAGTCATCCTGGCCGTCGACCTGGATTGCGAAGTACTCGGTATTGCGGATTTTGCGGATGGAGTTCACGATCGGGTAACCCTGCGAAGCCGCCTCGTCGTCCCGGGTTGCTTCTTTATATGCGAGCCGGACAACGTCCGATTAATGCGATCGGGAAACATGCGGTTGACCAGCCGGCGACCGGCGGCGGGAGGACACTTGCCGCATGTATCTTGCTGTGCGCCGACGAGCCGGTTAGGCGCGCGCCAGGACCAGCACGTTGCCGGCAAGGATCGCGGCGGCGCCGGCGAGCACAGGCCAGCCCAGCGCAAGGTGCTCGAACAGGGCGGACAGCACGAGCGCGACGAGCGGCACCAATGCGAGCGTATAGGCCGCGCGGCCGGGACCGAGCCGGCGCACCAGCTCGAAATAGAGCATGAAGGTGATGCAGGACGCGGCGATCGCGAGATAGAGGAAGCTCGCCACGTAGGAGGGCGAGATGTCGGCCGCAAACGGCGTGCCCGTCGCGACGGCCCACAGCGCGCTCGCCGTCGCGCCGACGAACGCGCCCCAGCCGAGCACGGAGACGACGGGCAGTCCGGCGCGCTGGTTGCGTGCACCGACCGTTGTCCCGGCGCCGGTTGCGATGGCCGCGGTGAGCGCCCAGACGAATCCCGCAAGCGGCGCGGCGCCGTGCGCGGCGGCGCCGGGCAGGAAGATGATCGCCAGTCCAAGGATGCCGCACAGCGCGCCCGATACGAAGCCGGAGGAGATCGGAACGCCGAGTGCGGCGCGCGCGAGCACGGCCGCGAACAGCGACGATGTCGACAAGACGAGTGCCGCAAGCCCGCTCGGCATCCGTGCGGTCGCCTCATAGAAGGCGATGAAGGCAATGGCGAAGAACAGCAGGCCCTGCAACACGACCGCCGGCCGGTCCTTTCGCGGGATCGCGAGCGGCACGCCGCGCAGCCGTCCGTAGCCGAGCAGGATGACGCCCGCGAGCACCATGCGCAGCGCGACCGACCACGGCGCGGGCGTTACGCCGGCCTGCATCGCCGTTGCCAGCGCGCCGCCGCCCCAGAGCAGCGCGGTCAGCGCGAACAGCAGGACTGTCATGGCGTGCCGGCGTCGTCGCGCAGTGCGCGCCAGCCGCCGGCATCGATCCGCGCGCTTTCCCCCTCAAGCCGGGTGAGGGCGGAATCGAGCGTGACGCGTTCGCTCTCCGAGAGCCGCGCCAGCAGCCGCGTCTCGATCGCGCTGCCGAGTGCAGCGATCCGGTTGAACGCGGCCCGGCCGCTGCGGGTGATGCTAACGGCGGCAAAGCGCCGGTCGGACTTGCCGGAGCGTCGCACCGCGAAGCCGAGCTCTGTGAGCTGGCCGATGCCGCGGCTGACCGCGAACGGATCGAGCGCGCAGGCGCGGCGGATCTCGGAGGCGTTGGCCGCGTCGCGCTCGGCGATGACGGCGAGGATGCGCCAGCCGGCCTGGCTCAATCCGAACGTCTCGCCGTAGAAGCGCTCGAGCGGTCGGGCGACCTGCGCCGCGACCAGGAACAGGCGGTAGGGCAGCCAGGCACTGAGCTTCAGCCCGTCATCGGACGCAGGCGCGGTCTGTTTCATGGAATGAGAGGCTCGCACATATAATTGCAAAGTGCAAGCATATCGCAAATACTTATTGGATCGCATGCGTGAAAATCCCGACACACTTGTCACTCCCACTCACTGCTGCCGCGGCGCCAGATTGGGGCATGACCAACGGCGAACGGCGGGCGGCGATGGAACCGCGCTGGGATCCCGGAGTTCGTCCAAATCGGAGATGGAGAGACCATCATGAATAAATCAGCTGAAAGCGATCGCGGCGGCCTGACGGCGATGCAGACGCCGCCGGTGGTGTCACGGGAGGCGTGGGAGGCGGCGCGCCTCGAGATGCTGGTGAAGGAAAAGGCCCAGGTGCGGGCACGCGACGCGCTTGCGGCGGAGCGGCGGCGAATGCCCTGGATGGCGGTCGAGAAGCCGTATGTCTTCGAAGGACCGAACGGCAAGGCGAGCCTGCTCGACCTGTTCGAGGGCCGCCGGCAGCTGATCATCTACCGCGCCTTCTTCGAGCCCGGCGTGTTCGGCTGGCCGGATCATGGCTGCCGCGGCTGTTCGCTCGGCGCCGATCAGGTCAGTCATCTCTCCCATCTGAACCAGCGCGACACCACGCTCGCTTACGCCTCGCGCGCACCGCAGGCGGACATCGCGCGGCTGAAGGCGCGGATGGAGTGGGACATGCCGTGGTACACGATCACCGACAGTTTTGACACCGACTTCGGCGTTGCCGAGTGGCACGGCCACAACGTGTTCATCCGCGACGGCGAGCGGATCTTCCGCACTTATTTCGTCAACAGCCGCGGCGACGAGGCGATGGGTACGGTGTGGAGCTATCTCGACATCACGCCGCTCGGCCGCCAGGAACTCTGGGAGGACTCGCCGAAGGGTTACCCGCAGGGGCCGACCTACAAATGGTGGAACTGGCACGACAATTACGAGGCCGAGGCCACGCCGAACGCAAAATGGGCGGCGGTGACCGATGCCGGCGAGGCCGCGTTCCGCAAGATCGCGGAGCAGGAGCGCAAGGCGACGTAAGGGGTAGAGCAGGGAGAACGCGCGGCGTGCTTTCAAGGGCTTCGGTTTTGATTGGATCAGAACCGAAGCTCTCGCTTCTTGTCTTGCCTGCCTTCTTGACGCGGACCGGCGTCCACCTCGCTCGACGCTCTAGCGGCCATTGTCCCTGGCCGAGAGCGCCTTCAGCGCCGACAAGGTCTGCCGCAGCCCGCGATCGAGGCGCTTGTCGCGGCGGATCACCACCGCGAGCCGGCGGTAGAGCTTTGGTGACAACGACCGGACGATCAGGTCGCGTTGCTTGGTCCTGGCGGGAACGGCCATGCCGGGCAGCACCGCGCAGCCCAGCCCGGCGCGCACCATCTCCTTGATCGCCTCGACGCTGCCGAGCGACATCAACGGCTTCAACGACACGCCGCCGCGGGCCAGCCACTCGTCCGCGGTGCGTCTGGTGTTGCCGCCCGGCTCGAACAGCAGCACCGACCTGGTCGCCAGCACCTCCGGCGTGATCCGCGCCGGCAGTTGCATGTCGCGGGGCGCGATCAGCACGAACTCGTCGTTCACGACCGGCGTGATCTCGAAGCTGCGCCCCGACGCCGGCAGCGTGACAAGCGCGATGTCGATGGTGTTGTCCTCGACCGCCCGGGCGATCTCCGCGGTGTTGCCAGTCGTGACCGTGATCTCCAGCGAGGGCAGCGCGGCGCGCAGTTCCTTCAGGATCGGCGGCAGCAGGAAGATGCAGGCGGTCGCACCGGTGCCGAGCCGCACGCGGCCTGCCGTTCCGGTCGTCTGCTGTGCAACGGCGTCGACCGCCGATGCCACCGCCGCATTGATCTGATGCGCGTGCGAGAGCAGCGCGACGCCGGCGGCGGTCGGTCTGGCCTTGCGTCCGACCCGCTCGATCAAGGTCGCATTGAGGCTGCGCTCGAGCTGGCGCACCTGCAGGCTCACCGCGGGCTGCGTGAGTTGCAGCCGCTCGGCCGCCGCCGAGAAGCTGCCGCAGTCGATCACGACGGCGAAGCTTTCGAGATAATCGAGGTTGAGGTTCTTCATCAAAGTATCTCTTATGCCGCGCATAAGCTGTCAAAGCTTCACTTATATAACGCCGGGGCGCATAGTCCGGCAAGCGACGGCTTCGGCAGACCGGGAGTGGGCTTTGTCCGGCCTCAAGTCCATTGGCGGTGTCATCGTCGAGCTGGGGCGCTATCTTGCGGTCTCGCCGCATTCGCGCATCCGCCGCAGGCAGGCGCTGCGCGAGCTCGACGATCGCCTGCTGGCCGATGTCGGACTGTCGCGCAGCGATGTCGAGATGAGCCCGTGGTGCCTGCAGCATGCACCGGCGCGTTGTCGAAGCACCGGCATAATGCCGCAAGACGAGGCAAGGATGAGAGACAACGAAGACACCGTGATCCGCGACGCCACAGAGGTCGACATGGCGGAGGTGCAGCGCATCTACGCGCACCACGTGCTCAACGGACTGGCGACCTTCGAGGAAGTGCCGCCGACACTCGACGAGATGCTCAGGCGCCGTGCCGCCGTGCTGGCCGCGGGGCTGCCGTATCTCGTGGCCGATATCGAGGGACGGGTGGCCGGCTACTCCTACGCGACGGCGTACCGGCCGCGGCCGGCCTATCGCAACACCATTGAAGACTCGGTCTACGTGTCGGAAGCCCTGCGTGGCCGCCGCGTCGGCGCGGCGCTGCTGCGGGCGCTGATTGAACGATCGGAGGCGGGACGCTGGCGGCAAATGATCGCGGTGATCGGTAACAGCGGCAACGCCGGATCGATCGCGCTGCACCGTCGCATGGGCTTCGAGACGGTGGGGACACTGAGGTCGGTGGGCTTCAAGCTCGGGCAATGGGTCGACACCGTGCTGATGCAGCGGCCGTTGGGGCCGGGCGCTTCCACGCTTCCGTCAGACAAGGAAACGGCCCGGTGATCGCACGCCGGGTCGTGATTGCCCTCGGGCTGGCTCAACTGATCTCGTGGGGCGCGACCTACTATCTGATCGGCGGGTTCGGCGAGCAGATCGCCGCGGATCTGGGCTGGAGCCGCGACATCGTCTACGGCGGATTTGCTGCGGCGCTCTTGGTCATGGGGGTGACGTCGCCCCTTGCGGGCAGGTGGGTGGACAGAAGCGGTGGCCGGCAGGTCATGGTCGCGGGCGCGGTGATCAACGCGCTCGGCTGCGCCGGTCTCGCGCTCTCGCACCAGATCGGCAGCTATTTCGCATCCTGGATCGTTCTTGGCCTCGGTATGCGGTTGACGCTGTACGATGCCGCCTTCGCGGCGCTGGCCCGGATCGGCGGGCCGGAGGCGCGCCGTGCGATGTCCGGGATCACCTTGCTTGGTGGCTTGGCCGCCACCGTGTTCTGGCCGCTCGGCCATACGCTCTCGGACCATTTCGGCTGGCGCATCGCGGTGCTGGCCTATGCCGGCATTGCGCTATTGACGATCCCGCTGCATCTGCTGATTCCGAACCAGCGATTTGCCGGCGTGCCGGGCTCTGCTGCGGTGGCATCGAGGCAACCGCGCGCGGCGGGGCGACGGCAGCTTGCGGCGGCGAGCGGGCTCTATGCCGTGATCATGACCGGCGCGAACTTCCTGAACGCCGGCATGTCCGCGCACATGATCGCGGTGCTCACCGGCCTCGGGCTCACCGTCACTGTTGCGGTCTGGATCGCAACGCTGCGGGGGATCGGGCAATCCGCCGCGCGTCTCTGCGAAGTCCTGTTCGGCGGACGGCTCGATCCGCTCGTGCTCAACCTGATGGCCTGCCTGATCATGCCGCTCTCCTTCATCGCCGGCCTGTTCAGCGGATCAGCGCGGGAGATGGGGGTCGCGTTTGCGCTGCTCTACGGCGCGTGCAACGGCATTCTGACCATCACCAGGGGGACGCTGCCGCTCATCCTGTTCGATCATCGCAGCTATGGCACGCTGGTCGGCCGGCTCATTGTCCCGAGTTTCATCCTGCCGGCGGCGGCGCCGCTGATCTATGCAATCATGATCGACCGGTTCGGCGATGCGAGCGCGCTCTATCTCTCCACCGGTCTCGCCCTGGTGACGCTGCTTGCCGCCATCCTGCTCAAGCTGCTGTTTCCGCCGCCGCTCGCGGCCGCGAAGCAATAGCCGTCGGCGGTGTCGATCTCAACGCGCCGCCGGCTCGCGCGGCAGCCACAGCGACAGCCAGCCACCGAGCGCCAGCAGCGCGACGTTGCAGCCGAGCGCGATCGTGAAGGCGTGCGCGTAGTCATCGGCCTGCGGATGCGGCCCGAGCAGGCTGTAGAAGATGCCGCCGATCATCGCGACGCCGAGTGCGGCGCCGATCTGGAAGGTCGAGATCATCATGCCCGATGCCAGCCCGGCATGGCGCGGATCGATGCTGCCGATCACGGCCTTGATCACCGAGGGCATCACGGTGCCGAAGCCAAGCCCGCCGCAGATCAGACCGAATTCGAGGCTTTGCGGAAGCGCGCCGCCGACCGACAGCATCACGACACCGAAGCCGACAACCTGAAGCGCAAAGCCCAGCGTCAGCGTGCGCGGGCCAAGCCATTGCATCACCAGCGACGACACCAGCGAGCTGACGAAGAAGCCGGCGGCAAAGGGCAGGGTGG
Organism: Bradyrhizobium pachyrhizi; assembly: GCF_001189245.1. Lineage (GTDB taxonomy): Bacteria > Pseudomonadota > Alphaproteobacteria > Rhizobiales > Xanthobacteraceae > Bradyrhizobium > Bradyrhizobium pachyrhizi. The sequence continues at coordinate 290,746 of NZ_LFIQ01000114.1, read as the reverse complement.
CAAGGCCGGCTTCCAGCGGAGATTGGTGCAGGCCACTTTGCAGGTAGACCGCGAAGGTCAAATAGAAAGACGACAGCATGTAGAAGGCCAGCGCCATCACCAGCCCGATCACGAAATCGCTGTTGCGCAGCAGATGCAGCGCGACCAGCGGGTCGCCGCCTCGGGCTTCGAGGCGCGCTTCGTAGCGGACGAAAGCGGCGAGCATCAGCGGAGATGCCAGCAGCATCGCGACGATCCGGATAGGCCAGCCGGATTCCCGGCCCTCGATCAGCGGATAGACCAGAAGGCCAAGCGTGAGCGACAGCAGAATGACGCCCCCGACGTCAAGCCGCTGCGCATGCGCGGCGTGCGAGTCGGTCAAGAACAGCAGGCCGGCGACGAAGGCGGCGAGGCCGATCGGCACGTTGATCAGGAAGATGGCCTGCCAGGCCAGTCCGAACGGATGAGCCGAGACGAGTACGCCGCCCAGCAGCTGGCCGCAGATATTGGCAAGACCGAAGGTCGCGCCATAGAAGCCGAGCGCACGGCCCTGTTCGGCCGCCGGAAACAGCACGCGGATCGAGGCGAGCACCTGTGGGGCCATCACGGTGGCGGTGAGGCCCTGCAGGATCCGTCCGGCGACCAGCATGGCCGGTGACCACGCGATGCCGCACAGCACAGATGCGATCGTGAAGCCGGCGACGCCGGTCAGGAACATCTGCCGCCGCCCCAGGAGGTCGCCGAGCCGGCCGCCGGTGATCAGGAACACGGCGTAGGTCGCGGCATAGGCCGAGATCACGAACTGCACCTCGCTCGGGCTGGCGCCGAGATTGTCGCGAATGGCCGGCAGCGCGAGATTGACGACATTGAAATCGAGGATCGGCAGGAAGGCGCCGGTGAGCAGCACCGGCAGCGCCAGCCATCGCCGCGGGTCGACCGTCGCCGGCCGGGCGGCGTGCAATTGCAACGTCTCGGTGGTCTCGCTCGTCACCTGCCAGCTCCTCTCGGCAATCGCCGGCGCCCTCACGAGGGGTGTCGTCGGTTGAACGTCCGGGAAGATGGCCTGTCCGTTTGTGATAAGATATTATCCTGCCCTGCGAAGTGAGTTTGCAAAAATGCACAGTGTCCTCGACTGGAACGACCTTCGGCTAGTCCTTGCGGTCGCACGGGAAGGCAGCCTCTCGGGGGCGGCGCGCCAGCTCGGCGTCACGCATTCCACCGTGTTTCGCCGCCTCGGCACGATCGAGGATGCGATCGGAACGCGGCTGTTCGAGCGTTTCCGCGATGGTTACGCGCCGACGCCGGCGGGCGAGATCGCGGCGGCGTCGGCAACCCGGCTCGAGGACGAAGTGCTCGCGCTCGAGCGCAAGCTGGCGGGGCAGGACCTCAGGCCGTCGGGGCCGGTGCGGATCACGACGACGGACACGCTCGGCGCGGTACTGATGCGGCATCTGCCGGCGATGCGCGCCGCGCATCCGGAGATCCAGCCGGAGATCATCATCTCGAATGCGATGGCGAACCTGACGCGCCGCGAGGCCGAGATTGCGATCCGGCCGACGCCGGCACCATCCGAACTGCTGGTTGGACGGCGCATTGCCGATATTGCCCACGCGGTCTACGGATCGCGCGCCTATCTCGCCCGCCGCGTCGACAAGGATCTGTCGACGCACGACTGGATCGGGCTCGACGATGCGCTGGCGGGGACCGTCATCGCCGGCTGGATGCGCGAGAACGTGCGTTCGGCGCGGATCACCTGCCGGGTCGATGCGCTTCCGGCGCTGCGCGATGCCGCGGCGGCGGGACTGGGGCTTGCCCTGCTGCCCTGCTATGTCGCCGATGTCGCGCCCACGCTGCGCCGGGTAACGCCGAAAGCACTGGCGGAGCCGCGCTCGGCGCTGTGGCTATTGACCCATGATGATCTCAAGCGCACCGCGCGCATCCGCGCGACGCTCGATTTTCTCGCCAGGGCGCTCACCTCGGAGCGTGCGCTGTTCGAGGGAAAGCGCGCCGGAAGCACGCGTCGCTAGCCGGCCGGCGCGCAGATCGTTCAGGAGCCGACAACTTCCGTGACGGTTTGGATGTCCTCTGCCGCGCGATTCGCAGGCATCCGATGATGCTCGCGAAAGGCACCAACGATCGTCTTCAGTACCGCGCGCGATTTCGCATCTGACAGCGCCGACAGCAGCATGATCTCGGACGGCGGCAGGGCAGGCAGGCCGAGCCGCCGGCCGACCTCGATCGTCCCGGCCGGCGCGAGCCGGCGGGAGAATACCGAAGTAGCGAGGCCTGCGGCGATTGCGTCGGCGACGGCAAAGGACCCACAGCCGAGGAAGCTTTCCGTCCACGGGATGTCCGCCGCCGACAGCGCGCGCGTCGCGATGTTGAGCACGCCGCAGGACGGCGAGGAGGCGGCGAGCCGCAGCGGCTCGCCCGCGCGATGGACGAAGTCCGGCGTTGCGAACCAGCCGTAACGATCCGTCGCCAGCATCTCGCCGTCGCGGCGGTCGTCCTCGCGGCGGATGATGGCGGCATCGATCTCGCCGCGATCGAAGGCGTCGAGCAGGTCGCGGGAATCCTCGAGCCGGACTTCGATGGTGAGCGCCGGGTCGTGCGCATGCAGCCGCGCCAGCAAGGTCGGAACCTCCGCGCCTCCGACATGGGTGGCAATGCCGAGCGAGAAGCGACGCGGGCGCACGGGCGACAACGCCGCGACGGCGCGATCATGCGCGGCGAGCAATTCCTGCGCCGGGGCGAGGAAAGCTGCGCCCTGTGCCGACAGGCGCACCAGGCGCGGTGTCCGTTCGATCAGCCTGTGGCCGAGCTGGCTTTCCAGCCGCTTCAACTTGACGCTGATCGCGCCCTGCGTGGTGCCGAGCGTTTCGGCGGCGCGGGTAAAGCTCTTGAGATTGGCGATGGTCACGAATGTCTTCACGGCATCGACGTCGAGCGTGGTCATGTCAGTCATCCGGATTTGTTGTCTCTGAAATATCTAGTCATCCAATTCACCAATGCTCAAGCCATGACTAGCTTTGCGTTGTGAAGCGCCGTGGCCACCCGATTCCTGCCGCTGCTGCCTCAATACATCGTGAGTCGATCGATCGACGCTGCTGCCAGCACCCTGGCAACAGCGTGCGGTACGCCGTTGGCTTGCCACAACAAAAGGCCTGATCATGTCTACTGAACTGAGCCGCCGCGGCGTTGTCGTGCTGTCCGCCGTATGCCTTGCTTGCCTGATGTTCGGATTGGAGATTTCCAGCATCCCCGCGATCCTGCCGACGCTGGAGCGGGTGCTGCATGGCGACTTCAAGGCGCTGCAATGGATCATGAACGCCTACACGATCGCGGTCACCACCGTGCTGATGGCGATCGGGACGGTGGCGGACCGCTATGGTCGCAAGCGGATCTTCCTGGTCGCGATCGCGGCATTCGGCGTCACCTCGCTGATCTGCGGCGTTGCCTCGAGCGTCGAAATGCTGATTGTCGCCCGGTTCCTGCAGGGCCTCAGCGGCGGCGCGCTCTTGATCTGCCAGATCGCCGTGCTCTCGCACGAATTCCAGGCCGGCCGGGTGCGCGCCGTTGCCTGGGGCTGGTGGGGCGTCATCTTTGGCATCGGTCTCGGCTTCGGGCCGATCATCGGCGGCGCGGTTGTCGCGGTGCTGAGCTGGGAGTGGGTGTTCCTCGTCCACGTGTTGTTCGCGGCCGTCGCGTTCGTGCTCTCGATCGGCGGCGTGCATGAATCGAAGGACCCGAAGGCGAGCAGCCTCGACGTCGCCGGTATCGTGACGATGTCGCTCGCGGTGTTCTGTCTCGCCTTCTACATCACGCAGGGGCCGGATCTCGGCTTCGTCAGCTCGAGGGGGCTTGCGATCCTCGGCGTTTCAGCAGTGAGCTTCGCAGCGTTCATTATTGCCGAGAGAATCAGCCGGCGGCCGATGTTCGACTTTTCAGTGTTCCGGATCCCGGCTTTCTCCGGTTCGATCGTCGGCTCCGCGGCGATGAACCTCAGCTACTGGCCGTTCATGATCTATCTGCCGATCTGGTTCCACGCCGGCCTGGGCTATGACAGCGTGTCGGCGGGACTTGCCTTGCTCGCCTACACGCTACCGACGCTGGTGATGCCGCCGTTCGCCGAACGCCTGTCGCTGCGCTATCAGCCGGGCCTGATCATCCCGGTAGGGCTGTTCACCATCGGCGCCGGATTCATGCTGATGAAGTTCGGCAGCGCCGCCGCGCAGGCGACCTGGGCGACGATGCTGCCGGGCTGCTTGCTCGCCGGCATCGGTCTAGGCATCACCAACACGCCGGTCACCAACACGACGACCGGCTCGGTCTCGAGCGACCGCGCCGGCATGGCCTCGGGCATCGACATGAGCGCGCGGATGGTTTCGCTTTCGGTCAACATCGCGCTGATGGGCTTCATCCTGGCGAGCGGCGTGCTGGCGCATCTGAAGGCGGTGCTGCCGGCGCTCGACGGCGCGCAACTTCGCACCATCGCCGAGCGGATCGCTGCCGGCGACGTCGCATCGACGCCGGAGCTGACCGGCCCGGTCGTCCATCAGGCACTCGCGAGCGGCTTCGGCTGGGTGATGCTCTATGGCGGCATCGGGGTGTGGATCATGGCCGCGCTCAGCTTCCTGATCTTCAATGCGCGGCCGGTGCGGCAGGCCGAGGCTCACGGCACGAAGTGAACACGATGTCGCCGTGCCTGCCCAGGGGAGGGGCGGGCAGGCGGTACCGGTCACTTCACGAGGGTCAGCAGCGGCTTGTCCTTCTCGACGATGTAGGTCGCTAGCTCGCTGGCGGTGACGTCGCCGACATTCCTCGCCGCATGGACCGTGCCGGCGGGAATGAACAGCACGTCGCCGGCCTTCAGCCTCGCCGGCGGCCTGCCGTCGACGTCGTATTCGAGCGTGCCGGCGAGCACGTAGATGATTTCTTCGCCCGGATGCGTATGGCGGCCGAATGCCTTGTCCGGCGCGATGTCGACACGCACCTGCACGGCTTCACGTCCGCCGACGCTGAGGTCGTGGCGCTGCAGGTCAGTTCGCGTGAAACCGGCCGGTTGCCGCGCCTGTGCGCTCGGTATGGTCAGGAGGCTGGCGGTGAACAAGGCCGTTCTTGCGAGCAGGCGCGTTGCCTTCATCAGCTTGCTGGTCATCTTGAACTCCAGGATTTGCTTGCGTCCTTGTCCGACCACGAGCCCGCAAGCGGCCGGCCCGCGTCGGAGATCGTCGTATGCTCGTTTCAAACGAGGGTGGTCGTGACATCGATGTTGCCGTGGACCGCCTTGGAGTAGGGGCAGATGCCGTGCGCGGCTTCGATCAGCTGCTGCGCAACCTCGCGCTCGACGCCGGGGACGTGGACGGTGAGGCGGGCGCTCAGGAAGAAGGCGCTGCCGGCTTGGTTCAGATCGATCTCGGCGTCGACCTCGGGCTCGCTCGCGAGCTTGACCTTGCGCTGACCGGCGGCGAGCTGGATCGCGCCGATGTAGCAGGCCGACCAGGCGGCCGCGAACAGGTTTTCCGCGGCAGGGTGCGGCTGCGGCAGCTTGACGTCGAGGAAGCCGTCGCGCGAGCGGGCGGCGCCATTCGGGCCGGCGGTGACGTGGGTCTTTCCGGTGACGAGAACCTTTGCATTGGCAGTCATGGCGAACTCCTTTCGGATGAATATAGATCGTATCCGATCTAATCGTGTACACGTCGAAATAGGCCTCGGGCTTGATCGTGTCAAGCACTTCCGATTTAATCGGATGCGATTTACATTGACCGAGACATCACAAACTCCGGAGACGCCCGTGACCCGCACCTCCAAGGCCGAGACCAAGGGCCGAAAACTCTCGAATTTTCTGTGCTTTGCGGTCTATTCGGCCAATCTGGCCTTCGGCCGCGCCTACAAGCCGATCCTGGATGCGGTCGGCCTGACCTACACCCAATACATCGCCATGGTGGCGCTGTCGGAAGAGGACGAGCAGACCGTCAGCGCGCTCGGCGAGAAGCTGTTCCTGGAATCCAACACGCTGACGCCGATCCTCAAGAAGCTCGAGCAGAGCGGCTATCTCAGCCGTACCCGCGATCCCGCCGATGAGCGGCAGGTTCGCGTGAGCCTGACGCCGGCCGGCCGACGCCTGCTCGACAAGGACATCAATGTGTCCCTGGTCGAAGCCACCGGGCTCGGAGACGAATTTCCCGTCGTGCAGAAGACCGTCGCGAGGCTGCGCGACAATCTGCTGCGCAACACACGCGCCGATCCGAAGAAGGGCTGATCCTGCGGGCCAAACCCGATCCTGAATTTGCTCTAGCCAACGAGTTCAGGAACTGCGGGTCGCGACGCGCTCGTCCCGCTTCGATCCGATCCGAGGTGCACGGGCCCTGGCAATTTGATGCGGACAAGAAGGCCGTGCGGCGCGTTGTCGTGCAGGGACAGCTCGCCGCCATGCCCGCACACCATGGCCTGCGCGATCGAAAGGCCAAGTCCGAAGCCGCTTGTCTCGTCCATGGTGCGGGCCTCGTCGCCCCGGACGAACGGCTTCAGCATTTCGGCCCGGCGGTGCTCCGGAATCCCCGGACCGTCGTCCGAGACATCGATGGTGACCTGATTGGCTGACGCACCCAGCCGGATGTCGACTTCGCTACCGAACCTCAGGGCATTCTCCACCAGGTTGGTCACGGTGCGGCTGATCTCGCTCGGGCGGATCAGGAGCGAAGCCCTGGCCGGGCCCTGGTAGCGCACGACGTGGCCGCAATCGGAGAACTGCTCGCAGATCGTCTGCAGCAGGGCGGCGACGTTCACCAGCGTCGGCTTCGCCGCGCTGCCGCCGCTCAGGAATGACAGCACGGATTCCAGCATCGCCTGCATCTGGTCGAGGTCGTGCAGGGTCTCTGCGCGCTGGGCATCGCTTTCGATATATTCGGACCTCAGCCGCAGCCGGGTGATCGGCGTGCGCAGGTCGTGACTGATGGCGGCGAGCATGCGCGTGCGGTCATTCATCAACGTGGTGATGCGTTCGCGCATGCGATTGAGCGCGACCGCTGCGGCGCGGATTTCCTCCGGGCCAGTCTCCGGCAGCGGCGCGGCCGCCTGGCTGATGCTGAAATTCTCGGCGGCGCGGGCAAAGGCGGAGAGCGGCGCGCTGAGCGCGCGGCCGGCCCACACGCCGAGCAGCGTGACGCTCACAAACAGGAACAGGAACGTGCTCACCCAGAACCCGCCGAAGAACGGCGGCATTTTCATCGGGCCGATCGTCGCTTCGAACAGCGCTCCGTCCGGCAACCGAACCGCCGCCGGCGCGGTCTTCGAGGAAAACTCGTCGATATCGTCGGCGCCGGGCCGCTCTGACGAAGCACCGTCGGACGAGTCCGGACCTGCGTCGCGCAATGTGAGGTGCAGCCGAGGAAAGGCTCGATCGGCCGCGCGCAACAACGTTGCGCGATCGGCCGCAGGGGCCTCGGCCAGAAGCTTGGCAACCAGCTGGAACTGATGGATTGGCCTGTCCGCGAACGATCTCGGCTTCTGGCTGATGAAATAGAGCCCGATCAGCGCATGGATGAGCACCAGCGACAGCAGGATCAGCGCGGCGATCTGGCCACTGATCCGGTGGAAGCTGAAAAGCGCGGCAATCCTGCGTGTCCAGCTCATGCGTCCTCCACATGCGGCGTGAAGATGTAGCCGCCGGTGCGCACCGTCCGGATCACCGACGATCCTTCGCTCGTATCGAGCTTGCGGCGAAGCCGGCTGACCAGCACGTCGATGCTGCGCCCGAACGGACTGGCCGGCCGGCTGCGCGTCATGGTCAGGAGGCCATCCCGCGTCAGGATCCTGCCCGGCCGCTCGCAGAACACCTGCAGCAGGTCGAACTCCGCGCTGGTCAACGGGACCTGGGCGCCGTCGGGATCGCGCAATTCGCGCAGGCGAAGATCGATGGTCCAGTCCTGGAAGCGCAGGCGCGCGGCGCTCTGGCCCGAGCGCCCGGCAAGGCCGGCCTGGGCCTGCCGGCGCAGCACGGCGTTGATCCGTGCCAGCAACTCGCGCGGATTGAACGGCTTGGCGAGATAATCATCCGCGCCCATCTCGAGCCCGAGGATCCGGTCGAGGTCCTCGCCCTTTGCCGTGAGCATGATGATCGGGATCGTCGAGTCGCCGCGCAGGCGGCGACACAGGGTTAGTCCATCCTCTCCGGGCAGCATCAGATCGAGGACGACGAGATCGAGCGAATGCCCGGCAAGGTAACGATCCATTTCCCTGCCGTTCGAGGCGGTGGCCACCAGGCAGGATTGGTCGCGCAGGTAGCGGGCAATCAGGTCTCTGGTCTGCAGATCGTCTTCGACGACCAGGATCTTCGGAGTGTTTGCAAGCATGATCCGCGACGGGCCCTCATCATAAGGTCATTGGCGCGCGTTCCGACGCGCTCAGCCACCAATCGACCAGCATACGCGTCGCTTGTGGGCGGCATTGCGCCTTTTCGTAAGCATAGTGTTTCTGAACTGTAAGCGTCGCTCGCAGCCCGAAACAATCGGCGATGCCGGCCGCGTCGCACCGCGCTCACAGTCCCAAACCACTGGAAATAATCCCGCAATCCTGCAGCCACACCGCAGCCATCACCATCCCGTCACAACGGGGGGCTTGTTCGCGAGGTGTGGAATGAAGACGTGGCGGGGCTTTGTCGCGGCAATCGTGCTGTCGGCCTTTTCGATCCCGGGGACGCCGGTGACATGGCCGTTGTTGGCTCCGGTGGCGGCCCAATCGGTCGATGCGATTACGGTCGAAGGCAACCGGCGGGTCGAGGCGGAGACCATCCGCTCCTATTTCAGGCCGGGGCCCGGCGGCCATCTCGATCAGGCTGCCATTGACGATGGCCTCAAGGAGTTGGTCGGGACCGGATTGTTCCAGGACGTCAAGATCAATCAGGCGGGCGGCAGGATCGTCGTTTCGGTGATCGAGAATCCGGTGATCGACCGCGTCGCGTTCGAGGGCAACAAGAAGATCAAGGACGAGCAGCTCTCGACCGAAATGCAGTCCAAGCCGCGGGGTACCCTGTCGCGGCCGATGGTGCAGTCGGATGCGCTGCGGATCGCCGAGATTTATCGGCGCTCAGGCCGCTACGACGTGCACGTCACGCCGGAAATCATCGAACGCTCGAACAACCGCGTCGATCTCGTCTTCACCGTCGACGAGGGAGCGAAGACCGGCATCAAGACCATCGAGTTCATGGGCAACAACAGTTTTTCGGCGGCGCGCCTGAAGGACGTGATCAAGACCCATGAGACGAACTTCCTGAGCTTTCTCGGCAACGCCGACATCTACGACCCGGATCGGGTCGAGGCCGATCGTGACCTGATCCGCCGCTTCTATCTGAAGCACGGCTACGCGGACGTCCAGGTCGTGGCTGCACTCGCCGAGTATGATCCGGAGCGTAAGGGCTTTCAGGTGACGTTCAAGATCGATGAGGGGCAGCAATACCGCGTTGCGACGGTCAGTTTCCGCTCGAACATTGCGGGCTTCGATCCGACGACGCTGCGTTCATTGTCGCGCGTCAGCGAAGGCTCGCTCTACAATGTCGAGGCGGTCGAGAAGTCGGTCGAGGACATGCAGATCGAAGCGTCGCGCCGCGGCTACGCCTTCGCGGTGGTCCGTCCGGACGGCGCCCGGAATTTCGAGGCCCACACGGTGGGGATCGTGTTTCGCGTGGAGGAGGGGCCGCGCACCTATATCGAGCGGATCGATATTCGCGGCAACGGCCGCACCCGAGACTACGTGATCCGGCGTGAGTTCGATCTCTCCGAGGGCGATGCGTATAACCGTGCGCTGGTCGATCGCGCCGAGCGGCGGCTGAAGAATCTGGACTACTTCAAGAGCGTCAAGATCACCACCGAGCCTGGCTCGACGAGCGATCGCGTCGTTCTGATCGTCAACCTGGAGGAAAAGTCGACCGGCGATTTCTCCGTGTCGGGCGGTTATTCCACGACGGACGGCGCGCTTGCCGAGGTCAGCGTCTCGGAGCGAAATCTGCTCGGCCGTGGCCTGTTCGCCAAGGCGACGGTCAGCTACGGCCAGTACTCGCGCGGCCTGTCGCTCTCCTTCGTCGAGCCGTATTTGCTCGACTATCGCGTCGCGCTCGGGCTCGATGCGTATTACAAGGAGCAGCTGCCGACCGACTACACGACCTATGGCGTGAAGACGATCGGGTTCTCACCGCGGCTGGGCCTTGCCTTGCGCGAGGACCTGACCCTCCAGCTGCGGTATTCGCTCTATCAGCAGGAAATCTCACTCGATAGCGCCTACGCGAACTGCAACAACAATCCGTCCAACCCGTCGCTCGCGTTCAATCCGACGCCTGCCTACATCCAGAGTGTGCTCGGCGGCGTCGACCCCACGAACTCGGTCTCGTCAGGGCTGTATGGATATGGCTGCTACGGCGACGGAGAATCCACCCTGCCGGTGCGCAAGGAGTTGGCCGCCGGGGCGACCTGGACCTCGCAGATCGGCTACACGCTGAGCTACAACACCCTCGACAATAACAAGAACCCGACCGACGGCCTGCTGATCGACTTCAAGCAGGACTTTGCCGGCGTCGGCGGCGACGTGACGTATCTGAAGAGCGCGGTCGACGCGAAATACTATACGCCGCTGGTGTCCGACCTGATCGGACTGATTCACCTGCAGGGTGGCCTGCTCACCAAGGTCGGCGACAACGATCTGCGCATGGTGGACCATTTCCAGATGGGGCCGAATCTCGTGCGCGGCTTTGCCACCAACGGCATCGGGCCGCGCGACATCACCTATGCGAGCCTCGGCGCGGTCGGGGATGCGCTCGGCGGCACCAAATATTGGGGTGCGTCGATGGAGCTGCAGATGCCGTTTTGGTTCCTGCCCTCCGAGGTTGGGCTGAAGGGGGCTGTCTATGCGGACGCCGGCTCGCTCTGGGGTTACGAAGGCCCGACGTCGTGGGCCGCAACCGGCGAGGTGAATACGGCTGCTTGCAAATGCGGCCTCCAATACGACGATGGGAACGTGGTACGAACCTCGGTCGGTGTCGGCCTGATCTGGGCCTCGCCGTTCGGCCCGCTGCGCTTCGATTACGCCGTGCCGATCACGAAGGGCAAATACGACATCGTGCAGGAGTTCCGGTTCGGAGGCGGGACTTCATTCTGAGCCGACAGTCGCTCCGCTTGCCGGACTGCGTCGCGGGTTGCGGCCGGCGTGACGCCTGCCATGCCGTCCTGCCGCTTGCGGCGGCCGGAGAAGCGGGGCAGGCTACTTCGGTTCAATTCCCATCCGAGGCAATCCATGTCACGCGTGTCAATCAAGACCAGGAACGACCTGCCGAGCGAGCTCAAGCCGCTGTGGGACAAGATGACCACCTATGGCGCGTTCGAGAACCAGGCAGGCGTCATGGCGCAGCGCCTGCCGATCTTCAAGCACATGTGGTCGCTGCTGGTCGATCTCGCCGACGAGGCGGTGGTCTCGAAGCGGCATCTCGAGCTCGCGCTGGTGACGGTCTCGCTGCTCAACAAGTGCGACTATTGCGTGTCGCACCATGCGCCGAAGCTCGCGATCCAGGGGGTCTCGGAGGCGGGCGCCGAGCGGCTGCTCGACTATCAGGATCATCCCGAACTCGATGCGCTCGACAAGCTCGTGGTCGAATATGCGATCGCCGTCACCAACAACTGGAACAAGACCCGCGACGAGATCTTCGCACGCCTGCGGGAACACTTCTCGGAACCGCAGATTGTCGAGCTGACCTGGCGGATCGCGCTGTGCGGCGCGTTCAATCGCTTCAACGACATCTTGCAGCTCGACGTCGAGCAGGGCGTTCCGCAGCGCGAGGCCGCGGAGTGACGGCCTGATCAGGCCGCCGGTGCGGCGCCGTCGCCGAGCGTCGTGAGCACGAAGTCGGCCCGCGCGGATGGCGGTAGCTTCGGCAGGTTGACGACATCGTAGCCGAGCGTCGGAAGCGTCTCCATCAGCCGCTGATACTCCGCCATTGCAGTCTGGAAGCCGTGCCGCCGCTCCGAATCGGTGACGTAGATCTCGGGCCACGGCGGCGTCATGAACACGCGACCGTGGTAGCGATGGTCGGAGCAGATCGGGTGCAGCACCGGTTCGCCGGTCAATGCCTCCAGCGCCGACGCCGCGTCGACGAGGCCGCGGTCGAAGAACACCCATCCGGAATGGATCTTGGCCATCTCCATATCTTGCAGCGCGACGTCAATGGCGCGCCGCAGGAAGGCCGCCGTATCGACCCAGGGCAGGGCGTTGCCGCCGGACGCGAGCTCATCGGCAACGATGCGGCGGCCGGGCTCTTCGACGACCGGATAGCCGCGTGCACAGAGTTCGGCCAGCAGGGTCGATTTTCCACCGCCGGAGCAGCCGGAGATCAGGACGAAGCGGTTTTGCAAAGGGTATCCTTTCATCAATCGTCACACCGCATGAACGAGCCCTCCGCGAACGCGGGTTGCCAGATAGGCCTGAAATCTTGGGGAAGAAGGCGCGCGGAAATGTCTCGACGCGCGGAGTGAGCATAGCCTCGAATGTGACGCAAATGGGGGCGCGCTTGACGAATTCTTCAGTGCCACGCCGATAATGTCGATCGAGCTGGGTTGGATTCTGCTCGAAGGGACGACGCACATGGCATCACGCTCGATCATCTGCACGACGCTCGCGCTGCTGCTCTGCGGTGCGATGCTTCAGCTGGCGCGCGCCGCGGAATCCGACGGACCGATCCGTATCGGCGCGGTGCTGCCGTTTTCCGGTGGCGTCGAGCTCTATGGCCAGCAGGCGAGGCTCGGGCTCGATCTCGCCGCCAAGGAGATCAACGCGCTAGGCGGCATTCTCGGCCGACCCGTCGAAGTGATCTATGCCGACGACAAGACGCGGCCGGAGGCCGCAGCTGACGCAATGCGTTCGCTGGTCGAAAAGGATGGCGTGCTGGCGGTGGTCGGTCCGATCACCTCGCGCAATCTGAATGCGCTGGTGCCGCTTGCGGAGAGCTCGAAGACGCCGCTGCTCTATGCAACCAATTACGAGGGCGGCAAATGCAGCCGCTATCTGTTTTCGTTCGGCGCGGTGCCGAACCAGGAGCTCGGCCAGCTGCTGCCCTACATGACCCGGACGTTCGGCAACACCTACTTCCTGCTCGGCGCCGACCGGGTCTGGCCGCATCAGATGTTCGGCATCGCGCAGCCCCTGATCGAGAAGCTCGGCGGCAAGGTGGTCGGGACGAAATACACGCTGGGAACGGAGACCGACTTCTCACCGCTGATCAAGGAGATCGCGGCGAGCAAGGCAAAGGTGCTGCTGTTCGCGCTGAAGGGCGACGGGATGGATTTCATCCGGCAGGCCGACGAGGCCGGATTGCTGAAGGACATCACCGTCGCGTTCCTCGGATTGTCCGAAGTCGACCTCGGCATCTTCCGCGGCAAGGGGCAGAACATGGTGACCGTGGTGCCGGCGGTCGCGGCGAGCGAGGACCCTGCCGTCAAGGCGTTCGTCGCGAAGGCCCGCGCCGCCGCGGAGCCAGGCGTCGCGGTGTCGAACTATGTGGTGACGCATTACAACACGCTGATCGCGCTCAAGGCGGCGGCCGAGAAGGCCGGCAAGCTCGACAAGGAGGCGATCGTCGACGCGATGGCGGGCCTCGCCATTCCGTCGCCGACCGGCCCTGTCACGCTCGGTCAGGATCATCACGTGGCGATGAACATGTTCATTGCCGAGACGCAGGGCTCGGAACTCGTGCAGGTGCGAGCACTCGGCGAGATCGCGCCGGAGCCGGGGGTGCAGTCCAGCTGGCCGCTGACCAGGAGGAATATGTCGGTAGCGGCGCTCGAGGCCGCGATGCTCGCAAAAAAGTGAGCTGGCGCGCTCGTCGGTTGTCGGTTTCGCGTCGTCCCGCCCGTCTTCCAGCCAGAATGAGCTGCATGGGAGTTCCGGAATGAGCAATTCGACCTATCGCTGGGTGATCGTCGCGGCCGGCGGCCTGCTCGGCTGCGTCGCGATCGGCGGCATGTTTTCGCTGCCGGTGTTCCTCCAGCCCATGGCGCGCGAGACCGGCTGGTCGGTGACCGGCATCTCCAGCGCGATGACGATCGGCTTCCTCGCGATGGCCTTCACCAGCATGATCTGGGGCACGCTGTCGGACCGCTTCGGGCCGCTCCCGGTGGTGCTGACCGGATCGGTCGTGCTGGCGGCAAGCCTCGCGCTGGCCAGCCAGGCGCCATCGCTGCTGGCCTTTCAGTTCGTGTTCGGCGCGCTGGTCGGCGCCGCCACCGCGGCGATCTTCGCCCCGATGATGGCCTGCGTCACCGGCTGGTTCGACACCCATCGAAGCCTCGCCGTCTCGCTGGTGTCGGCCGGCATGGGCATGGCGCCGATGACGATGTCGCCGCTCGCGGCGTGGCTGATCTCCCACCACGACTGGCGCACCGCGATGCTGATCGTCTCGGGCGTGGTCGGCGCGATCATGATCCCGGTCTCATTCCTGGTGCGCCGCCCGCCGGCGCTGCAGGGCGACCACGCTGAAGCGGTCTCGGAGAACGGCGAACCGCCGATGTCGCTGGCGCAGGCGCTGCGCTCGCCGCAATTCATCATCCTGATCGCGACCAATTTCTTCTGCTGCGCCACCCATTCGGGCCCGATCATCCATACCGTGAGTTACGCGGTCACCTGCGGCATTCCGATGGTTGCTGCGGTGACGATCTACAGCGTCGAAGGGCTCGCCGGGATGGGCGGCCGCATCGCCTTCGGCCTGCTCGGCGACCGTTTTGGCGCCAAGCGCGTGCTGGTGCTCGGATTGCTGGCGCAGGCGTTCGGCGCGCTCGGCTATGTCTTCGTGCGCGAGCTTGCTGCATTCTACGCGGTGGCCGCGATCTTCGGCTTCATCTATGCCGGCACCATGCCGCTGTATTCCGTGCTGATCCGCGAGAACTTCCCGCTGCGGATGATGGGCACGGTGATCGGCGGCACCGCAATGGCTGGCAGCCTCGGCATGGCGACCGGACCGCTCGCCGGCGGCCTGATCTACGACACCTTCGCGAGCTACACGTGGCTCTATGTCGGCTCCTGGGCGGTCGGCATCGGCGCGTTCCTGATCATGATGACCTTCCGCCCGATCCCGGCGGCGCGGCCCACCGCGGTGCCGGCGCCGGCGTGAAGCCGGTGCGTGCGTGAGGCGATCTGCTTCACGCGCGGCTGCGCTTCGGTCGCCGGATGGCACGCACCTTGTTGTTGGCGGAGCCGCTTCCGCAGAAGAAGCGGTCGGCGCCGTCGGACTCGAGACCAGAGACGAACACGCCCTGCGGCATCTCCAGCTTTTCCATGACCTCGCCGGTCTGCGGGTCGATGCGCCGCACGTCGCTTTGATCGCCTTCCCAGGTGCCGTGCCAGAGTTCGCCATCGACCCAGGAGACGCCGGTGACGAACCGGTTGCTTTCGATGGTGCGCAGAACGTTGCCGGTTTCCGGATCGATCTGAACGATCGTGCGGTCGCGATACTGGCCGACCCACAGCGAGCCCTCTGCCCAGGCGAGGCCCGAGTCGCGGCCCCCGCCGGGTGAGGGGATGGTGGATATCACGCGCCCGCTGGTCGGCTCGATCTTCAGGATGCGGTCCTCGGCGATCTGATAGAGGTGCTTGCCGTCGAAGGCGGTGCCGGCATGGGCCGCGATATCGAGGGTGCGGGTGGTGTTGCCGCTGTCGGGATCGAAGGCGACCAGGCGGTCGCCGGCCGCGAACCAGACCTGCTCGCCGTCGAAGCTGACGCCGCCGACGTTCTCGACGCCGTCGAAGGGGCCGTATTCCCGGATGATCTCGGCCGTGGCCTTTTTCATGTGCGCTCCTGTCGCCTGGAGTTTCAGTTCTGATTGAATCAGAATCGAGGCTCCAGATTTCCTGTTTTGACGCGTTTTCTTCACGCGAACCGGTATCCGCTTCGCTCGAAAACGCTTCCGATTGCACCCGGATGCTAGCCGTTCGGCAGCGGGGCAGGGAGTAACAAGGTCGTCGTGAATCCCGGCACCGGCGGCGTCATCCAGCGCCGGGCGCGGGCACGGCCGACCGATTGCACCTTGCCGGTGGCGGCCAGCGCGTCGAGCGCGCGCTGCACGGTGCGCTGGCTCGCCCCCAGCGCAACCGACAGCGCCGAACTCGACCAGGCCTCGCCGTCGGCGAGAAAGGCCAGCACCGCGGCATGCTCTTCCTCGACCGGCAGCGCCAGCACGGTCACCTCGCGCCGGCCATGCGGCTGGAGCACAAAGCCGTCCGGCGTCGCGCTGAGATCGGCCAGCGGCCGCAGCGCCCGGCGCAGTCGTCCGATCTCGACCCGCAGCCGCGCCCGGTGTGATTCATCGGCGTGCTTGCCGCGAAACGCCCGCGCGATCAGCGTGCCGCGCGACACGTCCTGCGGCCACGCTTCGCCCAGCGCGCGGGCGAGCGCGAACAGCACCGGCCGGCGGGTCAGCGAGACCGTCGTGCCGACATCGCGCACGACGTAGCGGCAGGCATCGATGACGAGCGCCTTCGATGCCATCAGGGCCTCGACCTCCTCGAGCAGCAGCGGCCGCTCGCTGCCGCGCGCGATCAGACGCGCCGCGGGTGTCGCGAGCAGGCGCGCGGTGCTCTCGACCTCGGCCGCGAGCTCGGCGATGCCGGCGCGGCGCGCTGCTTCCCTCGCGCGGGCCAGCGCTTCGCGTGCCGGCTTGGTCCGCAACCGCCGCATCGCGATTCCGGCGACGACCAGTTCATGGCCGACCCGCAGTGCCGGCGGGAACGGTGCTGGGTCGAGGCCGGCAAGCATGCGCTCGGCCGCATCGAGGCTCCCGATCAGCAGCAGGCGGCGGATTTCGAGATAGCCGGCATGGGCGGCGTTGAGTGCATCGCCTCGTGCCGCGAGCGTTGCGCGCGCCGCGGCGAGGCTCTTCCCGGGGAAGGAAAGGTCGCGCGACACCAGCGCGATCTCGGCCTCCGCCACCACGCAGCGCGCCCGCGCGACCGCTTCGCGCGGGCCGAAGGCGCGTCCTGCACGCCGCAACAGCTCCTTGGCGCGGGCGAAATCGCCGAGCCGGGCCATCGCGATTCCGCGCAGCGCCAGCGCCGGCGCATCGTCGCGCAGGGCTACCCGTTTCAGTGCGCCGAGGGGATCACCCGCCGCGAGCGCGCGCGCCGCAGCTATGATCAGCGAATCCATTCGAATCCCGACACACTTGTCACTCTCACCCTCCGAGGCCCGGTCCTAACCTAGCACATGACGACATGGATCATCTCCAGAGAGATCGAACGATGACCGGTTTCGAAACACGAGAAGATTGGGCGAGGAGGCGGCTCAGCGGACGCGGGCCCGTCGTGGCGCGCTTTCTGTCGCTGGCGGCGGCGCCGACCTTCGCCGTGATGGCGCTGATTGCCGCGATGGCGCCGGCCGACATGATTTGCGGCGCGATGCAGGGACCGCTGTCATTGCAGGGCATGGTCCCGATGTACGCGCTGATGAGCGCATTTCACCTGGCGCCATGGCTGCGCCTGTTCAGATGACTGGCTCAGCCCTCCGGCAAAGTGAAGACCGCGCATGGCCGTGCGATACCGCGCAAGTCATGACTGCCGAGCGCGACCAGCGGCGTCTCGGTCTCGGCGGCGAGGGCGCCCGAAACCAGCACGGTCTGCTCCAGCGGCTTGCACAGCCCTTCGAGCCGGCTTACCAGATTGACCGCGGCACCGATCGCGGTGAAGTCGAGGCGGTCGGCGGCGCCGATATTGCCCCAGTGCACCTCGCCGAGATGCAGCGCCGCGCCGAATGGCAACGGCGGCAAGCCCTGCTTGCGTCGCTCTGCATCGAGATGCGCCATGCCGACGCGCGCCGCCGACACCGCGCGCAATGCCGCCTCGGATGCGCTGCGCGCGCTGGTCGTGACCGGAAAGATCGCAAGCAGGCCGTCGCCGATGAATTTCAACACCTCGCCGCCGAAGGCGTGGATGGCGCCGGCGATGCGGTCGAACCAGGCATCGAGCGCCGCGATCACCTCGGCAGGCGGATGGCTTTCCGACAGCGCGGTGAAGCCGCGGAGGTCGGCGAACAGCAGTGCCGCCCGGATGGTTTCGCCGGTATTGCGACGCAATGGCGATGCCAGCACGCGCGCCGCGCTGCGCCGGCCGAGATAGGCCTCCAGCGCCGCCGTCAGTGTCGCGCGCGCCGCGAGCGCGGCGACCGGCGCGGCCATGAACCGCGCCGCCTCGCGCAATTGATCCGTCTCGGCAGGTGTGAAGGCGCGTGTCCCGATCCAGCCGAGGGTCGGGCCATCCGGCCGCGTTCCGATCGTGCCCTCATGGATCGGGCCGGGCCCGAGAGTTCCGAGCCAGCGCCGGCCGGCGTCGCCGGATCCCACCATATCGGGCATCGCAAAAGGTTGTTCCGGCGCGAATCCGAGCGCTTCGATGACCTCGCCATTGTCGGCACGCCACAGCCAGGTTCGTCTTGCAATCAGGGGGTGCGGAACCTCGAGCGTCAGAGCGCCGCCGGCAAGCGGCAGGCCATCCGTGATAAGGTGGCTACCCAGGTCTGCCAACAACCGGTTGGCGCCCGCGGTCTCGGCGGCGGCGTCGACCAGCCAGCTCAACGTCGAGGACAATTGCATCACACCATCATGGGGTTGACGCACCACCCTTGTCACGAATTATCCCTGAGCACCGACTGTCAATGGAGCATGGATCGATGACTGAAGCCTTCATCGTTCAACGCGAGATCCAGATCGCAGCCCCGGCTGCAACCGTGTTCGCCTTTCTGACCGATCCGCAGAAGATCGTGAGCTGGATGGGGCTCGAAGCCGCGACCGAGACGCATCCCGGGGGCCTCTACTTCCTCAAGGGGCTCGGCAGCGATCGCAGCCGCGCCGCGCGCGGAGCGTTCCGCGAGGTTGTGCCGGTGCATCGTCTCGCCTACAGCTTCGGCTGGGAGGGCAGCGAGGAAGTGCCGCCGGGATCGAGCCTGATCGAGATCGACCTGATGGAGCAGGACAACGGCACGCTGCTCCGCATGACCCATAGCGGCCTTCCGAACGCCGCGCAGTGCGAGAGCCATGACAAGGGTTGGGCGCATTACATGGGCCGGCTCTCGCTGGCGGCCGCCGGTCGGGATCCCGGCCCCGACCACGGTCCCGCCAACCGCCATTGACGTCGCGTCATGTCGGCCATTTCGAGCCGAGGATGATCGAGCAGAAGTTCATCCTGGTGTAGTTCATGTCCTTCAGCGCCAGCACGTCGGCCTTGACGTTGCCGAAGGTCGTCAGCGGCTTCTTGATGGTGCCGGCGGCGAAATGATCGATGATGTTCTCCTTGAAGTTCGCCTCGCGCGGATGGTGCGCGCAGACATGGTCGCGGTGCTCGTGCGGGAAATCGTCGTAGGCGATGCCGAGCACGTCCATCTCGACGCCGGCGGTGACCAGCGCAATGGTCGGACGCATATGCTCGGGGACGCCAGGCGTGGTGTGCAGGGCGATTGAGGTCCAGACATCCTCGATGTCGCGCTCCGGAACGCCATAGCCCTTGAGGAAGTCGCGTGCGGCGTTGGCGCCGTCGACCTCGAAGCGCAGATCGGGGCTCGCATGCGCTGCGGTCAAGCCCATGTCGTGGAACATGGCGCCGATATAGAGCAACTCGGGATCGAATTTCAGCTTGCGGCGGTTGCCGGTCAGCGCGCCCCAGAAGAACACGCGGCGA
This sequence comes from Bradyrhizobium pachyrhizi, assembly GCF_001189245.1. Lineage (GTDB taxonomy): Bacteria > Pseudomonadota > Alphaproteobacteria > Rhizobiales > Xanthobacteraceae > Bradyrhizobium > Bradyrhizobium pachyrhizi. The sequence continues at coordinate 271,072 of NZ_LFIQ01000114.1, read as the reverse complement.
CTGTGATTGTAGAGCAGGTCGTCCTCGGTATCGCGCACCAGCTGGGTGGCGGCGCGGGCCATCGCGCTGTCGGGTACGCGGATGCCGGCGATGATCTCGGTCATTTCAAGACGCTCCTCGATGTGGCAAGACGATGCCGTGGCGTGCGAACACGCGAGCCCGGCGCTCGTCTCTGCGGTGTGTGCGGATCGCCGGGGTGGCGCGATCCGTGGTGCGTTTGTCGCCCGGTTGGGCCCGATCCCGCAACGATCGCGCGCCGCCGGATCGGGCCAACCAGACGTCGTTTCGCGCCAGCGGGCAGGGAGAAGGTATGGCGGTTCAGAGAGTCGCGATCGCGATTCACGAAGGGGTTCAAGCGCTCGATGTCGCGGGCCCCGTCGACGTGTTCGCGGAGACGAACGGCTTTGTGCCCGCGGGGAATGGCTATGAGACCGTGCTGGTCGGCGCCGGCTGCGAACCGCTGCGCGCGTCGAACGGCATGAAGATATCGGCCGATCTCAGCTTCGCCGAGGCACAGGAGAAGTTCGATATCCTGCTGGTGGCGGGCGGGCCGGCATTGCCCGACGCCGCGCCCGATCCCGAACTGACGCAGTGGCTGCGTGGGGCGCCCGCGCGCGCCGAGCTCTATGGTTCGATCTGCACCGGCGCCTTCGCGCTCGGCCATGCCGGGCTGCTCGACGGCCACAAGGTGACGACGCATTGGCAGAATGCACAGCTTCTGGCGGCGCGCTTCCCGGCAGCCGAGGTGATCTTCGACCGCATCTACATTCGCGACGGACAGCTGATGACCTCGGCCGGCGTGACCGCGGGGATCGATCTCGGGCTCGCGCTGGTCGCCGAGCGGCACGGGCCGCAGGTTGCGGTCGCGGTGGCCAAGCGGCTGGTCGTGGTGGCGCAGCGCCAGGGCGGGCAGTCGCAATTCAGTCCCTATCTCACCGCGCCGGTCGATGAGGATTCGCCGATTGCGCGCGCGCAGGCGCATGTCATGCAGCATGTCGGCGAGCGCCACACGCTGCAGTCGCTGGCGGAAGCCGTCGGCATGAGCGTGCGCAATTTCGGCCGCGCCTTTGCGCAGGAGACCGGAATCACGCCGCATGAATTCGTCGAGCGGGCGCGGGTTGACGCCGCACGCCGGCTGCTCGAGGGCTCAGACCGGCCGCTGAAGGCGGTTGCGTTCGATTGCGGCTTCGGTTCGGCCGACCGGATGCGGATCGTGTTCACCGAGCGGCTCGGCGTGTCGCCGGCGCAGTACCGCGCGAGTTTTAGCAAACTGTGATGCGGTTCATCAACCGGAGGCTGTATCGGGGATAGGATCGACGTCACCGACGCCGGATCCTGCCACACATCTTCTCCCGAGAGGCCGCCCATGGACGCGCTCACGCTCTTCATCATCCGTCATGCCGAGAAGCCGGGCGATTCCTGGCCGGGACCCGGTTTCACCGCGGATGGCGTCTCCGACACCGAATCGCTCGTGCTCCGTGGGTGGGAGCGTGCGGGCGCGTGGACCGCGCTGTTCGGCACCGATCTCACCGGCGGTGACTATGCCAAGCCCGATGCAATCTATGCCGCGACACCGGGCACCACGGCCAATCAGCCGCCGTCGAGCCGTCCGGCCGAGACGATCTCGGCGCTTGCCGCACGGCGCGGCCTGACCCCGAACGAAAGCTTTGGCAAGGGCGATGAGCCGAGGCTGGTGCCTGCGGTGCTGGCGCTGAAGGGCGTCGTGCTGCTGTGCTGGGAGCACAAGGCAATCATCTCCGATATTCTTCCGCTGATCCCGGTCAGCAAGGGCGCGCCGCCGACCAAATGGGAGGGCAGCCGCTTCGACGTCGTGCTGCGCTTCGACCGCGGCAAGGGCGACGACAAGTTCGCCTTCAAGGAGCTGTTTCCAAAATTGCTGTCGGGCGATTCCGACAAGCCGCTAGGCAGCTGAGCCGCGTTGCGACTCCGGCGATCAGTCGAGCCCGAGCGCTTTGCGCGACAACTTTTCGACGATGAGCGCATGCGCCTGGTCGAGATAGGCCTTGAGCTCGGCATCGGGCAGGGAGTCGTTCGCCATCAACTGCACCCATTTGGCGCGCGCCAGATACGGCGCCGGCTGCGCCAGACCCTGCTCGATCAGCAGCTGATAGGCCATGTTCGAGGTCTTGAACATGAACCCGCCGGTGCTCTCGATGTAGCCGCCGGCCAGCGCGAACATCTTGCCGCCGACCTTGAACACCGACGTCCCTTCCCATTGCACCACCTTGGTGGCGGCGGGCAGGCGCAGACAATGGGCTTCGAAGGTCTTGGGGCGCATGAGTCACAAGGCTGGAAGGCGTTCAAAGCCATAGGCCAGCCGTATGAAGGTCGGCAAGCCCCGGACTGAGCCCGGCCAGCCCTCCGCCAGCACCAGCCGCCGCTTCGTCCCGACGTCTCACGAAAACGTGGGTTGCTGTCGCTCAATCTGTAGATATATCGTAAGATATGTTTTCAGTAAGGAATGAACAAATGAGACGATCGATGTTTCGCGACCGGGACGATGACGGCTTCCGGTTCGGGTTCTTCGCCATGGGCCGGCACGGCCGGGGCGGCCACCGCTTTGGCCGCGGCGGCCATGGCTTCTTCGGGCGGGGTGGCAGCAGTGACTTTCCGGGATCGCGGCGGCTTTCGTCGCAGGATCTGCAACTGGTCATCCTCGCGTTGCTCGGCGAGCAGCCGGCACACGGCTACGAGCTGATCAAGAGGATCGAGGAGCGGTCGGACGGCTTCTACAGCCCGAGCCCGGGCGTGATCTATCCGGCGCTGACATTCCTCGAGGAGATCGGCCATGCCAGCGTCACCCAGGACGCCGCGCGCAAGCTCTACAGCATCAACGAGCAGGGCAGAACGTATCTCGGCGAGAACCGCACGACCGCGGATACCATCCTCGAGGCGCTGTCGCGGATCGGCCGCCGCATGGAGGAGGTGCGCGAAGCCTTCGCCGGCGTGAGCGATCTCGATGGCGAAGCGTCCGACGAGGTACACCGCGCCCGTCACGCGCTGAAGAGCGCGCTGCGCCAGAAGCGCGGCTGCGATGCCGCGGAGGCGCGGCGGATCGCAAAGATCCTCGACCGCGCGGCCGCTGAGATCCTGCAGCAATGACGCCGTCGCAGCAAACGAGACCTTTCTTGTACAACGCCGAACCGCACAGCGCGATCCGTGATGCCCGCGTCACCGCCGTCATCGAGCGTCTGCAGGCCACCCGCCGGGCGCCCGTGCGCGGCAATCCGATGCAGAGCGGCAGCCGCGACCCGCACGACTACGCCGAGCAGGGATTCTCGATCCACCCGGAGCAGGGCGAGCTCATCTATCTGTTGTGCCGCGGCCTGCGCGCCAAGCGCGTCGCCGAGTTCGCGACCTCGGTCGGAATGTCGACCCTCTATTTCGCTGCCGCGATGTGCGACAATGGCGGCGGCACCGTGATCGGGTCGGAGATCGTACCGGCCAAGGTCGCAGCGGCGAAGCGCAATCTTGCGGAGGCCGGCCTTGCCGACTACGCCGAGATCCGCGAGGGCGATGCGCGCAAGACGCTGCGCGATCTCGGTGGTCCCGTCGACTTCGTCCTGATCGACGGCTGGCCGGGCGACAAGGGGCCGACGCTGGCGCGCCAGGTGATCGAGATCGTCGCGCCGCAGCTGCGTGTCGGCGGCTACGTCATGAACGACAATGCCGAGGCGGATTTCCTGGAATTCGTACGCGATCCCGGCAACGGCTTCGTGTCGATCACGCTGCCGCTCAAGGGTGGCACCGAGCTCTGCCTGAAGGTGGCGTAGCGGGGTTTTCACCTGCTGTCGTGATTGTGAGCCGCAACCACACCATGCCATGCTGGATTTTGCCGGCGCTTCTTGCTCTGTTCGAGGAAAATCAGGAGCGAAGCGCCGCATGTCCGAAGTCCCGCCCATTCATCCGCTCGATCGCCCGATCTGGAGCGCGCTGACCACGAGACAGCGCGAGTTGGCGGAAGGCGGCGCCGATGCAAGGCGCTTTCCGCTTGCGATCGCACCCTTCGCCGACATGGTCGACATGTCGCCACGGAGCTTTGCCGCGCTCGGTGCGCTGCTGTCGGGACCTGACGTCGCGGTGCTGTTCACGCCCGATCCTGTCCCGGTGCCGCCGCAGTTCAAGGTGCTGCTGGCCGAGACCGGCGAGCAGATGATCGGCGTGCCCGCGGACCATTCTGCGCCCGGCGTCGAGATCGTCACGCTCGGCGCTGCCGATGTTCCGGAGATGATGGCGTTGACGGAGCTGACAAAGCCCGGCCCGTTCAGTGCGCGGACGCATGAGCTCGGCAGCTTTTTCGGCATCCGTATCAATGGCGAACTGGTCGCGATGACCGGCGAACGGATGAAGCCGGGGAACTACACCGAGATGACCGCCGTCTGCGTGCATCCGGAGCATCGCGGCCGCGGCTACGCGCAGGCGCTGCTGTCGGCGGTCGCCGGCCAGATCGTGGCGCGCGGCGAAATTCCATTCCTGCACGTCTTCACCAGCAATGTCTCGGCGATCGCGCTCTATCGTCGCCAGGGCATGGAGGTCCGCCGCCGCCTGCACATCACGGTGTTGCAGAAGCAAGGGTAGGGATGCCCGGCAGAGTGGGTTGAGGGAAATCCCTCATTCCTCATCGCGGATCTCGTGCTTACCTTTGCCGGATCGCAACACGATGAGAGAGGATATCTCGATGTCCGAGCAATCCCAGGACAAGCGTCCCGTACCCGATCCGGCGGAGAACAACGCTTTCTTTCCGTCGCCTTACTCGCTTGGGCAATTCACCTCGGCCAAGTCGGATCTCTCCGGCGCGGACTACCCCAACGCCTACAGGGGCGGCCGCTGGAAAATTCTGATGATCGCCGCGGACGAGCGCTATCTGCTGTTGCAGAACGGCACGATGTTCTCGACCGGCAACCATCCCGTTGAGACCTTGTTGCCGATGTATCACCTCGACAAGGCGGGCTTCGAATTCGATATTGCGACCGTGTCGGGTAATCCGGTCAAATTCGAGCTCTGGGCGTTTCCGAAGGAGGACGACGCGGTCAAGAGCATCTACCAGAAATATCTCCCCAGGCTGAAGCAGCCGCTGAAGCTCTCCGACGTGATCGAAAAAAAGCTCGGCAAGGATTCCGACTATATCGCGGTGTTCATTCCCGGCGGCCATGGTGCGCTGATCGGCTTGCCCGAAAGCACCGACGTGAAGGCCGCCCTGAAATGGGCGCTCGACAACGACAAGCACATCATCTCGCTTTGCCATGGCCCGGCGGCGTTGCTGGCGTCCGCGGTCGGCGAAGCCAAGGGCGACTATCCCTTCAAGGGCTACAAGATCTGCGCATTTCCCGACGCCATCGATCGGACCACGCCCGATATCGGCTACATGCCGGGCGCGCTGACCTGGGCATTCGGCGAACAGTTGCAGGCGCTCGGCGTCGAGATCTTGAACAAGGACATCACCGGCAAGACCCATCAGGATCGCAAGCTGATCACCGGTGACAGCCCCTTCGCCGCCAATAATGTCGGCAAGGCTGCCGCAAAGGCGCTGCTCGATACGCTCGGCGGGCGCTGAGCGGTCGGCGGCTCAAGCTGCGGGCGCGGCGCACCCCGCCGCGCCGCCGGTGGCGGCTCAATGTCGCGCGCCTTGCAGGCCGGTCTCGCTTGAGGGAAAATCCTCAACGCGCTGGGCCGCACGATCGGCCTTCCGCAAGACACGATGGTACCGCATGGACCGCTACATCGAAGCCGTGGTTGCGATCGAGGGCAGCGAGAGCTTGCCCGCGATCCAGGCGGCGGTGCGGTCCGCGAGCCTGCCGCTCGGCTACGACCGGTTCGTGATGTTCTCGGCGTCGCCGGCACGCGAGGACCTGGTTGACCGGATCTACTGGGTCGAAGGCGACTGGTTCGGCAAAGGCGTGACCGTCGATGCCGAGACCTATGTCCGGCATTGTCCGGTGACGCGCAATTTCCTCGATGTGGACCAGGCGTTTTTCTGGACCAAGGTGATGTCGGCGCGCGGCGAGAAGTACCGCGTGGTGCGCACGCCGCGCGGGCCCGGTTTCCATGGGCTGCAGGTTCCGGTGTTCGGGCGCACCGGCCTTGAAGGCGCGATGAGCTTCGCCGGGACGCGGATCGATGCGTCGGCGCGGACGCGTGCGGCGCTGACCATGATCGGTGCGGCGGCCTTCCGCGCCGCCCGCGGGCTGATGGAAGCCCACGAGCCGAACGGTGCGTCGAGCCTGTCGCCGCGGGAGCGCGAGGTGTTGCGCTGGACCTCCGCGGGACGTCGCCAGGCCGACATCGCGGCATCGCTCGGCCTGTCGGAACGCACGGTCGAGAACCATTTGCGACGTGCGCGGCTTCGGCTCGGCGTCGCCACGACAGCGCAGGCCATTCGGCTCGCGATCCGCAGCGGTGAGATCGAGGACTGAGGCGCTTGCGGACGGCCGCCACAGGGCCGGGCGAGCGATCGCCGCGGCTCAGTGTTTCTTCGCCGTCTTCGCCCTGGTCTTCGGCGCATGCGTGCCCGCCGCGATCCGCGTCAATGCATCGGCAAACGCGCGTGCCGCAGGTCCCAGCGGTTCATCGAGCCGGTGGGCGAGATAGGCCTCCATTGCAAGCGCGGCGTTGCGGCCGAGCGCGCCGGTTTCGACCCGCACCAGGCGGCGCTCCTTCAGGTCGCGCGCCACCTGCCAGAGCGGCAGCCGGCCCCAGCCGAGCCCCGCCAGGATCATGGCGTGCTTGGTGTCCTGATTGCTCACCCTGCATATCTGCGGCGAGAGCACGCCGAAGCTACGGCCTTCCGACAGCGGGGTCGGATCCGACAGCACGATCTGGAGATGATCGGCGAGATCCGCCACGCTCTTGCGGCCGCGGCGCGCGAGCGGATGGCTTGCGGAGGCGACGGCGACGATCTGCACCGCACAGATCGCATCGAGCGCAAGACGGGGATCGCGAAAATCCTCGCCGACCGTGACGGCGAGCGCGCTGCGCCGTTCGGTCAAGCCGGCGATCGGACCGCCCATCGGTTCGACCGCGAGCCGCACGCTGACAGACGGATAGGCCGCCCGCATTTCCGTCAGCGCCGCGCCGACGGCGGCGATCGGAAACAGCGTATCGACCACCAGCGAGAGTTCCGATTCCACGCCATCGCCCAGGCTGCGTGCCCGCGCCCGCATCGCGTCGACACGCAGCAGCAGGTCGCGCGCGTTGCCCAGCAGTGCCTTGCCCTCGGCCGTCAGCGCCGGGCGATGGTTGGAGCGGTCGAACAGCGTGAGCCCGAGCTCGGCCTCGAGGTTGGCGATGGCATGACTGACCGCGGATTGCACCCGCGCCAGTTTGGTCGCGGCGGCGCGAAAGCTGCCGCTCTCGGCGATGGCGACAAAGGTGCGGAGCGTCAGGTTGTCGAGCATGATCTATGAAATCGATCAATCGGATGCAAAACATATCACTCCTGTCGATGGTCGGGAAACGCTATCTCTGTGCCGTGAGCCAGGGGCGGAGTGGACGCATGACGATCGAGACGGCCGTGATGCAGCAGAGCGAGGCGAAGCGATGGGCCACGGTCGCCATCGTGATCGGTTGCGGGATCGGCGCGGCGCTGCAGGTCGGCAAGGTTCCGATTGCCGCCTCGATGCTGCAGCAGAGCCTCGGCATCGACCTTGCCGCGGTCGGAACGATCGCCGGCATCTTTGCGGTCCTCGGGCTTGTCGGCAGCGTTCCGGCGGGCGTGGTGATTGCCGCGGTTGGCACGCGCAGGGTGCTGCTGTGCGGGCTCGCGGCGATCACGCTGGGGGCAGGCTCGGGCGCGCTCGCGCCACAGCTCGCGGTGCTATTGGCATCGCGCATGCTGGAAGGGCTCGGCTTCCTTCTGGTGATGGTCGCGGCCCCCGCATTGCTCGATCGCGTCGTCGATGTCAGCGCACGTGACGTCACCATGGCGGTGTGGAGCTGCGTGATGCCGTTCGGGATCGCGCTGGCCCTGGTCGCCGGACCGATCTTCGATGGCTGGCGCACGATCTGGTGGGCCAGTGCGGCCTTTGTTGCCGTGCTGTTCATCCTAGCCGGCCTCATCGTGCCTGAAGTGGCATCGCGGACCGGCGCGGCGCGGAGCGGCCTGATGCGGGAAGCCACCGCGCTGGCACAGCGCCGCACCCCGGCGCTTCTGATGGTGCTGTTTGCGCTCTACAGCCTGATGTTCTTTGCGTTGTTCAGCTTCCTGCCGATCGTGCTGACCGAGCGGCTCGGCGTGTCCAGCCAAGGCGCCGGCGGGCTCAGTGCGTTGGCCGCGGCCGGCAACGTCGTCGGCAATCTCGCCGCCGGTCATCTGCTTGCGCGCGGCGTCAGCCGCAATTTGCTGATTGCCGTGGCGGCATTCGTGATGGGCGCGTCCGCGCTCGGAATCTTCCTGCCGGTGCTCGGCGGCTGGGGCGCATTCTGGCTGTGCCTTTTGTTCTCCGCGATCGGCGGCCTGATCCCGGCGACGTTGCTGGCAACCGCACCCGCCGCGGCGCGATCGGCGGCGATGGTGCCTGTCATGATGGGCCTGTTGATGACGGGCAGCAATTTCGGCCAGGTCACCGGTCCGATCGCGGTCGGCGCCGTGGTCTCGGCATGGGGCTGGGGCGCGGCTTGCGTCATGGTGGTGGCCGCGGCGATCCTTGCCGGTCTCGCGGCGTGGATGCTGGCGCGGGGCGATCACAACAGCGTAAGCGAGGCGAGGGACCCGGCTTGACGCCGCGCGCGCAGGGGCCGAAGGAGTGACGGTCTCTCACGCCAACGACAGCAGGAACCTTCATGACACGCGTGCGCTGTATCACCGAAATGGGCATGGGCGTCGACGTCCACGGCCGCGACGCCACCAAGGCCGCCAAGCGGGCCGTCTCGGACGCCATCCGTCATTCCAGTCTCGGCTTCTTCCGCATGCTCGGCAAGACCGCCAACGACATGTTCGTCGACGTCACGATTGCCGTGCCGAATCCCGAAGATATCGATACCGCAGCGGTCGCGAAGGAATTGCCCTATGGCACCAAGACCGTGAAGGCGATCGCGGGTGGGCTCGAGATTCCGTCTGATCTCGGCAACGACCCGATTCTGATCGCGAACGCCGCCGTCATCGTCAGCTTCGACGACGGCAAGTGACGGAAGCGCGTCAGGCGACCGGCATGCGTGCGTTATTCGCCGCCACTGAAATAGTCGGGCTTGCCGGTCGTCCAGGTCTCGCCCCAATGCTGGCCGCCGCCGTCGACGGTCAGCGTCTCGCCGGTGACGAACTTGCCGGAGGGCGCGGCGAGGTAGACGGTTGCCTCCGCAATGTCCCATGGCGTGCCCGGGCGCATCATCGGATTGGAGCGCGGGTAGGCGGCGCGCGCCGCTTCGCTGTAAACGTTCCAGCCCTCGGTCTCGATCGCGCCGGGCGCGATGCAGTTGATGCGGATGTTCAGCGGCGCCCATTCGACCGCGAGCGCGCGCGACAGGCCGATCACGCCGGAGCGTGCCGCGATCGAGTGCGCAATGCCGTAGAGGCCGTGCGTCGTGACCACGACGATATTGACGATGCTGCCGGGATGCTTGCGGTCGCGCCAGCGCTGCGCCGCGGCCTGCATCATGTACCAGGTACCGTTGAGGTTGGTGTTGATGACCGCATTCCAGCCCTTGATCGAGACGTCGATCGCAGCTTGCGGGAACTGGCCGCCGGCGCTGTTGACGAGATGATCGACACGGCCGTGCTCGGTCCACAGCGCCTCGAACATCGCATTGACCGCGTCGGGATCCTTGATGTCGGCGACATGCGCGGACGCCTTGAGCCCACGATGGACGAGACGATCGACCAGTGCGTCGAGCCGGTCGGCATTGCGGCCGGCGACCACGACATGCGCGCCGAGCCGGGCGAACAGCCATGCGATGGCGCGGCCGATGCCGCCGGCGCCGCCGGACACCACGACCACCTGACCGGCGAGCGCATCAGCCGCGAACACGGTCGGGTGCGTTGCGAGTTCGTCGTCGGAGAGGCCGAGCGTTGCGCCTGTTGTTGCGCCTGTCTGTTGATCGTTCATGGCCGGTTGCAGACCTTGCGGCTTTCACTGAGCTCCGTACATTAGCCATCCAACAACAACCGTGCAAAGCAACAACCCTGCAAAGAATGTCGACATGACCGACTTGTCTGCCTTTCCCATCACAAAACGCTGGCCCACCCAGCATCCGGACCGCCTTCAGCTCTATTCGCTGCCGACGCCGAACGGCGTGAAGGTCTCGATCATGCTCGAGGAGATCGGGCTGCCTTACGAGGTCCATCTCGTCGACTTCAACAAGGATGACCAGAAGACGCCGGAGTTCCTGTCGCTGAACCCGAACGGCAAGATCCCGGCGATCCTCGATCCCAACGGTCCAGGCGGCAAGCCGCTGCCATTGTTCGAATCCGGCGCCATCCTGCAATATCTCGCCGACAAGACCGGCAAGCTGCTGCCGGCGGACGCGGCGCGCCGCTATCAGGCGATCCAGTGGGTGCATTTCCAGATGGGCGGCATCGGACCGATGTTTGGCCAGGTCGGGTTCTTCCACAAATTCGCCGGCAAGGATTACGAGGACAAGCGGCCGCTGCAGCGCTACGTCGCCGAGTCGAAGCGCCTGCTCAGCGTGATGGAGATGCATCTCGCCGGACGGCAGTGGTTCATGGACGACGAATACAGCATCGCCGACATCTCGATGCTCGGCTGGGTGCGCAATCTGATCGGCTTCTACGGTGCGCGCGAGCTCGTCGAATTCGACCAGTTCACGCAGGTCGCGGCCTGGCTGGAGCGCGGTCTCAAGCGGCCGGCCGTGGAGCGCGGATTGAATATTCCGAAACGGCCCTAAGCAGCCTACTTCAGCAGCTCATAGACGATGGGATTGTCGGCGCAGGCGGCAAAGCCACACTCGAGCAGGGTGGAGAGCACATTCAGTGCCGTCAGCCCGACCACCAGCCACACCGCACCTTGCGCGAAGGCGCCGGGCGAGCTGCCCGGCGCCGCGCGGCGCTCGAACTGGCGGTCGAACAGCAGCATCGCCGCGAGCAGCACGATCGCGGCGATGAATCCGATCAGCGCCCACGTATAATAATGATAGCCGAACAGCGCCGAACCGTAGCCGGCATCGCCGGGGAGGATGTGCAGCAGCACCTGCCGGGTCGAGACCGTCGCGCCGACGACGGCCGTCAGCAGCGACAACGCATAATGACTTGGCCGCGGCCCGAAGCGGATATTGAGGATCGGCCCGATCGCCAACAGTGCGAACAGGATGCGCTGCAACAGACAGAGCGGGCAGGGCAGCTCGTGGAGCAGCAGCTGCGCGGCAAAGGCGGCGGCCAGTACCAGCGCCAGCCCATAGAGCGCGACGGCATTGAGGGTGACGGCCTGGGTGTCGTTCATGGCCGGCCTCAGAACGACAAATTGAGACGGTCGGTGGCGTGGTGCAGCAAGGTCGCGACGCAGGCGATCAGGATCACCGCGAACAAGCCGATCGCGACGGGGCGCGGGCCACGCCAGGCCACCAGCATGGCGATGGTGATGGCGAGAAACAATGCCGTGAATTCCATTCCCAGCCTCCCGATGCGAGCCGGCCGCACTCTATGACAGATTCGTGTGCGCTCGCGACGCCACGAATGGGCATTGTCGCTTGCGCGCGGCTCCGCCAAGATGGCATCACCAGTTGAGTTCATCCTAGCCGGGGCACCTCATGACCACAGCCGCGATCAAGCCCATTGCCCATCCCCGTCATCAGCCCTGGTACAAGATCCTCTACGTTCAGGTGCTGATCGCGATCGTGGCAGGTGTCCTGATCGGATATTTCTATCCGAATCTCGGCAAGGAATTGAAGCCGCTGGGCGACGGCTTCATCGCGCTGATCAAGATGATGATCGCGCCCGTCATCTTCTGCACCGTGGTGCACGGCATCTCCTCGATGGGCGATCTCAAGCGCGTCGGCCGGGTCGGGTTGAAGACGCTGATCTATTTCGAGGCGGTGTCGACGGTGGCGCTTGCGGTCGGTCTTCTGGTCGGCGAGCTGCTGCAGCCCGGCCACGGCTTTAACATCGATCCATCCACGATCGATCCGAAATCGGTCTCCAACTACGTCACGCAGGCCAAAGAGCAGGGCATCGTTGCCCATCTGATGGCGATCATTCCGGACAGCTATCTCGGCGCGGTGGCGCGCGGCGACCTGTTGCAGGTGCTGCTGATCTCGATCCTCTCGGGCTTCGCCATCGCTCTCATGGGCAAGGTCGGCGAGCCGATTGCGTCCGCGATCGACACGGCCGCCAAGATGTTCTTCGGCATCATCCGGATCATCGTCCGCGTCGCGCCGCTCGGCGCATTCGGCGCAATGGCCTTCACGGTCGGCGCCTACGGCCTCGGCTCGCTGTTGAATCTGGCAGCGCTGATCGCGACCTTCTATCTCACCAGCATCTTGTTCGTGCTGATCGTGCTGGGCGCCATCGCACGGCTCGCCGGCTTCTCGATCATCCGCTTCATCGCCTATATCAAGGACGAGCTCCTGATCGTGCTCGGCACGTCGTCGTCGGAGACGGTGCTGCCGCAGATGATCCAGAAGATGGAGCATCTCGGCGCCTCGCGCTCGGTGGTCGGGCTCGTGGTGCCGACCGGCTACAGCTTCAATCTCGACGGCACCAACATCTACATGACGCTGGCGACGCTGTTCCTGGCGCAGGCCACCAACACGCATCTGACGATCTGGCAGGAGCTCGGCATTCTGGGCATCGCCATGATCACCTCGAAGGGCGCTTCCGGCGTCACCGGCGCCGGCTTCATCACGCTCGCCGCGACGCTGTCGATCGTACCCGACATTCCGATCCAGTCGATCGCGATCCTGGTCGGCATCGACAAGTTCATGAGCGAGTGCCGTGCGCTCACCAACCTGATCGGCAACGGCGTCGCTTGCGTCGTGATCAGTCTGTCGGAAGGGGAGCTCGACAAGCAGGCGCTGCACGAGACGATGGCGCATCCGCTCGAGCTCGGCGAGGCGCTGGAGCCGGGCGGCTCAGGCTAGAGTAATATGAAGTTATGGGGCCGTCGCAGGGGGCGCTGCCAAAAATAGCGAAAACAACCCCATGCAAAGCAGCCGGCGGCCGGCGTTGGGCCAAACAACTTGACACGTCGGGCAACTCAGGGATATTCTTCTAATATTCCGAAATTGCGCAGCCTGGACTTAGTCCGCTAGGTACGGCCTATCGTATGCTGTCGCCTCATCGAACGTCAGGTTTCGGACCGAGATCGACGGGACAAAATCGACCCGTTGGGGACGTAGGTGGGGCGGCAAAAATGTCTTCTTTTTAAGGCAATTCGGTCGGAGGCGAGATGGTCGATCCGTGGCCCCCAGATGCAAAGTTTCAAATGGGTGACTATGCTGCAAAGAAGGGGCGAGCATCATGGCGCGGTAGAATCGTTGGTTGGTATCGTACGGATTTGACCAAGCTCGGATACGCGATCGAGAGCTACTTCGAGCCTGGCTCGGTGCAGATTTACCCAGAGACGGCGATCGACGCATGGAAGCCGCCGGTCTTGGAACGTGAGTGACCGAGTCTCACCCTCCTGCGACCTTCGCAACGTCTGCTAATGGGCAAGGGCGCGGTGCTCTTACACGAATCGGAAGGACGGTCGTGGGCAGGTACCAAGCGTTAGATTCGATCCACTAGCCCAATCCAGGAACGCTTAACCATGCTCACCGTCTATGGCGAAGGTCGTGGCTTCCGTGTTGTCTGGCTGCTCGAGGAATTGGGATTGGCGTATCGGCTGCGCCCGGTCGATCTGTTCGCAGTCGAGAATGATCGCGATTTCCTCGCGATCAACCCCGCCGGCTTCATTCCCGTACTGCAGGACGGCGAGACAATCATGGTCGAATCGATTGGGATTCTCGAGTACCTGCTCGCCCGCCACGGCTCGGGTTCGCTTGCCGTCGCCCCTGATGATCCCGCCTTCGCGTCCTATCTGCAATTTCTCCACTTGGGCGAGGCCGGGCTCGCCGGGCCGATGAACGCCGTCATTGTCGGTCGCCAACTGGCGCCCGCAGCCGAGCGAGATGCCCGGGTGACCTGCTGGGCATTCGAGACCTTCGAGAGCCGGCTGGGGCTGGTTATCCGCCGCCTCGCGGATTGCCCCTATCTCGCCGGCGACCGCTTCACGGCTGCCGATATCTCGGTGAGCTACGCCCTGCTGCTCGGCCTGCGAACCGGCAACTACGTCCCCGGTCCGACCGAGCGGGACTATCTCGCCCGCACGACGGTACGCCCTGCCTACCTCCGAGCGATGGAAAGCTGCCAGGCCACCAAGGCCTGGGCGGCAAGATCACCGGGATTGTAGTGTTTCGCTTCAATCCGGCTGTGGCTCCGGGCTTACAAGTCTACTGCCTGGGCCGTGTACTCATCGAGCGGCTGGCGCCCGATGTCCGCTTAACCCCCATCAGCGGCGGAGAAGCGGATATCTCCCGAGATCGCCGAAAGGGCCTGTAGCAGACGTCGACTCGCGGTTGATTGTTTCCGCCTCGTGCCAATCGCGGGCTTGTAATCAGCGAAAGGTCAGTTCAATCCCTGGCTTTTTCAAGCGCGTGCCGCATTACCTTCTGCTCATCGCTCGATAGTTGCGTTGCCCCGAGGTTGAAGGTCAGCTTGTCGATCTTCCCGGTGAACTGGAATGGCAGCTTGTAGCTGTCATCCACGCCGGTCCGGGTATCGGAGCCGATGTCGAAAGACTCGTCGATGGCCATCAGGAACGCAATCGAGTGCGGCATCGACTTGCGGGAAATCTCTTTGCCGTCTACCGAGAGTACCCCGGTGCCGCCTTTGCCGAAGCCGGGCCCATCATATTTGAAATCGAACACGATCGTATGCTTGCCCGGCTTGAGCGGCGAGCCGAGCCAGTCGCGCGCTCCTACGCCGGCTTCCCAGCGATACCGTTTCAGATCCAGCATGTTGTAGACAAAGACGGGCTTGCCTTTCAGCAGGTAGAGGCCATACCCGGCGAAGCGGCCGCCCAGCGTTGCGATCATGCCCTCGGCCCCGCCCGGTGGGACCGTGATCTCGGCAGTGATCTTGTAGTCTTTGTTTAAGAGGCTTGGCGCGTTATCGACCGGAATACCGGAATTGAAACCTGTATACGTGAAGACGGTCCGTCCCGCGGTGGCGCTCGGCCGCGGTGTGATGAGGCGCGGCAGAACTGAATTATCCAAAGGCAAGACCTGAAATTTGGCTGCCTCCGCCAGGAACAACGCCTGCATCTCCTTCAGCTTGTCGGGATTCTGACCGGCAAGGTCGTTGTTTTGCGAATAGTCGTCCGCGATGTTGTAGAGTTCCCACTTGTAGTCGCTGATCTCAGGCAGCTTGGCCGTTCCCAGAAGCCAGGGCGGCGCCGGCGGCGTCGTGCATGCATACCAACCATCGTGATAGATTCCGCGGTTGGCGAACATCTCGAAGTACTGGGTGTCGCGTTTCGACGGCGCGTTGGCATTGGCCTGGTCGAACGTGTAAGCCATGCTCACGCCCTCGATGGGCTTTTGCGCAATTCCGTTCACCGTCGTCGGAGCTTGGATGCCTGTGGCTTCAAGAATGGTCGGCACGATGTCGATCATGTGGTGGAACTGGGAGCGAATGCCGCCGACATCCTTGATGTGTCCGGGCCATGAGATGGCCATACCCTGCCGGGTGCCGCCGAAATGCGATGCCACCTGCTTGGTCCATTTGAACGGCGTGTCGAAGGCCCAGGACCATGCCACCGACATGTGCGGGTAGGTCTTGTCGGAGCCCCAATTCTCGTAATGGAGCATCAGCTCGGCTTCGGGCAATTTCAACACGCCGTTGTAGGCGGTCATCTGGTTCGGAGTGCCTTCCAACGTCCCTTCAGCGCTAGTGCCGTTGTCACCACTGATGTAAATGATCAGCGTGTTATCGAGCTTGCCCATGTCCTGGACGGCCTGGATGACGCGGCCGATCTCATAGTCGGTATATGCCGCGTAGCCGGCAAATACCTCGGCCTCGCGCGCATATAGCTTCTTCTGAATCAATGACAGCGAGTCCCACTTCGGCAACGTGTCGGGCCATGGGGTGAGCTGGGTGTTAGCCGGGATCACGCCGAGCTTTTTCTGGTTGGAGAAAATCTGCTCACGCAGCTTCTCCCAACCCATGTCGAACTTGCCCTTGAACTTGTCTATCCATTCCTTTTTCGGCTGATGCGGCGAATGCGTTCCTCCGGGCACGTAGTAGACGAAGAACGGTTTGTCGGGAGCGGCGGCGTTCAATCCGTTCATGTAGTTGATGGCGTCGTCCGCCATATCCGTGATGAGGTTGTAGTTTTGCTTGCCGATCCACGGAAATACCTGGGTCGTGTTACGAAACAGATAGGGCGTCCATTGGTCCGTCTCGCCGCCCATGAACCCGTAAAAATACTCAAATCCCATGCCGATCGGCCATTGATCGAACGGCCCCGCCGAGCTGTACGTATAGGTCGGCGTGTTGTGGTTCTTACCGAACCATGAGGTCGCAAAGCCATTGTCCCGCAGAATCGTCCCGATTGTCGCGCTCTCAGGTCCGATGACGGAATCGTATCCGGGATAACCGGTCGACATTTCACCGATCACGCCAAACCCGACAGAGTGGTGGTTACGACCGGTAATTAGTGCCGCCCGCGTCGGCGAGCAAAGTGCTGTCGAGTGAAATTGCGTATAGCGCAAGCCGGCCTTGGCGACACGATCCATCGCAGGGGTCGGAACGACGCCACCGAACGTACCCGACACACCATAACCTTGGTCGTCGGTCATGATCAGCAGTACGTTTGGCGCGCCTTTGGGCGGCACGACGGACGGTGGCCAGTAGGGCTTTGAGTCTTTGGCGGTTTCGTTGATCACGCCGCCGAACTTCGGAGGTTCGGGGGGAAGCTGCTTGCCGTCGATTGTGATCGTAGCGCCGGGCGAACCCGCTGCTCCGGTCGTCTGCTGCGCTATCGAGGGCAGCGTTGTGAGCAAGGTCAACGCAGCAGTAGACAACATCAGGGCGGACAAATTCATGATCGATCCTCCAGACGGGCTCGACGCACGGGCCACATACTGACACTGAAATAAACGGCCGGCAGCTTGGGGTTGATTTAGATCAACGAATGTCCGCTTCGGGCTAAACTCGGCAAAACTCAAGGTGAGCAAAATGCGTCCACTTTCGGGCGCATCGCGACCGATCCCGTCGGCACGGGCTCATTGAGCCTCGCTGCCGGGCAAGATTCCAATCTTGGACCGAAGGCGGTTGAATCATGCGTTACGAATTCTCCGACGAGGAAGAGACTGTCATCAGGCCGATGCTGCCAGGCAGCCCGCGCAACGTACCACGGGTGAATGATCGTCGCGTCCTCGGAGCGTCTCAATCCCGGACGCCGGCGGCCTTGAGGGTCTCACGATAGGTCGCGGACATCGCTTCTACCGGAAACGGAATCCGCGACAGGAAGCCGGAGATCGAAAACTCCGGATCGACCTTGAGCAGCTCGCGCGCGATCTGGGTCGCGCGCTCGGTCTCGCCGGTCTTGACGAGCGCCACGATCAGGACGCGCAGCGCCACCGCGAAGCGGCGGTTCTGCGCCAGCGCCTTGTCCGCCCACATCACCGCCTCGGCGAAATTCTGGTCGAGCACCGCGCAGATCGCGAGCGCCGCGGCGGCGAACCAGCCGCGCGGATCGCGCGGGTTCAGACGCTGCGCGCGCTCGATCATGGCGCGGCCGGCTTTCTGATTACCACGCATCGCCTCGATCCAGCCGCCGAGCACCAGCGCCATCGCCGAGTTCGGGTTGATCGCCAGCGAGCGCTCGAACAGATCGCGTGCGGGCTCGATCTTGTCGGCCATGTTCCAGATCGCGAACGCCGCCATCCACAAGACCTGCGGGTCACCGGGCGCGAGCTCGACCGCGCGCCAGGCTTGCGCGACCGCGCGTTCCCGGTAGGCATCGTTCGGCTTCAGCCAGCCCTGGACATGGCGCATCGCATGACAATAGGCGGAGGCCGCCAGCGCCGGTGCATAGGCGGGGTCGAGCGCCAGTGCCTGGTCGAGGCAATCGAGCGCCGCTTCCATGCTCTCGGGCGTGAACTCGTAACGCAGGCTGTAGGCGCGCAGCAGCAGATCGTAGGCGTCGAGCCTGTCGGGCGGCGCTGCCCGCACCCGCTCGGCTTCCGCGACGAGCAGGGTCGGCTCGATCGCGCCGACCACGTTCTCGGTGATGCGGTCCTGCAGGTCGAACACATCAGTCGCTGCGCCATCGAACCGATCGGCCCACAGATGCGCACCGGAGACGGCGTCGATTAGCTGCCCGGTGATGCGCAGCCGATCGCCGCCGCGGCGGACGCTGCCTTCGAGCACATAGCCGACGCCGAGATCGCGTCCAACCTGGCGGATGTCGACCGCCTTGCCCTTGTAGGTGAAGGCGGAGTTGCGCGCGATCACGGTGAGGCGGCTGCAACGCGCGAGCGCGGTGGTGATGTCCTCGGCGATGCCGTCGGCGAAATAATCCTGCTCGGGATCGCCGCTCATGTTGGTGAAGGGCAGCACCGCGATCGACGGGCCCTCGCTCGGCCGCGGCGGGCTGGCACTGTCTGCAGCCGGGCGATCGGGCGCGGTGTCCTCCCGGACATCGCCGACAAAGCGGAGGCCCTTGCGGGGCAGGGTGCGGATCAGCCGCTGCTCCTCGCCATTGTCGCCGATCGCAGTCCGTGCGGCGTTGATCCGGCTGCTCAGCGTCGCTTCCGAGACGATCCGGCCGTGCCAGACGGCGGCCAGCACCTCGTCGCGGCTGACCACCCGATCACGGGCGCGGATCAGGAACTCGATGAGGTCGAAGACCTGCGGCTCGACGGCCACCAGAGCATCGCCACGGCGCAGCTCACGGCGCTCGGAATCGAGGGTCAAGTCGTTGAAATGGTAAGTCAAATCGAAGAGTCCGGCGGCCGGCGGCTGAATGCGTGGCGGAACCTAGCACAGGCGGCCCGGAGCCAAAATCACGACGGTCTGAAGGGCAAATCCACGTCCTCTGAAAGCGGACGGGGGCGGTCTCTGCAATATTTCATCCCGACACCAGACGCAGGAGATCGCCATGTCGCAGTCCATCAATCAGCAACGCCGCCGCTTCCTTGGCATCGCCGGCGGGATCCTTGCCGCCTCCAGGCTCGGCTTCATCGGCTCGGCTCAGGCACAGTCCAAGCCGGCGCTGCCTGCGATCAAGGCTGGCGCGCACACCACGATCGGTCCGGTCAAGCAGATCAATGCCGGCGTGCTTGATACCGGTTATGTCGAGATGGGGCCTGCGTCCGGTCCCGCAGTGATCCTGCTGCACGGCTGGCCCTACGACATCCACAGCTATGCCGACGTCGCGCCGGCGCTCGCCGAGGCCGGCTACCGCGTGATCGTGCCGCATCTGCGCGGCTACGGCACGACGCGCTTCCTCTCCAGCGACACCATGCGCAGCGGCCAGCCGGTCGCGGTCTCAGCCGACATCATCGCGCTGATGGATGCGTTGAAGATCGAGAAGGCCGTGCTCGGCGGCTATGATTGGGGCGCGCGCACCGCCAACATCATGGCGGTGCTCTGGCCCGAGCGCTGCAAGGCCATGGTTTCGGTGAGCGGCTATCTGATCGGCAGCCAGGCGGCCGGCAAGGTGCCGCTGCCGCCGAAGGCCGAGCTGCAATGGTGGTACCAGTTCTATTTCGCGACCGAGCGCGGCCGCGAGGGCTACGCCAAGAACCGGCATGACTTTGCCAAGCTGATCTGGCAGTTGGCGTCGCCGCAGTGGAAGTTCGACGACGCCACCTTCGACCGCAGCGCGGCGGCCTTCGAGAATCCTGACCACGTCGATATCGTGATCCACAATTACCGCTGGCGGCTTGATCTCGCCGAGGGCGAGGCGAAGTACGACCCGTTCGAGAAGACGCTCGCCCAAGCGCCCGTCATCGCGATCCCGACCATCACGATGGAGGGCGATGCCAACGGCGCGCCGCATCCCGAGCCCGCAGCCTATGCCAAGAAGTTCTCCGGCCACTATGAGCATCGGCTCCTGATCGGCGGTATCGGCCACAATCTGCCGCAGGAAGCGCCGCAGGCCTTCGTGCAGGCCATCATCGACGTCAGCAAGGTCTGAGACGGAGCGGATCACCGATCATGAGACAGGTTGTGAAATGGGCAGCTGCCGCGATCGCGGCAGCCTGCATCAGCGCGGCACTGCCGTTCGCCGTTGGGCGCGCCGATGACGCGGCACTGGCATCGCCGATCTTCGGCGTGAAAATCCCTGACGGCTATCGCGACTGGAAGCTGATCGCGGTCGGCGAGGAGACCGGGCTGGACGAACTTCGCAGCGTGCTCGGCAACGCGACCGCCGTGAAGGCCTATCAGGACGGCGCCGCGCGTTTCCCCGACGGCACCGTGCTGGTCAAGCTCGCCTGGAAGCGCAAGCCGGTTGCAGGCCTCGACGGCGCCTTCATCACGGGGCCCGCGACCACGGTCCAGGTCATGGTCAAGGACTCCGTCAAATATGCCTCCACCGGCGGCTGGGGCTTTGGCCGCTTCATCGACGGCAAGCCGGTCGACGCCGCCCAGCACGAGACGTGTTTTGCCTGCCACGAGGCCCACGCCAGCGATCACGATTTCGTCTTTACCCATTACGCGCATTGAACGCCGGCAATATCGGTGTGGAGACCTGATGGCTCTGATCTGGCGCCGGGATTGCCGCGAGGCTAGTTTCCCCGCGGCAATCGCATGCGGGGAACGGCTTTGACCATCACCATCTACGGCATCAAGAACTGCGACACCATGAAGAAGGCGCGGGCCTGGCTCGACGATCATGGCGTCGCCTACGACTTCCACGACTACAAGACCGCCGGGATCGCCAAGGACAAGCTCAAGCAGTGGAGCGACGAGGTCGGCTGGGAAACGCTGCTCAACCGCGCCGGTACCACCTTCAAGAAGTTACCCGATGCCGACAAGGAAGGCTTGAACGAGCGCAAGGCGCTGGCGCTGATGGCCGAGCAGCCCTCGATGATCAAGCGCCCGGTGCTCGATCTCGGACCGAAGCGCGTCGTCGGCTTCAAGCCGGACATCTACGCCAAGGAAGTGCCGGCGAAGGCGCGCAAGAAGGGCTAAGGCGCTTCCAGCGATGGGGTGACCGCTTCGCGTGAAGCGACGCGTCTAGATCAACTCGACTGAATCATGGCTCACGGGACGATCCGTCGGGACGAACCTGCGGTCGATCACCGCCCGCTCCGTGACCACCGGGGCCGACTTCGCAGCCACACCCATCAGATTGTGCAGCCGAAAGCGGCCTTCGGTGCTGATCGCCTTGTAGGAGCCGATGATGTGCTCGACGGCATCGCCGCGTCCGAACGGCAAGAGCAGCCGTTCATAGGAAACCTCCTTGCCGTCGGCGTCGGCGACCGTCGCAACGGTGTAGGTCGGGCGCTTGCGCACGAGGCAGGCACGATATGACAGGATGACCCCCGCGTAGCGCTCGGGTCCGATCGCGTCATCGAGGTAGCGGTTGGTGCGCAGCCGCGACTCGACGTGCTCGTTGCCATAGGCCGTCGTCAGCCGCGCGCCTTCCTGCGTGATCAGGAAACGCGCGGCCTCGCCACTGCCGACCACGTCGAAGCTCATCATGTCGGCGCGCTCGTCGGCGGTGTCCTCGATATGGAAGTCGCACAGCAGGGGAAGCGCGTCCGGCATACGCAGCGCGCGCAGCCAGGCGTTCAGCAGCACCCGCTGCGTGATCGATTTGACCACCGATGGATCGGCACTTCTGAATTGCATCGGCTAGCCGAATTCAGGCACATCCCCGAACGGGATGCGGCCAAGGACAAGTTCATCGATCTGCGGGATGGTTTGGCTGCGGGCATAAAGTCGCAGCCACGTGCCGAGGAAATCACGTTGCGGGATCGATTTGACGACCGAAGAACTGGCGCGCTCGAAATGCAAGGCTCTAGCCATTCATATGCAATGGCCGGAGCTTCGGCGAGAGGCGCAAATATTCTATGAAAGCGGGAGTCCGGAGCAAAACACCGTTAACAACCGCTTTCCCGAGGCGCAAAGCGCGCCGAAATGCCATTCGACTAAGGATCAACCGGAACCGGTCACGCTGATGCCGCAGTGCACAGCTTTCCACCTTGCGTAACCGCCGCAGATGACGGCATATTCCGGCCCGGAGGCGACGGGCCCCGGACGGTTTCCAAGACGGATCGGACGCCTGTCGGACACGAAAAAAGCTGGCCACGCGGGCGAGGGGCTTCGCAGCGATGGCGTATGGGGGAATCTATTTGGCAGATGAGTTCATCCTCGAAACCAGCGGATTGACCAAGGAATTCGCGGGTTTCTTCGCCGTTCGCGACGTCGCGTTGAAAGTGCGTCGGGGCAGTATCCATGCGTTGATCGGGCCGAACGGCGCCGGCAAGACGACCTGTTTCAATCTGCTGACCAAATTCCTGAAGCCGTCGGCAGGCCAGATTCGCTACAAGGGCCACGACATCACCGCGATGCCGCCGGCCGACGTGGCGCGCCTCGGGCTGGTCCGTTCGTTTCAGATTTCGGCGGTATTTCCGCATCTGACCGCGCTCGAGAACGTCCGCGTGGCGCTTCAGCGGCAACACGGTTCGTCGTTCGATTTCTGGCGTTCGAAAAGCGTGCTGGACCGCTTCAATCCGCGCGCCCACGAGCTCCTGAACGACGTCGGCTTGAGCGAATTCGCCAACACGCCGGCGGTGGAGATGCCGTACGGCCGCAAGCGCGCACTTGAAATTGCAACGACGCTCGCGCTCGACCCCGAGATGATGCTGCTCGACGAGCCG
This sequence comes from Bradyrhizobium pachyrhizi, assembly GCF_001189245.1. Taxonomy (GTDB): domain Bacteria; phylum Pseudomonadota; class Alphaproteobacteria; order Rhizobiales; family Xanthobacteraceae; genus Bradyrhizobium; species Bradyrhizobium pachyrhizi. The sequence goes on along the minus strand of NZ_LFIQ01000114.1, from coordinate 248,230 downwards.
ATGGCCGGCATGGGCCACGAGGACATCGACAAGATCGCGGCGCTGATCAAGCGGATTTCCGCGAAATACACCATCCTGATGGTCGAACATAACCTCTCGGTGGTGGCCAACCTCTCCGACATCATCACCGTGCTGACGCGCGGGCAGGTGCTGGCGGAGGGCAACTACGCCGACCTCTCCAAGGACGAGCGCGTGAAGGAAGCCTATCTGGGAGCGGGTCATGGCTGAGGCAAAACTGGCGGAGAAGCCCGTGGCTGCGGCCGGCGCCGACGTGCTGACGGTCAAGGATCTGCAGGCCTGGTACGGCGAATCCCACATCCTTCACGGGATCAATTTCAACGTGAAGGCCGGCGAGGTGGTGACGCTGCTCGGCCGCAACGGTGCCGGCAAGACCACCACGCTGAAGTCGGTGATGGGCGTGATCGGCAAGCGCGCCGGCTCGATCCGCTTCGACAATCAGGAAATCATCCGCGCCACCTCGGACAAAATCGCGCGGCTCGGCATCGCATTCTGTCCCGAGGAGCGCGGCATTTTCGCCAGCCTCGACGTCCGCGAGAACCTGCTGCTGCCGCCGGTGGTGCGGCCGGGCGGCCTGCCGCTCGACCAGATCTTCACGCTGTTTCCCAACCTGAAGGAGCGCCTCACCAGCCAGGGCACCAAGCTCTCGGGCGGCGAGCAGCAGATGCTGGCGATTGCGCGCATCCTGCGGACCGGCGCGCGCTTTCTGATGCTGGACGAGCCGACCGAAGGGTTGGCCCCGGTCATCATCCAGCAGATCGGGCACACCATTGCGCGCCTGAAGTCGCAGGGATTCACGATCCTGTTGGTCGAGCAGAATTTCCGTTTCGCCTCGACCGTTGCGGACCGCTACTACATTGTCGAGCACGGCAAGGTGATCGACGGCTTCGCGAATTCGGAGCTGTCGGCCAACATGGACAAGCTCCATACCTATCTCGGCGTCTGATATCGCCAGAACCAGAAAATTTAGGACGAGGGAATACGATATGAAGAACAAGATTTCGGCGCTCTTGCTCGGCACCGCGATGGTGCTGTCTGCCGCAAGCGTCGCCTCCGCCCAGGAAAAGCTCGACAAGACGGTCAAGATCGGCGCGCTGTCGGATCAGTCCGGCCTCTACGCCGATCTCGCCGGCCCCGGCTCGACGCTGGCGGCGCAGATGGCGATCGAGGACTCCGGCCTCAAGGCCAAGGGCTGGACCATCGACCTGATCTCCGGCGATCACCAGAACAAGCCCGATATCGGCACCACCATCGCCCGGCAGTGGTTCGACGTCGACAAGGTCGACACCATCGTCGACGTGCCGAATTCCGGCGTCGCGCTCGCGGTCAACAACGTCGTGAAGGAAAAGAACGGCGTCTACATCAATTCGGGCGCCGCCACCTCCGATCTCACCAACGCGCAGTGCTCGCCGAATACCGTGCACTGGACCTACGACACTTACATGCTCGCCCACGCCACCGGCCAGGCGCTGGTGAAGGCGGGCGGGGACACCTGGTTCTTCCTCACCGCGGATTACGCGTTCGGCGCCGCGCTCGAGCGCGACACCACGGCCGTCGTCACCGCCAATGGCGGCAAGGTGGTCGGCGGCGTCAAGCATCCGCTCAACACCGCTGACTTCTCCTCCTTCCTGCTGCAGGCGCAGGCCTCCAAGGCCAAGATCATCGGTCTCGCCAATGCCGGCGG
>NZ_LFIQ01000114.1:240625-246518 GCF_001189245.1 Bradyrhizobium pachyrhizi | reverse complement strand
CGGCGGCAATCCGCATGACGGCGCCAAGGTGGTCGCGAAGATGAAGACGATCCCGACCGACGATCCGCTGTTCGGCAAGGGCGAGGTCGAGGCCAATGGCCGCGTCACCCACGACGCCTATCTGTTCGAGGTGAAGAAGCCCTCGGAGTCCAAGGGACCGTGGGACTTCTACAAGCTGGTTGGCACCGTGCCGGGCAACCAGGCCTTCACGCCGCTCGACAAGAGCACCTGCGCGCTTCTGAAGAAGTGACGATCATGCCCGCCGGCCATGGGCGTGGCCGGCGGGCTTCATCTATCTAGCGAAAGCTCATTCGATGCAGGCTCTCTACGCACAGCTTCTGGTGGGACTGATCAACGGCTCGTTCTACGCGCTGCTCAGTCTGGGGCTCGCCGTCATCTTCGGCATGCTCAACATCATCAATTTCGCGCATGGCGCGCTCTACATGATGGGCGCCTTCGTGGCGTATTTCCTGCTCAACCTGGGCGGCATCAATTACTGGTGGGCGCTGATCATCGCACCCGTCGTGGTCGGCATCTTCGGCATGATCCTCGAGCGGACCATGCTGCAATGGCTGACCGGCCTCGATCATCTCTACGGACTGCTGCTGACCTTCGGCATCGCGCTGATCGTGCAGGGCGTGTTCCAGAACTATTTCGGGTCCTCGGGCCTGCCTTACTCGATCCCGGATCAGCTCAAGGGCGGCGTCAATCTCGGCTTCATGTTCCTGCCGATCTATCGCGGCTGGGTCGTCGTCTTCTCGCTCGTGGTGTGCCTTGCCACCTGGTTCCTGATCGAGAAGACGCAGCTCGGCGCCTACCTGCGCGCCGCGACCGAGAACCCGACGCTGGTGCGCGCGTTCGGCATCAACGTGCCGCGCATGATCACGCTGACCTACGGGCTCGGTGTCGGTCTTGCCGCACTCGCCGGCGTGCTGTCGGCGCCGATCAACCAGGTCCGCCCGCTGATGGGCGCCGATCTCATCATCGTCGTGTTCGCGGTGGTCGTGATTGGCGGCATGGGCTCGATCATGGGTTCGATCATCACCGGCTTCGCGCTCGGCGTGATCGAGGGACTGACCAAGTATTTTTATCCCGAGGCCTCCAACACCGTGGTGTTTGTCCTGATGGTGGTGGTGTTGCTGGTGAAGCCAACGGGACTGACGGGACGGGCGGCTTGATATGTCAGCATTGACCGACGATACACTTCCGATCACGCCGCGCGCGATGCGCGACGAGATGATCGTATTCGCCGCGATGGCGCTGCTGCTGGCGATCGTGCCGTGGACGGGGATCTATCCGTTCTTCGTCATGCAGGCGCTGTGCTTCGCGCTGCTCGCCTGCGCCTTCAACCTCCTGATCGGCTATGGCGGCCTGCTGTCGTTCGGCCACGCGATGTTCCTCGGCACAGCCGGTTACGTCTCGGCGCATGCGCTGAAGGTGTGGGGGCTGTCGCCGGAGCTCGGCATCCTGGTCGGCACCGCGGCTGCGGCCTTGCTCGGCCTGGTCACCGGCTACATCTCGATCAAGCGGCAGGGCATCTATTTCTCGATGATCACGCTGGCGCTGTCGCAGCTGCTTTACTTCCTCTATTTGCAGGCGCCGTTCACCCATGGTGAAGACGGCATCCAGGGCATTCCGCAAGGCCACCTGCTCGGAATCTTCGATCTCTCGAAGCCGCTGGTGCTTTACTATGTCGTGCTGGTCGGCTTCCTCGCCGGCTTCCTGCTGATCTACCGCACCATCAATTCGCCGTTCGGCGAGGTGCTGAAGTCGATCCGCGAGAACGAGCCGCGTGCGATCTCGCTCGGCTACAAGACCGACCAGTACAAGCTGCTCGCCTTCATCCTGTCGGGCACGCTGGCGGGCTTTGCCGGCTCGCTGAAGGTGTTCGTGGCGCAGAATGCCTCGCTCACCGACGTGCACTGGTCGATGTCCGGTGAAATCGTGCTGATGACGCTGGTCGGCGGTCTCGGCACCATCTTCGGCCCGGTGGTCGGCGCCTTCGTGATCATCGCCATGCAGCAATATCTCGCCGGTTTCGGCCAATGGGTGACGGTGATCCAGGGTGTGATCTTCGTGGCCTGCGTGCTGCTGTTCCGGCGCGGCCTGGTCGGTGAGCTCGCCCACCTCCTGCGGCGGTCGCTGTAGGGCAGGTCTCGGCGATTTTCGGCCGACTTTAGCGGTGGACGACCGCCCGCTCGGGCGGTCGTGTCAGGTGTTTTCCCCGCCAGATGCTCTATGACAGTTCTGTGACAGTCGCTAAAAGGGCTGTCCCGGAATGATGGAACTGAGACATGCTGCGCTGGTTTCGCGCCTTCCTGCCCAAGGAAGAGCGGTTTTTCGACCTGTTCGCCCGACACGCCCGGACCTCCGTGCAATGCGCATTGGCGTTGCAGGACATGCTGAAGGGCGGGGAGGAGACTCCTGTCTTTTGCCAGCGCGTCAATCAGTTCGAGAACGACGCCGATAGCGTCACCCGCGAGGTTCTGACCGCGGTCCGCCGCACCTTCATCACCCCGTTCGATCGCGGCGATATCAAGAACCTGATCACCTCGATGGACGACGCCGTCGACCAGATGCAGGCGACCGCAAAGGCGGTCATGCTGTTCGAGGTGCGCGAGTTCGAGCCGCCGATGCGCGAGATGGGCACTTTGATCGTCGAATGCGCCAATCTGGTCGGCCGCGCGCTGCCCCTGTTGCAGTCGATCGGCCACAACGTCTCGATGCTGACCCAGATCACCGAGGAGCTGACCAAGCTCGAGGGCCGGGTCGACGATCTCCAGGATATCGGGCTCAAGGAGCTTTTCCTGAAGCATCGCGACGCCAACACGATGGACTACATCGTCGGCGCGGAGATCTACGACCATCTTGAGAAAGTGGCCGACCGTTTCGACGACGTCGCCAACGAGATCAACTCGATCGTGATCGAGCAAGTCTGAGCATGATCCGGAAAAGTGTGATGCGGTTTTCCCTGCGACAAACGCGAAGTGTTTGCGCGGCGATCATGCTCAACAAAGCACCATAGAGCGGGGCATCACGTGGACGCCACGCTGGGTCTTCCAATTCTGACCATCCTGATCGCGGTCGCGCTGCTGTTCGACTTCCTGAATGGCCTGCACGACGCCGCGAACTCGATTGCGACCATCGTCTCGACCCGCGTGCTGCGGCCGCAATATGCGGTGTTCTGGGCGGCGTTCTTCAACTTCGTCGCGTTCCTGGTGTTCGGCCTGCACGTTGCCAACACGATCGGCACCGGGATCATCGAGCCGTCGGTGGTGGATGCGACCGTGATCTTCGCCGCGCTGGTCGGCGCGATCGTCTGGAACGTGATCACCTGGGCGCTGGGCATTCCGTCGTCGAGCTCGCACGCGCTGATCGGCGGCCTGGTCGGCGCCGGCATGGCGAAGGCGGGCATTTCGGCGGCGGTGTGGAGCGGGCTCTCCAAGACCTTGCTCGCGATCGTGCTGTCGCCGCTGGTCGGCTTCCTGCTGGCGCTGGTGCTGGTCGCGATCGTGTCCTGGCTCTCGGTGCGCTCGACGCCGTTCGCGGTCGATCGCGCATTCCGCATCCTGCAATTCGCCTCGGCGTCGCTCTATTCGCTCGGCCATGGCGGCAACGACGCGCAAAAGACCATGGGCATCATCGCCGTGCTGCTCTATTCGCAGGGCCATCTCGGCGACAAGTTCGAAATTCCGTTCTGGGTGGTGCTGGCCTGCCAGAGCGCGATGGCGCTGGGTACCCTGATGGGCGGCTGGCGGATCGTCCGCACCATGGGGCTGCGGATCACCAAGCTGACGCCGATGCAGGGTTTCTGCGCCGAAACCGGCGGCGCCGTGACGCTGTTCATGGCGACCTATCTCGGGGTTCCCGTATCGACCACGCACACCATCACGGGCGCCATCGTCGGCGTCGGCGCCGCACGGCGGCTCTCCGCCGTGCGCTGGAATGTGGCGAGCTCAATCGTCTACGCCTGGGTGATCACGATCCCGGCGTCGGCCGCGGTCGCAGCCGCGAGCTATTGGGCGGTGCAGATTCTGAAGTAGCGCTTTCGAGCGAAGTGGAAGCCGGTTCGCGTTAAGAAAACGCGTCCCAAAAAGGAGTAATCAGCCGACCAGCTTCAACCCGACGATGCCGGCAACGATCAGCCCGATGCTGGCGAGCCGCATCGCGGTCGCGGGTTCGCCGAGCAGGATGATGCCGAGCGCCGCGGTGCCGACCGCGCCGATCCCGGTCCAGACCGCATAGGCAGTTCCAATCGGCAGCGTCTTCAGCGCGAGGCCAAGCAGGATCACGCTGCCGGCCATCGCCGCCAGCGTCAGCACCGACGGCACCAGCCGCGAGAAACCTTCGGTATATTTTAGCCCGATCGCCCAGCCGATCTCGAGCAGGCCAGCGGTGAACAGAATGGTCCAAGCCATCACGAACCCTCCAGATAAGGCAGGGTCGTCCCCGCTGACGGTATGGTGAGGAGAAGGTCGTCCTTCCGGTGGCTATATGGGGATGGTGCGGCCGTTCCGCATTGCGACAAAACGCCCTTGATTGCGCCCGTTTTCCCTGCCAAATGCCCCGCCATGTCCGACATTTCAGTTTCAGCCGAATCGCCGTCCCGCTCGCCGCTTTCAGAGGAAGTGGCGCGACGGCGCACCTTTGCGATCATCTCGCACCCGGACGCCGGCAAGACCACGCTGACGGAAAAGCTGCTGCTGTTCGGCGGCGCCATCAATCTCGCGGGCCAGGTCAAGGCCAAGGGCGAGCGGCGCAACACCCGCTCGGACTGGATGAAGATCGAGCGCGAGCGCGGGATCTCGGTCGTCACCTCGGTGATGACCTTCGAGTTCAACGACCTCGTGTTCAACCTGCTGGACACGCCGGGCCACGAGGACTTTTCGGAAGATACCTATCGCACGCTGACCGCGGTCGATTCCGCGGTCATGGTGATTGACGCCGCGAAAGGCATCGAGGCGCGCACCCGAAAGCTGTTCGAGGTGTGCCGGCTGCGCGACATCCCGATCATCACCTTCATCAACAAGATGGACCGCGAGAGCCGCGACACGTTCGAGCTTCTGGACGAGATCGAGAAGACGCTGGCGCTCGACACCACGCCGATGACCTGGCCGGTCGGCCGCGGCCGCGACTTCCTCGGCACCTATGACGTCGTCAATGGCGGCGTGCGGCTGCTCGAGGGCGGCGGCGCCAAGACGGGCGCCACGGAGCAGATCGACATCGCCGATCTCGGCAAGCGCAATCCCAATCTCGACGTCGCCGAGGTCAAGGACGAACTCGCGCTGGCCTCGGAAGCCTGCAAGCCGTTCGAGCTCGCGGCGTTCCGCGAGGGCCATCTGACGCCGGTCTATTTCGGCAGCGCGCTGCGCAATTTCGGCGTCGGCGATTTGCTGGAAGGCCTCGGCAAGTTCGCGCCGGCCCCGCGCGCGCAGGACTCGGATTTGCGCAAGGTCGAGGCAGCGGAGCCGCGCATGAGCGCGTTCGTATTCAAGATCCAGGCCAACATGGATCCGAACCACCGCGACCGCATCGCCTTCGCCCGGCTGTGCTCGGGCAAGCTCAGCCGCGGCATGAAGGCCAAGCTGGTACGCACCGGCAAGAACATGAGCCTGTCGAGCCCGCAGTTCTTCTTCGCGCAGGACCGCTCGGTCGCCGACGAGGCCTTTGCCGGCGACGTCGTCGGCATTCCGAACCACGGCACGCTCAGGATCGGCGATACCCTGACCGAGGGGGAGGATCTGACCTTCGTCGGCGTGCCGAGCTTCGCGCCGGAAATCGTCCGCCGCGTCCGGCTGACCGACGCGATGAAGGCGAAGAAGCTGAAGGAAGCCTTGCAGCAGATGTCGGAGGAGGGCGTCGTGCAGGTGTTCCGCCCGCGCGACGGCGCGCC
>NZ_LFIQ01000114.1:228173-240615 GCF_001189245.1 Bradyrhizobium pachyrhizi | reverse complement strand
ATCGCCGACGACGTCGACGGCGATCCCGTGTTCATGGCCAAGAACGAGTTCTATCTCGGCTACACCCGCGAGCGCGCCGAGGGCATCACCTTCTCCAACGTCAAGGATGTGAAGAAGAAGGCGTAGTGGCGCCGACCATTCACTGTCGTCTGCCGGGCTCGACCGGGGGCCCAGTACGCCGCCGCCTATCGATCGATAACAGCCGTCTCTGGAATACTGGATCGCCCGGTCGAGCCGGGCGATGACAGCGGGGTTGTGGAGCGACGGATAACAGCTACACGCGCAAGGATTTGAACACGGCCCCGCTTGATGCGCTCCGGCTGCGGACCCATTTTCTCCGGAGTGCAATCCGGATCCGCCTGCATGCTCCGACGCGTCGCCATCTGTCTCGCTTTTGCCGTGCCGGCCTTTGCGCTCGCGAGCGCGGCCTCTGCGCAGCAGCGGCAACAAACCAACCCGGCGCCCTTCGCACACACGCCCTGCAGCGTGCTCGACGAAGGGCCTTGCATCCCGTCCTATTGCAGCGTGCTCAATCACGGGCCGTGCTTTCCCGAGATGGATTATCCGTACGGCGAAAATCTCCAGCTCACGATCCTGACCGTGCCACCGCAGGATCAGGCCGAGAAGTATCGCAAGCCGGATCATGATCTCAATACCATCGGCGATCTGTTCGCCGCGCTGCGCGCCTGCTGGGCGCCGCCACCGCCGGACGACGCGCGCGCGGGCATGCAGATGTCGGTGCGTTTCAGCTTCAAACGATCGGGCGAGATGATCGGCGCGCCGCACCTGACGTTTTCGACGCGGGGCATCCCGGCCGACACCCGCACCACCTACCTCAACGCGATCAATGCCTCGCTGGATGCCTGCCTGCCGCTGAAATTCACCGGCGGATTGGGCGGGGCGCTGGCCGGTCGCCCGATCATGATCCGCTATGTCGACAACCGGGAGCTGGCCAAATCGGCCGACAAGCCGTGAAGCTGACGCATTGCCACCCGCCCGGCGAAGGTGATACGCGAAGGCATTAATCGATCAGGGGAGGAACATCGTGGGACTGCTCGTCATGATCCTGGGTCTCGTGCTGTTCCTCGGCGTCCATGTCCTGTCCAGCCTGCGCGAGATGCGCGCCGGCCTGATCAAGGCGATGGGCGAGGGCGTCTACAAGATCGCCTATTCGCTGGCCTCCGCGGCCGGGCTCGTGCTGATCATCTGGGGCTTTGCGCATTATCGCGCGACCGGATGGATCGACGTTTGGACCCCGCCGACCGCGCTCAAGCACATCACGGTGGCCTTGATGCTGCCCGCCGTCATCCTCGTCGTCGCCTCCTATATCCGCGGCCGCATCTACACCACGCTGAAGCATCCGATGCTCGCCGGCGTGAAGCTGTGGGCGTTCGCGCATCTGCTCGCCAATGGCGACCTCGGCTCGATCATCCTGTTCGGCTCGTTTCTCGGCTGGGCGGTCTATGACCGTATCTCGCTGAAGCGCCGCACGGATGCCGGCGCGCCCCCGATTCCGGTGGGCGGCCCAACCAACGACCTGATCGCGATCGCGGTCGGTGTCATCGTCTATCTGGCGCTGGCGTTTGCGTTCCACCCGGTCGTGATCGGCGTGCCTGTCATGGGAGCCTGACTATGTCTGTTCAATCCGCCATCAAGCGCAAGACCGCGCCCGATCTCCGCGCCCGCAAGAACGGCGAGCCGATCGTGATGCTGACGTCCTATCACGCGCACACCGCGGCGCTGGTCGACCGTCATTGCGATGCCATCCTGGTCGGCGATTCCCTCGGCAACGTCATGCACGGCTTCGAGACCACGGTGCCGGTCACGCTCGACATGATGATCCTGCAAGGCCGCGCGGTGATGCGCGGCTCGCAAGCTGCGCTCGTCGTGGTGGACATGCCGTTCGGCTCCTATGAGGGCTCGAAGGAGCAGGCGTTTCAGTCCGCGGTGCGGATCATGAAGGAGACGCTGTGCGGCGCGGTCAAGCTCGAGGGCGGCGCGCGGATGGCAGAGACGGTGGCGTTCCTGTCCGAGCGCGGCATTCCGGTAATGGGCCATATCGGCCTGACGCCGCAGTCGATCAATACGCTCGGCTCGTTCCGCGCGCAGGGCCGCGAGGAGGAGACCTGGGCGCCGATCGAGAACGACGCCAGGGCGATCGCGGAAGCCGGCGCCTTCTCGATCGTGGTCGAGGCGGTCGCCGAGCCGCTGGCGCGCAAGATCACGCAGTCGATCGCCGTGCCCACCATCGGCATCGGCGCCAGCGCGGCCTGCGACGGCCAGGTGCTGGTGCTGGAGGACATGCTCGGCCTGTCGCCGCGGGCGCCGAAATTCGTGCGCCGCTACGGCAATCTCGGGCCGATGATCGAGGAGGCGATCGCGGGCTATGCGCGCGACGTGAAGAGCCGCGCCTTCCCGGGGCCGGAACACGTCTACGGCATGAAGAAGAGCTGACGGGGCGCGCATGGACTGGTCGCAGCACGCAATTCCGCCGATGCGGCTCGAGCCGCGCTTCGGCGACCGCGTCGTGCCGGCTTTCCCGGAGCGGCCCGGCACCCTGTGGGCGATGATCGCGGACGCCGTTGCGCAGAATGGCGACGGCGAGGCGCTGGTCTGCGGCGCGACGCGCCTGAGCTGGCGCGAGGTCGCGGAGAAATCGGCCAAGGTCGCGGCGGGCTTTGCCAAACTCGGCCTTGGGCCCGGCGACCGCGTCGCGATCCTGCTCGGCAACCGCGTCGAATTCGTGCTGACGATGTTCGCCGCCGCGCATGCCGGGCTGGTGACGGTGCTGCTCTCGACGCGCCAGCAGAAGCCCGAGATCGCCTATGTGCTGAACGATTGCGGCGCGACGCTTCTGGTCCATGAGGCCACGCTCGCCGACCGCATCCCCGATGCGGCCGACATTCCCGGCCTCAAGCACCGCATCTCCGTCGGCGACGACGGCGCGTCGCAATTCGCCGGTCTCGTCGACAACGCTGCGGCCCAGGCGCCGGCGGAGGTGAGGGAAGAGGACACCGCGATGATCCTCTACACCTCGGGCACCACGGGCCGGCCGAAGGGCGCCATGCTCGCCCATTGCAACATCATCCACTCCTCGATGGTGTTCGTGTCGTGCCTGAAGCTGACCAGGGCCGACCGCTCGATCGCCGCGGTGCCGCTCGCGCATGTCACCGGCGCGGTCGCCAACATCACCACCATGGCACGCTGCGCCGGCGCGCTGATCATCATGCCGGAGTTCAAGGCCTCGGAATATCTGAAGGTCGCGGCGCGCGAGCGCGTCACCTACACGGTGATGGTGCCGGCGATGTACAATCTCTGCCTGATGCAGCCGGATTTCGACAGCTACGATCTGTCGAGCTGGCGGATCGGCGGCTTCGGCGGCGCGCCGATGCCGGTCGCAACCATCGAAAAGCTCGACGCCAAGATTCCCGGGCTGAAGCTTGCGAATTGCTACGGCGCGACCGAGACCACGTCGCCCTCGACGCTGATGCCGGGCGAACTGACCGCCGCTCATATCGACAGCGTCGGCCTGCCGTGCCCCGGTGCCGAGATCATCGTGATGGGCGCTGACGGCCGCGAACTGCCGCGCGGCGAGATCGGCGAGCTCTGGATCCGCAGCGCCTCGGTCATCAAGGGCTATTGGAACAATCCGAAGGCGACCGCGGAGAGTTTTACGGCCGGCTTCTGGCATTCTGGCGATCTCGGTTCGATCGACGCGGCAAACTTCGTCCGCGTGTTCGACCGCCAGAAGGACATGATCAACCGCGGCGGCCTGAAGATCTATTCCGCCGAGGTCGAGTCTGTCCTGGCCGGCCATCCGGCCGTGGTCGAGAGTGCGATCATCGCCAAGCCGTGCCCGGTGCTCGGCGAGCGGGTGCACGCCGTGATCGTGACCCGCACCGAAGTGAACGCGGAGAGCCTGCGCGCCTGGTGCGCCGAGCGGCTCTCGGACTACAAGGTGCCGGAGACCATGGCGCTGACATCAGAGCCGCTGCCGCGCAACGCCAACGGCAAGGTGATCAAGCGCCAGATCAGGGAGAGCCTGTCGGAAATGGGGGCTTAGCGTTCTGCACCTCCCCCGCAAGCGGGAGAGGGAGGCCACGCAGTCCGGTTGCGGCCCGCTGCAAACGTCCCCCGTTAACGCTTTGATCCGCCTCGCTTTGCCTTGCCTCCGCCACACCATTAGGGTAACGCCGCCGCGATGTGGGGATCGGGTAGGGCTGGGCCCCACCGATAGCAGCGGTCCCGAGGGGATGGGATAGCCTTAAGTGTCTGAATTATTTGACGAAGTCGACGAGGAAGTCCGTCGCGATCAGCTCAAGAAGCTGTGGGACAAGTACTCGCTCTTTATCATCGCCCTGGCGATCCTGATCGTTGCGGGCGTCGGTGGCTGGCGCGGCTACCAGTATCTCGAGGCCAAGAAGGCCGCCGAGGCCGGTGCGGCGTTCGACCGTGCCGTCGAACTGTCGGATCAGAACAAGCACGCCGAGGCGGAGGCTGCGTTCGCCGCTCTCATCACCAAGGCACCGTCCGGCTATCGCAACCTGGCGCGGTTGCGCATGGCCGCCGAGGTCGCGACCCGCGATCAGCCGGCTGCCGCGAAGCTCTATGACGAGATCGCAGCCGACCGCAGTGTCGGCGGTCCCGAGCAGGACCTGGCGCGGATCCGCGCCGCGCAGCTCGCGATGGAAACCACCACCTATCCGAACATGCTGCAGCGGCTCGAGGCCACGGCAACGGCGAAGGACTCGACGTTCCGCCATTCCGCGCGCGAGCTGCTGGCGCTGTCGGCCTGGCGCGCCAACGATGCCACCGCCGCGCGGCAGTGGCTCGACCAGATTGCCAATGACGGCGAGACGCCGCCGAGCCTGCGCTCGCGTGCCGAAGCGCTGCAGGCCTTGTTGCCGCCGGTCGCGAAAAGCTGACTTGGCGCGAAACCCGAGTTTGAGAGATCGACCATGCGCCGCTCGCAACGCCTGATCGCAGCCGCAGTTCTGACAGCGCTTTGCAGCGTGCTGGCGGGTTGCGGCGGTGGCGGCATGTCCAATTTCGATCCGAGCGACCTGCTCGACTTCCTCGACACCAAGAAGAAGCTGCAGGGCGACCGCAAGCCGGTATTCCCCGAAGGCGTGCCCGGCCTGGAGCAGGGCGTGCCGAAGGAATTGTACAAGGGCTCGCAGCAGGAGCAGCTCGACCAGCAGAACGCCGCGGCGGCCGCTGCCGCCCAGCCGGCTCCACCGCCGGAGCCGCCGAAGGGTGCCAAGAAGCAGGCCAAGGGCAGGGCAGCGCCGGCCGCAGATCAGGCGGCTGCTCCCGATGCCGCTGCCGAGGAGGGAGCGCCCGCCGCGCTGCCGCCGGAGCCGAAGCCGAAGAAGATCGTCCGCCGCCGCACCACCGCGCCACCCGCCGACGATCAGCAGGCGCAGCCTGCGGCGCCGGCTCAGCAGACCCAGACCACGCAACAATCCGGCGGCGCCTTCCCCGCACCGCTACCGAGCGGCGGATTTTCACGCTAATTGCGAGCGGGATTCCACCTCGCCCCGCCTGCGGGGAGAGGTCGGAATTCAAGCACAGCTTGAATTCCGGGTGAGGGGGAGTTTCAACCCTCTCCCCGTAAGAGCGGGGAAAGGGGAAGATGCTCCATCATTTGCTTCGACCGCCCCCCATTCCTGCTGTAGTTCTTTCCAGCACCTTGACCCGCGGACAACAGACCGCGCCTGGATGATCCATGTCCTTCACCATCGCCATTATCGGCCGGCCCAATGTCGGAAAGTCGACGCTGTTCAACCGGCTGGTCGGCCAGAAGCTCGCGCTGGTCGACGACGAGCCCGGCGTGACGCGTGACCGTCGCGAGGGTCAGGCGAAGCTCTACGATCTCGACTTCACCATCATCGACACCGCAGGTCTGGACGAAGGCGCCAAGGGTTCGCTTACGGCGCGGATGCAAGAGCAGACCGAAACCGCGATCGAGCTCGCCGACGCCCTGATGTTCGTGATCGACGCCCGCGTCGGCCTGACGCCGACCGACCGTGCCTTCGCCGACTTCGCGCGAAAGGCCAACAAGCCGGTGGTGCTGGTCGCCAACAAGGCCGAGGGCAAGCATGGCGAGATCGGCGCGATGGAGTCCTACGCGCTCGGGCTCGGCGACCCCGTCCAGATTTCGGCCGAGCATGGCGAGGGCATGGGCGACCTCCATGAGGCGCTGAGCGCGTTGGTGCCGGAGACACCGGAGGAAGACGACGAGGTCGAGGACGATGAGGACATCTCGGAGGAGGAGGCCGCGCAGCGTCCGATCCGCGTCGCCATCGTCGGCCGGCCGAATGCCGGCAAGTCGACGCTGATCAACCATCTGCTCGGCGAGGAGCGGCTGCTGACCAGCCCCGAGGCCGGCACCACGCGCGATTCGATCGCGGTCGAGATCACCTGGCAGGGCCGCGAGTTCCGGGTGTTCGACACCGCCGGCCTGCGCCGCCGCTCGCGGATCGAGGAGAAGCTGGAAAAGCTCTCGGTAGCCGACGCGCTCCGCGCGGTGCGCTTTGCCGAAGTCGTCGTGATGATGATGGACGCGCAGAACAAGTTCGAGGAGCAGGATCTGCGCATCGCCGACCTGATCGAGCGCGAAGGCCGCGCCATCGTGCTCGCGGTCAACAAATGGGACCTCGTCGAGCGCAAGCCCAACCAGATCTCGCAGCTGCGCACCGATGCCGACCACTGGCTGCCGCAGGTCAAGGGCGCGCCGATCGTCGCCGTCTCCGGCCTGATGGGCGAGGGCATCGACCGCCTGATGACCGCGATCCAGGAAGCCTATGCGGTCTGGAACCGGCGCCTGCCGACCTCGGCGCTCAATCGCTGGTTCGAGCAGGCGATCCAGGCCAACCCGCCGCCGGCGGTCTCGGGCCGCAGGCTGAAGCTGAACTACATCACGCAAGTGAAGGCGCGCCCGCCGAGCTTCGTGCTGTTCTGCTCGCGCGCCGACGCGATCCCGCGATCCTATCTGCGCTACCTCATCAACTCGCTGCGCGAGACGTTCGATCTGCCGGGCACGCCGATCCGGATCACGCTGCGCGAGAAGGCCAATCCGTTCGCCCACAAGCGCAAACGGCCGTCATGAGCGAAGAGGTCAAGCAAAGCGTTTTCGAGCGAAGTGGGTACCGCTTCGCGTGAAGAAAGCGCGTCAAAATGAGAATCCCAAGCCTGCGGCTGTTCCGCAGGCGCGCAGCGGCGCGGTGATCTTCATCTTCATCACCCTGCTGCTCGACATGCTCGCGCTCGGGATCATCATCCCGATCCTGCCGAAGCTGATCGAAGGCTTCGTCAACAACGACACCGCGAATGCGGCGCGCATCTTCGGCGTGTTCGGCTCGATCTGGGCCTTGATGCAGTTCGTCTGCTCGCCGATCCTCGGCGCGCTGTCCGATCGCTTCGGCCGCCGACCGGTGGTGCTGCTGTCGAATTTCGGTCTCGCCGCCGACTATGTGCTGATGGCGCTGGCGCCGAACCTGATCTGGCTGTTCATCGGGCGGGCGATCTCGGGCATCACCTCGTCGAGCATCTCGACCGTGTTCGCCTATATCGCCGACGTCACCGCGCCGGAGCAGCGCGCGGCGATGTTCGGCAAGATCGGCGTCGCCTTCGGCGCCGGCTTCATCCTCGGACCGGCGCTCGGCGGCCTGCTCGGCGAGATCGATCCGCGGCTGCCGTTCTGGGCCGCGGCGGGTTTGAGCTTCGTCAACGGGCTGTATGGCCTGTTCATCCTGCCGGAATCGCTGCCCGTGGAGCGGCGGGCGCCGTTCAAATGGAAGAGCGCCAATCCGATCGGCGCGCTGCATTTCCTGCGCTCGAACCGGACGCTCGCCGGTCTGTCGCTGGCGACGTTCTTCGGCCAGCTCGCGCATGTCGTGCTGCCCTCGGTGTTCGTGCTCTACGCCACCTATCGCTATGGCTGGGACACCGGCACCGTCGGCGCGACGCTGGCGCTGGTCGGCCTCTGCGGCATGATCGTGCAGGGCGCGGCGATCGGGCCGATAGGGCAGCGCCTCGGCGAGCGCAACGCGCTGTTCCTCGGCCTCGTCTGCGGCGCCTTGGGTTTCGTGATTTTCGGCGCCGCGCCGACCGGCCAGCTGTTCTGGATCGGCATTCCCGTGATGGCGCTGTGGGGCCTCTCGGGCGCCGCGACCCAGGCGCTGACGACACAGCTCGTCGCCGCCGACCAGCAGGGCCAGTTGCAGGGCGCGACATCAAGCGTGCAGAGCATGTCGGAATTGATCGGCCCGTTCCTGTTCACGCTGACGTTTGCGTATTTCATCGGCGACAACGTGCCGGTGAAGATGCCCGGCGCGCCGTTCTATCTGGCCGGCGCGCTGCTGTTGCTCGCGCTCGCCATCGCCTGGCGCGCGACGGCGGCGAAGCAAGCCTAGGGCGTGCAAAGCCGCCAACGGATCCACCATGAGACGCGCTATTCCGTCGCCGGCACCGAATGGTGTTCGTGCATGACGCGCCACTGGCCGTCGACCTTGCGCAATCCGATCGTCAGCCTGAACTGGAACGTGGCATCAGGCGGCCCGCACCGCATCACCGCGACCGCGAAGGCCACATCGTCGCCGGCCGTGATCGCGATCTCCTCGATATCGAAGGCGTAGGAGGGGCGGTGATATCTGAAGAACAGATCCCATGTCTTGCCGTATTCGTCCAATCCGCGTGACTGCAATGGCGGCGGAACGTCGAACATCACGATGTCCGGATCATGATGGGCGAAAATGCCCGGATAGTCCTGCCTGCGGACGGCGTCCGTCCAGGCGTCGATGAGCGTCCTGATTTGGGTTTCCGCCGTCTGTTTCTGCTGTGTCATCGCTCGCGTGCTCCGAATGCTGGCCGATCGCTGCTTCGAGGACGAATGCGAGCGCGCCGATCCGACACGCTGATGCGTCCGGCCGCACCGGGCGGATTGCGTCATATTGTCTATTTACAAACCATCCGGTTGGTTTATATAGAGCTGATACCGGATGAAGACGCGCCTCGCTCCGGGGTGCGCTGCCAGGAGCAGCATGGTGACCGACGAGGCCGTTGATATCTGCGATGAATTGACCCGCTTCAGCGCCACGCAGGCGGCGCTGCTGACGTCGCGCGGCCTTGTCTATCTGACCGACCTGAAACTCGATGGCGGCAGGCACGGGACGATTGTCGCCGCCAGTTATGGCGACGCGCAGGCCATCGCCCGCGCGCGCGGTCGAGGGGAAAGGGTCGTCGGCCGAATGGCCTACGGTTTCCTTCATGGTCTGCTGCAGAAGGTTCGCTTGTGCGCGTGAGCGATCGGATAGCTCGATGACCGATTCCCGAGATTGATGCGTCTTCCGAGGGCGACACCGCCATTCCGGGGACGCCGTTCGCGCTGCCTCGCAGCGCTTGAGATTGACCGATGCCGCTGAGATACTGTGATCTCAAGCGACTCCTTCCTGAGTACACCATGGATAATCCTTCCCGCTCGGAACGCTCCCGCAACGCCGCACTTGACGCCGCGATCACCATCGTGACGCGCGATGGTCCGGGGCGCCTGACGCTGGACGCGATTGCGCGCGAGAGCGGTCTCAGCAAGGGCGGCGTGATGCATCAGTTCCGCACCAAGGAAGCGGTGCTGCGCGCCTTGCTCGAGCAGCAGATGGCGCATTTCGAGGAATTCTCGAACCGCTACATCGAAAAGGTACGCGGGACCACGGACCAGCCGGAACTGTCGGCGCAGATCGCGACGCTGCGGGAGGCGATCTCAACGCCGCGGGCAGGGGCGTTCGCACTGCTGGCGGCGATGAACGAGAACCCCGAATTGATGGCGATGCCGCGCGATGTCGACATCAAGAAGGTCGCGCTGATGAAGGCCGAGGCGAGGGATCCCGATCTCGCGCTGCTGCGCTGGGCCGCGGCGCGGGGGCTGCTGTTGAGTTCGTTGTTCGGCATGTTGTCGCTGACCGAGGCGGAGCGCGATCGCCTGTTCGAGCGCTTGCTCGACGACAGCAAGTGGACCGCGATGGAGCAGGGCGCGACGGAGGCAGCAAAGCCAGCCAAGACGACGGCTGTGCGCACGGCATCTTCGCCTCCGGCCGGTGCGCGCGCGGAAAAGCTCGCATCGGTTCGCAAGCGCAGCTGAATTCCGGCGCTGCCGAAAGCACAACGCCGCCCAAGCGGAATATGGATCGCTTGGCGGCGTTGGATCGGCACCGGGCCCCTGAAATCCCCCGGCGATTTCTGCCGTACCACACGAGATGTCGCGGGTTTGTGACAACGCGCGGCCGCCATTCGCGAAGCGGCCTCGCCAGTTAACACGACATGTCGACCGCCGCATTTTTCCGGCGCGCTTCTTGCGATTGCAACTTTACAAACCAACTGGTCGGTTTTATAGTTGATCGCACTGAGGCAAGATCTGGCGGCGCCGCGACGGCGAGCCAGGTCGGCAGTGACGGCCGCAGCCGTACTTTCAGCCCCGGACGCGGCTGCGGCCGAGCTGCTCTCCCGCTTTAGGGTCGGATGAGGAGATTGGAATGGAGAGCTCGATCGCCGCGCGCGGTCTGGGAGCGATGGCGCTTTGCGTCCTCGCGGGAGGATGTGCCGCCGTCACGCCGGTGGCCTATTCGGAGGTGGCATCGTCGGCCTACATGACGCCGGACACGTCCGATTCTTCGGGACGTGTGCCGTATCGCTATGCGCCGCCGGTCGACTGGCGAAGCTACAACAAAGTGATGATCGATCCGGTCGTGATCTATCGCGGCGCGGATCATCAGTTCGGCGACATGTCCGAGAGGGACAAGCAGACGCTCGCCGCCTACATGCAGACCCGCTTCGCCGACAAGCTGCGCGGCCGCTTCACGCTGGTGAACACGCGCGGGCCGAACACGTTCCGCCTGCGGCTGACGCTGACCGGCGCGGTCGCCAACACGCCGGTGCTCGGCACGCTGTCGCGTTTCGATCTGGCGGGCGCGGTCTATAACGGCGTGCAGGCCGCGCGCGACGGCGAGGGTACGATGACCGGCTCGGTGATCTATGCCGTCGAGATGTTCGACAGCTCGACCTCGCGCCTGCTCGGCGCCTATGTCAGCAGGCAGTATCCCAACGCCTACGACATCAAGGCCAGCGTCGGCGATCTCGCCGCGGCCACCGCCGGCATCGACAAGGGTGCCGATGCCTTCATGGCGCAATTGAAGTGAGGCGCGCCGCGCGCGTCCGCAAACCATCCCGACACTGAAAGGTCCTTTACCATGAACTTTCTGGTTCGCATGTTCCTGCGCAGCCTCGTCGCTGCCTTGCTGATGAGCTCGACCGGCCGCGCCGAGACGATCGCCCCGGTCGATCCCAGCGGCACCTGGCTGACCGAAGACGGCCGCGCACGCATCCGTCTCGAGCGCTGCGGCACCGCGCGTGACCGCGTCTGCGGCTTCATCGTGTGGATGAAGGATCCGCTCGATTCACACGACCAGCCGTTCCGCGATAGCTTCAATCCCGATCCCGACAAGCGGACGCGTGCGCTGCTCGGCCATCAGCTGATCCTCGGATTGAAGTTGACGCCGGAGGGCAGGTTCGACGGCGACATCTACAACGCCGAGGACGGCAAGTCCTATGCGGTCTCGCTGTGGCGCGACAAATCCGACCGGCTGAAGCTCAAGGGATGTCTGCTCAAGCTGCTGTGCCAGACCCAGACCTGGACGCAGACGCTGGACGTGCAGCCGGGCCAGCTCGTCGGCCTGACCGGCGACGTCGGCGGCCCGCGCGCCGACAGGGAATGGGCATCGTTGCCGCCGCCCGTCAAGGCGAAGTCGGCGGCGAAATAAGAAGGTGCAAAAAGTCATTCCGGGGCGATGCGCAGCATCGAACCCGGAATCTCGAGATCCTCAGATGCGCAAATTGCGCATCTGAGATTCGCGCGTTGCGCGCCCCGGAATGACCGCTACGCGGTCACTTCTTCAGCAGCGGACAGTCGCTGGCCTCAAGCGGCTTCGCGGCGTCTTCCGGCGCGATCGTGGCGATCAGCTTGTAATAGTCCCAGGGATACTTGGACTCTTCGGGCTTCTTCACCTCGAACAGATAGGCCGGAATCAGGCGCCGGCCGTCGGCGCGCAGCGGGCCCTTGCCGAACAGCGGATCGTCGGTCGGCAATTCCTTCATCTTGGCGACGACCTTGGCGCCGTCATGCGGATTGCCGCCGAGCGCTTCCATCGCCTTGAGATAGTGCAGCACCATCGCGTAGTTACCGGCCTGGGTCATCGACGGCATCGCGTTCTTGCTGGCGAGGGCGGCGAACCGCTTCGACCAGGCGCGGGTCTGGTCGTTCATGTCCCAATAGAAGGATTCCGTGAACGTCAGGCCTTGCGCGGTCTTCAAGCCGAGCGAATGCACGTCGTTGATGAACAGCAGCAGCGCCGCGAGTTTTTGGCCGCCGGAAACGATGCCGAATTCAGCC
>NZ_LFIQ01000114.1:218647-228163 GCF_001189245.1 Bradyrhizobium pachyrhizi | reverse complement strand
CTGCTTGATCGCGTTGGTGGTGTCGCCGCCGGCATTGGCGAGGCCGACCACCTTGGCCTTGGACGATTGTGCCTGCAGCAGGAACGAGGAGAAATCGGCGGTGTTGATCGGATGCTTGACGCTTCCGAGCACCTTGCCGCCATTGGCGTTGACGACCGCGGTGGTGTCGCGCTCAAGCGCGTGGCCGAATGCATAGTCGGCCGTCAGGAAGAACCAGGTGTCGCCGCCGGCCTTCGTCAGTGCCTTGCCGGTGCCGTTGGCCAGCATGTAGGTATCGTAGGTATATGAAATCGTGTTCGGCGTGCAGGCCTTGCCGGTGAGGTCGGCGGTCGCCGCGCCCGAATTCAGCAGGACGATGTTCTTCTCCTTGACGAGATTGTTGACTGCAAGCGCCACGCCGGAGTTCGGCGTGTCGGCGATCGCATCGACCTTCTCGTTGTCGACCCATTGCCGAGCGATGTTGACGCCGACGTCGGGCTTGTTCTGGTGGTCGCCACTGAGGACGTCGATCTTCCAGCCCTTTTTGAGCAGGCCGGAATCCTCGACGGCCATCTTGATCGCGACCACCGAGTTCGGGCCGCCGATGTCGGCATAGAGGCTCGACATATCGTTCAGCACGCCGATCTTGACGGTCTTGTCCTGCGCGAACGCAGAAGTTGAAAGGCTGAGTGCGGCGCAAGCAAGAAGCGCGGCGCAGCGCCGCGCAAACGTCGTTGTCATGAAATTCCCTCCGCTGTCTAAAGCCCGGACAGCCCTCTTGCGGAGCCTTTTTGCCGGTCGCTCAGGTTCCCGCTTACCCTTTCCCGGGGGACGCGGCAATCCGCCTAAAGCCGGGTGGGCCTGCGTCGAAGCGTCATCCGGTGAAATCCTTACTTGAGCGCGTCGGAGGTCAGCTTGAATTTCTGGATCCGCTTTCCGGTGTCGACCTCGGCGGTATAGACGTAGCCCCTGGCGTCGACCGCGAGCGCGTGCACCCAGTGGAATTGCCCGGCGTTGCGGCCGTTGCGGCCGAAGCTGCCGACCACCGCGCCGTCGTCACGCCTGATGATGCGGATCTCGTTGTTCTCGCCGTCGGCGGAGAGCAGGTAGGTCTGCTTGGGATCGGGCCACAGCGCGATATCCCACACCGCGCCGTTGCCGAGCGTGCTCTTCTCGAAGAAGAACTCCTTCACGAAGCTGCCGTCCTTCCTGAACACCTGGATGCGGTTGTTGATGCGGTCGCAGACATAGACCAGTCCGTCATTGGCGATCTTCACGCAGTGCACGGGATTACCGAACTGCTGCGCGACCTGCGCCTTCGGATCGTAGGGCGGCTGCTTGGCGTCGTCGGGCTTGTTGCCATAGGCGCCCCAATGCCGCTTGTAGGCGCCGGTGGTGGCATCGAACACGATGACGCGCCGATTGCCGTAACCGTCGGCGACGTAGATCTCGTTGGCCTCCTTGTCGATCGCGGTCTCGGCGGGCTTGCCGAGCTGGGTGGTGTCGTTGCTGCCCTTGCTCGGTGCGATCGAGCCGATCTGCGAGACGAACTTGCCGTCGAGGGTGAACTTGAGGATCGCATTGTCATTGTCGGCGTTGCCGCCGATCCAGACGAAGCCGCGCTCGTCGACCTCGATGCCGTGCTCGCGGCCAACCCACTCGTAGCCGTCACCCGGACCGCCCCAGGACCGCAGCAGATTGCCGTCAGCGTCGAATTCGAGCACCGGCGGCGCCGAGATGCAGCATTTCGAGCGCGGCGGATTGAGGCTCGCGCCCTTCTCGTCGTCGGTCAGCGAGCGCGGCCGGTGAATCATCCAGATGTGGCCCTGCCAATCCACCGTGATGCCGCCGACCTGGCCGAGGATCCAGTTGTTCGGCAGCGGCTTTGGCCATGATGCATCCACGGTGAAGGTCGGGATGTCGCCGGCTTTCGCGGGGGTTGGTGTAGCGAAGAGGGCTGATGATGCGATGCAGGCGGAGAGAAACAATCCGGACAGAATGGAGCGCGCGCGATTGAACGTCGGCGTCATTGGTTGCCTCCCGAGATTTTTCTTGGCGGTGGTCCCGCTGGGAGCGTAGTCAATCGTGGGGCGGGGAGGGTGTCAATCACCCAGCCGCCATTGCGCGGCGGTTGCGTAGCCGGATGGAGCGAAGCGAAGTCCGGGAAAAGTCTCTCCGCGGAGAAGCCGTCCCGGATTACGCTTCGCTCCATCCGGGCTACGGGCCTTCATTTGTCGGGCGCGAAGCGACCTACACCGGCGGCTGGAAGGTTCGCAGCGTGCGCGCCTTGTAGTCGTAGAGCTTGCCGGTCTCGGTCCACGCGGGCGAACACATCGGCACGATGAATTCGGCGGCCATGTCGGGCGTATCCAGTGTCATCGGGTCTTCGCCGGGAAACACCTGCGCCCGCATCCGGGTGCGGATCGGACCGGGGCTGAACAGGTTGACGCGCAGCGCCGTGTTGGCGGTCTCGTTGGCCCAGGAGCGCACCAGTGCCTCCAGCGCGGCCTTCGAGGCCGCATAGGGGCCGAGATAGGCGTTGGCCTTGTGGGCGACGCCCGACGTCACGAACACCGCGCGGCCGGCGTCGGACTGGCGCAGCAGCGGGTCCATGCAGCGGATCAGCTGGAAATTGGCGGTGACGTTGATCGCGAACACGTCGTTCCATGGCTTCAGCTCGATATGGCCGAGCGGCGACGACGGCCCTGCGGTGCCGGCATTGCCGACCAGGATATCGAGCTTGCCGTGGCGCTCATGCAGCGCGAGGCCGAGCCGCGCGATGCCGTCGTAATCGGTGAGCGAGAGCGGCACCAGGGTGGCGCTGCCGCCTGCCTTGCGGATCTCGTCGTCGAGCTCTTCCAGCCCGCCTTGCGTGCGCGCCACCGCCACGACATGCGCGCCGGCCTTGGCCAGTGCGACCGCGGTCGCAAAGCCGATGCCGCGCGAGGCGCCGGTCACGAGGGCGATACGGGAGGTGAGGGGTGTTTGCATGAGCCGATCTCTTCGTCGTGCCCGGCCTTGTGCCGGGCATCCACGTCTTCGCGGCGGGTATTACAGACGTCGATGGCCGGGACAAGCCCGGCCATGACGGAAAGCAGGGTCATTCCGGGATGGCCGAAGGGCCAGACCCGGAATCCAGAGCTTTGAGGCACCATCGCAAAACAACGTCGAGATCCCGGGTTCGCGCTTCGCGCGCCCCGGGATGACGCTTCGCGTCAGCTCGCCTCCGCCAACAGCGAAAGCTGGCGCGGCGCGGGCTCAGTCTCGCTCTGGTCGGTGAGGTGGGTCGGGTAGGCGCCGGTGAAGCAATGGTCGGCGAATCTCGGATTGGCCGGGTCGCGCCCCTCATAGCCCATCGCGCGGTACATGCCGTCGATCGACAGGAAGGCGAGCGAGTCGGCGCCGATGATGTCGCGCATCTCCTCGAGCGAATGGGTCGCGGCGAGCAGGCCGCCGCGGTCCGGCAGGTCGATGCCGTAATAGTCGGGATAGAGGATCGGCGGCGAGGCGAGGCGGAAATGCACCTCGCGGGCGCCGGCGTCGCGCATCATGCGCACGATCTTCTTCGAGGTGGTGCCGCGCACGAGACTGTCGTCGATCAGGATGATGCGCTTGCCCTCGATCGCGGCGCGGTTGGCCGAATGCTTCATGCGCACGCCGAGCTCGCGCACGCTCTGGGTCGGCTGGATGAAGGTGCGGCCGACATAGTGGTTGCGGATGATGCCGAGCTCGAACGGCACGCCGGAATACTGGCTGTAGCCGACTGCGGCGGGCACGCCGGAATCCGGCACCGGCACCACGACGTCGACCTCGGGGTGGCTCTCGCGCGCCAGCTGGGCGCCGAACGCCTTCCGCACGTCGTACACCGAGCGGCCGCCGACGATCGAATCCGGCCGCGCGAAATAGATGTATTCGAAGATGCAGGGCCGCGCCGGCTTCGGCGGGAACGGCTTGTGGCTGTGCGCCCCTCGCTCGTCGAACACGATGATCTCGCCGGGCTCGATGTCGCGGACGTATTTCGCGCCGATCATGTCGAGCGCGCAGGTCTCCGAGGTCAGGATCGGACGGCCGTCGAGATCTCCGAGCACCAGCGGGCGGATGCCGAGCGGGTCGCGCGCGCCGACCAGCTTCTTGTTGGTCAGCGCGACCAGCGCATAGGCGCCCTCGATGGTGCGCAGCGCCTCGATGAAGCGGTCGATGAAGCGGGTGCGCTTGGACTGCGCCACGAGATGGAGGATCACCTCGGTGTCGGTGGTCGACTGCATCATGGCGCCGCCCTTGACGAGTTCGCGGCGCAGGGTCAGGCCATTGGTGAGGTTGCCGTTGTGACCGACCGCAAATCCGCCTGCGCTGAGCTCGGCGAACAGCGGCTGCACGTTGCGCAGGATGGTGCCGCCGGTGGTGGAGTAGCGGACATGGCCGACCGCGGCGTTGCCGGGCAGGCGCTCGATCACCTCGCGGCGGGAAAAGGCGTCGCCGACCAGGCCGAGGCGGCGTTCACTGTGGAAGCGGCTACCGTCGAAGGAGACGATGCCGGCGGCTTCCTGGCCGCGGTGTTGCAGGGCGTGCAGGCCGAGCGCGGTGATCGCGGCGGCCTCGGGATGGCCGAAGACGCCGAACACGCCGCATTCCTCGCGGAGCGTGTCGCCATCGAGATCGGGGTGATATCTGAGAGGGTCTTGCAGTTCGATCGGGCCGAGGTCGAGATCCATTTGGTCGGTATGATCCGAAGGGGTCTGCATCTCGTTCATCGCCTCTCGTAAGGGCCCAAATAGTTTATCGGCCCGCGGGTTTCTCGATCAGCTTCTTCAAGCTGTCACGCGCAGGTTTGCTATAGCCATCGCCCGACGCCGGCGTCGCCTGATCATTGGTATCGGCCGCAGAATCGTCGTCTGGCTTATTCTTCTTGAACTTCTTTAAGATGGTGTTCTCGGGGTCGTCAGGCAAGAGCGACATCAGCCAATCCCCGGTTCCCTGCAGCACTACGCGGGACTTCGCCCCGGTCACCCAATCGGGCCGCTGCTTGTCCGGAACCAGCCAGGTGAAGAACATGAACGCCACGACCACGATCAGGAGGCCGCGGGCGAGCCCGAACAGGAAGCCGAGGGTGCGGTCGAGCGCGCCGATCCGGGAATCCAGGATCATGTCCGAGATCCGCACCGTGACGATCGAGACCACGATCAGCGTGCCGATGAACACACCGGCCACCACGACCACGGCCGCGACCGTGTCGTTGTTGAAGTAGGTCTTGGCGGTCGGCAGAAGCTTCGAGAACGCATACAGCGTGACCAGCGCGGCGGCGCCCCAGGCCGCGATCGACAGGATCTCGCGCATGAAGCCGCGCACCATCGCGAGCAGGCCCGAAATCAGCATCACGCCGAGCAGGACGAGATCAAGTATCGTTATGGGCATCGGCTGGTCAGGTCCGCTGGTACGTTTCGGTACGCTGTTAAGGGCTTACGTTGTTAAGGGCTTACGCTGCTAAGGGCTCTCGCGAATCGGCAAAGTCGGTGCCGTCCTAACTGAGGCGCATTGGGGGCATCCGGCAAGGCCAGAGCGCCACCTGTCCCGCGCGGCGGATGTATAGCGGCGGGGGGCTGATACGTCACGCCCGCTTTAGCTGGTCTCGCGACGGAATCGGGCCGGTGTGGCATTTTTCTCAGCCGCATCAGGGCCTCCGGAGCCGCCCTGGTCGCGCCGGCCGCCGCTTGGCGTACCCCGGTCGCCTCTTGGCGTACCGCGTGCCGCAATTTCGGCGACCAGCGTGGTGAGATTGCCGACGCTGTTGAGGGTGAGCCCTGAATCGCCGCCGCTCTCGCCGCGGGCCGATTCGGGCAGGATGGCGCGGGCGAAGCCGAGCTTGAGGGCCTCCTTGAGCCGGGCCGGGGTCTGCGCCACCGGGCGGATCGCGCCCGATAGCGAAATCTCGCCGAAATAGACTGCATCCGTCGGCAACGGCGCATTCACCAGCGAGGAGACCAGCGCGGCCGCCGCGGCAAGGTCCGCGGCCGGTTCCTGGATGCGCAGGCCGCCGGCGACGTTGAGATAGACGTCATGTCCGGACAATTTGACGCCGCAATGCGCTTCGAGCACCGCGAGCACCATCGACAGCCGGCTCGGGTCCCAGCCGACCACGGCGCGGCGCGGCGTGCCGAGCGAGGTCGGTGCCACCAGCGCCTGCAACTCGACCAGCACCGGACGGGTGCCCTCGATGCCGGCGAACACCGCCGTGCCGGGGCTGCCGAGCTCGCGCTCCGAGAGGAACAATTCCGAGGGGTTGGTGACCTCGCGCAGGCCGAGCCCGGTCATCTCGAACACGCCGATCTCGTCGGTCGCGCCAAAACGGTTCTTCACCGAGCGCAGGATGCGGAACTGCTGCGAGCCTTCGCCCTCGAACGACAGCACCGCATCGACCATGTGCTCGACCACGCGGGGGCCGGCGATCTGGCCGTCCTTTGTCACATGGCCGACCAGGATGATCGCCGCGCCGGTCTTTTTGGCAAAGCGAATGAGGGCCTGCGCCGAGGCGCGGACCTGGGTCACCGTGCCGGGCGCCGATTCCACCGTGTCGGTCCACATGGTCTGGATCGAGTCGATCACGATCAGGCGCGGCACTGCGCCTTCCGACATCGTCGCGACGCTGTCCTCGACCGAGGTTTCCGAAGCCAACTGCACCGGCGCGTCCGCGAGCCCGAGCCGTTCGGCGCGCAGCCGCACCTGGGCGACCGCCTCTTCGCCGGAGATATAGACCGCGCGGTGGCCGGCGCGCGCCATCATGCTGGTCGCCTGGGTCAGCAGCGTCGATTTTCCGATGCCGGGATCGCCGCCGACCAGCAGCACCGAGCCGCGGACGAAGCCGCCGCCGGTGACGCGGTCGAGCTCGGCCATCCCGGAGGACAGCCGCGGCGCGTCCTGGGTCTTGCCGGACAGCGATTCCAGCGCAAACGTCCGCCCCTTGCGCTTGCTGCGGATCGAGACCGGCACCGAGCCTGTGGTGTCTTCCTCGGCCAGCGTGTTCCAGTCGCCGCAGGAGTCGCACTTGCCCTGCCAGCGATTATACGCCGCGCCGCAGTTCTGGCAGACGAAGGAGAGGGTGGATTTGGCCATGGAGCAGGTGAGTCGCGCTATCGCGCACGATGCATAGCACGGTTCGGCCGCCGCGCACGATCCATCGAAGACGGAGCGCCAGATGGCGGGGCCGGCTCAGCGCGAGAACACCCGCGTTCCGCTCGGCCAGCGCGGCTTGTCGCCGACCGGGCTTGCACCGATTTCCCAGCCGACGCCGCCCCACAGCACGTCGACGGCGCCAAGCTCTCCGGCGCTGTCGCGGACGTAGAACACGTTCGGCTTGGCGTTGACTTCCAGCGGGCCGTTGCTGCCGCTGGACTGTCGCCTCAACGCGCACCAGACGTCGGCCAGCCTGCTCTCGTGGCTCTGACCGAGCTTGGCGAGGATCTCCTTGTCGCTCGAGGCTGCGCTCAGGATGAAGGTCTGCAACGATGCGCCGCCGCTATCGTCCTCGACCTTGTTCGTGAAGCGCTGCGCGAACGTCGCGCCTAACCAGGAAATCCTGACCGGCGCGCTCGAGGCGATGTCCTCCTTGAAATGTTCCCGCGCGACGAATTTTTCGGCGTGGGGAATTGCCGAGGTCGACGACGGATCGGACGGTTCCTCGCTTTTCGGCTGCTGGGAACATGCAACGCGGTCAGCAGCGGCAACGGCACCCGGTTGTCCCGGTCTTGTATCGTCGGCCGCGACGCTCAAACCCTGTGTCGCCAGAACAACGGTCAACCACAGGGTGAGGCTTCGTTGGCGCATGTTTTTGTTGTCCCTGAATCCGCTGTGCTCGCGGAGACAAGGTAAACCGCATCTTGCAGATGTAAATCAAAGATCAGGTTTCTGGTTAAGGATAAAAAGTAAGTTCAACTACAGCGCGAATTTGAATCAAATGCGCTTCGCGCAAGGGAACTGCTCTTGATTGTACGCGCGGTCAAACGTGGAGGTCCCGCCTCGACAGCAGCAGCGGCGGATTCTCGCGCGGCGTCAGACTCGTCGGCAGAGCCCGGCAGCATCTCGCCTGCGCGCGCAACGGATCGCTCCAGCTCCAGCGAACCCGCCACGACGGATTGTTCGCGTAGGCCGGAATGCGCCAGACCCAGATCGTCTCGTAGACGCTGTCGCCGAACTGCGCGACATCGGGCCTTGCCGTCGGCCACAACGCCGAGCCGGCAACGGCGAACGTCACAATCGCCGCAGTCGTGATCATCATCTTGCGCATCGCGCGCCTGCCTTTCCCGCCTGTCGTGGGCTTTGACGACCCGCGACTCCAAATGCTTCGACTTGCGATCCCGAATTCGTCAGGCCGACATCGGCGACATCAGGCGCCGGGCTGTGCGCCCGATCTGCACGCCATCTGTCGCTGACTCTTGTCGCCTGAACTCTCGGGACTCGCATCCGGGCCGTCGATCAACCCCGTGATGCCTGCTGGAGCAAAGTTCTTTTCCGCAAACGATCAAGTGCAAGTAATGAGATTGTCATAAACGCAGTGGCTGGACGGTGGCAATCCGGATAACAACGGAAGGTGAGCGCTCAACAAAACTCTTTCGGGGTACACGCCACCCGATGCGCAAAGCCCCGTAGAATTACGACATCATCGGGAGGATGTTTGGTGTTCGTCACGGTGAAATCCGTTTGCCCAAGGCCTGGTCTCACGCAGTCGATGCCGGAATTTTACTGCGTCATTGCAGACCACAGCAACGCCGTGCCCGCCGCCAGCATGATGCCGTCCATAATCAGGCGGAACGACTCCGGCTTCAGCTGCAGCACGAAGCGCTTGGCGATGAAGGCGCCGGCCATCAGCGAGGCGCCGGCGATCAGGCCCTTCAGTGCGATGTCCGGCGTCAGCGCGCCGAAACGCTCGAACGTCACCGACTTGCTGACATAGAGCCCGAGCGAGCTCGCCGCCTCGGTGGCGAGGAACGCGCCCTTGCTGAGACCGTAGAACAGGAACAGCGGCACGCTGAGCGGGCCGGTCGAAGCCACGATGCCGGTGAGGTAGCCGATGAGCGCGCCGCCGATTGCGAGATGCCAGAGATTGGCCTTCAGCCTGTGCCGTGCCAGCCAGTGCCGCACCGGCACCATCGCGATCAGGAATACGCCGATCGCGATATCGACAGCGTGCGAAGGCAGCGCGAGCAGGGTGCGCGCGCCGAGCGCGGCGGCCGGAATGCCGGTGATCGAGTAGGCGATGCAGGCACGCCAGTCGACCTCGCGCCACCAGGCGAGGATGCGCGACAGATTGGCCATCACCGCGGCGACGGCCATGATCGGCACCGCCTGCTTCGGTCCGTACTGATAGACCAGCACCGGCATCAGCATGATCGACGAGCCGGTGCCGACGATGCCGGAAATGGTGCCGGCGACCAGGCCGACGATGAGGACGAAGAGGAAGCCCACCTGCGCGCTCCGGTGAGGTGTGATCGCCCCATACCTCTGAGTTGCCCGATCGCGCAAGCCCCCGCAGTTCGCGCAACAAAC
>NZ_LFIQ01000114.1:112385-218637 GCF_001189245.1 Bradyrhizobium pachyrhizi | reverse complement strand
GATGTCGTCCCGGCGCAGGCCGGGACCCATAGCCACCGAAGGCGATTGTTGCACGACGCTGGGGCCACAGCTTTCCCTACCAAGCCAATTCTGTGGTTATGGGTCCCGGCCTGCGCCGGGACGACGGCGGTGTGTGCGGCATCATCCGATCCACGTCGCGACCACCATCATGCCGATTGTCACGAGGCGTGATGCCGGTGCATCACCTCAGCACCACCCACGCCGGCGCGTGATCGCTGGCGCCGTCTTCGCCGCGGATGGCGCGGTCGACGCCGGCTTTCACGAGCCGTGGCGCCACTGCGGGGCTGAGCAGGAGATGATCGAGCCGCAGGCCTGCATCGCGTGGCCAGCGCTGGCGCTTGTAGTCCCAGAAGGTGAACATCTGATCGTCCGGATGCAGGGTGCGGATCGCATCGCACCAGCCCTGATCGACCAGCGCCTTGAAGGCGGCGCGACTCTTCGGCTGGATCAGCGCATCCTTGTCCCAGGAGCGCGTCGGGTAGATGTCGAACGGCGTCGGCGCGACATTGTAGTCGCCGGCGAGCACCACCGGGACGTCCTCTTTGAGCAGCTTGGCGGCATGGGCGCGCAGTCGCTTGAACCAGGCGAGCTTGTAATCGAATTTCGGCCCGGGCTGCGGATTGCCGTTCGGCAGATAGAGGCTGGTGACGACGATGCCGCGCACCGCGGCTTCGATGTAGCGTGCTTCGTGATCGCCGGCATCGCCGGGCAGGGCGGTGCGGATCAGCACCGGCTCGGCCTTGCGCGCGAGGATGGCGACGCCGTTCCAGGTCTTCTGTCCCTGCCACACCGCGCCGTAGCCGGCCTGCTCGAGCGCGGCCGCGGGAAATTCGGCGTCGCTGGCCTTCAGCTCCTGCAGGCTGACGATGTCGGGCTTGGCGGTCTTGAGCCAGCGCAACAGGTTGGGCAGGCGGCGGTTGACGTTGTTGATGTTGAAGGTCGCGATCTTCATGCGCACCGGCAATCGCGAACCTTGATCATGTCAGGTGGACGTCGCTGTTGGCTCGGCGGCCGGCAGTGGCGGCGGCGCAGCGGGCGCTGCTGTTGGCAAGGCTGGCGGCGCAGCGGGCGTGGCAGCCGGCTCGCTCGTCTCGGTGACCGCGTCGCTTCTCGCGGCGACGGCATCGCCGCCCTTGTAGATGCGCGCGAAGCGGCGGCCGAGGCTGGTCAGCACCTCGTAGCCGATGGTGCCGAAATGATGCGCGACCTCGTCGACCGTGATGCCTTCGCCGATTAGCGTCACCATGTGGCCGCGCCGCACGGCATTCTTGTCGAGGTCGGTGACATCGACCGCGATCAGGTCCATCGAGACGCGGCCGGCGATCGGGCAGCGCTTGCCGGCGACCACGACCTCGGCGCCGCGGGTGCCGTCATTGGCGCTGGCGGCGCGGAAATAGCCGTCGGCATAGCCGGCGGCGACGATCGCAAGCCGGGTCGGCCGGCGCGCGGTCCAGGTGCCGCCATAGCCGACGGTCTCGCCGCGGTCGATGTTGCGGATCTGCACGATGCGCGCCTTGAGGTCGACCACCTGCTGCATAGGGTTGTCGGCCTCCGGCGTCGGATTGACGCCATAGAGCGCACAGCCCGGCCGCACCATCTCGAACTGGAATTGCGCGCCGAGAAACACGCCGGAAGAATTCGCCAGCGAGGCCGGCACGCCGGTGAACAGGCTCGCGATCTCGCGGAAGCTCGCGAGCTGCTTGGCGTTGGCAGGATTGTTGAGCAATTCGGCGGAGGCGAGGTGGCTCATGACCAGCGTGATGCCGTGGTCGCCGGCGTTGATCCGCGGGATGATGCCCTGCGCCTCGCTGACCGTGAGCCCCAGCCGGTTCATGCCGGTGTCGATATGGATGGCGGCGCCGCCGGACCAGCCGGAGCGGCGGCAGAACACGTCCCATTCGGCGAGCTCGTTGAGATCGCCGATCACCGGCTTGCAGTCGATCCTGGCGTAGGCGTCGCCGGTGTTCTGGAAGAAGCCGCCGAGCGAATACACCGTCGCCTCGGGAGCGGCCGCGCGCACCGCGGCGGCCTCCTCGACGCTGGCGACGAAGAAGGTCTTGCAGCCGGCCTTGGCCAGCGCCCGCGCAACCTGCTCGGCGCCGCAGCCATAGGCGTTGGCCTTGACCACGGCGGCGCACTCGGCCGGCACCGCGGTCTTCTCGAGCTTGCGCCAGTTGGCGATGATGGCGTCGAGGTCGATGGTGAGGATACCGCTGGCGGTCGGGTGGGCCGCCAGCAAACTGGCCTCGGGTGTCAGCTGCGATTTCGCGTCAGTCACGATGTTCATGGCTCAGTTTTACGCGGGTGCCTTGCGTCGTTCAACCGAGTCCGGATCTCAGTGGCCGTGATCCGGAACCTGACCGTCGGGTGCGAGGTCGCCGAAGCGCGTGACGCTGGCCTCGAAGTGCAGATCGACCGTGCCGGTCGGGCCATGGCGCTGCTTGCCGATGATGACTTCGGCCTTGCCGTGGGCGAGGTCCATGTCCATCTGCCACTTCTCATATTCCGGCGTGCCCGCGCGCGGCTCCTTGTTGGCGAGGTAGTATTCCTCGCGATAGACGAAGATCACGACGTCGGCGTCCTGCTCGATCGAGCCGGATTCACGCAGGTCGGACAGCTGCGGCCGCTTGTCGTCGCGGTTTTCGACCTGACGCGACAGCTGCGACAGCGCGATGATCGGAACGTTCAGTTCCTTGGCCAGCGCCTTCAGGTTGGTGGTGATCTCGGTGATTTCCTGCACGCGGTTGTCGTTGCCGCGTTTGCCCGAGCCCTGCAGCAGCTGGATGTAGTCGATCACGATCAGGTCGAGACCCTTCTGGCGCTTGAGCCGTCGCGCCCGCGCGGTGAGCTGCGAGATCGAGAGACCGCCGGTCTCGTCGACGTAGAAGGGCAGCGATTGCAGCTCGATCGAACAGTCGCGGATCTTCTCGAAATCGAGCTCGGAGATGCCGCCGCGACGGATCGAGCTCGAGGGAATGCCGGTGCGCTCGGCGAGAATACGCGTGGCGAGCTGTTCGCCGCTCATTTCGCAGGAGAAGAAGCCGACACAGCCGCCATTGACTGCCTTGGTGGTGCCGTCCGCCTGGACTTCCGGCACATAGGCTTTGGCGATGTTGTAGGCGATGTTGGTGGCGAGCGATGTCTTGCCCATGCCGGGACGGCCGGCGAGGATGATGAGGTCGGACGGCTGCAGGCCGCCCATCTTGGCGTCGAGGTCGCGCAGACCCGTCGAGATGCCCGACAGCTTGCCGTCGCGCTGGAATGCCTTCGCCGCCATGTCGACGGCGATCGTCAGTGCCTGTGCGAAGCGCTGGAAGCCGCCGTCATAGCGGCCGGTTTCAGCAAGGCTGTAGAGCTGCCGCTCGGCATCCTCGATCTGGGCGCGCGGCGCGAAGTCGACCGGCGCGTCGTAGGCGACGTTGACGATGTCCTCGCCAATCTGGATCAGGTTGCGGCGCAGGCTGAGATCGTAAACGGTGCGTCCGTAGTCCTGGGCGTTGATGATGGTGGTCGCTTCGGCGGCAAGCCGGGCGAGGTATTGACCGACCGTCATGCCGCCGATGTCGAGCTCGGCCGGCAGGAACGTCTTCAAGGTCACGGGGTTCGCGACCTTGCCCATCCGGATCAGGCTTCCGGCGGTTTCATAGATTTGCTGATGGATGGTTTCGAAGAAGTGCTTCGGCTCCAGGAAATCGGAGACCCGGTAGAAGGCGTCGTTGTTGACCAGGATCGCACCCAGCAGGCCCTGTTCCGCTTCGATGTTGTGCGGCGCACTTCGGTAGGCCGGGGATGCGGCGTCGGGCGCGAGCTTGTGGACGTTCGAATCAATCAAGGCCATGGACGAGCTTAGTCTTCTGATTTCGTCGTTACTGAGATTTTCGGCTGTGGGGCGGCGATGAAGCGCCAGCCCGGCACGAAGCGAAAGGACGGATGTTTCTTATGCACGATTCACACAACGCGAGGTGTGAATCCGAAACAGCCGGATGCATTCCGCTTGACTGGGGTTTTGTCCGAAACCGGGCGGGAGCCGGCCGATCAGCACGGTCTTGGCAAAAATTGGACGCAGCCTGAACCTTTTGCCAGGCGAGCGGACCCATGGAGAGGCGAGGCGGCTGTTGGCGTCGATTTCTCAGACCAGGATGAGGAAGGCCAGCGCGATCAATGCGGCCACCACGCCAGTGGCGATCAGGGCGTAGTCGGTCGCGATATCGCGCTGCGGGTCCAACATCGTCTGGTGTGTTTCTCGGGTCATTCCGGACCACTACGACAGCCCGGGACAGACCTCTGTGAAGTAGATCACATGCGCCGCACTTTCTTTGCGGCAGGTTCGCGGGAACGACCCGGCGGATTCCGGGTTGTCTTCGCTCAGGCAAGATACGGCGGCGATGGCTCGAGAGTTTCAAACTGTGCGATCAAGGCTTGGCCGGGCAGATGGCATGGACCGCCGCTGGCTGGTGGCGCTTGTCGATGCCATGGAGCAGGCGGCGCGTCCCGAAGTCCGCACTGTTCCCTGCGATGCCAGCTTGATTTCGGCCGCCGCGGCGCATCTGGCGCGTCCGGCGCCGACCTTTGGCCATTGCGGATCGGCCTATAGCCTGCGCAACTAGCAGCACCTGTTCCTTCGGGCCTATTCGCCGGCCAGTTGCAGCCGGGGCTTGGCCGCGCCGGCCTCCTTCAGCCGCAGGCGGGCTTCTTCGCCGCCGATATAGTCGCGCGTTATCGGGACGATGCCCTGGCGCTTGGTGAGCTGCAGCTGGAAGTTCATCATGTTCTGCACGCGGAACGACATCTCCGAGGCGGCCAGGTAGAATTCCCACATTCGGGCAAAGGTCTCGTCGTAGAGCCGCACGGCCTCCTCGCGTCGCGCCATGAAGCGCTCGCGCCACGCCTTCAGCGTCTCGGCATAGTGCAGGCGCAGGATCTCCATGTCGCAGATCAGTAATCCGGCCTTCTCGATCGCCGGCATGACCTCGGACAGGGCGGGAATGTAGCCGCCGGGGAAGATGTATTTCCGGATCCAGGGGCTGGTGACGTCGGGGCCGGTGGAGCGGCCGATCGA
This sequence comes from Bradyrhizobium pachyrhizi, assembly GCF_001189245.1. Lineage (GTDB taxonomy): Bacteria > Pseudomonadota > Alphaproteobacteria > Rhizobiales > Xanthobacteraceae > Bradyrhizobium > Bradyrhizobium pachyrhizi. Next base: position 213,557 of record NZ_LFIQ01000114.1, on the reverse strand, counting down.
ATGCAGCACCATGACACCGTCGTCGCTGAGCAGTTCGGCGCAGCGCGCGAAGAAGGTTTCATAGTAGGCGACCCCGACATGCTCGAACATGCCGACCGAGACGATGCGGTCGAACGGCCCGGGAATGTCGCGGTAGTCCTGCAGCAGGAAGCGCGCCGATTGCGCGAGGTTCCGCTCCGCCGCCCGGGCGTTGGAAATTTGCAGCTGCTCGGTCGACAGCGTGACGCCGGTGACGTCGGCGCCGCTCATCTCGGCGAGATAGAGCCCAAGGCCACCCCAGCCGGAACCGATGTCGAGGATGCGGTGCCCGGGCTTGATCAGGAGTTTTGCGGCGAGGTGACGCTTCTTGGCGAGTTGGGCATCGTCCAGCGTCGCGTCCGGCGTCTCGAAATAGGCGCAGCTGTATTGCTTGTCCGCGTCGAGGAAGAGGGAATAGAGGCGGCCGTCGAGATCGTAATGACGGGCGACGTTGCTTTTGGACCGGCCGCGTACATTGATCTGCTGGGCGCGGCGTCCGAGGAAGCGTACCCAGGCTTGCAGCCTGGCAAAGTTCGGCAGCATGGCTGCCTGACCCATCAGGACCGCGAGCACGTCGGCGATGGTGCCTTGCTCCACCACGAACGTGCCGTCCATGAAGGCTTCGCCGAGATAAAGTTCGGGATCGACCAGGATGCGGAGTTCCGCTCCTCGCGTCATGAAGCGCACGGCGACCGGTACGCCCGTGCCGTCACCGCAGGTGAACTGAGCGCCGCTTGCGGTCGTGAACGTGATCGAACCGCGGCGGATGAAGCGCCCCAAGAAGTATCGCAACAATCGGTCCATCGAAACACCAACGGAACGGCAAGCTGCACACCGACACCACCGGAGTTGATCACTCCAATGTGTCCCCAACCTCAAGATAGGCAGGGAATTAGATCGCGCTATTGCGTTGTGGTCAAAGCCGATATTCCAAAATGTGACAATTGCGTGGATGCGTCATGGCTGCGCTTCCATTCGCGCGATAATCGGCTAAAAGGTGACCGCCGCGGCCGATCCATCAGGCGCCGGCGGCGATTTTTCCGGAATCTGGAGACTTAAGGAATGTTGAGCCGAGCCCTCAGTCTGGCGACGGTGGCGCTTCTGACTGGCTGCCTGTCAGCCGTATCGGCGCAAGCGCAAAACCTCGAGGCCGGCAAGAGCCCCTCCCAGATCTTCGCAAGCACCTGCACTGCTTGCCACAAGAGCCCGCGCGGCCTGCTGAAGTCGGTTCCGGCCGGTTCGCTGCCGGGATTCCTGCGCCAGCACTACACGACGTCCAGCGACATGGCCGGCGTGCTTGCGTCCTATCTGATTTCGAACGGCGCCAACGACCCGCGCTACCAGGCCAAGGATCAACCCAAGGGCGCCAAGGGCCGGGAAGGCAGGCAGGAGGCCAACCAGTCTCCGGAACAGCCGTCCGAGCGTCCAGCCCGGCGACGGCACCAGGATGCAGCGCCGCAGGAAGGTGCCAAGGAAGGGGCCAAGCCTGACACCGACGGTTTGAATCCCGAAGGACGTCCAGTTCACCGCGGCAAGCGGATGGCCCGCCCGAGCGAGGCGCCGGAGGGCGCGAAGCCGGACGACGGCCAGACGCCGCAGGCCTTGGGCGAGGGCAAGCCGTCGCGTCAGAAGCACGGCCGTCGCGGCAAGCCCGTCGAGGAGCCGAAGTCCGAGGAGACACCCAAGGGCGTGGCGACCAGCGACGATTCCAAGACATCCACCAGGCATGATGACAAGGGTGAAGCCGAGAAGACGGCGAAGCCTGCCGCCGAGCCCGACACGGCAAAGGTCGACGCGCCGAAGAGCAATGGCGGCGGTGAACCGCCTGCCGTGCGATCCGATCCGGTTCCGCAGGTCACACCGGCACCTGCGGCGGCTGCGCCTGCCGCATCCGAGCCGGCCGCAGCCGCATCCCCCGCTCCGGCGCCAGCCGCGCCGCCGGTGACTGCGACGGCGCCGCCGCCACCTCCGCCCACGACGCCAGGCTCCGGCCCGCCGGAAGCCCCGACCTCGAAGTAATCGCCAACGCCGGGCCCCAAGGTCCGGCGTATTCGATTGACCATCATTAGAGCAATACTCTAGAGTGTTAATCTAGTCAGGAGAGGACGACTTGAGCACGGCACGCGAAGATCTGCTGGCGGCAGGACTGGCGGTGTTCGACCGCGACGGGTTTGAGGGCGCGACGGTGGCCGAAATCCGCTCCCGCGCGCGCGCGTCCAACGGCAGCTTCTTCCACTTCTTCACCTCGAAGAAGGAGCTCGCAGGCACCCTGTTCCTGGAAATCCTGCAGGCCTATCACGCCGCCATCATCAGCTCGGTCGACGCCAGCTGCGGGGCGGGCGAGGGCGTTGCGCGGCTGATCCACGCCCATCTCGATTGGGTCGTGAGCAACCGGCGCGAGGCGCGCTTCCTGTTCGAGATTTCGCGCAGCGAGTGGGGCGAGGAGGTGCGCGGCGCGCAGCGCACCGAGAATTCGCGGCTCACCGATGGCATCGAGCGCTGGCGCGCGCCGCTGCTTGCGCGCGGCGAATTGCTGCCGATGAGCGCTGTGCTGTTCTTCAGCCAGATCATCGGGCCGGCGCAGATCTTCTGCCGCGCCTGGCTGTCGGGCCGCCATACCGGCGATCCGCGCGAACAGATCGAGACGCTGATCGCCTGCGCGGATCGCGCAGTGGTGGCGTCGGGTGCGCCGGAGCGAACAGGAGGGACTTCATGAGCGAGACCGATCCCGACTTTGCACCGATCGCGACGCGAATTCGCGACAATGTCGGCCGGCAGGGCTTCATGGGTCTTGTCGGTGCCGAACTGGCCGAGCTGTCGCGCGGCACCTGCACGCTCGCGGTCGACCGCCGGCCGGAGCTGTTGCAGCAGCACGGCCTGTTTCACGGCGGGGTGACGGCGTTCCTGGTCGACAACGCCACCACGATCGCAGCGGCGACGTCGCGCGGGCAGCCGGCGCTGACGGCGGAGTACAAGCTGAACCTGCTGTCGCCGGCGTCGGGCGATCGTCTGATCTGCCGGGCGCGCGTGATCAAGCCGGGACGTCAGGTCGCCGTCGTTGCAGCCGACGTGTTCTGCGTGATCGACGGCAAGGAGAAGCACACCGCGACCGCATTGGCCTCGATCGCCATGCTCGACGACAAGACGGCGGCACGAATCCAAAGCCCGGCCTGATCGAGGCCGGGCTTCGTAGCGTTTAGTCGGTTGGACGATGGCGAGAAGCTTACTTCTCTTCGGCGGCCGGAGCCGGCGCGGCTTCCTCGTCGTGCTGGGCTTCCGGATCGAAGAACTCGCCGGCGGCGGCGAGCGCCTCGGCAGCCGCGTCCTGGTCTTCCTGGCGGGTCGAGATGTCCTCGCCGCGCTTGATCCGCTCGGCCTCTTCAGCGGAGCGAGCGACCGTCACGGTGACGCTGGTCTCGACCTCGGGGTGGACGGCGATCGTCACCTTCTGCGCGCCGATTACCTTGATCGGCGAGTCGAGCCAGACCTGCGGGCGCGAAACCGTCACGCCGTCGGTCGCCAGCGCGGCGACGATGTCGCGCACCGTGACCGAGCCGAACAGCTGGCCGGACTCGGAGGCCTGGCGGATGATGACGATGTCGCGGCCGTCGATCTTCTCGGCAACCTTGGCGGCTTCGCCCTTGGCCTTGATGTTGTTGGCCTCGAGCTCGGCCTTCATGCCGTCATACTTGGCGCGGTTCGCCTCGGTGGCGCGCAGCGCCTTGCCGCGCTTCAGCAAGAAGTTGCGGGCGAACCCGTCCTTGACGCGCACGACTTCGCCCATCTGGCCAAGCTTGGCAACGCGTTCGAGCAGAATGACTTCCATTTTCGTTCTCCTTTAGATGCTAAGTACGGGTTTAAGCGGTTGGATCGAATCTCAAGCCGCGGGCAAAGGCGGCGGTCTTGTCTGCAGATAGCGCTGGCGCAGCCCGAACACGGCGTCGGCGATGCCGAGCGCGAACATCGCCACGATCGGCCAGCCGAACATGACGACGACCGCATAGATGCCACCGAGCCAGAAGCCGCGATTGGTGAGCGACAGCGTCAAGGTGTGCAGAACGGCGAAGCCGACGAGCGCATAGGCGATTACGAGTGCCGCAGTGATGATCTGCGCCAGCAGCGCAAGCATGCCGCCGATGAAGCTGACGCCGACCGCCGCCAGCAGCGCGACCAGCGTCACGGCCGGAAGCGCCGTGGTGCGGAAATCCGGCCACGGCCGATTCAACCGCCCCGAGGTTTGCGCAATCTTGCCGGCGAGCCACAGGCTCAGCGTCAGCGTGACCATCGCGAGGATCGTTGCAGCGAGGGGCGCGAGGATCACCAGCACGTCGACCAATCGTTCGATCTCACCGCTGGGCAACCCTTCGCCGGTGCCGAGCACCTTAAGCAGGCCGCGCCGCAAAGCACCGGTGACTGTGTCGGCATCCGAGCCGAGCGTGAGCAGCGCTGCGGTCGTGGTGATGATGGCGAAGGCTGCGATCCAGAGCAGGATACGGCCGACGGGGTACCATTCGAGCGCTGGCGGCTGCTGGGTGGCGCTGTCGCCGGCGGAGCTCTCGATCGGCCGTCCGAGCAGCGCAAGGTGGCCGAGCCACCAGCCGGGCACGGCGACGATCATGGCAAACGCGATGCAATAGGGAAGTCCGAAGATCGCGCCGAGAACGGATGCAGCAGCGACGCCGCCGATGGCCGCGGCAAGCGGTCCCCAAGCGAGTGCCGACACCATCAGCGGCAGCGGCGCAAGAAAGTACAGCAGCAACGAGATCAGCGCGCCCGAACTGATCGAGGCGAACATCAGCGCCGACGCGGCGCCGGCGGCAAGTGCAACAATGAGTATCCCGATCATCAGCTGTCCCGCCCCCTTCGAGCGGTTAGGGGTCCTGCTTCGAGAACCCCAACCATCGGCGACCGGACGACCCGGAAGCCTTATGAGAATGAGCGGCCGGCGACGTAAGCCGCCGGCCGGAAACGATTACCTGATCACGTAGGGCAGCAAGCCGAGGAAGCGCGCGCGCTTGATGGCGCGGGCGAGCTCACGCTGCTTCTTGGCGGACACGGCCGTGATGCGGCTCGGCACGATCTTGCCGCGCTCGGAGACGTAACGCATCAGCAGCTTGGAATCCTTGTAGTCGATCTTCGGCGCATTCGCGCCCGTGAACGGGCAGGACTTGCGACGACGGAAAAACGGACGGCGGGCACCAGCATCAGCCATGATTCTTTACTCCTCGGTCGCAGCTTCTTCGTCGCGCGGACGGCGCGGACCACGGTCGCCACGGAAGCCACCCTCGCGGTCACCACGGAAACCGCCTTCGCGGTCGCCACGGAAGCCACCACCACGGTCATCGCGCTCGCGATCGCGGTCGGCCTTGCGCATCATCGCGGACGGGCCTTCCTCGTGCTCTTCGACGCGCACGGTGAGGTAACGGATGACGTCTTCGTTGATCCGCTCCTGGCGCTCGATCTCGGTGACGACGGCCGACGGTGCGTCGATGTTCATCAGCACGAAATGCGCCTTGCGGTTCTTGTTCATGCGGTAGGTGAGGGAGCGTACGCCCCAGCTCTCGGTCTTGGTGACCTTGCCGCCGCCCTGTTCGACGATCCCCGTCATCTGGGCCGTCAGTTCATCCACCTGCTGGGTGCTCGCATCCTGACGCGCGAGAAAAACATGCTCGTAAAGAGGCATGGTTGTCCTTTCCTGTGTTGGCGTGGTTTCCGGCGACAAGCCCTTCGAGACCTTCGGAAAGGACTCGAGCTGCTCAAGAAGGCGGGAGCACGGGACGACGGGCCGACTGGCCCTGCCACATCAAAATCAACGGGTGAATTTGCTGAGACCGTCCGTTCAGCTCCCGGCCGGAGCCCACGAATGCCGCGCTTATACGGATTTTGGGTACGAAAGCAAGGGTTCTCGGCCTCCGGATGCGCGAGGCGTCGTAGCCCTCCGGGCCGTTTGACGCAACCTCGGGCGTTTTCCCGTTGATTTCTTTGTTTGTATGTCATACAAATATCTTGGGAGGACGAGATATGGGTTCGGAGACCGCCAGCGGCATGTCTGCGCCCGATCCGAAGCACGCGGTTCGCGCGACGCGGTCGGCGGGGCGCAAGATGCGCTCGCTGCTGCTCGATGCCGCCAGCCGCCTGTTCAAGGAGCGCGGGCTCTCGGGCACATCGATCTCCGATATCGCCGCGGCCGCCGACGCCTTTCCGAGCCAGATCACCTATTACTTCCGCACCAAGGAAGCGCTGTTCGTCGAAGCCGCCAGCCGCGACATGCTCTATCTCGCGCGCGCGACCGAGCAGGTCGCCCTGAATGCGCACACCCCGCGGGACTACACCCACGCTTTGGCCGAGACCGTGACCGCGACCGACACGGTCGCCTTCTTCGCGGAGGCCTTGACCCTCACGCGACGCCGGCAGGACCTTGCGCCCCTGGTCGAGCGCACCATCGAACGCCTGCACAGCGAGGGCGCGCGCGCCTATGCGGGCCAGGTCGAGCGGCATGGCTGGCGCTCGCTGCGCGCGCCCGAGGAGAGCTCGCGGCGGTTCTGGGCGATCGCGATCGGCGTGATCGTCGAAGGTTTTGCGATGGGCCGCGGCTCCGAGGAAATGTGCCGCGAATTGCTGCGCGCGCTCGGCGAGCAGGCGACATCAACTTCAACGTCGGCCAATGACGGGACGCGTCTGCGGCTGGTCGGCGATCACAGCACTTCATCCTCAACGGACGGGGAGACAAGCACATGACCGCGCTTCGCATGCGAGCCCGTGATTCCTCACCGAGGACGAACTGGTCGCGGTGCGCGAGCGCACCACGTGGAAGGGCGCAGCCCTGATCGTGCACGCCTGGGCGCTGATCCTGGGCGCGATCGCGCTGGTCGCGTGGTGGCCCAATCCGCTGACCTATCTGCTCGCGGTCGCGATCATCGGCTCGCGCCAGCTCGGGCTCGCGATCCTGATGCATGACGGGGCGCACGGCTGCCTGTCGGCGGACGAGAGGACCAATCTGACGCTGAGCCAGTGGTTCTGCGCCTATCCGATCTTCGCGGAGACCCGCGGCTATCGCCGCTATCATCTGCAGCATCATGCGCGGACGCAGCAGGAGGATGATCCCGATCTCGTGCTGTCGGCGCCGTTTCCGATCACGAAGCTGAGCTACCGCCGCAAGTTCTTCCGCGATATCACCGGGCAGACCGGCTACCAGCAGCGCAAGGCGCAATTGCTCAATGCGATCGGGCCGAAGGAGTGGCCGTTGTCGCGGCGCGCCGCCAACTTCTGGCAGAAGCTCGGGCCGCAATGCGTCACCAATGCGCTGCTGTTCGCGGGCCTCGCCGCCGCCGGCGTGTGGTGGGCCTATCCGCTGTTGTGGCTGGTGCCTCTGCTGACCTGGATGATGGTGATCACGCGTATCCGCAACATTGCCGAACACGCCGTCGTGCCCGACAGCTCCGATCCCCTGCGCAATACCCGCACCACACGGGCCAACGTCCTCGAGCGTCTCTTCATCGCGCCGTATTACGTGAACTATCACCTCGAGCATCATCTGCTGTTCTACGTGCCCTGCTACAACCTGCCGCGCGTCCATCGCATCCTGAGCGAAAGCCGCTATGCCGGCCGGATGGAGGTGCAGCCGGGCTACGCCGCGGTGCTGCGGATGGCGACCGCCAGGCCCGCCAGCGAGGATCGTCCGGGGCAGCTGGTCAACAGCGCACGCCGGGCGAGGGCTGGCGCCGAAGTTAACGCCGACCAGAATGCCGGCGGGTTCTAGCCTGGAGCCGGACCGGCATCCCCAGGGTTCCTCCGGCGCGGCTTGACAGCACCGCCTCCATCAGTGTCTTACGGCCCGGTCCGGGGCCGGTTGCAAGGCTTGGTTGTCAAGGCTTGGTTGCCAAGGCCTTATTGCCAAGGCTTGGTTGCAAGGGATTGGCCCGGACCCGCTGTGGCGCGTTTTGCGCGACGCGGATACCGTTTTCCCCTGCGGCGGGCGTAAAGCGCCTGCGCGGAGATCACGCTCAACAAGGTAGGGATCGCCGATGACGGCAGCATTTACGTTTCCCGGGCAGGGCTCGCAGGCGGTCGGCATGGGCAAGGCCATGGCCGACGCCTTTCCGGCGGCCAGGGCGGTGTTCGACGAGGTCGATTCCGCGCTGGGCGAAAAGCTGACCGCGATCATCTGGGATGGTCCCGGCGAGACATTGCAACTCACCGAAAATGCCCAGCCCGCGCTGATGGCGGTGTCGATCGCCACATTGCGCGTGCTCGAGGGCGAAGCCGGCTTTTCGGTCGGCCGCAACGCGGCCTTCGTTGCCGGGCACTCGCTCGGCGAGTATTCGGCGCTGGCCGCCGCCGGAAGCCTCTCCGTCAGCGACACCGCGCGGCTGCTCCGCACCCGCGGGCTCGCGATGCAGAAGGCGGTGCCGGTCGGCGTCGGTGCGATGGCCGCATTGCTCGGTCTCGACTACGAAACCGCCGTGGCGGTCGCCAACGAGGCGGCGCAGGGACAGGTCTGCCAGGCCGCCAACGACAATGGCGGCGGCCAGGTGGTGGTCTCCGGCGACAAGGCCGCCGTCGATCGCGCGGTCGAAATCGCCAAGACCAAGGGCGCCAAGCGCGCCATGCTGCTGCCGGTGTCGGCGCCGTTCCATTGCAAGCTGATGCAACCGGCGGCCGATGCGATGGCAGAGGCGCTGTCGGGCGTGACCATCAAGGCGCCCGCGGCGCCGCTCGTCAGCAACGTGCTGGCTTCCGCCATCACCGATCCCGACGAGATCCGCCGCCGCCTGATCGAGCAGGTCACGGGCACCGTGCGCTGGCGCGAGTCGGTTGCCTATATGGCAGGGCAGGGCGTGACGCGGTTCTTCGAGATCGGCGCCGGCAAGGTGCTGAGCGGCCTCGTCAAGCGCATTGCCGACGGCGCGGTCGGCGTGTCCGTCGGCGGTCCGAACGATATCGCTGCGGCCAAGGACGCGCTCGCAGCTTCGGCTTGAAGCAGCCGGAAGGAGAATTCGATGTTTGATCTGACTGGCAAGACGGCGCTCGTCACGGGCGCAACCGGCGGCATCGGCGGCGCGATCGCGCAGGCGCTGCATGCGCAGGGCGCGACGGTGGCGATCTCGGGGACGCGGCGTGAGGTGCTGGACAGCTTCGCGGCCAAGCTCGGCGAGCGCGTGCACGTGCTGCCGTGCAATCTCTCGAGCAAGGATGATGTCGAGGCGCTGGTGCCGGCAGCGGAAGCTGCGATGGGGCAGGTCGACATCCTGATCGCCAACGCCGGCATCACCCGCGACAACCTGTTCGTGCAGCTGCGCGACGAAGATTGGGACGACGTGATCGCGGTCAACCTGACCGCGACGTTCCGCCTGGCGCGCGCCGCGACCAAACTGATGATGCGCAAGCGCTTCGGCCGCATCATCGCGATCACCTCGATCGTCGGCGTCACCGGCAATCCGGGGCAGGGCAACTACACCGCGTCGAAGGCCGGCATCATCGGCCTGATCAAGACGCTGGGCGCCGAATACGCCAAGCGCGGCGTGACCGCCAATTGCATCGCGCCGGGTTTCATCAAGACGCCGATGACCGATGCGCTGAACGACAAGCAGCGCGAATCCATCCTGGCGAAGGTTCCTGCGGCTCGGCTCGGAACGCCCGAGGATATCGCTGCTGCGGCGGTCTATCTGGCCTCGAACGAGGCCGCCTACGTCACCGGACAGACGATCCACGTCAACGGCGGGATGGCTATGATTTGAGCTACTGGCCGGCTCTCGCAATGCGGCGAAAAGCCGTTTTCGGGAGCCGGTTCAGGCGTGTAGTCAAGGCTTTGGAAGTATGGTAGCTGAAGCCCCCGTGGATGGGCGAAGAACGCCATTGCAGGATTTTGAAACCCTGTATATTGGCGTGGCGACGCCTGCCGTTCGCCGGGGCTTTAGTCGGCTACGACCGGGCCGAATCAAGACTATGCGCGACTGAGTAATCGAGACGACCACGATGGCTCGTATCGTCTTGGGGTCGGGTCCAATGGAACAACGAGGTTGAACGATGAGTGAGATTGGCGAGCGGGTTAAGAAGATTGTGGTCGAGCACCTTGGTGTCGAACCCGAGAAGGTGGTCGATAGCGCGAGCTTCATCGATGACCTCGGCGCCGACAGCCTCGACACCGTCGAGCTCGTGATGGCATTCGAAGAAGAATTCGGTTGCGAGATTCCCGACGACGCGGCGGAGACGATTCTGACCGTTGGCGACGCGACCAAGTTTCTTGAGAAGAACGCGAAGAGCTGACGCCGATCGCGAAGTTGACGGGGCCGGACGGACCGTGATCGAGCGGTCCCCCGGCTTCTTATTATCAGCCGCGCATTGCTGGCCGGAGACGTGGAAATGAGACGAGTTGTCGTCACGGGGCTGGGCATGCTTACACCGCTCGGCTGCGGCGTTGACGCAACTTGGGCGCGCATCCTCGCCGGAGACAGCGGCGGCAAGAAGATCGACACGTTCGACGTGTCCGACCTGCCGAGCCAGGTCGCCTGCTACATTCCGCGCGGCGACGGCACTGGCGGCACCTTCAATCCCGATCAGTGGATGGAGCCGAAAGACCAGCGCAAGGTCGACGACTTCATCGTCTATGCGATGTGCGCGGCCAAGCAGGCGCTGGACGATGCCGACTGGCATCCGAAGTCGGACGAGGACCAGTTCGCCACCGGCACGATGATCGGCTCCGGCATCGGCGGCCTCACCGGCATTGCCGAGACTGCGGTGCTGCTGAAGGAGCGCGGACCGCGCAGGGTCTCTCCGTTCTTCATTCCGGGCCGTCTGATCAATCTGGCCTCCGGCTATGTCTCGATCGAGCACGGCCTGAAGGGACCCAATCATGCGGTGGTCACGGCGTGCTCGACCGGCGCGCATGCGGTCGGCGACGCAGCGCGGCTGATCGCGCTCGGCGACGCCGAGGTGATGGTCGCGGGCGGCGCCGAATCGCCGATCTCCCGCATCGGCATCGCCGGCTTCTGCGCGGCGCGTGCGCTGTCCACCGGCTTCAACGAGACCCCGGAAAAGGCATCGCGGCCGTACGACAAGGATCGCGACGGCTTCGTGATGGGCGAGGGCGCCGGCGTCCTCGTGCTCGAGGAATACGAGCACGCGAAGCGCCGCGGCGCGAAGATCTATGCCGAGGTCACCGGCTATGGCCTGTCGGGCGATGCCTTCCACATCACCTCGCCGCCGCCGGACGGCAATGGCGGCTTCCGCAGCATGAGCATGGCGCTGAAGCGCGCCGGCCTCGTGGCATCCGACCTCGACTACATCAATGCGCACGGTACCTCGACGCAGGTCGGCGACGAGATCGAGCTCGGCGCGGTCGAGCGTCTGCTCGGCAATGCGGCCTCGAAGGTTTCGATGTCGTCGACCAAGTCCGCGACCGGACATCTGCTGGGTGCGGCCGGCGCGATCGAGGCGATCTTCGCGATCCTGGCGATTCGCGATAACGTGGTGCCGCCGACCATCAATCTCGACAACCCGTCGGTGCAAACGGCGATCGATCTCGTGCCGCATACGTCGCGCAAGCGTGACGTCAATGTGGCGCTGTCCAATTCCTTCGGTTTCGGCGGCACAAACGCTTCCGTGATCGTGCAGCGCGTGACCAATTAGTAGGTCTTTAGAACTAGTCCACCGTTTTGCCGTATTCCGCGGTGACTCCTAATAGCGGGCGTATGCTATTGGCAGGGCAGGGGTTTGTCCGGCCACGATTCAACCGGCAGGATATTGGTTTGCATCGATGAGTGAGAGGCCGCCCATTTCACCGAGGAGTCCACGCGCCGCGCTGGAGCCCGAACAGCTTCCGCCGCCGCCCAAGCGCTCGGATCGCGCCCGCAATCCCTTCGTGATCGTCGGCAATGCCATCTTCACCATCCTGATCATCCTGATGATCGGCGCCGGAGCGACGTACTACTACGGCAAGCAGGCACTGGAATCGCCGGGACCGCTGCAGGAAGACAAGATCGTCAACATCCCGGCGCGCGCCGGCAAGCGTGACATCGCCGACGTGCTCTCGCGTGAGGGCGTGATCAACGTCAATCCGTGGGTCTTCATCGGCGGCGTGTTCGCGCTGAAGGCAAGCTCCGATCTCAAGCCCGGCGAATATTCGTTCCAGAAGAATGCCAGCCTGCGCGACGTCATCGCCACCATCGTCGACGGCAAGGTGGTGCAGCACGCCATCACGATACCGGAAGGCCTGACTTCCGAGCAGATCGTGACGCGGCTCTCCGACAACGACATCTTCACCGGCTCGGTGCGCGAGATCCCACGCGAGGGCACGCTGCTGCCGGAGACCTACAAGTTCCCGCGCGGCACCACGCGCGACCAGGTGATCCAGCGCCTGCAGCAGGCGCAGAAGCGCGTGCTCGCCGAAATCTGGGAACGCCGCAACACCGACACGCCGCTGAAATCGCCGGACCAACTGGTGACGCTGGCCTCGATCGTCGAGAAGGAAACCGGCCGCGCCGACGAGCGCAGCCGCGTCGCCGCCGTGTTCGTCAACCGCCTGCGCCAGCGGATGAAGCTGCAGTCCGATCCGACCATCATCTACGGACTGGTGGGCGGCAAGGGAACGCTGGGCCGTCCGATCAAGCGCAGCGAGATCACGCAGCCGTCGCCCTACAACACCTATGTGATCGACGGCCTGCCGCCCGGACCGATCGCCAATCCGGGCCGCGCCTCGCTGGAGGCGACCGCCAACCCGGCGCGCACCCGCGACCTGTTCTTCGTCGCCGATGGAACCGGCGGCCACGCCTTCACCGAAACCTACGACCAGCACGCGAAGAACGTCGCCAAACTGCGCGCGTCGGAAAAGCAGATCCAGAACGACACCGTCGAGCCCGCGGATGATCCGGCGCCCGCCGCCGCGGCGCCCGGCGCCGACACCAATCCCACGGCGACGACGCCGAAGCCCACCAATCAAAAGAAGCCGCCGCGCGGTCGGCAGGGCGCAGCCCAGCAGACCAATTCGCCGCCGGTGGTGCAGCGCTAAAGCGCGATCGTCATCGAGCTTTAGCTTCTTGTTTGAGCATGATCTTTCGGAAAACCGCCACACACTTTTCCGGATCATGCTGTAGCTCTGCGTTTCCGGCGGTGGAACGTAATTCCACTTTCACGGAATCCGTTTTAAGGTCGCGCCGGCTCCCCACGAGTCTCGCAGGCTCCGGGTGAGTCCCATATCCTTCTGTTGGAGAGTTTCACGCGATGGCGCTGTCGAGCATGACTGGCTTTGCCCGAAGCCATGGCGCAAGCGGTCCCTATACGTTCGAGTGGGAGCTGAAATCGGTCAATGCCAAGGGCTTTGACCTGCGGTTGCGGCTTCCGCCGGGCTGGGACAAACTGGAAGCGCTTGCCAAGAAGCGGGCGGGCGAGCTGCTGTCGCGCGGCACGGTCTACGCCAATCTCATCGTCAAGCGCACCGACGCGGCGCAGACGATCCGCATCAATGAGGACGTGCTTGCCGCCGTGGTGAAGGTCGCCGGCACGCTCGCGCAGCGGATCGACGCGGTGGCACCGAGCATCGACGGACTGCTCGGCATCAAGGGCGTCATCGAGGTGGTCGAGCCCGAGAGCAACGAGGACGAGGACAAGGCGGCGCGCGAGGCGGCGGCGATGGCCTTCGAGCAGGCGCTCGGCAGCCTTGTCGAGATGCGCCGCCGCGAGGGCGATGCGCTGGGGCAGATCCTGATGCAGCGGATGGACGAGATCGAGCGGCTTGCCAAGCGTGCCGAGACCGCTCCCGGCCGCAAGCCCGAGGCGATCAAGGCGCGGCTTGCCGAGCAGATCGCGGCCCTGCTCGAGACGTCCGACCGCTTCGATGCCGACCGCCTCAATCAGGAGGCGATCCTGATCGCCACCAAGGCCGACATCCGCGAGGAACTCGACCGCATCGCCTCGCACATTGCCCAGGCGCGCGAGATAATCGGCAAGGGCGGTCCGGTCGGGCGCCGGCTTGACTTCCTCGCCCAGGAGTTCAATCGCGAGGTGAACACCTGCTGCTCGAAGTCGAACGACGTCGAACTGACCAACACCGGGCTTGAAATGAAGAACGTGGTCGAGCAGTTCCGCGAACAGGTCCAGAATCTGGAGTGAATGATGACGGCGCAGGGTTTTGACGGCGTAGAGCGGCGCGGACTGATGTTCGTCCTGTCGTCGCCGTCGGGCGCCGGCAAGACCACGCTGTCGCGCATGCTGCTGGAGCGCGAGCCGGGCCTGAAGATGTCGGTGTCGGCGACCACGCGGCCGATGCGGCCGGGCGAGGTCGCGGGCCGCGACTACTTCTTCGTCGACAAGAAGAAGTTCGAGAAGATGGTCGAGCACGGTGAACTACTCGAATGGGCCACCGTATTCGACAACCGCTACGGCACGCCGCGCGCGCCGGTCGAGGCCGCGCTAGCGGTGGGGCAGGATGTTCTGTTCGATATCGACTGGCAGGGCACGCAACAGCTCCACCAGAAAGCCAGCGCCGATGTGGTGCGGGTGTTCATCCTGCCGCCGTCGGCCGCCGATCTCGAGAGGCGGCTGCATACCCGGGCGCAGGATTCGGAAGAGGTCATCCGCGGACGGATGAGCCGCGCCAGTCATGAGCTGAGCCATTGGGCGGAATACGACTACATCGTCGTCAACCAGAACGTCGACGATGCCTTTGCCGAGGTGCAGTCGATCCTGAAGGCCGAGCGCCTCAAGCGCGAGCGCCGCACCGGCCTCACCGAATTCGTGCGCGGCCTGCAGCGTCAGCTCGAGAAGTAGCGCGTTGCGGACGTGATGCGACCGCATCACGTCCGTTAGCATTTTTTCCTAAGCGGACCTTAATTCGTCGCGCTGCGCGCAAGCCGCTGCAGCATTGCGGCGATCTGCTTGTTGTCTTGCTCCCTTTGATCCCGATCACGCGTAGTCTCGCGACGTGGTGCTGGCTTCTCGGCGCGGCGTGGAGCGGGCGTCTCCGCACGGCGCGGAACGGGTGTCTCGGCGCGGCGCGGCGCAGCCTCGGACAGCCGCAGCGGACGGTCCCGGCTGACAACTGCCATCGGGGGCGCCGGCTCGGTGTGCAGCGAATCCCATGGCGCCTGCCACTCATCCTTGGTCTCGTAAGGCGGCGTACGCGTGCGGGTCAGCCGGAACACCAGCGTGCTGACCAGGCCGGCCAGCGCCAGGGCTCCAACCATCACGATCAGCAGCATCTGTGTCGACGACGGTGACTTCTCCACGGATGCCTCGGCCGAGGCGGGCGCGGCAGGCGCCGGCGCGGCCGCTTGTTGCGGTGTCGCATCTGCTTGCGCGGCCACGGTCGGCTGATCCGCGGCGCGCCGGGTTCCGTTGGTTCCGGCCATGCTCGATGCATCCAGCCATCGGGCGTTCACGTCGGACGACTGCGCGTTGGTACCGGCGGGCGTGGCTGCCGGGTCGGGCGTCGCTGCCGTCCCGCCGGCCTGGCCGGCGTCGGCGCTTGGCGCAGGTACGGCTGCGACCTGCGGCGAGGGCCATTCGGCATGGGCATCAGCGACTGATTTGCGGATCGCCGGCTGCTGCGGCGCGGGCTGGCTCTGCGGCGTCGGCTGGCTCTGTGGCGGCATCGCGTCGGCCGTTGTGGTATCGGGCGCGGCTGCCGCTGGCGGTTGCTGCGTGCTCGTGGTCGCCGTCTTGGCGGCCTTGTTCTTGGCCTCGCCGAGATACCAGCACTTCTTCTTGCTGCGATCGAGATGGTAGAACCAGTGGCTGCCCGCAGGCGCGGTTCCCTTGGGCGCGGACAGACAGGTGTCCGCGGTGTTGGTGCTATTGGCCGTATTGGCGGCGGTCTGGGCCATGGCGCTGCAACTGGCGCCGGCCAGGATGCTGGCGGCAAGCGCCGCAGCGAATTTCGCTGAACGATTTGACATACGCGTCCCCGGTATCTCTTTTTTTACGCAAACGCTGGAGATCTTAATCTCGGCAAAGAGTTGGGTCGCAATGCGCCGCAAATCCGGAACGGGTAGGGCTTAATTGGGGCTCGCGGCGTGCCGCAATTGCGGCGGGCCCGAGGCCGCGGAACATGAACCGAACGATGGCTTGGTTCGACTGTCAGGTTCCGTCGGAGCGGCTGTGTCCCGCCGGCGGTAGCAGCACCGACGGGACGTCATGTCTCAGCATGATCTTTCGGAAAGCCGCGTCACACTGTTCCGGATCATACTCTAGTTCTTCAGGACGATGCGTCCGACGACCTTGCCGGCGCGCAGCTCGTCGATCCATTTCTGGACGTCGGCCATCGGCTCTTCCTTCATCGGCGTCGGCTTGATCTTGCCGGCGCGGGCGAGCGCCATCAATTCCTGACCTTCGGCCAGCGTGCCGACCATGAAGCCTTCGATGGTCATGCGCTTGTACACCCACTGCACCATCGGCAGCGTGAACTGGCCGCCCATCAGGCCGGACACCACGATCTTGCCGCCGCGCGCGACCGTCGACACCGCAAACGCCATCGACTTCTCGTTGCCGGCAAAGTCGACGACGCCGTCGAAGCCGCCGTCGCTCTCCTTCAGCATGCGCTTGACGACATCGGGCTCTGCCGGGTCATAGGCGGCCGCCGCGCCGTTCTTCAGAGCGGTCTCACGCGCCGCGGGGCTGAGATCGGCAACCGTGATCGGCTGCTTGAACATCGCCTGCGCGAATGACAGGCCCATCATGCCGACGCCGCCGAGGCCGATCAGCAGCAGATTGCGCTGCCGCGGACGATCGACCAGGCGCTTCAGCGCGCCATAGGCGGTGACGCCGGAGCACATCAGGGTGGCGGCCTGGTTGACCGGCAGTGGATCGTAGTCGAGCAGGTATTTCGCGTCGGGCACCAGCACGTGGGTGGCGAAGCCGCCGTCGATCGAGACGCCGAGGAAGCGCTGCTTGACGCACAGGTTCTCGTCGCCGGCGAGGCAGTCGCGGCACTGGCCGCAGCCGATCCAGGGGAAGACGGCCTTCTTCGTCCCGATCAGGTCCTTCGGCGCATCGGGGCCGACCTCGTCGACCACGCCCGCGATCTCATGGCCGAGCGTGAAGGGCAGGGTCATGCCGCGGGTGGTGTCGAGCTTCTTGCCGCCGCCGAGATCGGCATAGCCGTCCTGGATGTGGAGATCGGAATGGCACAGGCCGCAGCGCTCGATGCGCACCAGCACTTCGCGTCCCTGGGGCTGCGGCGTGTCGACAATGGTTTCGCACAGCGGTGCATCGAATTTGACGAGGGATTGGCGAACCATACGCGCCATTACGTTTTCTCCTGTTGTTCTATTTTGTGGCCCGTATATCGGCCAATTCCCGGGCCATGGCAACAAAGCCCGCGACCGGAATGGTTTCGGCGCGCTGTGTCGCGTCGATACCGGCTGCGGCAGCAAGCCGCGCCGGATCGGCCGACAGCGATTTCAGGCTTTGGCGCAGCATCTTGCGGCGCTGGCCGAAGGCGGCGGCCGCGACCTGCTCGAGCATGCGGCGGTCGCACGGCTCGGGCGCGGCGCGCGGTATCAATCGTACCACCGAGGACGTGACCTTCGGTTGCGGCACGAAGGCCGCGGGCGAGATGTCGAACAGGATCTTGGTCTCGGCGCGCCAGTTGGCGAGCACCGCGAGCCGGCCATACGCCTCCTCGTCCTCATGGGCGACGATGCGCTCGGCGACCTCGCGCTGGAACATCAGGACCATCATGTCATACCAGGGCGGCCACGGCTCGATCGACAGCCAGTCGACCAGCAGCTGGGTCGCGATGTTGTAGGGCAGGTTGGCGACGATCTTGGCCTTGGCGCCATCGAGCAAGGGACGCGGGTCAAAGCGCTGCGCGTCGCCATGCACGATCTCGATGCGGCCGGGATAGCGCTTGGCGATGTAGTCGAGCGCGGCCAGCGCCCGCTCGTCGCGCTCGATGGCGATCACGCGCTTGGCGCCCAGCGCAAGCAGCGCGCGCGTCAAGCCGCCGGGACCGGGCCCGACCTCGATCACGGTGGAGTCTTCCAGCGGGCCCGCGGCGCGGGCAATGCGCGCGGTGAGGTTGAGATCGAGCAGAAAATTCTGGCCGAGCGATTTGCGCGCCGACAGCGAATGCTCGCGAATGACGTCGCGCAGCGGCGGCAGATCGTCGATCGCGCTCACTTAGCTTGATGCCGCGGCCATGCGCGCGGCGAGCCGGAGGGCCGCGATCAGGCTCGATGGATTGGCCTTGCCGGTGCCGGCGATATCGAATGCGGTGCCGTGATCGGGCGACGTCCGGATGAAGGGCAGCCCCAGCGTGACGTTGACGGCGTCCTCGAACGCCACGGTCTTGATCGGGATCAGCGCCTGATCGTGATACATGCAGATCGCGCAGTCATAGGTCTTGCGCGCGGCTGCGTGGAACATGGTGTCGGCCGGCAGCGGGCCCCGGACGGCAATGCCGTCGCGGCGCAGGATCTCGACCGCGGGCGCGACGATCTCGACGTCTTCCATGCCGAGCGTGCCGTCTTCGCCGGCATGGGGATTGAGGCCGGCAATGGCGAACCGCGGCGCCGCGAGACCGAACCGCGCCTTCATGTCCGCGACCACTATCCGCGCGGTCGACACGATCAGGTCGGCCGACAATTGCGCCAGCGCCTCGCGGACCGACACATGGATCGTCACCGGGACGACGGCGAGGGCCGGCGACCACAGCATCATCACCGGCTGCGGCGCATGCCCGCCGCTTGCGGCAAGCTCGGCCAAGAACTCTGTGTGGCCGGGATGCCGGAAGCCGGCGCGGTACAGCACGTTCTTGGCGATCGGATTGGTGACGACGGCGCTGGCCTTGCCGGCGGCGACATCGGCGACGGCCTGCCGGATCGATGCCAGCGCCGCATCGGCGCTCGTACCGTCGGGCTGGCCCGGTCGCGCCGTCGCCGCCTTGCCGGTCGCAACCACGGGGAGGGCGCGTTCGAACGTCGCGGATGCCTCCTCGGCGCTGACCTCGGCCAACTCGACGGCAAGTCCGAGCGCCTTGGCGCGTTCGCCAAGCGAGGCGCGGTCGCCGAGCAGATAGAACGGCGGGAGATCGAGTTCGCGGCGTCGCAGCCATGCGGCGAGCGTGATGTCGGGGCCGATGCCTGCGGGCTCGCCGGATGTCAGTGCGAGAGGTTGAGCCATGCGTCAACGATAGTCGATCATCGCCCGCCTGGATATTCGATCATCGCGGCTTTTCGGACTTCCTGCAGGTAGGCCTTCGACTTCGCCTCGTACTTCTGCACGTACATCTTGTCGCGCATCTCACGCTTCTTCGGCGTGTCGACGGTGGTTGCCTTCCTGCCGCAGAGGGCGACCATTTCAACGCCCTGCTTGGTGACCTCGGGAGGGGTGAGGTGGCCGACCGGGGTCTTGTCCAGGATGTCGCGCAGCGACTGCGGCAGGTCAGCCGAGGTCTTCACGACTATCTCGCGGATCGCGGCGTTGCGCATCGACTTGAAGAAGGTGTTGGCTTCCTCGCAACTGGTGACGCGCTCACGCAGGCTGTCCGCTTCCTTGCGGCGCCCCTCGAACTCCGACTGCGGCGCGCCGCGGGGCACGATCAGAACGACGGGCTGCATCCTGTATTCGAACGCCTCGGCCTCAGCCGCCCCTCCGGTCTCCTTGACCGCGTTGGCCACGTCCTTTTCGCCAACCTGCAGGCTTTCCTTGAAGCGGCCGCGGACCAGGCTGGTCCAGACCATGTCGGCCCTGATGCGTTGCTTCAGCGTGTCCGGGCGGATGCCCTTGCCCTCGAGCACCTTGGTGAGCTGGTCGCCGGAAAGCCGCATCCGCTGCGCCATGCCGCCGAAGGACTGGTCGATATCGCCGGCGGAGGGATCGACGCCGAATTTCTTGGCTTCCTTGATCTTCAGCTTCTCATCGATCAGCTCGTCGAGGACGGTCTTCCGATCAGGCGTCTTGCCGCCGGTCAGGGCGTTCAGCTTGGCACGCTGCTCGATGTCGTAATTGGTGATAGGCTCGCCATTGACCATCACGGCGATGGCCTGGGCATGCAGTCGCGCACCGCCTCCGAGCAGGAGGAAAAGAGCCAGCAGGGAACTCAACACTAGCTGATGGCGGCGCGTTGGCAGGCTAGCGGTCGTCATTATCGTCATGTCAGCCGTTTAAACCAATTCAAGCCAGAGCCCCAGGCCCGCAGGCAATCCAAGCCCCCCGCCAGACCGCTCGCTACTGCATGCCAGCCGAACTGCTGGACGTGGAGGTCTGCGCGATCGTCCGCAGCCCGATCTGGAACATGAACGCGTGGCTGAGGACGGGCGGCGTCGAGCCGGCCTGATAGGTATAGGACGTGACATAGTTGGCGGCCAGCACGAAGCAGTCGTCCACATAGCCCGCGCCGAACGCGTACTGGTTGATTTTGTTCGCTTCAAGGTCCCAGCGCGCCGCGCCCTGAACCACCCAGTTCGCGGCCACCTTGACCGATCCGCTGGCGAGGATGCCTTCGCGGCGCGTCAAATAGCCAAGCTCCGGCTGCGCGGCATAGTCGCCGTACATCAGGCTGACCGACCAGCGGTCGAAGTTCGCGCTGGCCTGGGCCTCGAATCGGTTGATGTTCCAGGTCGCCTCGTCCATCCGCGAGCGGACGCTGAACGTGTAGGTGCGGTTGGGCGAGTAGGCGAGGCTCGCGACATAGTCCGAGCGCGGATTCTGCAGGCCGGAGTCGAGGCCGGTGTTGGTGACGTCCGCGACCGCGAACGAGTTCAACCCGAACATCTGGTAGGACTGTCCGAACATCGCCTTGACGCTGCCGCCGCGATCGAACTGCGTGGTGGCCTGCACGCCGACATTGGCGCGGCTGCCGCCCTCGACGCGGTCGTAGCCGGAGAATTTGTCGACCGCGAACAGGTTCGAGGTATCGAACACCAGGCTCTGCGCGTCCTCGTTCGGAAGCCTGCCGGCGTCGGGCTCGTTGGGCCGGATGATGACCTGCGCGATCGGCTCGACGGTCGTCGTGCCCCACGGCTGCACGTTGATGAAGGGGTAGCGGTATTCGAAGCCGACGGTCGGCATCAGGCGAACCGTCTGGGTGTCGCCGACCGGCAGGAAGTTGGAAACGCCGGGCTGGTTCGAGATGTCGGCGTTGATGGCATCGGCGCGGACGCTGGCGAACGGCGTCCAGATCTGGCCGAGCGGGTCGGTATAGGATTTGCGCCACTGCGCCTCGGCGGTCAGCCTCGTGTAGGTGCCGGGCATGCCGCGCAGCAGGCACTGCGACGGCGTCCGCGCCATCGGATCAGCGGACGTGGTCGTGCACAACGGGTTAAGGGGGTCGGCGGCCTGTGCCGTGATCGGGTCGAACACCGCGGTTTCGCGGGTCAGGTTGGTGAAGTTCACCTTGTAGCTGAACTCGCCACCGAAGATCGGGCTGTTGATCACGTTGTTGTAGTCGATAACAGGCGCGACCACCGGAACCTGGTTCTGGTTGCCGGAGTAGCTGAGATAATAGATCGCGCGCGCGTCGAAGAAGCTGCGGTTGCCGACGCCGGTCAGATAGAGCTGCGAGATCGCCTCGGTCGGCAGCGACAGGAACGATCCGAACGGGTCCTTGTACTGGGCCAGCCGGTAATCGGACATGAAGTAGTAGTCGGACAGCAGCACGCCGTCCCAGCCCCAGGTCCATTTGTCGTTCAGCGCGAACTGACCCTTGGTCTCGACGCCGCCGCGGAACTGGCGGTCGCCGGGCTGGCCGGCGAAGGCGCCTTGATCAAGCTGGTCGATGCCGTAGAGCCGGATCTGATAGGCGCCGTTCGACAGGCGCTGCCGGAATTCGCCCTGGAACAGCACGCCCTGCTTCGAGGTGATGCGCGGATTGAACGTCGCGTCGAAGTCCGGCGCGAGCGCGAAGTAATAGGGGATTTCGACGCCGACGCCGAACGCCGAATACGTGGTGAAGCCCGGCATCAGGAAGCCGCTCTTGCGCTTCACGGTCGGATCGGGCGTCGAGAAGTAGGGCAGATACGCCATCGGAACGCCGAAGAACTCGAGCTGGGCGTTCTCGAAATAGAGCATCTTCTCGGTCTGGTTATGGATGATGCGCGCGCCCTTGACCTGCCAGAGCGGCGGCTTCTTCGGATCATCCTTACAGGGCGCACAGGCAGTATAAACGCCGTTGTCGAACACCGTGTAATTGCCGCTGGACCGATCGGCGCGGGTCGCCGCCATGCGCGTCTGGTCTTCAGTGTCGACGCGCAGCGAATCGACGAAGCCGTCGCGGTAGTCGTCGCTGAGATCAACGATGTTGGCGTAGGTGATCTTGCCTTCCGCATCGGTCATGCGGATGTTGCCTTCGGCATGAAGACGCTTGGTCTTCTGGTCGTAGATGACCTTGTCGGCCTCGACGCTGGTGCCGTTGTAGAACATCTGGACGTTGCCAACGGCCGAGATGCGCTGGTTGTTGTAGTCGTAATCGACCTCGGTCGCCTGAACCAGCATCTGCCCGTCATTCTTGGCCGGCGGGCGGGGCGGCTTCGGCGGGCGCGGATTATAGGTGAAGGCCTGCGCGGCAGCCGGCGTCGACGCGACAACGTCGAGCGCGCTGACCACGACGAACGCGGCGAGGAGAGCTGAGATCGAAACGCCAAACGCGGCCATGCGGCTCCGTTGACGGCGCAGGACACTGCGCCGCCCGAGAGCAGGCGACCTCAACTGGCGGGCGGCGACGATAGCCACTACCCGTCCTCCTGGTACAGCAAGGCTAAGAAACCGGTGAGGCTGCCCACAACGACAGGCAACCACGCCGCAGCGATGGGATGCATCAACTCAGCCTTGCTCAAATCTTCAGTTACTTTCGACAGCACGTAGAGCAGAAAGCCTGCGCCCACGCCACTCAAAACCATCTTCTGCACGCCGCCCATCCGAAAGAAGCGGAGGCTCACAGAAGCCGCCAACATCACCATCGCAGCCAGCAAAAACGGCTGTGCGATGAGCTTGTGATACTGCAAGCGATAGCCAGCCGTCGCGAACCCTGAGCTCTCCGACGAACGGATGTAGTTCGGCAGTTGCCAAAAGGACACAGTTTCCGGGGTGGAGAAACTGTTGCGCACCTGTGCCGGTGTAAGGGTGGTGGTCAGGTAGAAGGTGTCCTGATCCACCGGAGGCTTGTCGAGGGTGAATCGGCGCACTCCCTTGAACACCCAACGGCCGTCTTCGAGCGCCGCTTCGCGCGCTTCGATTCGCTCCTTGAACTGGAGTGCCGTATCGAATCGGAACACGGTGAGGCCGGTCAGCCGCACGCCCTGCTGTTCGCTGCGGGCCGCATTGATGATCGCCTGACCCTCGTCGTTGATCTGGTTCAGCCAGAAGCCGGACGCGTCCTGTATGCCGCCGCCGGGCGCCGAGCCGAATAGCTCGGCCTCCATCCGTTTGGAGAGCTCACGCAGATTGGCCGATACCGGATTGTAGGCGGTGGTCGCGAAGATGCCGAGCATGATCGCACTGGCGAGCGCCGGCGAGATGAATTGCCAGGCCGAGACGCCGGCGGCGCGGGCGACGACGAGCTCCAGCCGCCGCGACAAGGCGAGGTAGCAAGTCATGGCGCCGATCAGCACGCAGAACGGCATCAGCTTCTCGAGCAGCTGCGGCACCCGGAACAGGGAAGTCTCCGCGACCGTGATCGCGGAGGCCGAGACGAGGCCCGACGTCTTGCGCACCATCTCGATGTAATCGACCAGCACGAGCAGCACGAAGATGCCCGCGAACACCCCCACCGCCGCGACCACGAAGCGGCCGGCGAAATAACGCCCGAGCGTGTTTGTGACCATACTCATGCGGTTGCCGGCCTCCGGAAGAGGCGCGCAATGCGCTCGTTGTTCCTGTTGATCGCTTCCATCAGCCGCGGCGGCGGTTCGACGACCACGCCGCCGACGATCATCCAGATGCCGACGCCGATGCCGCCGAACAGCATCAGATATTGCACCAGCGCCGCGAGCGGCGTCTTCACCGCCATGACCGAGCAGGCGAACCCGACCATGCGCAGGCCGAACACCGCGAATACCGAGCCGCCGATCGAGAAATTGCGGCTCTGGCGCGTGGTGCGCGGCGCGCCGAGGAAGGCGAAGGTGAGGGCAGCGAACGCAAACGGATAGATCGGCGCCATGAAGCGATCATGCAGCTCCGCGAAGAACTGGCCCGACAGCTGCTGATAGGTCTTGTCTTCCTCGTCCGGCCACATCAACTCCCAAAGATAGCGCTCGCGAATCCCGAGCGTGACGTCGCGCCCCTGCGAGAATTTCGACATGTCAAAGGCGTAACGGGCGAACGCGACCAGCGCCGGATCGCGCTTGCCAACCTCGAACCGCTGCAGATTGCCGTCATAGAGCACGAGGTATGAACCTCGATCAGTCTTCTGCACGGTGCCGTGGTCGGCGATGATGGTGACGCGCTCCTGCGGATCGCGGCGATCGTCGACGAAGACGCCGCCGAGCACGCCGCCGGGCAGGCGCTCGCGGATCCGGATCGTCAAGTTCTGGTCGAGCTGGGCGAAGCGGCCGGGCTGCAGGATGTTGGTCAGCACGTCGGCGGTGATCTCGGCGTCCCACTGCTTGATTCGGCGCATGCCGTCGGGGGCGAGATAGGCGCCGATGAAGGCGACCAGCGCCGCCACCACGCAGGTGGCAAGGAAGAACGGCCGGAACAGCCGGATCGGCGAGAAGCCCGCCGCGTTCATGACGATGATTTCGGAATCGGTCGCGAGCTTGTTCAGCGTGTGGGAGATCGCGATCATCAGCGCGATCGGAGCGATGATCAGCACCAGGGCGGGAATCACGAGACCGGTGATGCCAAGGAAGGTGAGGATGGTCTGACCCTGGCTGGTCATCAGGTCGATGCCGCGCAGCGCTTGCGTAATCCAGATCACGCCGGTGAGGCTGACCAGGACAAGCGCAAACGACGCCAGCGTCGTTTTAAAGATGTACTTGTCGATCGACCCCATCGCTACCGCACGACCCCCAAGGCCCCCTGCACGCAACCAAACGCACGGCTTTCGACCATCCCCGTCAACCCGGGTTCCCCTATGGTCGAGCCGCGGATCCGTCCGGCTCACTCTCTAGTCACTCTCTCACTACCATCCCTTTGATCCGTCAACAAAATGGCCGGGCCAAGGCGCGCTTAATTTATGGTTAATTAATCGCTTTTGTGGCCTTCCGGCCACTCCGGCGCTTGGCAGCGGCGCAGCCGGCGGGTCATAGTGTACGACAAGCCCGGTCCGGGCCGGTTCCGGACCGCCATCGCAATGCTCACCCCGCGTGCCGGAAGGACCGCCTCAGGTCCGAGCAACACCCTGAGTTCTGGAGGATTTTCCTATGTCCGACGCCGTCAAGGTCGGCTTTGTCCCGTTCTCCGCGTCCGTTCGCGGTATTCTGGTGGTCTTTTGCGACGACCAATTGAAGCTGGGAGCCGCCGCCCGGAAGGCGCTGGGAGCCGCCGCCGAGACGGTCAAGCGGGCTGCGGCCGCCAACCAGTTCAAGGGCAAGAGCGGGGCGGTCCTCGACATCCTGGCGCCGGAGGGAATCAAGGTCGAGCGGCTAATCGTGATCGGCACCGGCAAGGCGGCCGACCTCAAGGAGAAGGATTTTCTCAAGTTTGGCGGCGTGGCGGCCGGCAAGCTCAATGCCGGCAGCGGTTCGATGACCGTGCTCGCGGAACTGCCCGAAGCCGCGATGGCCGCCGGCCAGGCTGCCGCGATCGCCACCGGCATCCGTCTGCGCGCCTACAAGTTCGACCGCTACAAGACCAAGAAGAAGGACGGCGAGGACGGTGCCGTGCGGGCCGACGTCTCGATCGCCGTCGACGATGTTGCCGCCGCCAAGAAGGCCTATGCGCCTGAAGCGTCTGTCGTCGACGGTGTGAATCTGGCGCGTGAGCTCGTCAACGAGCCGCCGAACGTGCTGTATCCCGAGGAATTCGCACGCCGCGCCAGCCAGCTTCGCAAACTCGGCGTCAGCGTCGAGGTGCTCGACGTCAAGGCGATGACCAAGCTCGGCATGGGCGCGCTGCTCGGCGTCGCGCAGGGATCGGCGCGACCCGGCCGCACCGTGATCATGCGCTGGAACGGCGGCAAGAAGAGCGAGGCGCCGGTCGCGTTCGTCGGCAAGGGCGTCTGCTTCGACACCGGCGGTATCTCCATCAAGTCGGCCGGTGGCATGGAGGATATGAAGGGTGACATGGGCGGTGCGGCCTGCGTGGTCGGGCTCATGCACGCGCTGGCGGCGCGCAAGGCCCGCGTCAATGCGGTCGGTGCCATCGGCCTTGTCGAGAACATGCCCGACGGCAATGCGCAGCGTCCGGGCGACATCGTCACCTCGATGTCCGGCCAGACCATCGAAATCATCAACACCGACGCCGAGGGACGCCTCGTGCTCGCCGACGTGCTCTGGTACGTCGCCAAGAAGTTCAAGCCGAAATTCATGGTCGATCTGGCCACGCTGACCGGCGCGATCATGGTCGCGCTCGGCACCGATCACGCCGGCATGTTCTCCAACAACGACGAGCTCGCCGAGCGCCTGGCCAAGGTCGGCCTCGAGACCGGTGAGAAGGTGTGGCGCATGCCGCTCGGTCCCGAATACGACAAGCAGATCGATTCGCAATTCGCCGACATGAAGAACACCGGCGGGCGCAACGGCGGCTCGATCACGGCAGCGCAGTTCCTGCAGCGTTTCGTCGACGGCACGCCGTGGGCGCATCTCGACATCGCCGGCACCGCGATGGGCGCGCCGAAGACCGAGATCAATCAGAGCTGGGGTTCGGGTTATGGCGTCCGGCTGCTCGAGCGGCTGGTCTCCGACTATTATGAAGCCGGGAAATAGAGTGTCGGCTGGCGCATGACCGAGGTTCTGTTCTACCACCTGCAGAACATGACGCTGGAAAGCGTGCTGCCGCCGCTGCTCGAGAAGTCGCTCGAGCGCGGCTGGCGCGTGGTCGTGCAATCGACGTCGCAGGAGCGTGCCGAGACGCTCGACGCGCATCTGTGGACCTACAGCGACGATTCATTCCTGCCGCACGCGACCTCGCGGGTTGCCGACGCGCAGGACCAGCCGATCATCCTGTCGATCGAGGAAGGCAATCCGAATCGGGCCAATGTCCGCTTCCTGGTCGACAATGCGGCGCTGCCGGCCGACTGCGACAGCTACGAGCGGGTGGTCCTCGTGTTCAACGGCGACGACCCCGACGCGGTTGCCTCGGCCAGGGAAAGCTGGACTGCTTGCAAGGCGCGCGGCTTCGAGGTCACCTATTGGCAGACCGACGAGCGGGGACGCTGGCAGCGGCGCCAATAGCGATAGCTACTAATTAATGATAATTCGACGTTTCTTGGGGCGGGCCACGGTCATGCCGCAAAGTGATGTTCGGACAAGCCCTTAGGTAAGGGGTAGGAGCTTTGTCGATCGTGCGGGACGGAACATTCAGTCGGAAGTCGCTGCTGGCCTTGCTGGTGCTTGCACCGGGACTTGCCGGCTGTTCGGGCGCCGGATCCGATTTGTTTTCGCGCGATGCGGAATGGTTCTCGCGTCCCGGGCGGGTGTTCATCCGCAACATCTCGATCGAATCGCCGCCACTGACGCCGGACAAGCCGGTGACGAACGACGATCTCGTTAGTGCCGACGGCAGTTGTCCAGGCATGGCACCGCCGCCGGGCGCCACCGATGCCAACGCGCAGGCCGGCGGTGCACCGCCGCCGCAGCCAACGGGCGGCAGCGTTGCACTCGGCCACACTGAATGCGATGTCGTGCGCGGTATCGGCGCTCCCGACAGCGTCAACCTGTCCAGTGCTCCGGGCGGCGGGCGCGTTGCGGTCGTGACCTGGTCGCGCGGCCCGCGCGCCGGCATCTACACCTTTACCTCGGGGCGCCTGTCGTCCGTCGAGCGCGGCCCGGACGCTGTGCCGGAGCCGAAGCAGGCGAAGCCGAAGAAGAAAAAGACCTCGCAGGGCTAGTGCGTTTTCGCCGCAGCCGCAGGTCGATGCCTCCATTCGCGGGCATGACACCGGAAAGAATGAGAGCCCAGGCTCCCTCCACACGTCGTCCCTGCTTTCGCAGGGACGACACCGCTCCGCCCGGTGGGTCAAATCTAATTCGCCGCTTCGTCGAGTTCGGCGCTGGCTTCCAGCCAGTCTTCCTCGGCGCGCTGTAACGCGCTCTCGGCGCTGGCGCGCGCCTTGGTCAGTTGCGCGGCCTGCTTGGGGTCGCGGGTAAAAATATCAGGCAATGCGAGCGCGGTATCGATCTTGGCGATGATGCCGTTGATGCGTTCGATCTCGGCCTCGGCTTGCGCGACCCGCTGCCTGGGTGAAGCACGCTTTTCATTGCGGGCGCGCTCCAGCTTGGCGGGCTCCTTGACGCGCTCGCGCGAAGCCGGCCGGCCGTCATTGGCCGACAGGATCATGCGTCGATACTCGTCGAGATCGCCGTCATAGGCCGTCACGGTCTGGTTCGCCACGACCCACAGGCGGTCGGCGCAGGCCTCGATCAGATAACGATCGTGCGAGACCATCATGACGGCGCCGGGAAATTCGTTGATCGCCTCCGCCAGCGCCGCACGGCTGTCGATATCGAGATGGTTGGTCGGCTCGTCCAGGATGATCATGTTGGGGCCGTAGAACGTCGCAAGCCCGAGCAGCAGCCGCGCCTTCTCGCCGCCCGACAGGCTCCTCACCAGCGTGTCGCCGGCCTTGCCGGAGAAGCCGATCGCACCAACGCGGCCGCGCACCTTGCTCTCCGGCGCCTCCGGCATCAGCTTGCGGATGTGATCATAGGGCGAGCCGTCGAGATTGAGCTCGTCAACCTGGTGCTGGGCGAAATAGCCGACCGACAGCTTGTCGGCCCTCGTGACCCTGCCGGCAAACGGCGCGAGCTTGCCCGCCAGCAGCTTGACCAGCGTCGACTTGCCGTTGCCGTTGGCTCCTAACAGCGCGATGCGGTCGTCGGTGTCGACGCGCAGCGTCACGCGATTGAGCACCGGCTTGCCGGGTTCGTAGCCGACCGAGACGTCGTCGACCGCGATGATCGGCGGCGACAGCAGCTTCTCCGGCGCCGGGAACGAGATCTCATGAACATCCTGGGTCACCAGCGCGGTGATCGGCTTCATCCGCTCCAGCATCTTCACGCGCGACTGCGCCTGCCGCGCCTTCGAGGCCTTGGCCTTGAAGCGGTCGACGAAATCCTGCAGGCGCTTGCGCTCATCGGCCTGCCGCTTGGCGTGCTTGGCGTCGAGCAATTCGCGCGCGGCGCGCTGTTCCTCGAACGAGGAATAGGTGCCCTTGTAGAGCGTCAGTCCGCCGCGATCGAGGTGCAGGATCTGATCGACCGAGGTGTCCAGCAGGTCGCGATCGTGGCTGATCACGATCACGGTGCGCGGATAGTTGGCGAGGTGGTTCTCGAGCCACAACGTGCCTTCGAGATCGAGATAGTTGGTCGGCTCGTCCAGCAGCAGGAGGTCGGGCGCGGAGAACAGCGTCGCCGCAAGCGCGACACGCATGCGCCAGCCGCCGGAAAATTCCGCACACGGCCGCGCCTGGTCTGATGTCGAGAAGCCGAGGCCGGAGAGGATCGCCGCGGCGCGGGCGGGCGCGGAATGGGCGTCGATATCGACCAGCCGGGTCTGGATTTCGGCAATCCGGTGCGGATCGTGCGCCGTCTCGGCCTCGCGCAGCAGCGCGTCGCGCTCGAGATCGGCCTTCAGCACGACGTTGATCAGGCTTTCGGGCCCATCTGGCGCTTCCTGCGCGAGGCTGCCGATACGCCAGCGCGGCGGAAGCGCGATGCTGCCGCTCTCGGTCGGGATGTCGCCCCGGATGGCGTGAAACAGCGTCGATTTGCCGACGCCGTTGCGGCCGACAAATCCGACGCGGGCTCCGGGTACAATTTGCACCGAACTGTGATCGATCAACAGCCGTCCGGCGATCCGGACCGAGATGTCAGTGATGGAGAGCATGCAGCGTTGTCACCGGACCCGCCGCCAAACGCAACCCCGTCTGTTCGTAAAATCTCTCCCGGGGCTGTTGCAAAAACGCAATTGGGCTGCTGTTCAGCCCTCAACATCTAATGGCGATCGCCTTCCCGTCGTTGCATCTCGTCGAGGAGTTGCTGGAGGCGAGACGAAAGTGCGGGCTCTGGCCGCATGCTTTGCTGAAGCCGTTCGCCTACGGCATCGCAGATGTAACGGCAGGTCTTGTGATCAATCTGATCGGCGTCCTTGTCGATCTTGCTCATTGTCATCGTCATGGCATGTCTCTTGGCGAGTTCCACCTCGCATGTTCGAGTAGCTCCTCGCCATGACAAGTCGCGACCCCGAATTTGGTTTCCGCGCCTCACTCTCGCCTTGAGGTAGTGAGCCCCATCATATGCCCGGGTTCCCCGGCGGACCCGAAAAAAAGCCCCGGCGCGAGGGCCGGGGCGAGAAGCAAGTCAGGGGAGCAGTCCTAGATTCGATGGATCAGTAGCAGCGGTTGACCAGGCGCCAGCGGGGGCCCCACGGGGTCGGCACCACGCGGCGTACGTAGCAGCCGCCGCCGTAGCCATAACCGCCGTAATAGGCCGGGCCGCCGACGATGACGCGCGGACCGCCCCACCAGCCGTGGTGCCATCCACCGTGCCAGCCGCCATGCCAACCACCCCACGCAGAAGCGGAGGTCGGGGCGAGCGCGGCGGCACCGAGCGAAACCGCGGCGACGGCGGCAAGCGAGAGTTTGCGTAACATGATCGTCTCCTCGAGGTATGGGCGCGCGCGACGCGCCCGCGGTGACATTTCCCGAGACGTCCTGTGAGGCTTGCGGATGGGGGGCCAGCAAGGCGTCCGATCGCTGCAGAGCCTATGTGGCTTGAGCTGAACGGCAGCGGCACGGCGCTGACAGAATGGGTTCACGTAGGTGAAATCGCGGTAAGTTGGCCGAGCCGGCCGCTGTCCGGAGGGCGCCCAAACGACGGCTTTCGTCGTGAAAATGCGTCAAAACTAAAGGCTAACGCGTCACAGGGTCGCTTGCCGTTACCCCATCGCGCCGATATAAGCCCCGGCAACTCCCAGCCACGTTTACAAGGACGAAATCATGGCGATTGAACGCACCTTTTCGATCATCAAGCCCGACGCCACCGAGCGCAACCTGACCGGCGCGGTCAATGCGGTGATCGAGAAGGCGGGCCTGCGGGTCGTGGCGCAGAAGCGCATCCGCATGACCCGTGGCCAGGCCGAGACCTTCTACGCCGTCCACAAGGCGCGTCCGTTCTTCGGCGAGCTGGTCGACTTCATGACCTCGGGCCCGGTCGTGGTCCAGGTGCTGGAAGGCGAGGGCGCCATCCTGAAATATCGCGACGTGATGGGCGCGACCGACCCGTCGAAGGCCGCCGAAGGCACCATCCGCAAGCTCTATGCGAAGTCGATCGGCGAGAATTCGGTGCACGGTTCGGATGCGCCGGAGACCGCGGTGATCGAGATCGCGCAGTTCTTCGCCGGCAACGAGATCGTCGGCTGACGCCGTATTGCTGAAAGTGGCGCGGTCTCCCGAGGAGACCGCGTCGAAGTAGAACCGGGGAGCGGCGGACGACCGCCGCCAGGGGCGGCCGCAAGGCCGAATAGGACTCGCTGTGGACTGGCTGTGGCAGATCTTTGATCCGGCGTACATCGGCGCGTTCTTCACCGAATTCAAGAACGAGATGGCGACGCCGACGTTCTGGGTCGCCGTCGGCAAGATCATCTGGATCAACGTCCTGCTGTCGGGCGACAACGCGCTCGTGATCGCGCTCGCCTGCCGCGGGCTCGCGCCGCGCCAGCGCCTGTGGGGCATGATTCTCGGCGCCGCCGCGGCAGTGCTGCTGCGCGTCATCTTCACCGGCATCGTCGCCAGCCTGATGGAGCTTCCCTATTTGAAGCTGGTCGGCGGACTGGCGCTGATCGTGATTGCCGCCAAGCTGCTGGTGCCGGAGCAGGAGGACGAGGACAGCGTGCACGCGGCCGCGCATTTGTGGGCCGCGGTTCAGATCGTCGTCGTCGCCGACATCGTGATGAGCCTCGACAATGTGATCGCGGTGGCCGCCGCCGCCAACGGCAGCGTGCCGCTGCTGGTGCTCGGACTTGCGATCAGCGTTCCCCTGATCGTTGCCGGCGCGGCGCTGATCATGGCGCTGCTCACCAAGCTGCCGGTCCTGGTCTGGGCCGGTGCCGCGCTGCTCGGCTGGATCGCGGGCGACGTCATCGCGACCGATCCCGCCGTGCATCCGAAGCTGGACGCGCTGTTCGCCGGACCGCTCGGTGCCAGGCTCGATTCCTGGCTGACGTCGGTCGGGATGTCGCCGCAATTCGCCCATGGCGGCAATGGCGGCGAGATCGCGCTCGCGGTGCTCGGCATCATCGTGGTGCTGGTCGTGGGGTCGATCTGGCGCCGCCGCGCGCTCCGCAAGGCCAAGCACGCGGCCAAGGCGGCGTGAGCCCTAAATCGCGATGCGATTGGGTCGAGCTCGTTGTTTGAGCATGATCTTTCCGGAAAACCGCTTCGCACTTCTCCGGATCATGCTCTAGCGCCGCACGATCGAGCCGGCGCGCCCAACCAGCCGCGCCAATTGCTTGAAGCGGCTGCCGACGCGGTCGGCGACCAGATCCACCATCCGGTGCTCGAACACCAGCATCAGCTTGCGGCCCTGGGTGCGGAAATGGGTTGCCGGCAGCACGCCGGTGCGTGCCGCCGTGATCAGATGCGCGACGCGGAATGCGGCGCCGAGCACGCGGGCGCGCTCGTCCATCGCCGGCGTCACCAGCGCGCGGATCTGCGGCGGCGGTTCGTTTTCCTCGCTGAGCCCGGCGTAGCGATAGAACACCGAGAGCGCGACGAAGGCGCGGCCCTGATGCGTGATCGAGCCGAAATTGCCGTTCATGATCAGGCTGAGGGTTTCCTCGCCGCGATGATCGGGATGCACCCGCCAGCCGATGTCGGAGAGCAGGCACGCGACGTGCCGCAGCCTGCGGTCTTCCTCGGTCTCGCGCAGCCTGACGACGCGCACCAGCCGGTCGGTCCACGCCGTCAGCTCCTGGGCGTGACGGGCCGAGCGCGACAGCAATTCGTTGAGGTTCTGCGCGGCGCAGAGCAGTCCGTCCTTGGCGCGTTCGGCCTGCGGCAGCATCTCGTAGAGCAGGCCCTCGCGTACGCCGAAGGTCGAGAACACGATGGTCTTCGGCTGGGCCACGCGGATGATGTATTCGAGCACGAGCGCGGCATAGGCCAATAGCGGCCGCCGCGCGTCGGCGACCGACTCGATATTGGCCAGCATGTTGGTGGCCGCCAGCCGTCGCAGCCGCTGCGCGAAGTCGAGTGCGTCGGCCGCCGGGATCGAATAGCCGTGCATCACCTTGAGCGGGTAGCCGCTCTGTATGATGTGAATGCGCGCCAGCGCACGCCAGGTGCCGCCGACGGCATAGAAGGTACGGCCACGCCCGGTCTTGAGTTGGGCGACGCCGAGCAGCTCATTCTTGACGATGCGTTCGGCGCGCTTGAGCGATTTGTTGGAGAGGTCCTGCAGCGCGAGGCTGCCGAGCGGCAACGTCACGCCGCTGCGCACGCGGCTGCCCTTGACATCGATCAGTTCAAGCGAGCCGCCGCCGAGATCACCGACGATGCCGTTCGGATTGTGCACCCCCGAGACGACGCCGAGCGCGGACAGCTTCGCTTCACGCGGTCCGGTGAGGATCTCGATCTTGGCGCCGCAGATGCGCTCGGCCTTGGCGATGAAGTCCGGACCGTTCTTGGCGTCGCGGCAGGCCGCGGTCGCGATCGCGTAGACGCGGCCGACCTGCTGGATCCTGCACAGCGCGCGAAAACGGCGCAGCGCGGTGAGCGCCTTGTTGACGGCATCGGTTGCGAGCAGGCCGGTGCTCTGCACCTCGCGCCCGAGCCCGCACAGCGCCTTCTCGTTGAAGATGGTGATGAGGCTGCGCGCCGTCGCCTCGTAAACCACGAGACGAACCGAGTTCGAGCCGATATCGATGACAGCGACGCTGGAAGCGCGCTTCCGCGGCCGCTTCACCGTAAGGCCCCCTTAAGACGATGGCTGCTGACGCTCGTTGCGACGCGTGAGACGGCGCGGTGAAGATTCCTTGAGAGACTTACCACGGCCGGACAGACTCGGATTTGTCATGAAGTAGTCATGCAGATTGAAGGGCTCTTCGCCTTTCGCGGCCTTCATACGCGTTGACGACCCATCCGGCAACAATTGCCAGCTTTGCTCGGTGTCCTTCAGGTTCGCGACCATGATCTGTTCGAGAACCTGCTGATGCACCGTGGGATTTTGCAGCGGACAGAGAACCTCGACGCGGCGGTCGAGGTTCCGCGGCATCATGTCGGCGGACGAGATATACACAGCAGCTTTTGTGCTCGGCAGGCCCTGGCCCATGCCGAAGCAATAGATTCGGCCGTGTTCCAGGAACCGGCCGATCACCGATTTGACGCGGATGTTCTCCGACAGTCCCGGCAGCCCCGGCCGCAGGCAGCAGATGCCGCGCACCACGAGCTCGACCGAGACGCCGGCCTGCGAGGCCTCGTACAGCGCGTCGATGATGTCGGGATCGACCAGTGCATTCATCTTCATCCAGACCGCGCCGGGGCGGCCGTGCTTGACGTGCGCGATCTCGCCGTGGATGTGCTCGATGATCCGCTTGCGTAGCGTCAGCGGCGACACCGCCATCTTCTCGATGTCGCTCGGCTCGGCATAGCCGGTGATGTAGTTGAAGACCCGCGCGACGTCGCGGCCGATGATCGGATCCGAGGTGAAGTAGGAGAGGTCGGTGTAGATCCGCGCGGTGACCGGGTGATAGTTGCCGGTGCCGGTGTGCACATAGGTCGTGAGATTGCCGCCCTCGCGGCGTACCACCATTGACAGCTTGGCATGCGTCTTCAATTCGATGAAGCCGTAGACCACCTGCACGCCGGCGCGTTCGAGGTCGCGGGCCCAGCGGATGTTGGCTTCCTCGTCGAAGCGCGCCTTCAGCTCGA
This sequence comes from Bradyrhizobium pachyrhizi, assembly GCF_001189245.1. Lineage (GTDB taxonomy): Bacteria > Pseudomonadota > Alphaproteobacteria > Rhizobiales > Xanthobacteraceae > Bradyrhizobium > Bradyrhizobium pachyrhizi. The sequence continues at coordinate 178,579 of NZ_LFIQ01000114.1, read as the reverse complement.
TCAGCGCGGTCACCGACTTGCCGGCCTCGGCGGCTTCCGCCAGCGCGCGCACGATCGGCGAATTGTTCGAGGTGCGATACAGCGTCTGCTTGATCGCGACCACGTCGGGATCGCGTGCCGCCTGCTGCAGGAACTGCACCACGACGTCGAAGGATTCGTAGGGGTGATGGACCACGAGGTCCTTCTGGCGGATGGCGGCGAAGATATCGCCGCCATGATCGCGTACCCGCTCGGGATGGCGCGGCACGTAGGGTGGGAATTCGAGGTCGGGGCGATTGAGGCGGGTGAGCTGCGACAGCTCGTTCATCGCCAGCACACCGTCGACCAGGATCACTTCGTCATCTGCGGCCGACAAGGCGTGCTGCACGAAGATGCGCAGCTCTTCGGGCATCGTGGCCTCGATCTCGAGCCGGATCACCGACCCGCGGCGGCGGCGCTTGAGCGCGGTCTCGAACAGGCGAACGAGGTCTTCGGCCTCTTCCTCGATTTCGAGTTCGGAGTCCCTGATGATGCGGAATGCGCCCTGGCCCTTGACGGTGTAGCCGGGGAACAGTCGGCCGATGAACAGGCCGGTAGCCTGCTCGAGCGTGATCAGCCGCGCCGGCGCGCCTTCCTTGGTGGAGGGGATGCGGATGAAGCGGTCGATCTTGCCGGGCATGCGGATCAGCGCGTTCATCGCCTTGCCGTCGGAAATCCGGGACAATTGCAGCGCCACCGTGAAGCCGAGATTCGGGATGAACGGGAACGGATGCGCCGGGTCGATCGCCAGCGGGGTCAGCAGCGGGAAGATGTTGTGAAGGAAATGATCCTCGATCCAGCTGCGTTCGGGCTTGGTGACGTCGCGGCCGTCGACCAGCTGGATGCCGACCTTGGCCAGGATATCCCGCAGGTCGCTCCAGATCGCCTGCTGGTCGGAGGCGAGCTGCGAGACGGTCTTGTTGATCATCACGAGCTGATCGGCCGGCAGCAGGCCGTCCGGGCTGCGCTCGGTAATGCCCTCGCGGACCTGCGCCTTGATGCCGGCGACACGGACCATGAAGAACTCGTCGAGGTTATTCGCCGAAATCGACAGGAAGCGGACCCGCTCCAGCACGGGATGGCCGAGATTGACCGATTCCTCGAGCACCCGCCGGTTGAAGTGCAGCCAGGAGAGCTCCCGGTTAATGAAGCGCTCGGGGCTGGACGCGATTGCGGGAATGGCGGGAAAATCCGCCTCTTTTTCTTTGATTTCAGTAGCTTGTGCCGAGTCCATCAAGTGCTGGTCCAATTCAGGGCAGGGGCCGGGGCGGTCTAGCCGAGAGCCGCAGAGACCATGTGATATTGCGATGACGTTTCGATGACATTGATGTTCCGCTCGCCTGCGCCGTCAAGCCGCGGGGATGGATCAGGCATCGCGCAACAGCTCCGCCGCCAGCGCCCGCGTGACGGGACGGCCGAGCCGGAGTGCCTCGGTATCCAGGAGCTCGACCGCCTGCCGGACGGCAACGTAGGAACGCTCGATCCGGTTGCTCAGATAGCTGACCAGCGGTTCGTCCACGCTCATCTGGCGGTCGGCGCAGAACTTGACGATCAGGCCGCGGAACAGCTGGTCGTCCGGTGGCAGCAGCGTCACGGTCGGCACCGCGCGGAGCCGCGACCGCAGGTCGCGCAATTCGATATCGAACGCCGACGGCGGGACGCGCGCCGTGATCAGCACGTAGGCATCGTCCTGGCGCGCCAGATTCATCAGATGAAACATCGCGCGCTCGTCGAAATCCGACGGCCTCAGGTCCTCGACCACCAGCGCACCGGTCGCAAGCGCGGTCGGCACCGTGTCGGCGGTCAGCGCATGCGCCGCGGTCGAGCGCGCGCCGGCGCTCTCGGCCCAGATCGCGGCGAGGTGGCTTTTGCCGGAGCCGTCAGGCCCGACCAGCAGCATGATTCGGTTCGGCCAGTCCGGCCAGCCGTCGATCAGCGCCAGCGCCGCCTCATTGGCAGGGCCCTCGAGGAAATCGTCGCGGGTCAGCTTCTCCTCGTGCGGCAGGGCCAAGGCCAATTGACGAGGTTGAACGCTACCGGCCACACAAGTCTCCAAACTACGTCATTTTAGCCATGCACAAACGCGTCGCGTTTGTCGCGGGAAAACCGGCTTCCACTTTTCCGGATCCCGCCTACCGAGCTTCGATCGTGCTCATGTGCCGCACCCACTCCACGAGATAGAGGGACACCGAACCCAAAGTAAAGATCGTGACCAGGCCCATCAGGATCAGGTCGTAAGGGTGCGGCTGAAAGCCGAAGCCGAGCGAGGCCAGCACCAGTGCCGCGAACGCGACCTGCGCTACCGTGTTCAGCTTCGACACCATCAGCGGCTTCATCTCGACCGGCTTGTCGAACAACCATGACACAATCACCGCGGAGACGATCATGATGTCGCGCGACACCACGAGAATCACGATCCAGCGCGGCACCGCGCCCCAGATTCCGAGCGCGACATAGATCGACACCAGGAGCGCCTTGTCGGCGAGCGGATCGAGCAGGGCGCCGAGTTCGCTCGTCATGTTGAAGCGCTTGGCGAGGAAACCGTCGACCGCGTCCGAGACGCCGGCGATCACGAAGATCGCGAACGCGATCTCCATCTGGCTGGACACGATGGCCCAGACGATCACCGGCACCAGGATGATGCGGCCGAGGGTGATGATGTTCGGAATGCTCAACTTGGGTCGCTTCCCGGCTAGAAGCCTGATTTTACTCGATATCCGGCTCTTTTGCGCAGCCGCCTTATGTTATCTACATAGTATCGCGGCAGCAGCGCCGCGAGCCATTGCGCGGGGGCGGAATTCCTCGTAACCAGCCCCTGATCATCTGGAATTGGGCATGACCGAGCGCAAAAACGGGCTCACTTACGCGGATTCGGGTGTCGATATCGACGCCGGCAATCGATTGGTCGATCTGATCAAGCCGATGGTGCGGGCCACCGCGCGGCCTGGCGCGGACGCCGAGATCGGCGGTTTCGGCGGGCTGTTCGACCTCAAGGCCGCCGGCTTCAAGGATCCGGTCCTGGTGGCGGCGACCGATGGCGTCGGCACCAAGCTGAAGATCGCGATCGAGACCGGCATACATGGCGGCATCGGCATCGATCTGGTCGCGATGTCGGTCAACGACCTCGTCGTGCAGGGCGCGGAACCGCTGTTCTTCCTCGACTATTTCGCCTGCGGCAAGCTCCATCCGGAGGCCACCGCGCAGATCGTCGCTGGCATCGCCGAGGGCTGCCGGGAATCCGGCTGCGCGCTGATCGGCGGCGAAACCGCCGAGATGCCCGGCCTCTACAAGGATAGCGATTACGACCTCGGCGGCTTCGCGGTCGGCGCGGCCGAGCGCGGCACGCTGCTGCCGACCCCGGATATCGCGGCGGGCGATGCCGTGATTGGGCTGGCTTCCTCCGGCGTGCACTCCAACGGCTATTCGCTGGTGCGCAAGATCGTCGAGCAGTCCGGCGTTGCCTATGACGCGCCGGCACCGTTCGCGCCGGTGATGACGCTTGGCGCGGCGCTGCTGACGCCGACCAGGCTCTATGTGAAATCCTGCCTGAGCGCGATCCGTGACACCGGCGCGGTGAAGGGCCTCGCCCACATCACCGGCGGCGGCTTCACCGACAACATTCCGCGCGTCTTGCCGAAGCATCTCGGCGTCGGCATCGATCTGGCGCGGCTGCCGGTGCTGCCGGTGTTCAAATGGCTGGCCGAGCAGGGCGGCATCGCCGAGCTCGAGCTGCTGCGCACCTTCAACTGCGGCATCGGCATGATCGCGATCGTCAAGGCTGATGCGGTCGACGCCGTGACCGAGGCGTTCACCGCCGGCGGCGAGACCGCGACGCTGCTCGGCGAGGTGATCGAGGCCAAGGGTGAGCATCGCGTGGTCTATAACGGTCATCTCGATCTCTCGCGATGAAGCGCCGCGTCGCCATCCTGATCTCCGGCCGCGGCTCCAACATGGCCGCGCTGATCGAGGCTGCGAAGGCTGCGGATTTCCCAGCTGAGATCGTCGCCGTGATCTCGAACCGCGCCGATGCTGCCGGGCTCGAGAAGGCGGCCGCGAGCGGCATTGCGACCATCGTCATCGAGAGCAAGCCGTTCGGCAAGGACCGCGCCGGCTTCGAGGCCGTGCTGCAGCGCGCGCTCGATGACAGGCAGGTCGAGCTGATCTGCCTCGGCGGCTTCATGCGGCTGTTCACCGCCGAGTTCGTGCGACACTGGTACGGGCGGATGCTCAACATCCATCCCTCGCTGCTGCCCTGTTTTCCGGGCCTCGATCCGCACGGCCAGGCGTTGCGTGCCGGGGTCAAGCTGTCCGGAGCGACGGTGCATTTCGTGATCCCGGAGACCGACGCCGGACCGATCGTGATGCAGGGCGCGGTCACGGTCGCTGACGACGACACCGCCGAGACGCTCGCCGCGCGCGTGATCACCATCGAGCATCGCATCTATCCGGAGGCGCTGCGGCTGCTGGCAAGCGGCCGGCTCAAGCTCGAAGGCGATCTCTGCAAGACCGTGGGCAGCGGCGCAACCGACGATACGCTGATCGCGCCGGCGCCTTAGCGCGCGGTTGCAGGAGACATCCCCCGGGGTGATGCGGCCGGGGGAGGCATCAGGATGAATTCCGCTGGCAGCGGCGTTCAGTGAACCTTGAGGTTCTCTGCCGACGCCTTGCCGCGGTTCTCCACCAGCTCGTACTCGACGGACTGGTTCTCGTTCAATGTGCTGAGGCCCGCGCGCTCGACCGCCGAGATGTGGACGAACACGTCCTTGTCGCCGACGGCTGGCTTGATGAACCCGTAACCTTTGGTCGGGTTGAACCATTTGACGGTACCCTTCGGCATCGTCTCTCTCCCAGTTTAGACATAAAAAAGACGCGGCCACGTTTTCCACGTGCCACGCCACAAGCGGACTTTGCGCTGTCTGTTCACTTTCCGGGTCGTCAGATCCAAAGTCTTCAAGTCCGAAGTTTCGCCTCTCGAAGCCTGTACATCGAAGCCTTGGATATCAACGTCGCGAAACGCACAGTCGAACGGCCGCAATCCGATTGTGAAGGGATTGCAACACGAAAATTGCGCCTTAGCAAGCGCGGTGGTTTTGCGTGACGCAACCTCAGCCTGTGCCGGTCGAACTCCGGGGCAACGCGTTCGGCCACTGGCCGACTGCCGGCGGAACCCGGCGCGCACCAGGCGAACGCGCTAACTCCGGTCCACCCGCACCACGCGGCCCTTGTCGATCGCCAGCGCGAGCTGGCCGTGCTTGAGCTTGAGCGCGGCCTCGCCGAACAGTTCGCGACGCCAGCCGTGCAGGGCGCCGACCTCGGCCTGATCGCTGGCCGCGATCTGCTCGAGGTCGTCGACGGTGGCGATCACCTTGCTGGCGACGCCGTGCCGCTCCGAGGTCATGCGCAGCAGCACCTTCAACAGTTCGACGGTCGCCGCACCGTTGGAATTGTTTCTCGGCTTTTCCAGCTTGGGCAGCGTCGCCTGGTCGCGGGCGAGCCCGCGCTGCACGGCGGCAATGATGTCGGCGCCCCATTTCGAGCGCTCAAAGCCCTTCGGCAGCGAGCGCAGATTGCCGAGCTTCTCCAGCGAGGTCGGCGCATGGGTGGCGATATCGCCGACCGCATCGTCCTTGAGCACGCGCGAACGCGGCACGTCGCGGCTCTGCGCCTCCTGCTCGCGCCAGGCCGCGACCTCGATCAGCACTGCGAGCTCGCGCGGCTTGCGCACGCGGGTCTTGAGCCGCTCCCAGGCGCGCTCCGGATGGAAGTCGTAGGTCTTCGGCGAGGTCAGGACCTCCATCTCCTCGCTGACCCAGTCGCTGCGGTCGCGCTTCTTCAGATCGGCATCGAGCGCTGCGAACACTTCGCGCAGATGGGTCACGTCGGAGACGGCGTAGTGGAGCTGCTCGTCGGTCAGCGGGCGGCGCGACCAGTCGGTGAAGCGATGGGTCTTGTCGGGGCGGTGGCCGGTGACGCGGTCGACGAGCTGGTCATAGGCGATGCTGTCGCCATAGCCGAGCACCATGGCGGCGACCTGGGTATCGAAGATCGGATGTGGAATCGTGCCGGAGAGGTGCCAGACGATTTCGATGTCCTGCCGCGCGGCGTGGAATACCTTGAGCACGGCCTCGTTCGACATCAGGTCGAAGAACGGCTTGAGGTCGATGCCGGGTGCCAGCGCGTCGACCACGACCGCTTCGTCCGCGCTCGCCATCTGCACGACGCAGAGCAGCGGATAGTAGGTCGTCTCCCGCAGGAACTCGGTGTCGACAGTGATGACCTTGTGTTTGGCGAGCCGGTCGCAGGCGGCGGCGAGGTCGGAGGTCGTGCTAATCAAATCCATGAAGTGTCCATAACGGCTTGACCCCACGCGTTCTGCCGAAAGGGCAGCTATGTCAAGGGTCTTGCAGGGATTTTGGCCCTGCGCGGGGCGAGGGACAGGGCATTTTTGAATTGATTGGGCGTGATTCGAGGGTGTTTTCGGCCTGGTCGTGCCGACAATTCGTCGGTCGTGCGGGCGAAAGGCGGGACCCGTAGCCGCCGGAATTCGTAGGTCGGGCGATCGCGGCCCCAGTCGCGCGCGGCAATGGGCATTGGGGGGATGGGTCGTGGCTCCGTGCGCAATTGCGCACCAGGCCAGGACGACACCGAATGTATCGCACGGACGACATCCGCAATCCTCGTCCCTGCCTAGTGCGCAATGCGCACGGGAGCAGGGACCCATAACCACAGGGATCTGTTGTTGAAGAGGGCCCTGGCCCAGCGCCGCGCAACAAACTTGCATTTGTGGTTACGGGTCCCGGGTCAAGCCCGGGACGACACTGAGTTTGCTGCGCCTCTTGTGAGTCATGTTTCCGCATTCTCGCGGCATGAGTTGCCCGAGTCTTGCTGTTCGTTTCGCGCTCTCTCAGAGGGCGCAGGGAAAGCCGGGTGCCGATCGCACCCATGGGCCCCGAGCAATGGGTAGCAAGCTCGGGGCTAGGACCACGGCCAAAATACCGGCGCGTGCGCCATCTCGAATATCTGAGCGACCGAGGGCAGAGTGCGTCTTCGATCGGCCTGCTCCTTGTTTTCGCACTTTGTGAACGCGTCCAGTCTGGGGTAAACAAACCCCTTGGCATCGTCGAACGAGGCCCATTGTCGCCAATGGCCCGCAGTCGGACGGATCACAATGCCGGAGAAACAGCCAAGCGCCGATATCGAGGCTGCTCTCAAGCACTGGCTCGAAACCGTTGATCTCGGCCAGTACAGCGACCTCTTTGTACTGCATCGCATCGACTTGGACATCCTGCCCGATTTGACCGAGCAGGATCTGGTCGAGCTTGGACTTCCGCTGGGAGACCGCAAGCGCTTGCAGCGCGCGGTTGCTTCCCTGACCCGTTCGGCAGAAGGTCCCGCCGGCGGTAGGAGCGTCGCGGAAGGCGCGGCGGTGAGCGCCGAGCGGCGCCAGCTGACCGTGATGTTCTGCGACATGGTCGGTTCGACCTCGCTGTCCGAACAGTTCGATCCCGAAGACGTCCGCGACATGATCGCGAGCTTCAGGGAAAAGTGCGTCAGCGTGGTCAAGCGGTATGAAGGCTTCGCGGCCCGCTACCTCGGGGACGGCATTCTGGTCTATTTTGGCTATCCGAATGCCCATGAGGATGACGCCGAGCGGTCGGTGCGTGCGGCGCTCGAAATTGTACGGAGCCTGTCGTCGGCGAGAGCGAGTGACGCCCGCGACGTTGCAAATCATGGGCCCAGTGTGCGCATCGGGATTGCGACCGGCCTTGTTGTCGTCGGAGACCTGGTTGGACAGGACACCGAGGAGCACGATTCCGCAGTCGGCGAGACGCCAAATCTGGCTGCCCGTCTGCAGGCCTTGGCGCCTCCGGACGGCGTCGTCATTGCGTCTTCGACGCAATCCCTGCTGAGAGGAAAGTTCGACTACCAGGACTTCGGATTTCACGCGCTGAAGGGGATATCCGCGAAGGCCCAGGCCTGGCTCGTGGTTCGGCCCTGCCGCGCCGAGACGCGATTTGCCGCAGCCATGGGCTCCAGATTGACGCCGCTGGTCAACCGCACCGAAGAGGTGGCGTTGCTGCTCACGCGTTGGCAGCAAGCGAAAGCCCATGAGGGGCAGGTCGTGGTGCTGACGGGCGAGCCGGGAATTGGAAAGTCCAGGATCGTTCAGGAATTGCGGGAGCGGATCGCAGGTGATCAGCACGGACAGGTTTCGTTCCAGTGCTCTCCCTATTACAGCAGCACCGCTTTTCATCCCTTCATCGAGCATCTCAAATTCGCGCTCGGCCTTGACGGCGAGAACGCGTCTGCGCTTTGGCTGACAAAGCTTGAAGCCGGTGTCGCCGCCTCGAACGGCGAGGCGGACACAGTGGTCCCGATCCTTGCGGCGTTGCTTTCAATTCCCACCGGGGACCGCTACGCGGCCCTGGATCTCTCGCCGCAGCAGCTGAAGGATGCGACGATTTCCACGCTCGTCAACCATCTGCTCGCGCAAGCACGCGGGCAGACGCTCCTGATCGATTTTGAGGACGTACATTGGATCGATCCCACCTCGCGGGCCGTGCTCGATCTGCTGGTGGAGAACGTTCGCAACACGTCGATCCTCGTCGTGATCACCTGTCGTCCGGAGTTTCAGCCGGGCTGGAAGGATCACGCGCACACCATCAGTGCGAACCTCAAGCGTCTCGGCCGACAGGTCCGCACGATATTGGTTGAACGTGTGGCTGGAGAAAAGGAGCTTCCCAAAGAGGTGATTGAGGACATCATTGTCAAAACCGATGGTGTGCCGCTCTTCCTTGAAGAGCTGACCAAGGCCGTTCTCGAATCCGACGTCTTGACTGAACAACATGGACGTTACGTCTTGTCCGGTCCGTGGCATCAGCTCGCTATTCCCGCGACATTGAACGATTCCCTGATGGCCCGCCTCGACCGGATGGGATCATTCAAGAAAATCGCGCAGATCGGCGCCACCATCGGCCGCGAGTTCTCCTATGAGATCCTTCGCGAGGTTGCCGAGGCGCCGGCGGACCAGATCGAAGCCGCCCTGAACCATCTGGAGGCAGCCGGATTGATCGTCCGCTTCGGCTTTCTGCCGGAGGCGCTGTACTCGTTCAAGCACGTGATGATCCAGAATGCGGCGCATGAAAGCTTGTTGCACAGGGAAAGAAGGACGCTGCACTCCAAGATCGCACGCGTGCTCGCCGAAAAATATCCGGAAAAGATCGAACGCGAACCGGAGCTTCTCGCCTACCATCTGACCGAGTCTGGCCAAAGCGAGCCGGCTGCGGGTTTCTGGCTCAAGGCCGGAAAGCAGGCCGCGATGAAGGGTGCGACTCTGGAGGCGATCGGTCATTTGCGTCGTGGGCTCGGGGTTCTGCAAGCCTCACCCGGCATGCTGGGCCGAAACGAGTCCGAGCTTGAGCTTCGCATCGCCCTGGGCACCGCCCTGATCGCGGCAAAGGGATACGCCGTGCAGGAAGTCGAGGAGAACTATGTTCGCGCGCTCGAACTCGGCCGGAATCTTGGCAACATGGCGAAGGTCTTTGCGGCGACGCGCGGACTTTGGGTGTGCCATTTTATCCGCGGCGATCTCGCGCGGGCGCATGAGCTGAGCGCGGAGCTCCTGCAGTTCGCAAGGCGCGAGGCATCGAACCAAAGTTCGTCCGCGACGCAACAGACGGGATATCTGATCGAGGCGCATCGGGCGATCGCGATGACCATGCTGTACCGCGGGCGGTTTGTCGCCGCCGAACATCACCTTCATCGCTTCAGGAATCTGTATCGTCCCGATCTACACGGCGCCCTGACGGCAACGCATGGCATCCATCCTGGGATCGTCTCGCTCTCGTATCTCGGGTACGTGTCGTGGTTTCTGGGCCGCCCTGACGCGGCGCGCCGATATAGCCAGCAGGCTATTTCGGAAGCGGAAGACCTTCGCCACCCCTTCACGCTGTCGTTTGCACTGACATTCGGCGCTTACGTTTGCCAGCATCTACGCGATGTCGAAGGGACCCACGACTACACCAACAGGGCACTGGCTCTCTCATCGGAACACGGCTTCCTGCATTGGAAGCATCAGACAACCATCCTGCGAGGATGGGCGATGACCGAGCTTGGGAATGTCGATGAGGGATTGAACCAGATGCGAATGGCTATCGACGGTTACGAGGGCATGAGCGCCCGGCTCGCCAGTTGCTGGTTCAGGAGCCTGCTCGCGAAGGCCTATGCAAGTGCCGGCTTGCCGGATGCTGCCTTGCACGAACTCGACAGTGCATCGGCGATCGGGAGAAGAACGGGAGAGCATTTTTACGAAGCCGAGATCTATCGTCTGCAGGGTGAGATAACGCTCAATGACTCGAAACCATCGTCCGTCGAATCCGCCGAGCGAATGTTCCTCGCCGCGATCGAGCTGGCGCGCAGGCAAAGCGCGCGGTCCTTTGAATTGCGGTCAGCTGTCAGCCTGGCGCGCCTATGGCGACATTCCGGCAAACAGGCGCGAGCGGCTGAGCTGTTGCTACCCGTCGTTCGAACGTTCACGGAAGGTCTGTCTACGCCTGACGTCAAGGAAGCGCTCGAGCTGGCGAATGAACTGACAATGGAAATGCCCGGAGATCATGAATGGAGCGGGCGGGTCTGAGCATACCGAGGCGCCCCGGGCGCTATCCGCCCGCTTACGCCTGACCGTCGCATCGCAGATGAATGATGGTGTTCGCTTCCGCCCACGGTTCGCGGCGGCGGCAACGTTGGGTGGATGCTGTTCCGGCGATGTGCGCCGGACTGATCAGCGGTTGGCGATGCTCCTGGCCTCGATTGGCGGGGCAACGTCGTCCCGATCAATCCGCGCTTCGTTCGCGCGAATGCGCGACGGCCATCCGTGCCGTGAGGCCAGCATCGTCAGCCTGTCCCTGACTAGATAATGCGCCGGGCCTTCGAGGAAGCGCCAGACGAACCATGCCAGCAGCACCATGCCCGTCACGACCAGCACGGTCGAGAGCGCGTTCGGCGTTGGTGCGATCAAGAGCAGGATGACGTAGCCGAGCTGCAGATGCAGCAGATAGAGCGGATAGGTGATGCCGCCGACGGCCCTGACGAGGCCTGCCGGCAGGGCTACCGACTTGATGCGGGTGGCAGCGAACACGATGCCGAGCGAGACGATGCAGATCACCGTCACAACGCCGGGATCGAAGCTGCCATGGGTGTGGACGCCGAGCCGCTCCAGCTTGTGCACGGCCTGGAACGTCGCCGTGCCTGTCGCCAGCGTCAGCAGGCTGTACAGCCTGGTGTCGCGCCGTCCCCGGTAATGCTCATAGATCAGGAGCCCGACGGCGAAGAAGCCGCTGTCGTCGGCCATGAACAGCTTCTCGAACAGGGGAACGTCGAGGGTCAGCTCGTTGGCGAAGGTGATTGCGATCCACGCTACGATGATCGTGTCGATGCGCCGCGGAAAGATGCCCCAGGCCAGGAACAGCGCGATCCAGGCGTAGAACACGACCTCGATCACCAGCGACCAGTAGGCGTCGTCCATGTAGGGCTGACCGAGCATCGGGGCTGCGATGAACAGGTTTGCCAGCCATTGCCCCCACGTCACGTGGAAGTACGCGTGGCCCAACAGCAGCGTCGCGAGGAAGGTCAGCGTCATGCAGATGACGAAGGTCGGATAGATCCGGCTGAAGCGGGCGATCGCGAAGCCAATCGGCGTGCGGCCTTCGGCGGAATAGGCAATGACGAAGCCAGAGATCGCGAAGAACACGGGGACGCCGAGGAAGCCGTATTGCGCGACCGGGGCGAGGTACGGCATCGCCACCTTTTGCACGCCGTTCGATGCCACGCCCCAGAAGCCGTAATGGTACAGGATCACGGCCCCGACCGCGGCGAGCCGCAGCAGGTCCAGCATGGGAACCCGGGTCGGATCCGGTTGTTTAGAAGCGCTCGGCATATATCCGCTATCGTGGCGGCGAGGCATGAAGGCGTTCTTAATCCGCCCGGCGAAACGACCGCGCGATCGTTCACGATTGCAGGAGCCCCGTGGCGATGCCGGCGGCCGCGCTGAGCACGACCACCACGAGCGGCGGCGCGCGCCATGCCGTGAGCAGGACGAAGCCGGCCAGCGCGATGCCGAAATCGAGCGGACGGTGGACGCTGCTGGTCCACACCGGATTGTAGAGCGCGGCCCCCAGAAGGCCGACGACCGCGGCGTTGACGCCGCGCATCATCGCCTGCGCCGCCGGCCGTTTGCGAAAGCTATCCCAGAACGGCAGTGCCGCGAGCAGGACGAGAATTCCTGGCAGGAAGATACCGACGAGGCCGACGATCGCGCCCGGCAGGCCGCCGATCACGGCGCCGAGATAGGCGGCAAAGGTGAATAGCGGGCCCGGCACCGCCTGCGCGGCGCCGTAGCCGGTCAGGAACGCATCGTCGCCGATCCAGCCCGGCGTCACCACGGCTTCGCGCAGCAGCGGCAACACGACGTGGCCTCCGCCGAACACCAGCGCGCCCGAGCGGTAGAAGGCCTCGAACAGGCCGAGGCCGGGCCATGTCCGCGACAGCAGCGGCAGTCCGACCAACAGCGCGACGAACAGGATCAGCGCCACGACGCCAACGCGGCGCGATACCGGCATCGCGATATGGGTGGCCCCGTTGGCCTCTTGCGCCCGGCAGAACCAAAGCCCGGCGACGGCGCCGAGCACGATGGCGCCGATCTGCGCGATCGACGACGAACTGGCGAGGATGACGAGTGCCGCGACCGTCGCGATCGAGGCGCGTTCGCGGTCGGGGCAGAGCGAGCGCGCCATGCCCCAGACGGCCTGGGCGACGATCGCCACCGCGACCAGCTTGAGGCCGTGCACCAGGCCGGTACCCGCCGGACCGCTCAATCCGCCGGCGCCGAAGGCAAACAGCACCAGCGCGATCGCAGACGGCAAAGTGAACCCGGTCCAGGCCGCCAGCGCCCCCAGGTATCCGGCGCGGATCAGGCCGAGCGAAAAGCCGACCTGGCTGCTCGCCGGGCCCGGCAGGAATTGGCAGAGCGCGACCAGGTCCGCATAGGCCTGCTCGTCAAGCCAGCGGCGGCGGGTGACGAACTCGTCGCGGAAATAGCCGATATGGGCGATCGGGCCGCCGAAGCAGCTGACGCCGAGCTTGAAGAAGATGAGCAGCACCTCGAGCGGCGAGTGCGTCGAGCTCGCGGTGGCGGGCGCTGGGCCTGGCTGCGGGACGTCGGTGTCGTTCAAGCGTCGTCAATTCCCGCAATTTGCGTCCAAGGTCAGGACTCGTCAGCGCGAGCATATCGCCATTCGATGACGTTTGAGCGCGTTATTTCTCGCGGCTCTCACTCGTAGCGGATGTTCTTCGACGGCCGGCGCGCGGCGGGCATCGCCAGCACGACGAGACAGAGCGCGATCATCGCCAATCCCATAAATTCGAATGCAAATGCGTCCACGGGCCATTCTCCCCCATCAGAAACAGTTAGACTTGTTGGGGGAGCGTTGACGCGCTGTTAAGCCTTATGGTTACCGCTGCCGGCCTCGGCGCATGGTGGAGAGTGAGTTAACGCTCACATGGCGCGCTAGGCGGCCACGCTCAACGGTCCGGTGCGCAGCTTCAGATCCACCGGCGTCGGGTTGCGCAGGATGTCCAGCACGGGGCAATGACGGTCGACGGTTTCCTTCAGCCGAGCGATGTCGGCCGCGGAGGCCGGGCTGTCGATGGCGACCTCGGCCTCGATCTGGCGGAAACCGGCTCGCACGTCTGGATCGACGCTGAAGAAGCCGCGCAGATCGATGGCACCCGACAGCTTGACGGACACGCCGCTGAGGGGAATGCCGAGCGCGTCGGCATAGAGCCGATAGGTGATCTCCTGGCATGCGCCGAGCGCGGCGAGGATGTACTCGACCGGGTTCGGTGCGGTGTCCTTGCCGCCCAGCGCCGGCGGCTCGTCGACGCTGACGTAGAATTGCCGCACGGCAACGCGGCTATTGACGCCGTCGCCGAGTTGCGAAGTCGCCTGGAACACGACCTGCGCCTGCGCCGGATCGGCGCCGAGCGCCTGTTGGGTGTCTGCGAAAACCTGCTTGAACCTGAAGCTCATCGTTCGTCTTCCCCATGGCATCGATCATGAGAGGCTGATCGAACGACTCACGCAGGGCAATAGTCGCGGGATAAAAACGACAGCAACTCCGCGAAGCGCGAATTTTTCAGCAGCATTTTTCCCGCGCGCGTAGATGCGTAGGATGAGTAGAGCCTGCGGCGTCACGCGGCGAGCGCGTCCTGGTTGATCTCGCCCTTGGCGAGCGCCGTCAGCAGCGTGTCGACGTGCCGCTCTTCCTCGAGACTGTCGTGCAGCAGCCGCTGATCGTCGCGCAGATTGAGCTGGCCGGCGAGGGCGGCCGCGCTGCCATAGGCGGCGATCTCGTAGTGCTCGAGCTTCTGCGCCGACGCGACGAGGCCGGCATCGCGCAGATTGTCGTCGGGCAGCAGCGAAACCATCTTGGCGGTCTCGTGGATCAGCGCCTGCATGGCCTGGTCGGTGTGCTCAAGCGGATCGGCCCCGTGCATCCGCAGCAGCGACTTCAACCGCTCGCCCTGCACGATGGTCTCGCGGTGATGGCGGCTGAACGCATCCTTGAGCGACGGATGCGAGGCGATCTCTGCCATCCGCGCCAGCGCCACGGCGAGCTGCTCCTCGACGCTTGCGAGTTCCTGAAGCTCGGCGACATACATGTCCTTGAAGCTGGTGATCTTCATCGTGGAATCCTTCTCGTTTCTTCGTTGTTTCGGCGTTCAGGCGGTGTGGCCGCCGGAACCGGAATCGATCGGCGTCTTCTTGGCGCGTTGTGGCGTCATCTTCGCCGGGTCCGGTTGCCCGGGCACGCCGCGCGGCCCGAGTTGCCGGCGCTGCAGATCGTCCTCGGAGAAGGGCGGCTCGACGCCGTTCGGGTTGCTGCGCTCGATCGCGGTTTTCAGGTCGTCATCGCGCTGGTTCATGCTGGCGCTCCATCATCACGGCGGCACGGAACCTGGATCGGACGAGGCCGCCCGTTCCGCGCTGACCGGCCAACGATGCGCGCGCGAAATCGTTGCAAACAAATCGGGGGCGCGGCGCTACGCCACGAGCTTCGGCAGCGCGGCTGCGAGTGCATCCACCGCGAGCCGGACCTTGAGTGGCAATCGCGGCGTCGGCAGCCACAGCGCGTGGCAATCGTAGGGAAATTCCCCGTTGTCGCCGAGAACGCGGACCAGCGCGCCGGTGTCGAGGCGTTCACGCACCAGCCAGGAGGGCAGCCACGCCAGCCCCATGCCGCTCGCTGCGGCATCCGCGATGGCTTCGAGGTCGTCGAGCCTGAGCCGCCCGGCCGGCCAGACCTCGTGCGGCGCAAGACCGTCGCGCGGAAACAGCCAGGGGCGAACGCGGCCCGAGCGGCGGTAGACGATCGCCTGGTGCCGGCCGAGTTCGTCGAGCGTGCGCGGCCTGCCATGGGCCTTCAGATAGGTGCGCGAGCCGCACACCACCATGCGCTGGAGCGCGATGCGCCGCGCGATCACGCCGGATTGCTCGTTGAGCTCGCCGGTCCTGATCGCAAGGTCGTAACCGCCCTCCATCAGATCGGCGATCGGATCACCGAACGCGAGATCGAGCTCGAGCGCGGGATATTTCTGCGCGAGCTTCAGCAGCGTGGGGACGATGCAGTAGCGGCCGAGCAGCGACGGCATCGTCACCCGCAGCCGCCCGCGCGGCTGCGACGATTGATCGGAGGCGAGCGCGTCGGCGGCCTCGGCCTCGCCGAGCACGATGCGGCAGCGCTCGTAATAGGCTTGCCCTGAATCGGTCAGGCTCTGCCGGCGCGTGGTGCGATGGAGCAGGCGGACGCCGAGCCGTTGTTCGAGGAAGCGCACATGCTTGCCGACCATCGGGGCCGACATCTCGAGCGCATCGGCGGCGGCCGCGAACGAGCCGAGATCGACCGCCCTGACGAAGACGGCCATGCTGGTGAGGCGATCCAATTCAAAACTCCTGGTTTCGATTGTCGGAACTACCGGGTGATTTATCCGGGGATCGCCGCCGGGCATAGCGACATTCCATTCAATTGTTTTGGAGTTCGCCCATGGCCCGTGTCGTCCGCTTTCACCAGCATGGTGGTCCCGAGGTGCTGCGCATCGAGGAGATCGCGATTGCGCCGCCGGCCCGCGGCGAGGTTCAGATCCGCAGCAAGGCGCTGGGGCTCAACCGCGCCGAGGCCTCGCTGCGCCGGGGCAGCTATATCGAGACCGCGACGCTGCCGTCCGGCCTCGGGCTGGAAGTCGCCGGGATTGTCGCGGCGATCGGCGAGGACGTCGAAGGATTTGCGCCGGGCGATGCCGTGAGCATTGTGCCGCCGGTCTCGATGGTGCGCTGGCCTGCCCATGCCGAGCTCGCGACCTTTCCGGCGGAGCTTGTCGTCAAGCATCCACCCGCGCTCGGTTTTGAAACGGCGGCTGCGGTGTGGATGCAGTACCTCACCGCGTTCGGTGCGCTGGTCGATCTTGCAAGGCTCGGGCGAGGCGAGTTCGTCGTCATCACAGCGGCGTCGAGCAGCGTCGGGCTCGCGGCGATCCAGGTCGCCAACCGTGTCGGCGCGGTCCCGATTGCGGTGACGCGGACATCGGCCAAGGCGCAGGCGCTGCGCGAGGCCGGCGCGACGCACGTGATCGCGTCGGCGGAGCAAGATTTGCAATCAAGGCTGGAGCAGATCGCGGGACCGAACGGCGTGCGCGTGGTGCTCGATGCCGTCGGCGGCCCCGCCTTCGTGCCGCTGACGGCATCGATGGCACCCGGCGGCATCCTGATCGAATATGGTGGACTCAGTCCTGAGCCGACGCCGTTTCCGCTCGCCAACGTGCTCGGCAAGAGCCTGACCCTGCGCGGCTACCTCGTGCACGAGATCGTGCGCGATCCCGCGCGGCTTGCCGCGGCGAAGGCGTTCATCCTCGACGGGCTTGCGGACGGCGCCTTGAGGCCGATCATCGCCAGGACGTTTCCGTTCGAGGAGATCGTCGACGCGCACCGGTACCTGGAGTCGAACACGCAGTTGGGCAAGATCGTGGTGACGGTGTGAATGCGCAGGATGGGTTCACGTCCCGCAGAATGTCTGCGTCACGCGCTGCTCGGGGAGTGGCGGATCGGCGTAGGCTGCGAACTGCGGCTGGTCCTCATAGGGCTTGGCCAGCACCGTCAGCAGTTCCTCGAACGGCGCGTAGTCATCCGAGTTCACCGCAGCCGCAATCACCGCCTCGATCCGGTGGTTGCGCGGGATGAAGGCCGGATTGACCGCCTGCATCGCGGCCTTGCGTTCGGCCGGCGCTTGCGGCTCAAGCGCGAGGCGGGCGCGCCAGCGGGCGGCCCATTCGTCGAACGCCGCGGGATCGGTGAACTGCGCGCGGACGTCGGCGGCGTCATCGCTTGCGGCCTCGCCGAGATGGCGGAAGGTCAGCGTGAAGTCGGCCGCGTTCTTGGCCATCGCGTCCAGCAGATCCTGGATCAGCGCCTCGTCACCGTCGCGCGCGGTGAAGAGGCCGACCTTGGCGCGCAGCCCGGTGTTGTAGGCCGCGGTGAACTTTTCAGGGAATTCGCCGAGGATCACCTGCGCCTGCTCGATCGCCTTCTCCTGCTCGTCCGCGAACAGCGGCAGCAGGCATTCGGCGAGCCGGGTCAGATTCCACAACGCGATGCGCGGCTGGTTGGCATAGGCGTAGCGGCCCATCTCGTCGATCGATGAGAACACCTGCGCCGGGTTGTAGGTGTCGAGGAAGGCGCAGGGACCGTAATCGATGGTCTCGCCCGAGATCGAGGTGTTGTCGGTATTCATCACGCCGTGGATGAAGCCGACCAGGAGCCAGCGCGCGACCAGGGCGGCCTGCCGTGCCACGACGCCGGCGAGCAGGGCGTGATAGGGCTGGGCGGCGTCCTTCAGCTCGGGATAGTGCCTGGCGATGACATGGTCGGCGAGCGCGCGCACGCCGTCGGTGTCGCCGCGGGCGGCGAAGAACTGGAAGGTGCCGACGCGGATGTGACTCGCCGCGACGCGGGTCAGCACCGCGCCGGGCAGCGCGGTCTCGCGCATCACGGGCTCGCCGGTGACGACGGCGGCGAGCGAGCGGGTGGTCGGGATGCCCAAAGCGAACATCGCCTCGCTGACGATGTATTCGCGCAAGACCGGACCAAGGGCGGCGCGGCCGTCGCCGCGGCGGGAGAACGGGGTTGGGCCGGATCCCTTGAGCTGGATGTCACGGCGAACGCCCTCCTTGTCGATGACCTCGCCGAGCAGGATGGCGCGGCCGTCGCCGAGCTGCGGAACAAAGTGCCCGAATTGATGGCCGGCATAGGCCATTGCGATCGGGTCGGCGCCGTCAGGCAGCCGCTTTCCGGCAAGGATTTCGGCGCCCTCCGGCGTCGAAAGCAGGTCAGGGTCCAGCCCGAGCTGGACCGCGAGCGGCCGGTTCAGCTTGATCAGCCGGGGGGCGGCGACCGGGGTCGGCGCGACGCGGGCGAAAAAGTTCGCCGGCAGCGCCGAATAGGTGTTCTGGAACGGGAAATGGATGGTCATATCCCGAAGATAGGCTCGCGGGCCGAATAGGCAAACGATTGGCGCCCACCTGGCGCCGGATCGCAGCAAAATCTGCAGTTTCGGGCCAAAAGCGGGCGTTCCCTTGGTTGCCGCCCCGAGCGGGCTCGGGTAAACCCAGCGCCTTCGGATAGGAAGTTTCCTATCGCGATTCTCCTCCGACATCAGTTTTTGGAACGACTATGCATCGCTACCGGTCACACACATGCGGCGCGCTCCGAGAGGGCGATATCGACCAGACGGTCCGGCTTTCGGGTTGGGTTCACCGGGTCCGCGACCATGGCGGCGTGCTGTTCGTCGATCTGCGCGACCATTACGGCATCACCCAATGCGTGGCCGATCCGGACTCGCCGGCATTCGCCGAGGTCGAGAAGTTCCGCTCCGAATGGGTGGTGCGGATCGACGGCAAGGTGCGCCGCCGTCCCGCCGGCACCGACAACCCGGAACTGCCGACCGGCATGGTCGAGGTCTACATCAAGGAGATCGAGGTGCTGGGCCCGGCCGCCGAACTGCCGCTGCCGGTGTTCGGCGAGCAGGAATATCCCGAAGATATCAGGCTGAAATACCGCTTCCTCGACCTGCGTCGCGAGAAGCTGCACCAGAACATCATGACCCGCGGCGCGGTGGTCGATTCCATGCGCAAGCGGATGAAGGAGCAGGGCTTCTTCGAATTCCAGACCCCGATCCTGACGGCGTCCTCGCCGGAAGGCGCGCGCGACTTCCTGGTGCCGTCGCGCATCCATCCCGGCAAGTTCTACGCGCTGCCGCAGGCGCCGCAGCAGTACAAGCAGCTGTTGATGATGTCGGGCTTCGACCGCTACTTCCAGATCGCGCCGTGCTTCCGCGACGAGGACCCGCGCGCCGACCGTCTGCCGGGCGAGTTCTATCAGCTCGACGTCGAGATGAGCTTCGTCACCCAGGACGACGTGTTCGCGGCGATGGAGCCCGTGATCACCGGTGTGTTCGAGGATTTTGCCAAGGGCAAGCCGGTCACGAAGAACTGGCCGCGGATTCCGTTTGCGGAGGCCGTGCGCAAATACGGCTCCGACAAGCCCGATTTGCGCAACAAGATCGTAATGCAGGAAGTCTCCGAGCACTTCCGCGGCTCCGGCTTCAAGGTGTTCGCACGCATGCTGGAGGACCCGAAGAACCAGGTCTGGGCGATCCCGGGTACCGGCGGCGGCAGCCGCGCGTTCTGCGACCGCATGAACTCGTGGGCGCAGGGCGAAGGCCAGCCCGGCCTCGGCTACATCATGTGGCGCGAGGGCGGCGAGGGCGCGGGTCCCCTGGCGAACAACATCGGAGCGGAGCGCACGGCAGCGATCCGCGACCAGCTCGGCCTCAAGGAAGGCGATGCCGCGTTCTTTGTCGCCGGCGATCCCGAGAAATTCTGGAAGTTCGCGGGTCTCGCGCGCACCAAGCTCGGCGAGGAATTGAACCTGATCGACAAGGACCGGTTCGAGCTCGCCTGGATCGTCGACTTCCCGATGTACGAGTATGACGAGGAGAACAAGAAGGTCGACTTCTCGCACAACCCGTTCTCGATGCCGCAGGGCGGCCTCGACGCGCTGACGTCGCAGGACCCGCTGACCATCAAGGCGTTCCAGTACGACATCGCCTGCAACGGCTACGAGATCGCCTCCGGCGGCATCCGCAACCACAAGCCGGAAGCGATGGTGAAGGCGTTCGAGATCGCAGGCTATGGCGAGCAGGAGGTCATCGATCGCTTCGGCGGCATGTACCGTGCGTTCCAGTACGGCGCCCCGCCGCATGGCGGCATGGCGGCAGGCCTCGACCGCATCGTGATGCTGCTCTGCGGCACCAACAATCTGCGCGAGATCTCGCTGTTCCCGATGAACCAGCAGGCCATGGACTTGCTGATGGGCGCGCCGTCGGAAGCAACCCCGAAGCAGCTCAAGGAGCTTCACATCCGCACCAACCTGCCGGCGAAGGGTTAGGCGGGCAGGAGAGGTGCGTAGCCCGGATGGAGCGAAAGCGAAATCCGGGGCGGGTCTCTCCTGCGGCGACGCTGTTCCCGGATTGCGCTTCGCTCCATCCGGGCTACGGGAATCACAACCCCGTCGAGGCCTCGATCCGGAATTGCGCCAGCGCCGATTGCGGATCGGTCTTGAGCAACTGCATCAGCTGAAGCGCCGGCGCTTTCGCGCGCGGAGTGAGCTTGATGACCAGCGTCTGTCCCGGCGTCTCGATGAACTGGCCGATCGCGGTGAGGAGCGCGGTGGCGTCGGGATTGGCTCCGCCGATCTCGGCGCCTTGCGCCTTGATAGCGTCGAGGATGACCTTGCGCGCCTCGTCGCGGCTGATGTTCCGGGTGCGGGCGTACTGGGCGACAGCGAGGTCGATGATGCCGAGGTCGTGAATCGTGAGCTCGATCATGCCGGCTTCGATCTGCGCGGCCGCGCCCATGGCTTCTGCGGCGCTCGCCGAAAAGGTCTCGCGCGGCACGTTGCCAAGCGAGAGCTTCGCCGACGCATTCAGCAGGCCCGCCATGTCGAGCTTGACCGGCTCGAGCACGAACACGCGCGACGTCTCGGTCCAGACAGCGCCGAGATCGGCGTCGACAGCCATCCGGTCGATCCCGGCGGCGACGAACGGTTGCTGCCGCGGATCGGCCGCATCGAGCGGTGCCGCCAGCTTCGCGGTCAGCCGCAGCTTGCTCGGGATCGATCCGACGAACTGACCCCAGTCGAGACTGAAGACGTCGATGTTGACCGGCTTGCCGGTGGCCTTGTAGGGCGACGCGACGCCTTTGACCTCGACGCCTTCGATCAGCGGGAATAGCGCCAGCGCCTGTTCGGCCGACGGCTTCTGCGCGGCGAATTGTGCCGACAGCCGCATGAAGCTGGCGACGTCGAGCGACTTCAGCGCAAAGCGTCCGACCTTGATGGGACCGTTCGGCGCACGGGTATCGAGTCCCTCGACCGCAAGTTCGCCGATCTTGCCGTGTTCGAAGTTGAACCGCATCGAGGCGAGCTTGAGCGGGCCCTGCGGCGTCTCGACCGAGAGCCCATGCATCTCGGCATTTGCAATTCCGATGCCCGAATATAGGCCGGCGATCTTGTCCAGCAGTTCGCGTGCCTGGGCGGCAGACGGCGGCGGACTCCCTTGCGGCGGGATCATTGCCAGCAGCGCCGGCAGTTGCATCCGTGACGGATTGATCCTGGTGTCGTCGACGGTCACGCCCTCGATCCGCATGTTCACGCCGGGCGCAGCGGTAATGACATAAGGACCGGCCGAAACGTGTCCTTGGATCCGGTACTCCCTGTCATCGTTGGCCTTGCCCGGATCGAATATCGCCGCCATCGCGCCAACGTCGATATCGGTCGCGGCGATATTGGCGAGCTCGCCGGTCATTTTGATCGGCTTGCCTGCCGCCTGCTGGTTGATCGTGAACACAACCTTGTCGGTTTTGCTGGACGCGATCTTTCCGTCCTTCATGTTTTCAATGGCGATGCCCGAATAGGCGAATTCGCCGCCGGCGCCGTCGCCGGCTTTTGCGGCGGCACTGAAGGTCATCGTTCCGGTCAGGCTGGGCGCAGCGACCGATGATGCGTTGATGCTCGCAAGCAGTCCGAACGCGGACCGGTACAGCTCGAAGATCGACGACGAGGCTGGAAGCTGGGGCAGGCTGGCGGGGCCGGAATAATCCTTCACCGTGATCCGCGGCGCCTTGTAGGTCAGTGAGGTGATCGTCGGGGTAGGTCCTGCCACGCCGATCTCGACATCGCTGAACTCGACATTGCCGGCGGAGACCCGTGCCGCGTCGGTTTGACCGAGGCCGGTCATCGTGAGACTGGCAATCTTGACGCTGACCGGGGATTGCGTCCCCGACTCGGTGGCGACGTCCGCGATCGTCAGGGTGCGGCTCTTAACGTCGAACGTGATCTTGCCGTGGCTCGCCTTGGCGCCGCTGGCACGGACCTGCTCGAAGGCGGCCTCGACGTCGCGCGTGACCCGGCGCTGGGCATAGAAGTCGAAACCGAAGAAGCCGGCAGCCGCGATCACAACCACGGCAATCAGGCCGAGCAGAATTTTCTTCATTCGGTCAACTCCGGATGATCAAGGGGAAAAAATTGCCAATCCGCGGCCGGAAGGTGCAGCATCCACGAACGGGCCGGCCCGGGCCTGTTGACGGGGACATTATCCGATGTTGCATCCAAGCGGCCGGACATGCTTCACATCCGGCTCGATTTGCCGGACAAATGACTTTCGCCTGAATTAGCACAGAAACAAGAAATTTGGGCCGGAAACGCGGGGAGCACGCATGTCGTCATCGTCTGAAGAACTCCATAACGCCGCGCTCGCCTATCACCGGCTGCCGCGGCCGGGCAAGCTCGAGATCCAGGCGATCAAGCCGCTTGCCAACCAGCGAGACCTGGCGCTGGCCTATTCGCCGGGCGTCGCCGCCGCCTGCACCGAGATTGCCAAGAACCCGGCCGAGGCGGCAACGCTGACTGCCCGCTCCAATCTGGTCGCCGTGGTCTCGAACGGGACCGCGGTGCTCGGTCTCGGCAATATCGGTCCGCTGGCGTCCAAGCCCGTCATGGAAGGCAAGGCGGTGCTGTTCAAGAAATTCGCCGGCATCGACGTGTTCGACATCGAGATCAAGGCCGACACGATCGAGCGCGTGGTCGAGACCGTCGCCGCGCTGGAGCCGACCTTCGGCGGCATCAATCTCGAGGACATCCGCGGACCTGAGTGCTTCGAGATCGAGGCGCAGCTCAAGGAGCGCATGAAGATCCCGGTCTTCCACGACGACCAGCACGGCACCGCGATCATCGTCGCCGCCGCGATCGTCAACGGGCTGTTGTTGAACGGCAAGCAACTCTCTGACGTGAAGATCGTCTGTTCGGGCGCGGGCGCGGCCGCGATCGCAACCCTCAATCTGCTGGTCTCGATGGGGGCGCAGCGCAAGAACATCTGGGTCTGCGACATCGATGGTGTGGTCTATGAGGGCCGCAACACCACGATGGATCGCTGGAAGGCGGTCTATACCCAGAAGACCGACGCACGCGTGCTCGCCGACGTCATTCCGGGCGCGGACATCTTCATCGGCCTGTCGGCGCCGGGTGTGCTCAAGCCCGAAATGGTCAAGCAGATGGGCGACAAGCCGCTTGTGATGGCGCTTGCCAATCCGGTGCCGGAGATCATGCCGGATGAGGCGCGTCTGGCGCGTCCCGACGCGATGATCTGCACCGGACGGTCGGACTTTCCGAACCAGGTCAACAACGTGCTCTGCTTCCCCTTCATCTTCCGCGGCGCGCTCGATGTCGGCGCTACCGCGATCAACGAGGCGATGAAGCATGCCGCCGTGGACGCGATCGCGCAGCTCGCGCGCGATCCGCCGTCGGATGCGGTGGCCCATGGTTTCGAGAGCGGCGAGACCCAGGGGTTCGGCCCCGGTTCGCTGATCCCGAGCCCGTTCGATCCGCGCCTGATCCTGCGCATCGCGCCGGCGGTGGCCAGGGCCGCGATCGAGTCCGGCGTCGCGACCCGGCCGATCACCAATTTCGACGAATACGCCGCCAATCTCGAACGCTTTGCCTTCCGCTCCGGCCTCACCATGAAGCCGGTGTTCGCCAAGGCCAAGACCCAGCCGGTGCGCGTGATCTACGCCGAAGGCGAGGACGAGCGTGTGCTGCGCGCGACGCAGGTGGTGCTCGAGGAAAAGCTGGCGCGACCGATCCTGGTCGGCCGGCCATCGGTGGTCGAGACCAGGATCAAGCGCTTCGGCCTGTCGATCAAGGCCGGCCGCGATTTCGACCTGATCAATCCCGAGGACGATCCGCGCTACCGTTCCTATGTGCAGTCCTATATCGACGTCGCCGGCCGGCGCGGCGTGACGCCCGAGGCCGCGCGGACCGTGGTCCGCACCAACAATACCGTGATCGCGGCGCTTGCAGTGTCGCGCGGCGAGGCTGACGCGATGCTGTGCGGCGTCGAGGGCCGCTACATGAGCCATCTGCGCCATGTCCGCGAGATCATCGGCTTCCTGCCGGGGGTCAGCGACTATGCCGCGCTGGCGCTGATGATCACCTCCACCGGCGCCCATTTCCTCGCCGATACCCAGGTGCGGCCGAACCCGAGCGCGGAGGAACTCGCCGAAGTGGCATCGCTCGCGGCGATCCATGTCCAGCGCTTCGCCTTCAAGCCGAGGGTCGCCTTCGTGTCACATTCCGACTTCGGCAGCTATGACACGGATTCCTCGCGCAAGATGCGGCGGGCGACCCAGCTCCTGAAGGACAAGCACCCGGAGATCGAGGCCGACGGCGAGATGCAGGGTGACACTGCGCTGTCGGCGGCGGCGCGGCGCCTGGTGCTGCCGCAGTCGCGGCTGGAAGGCGAGGCCAACATCCTGATCATGCCGAACCTCGATGCCGCCAACATCGCCTATCAAATGATCAAATCGCTGGCCAACGCGTTGCCGGTGGGGCCGATCCTGATCGGTCCGGCGCGCCCGGCGCACATCCTCACCCCCGGCGTGACGGCGCGCGGCATCCTCAACATGACGGCGGTGGCCGCGGTCGAAGCCCAAGAGCGCGCCGGCCGCGCGCAGCCGACGCTGTTCGGCTGACGGCCGTTGTTTGAGCACGTTATGTTCGGAAAACCGCAGCGCAGCTTTCCGCATCGTGTTTGAACCGAGATGGATTCGATTTGATCGAGGCAGGTGGAGCGACCATAATCGCTTCGCCTGCTTCGTCCGATTTCTGCCATCCAGTGAGGCCGACTCATGCCAGCGTTCATCACCTTCGGGCGGATCCTGTTCGCCGTGCTGTTCCTCTATTCGGGAGCGAGCAAGCTGTTCGGCATCCAGGCGACGGCGGATCTGCTGGCGGCCAAGGTGACGATCCCGGCCGTGGTCGTGCCCTATACGCAGCAGATCGAAACCTCCGTCGGCATGCCCTTCATGCAGCTGCTGGCGATCACGATCGGTGGCTTCGAGATCGTCGCGGGGCTGATGATCGCGGTGAACGTGCTGGCGCGTTTCTTCGCGATTCTCCTGATCATCTTCGTGTGCTTCGCCACCTTCTACTTCCATGACTTCTGGAATCAGCCGGCGCCCGACAACCTCAGCACGCTGATCGATGCGCTGAAGAACCTGTCGCTGATCGGCGCGCTGTTCATCATCGCCGGCTACGGCCGCGGCCCGCGCCGCGACGACCCGGCCTATGGGGACGTGTAGGACGCGGCAGCGTAGGCATCATGCGCCAGGCTGGCACGTAGCGATGGGTTTCGCTGCGCTCTACCCATCCTACGGACTACGAACAGCGATCTTTCAACCCATCCGCCGCCACGGCGTCACGCTGACATCCTGCGCGGCATCGATCAGCTGCGGCGCGCCGGCGTGCAGGCCGTGCGCCGAGAGCACCTGCTGCGGGGTGCGGGCGGGAACGCCGGGAAAGCACGGCTCGCCGTCGGGGATGTGCACCTTCGGGGCGACCGAGAGCCAGAACGTGTCGTAGCGGTCCATGAACATGCCGAACACGCCGGGGCCGCCGATGACCGCGACCATGCCCGAGGTCACGCCGGCCTCGCGGCTCGCCGTCTCGAACGGGCAGCCGGCGGGATTCCACAACAGCGCCTTCGGATTATCGGGGGCGGGCGCGGTGGCCGCGACCTTGCTGGTCAGGATCAGGCGCCGCCGCTTTGGCGCATTCGGCTGCTCTTCCTGGGAGTGACGGCCATGCACGACGAGGTCGGCGCGGTCGAGGGCTGCGGTGAAGAACCGCTTGTCGCCCTCGATCTTGAGATCGTCGGGCATCACGTTCCGCGCATTCGCCAGCCGGCCATCGGCGGAGACGATGACGAAGCCTTCGATGCGCAACGCCGGCACCAGGATTGTCGCCGGCGCTATTGCTGATCGACGGTGGTGACGACGCTGTTCACCGGGCGCGAGCTTACGGTCGGCAGCTTGACGTCCTTGGCGAGCTCCTGCTCGTATTGCGGCAGCACCGTTACCGGGAACTTGGCGCGCATCGCGACCACCTTGTAGCCGCCGGCCTTGAGCTGCGTCAGCAGCGTGGGCAGGGCTTCCGCGGTGTGCTTCTGGAAGTCGTGCATCAGGATGATGCCCTTGCCGAGCTTGTTCAGCTTCTTCATCACGGTGTCGATCACCTGCTGCGGCTTGCTCGCCTTGAAGTCGAAAGAGTCGAGGTCGCAGGAGAAGATCGCGATGTTGCGGTTGCCGAGATAGGTCACCATCTCCGGCGGATGCTGCAGCGCCGGGAAGCGGAAGAACGGCGAGGGTGAGGTCTCGAGCGCCCACTTGACCGCGGCGTAGCCGCGCTCGATTTCGTCCTTCTTCTGATCCTCGGTCAGCTTCTTGTTGTTCAGATTGGCGTGCGACCAGGTGTGGGCGCCGACCGTGTGGCCGGCGGCATAGACCTGCCGCAGGATTTCGGGGTGATAGGTCGCGTGCTTGCCGATCGGAAAGAAGATGCCCGTGGTGCATTCATCCGCGAGCGCCTTCAGCACTGCCGGCGTGTTGCCCGGCCACGGGCCGTCGTCGAAGGTCAGCACCACCTCATGGTCGCGCAGGAAGTCGAGCTGCTTGAAATGCTCGAAGCCGAAGCCCGGACCGCCGGTGGTGTCGATCTCGACCGTGCGGCCGACGCCCAGCGCGTTCGGGTTGTTGCAGGCGGCGCGCGCCGGCTGTGGCGGTTGCTTCGGCGGAACCGGGGCAGCGGTTGCGGTGGCCGGTGCCGGGGCTGCGGCGGCGGGCGCGGGAGCCGCGGCCGCTGGTGCTGCCGGTGCCGCAGTAGCGCCCTTGGCGGGCGACGTCTGCGACCAAGCTGCGCTCGACGCGAGCAACGATACGGTCCCCGCAAAAATCAGACCTGTCGCAATGCGCATGGCGTGTTCCCTGCTGCTCGCGCTCCCGGCGCCGGCATTGCCGCGACCGGGTCGCTTCGCCCCCAACCGATCGTACCCTAGTCGCAGTGGCGACGCCAAGGCAATGAACGTGGCGAGCGCGTGTCCAAAATCCTCGCCGGATCAGTTAATTCCGGGGATTATCGTCATATCTCAGGCGGCCGCCAGTGCCCGTGCGATCCCGGTCTTGATGCGCGTGTCGTCGGGCGCAACCGACTCAGCGAAAACGTCGGCGATGTAGCCGTCGCGGCCGATCAGGTATTTGTGAAAATTCCAGCGCGGTACGTCCTTCGGCCGAGCCTCCGCCGCCCAGCGGTAGAACGGATGCGCGCTCGTTCCGCGGACGATTGCTTTCGCCGCGATCGGGAAGGTGACGCCATATTGATGCTGCGCGGTCTCGGCGATCTCGGTTGGGCCGCCGGGCTCCTGGCCGCCGAAGTCATTGGAGGGGACGCCAATGATGACGAAGCCGCGATCGCGGAATTCGGTCCAGAGTTGCTGCAGGCCGGCATATTGCGGCGTGAAGCCACAAAGCGAGGCCGTGTTCACGATCATCAACGGACGGCCGGCATAGTCGGCAAGTCTGATATCGCCGCCGCCAGGTGCCGGAAATGAGAAGGCGTAGGCGGTGATCCGGCTCATCGCGGGCTGCTCGGCATGCAGCGGGCGGGATGATGCGGCTGCGGCGATCGCGGTCACAATTAGTGTCCTGCGGTCCATCATGGTCTCGTCCCCGGAACAGATGTTCGTCGGGATCATAATCCGGCGGGGAGGCGCAGGCTTTCAAGAAGGCGTTATTGCCGGAAGCGGGTGGCCGGATGGCGCGAAGCCCAATCCGGGATCGATCGCCTCAACGCAGCGGCAGGATGAAGTCGGTGCCTTCGCCGGTCTCGCCCTGGTTCACACCGAGATCGGAGACGATGATCGATCCGCCGGTGCCGAGAGCTTCGCTGATCCGCGCCATCACGTCGGCCGGAATGGAGATGCGGTCGAGCGCCTCGGCCGGGGTGTTGGTCACCGGCTGCGGCTTGGCCTCGGCCACCGCTGCGGCCGCGATCTTGCGGCGATGCGAGGCACGCTCCTCGACGTCGATGCGGGCGACGTTGCGGGTCGGCAGCGTCACCACCGACCAGCGCAGCAGGTTCGGATCGGTCTTGTCGGCTTGTGCGGTGAACACATGGGTGCCGAGCGGCCGGTCGCTTGCCGCGATCGTCACCGGCACCTCGAACAGCGGTGCAAAATTCTGCCGCACGTAGAGCTTGGAATCCTTGCGGCTGATGAACACCGCAATCTGGCCGCCGCGCTTCGGCACGTCGATCCTGGCCGTGCCCGGCAGCCGTGCCGGATCCTTCTTGGCGTCGGGCGCATCAGCTGCGGTCGCCGCCTCGGCGGGTTTGTCAGCGGCCTTCGGTGCATCGGTCTTCGGTGCATCGATCTTGGGCGCCTCGGCAGCACCAGGCATGGCGGCGTCCGCCTTCGGCTCGTCGGCCTTGGCTTCCGCCTTCACCGGATCGCTTGCCGAGACCTCGCTCTTTGGCGTGTCGGTGCCGGCGGTGGTTTCGCCGACCGTGTTGTCATCTGTGGTCGGGTTGCTGTCGTGGCCGGCGGAATTGGTCTCGGCCGGCTTGTCGGCGGCGGCCGTCTCGGGCTTCACTGTCTCGGACTTGTTCGCTGCGATCTTCTCCGCAATGGCGTCGCGCGCCGTGGAAGAGGTCGCATCGGACATCGTCACCGACGCACTCGCTGCCGGCATCGCGCTGCTGGCGTCGGCGGTGTGGGTGTTGTCGCGCAGCGACGCGGCGGCATGGCCGACACTGCTGCGCAAATCGAGACTGGACTGCTTGTCGGCGCCCTTGTCGCTCTTCACGCCGAGCGGCGCATCCATCTTCAGAATGTCGTCGGCAACCGGCTGCTGCGGCGCCACCTTCTGCGTGACCAGCAGCGGGTGCGAGAAACTCTCCGGCGAGATCGTGCCCGGCGTGACGAACACGCGGGCACCCATCCGCGTCCAATTGTACATCTTGACCGCGAACGACATCGGCATGCGGATGCAGCCATGGGACGCCGGATAGCCGGGCAGCACACCGGCGTGCATGGCAATGCCCGACCAGGTGATGCGCTGCATATAGGGCATCGGCGCGCCGCTATAGATGTTGGACTGGTGATACTTCTGCTTCTGGATGACGCTGAAGACACCCATTGGGGTCGAGTGCCCCTTCATGCCCGTTGACACCGGGCTCTCGGCATAGAGGCCATTGGCGTCGTAGAGGCTGACCCGCTGCTGGTCGATCGAGACCGAGATGATCAGGGGACCTTGCGGCTTGCTGCCGGCCTCCTTCTCGATCGCCGGATTCTTCTTGGCTGTGCTGCGCTTCGGCTTTTGCCGGTGCGGCTGGGGCAGCGGCATCGGCTCGTATTCGCCGTAGAAGGCGGAGTCGCGGTTCCAGTAATAGAGCGCTGCATCGGCCTGCGTGGAGGCGGCGACGGTGCCGGCGGTCGTCAGAATTGCAAGCTGCCAGAACCGCTCATTCGCGAAATCAAAAATCGAAATCCGCCGTCCACCTGCGCGCATATTCCGAATCCCAGTCCAGACTACCTGTTGGTTGTCGCAGACGCACAACGCGTTCACCAGCGCAAGCGATCTAACCCTTCCGTGAGGGCGGTATTTTCGACGAAAGAGTAACAAAAAAGCCTCACAAGAGGTTAAAGCGCCGCGTTCGATCACCGAACTGTCAGCGCCTTCCTGTGCGGCGTTTGCGCACTACATAGGCGGGACCCACCCCGGAGACCTCAATGACATCGAGAACTGTGAGCTTGTGTGACCTGCGACGGTTGTCTCGCTGGGGATGCGCGGTGCTGCTGATGTTGCTGGCTTTGGGGCAGGCGGGTCCTGCGGTCGCGGCCGACGAGCCGGACCTGATCTTCCGCCGCTCCACCGTGTTCAAATGGGTGAGCCCCAACGATAAGCTCGCGACCTATGGCGTCGACGATCCCGAGGTCGAGGGTGTCGCCTGTCACTTCACGGTGCCGGAGAGGGGCGGCTTCAAGGGCTGGCTTGGCCTTGCCGAGGAAGTCTCCGATATCTCGCTGGCTTGCCGGCAGATCGGGCCGATCCGCTTCAAGACCAAGCTCGGCCAGGGCGACGACATGTTCAGCAAGCGCCGGTCGCTGTTCTTCAAGAAGATGCAGATCGTGCGCGGCTGCGACGCCAAGCGCAATGTGCTGGTCTACATGGTCTATTCGGACCGCCTGATCGAGGGCTCGCCAAAGAACTCGACGTCGTCGGTGCCGATCATGCCGTGGGGCGCGGCCGATGCTGCCGTGCAGAAGTGCGGCGAGTTCATTCAGTAGCTGGAGCAGGGGCTTGGCCCAGGCGGCTGAGGCGGCGGGCGAGCTAGCGCTCGGTTTGCCCGAACTGCTTCGCGCTGATGCCAAGGGCCGGCTTGACCTTCGAGTCGCGGCAGCCGACGAGGCGGACCAGCTTCTGCGGCGCGCACTCATTGTCGCCCATCACATAGGCGCCTTGCTGCGGCATCGCGGCCGTCATCTGTTGCTGGCCGGATTTGCTCGCCGCGGATTCATTGCCAACACCGATGTTGCCATTGCCCACGACTGACATCCTTCGTTGGATCGGGAGTGATCACGACAACGTGCCACCGCGAAGATGGTTGCACGGCGCCCAAATATGAGTCGGCCAAACCGTCGCCCGGTTCACGCCGCCCTTGCTGTGCTGCTTCTCCTCTCAGCAGAGGAAAGTTAACAAAGCGCGCTAGCTCGTTCAGTTTGCACGCATAATTGGCCCTCGCTCCGGCAGTGGCCGGGGTCCGGCATTGTCGCGCGAAGTTTTCAACAGCCTATCAGCCACGCTCCTGCCGCTGAAATCATTGGTGTTTTCCGCCGAATGTTTCGTGGACCGCTGGTCGACGAAACAATTCCAGGTCCGACGAAACCATTTTCGGCTTGTTCCGCAGAACTCCGGAAACGGCAGATCGTTATCAGACCGTCACACAACGGCGCCGGATGCCGAGCGGAATAACGGAGACTGTCAGATGCGAACCATGAGCCTGATCCTCGCCTTCGCCTTTGTGATGGCCGGCTCGTCGATGGCAGGCTCGCCGGACAGCGGTTTGCCCGGGATCGGCACCTTCTCCTATAACGGCTCGCCGGTAGTCACCCCGGTCCCGATGGTGATGGCACAGGCCAACTGAGCGCGACGCAAAAAACAGAACTGCCGGTAAAGGCTCTCCCAATGGTGCTCCGTATCTGTTCCGCCGCGATGTTGGCATCGCTTGTCCTAATGGGGCCCTTGGCGGGCGCCGCGCAGGCCCAATCCCAGCTCCCCCTCGAATCGATGCAGATCCGCTCGCTGTACCGCGTGCCTGAACCGCGCGACGAGTTCGTGCGGCAATGCGCGCCCCATATGCTCGGCCGTTGGGCGCATCCCGAGGCCGTGTGCGGCTGCCTGCACGACCACGCCGCCGCGACCGTGGACGATCCCGACCTGCGCCAGGCGCTGCTGCGCGGCATCAGCGAGACCGGCGTGCCGACCATCGAGACCGATTGGGTGCCGCCGTCCAAGCAGGGCGAGATCGGCCCGACCTTCACCAAGATCGCCAAGCCGACCCTGCAATGCATGTTCGAGCCGGTCTCGAACTGAGCTGAGCATCAAAGCAATGAGGACCGCACCGCCTCGCGACAGCGGGGCGTTTTACTTTTTGGCGAGGCGCGGCACGCAGCTGCGGGTCCGCACCACGCCGTTCTCGCTCAGCCTGGAGCCGACGACCTGCTTGATCTGCCCGGCCGGGCACGAGCCGTCATCGACAAGGACGCGCTGGCCGACCCGCAGATCGACGATGTCGCCCTCACGCATGTAGGACTGCTCTGCAGCGGCGGATTGAGCCATCGCGCCAAGAGCCGCGACGCTGACCAGCGCGACGAATCCCAAGCGCGGCATCGCGGCCTCCTTCACTTGTTCTGGATCTTGAGCCCGTCGGGGCCGACATTGATCTGAAGGCCTTCGGGCTGCTTGTTCGCCTGATAAAGATTGTAGCCGAGCATGCCTGCGATCACGACCAGCGCGGCGATCACGAGATACAGGACGTTGCGATTTGGCATCCGGTATCTCCGTAAGCGGACACTGACTGAACGCGGGCGACCTTAGTCAGGTGACTGCGATTCTCCTAGAGCGCTGCGGCTTGGCGGATGGCTTGACCGATGTCTTGCGCGTCGCGCGCAGCGCGGCGAGCGTAGTCTTCGCCAGTCGTTCCGCCGACGCGACGAGTTGCGGAACCGGATGGCCGGAAAATCCCAGCACGAAGCCGGGCAGTGGCGGTGCGCGATGATAGGTCTCGGCGAGCAGCCAGCCGCCGACGCCGGCATTAGCCTTTGCCTGCGCGGCAATCAGCGGATCGGTCGCGGGATCGAGCCGCGCCACTAGGTGAAGGCCCTGCGAGGGCACGGGAACCGTGAGCTCGCCCTCCGATGCATTGGCAAGCGTCGACGCCAGGACGTCGCGCGCCTCGCGATAGAGTTTGCGCGATTTGCGCAAGTTGGCCGCGAACGCGCCGGAGTTCAGCATGTCGGCGACCGCGCCTTCCATCAAAGTGGCGGGAAAGCGGTCGAGCGCGGCGCGCGCCGCCGTCACCGGGCCGATCAAGGCTTCGGGCAGGGCGCAATAGCCGATCCGCAATCCGGGAAACAGCGTCTTCGCAAACGTGCCCATGTAGATCACGCGGCGCAGATGATCGATGCCGGCGAGCGACAACAGCGGCGCGCCGTCGTAGCGGAACTCGCTGTCGTAGTCGTCCTCGAACACGAAAGCGCCGGCGTCCCGTGCCCAGTCGAGCAGCTCGAGCCGGCGCGGCATCGACATCTGCACGCCGAGCGGAAACTGGTGCGAGGGCGTGACATAGGCGGCGCGCGCTTGCGGCGCGGACGCTCGCCCCTTGTCGATGCGCATGCCCGACATGTCGACCGGCACCGACACCGGACGATAGCCGCAATGCTCGATCGCGCGCCGCGCCGCCGGATAGCCGGGGTCTTCGCACCAGACCTGGTCGCCGGGCTTGAGGATCGCCCCGAGCACGATGCGCAGGGCATGCAGCGTGCCGGACGCCAGCATGATTTGGTCGGGGTCGCAGCGCAGCCCGCGCGCCGACAGAAGATGGTCCGATATCGCCGCGCGCAGCTCGCTACTGCCGCGGGGATCGCCGTAATGCAGATGCTCGGACCCGAACGCGCGCAGCCTGCGGCCGGCAAAGGCGCGGAAGCGCTGCAGCGCGCGCTCGTCGATATGCGTGCAGCCGAGCGACAGCGCATTGTGCTGTGGCGGCTCGATCGCGATCCTTGCGCGGCGCGGCGCGGCGACCTGCGCCGGAATGCGCGCCGCGACGAAGGTTCCGGAGCCCGTGGTTGCCACCGCAAAGCCGTCGGCGATCAGCCGCTCATAGGCCGTGGTGACGGCGTTGCGGCGGAAGCCGGTCTGCTTGGCGAGCGCGCGCGACGGCGGCAGCGGCTCGCCCGGCTTGACGAGGCCGCCGACGATCGCGTGGCACAGCGCCTGATAAAGCCGCTGCTGCGAAGCCGCGCCGGGAGTGACGTGCGGGCCGGCGAGGTCGAGCGGCACCTCGGCCTTGCGCGCCGTGGGCTCCCGGGAATTGGTCGGAATTTTTCGCATGGAATTGGTACTATCGCAGACCAAATGAGCCGCTACAACTCTGGACAGATTCCAGATTTCGAAAGGCACCACCGTGACCGAAGGCGCATCCGCTCCGTCCTACCCCATGTCGTCCCGCAACCGGGTGAAGCGCCGCCACGACCGCGGTTTCTACGACCACGTCACCGTGCACAAGATCCTCGACGCCTCGATGCTGTGCCACGTCTCCTACGTGATCGACGGCCAGCCATATTGCACGCCGACCTTCTTCTGGCGCGAGGGCACCAGGCTCTACTGGCACGGCTCGAGCGCGAGCCGGATGCTGGAGAACCAGTTCGAAGGGCAACGCGTGTGCCTGACGGTCGCCCATCTCGACAGCCTGGTGCTGGCGCGCTGCGGCTTCAACCACTCGGCCGACTATCGCGCGGTGATGGCGTTCGGGTCAGCCTATCTCGTCACCGATCCCGCAGAGAAGGAACGCGCGATCGTCGCGATGGTCGACCGTTTCTTTCCCGAGCGCACCGCGAGCCTGCGTGCCAGCAACAAGCAGGAGATCAAGGCGACCTCGTTCATCGCGATGGAGATCGAGGAGGCCTCGGCAAAAATTCGCGCCAAGGGCGTCGCCGACGATGACGAGGATTACGAGTTGCCGATCTATGCCGAGCGCATTCCGGTGCGCACCGTGCTCGGCGCGCCCGAGCCGTGTCCGCGGCTGCTCGACGGCGTGACGCGGCCGAAGACGCTCGATGGTTATTCGGAGGGCCGGCTGCTCGAAGATGCATTGCGGGATGCTTATTTTGCGCAATACAAGGCGGAGTGAAATCGGGCTACGTTGCGGCTCCCGCCTGATCTGTTTTCCCGATGGAGCCAAAGCATGACTGCCGAGACGCAACAACGAATCCTTGCCGCCGTTGACGAGGGATTCGATGCGCAGCTTGCGACGACGCAGGCCTTTGTCGCGATCCCCTCGACCCGCGGCGCCGAGGGGCCGTGCCAGGACATGATCGGCGATCTCCTGCGCGAGCGCGGCTACGAGGTCGACGACTGGCACATCAATCTCGACGAACTGAAGGACCTGCGCGGCTTCGGCCCGATCGAGCATGATTTCTCGAAGGCGCGCACGGTGGTCGGCACCTACCGTCCGGCCACCAATGCCGGCAAATCGCTGATCCTGCAGGGCCACTGCGACGTCGTGCCGACCGGTCCGCTCGAGATGTGGGAGACGCCGCCGTTCTCGCCCGTCATCAAGGACGGCAGGATGTACGGCCGCGGCGCCTGCGACATGAAGTCAGGCACCATCGCCGCGCTCTATGCGCTGGATGCGATCAGGAAGGCCGGCCTGAAGCCGACGGCGCGGATTCACTTCCAGTCCGTCATCGAGGAGGAGAGCACCGGCGTCGGCGCGCTCTCGACCTTGCAGCGCGGCTATCGCGCCGATGCATGCTTCATCCCGGAGCCGACCAACGGCACGATGATCCGCTCGCAGGTCGGCGTGATCTGGTTCCGCCTGAAGGTGCGCGGTTTCCCGGTGCATGTGTTCGAGGCCGGCGCGGGCTCGAACGCGATCATGGCGGCGTATCATCTGGTGCACGCGCTGGAGCAGCTCGAGATCGCCTGGAACGAGCGCGCCAAGGCCGACCGCCATTTCAAGGACGTCAATCACCCGATCAATTTCAATCCGGGTATCATCAAGGGCGGCGACTGGGCCTCCAGCGTGCCGGCCTGGTGCGACGTCGACTGCCGCATCGCGGTCTTGCCGGGCTGGTCGATCGCCGAGTGCCAGAAGGAGATTTTGGCTTGCGTGTCGGCGGCGGCGCGCGATCATCGCTTCCTCTCCAACAATCCGCCGCAGGTCGAATGGTCGGGCTTCCTGTCGGAAGGCTACGAGCTGGTGAACTCCGAGGCACCGGAAGCCGCCTTCGCCAAGGCGCACGAAGTCGTCTATGGCGGCGCGGTGGAAGACCGCGCCTTCACCGCGTTGACCGATACGCGCTTCTACGGCCTCAACCACAACATCCCGAGCCTCTGCTTCGGCGCCAGTGGCGCGGCGATGCACGGCTTCAACGAATATGTCGAGCTGGAGTCGCTGCGGAAAGCGACCAAGGCGATGGCGCTGTTCATCGCGGAATGGTGCGGCGTGGAGAAGGCGTAGCCACAGTCTGCGCCCCTCACTCAGTATTGCGCGCGATAGCGCAACAAATCCGGCGTCGTCCCGGTGAAGGCCGGGACCCATACTCCGCAGCGGATGTTGTGATCGGGACTCGTCCTTGCAGCGCTGCAGATCAATCAAGATTTGTGGTTATGGGTTCCGGCTCCGTGCGCAATCGGCCAGGACGACGCTGAAGGCTCAACGCTCTGCCCACAACGCCTTCACGATCGCATCGAGCCCATCGGTCAACGCCGCGGGGCCGGGCTGCAGGATGATGGGCGACTTGATCTCGACGATGCGGTCGTTGCGCACCGCCGGGATGTCGCGCCAGCCCTCACGCTTGCGGATGCGGTCGGGCACGACCTTCTTGCCGCACCAGGACGCCAGGATCACGTCGGGCATCGCCACGCGCACGGCGTCAGGCGTGACGATGCGATCCTTGGCCGCCTGGTGCGCGCGCAGATGCGGCAGCGCATCGGTGCCGCCGGCGATCTCGATCAGTTCGGACACCCAGCCGATGCCGCTGATCAGCGGATCGTCCCATTCCTCGAAATAGACCTTTGGCCGCGGTGCCGCACGCGGCGTTGCCGCGATCGTCGCCAGCCGTTGTTCGAGGTTTTGCGCGAGCTGATCGGCGCGGTCGGCGGCACCGACCATTGCGCCCAAGGTTCGGATCATCGCGAGGATGCCGGCGACGTCGCGCTGGTTGAAGACGTGGACGGCGACGCCGGCGCGCACGAGATCGGCAATGATGTCGGCTTGCAGATCGGAGAAGGCGAGCACCAGATCGGGGTCGAGCGCGAGGATTTTTGGCATGTCGGCCGAGATGAACGCCGAAACGCGCGGCTTCTCGCGGCGGACCTGCGGTGGCCGCACCGCATAGCCGGAGACGCCGACGATGCGGTCCTGCTCGCCGAGCAGATAGAGCGTCTCGACCGTCTCTTCGGTCAGGCAGACGATCCGGCGGGGAGGGAAGTTGCGCATATCAGGCGGTATGCAGGCTCGGAGGCATATTGTCACTGATGTCATGACGTCATTCGCGCCATTACCTCAGACGTCATTGCCGGGCCCGCTCGGGCAATCCATCATGCCGATACCAACCTCGAAGAAGGCCACAAAGCAGGGAGTGCCCATGACGCCGCTCGAAAAGATCCAGTCGATGAAGATGCCGTTTGCGGAACTGAAGGGCGTTACCTTCATCGAGGCCGATCAGGACCGGGTGGTCGCGAAAATGGTGGTGCGGCCGGACCTCTGCACCCTTCGCAACACGATCCATGGCGGCGCGGTGATGGCCTTCGCGGACTCGGTCGGCGCCGCTGCGACCGTGATCAACCTGCCTGAGGACGCCAAGGGCACCACGACGCTGGAGAGCAAGACCAACTTCATCGGCGGCGCCAAGGAGGGGACGACCGTGATTGCGACCGCAACACCGGTTCACCGCGGGCGGCGGACCCAGGTGTGGCAGACCAGGCTGGAGACCGAAGACGGCAAGCTGGTCGCGGTGGTGACCCAGACACAGCTGGTACTATGATGGGGCGATAATGTGATTTGCCAATCACCGCATGCCTTAATTGAATGAATCTCAACGCTTGAATTTTATGGTGCGTCGCACAATATAGGAGTTGCTAGGGACTCGACGCCTCCTCGAGGGCTACCAAGAGGAGTATGAAATGAACTATGATTCCATTCGTCCGACGCCCGCCAAGGGCACCGTGCGGACGTTGAGCCAGCAGGAAGAGCTTCCTCTGCTGCGCGATCACCTGCTGCGGCTGGATCGCGCCAGCCGTCATGATCGTTTTCATGGCTTCATCGACGACAGTTTCATCCGCCGCTACGCCGAGCGCTGCGCCAATGACGGCACGGTCATCATCGCCTACTTCGAGGATGGCGTGGTCCGCGGCGCGGCCGAGTTGCATCCGCCGGAGCAATCACCGGATGCCCAGCCCGAGATCGCCTTCAGCGTCGAGCGGTCGGCGCGGCGGAAGGGCGTCGGCAGCACCCTGTTCCGCAAGCTGATCGCCGAGGCGCACGCCAAGGGATACGGCAGCCTGCGCATCACCACCGGCGCACAGAACGATGCTATGCGGGCGCTCGCCACCAAGTTCGGTGCCCAACTGACCTTCCGTCATGGCGAGTCGACCGGCAGCATAGACCTGACCGAGCAGCAGCAGCCCGAAGCGGCGCCGGCTGTCGCCGCGGTGACGCCGGTCGAGGCTGCGCGCGCGATCGTCGACATGAACCGCGCTTATTGGCGCATGGTGATGCAGATCTCCGGCTGGGGCCGGGCGGCCTGAGTCGGTAGCGTTTCCAAGCGAAGTGGATACCGCTTCGCGTGAGGGAAACGCGTCGAGCAAGAATCTCGGATCAAACGAAAAAGGGCAATCCACTCAATGGATTGCCCTTTTTCTTTCAGCAATTGGATGGTACGTCTCAGGTGCCGGTGCGCTTGTCGGTCGCAAAGCGGCGAACCACGCGGCGCTCGACTACCACGGAGCGCTGCGCGCCCTGTTCGCCGGCGATGACGCGGGTTGCCGTGCCGGTGCGGGCACTGACGCGCGCGGTCTTCTTCACCTCTGCGAGCACATCGTCATAAGGCAGCCCCATCAGGGCCGACGCGATCTCGGCCTGGGCCTCCACGTCATCGGTGATGCCGATGGCGGCGAAGATTGCTTCTTCCAGCGTCGGCGGATCATGCCGCACGCGCCGGGTGCCATACTTGGTATTCCAGTCTCCGCTCATCGCCGCCTCATCATTGAATCGCGGGAGATACGTAAGGTCCCCAATGTTGCATTGCAATATGAATGTGAGATGGCAATCCAGCCATGCAGCTAGAGTCTCTCAATCTTGTGAGCGTCATAAAGTTCGATGGTGGTCGCCGCGGCCGCGAGAGATTGCAGCAAACGGACGAAATCGCGTGACGCGGGGACCGCGAAATGCGCCGCCAGCGCGGCGCGGTCGGCCCATTGCTCGAAGAACACCAGTCTGAGCGGATTCTCGCAGTCGACATGGACTGCGTGGGAGATGCAGCCGGGCTCGGAGCGAGAGCGATGCACGTGCTCGAGGCTCAGCCGCCGTGCCTCGTCGAACGAGTCGGGGCGGGCGGTGACGCTGCCGGTGACGACGATCATGATATCCCCCTCCAATGCGCGATGAAGCCAAGTCATCATCGCGCCTTAGGTTCTTGTTTGAGCGTGATCTTTTCGGAAAACCGCTTCGCACTTTTCCGGATCATGCCCTACGGGATGGCTTCTGCCCCGGATGCACTCATCTGTTGCTGCGGCCAGCGCTTCAGCGCGGCGCGACCGGCATCGGTCAGCACATAGATGCCGCGCTCGGCGCGATCGAACCAGCCATAGACATTATGCAGCAGGATCTTGCCGGCGTCGGGAATATCCGCGCGGAGGTCGCGCACCCGCCGCGGCCCATCCGAAAGCGCACAGGCGCAGGCCAGCGCCTGCTGCCGGTAGGCGGTCATGATCGGCGCCCGCGTCGATCCGCCCATTGCGGGATCGCCCTTGCGTTTCCGGTGCTCGGCGATCAGCCGTGAACGCTTCTTCGGATTGCGGCGCGGCGCCGCGGTCGGCGGCGGCACCAGCACCTCGACGTCGCCGCGATCGGTGACGCCGAGCATGCCGAAGCCGAGCCGCCGGCACAGATTGCGATAGCGCGCGTCGCTCTCGCGGCCCTTGCCGCGGGCCGACACCTTTGCCGCGATCCAGACCTCGTCGGCGGCGCCGGCGCGATCGACCGCCTGCAGGATCAGTTCGAGATTGAAGGCGAGCTTGAGTTCACCGATCACGACGACCGGTGGATCATCGCCGCTCAGCGCCACGAGATCGCAGCCGCCGATCTCGCCCTTCACCGTGAAGCCGAGCTTTTCCAGGAAGCGTTTGACGGGCAGATAAAGCGTGGTTTCCAACAGGCAGGCTCCTGCGGCATCGGCCGCGACTCGGTGCGCCAGCATAGCGCGGAATTGCGCCCGCCGAGGCGGATGGAATTTGCTCAAGGCACGGCCGAGCGGCTATGGTCGGAACCGGGACCAGGCGCAGCTCATGATCCGGAACGGGCTCTATCACATCACTGTCGAATTTCTCGACGGCGTCTCTGGCGGCAACCAGGGCGTCATGGTGCTGCGCGACGGACAGATGCGCGGCGGCGACTCGTTTTTCTTTGCCTACGGCAGCTACACCGCAGCCGACGGCAAGTGGAAGGGCGAGGTCACCAACGAGGAGCATTCGCCGACCTATGGCGAGCGCCCGGTGTGGGAACGCAAGGTGGTCACGATCGGATTTACCGGCACCTATACCGACCAGACCGCCGAAGGTGACGGCATGGCGCTCGCCGGCAAGCAGAGCATCCGCTTCAGGTCGAAGCTGCGGCTGCTGGTTGCGGACTAAACCCGCCCGTTCACCGGCAGCAGCGCGCCGGTGACGGCGCTCGCGGCGTCGCTGGCGAGGAACAGGATCACGTCGGCGAGCTCCTTCGGCGTCACCCATTTGGAGATGTCGGCCTTCGGCATCGCGGCGCGGTTGGCGGCGGTGTCGATGATCGAGGGCAGCACCGCGTTGACCGTGACCTTGCCCTTGAGTTCCGCGGCGAGCGACTCGGTAAGGCGATGCACGCCGGCCTTCGAGGCAGCGTAGGGACCCATGCCGGAGGCGGCCTGCAAGGCACCGAGCGCGCCGATATTGATGATCCGGCCGGCGCCCGATTTGGTGAGATGCGGGATGGCGGCGCGCGAGGTGTTGAGCGCCGTCATCACGTTCATCGCATACATGCGCTGCCAGGTCGCCGGATCGCCGTCGCCGACCGCCTCGAAGGTAAAGCCGCCGGCGATGTTGATCAGCCCATCGAGCCGGCCGAAATGCGCGGCCGCCTTGTCGATCGCGGCGGTCGCCTGCGCAGTGTCGGTGAGGTCGACACCGCCCAGCTCGATATGGTCGGCCGTCGCCGCAAGCGTTGACGCGGCATGATCGATGCCGGCGACGCGCGCGCCGCGCGCCAGCGCCTCCGTGGCGACCACTTTGCCAAGCGCGCCGAGGGCGCCCGTGATGACGATGGCTTTTCCGTGCATGGCGGTCTCCGCATTCGCGAGCAAACGAATGCCCACTATGATCAGGCGGAATTCATTTGCAATGCCGCCAATTTCGCCGCCTACTGCGCGTATTTATCAATTCATTCGCCTCAAGGATGTTTGCTATGCCGACGCCCAGATCGTGCGAAACCCATCTCGATGTCGTCAGGTTCGGACACAAGCTGCCGCACTTCGCGGATGCGCTCCGGCATCAGCGCAAGATCAAGCTGGTGGCGCTCGGATCGTCCTCGACCGCGGGCGCCGACAACATCCTGCCGTTCCCGCCGCGGCTCGAGATGCTGCTGCGGCAACGCTTCTTCGGCCGGATGATCGACGTGATCAATCGCGGGATCGGCGGGCAGGAGGCGCCGGAGGAATATTCGCGCATCGAGTCCGACGTGACGGCTGAGGCGCCGGTGCTGGTGATCTGGCAGGTCGGCACCAACGCCGTCTACAAGAGCTACAATCCGGCCGAGGTGCGCGCGACGCTGGAGGCGGGGCTCGACGTGCTCGCAGCGCTTCCGCTTGACGTGGTCGTGATGGATTCCCAGTACACGCAGGCGATCGTCGGCACGGAAGCTGCGCTCAATCTCGCCAACGTGATAATGCCGATGATCGCCGAAGTAGCTGCAAGCAAGAAGGTGAATCTGTTCAGCCGGTTCGCGCTGATGAAGCACTGGACCGATGACGGGATTCCACTCGCCGAGCTCGACGATGGCGGGCAGCTTCATACCAGCGAATGGGCGACCAATTGCGTGACCCAGTCGCTGTTCGGCGCGATCGACGACGCATTGAAGCCGGAGGCGATCACGTAAGCCCAACAACGTCGGCCCGACTACGTAAGACTACGGGGTAGGGCCTGTTGGATAAAATTTGCAGCAGTTCTGTAAGTCGTTCGCAGAACCCTTTCCGTAGAAGCGGAACTCCAGCCAAGGCAGGGGTTATGCGAATGGGAAATCTTCCGGATCACGGTTTACCGCTCGTTCAGCTTAAGGAGCAGCGGCGCGATCTC
Organism: Bradyrhizobium pachyrhizi; assembly: GCF_001189245.1. Taxonomy (GTDB): domain Bacteria; phylum Pseudomonadota; class Alphaproteobacteria; order Rhizobiales; family Xanthobacteraceae; genus Bradyrhizobium; species Bradyrhizobium pachyrhizi. The sequence continues at coordinate 136,183 of NZ_LFIQ01000114.1, read as the reverse complement.
GTGGTGGCGCTGCAAAACCGCAAGGGACCAGTGGGCAGCTGGGAATTGATGCAGATCGCCGCGATCCAGCAGGCGATCTCGGCGTTCGAGGATGTGATTGCCGACCTCGATGCGGAGCTCGAGCTCGAGGCCGCAGCGGCCTGAGCTTTTTTAGTTCAGCCGCGTTTTCTTCACGCGAACCGGTGTGCACGTCGCTCGAAAAGTCGGGCGAACTGATCAGGCCCGCAGATAGCGGCCTTCGAGCGCCTTGCGCTCGGCCTGGCCGAGCCCTAGGCCTTCGTGGAAATAACCGTCGAGGCTGCCATAGTCGGCATCGATCGCCTCGAATGCAGCCTCCAGAAATGCCGCGCGCACGGTGCCGAGCACCTGCTTGACGTCGTCAGGCAGCTCGGTGCTGTGGGCCGGGTCGCGCTTGTAGAACTGATTGGTCAGGAGATAGTCGTCCGCGATCACCTGCTCGGACACGCCGAGTGCGTGCAGGATCAGCGCGCAGGCAAAGCCGGTGCGATCCTTGCCGGCGGTGCAGTGGATCACGAGCGGCGCCCGGTCTTCCAATAGATGAGCAAACAGCGTGCGGTAGCGCGCCGTGTTGTCCTGCACATAACCCCGGTAGGAGTCCCGCATCACGTCGATCGCATCGGCTTCCGAGATCTGACGGTTGCTGGCGATCTCGCGCAGCGAAGCCACTACGGTCGGCTCGACCGGGAGTGAATGCACGGTGACGTCGCTCATGCCGCACAGCGCCTCGGCGCGCTCGGCGACGCCGCGGAAATCGAACGCGCTCCTGACCCCGAGCGAGCGCACCACGGCAACGTCCTGCTCGGTGAGGTGCGCAAGATGGTTGGAGCGGAAGATCTGGCGCCAGCGCACCGTCCGCCCGTCGCGCGTCTGGTAGCCGCCAAGGTCGCGAAAATTGCTGGCGCCGGCGAGATTGAGATGACGGGCAGGGGCTTCGGACATCGGGCGGGCCTGTTGCAGCTGATGAGGTCTTGGCGCAGGAATAGCGGCGCAGACAGGTCTATAACCGGCCCGTTGGGGGGAGAATATGACTTATCGCGGGGGCGCCATTGTCATCGGCGCAATTCTTTTCGAGCTCTTTGGTTCCTCGAACGTGTCGGCGCAGTCCGCCTTCCGGAATTATCATTGCGCTGACGGCACGCAGTTCATTGCCGGGTTCTTCAACGGGGATACGCGCGCGCATCTGCAACTCGACGGCAAGGCGGTGACGCTGAAGAAGCGCCTGTCGCTGACTGGCACGCGCTACAAGGGCGGCGGGGTCACGCTCGAGATCAGCCGGGCCGGGCTTGCCAGGCTCCGGCATGCGAGGCGGCCGGCGACGGCCTGCGAGCTGGCATAAAAAAGGGCCGAAACGCTCGCGTTCCGACCCTTGTTATTCTGCTGCTGTCTGACGTTTTTGCGTCGCGCCCCTCGATCGCATCTGCATCAGTGATCGCGGCCTGGCTTGGCGTCGTCGATGGCCGCCTGATGGTACCAGCTCTCGCTGCAGGCCGAGGTCTCGACCTCAGCGGCGAGTTCGAGCGCGGTCCGCGCCTCGCCGTAGCGGCGTCCGCCGAGAGCCGCGCGGCCTCCTGCCGGGAATTGATAGATTGTTGCCGATCCCTGGATCGGTCCTTGGTTTTGGCCCGTGGTGATCATGTCAAAGTCTCCTTTGGCCGGAGCGAGCCTCCATGGTGCGCCCGACTCATTCGCGTGTGGTTACCGTGTTTTCGATATCGGCCCGGGCTGGGCGGGGTGCAAGTGACCAAGAAATAGTCATTGTTTGGTCAATTCGTGGGCAGATTCGGGTTTGCTTCCTGTGAGGCAGGGTGCAGCTGACCAACGCTTGAGCCGCGACGATGGTTGCGGGGCGCCCGACCGCTGGACGCGAACTGTCACATGGTGCTGCCGCCGCATTAAGCGGCAGGCGATGCCGTAGCCAAATTTGCTGCAGAAACGGGCGGTGGAGGGCGCCGGGAGAAGATTTTGACTGAGCGCGCGCATGCCAGCCGCGCTGCTATGTCGCAGAAAAAAATGCGATCTCCGCTGTGGACATCCGCGGCCGGGCGGCCGCCGCAGTGCAGCGACTGGCATTTTAATTGCTTAGTAAGAGCCGGCCGATGGTGGCCGGGTACGCGTGCGGCGGCCGACTGGCTTTCGGTTCCTCACGGTTTTGCATCATCAACAGAGAGGTTCAATGACCAAGTACAAGCTCGAGTATATCTGGCTCGACGGATATACGCCGACGCCGAGCCTGCGCGGTAAGACGCAGATCAAGGAATTCGCGTCGTTCCCGACCCTCGAACAGCTTCCGCTGTGGGGTTTTGACGGTTCGTCCACCCAGCAAGCTGAAGGCCACAGCTCTGACTGCGTGCTGAAGCCGGTCGCCTGCTATCCCGACGCCGCGCGCGAGAACGGCGTGCTTGTGATGTGCGAAGTCATGATGCCCGACGGCAAGACGCCGCATGTCTCGAACAAGCGCGCCACCGTTCTGGATGACGAAGGCGCCTGGTTCGGCTTCGAGCAGGAATACTTCTTCTACAAAGACGGCCGTCCGCTCGGCTTTCCGGAAGAGGGTTATCCGGCGCCGCAGGGCCCGTACTACACCGGCGTCGGCTACAAGAACGTCGGCAGCGTCGCCCGCAAGATCGTCGAAGAGCATCTCAATCTCTGCCTCGCCGCCGGCATCAACCACGAAGGCATCAACGCCGAAGTGGCGAAGGGCCAGTGGGAATTCCAGATCTTCGGCAAGGGCTCCAAGACCGCCGCTGACCAGATGTGGATGGCCCGCTACCTGATGCTGCGCCTCACCGAGAGCTACGGCATCGATATCGAATTCCATTGCAAGCCGCTCGGCGACACCGACTGGAACGGCTCGGGCATGCACGCCAACTTCTCGACCAAGTACATGCGCGAAGTCGGCGGCAAGGAGTACTTCGAGAGCCTGATGAAGGCCTTCGACAAGAACCTGATGGATCACATCGCCGTCTACGGCCCGGACAACGACAAGCGCCTGACCGGCAAGCACGAGACCGCGCCCTGGAACAAGTTCAGCTACGGCGTGGCTGACCGTGGTGCCTCGATCCGCGTGCCGCACTCGTTCGTCAACAACGGCTACAAGGGCTATCTGGAAGATCGCCGCCCGAACTCGCAAGGCGACCCCTACCAGATCGCTTCGCAGATCCTGAAGACGATCTCCGAGGTTCCGACCGGCGCCAAGGCTGCGGCTTAAGTGGCTGCGGGCTAAGCTGCTATCGGACCCGGATGGAGCCATCCGGTACCGCAAATCAGGTCCGCCAGGGCGACAGCCTTGGCGGACCTTCGCTATTTAGCGATACCCTTTGCAGGTGGCGTTCCGCCGAAACCGGTTTCGCTGCGTTATGAACCGCGCTAGATAACGGGTGCATGTTGGCTGCCGGGGACGCGGCGCTTGTTTGAGGGGTTTTACAAGGTCCGGTTCGAACTCGGCGGCGCCGTCGGCCGCAGCGTGATGTATGTCGGCGACGGCAAGATGTTGGGCGGCAACTCGGCGTTCGCCCATATCGGCACCTACGAGAAAGCCGGCGACGAGGTGGCAGTCGAGATCCAGACCGTCCGCCACAATCCCGATCCGACCTACCGCGCGATGGCCGGTACCGATGATGCCACGCTGATTGCCAAAGGCCGGCCGGACGGCGAACTCTATCGCTTCAGGGGCGAGCTGAAGGAACTGCCCGGCGTGCCGTTCCAGTCGGTGATGACGCCGATCACCGGGGAGGACATCCCGATCGCCGGCGGGGTCGGCGAGGGTGGCGTCATCAACGGGCTCTATTCGATCCGCATCCGCGTGCTCGATGGGGTCGACGGCGGCCTCACCGGCGTGATGCTGCTGAACAATGGCCGCATCCTTGGCGGCGACGCCTTCTTCTACTATCTCGGCACCTACACCTCCGAGAAAGGCCGCTGGAAGGGCCAGATTCTCAATCAGGAGCACACTTCGGCGATGGGCGAGAATCCGATCTTTGGCGGCCACGAGGTCGGCATCGGCTTTGCAGGCACTTGCGACGCCGATGGCGCCGTGCTGGAGGCGACCGCGCTTGCCGGCAAGCGCAGCCTGCGCCTTACGGCCGCGCTCAAGCTGATGCGGCGGGCATAGGCCATATGGGCAATTCGGTTCGCGTTCTTTCGACGCTGGCGCTGAAGGGCGCGGTCGTGCGGCTAGCCGCCTCCTATCAGGCGGCGAGCGGCGTTGCGATCGACGCCGATTTCGCCCCGACGCTGGCACTGCTCGAGCGCCTGCGCGGCGGCGAGGCCGCTGATCTCGTGATCCTGACCCGCGAGGGTCTTGACGAGACGATCGGCGAGGGCCGCGTTGCGCGGGAGAGCGCAGTGGATCTTGCGCGCTCCTATGTCGGCGTCGCGATGAAGGCGGGAGCCGCGCATCCCGACATCGCGACTGAAGCCGCGTTGCGTGCGGCGCTGCTCGGAGCGAGCGCGGTGGCCTATTCGCGGCTCGGCGCCAGCGGCATCCTGTTCGCGCAGCTGATCGAGCGTCTCGGCATTGTGGAGGCGATCAACGCGCGGGCGGTGATCGTTCCGAGCGGATTCACCGCGGAAAAGCTCGTCAGCGGCGACGCCGACCTTGCAATCCAGCAGATCAGCGAGTTGAAGCAGATCGAGGGCATCGAGGTCGTCGGGCCGATTCCGCTGGATTTGCAGGTTCCGGCGGTGTTCTCCGCCGGCCGCATGGCAGCGTCGCAGCGCGCAGCGGCCGCCGATGATCTGCTGCGCTATCTGTCGTCGGCTGACGTCGCGCCGGTGCTGCGCGAGACCGGGCTCGAGCCATGAATTCGCCCGCACCGCGACGCAACCTGCTTGTCATGTTCAAACCACTTCACGCGATTGTCTTTGCTGCGGCGCTGGCCGCGCCCGTGGTTGCCCACGCGCAATCGGCCGACCTCGTTCTGTGCGACCGGCTCGCCGCCGATCCCACCGATCCCGACAAGCCGGCCGACGTGAAGGGCGTGGGCGAGATCGCGTCGGCCGACATCGCGACCGCGATCAAGTACTGCGCGGTGGCGGCAAGATCGTCGCGCCGGGCGATGTACGAGCTCGGCCGGGCCTATGCCGCCAACCGGCAGACCGCGGAAGCCGCAAGCGCCTGGCGCAAGGCCGCCGACAAGGGCTCGACGTCGGCGATGGTCGAGCTCGGCGTGCTCTACGGCAACGGCACCGGCGTTGCCAAGGACGAAGCGCAGGCGCGCAAATTGTTCGAGCGCGCGGCGCAGGCCGGCAACGCGCGCGGCGTCAGCAACCTTGCGGCGCTCGGCGGCGGGGCGGCGGCTGATCCGGCACGCGCGCGCGAATTGCTTGCCAGGTCCGCCGAGACCAATGCCGAAGCGCAGTACCAGCTCGGCATGATGCTGGCCGAAGGCAAGGGCGGCGCGCAGGACGATGCCGGCGCGCGGGCGCTGTTCGAGAAGGCCGCCGCGCAGAACCATCCGGGCGCGCTGGAGCGGCTGGGCGCCTTCGCGCAGGCCGGTCGCGGCGGGCCGAAGGATAGCGATGCCGCAAAAGCCTATTACGAGCGGGCGGCGGCGCTCGGCGATGAGGATGCCAAGAAGGCGCTGGAGCGGGCCCGCTGTCCCTACGTCATCAAGGACAAGCGCGGCAATCCCGTGACCAATCTGTGCTTCTAAGCAAACTGGAACGCTCGCCGCGGCATGTCGTTGACATGCGAAAGGCATTGGCGAGACGTTGCGATGATCCGCAAACTAAGTTCCGGCGAGTACCGGCTGTATTCCCGCAAGGTCAATCCGAAGACCGGCAAGCGGCGCAATCTCGGCACCTTCAAGTCGCGCGCTGCGGCGGAGAAGCACGAGCGCGACGTGCAGTATTTCAAGCGCCACTAGTTCGGACGTTGCGCGACTAGGGCGCTGGGCAGGCCGCGCCGGTCTTCACCCAGGCCTCGACCAGCGCGCCGGCCTGCGCCTGCGTGCCGGGTGCCGGTGCGCGGCCGAAGCCGGGATGCCAGGCCCAGCCCACCAGCGTGTCCTTGCCGATATGCTCGATCAGCTCCTCGACCTTGCGGCCGCCATTCCGCGCGGGGTCGCGGATTTGTGCGCAGATCTCGCCGACGGTCTTGCCGGCCCATGCCATCTCGCGCGGCGCAAGGTGCCATTCCGGGTGGCCCGGCACCCGACCGGGATCGAAATTGGCGTGCTGGTGACAGATCGAGCAGCGCATGGCGTCGTTGCCGTGGCCGTCGGCACCGCGCGTCACCGGCGGCTGATGCATGCGGCTGACATCGCCCTGCCGCGGGCTGTCGCCGGCGGGATGGCAGTTGGTGCAGCGCGGATGCGTCAATACCTTGCCGAGTTCGGTGAAGATCGCCGCCGAGCGCTGCTCGACGTTCTCGATGCCGGCAAAGCTTTCCGGCGAGGCGAGGGCGTGGCTCGCGCTTTCCGACGCCGCGTAGCCTGCGCACAGGCTGGTCGCGAGCGCCGTCAGCACTGCAACGATCCGAAACCGCATTTCCGATGGCATTGCTTGCACGCTTACTTGCTGGCGGTCAGATAGCGTTTGGAATCGGCGAGGATCACGTCGCGCACAGCCTGGTGATACTTGATGTAGCCGGTGCAGCGGCACAGATGGCCGTCGAGCGCATCCGCAATGACGCTCTCGAGCTGGTCCCGTGCCACCGGCGTCTTTGCCAGCCGTTCGAGCAGCACCTGGCCCTCGTTGAGGAAGCCGGCCGTGCAATAGCCGCACTGGAACGCGAAGTGGTCGATGAAGGCGCGCTGCAACGCCGAGAGCTCGCCGTCCCTGGCGTGGCCCTCGACGGTGCGGATCGCCTTGCCGTCGAAATTCGCGGCGGGTACCACGCAGGTCGGGGTGGTGTAGCTCGTGCCGTCGGGATTATCGATGATGACGGCACAGCTCAGGCATTGCGCGGCGCCGCAGCCGAACTTGGTCCCGGTCATCCCGAGCATTTCCCGAAGGAAATCGTTCATCGAGAGGTCGTCGCGGACCTCGATCGGGCCGTGCTTCTGGCCGTTGATGGTGAGGTTGAGCGTCGTCACGCCAGCGCTCCCTTGAGCAGGCTTGTTGTCACCGGCAGAGAGCGGAAGCGGTGGCCGGTCGCATCGTTGATCGCGTTGAGCAGCGCCGGCACGATCGGGATCATCACCACCTCGGCCATGCCCTTCGGCGGCTCGTCCGGCGTCAGTGGCGGCAGCATCTCGATCTCAAGATCGTGCAGCGGCAGATCGGAGCCGCGCGCGATCAGGTACTGGCCGAGATTCCACTGCCCGTTGCCGGGCCCGCCTTCGAACGGCGGCAAAGTTTCCAGCAGCGCGTAGCCGACGCCCATGGCGAACCCGCCATGCGACTGGCCGAGCACCACTTCGGGCACCAGCGCCTGGCCGCATTCGAACACGCTGTAGGCCTTGACAATGCGCAAGCTGCCGGTCGTGCGCTCGATCTCGACGCGGACCAGCGTGCCGCACATCGAGGTGTAGGCGGTGCCGATCCGGTTGTTGTCGGTCGGCGGGAATTTCACGCTTGTTCGGTCGATCCGCTCGAATTGGCTCCGGCCACGACGAACAGCGAGCGCGTCGATCTCGGCGCGGTACTGTTCGCCGAACAGGGGGAAGCGCGCGCGCGACCAGGCCCAGCGCGAGAAGCTGTGCGCGATGGCGCCGGTGACGAAGCCGCGCGCATGCGCGGTCGCGGCAAGCTTCGGCAAGGGTAGCGGCGCGAGATCGTCGAGCGCCAGCTGGCCATCCTTCCAGTGCGCCTGGTCCCATTGGCGGGCGCGGGGATCGGCCTTGGCGATGTGCCAGAGCTCGAGCGCCGCCGGCCACAGGCCGAAGCGGAAGATGACGCGGGCCGCCTCGGCCGACGAGTGCGTGCCGACATGGGCGCCGATCGACGCGCTGGTCGCCGAGCTGATCACGGGCACCCAGCGCGTGTTCTTCTCGGCAAGATCCTGGGTCTTCTGATCCATCGTGTAGGGATCGCCCGAGGTGACCAGGCCGAGCGCGTCATAGCTGTCGACCCGAGAGACCGCGACCTCGCCGGCGACGGCGCCGAGATGGCTCGCGACCCGGTTGGCGAGTGCGGTGCCGACGCCATTGCCCATTTCGACATGGTCGCAGTGGATCGCGATCCGTCCCTCGGGATCGATCTCGACCCGGCCGAGCGAGCAATCCGCGCCCGAGCCGTAATCCTTGGTGACGCAGGCGACGCCGGTGCCGACCAGGCGTCCCTCCAGCGCCTTCTGCTTGAAGTCAGCGCGCTGCCGCCAGATCGGATGCTTCTCGAGCTTGTCGAGGATATCTGATGTGCGCACCGATACGATGTAGGGATTGCCGGTCATGGTCCGGCCGTCCTGCTTCAGCGCATTGTTGCGCCGGAACGCGATCGGATCGACCTTGAGCTCGCTGGCGGCCTCGTCGATCAGGACTTCCAGCGCGGTCATGGTCTGCAGCGTGCCGTAGCCGCGCATCGACCCTGCGGTGACGCCGCGCGAATGCAGCGCCACGGTGGTGACGTCGACTTTCGGGATGTCGTAGATGCCGATCGCAGCGGTCGCGGCAACGACCGCGACATTGGCCGAGAAGTTGGCGAGCCCGCCGCCGTCGAGCACATGGTCGGCGGCGAACGCAGTGATCTTGCCGCTGGCGCGATCGATGCCGATCCGCGAGCGCATCTTGATCGGGTGGCGTTTGATGCCGCCCTGGAATTGCTGGTAGCGGTCCTGCGCCAGCCGCACCGGCCGGCCCGGGAGGAACATCGCCGCCAGCGCCACGTAAAGCACGAATGGCGTATGGTCGCGGCCGCCGAAGCCGCCGCCGACATGGGCGAACTGCGCGTTGATGTGCGAGGGCCGGAACGGCGGGCGGGCCTTGCCGAGCATGAAGGCGATCGACTCGGTCGCCTCATAGGGCGACTGCACGCCGAGCAAGAGTTCGAGATTGCCGTTGTTGTCGCTGTACCAGGCGAGACCGCTCTCCGGCTCGAGGAACATCGGATCGACCGACTGGGTCTCGAACTCGCGGTCGAGCACGAGCTGTGTCGGATCGTCCTTGGCGAGCTGGGCGCGGATCGCTTCGCCATGGGTCGCGGCCTTGGCGTAGTCGGCCTTGGTCTCCTTGGCGAGCGGCAGCCAGACCGGCAGCGCCGCGTTCTGAATGCGGCTCGGCGAAACCCAGCCGGCCTGGATCGGCGAATAGACGTCGGGCGCGTCAGGCGTGGCGCCCGCCACGCGCGTGAAGCGATACGCGCCGTAGTTCGGCAGGATGACCGGCCCGGTCTCGTCGCCGAATTTGACGAAGCCGCCGTCGCGCAACGCGAGGCGCGCGCGGTCGAAGGCGTCGAACTGCTCGAAGATCAACAGCGCGACCGGCTGTCCGAGATAGAGCGGCGTCTTGCCGACCGGGCAGAACAGGTCGCCGGTGTAGAATTCCGGGACCCGCGTGCCGATCCGGTCGAGATCGGCAGCGGTCACGATAACCGACGGCTTTGCCTGATCATCGAGACGGGCGAGGTCCATGCCGGCATAGACATGCGTCGCGTCATCGGCGCGGACCAGGATGGCGTGCGCGGTGGTCGCGGGCCAGCCCGGCATGTCGGCGGCGCGAAAGTCGGACGCGTAGAGTTTTGCGCCGGTGACCTTGGCCACGCCGTCGACACGGCCGGCGCCCTTTTCCGCCGGATTGAAATGGCCGTGACCGGGCAGCGTCTCGCGGGTCGCGAAAGCCGGTTCCTTCGCCAGCGCCAGATGCGACAGGCTGACCGAGATGCCGCCTGCCGACAACCACTTCACGAATTCGCGTCGCGAAGGCCGCATGGTCTGATCTTTCATCGACACCTCGACGACGGCATATCGCGCCGGGGTTTAACAATTGGTGCAATGCACGTGAAAGTATTGCGGCAAAGCGAGCACAACCGCAACGTCGCAATAGGTCGTAGGCGTGGTCTCACTTCAGGTCGGCGATGGTGGCCGGTCCCGGACCCGGCGTGATCAGCGTCGGCCACTGCTTGGAGCCGAACGGCACCAGCGGCGGCAGGAAGGCCGTCATGCCGCGCTTCTTGGTCTCGGCGATGATCGCCTCGCGCGCATCGCCCCCCATCAGCTCATAGTCCATCAGGTGATAGCTGCCGAAAAACAGCGCGCCGACCGAGCGGTCGGCGATGATCCGGGTCAGCGACTCCAGCATGTCCGACGGCGTCGTGGTGAAGGAGATCGTCTCGATCAGCATCAGGCGGCTGTTGATGGCGTCAGGCCCGAAGAACTGGGCCAGCACGCTGAAGATCACGTTGTTCTGCCGCGCCACATAGATCGTGTTGCTCGCGCCGTAGGTCTTGTCCCAGTCGGCGCCGAGCTGGGATTTCCAGTCGGCCATGACTGTCATCCAGTGCGCGACCTGGGTCTGCGCAGCCCAGGCGACGTTCCTGGCGAGCAGCGGCGCCTGCTTCTTGCCGAACGCCTCGAGCGTCGCGAAGAGGATCGCGCCGGCGGTGAGGCATTCATCCATGAAGGCGATGTTGTTCTTGAGGATGGCGCGGTTGTTGTCGCGCCAGTCCGCCTGCATCGGCGTAGCATCGAGCCCGTCGAGCGCCGACTGCATCCGGCTGCGATAGGCCTGCATCGACCCGCGCCACGCCTTGTCGTCGGGATTGTTGACATAGGGGCCGACCACCTCGGCCAGCGCCATCGTGCTGTGGCCGACCGATTTGAGCAGCTGATAGACGATCGGCACCTGCGGCGCTTCGGTCGGCGGCTTGCCCGGCCGGTACAGGATCAGGCGGCCGCCGGCGCCGGAGAACAGGCCGAGGATCACGGGGTGTTTGTCGAGGATGTTCTTCTGGAAGATCCGCGCCGCATCGCCATAGAGCTCGAACATGCCGGTGTTGAGCGCCAGCACGTCCTTGGTCGCGACGGCGGCCGGCGTTGATGAGGTCTTGCCGGAGATCGGCCCCATATAGTCGGGCAGCGACTGCGCCAGGGCAGCACCGCCACTGCCGAGCAGCAGCGCCAGCGCGGCGGCCAGGCCAAAGCGATTGATCATGTGATGCTCCTCGAAGCCTCGCCTGTGTCGAGGCCGGGTGCGGCGCGCGACCATTGGCGGAATGCGCAAATGCTTGGACACAATGAACTGAGATAGTGGAGGACCGGCAGACCAGATCCCGCGTGACGCAGTACGACGCGGGCGGTGCCTACAGCTAAGCGACGAATCGGCTGCTGTCCACACCCGGACATTGCGGGCTTGCCTGCGCCAAAAGACGCAATGGTGCGGCGTTCGGCCCGGTGCTATGTGGCGAACAGAATCAATTTTATTTTTTTGGATTTTTGCGTGCTCAACGGACTTTACAAGGTCGAGTACGGCATCAACGGCGCATTCGGCCGCAGCATCATGTGCATGCATGACGGCAGGATGCTGGGCGGCAATTCGGCCTTTGCCCATCTCGGCACCTATCAGGTGACGGAAGGCGAGATCGCCGCCGAGGTGATCACCGAGCGCCACAATGACGATCCGAACTTCAAGCCGCTGATGGGCGCCGACGTCACCGTCATCAAGGTGCGCGGCAGGAGCGAGGGTTCCACCATCCTGCTCGAGGGCAAGGCCGACGCCATGCCGGACGGCGTGTTCTGGGCGAATTTGGCGCCGCTCGACGACGAGGCCTTGCCGCCGCGCGGGGCGGTTGGTCCCGGCGGCATTGTCAACGGACTGTACTCCATCCATCTCCGCGCGCTCGACGGTGTCGACGCCGGGCTCACCGGGGTCATGCTGCTGATGGACGGCCGCATCCTCGGCGGCGATGCGTTCTTCTACTATCTCGGTTCGTATTCGTCCGCGGATGGCCGCTGGCGAGGCGAGATCGTCAACCAGGAGCATACCTCGGCGAAGGGCGAGTACCCGGTGTTCGGCGGTTATGAAGTCGGCATCGGCTTCGCCGGTTCGTGCCGTGCGGATGGTGCCGAGCTCGAAGGAATCGCGCTGGCCGGCAAGCGCAGCCTTCGCCTGTCGGCCGAACTGCGGCTGATGCGCCGGGCGTAACGAGAGCCCGTCAATCCTTGATCAGAAGCACGCCGCCGATGATCAGTGCGATGCCGGCCAGCCGTGAAACCGACACGGGGTGCTGCGCCAGCCCGAACAGGCCAAAATGGTCCATCGCGATGCCCGCGAGCATTTGACCCGCAACCACCAGTGCCAGCAGGGTCGCGGCGCCGAGTGGCGGCAGCAGCAGGATCATCAACAGGATGAAGATGCCGCCGAGGACACCGCCGCTCCAGGCCCACCACGGCACTGCCGTCACCAGCTTCCAGGACGGCACCGGCTCGCGCGTCGCGACCAGCACGACCGCCATCGTCACGAGTCCGCCGAGATAGCTGACGAGCCCGGCCCAGGCCGGCGAGTTGAGGGCAGACCTGAGATTGCCGTTCAGGACCTGCTGAACCGCGACGCAGATGCCGGCGCCAAGCGCGAGGAGATAGAGAAACCAGACTTGCATAAGATGCCCCAAAACCGATCATCGAACCGCTTCATGTCATATTCGATTGGCAATGATCGTGGCATGCACGAAACGCGGCACGAACCTGCGGAATGGGCTTCCACCCGCGTCCCAGATCGAATAAGAGGCCGCAAATCCTCAGTTTCCCAGTATTAGAGCATGATCCGCCTCGATAACGTCTCCAAGCAAGTCGGCCACCAGATCCTCTTCATCGAAGCCTCCGCGGCGCTCCAGAAGGGCGAGAAGATCGGCCTCGTCGGGCCGAACGGCGCCGGCAAGACCACGCTGTTCCGGATGATCTCGGGCCGGGAAATCCCGGACGAGGGCCAGGTCTCGCTCGATCGCGGCATTTCGATCGGCTATTTCAGCCAGGATGTCGGCGAGATGTCCGGCCGCAGCGCGGTCGCCGAGGTGATGGATGGGGCAGGGCCCGTCAGCGTGGTCGCGGCCGAGCTCAGGGAACTCGAGGCGGCGATGGCCGACCCCGACAAGGCCGACGAGATGGATGACATCATCGCGCGGTATGGCGAGGTGCAGCATCAATTCGAGGAACTCGACGGCTATGCGCTCGACGGCCGCGCGCGCGAGGCGCTGGCCGGTCTCGGCTTCAGCCAGGAGGTGATGGAAGGCGACGTCGGCAAACTATCCGGCGGCTGGAAGATGCGGGTGGCGCTGGCGCGCATCCTCTTGATGCGTCCGGACGTCATGCTGCTCGACGAGCCGAGCAACCATCTCGATCTCGAAAGCCTGATCTGGCTCGAGCAGTTCCTGAAGGGTTATGAGGGCGCGCTGCTGATGACTTCGCATGACCGCGAGTTCATCAACCGGATCATCAACAAGGTGGTCGAGATCGACGCCGGCCAGCTCACCACCTATTCCGGCAATTACGAGTTCTACGAACAGCAGCGCGCGCTCTCCGACAAGCAGCAGCAGGCGCAGTTCGAGCGGCAGCAGGCGATGCTCGCCAAGGAGATCAAGTTCATCGAGCGCTTCAAGGCGCGCGCCTCGCACGCAGCCCAGGTGCAGAGCCGGGTGAAGAAGCTCGACAAGATCGAGCGGGTCGAGCCGCCGCGGCGGCGGCAGACCGTGGCGTTCGAATTCCAGCCGGCGCCGCGCTCGGGCGAGGATGTCGTCAGCCTGAAGAACGTCCACAAGGCCTATGGCAGCAAGCGCATCTATGACGGCCTCGACTTCATGATCCGCCGCAAGGAGCGCTGGTGCGTGATGGGCATCAACGGCGCGGGCAAGTCGACGCTCCTGAAACTGATCGCCGGTTCAACCGAGCCCGATGACGGCGCGGTCGCGATCGGCGGCAGCGTCAAGATGGGCTATTTCGCCCAGCATGCGATGGACCTGCTCGACGGGGAGCGCACCGTGTTCCAGTCGCTGGAGGACGCGTTTCCGCAGGCCGGGCAGGGCAGCCTTCGCGCGCTCGCCGGCTGTTTCGGCTTCTCCGGCGACGACGTCGAGAAGAAGTGCCGGGTGCTCTCGGGCGGCGAGAAGGCGCGGCTGGTGATGGCGAAGATGTTGTTCGATCCGCCGAATTTCCTCGTGCTGGACGAACCGACCAACCATCTCGATCTCGCCACCAAGGAGATGCTGATCAATGCGCTCTGCGAGTTCGAGGGCACGATGCTGTTCGTCTCGCACGACCGGCACTTCCTCGCCGCGCTCTCCAACCGCGTGCTCGAGCTGACCCCTGACGGCATCCACCAATATGGCGGCGGCTACACTGAGTATGTCGCGCGTACCGGCCAGGAAGCGCCGGGACTGCGGAGCTAGCTCAAGCCCGCCACCGCGCGCAAAACGCCTCGACATCGCCGGACTGGAATTCGGGCAGGCGTTCCCAGATGGTTTCAGCCGGCCAGTTCCACCAGGCGATCTGCGACAGCTCGGCGGCGATCTTGCGGTTGAACCGCTCCTTGATCGGCCGGGCCGGCACGCCGCCGACGATGGTGTAGGGCGCGACATCGCGCGAGACCACGGCGCCGGCCGCCAGCACTGCGCCGTCTCCGACGGTGACGCCGGGCAGCACGATCACGCCGTGGCCGATCCAGACGTCGTTTCCGATCACGACGCGATCCGCGCGTCGGTTCCTGAAGAAGTCATGATCGCGCTCGGCAGAGGCCGTGTAGTATTCGGGGCAGTAGGTGAAGCGATGCTGCGAGGGGCGCTCGAGCGGATGATTGGGCGCGCCGATCCGGACCTGCGCCGCGATCGCGCAGAAGCGGCCGATTACGGCGTCGGCGACGATACAGCCGCTGCCGAGATAGGAGTAGTCGCCAAGCTCGGTGTATTCGATCGCGGTGTCGCCGAGAATCTCGCAGCAACGTCCGACCTTGACCTCGCGCAGCTTGACCGTCGGCTCGATGACGGTTTCGGCAATCTTGGGGCGGGTCAGGCTCGGTGCGTTCATAGCGTTGTCCTCGATGCGACGAGCCGCTTCAGTCGCACAATTTCTATGACGGACAGATGACAGGAGGAGGCCGGATTTAACGCCCGGCGAGGCGGGCGATGGTCTCGATCTCGTTGGTCCAGATCCCGCCGGAATAGCTTTCGGGCAGGCGCCGGAACAGGTCGGCATCGTCGATGCCGGTCGAGAATTCGCCGCCCTGATAGGGGCCGAGCACGAAGACCGCGCTGTTGGCCGCCGCCATTCGGTTGAGGAAGCGGTCCGGCCATCCCCATAGCCAGGGTGCGTAGTTGACCGGCACCAGCACGATGGCGTTGCGGCAGGCATCAGGCACGATGCCGGTCCAGCCATAGCCGATATAGCGGATGAGGCAGCTCTTGAGCGCCGCGCGGGAAATGGTGCGGGTCTCCGGCGAAAGCCGCCGGATCGTCTCGATCGGCTCGTCGCCGCCATAAGCCATGATCAGCTTGCGCCGTTCGGCGGGGAACCGGTTCAAGACCGTTGCGAGCTTCTCGCCCTCGGCGGGATCGCGGCTCTTGACGTTGATCAGGAGCCGGCGACCCGGAAAGGTCTTGAGCACCTCGTCCAGCGACGGCATCAGGCCGATGCCCTTGCCGCGGAACGGAAAGGTTTTGCCGCCATCGGCCGTGTAGCCATGGCCGATATCGAGCATCTTGAGCCGCGCCATCGGCTGCTCGCGGGTGACGCCCTGGCCGTCGGTGCGGCAATCGACGGTCCAGTCGTGAAACACGGCGAACTCGCCGTCGGTCGTCGGATGGACGTCGAGTTCGACGATATCGGCGCCGCGCTCGAAGCTCGCCCGCATCGAGCGGATCGTGTTCTCGAGGTAGTCATGGGTCGGCGGCAGCATGCGCGCCGCGGTGCAGGTGTCGTTTTTGAGGTCGCGCTCATCGAAACGCTGCGCCATGCCGCGATGGGCGAGCAGCACCGGCTTGCCGCCGGCATGCGTTGCGAGAAGGCTGGTGTTGTTGAGGTAGATTGCGGCGGCGACGGCAACGATCGTCGCTGCCGCGTATTTCAGTTTCCTGCCCAAGCGACTCGGTTCCTTGCTGGATCGCCGGTCCGGGTAGGGGTGCTTTCTGGTCGATTTGCGGCGGCCTAATCAATCAAGCCGTCGATTGCGGCAATCGCCCGCACCATCGCGTCGTGGAGCGCCGCGTTGTTGGCGGGATTCGACTGGCGGCGGCGGTCGGGATCGTCGAAATCGTGGGTGGCACCCGGATAGACCACGACGTCGATCTTGCTGCCGGCAGCAACGGAGCGACCGGCGACGTCCCGGCAGCGGTCGGGCGATACTTCCTCGTCGTCCGTGCCCAGTAACATCGTGATCGGTGCTGCCGACCTGAGCGTCTGCGCCAACAGCGCGGCCGGCCCGCAGCCCGGATAGAACACGAGCGCGGCGCGATAGCCCGACGTCGCGGCGCCCTGCCGCTGCATCACGTTCAGCGCGGTGCTGCCGCCGTTCGACCATCCCTGCAGGAAGATGCGATTGCCGCTGATCTCCTTCTGGCTGCGCAGCCAGCTCAGCGCGCCCTCGGCGTCGAGCGGCCGCACGGTCTTCTCATTGACGTCGGTGCGATCAGAATCGTCATGCGTGAAGCGGCCGAAGCCGTGCGCCTTGCCGCGCGGCCCAAAACTGTCCGGCAGCAGCGCGAAATAGCCGTGGTCGGCCCAATACTGTCCCCACATCGCGTGGCGCTTGGACAGGCTGGCGGCATTGCAGGCCGCCGACGGATTGGTCCGCGACACCAGCGTGCAGTCCCTGTTGACGTTGATCGAATAGGGCCCGCCGCGGCCGTGCAGCAGCACGTGGCGGGGTGCGGGCCCGGCGTTTGCGGCCTGAACAGATAGCCGACGATCTCGGTCTTGCCGTCGGCGCTCGGAAAGAAAACGGTGTCGGGCGCGGCTACCGCCGCTGTCGGCAATGTCGTGAGTATCATGAGGACGATCGGAATCGCGCGATGGGTCATTCCCGCAGCATGAGCAGGATTTCGGACGAATTGCGGCATGGCTGTTTCCCGCCAGCAATGCAAAGCCGCATGGCGTGCTGCGCGGTGCTCGGCTTGTGAGGCGAGGTGCCGCCCGCTACGCTTTACAAAAAACTGGGAGCGAAACAACCATGAAGCAGATCAGGATCGGCGACATCACGATCGACGCGGTGATCGAGCGCGAAGGACCGTGGCGGCGGCCGCAGGATTTCTTCCCGACCTACAACGACGATGTGTTCAAGCATCACCTCAAGACGATGGAGCCGGAGGTCTTCGACGCCGCGCGCGGCATGATGGTGATCACCTATCAGACCTTCGTGGTGCGGACGCTGCGCTACACTATCCTGGTCGATACCTGCACCGGCGAGGACAAGGGCCACCCGCCGCCGTTCGACTTCCCGGGCAAGGAGCGCTGGCGCAACGAGCTGTTTGCGCTCGGCATCTCCTATGAGCAGATCGACTATGTGTTCTGCACCCATCTGCACATCGACCACACCGGCTGGAATACGACGCTGCGCGACGGGCGCTGGGTGCCGACCTTCCCGAACGCGAAATACGTCTTCCACAAGGGCGAGTACGCGGCCTGGGAGGCCGAGAACGCCAAGGGTGCCAATCCGCCCGGCACGGTGTTCCGCGACAATTGCCTGCCGATCGTCGAGGCCGGGCAGGCGCTCCTGGTCGACGACGACTACGCGCTCGACGACACCGTGACGCTGACGCCGACCCCAGGCCATTCGCCCTGCCATTGCTGCGTCAACATCTTCTCGAAGGGGCAGCGCGCGGTGGTCGCGGGCGACCTGATGCACCATGCGATCCAGTGCCGCGAACCGGAATGGTCGGCCAAGCCCGATTGGGACCCGAAGCAGTCGGCACTATCGCGGCGGAAGTTTTTTGCGTCCGTTGCCGAGACCGACACGCTGATCCTGCCGATCCATTTTCCGGCCCCGACGGTCGGCCTGATCAAGGCGGATGGCGATCGTTTCGACTATCGCTTCAAGCGGGAGTAGGCGCGCAACAGTCGGCAGCTCAAGGTCACCGCGCTGCGCGGGTCCGGCGCGGGACCTGGGTCAGGAACCGTTCCAGATCGGCGCACAGGCGATGCGCCATTTCCTCGTCGATCGCAAACGTCGCGACGGTGCCGGCGCAGTCGATCTCGATGGTCCCGCGCAATGGTGCGGCGGAGACGGTCGATACCGTGATGTTGGTCGCTCTCTGTACGGTCATGTCGTCAACTTCCCTTCGGGCCGGTTGCGGCAATCCTCATCTGGCAATCCTCACCTTGGAATGACGGGGCGTCCCTTTCGCCGTCTCTCTTCGATGAATCTCACGCCGATCTCGGCACCGTCGACGCGAACCAGCTCGCAGCGGCGGAAGGCCAGTCCACGCGAGGACAGCACCAGGAAGAACTCCTGGGCCTTCAGCACATCGAGCGTTCCGTCGACCTCGAGCCGGGCCCCGCTCTGCGAGACGTCGAGCAGGATGCAACTCCGCCGCCACGTGCCGTCGACACCCATGAGATTGACGGGATAGCGCGTCTCGAGCCTGACGCGTTCCGCCCTGCGGTCACCATACGTCATAGCATCACTCACATTGCCTGGGAGCGCTTCGCGGTCAGCTCGCTAAGCGAACCGAACCGGATCGTGCGCTGCGCGTTAGAGAGCGCCAGTCCTCCAAACATGTCCCGTGCGCGCTGTAGCTCATCAGGTGCAACCGTCAGCCCGGCCTTCCGGCAGCTGACGATGGCAGCCGTTGTGTTCCAGTTCAGTCGCGATGCGCGGCAGGCGATTACGAGTCCGCTGATGTCGGCGGCTTCCATCAGCGGTGCGATCGTCTCGATCGGAACGGTTGCGAGCTGCGCCAGCGCTGCGACGACGTTGCGGACCTCTCGCCTGATCGCGAAACGGTTGACGCTGGAATCGTTCAACTGCCCGGTTCTGTTTAAGGCCAGCACGGTGGCCCGCGCCTCCGCATAGTCGATTGTGGCTGGTGGGGTTGCGGAGGCGCGGGCTGCGCTGGCATCGATCGCAGCGCGGATCGCGTCCTGAATGTCGGGGCGTGCGCGTTTGAGCAGCCGGGCCTGCTGGCGCGGCGTGGATCGCATCACGAGGTCGACGAGAACGCGGTGGGGCAGGTCGCTGCGCGATATCAGCGCGTCGGCGACGTCGTCGTCGCGCTCGGCGGCATCGACCATCATGGCGAGGCCCGCGCTGGTCAGATCAGCGCCGGGATTGCGCGCGAGGACCCGAAGCACGCTGCTGTCGCCTCGCATCAAGAGAATGTCCGTGAGCTCCGCATTGACGGCCTTGCGTCCTGCGATCGCGCAGAGGTGTCCCTCGGCCCGCATCCAGGCGATGTCGATCAGGTCGGCATCGGGGAGGCATTCGCATTTGCGCAGGATCGGAGCGGCGACATCGGCGTCGTCATGGTTGGCCAGGCGGCGCGCGAGTTCCCGCGGCACCAGGTGCAAATCGGCAAGCGAGCGGCTGAGCGTGGTCAGGGTCCGCAGTTCGACGCTCTCGGTCAGGCGGACCAGGATGCCGTCGAACATCTCGACGTGGTGCGCGCTGAGGCGGTGAGCGTCTTCGAGAAACAGCCCGGCCACCTCCTGCAGCATGCGCGTGCGGAGGTCGGGTGAGCCGGCTTTCAAGACAAGGTCGAGTTTGGCAATAAGATCGGGCGAGGCAATAACTGTCATTGCGGTACCTAAAATGCTCCGCGACGAGGAACGTCATCGTTCCCGATGCCAATTTGCTCCTCGAATCTTTAATAGGGGTATAGAAATTGATTGGGAGGGCCGATCGCGGCGGTGGATATCCCGCTAAAGACTATCGAAATTCGGCAGCCGCGTTACATTGCCGGATTGCCCGGTTCGACGAACGGACCGCATTTTTCCTGATTGAACCTATTGGACGATTCGCATTTTGTGCATGGAATTTATTGATGAGGCCGGCGCGCAAGGCCGCCGCGTCGCGCACAATTTTTCAAGAGCATTTCACGGGAGCGGTCATTTGACGGCGCCATTACCGGTGCCGAGAGTCTTTCGTTTTGACGATGTTGATGCATTCCGGAGTTCGATCCGAAATCTGGATGTTGATTTCACGCCACTTGCGCGGAAGATTTCGGCCGAGCAGGTCATCCTGAGTTTGCCGGGATGCGACCTCAACTACACGCAGTCCTTTCCGCGGATCGTCGACGCACAGCTTGCGCCGCACACCGCCGCAGTCGGCTTCACGATGGATGACGGGGTCCCGATCCGCTTCAACGGCGTCGAGCGCGATCGCGCGGTCATTGTGCTCGGTGGCGGCGGCGCGTTCTACTCGTCGGTGGAGGAGACGCCCCGCCAATATGCCTCGGTGATGTTTACGCCGGAGATTGTCGACCGCGGTTGGCCGCAAGCGGGTCTTCATTTCAGCATTCACGAAATTTCTCAACGCGCGCAGGATCGGCTGCGTGAAGTAGTAAGGCACATCCTGCTCGTGACCTCGCAGCCGACCGAGGATGCCCAGTTCGCCAGCGGCGAGTCGATCAAGGAGACGCTGCTTGCCGCGATCGACAAGGCCTTCGCCGAGATCGTGCCGGCCAAGTGGACGACGCGGGCCAACACGACGCGCCAGTTCAAGGTCTTCAACGACGCGCGCGCAATTCTGGCAGGCGACGTGGCGCACCCGATCTACAGCGGCGAACTCGCCAGGCAGATCGGCGTGTCGGTGCGCACGCTGCATGACGCCATTCAGCGCTACCGGGGCGTCAGCCTGCATCGCTATTTGCGGTTGCGCCGGCTCTGGCTGGTGCGCCAGCAACTGCTGGCCGGTGCGCCCAGCGTCAAGACGTGCGCGCTGGCCTACGGATTTTGGCACTTAAGCGATTTTTCGCGCAGCTATCGGTCGCAGTTCGGGGAAGCGCCGTCGGAGACGCTGGCCGCCGCGCGCCGTCTGGGCGCCACCCGGGCCGATCCGTCCCGCAGCCACGGTTCGTAACCACCGATCTGAACGGAATCTTAACGGCCGCCGACGAGCCTGTGGGTACGATTTCACCAGAGGCGACGGCAATGCATCCCCGGAGATTTGCGCGTGTTCGTCCGAGCGGATGCGTATCCAGCGTGGTCAAGCTCCAGCTTGAACCGAAGGCGCCGCTGATCGAATGCCGGCTGGTGGACTATTCCGCCGGCGGGGCCTGCCTGGAATTTGCCAAGCCGATCCAGTTGCCGGAACGTTTCGAAATGTTTCACGGCAACACCAGGAAGCGTTGCCGGCGGGTCTGGAGCAGGGGCGTGCGGGTCGGCGTCTCGTTCTGAGGGCGCCCGCCGGTCAGGGGCGATCCACCGGCCAATAGCCGTTCGGGCCGCGCCCTGCGCGACCCGATGGTTTGTCCCGATTGAAGTCTGTCCCGATGGGAGTGAAAAGGCGTCGATGCGGGGGCTCAGGCGCCGCTCTGGCACTTCTTCATGAACGAGGTTTTGGCCGCGCCCGCGAGCTTCTTGCCGTCGGAGCCGACTGCCTTGCTCTCGCAGGCATCTGTCGTGCACTTCTTCATGAACGAGGTCTTGGCCGCGCCGGCCAGCGGCTTGCCGTCCTTGCCGACCGCTTTCGTCTCGCAGGAGGCGTCCTGTGCAAATGCCGAACCGGCGGCAAAGGTCGCGATCACGGCCGCCAAGAAAATCCGCTTCATCTGGGTTCTCCCTAAACCAAACCAGTGGCCGGATTGGATACGGGATTCCTGGTCCGATCAAGTTCCCATGGCCGATTTTGTCGATAAAATACCCTGGTCAGATCAAGGAAATTCCGCGCGCAGCGCGGAACAAAATCGGGGAAGCGCGGAATGGAATTCGAGACGCTGGTACAGTCACGCAAAAGCGTGCGCGGGTTCAAGAAGCAGCCGGTGTTGCGGGCGACGGTCGAGGAGATCATCGAGGTGGCCAAGCGCGCGCCGTCCTCGATGAACACCCAGCCCTGGCACGTCCACGTCCTGACCGGGGCGCCGCTGGAGGAAGTGTGCCGCCGCAACATGGAAGAGATGGTCGCCGGTGCCAAGGTGAAGCGCGACATCGTCAGCCATAACGAGTACCAGGGCGTGCATCGCGGCCGCCAGGTCGACATCGCCAAGAAGCTGTTCGGCGCGATGGGGATTGCCCGCGACGACAAGCCGATGCGGCAGGACTGGGTGCTGCGCGGCTTCCGCCAGTTCGACGCCCCGGTGTCGCTGGTCCTGACCTACGACCGGATCCTCGATCCGGGCGCGGTCTGCCATTTCGATCTCGGCGCGCTCTGCTACGGCATCGTGCTTGCAGCGTGGGATCGCGGCCTTGGCAGCGTGATCAACGGTCAGGGCATCATGCGCTCCGACATCGTGCGCGAGGTCGCCGACATCCCGGAAGACGAGGTGATCATGACCTGCGTCGCGATGGGCTATCCCGACGACAGCTTTGCCGCCAATGCGGTGCGCTCCGACCGCGAGGCCAACAACGATTTTGTCCGCTACGTCGGCTTTGCCGATTAGCGCGGCGTCGATCGCTTGCTCAGGGGCAACAACCTCGTGGGGCGCGATCAGCTGCGCGATGCATGGGCGCGTCCGGCGCATTTGCGCACGCATCGACCATGCCGCGGGATATTGAATTCCGCGCCGTGAAACCATCGCGCGAGCGTGAGCACGGCTGCGCATTTCCGCTATTCCCGCCGATAAAAAATGCGCTACTGGTTTTTTGAAGCACAACAGCGCAGGCGAGGAATCTCAGATGAGCGACGATGAACAGACAGCCATGATCCGCGAAACCGTCGCGAGATTCGTCGATCGCGAACTGATCCCGCTCGAGCCGCACTATCTGAAATCGAAGCTGCCCGGCAGCGATCACCCCGAGCTCACGTCGGAACAGCGCAAGCGGCTGCGCGACGTCTCGAAGGAGCTCGGCCTCTGGGGCCTCGATGCGCCCGAGGATCTCGGTGGCCACGACCTGCCGACGCGCACGATGGCTGCGGTGCACGAAGAACTCGGCCGCAGTTGCGTGCCGTTCGTGCTGCCGCCGGACGCCGAACCTGCGCATGCTGCAGGCGGTCGGTACCGACGCGCAGAAGAAGAAGTATCTGCAGCCCTATATCGAAGGCCGGATGGCCTCGGCGATCGCAATCTCCGAGCCCGGCGCCGGCGGCGATCCCGCGGGCATGAAGACGCGCGCGGTGCTCGAAGGCGAACAGTGGGTGCTCAACGGCCGCAAGATCTGGATCAGCAATGCACGCGCCGCCGACTTCATCATCGTGATGGCGCGGGTCGGCAACGATCAGCGCCAGGGCGGCATCACCTCCTTCATCGTCGAGAAGGGCACGGCGGGCTTCATCATCGAGCGCGAGATCCCGATGGTCGGCGGCGGCTCGACCTACGAGATCGTGTTCGAGGATTGCCGCATCCCGAAGGACTCCGTGCTCGGCGAGGTCGGCAAGGGCTACGCGCCGATGCAGCTGCGGCTGCGCACGCGGCGGCTCGAGATGGGATCGACCTGCGTCGGTATCACCAAGCGTGCGCTCGACATGATGTGCGAGCACGCCAGGCAGCGCGAGACGTTCGGCGTCAAGCTCGCCGAGCGCCAGGCGATCCAGTGGTGGATCGCCGATATCTCCACGCGCATGCATGCGTGCCGGCTGATGGTGCGCGAGGCCGCCGACAAGACCGACCGCGGCGAGGACATCCGCCACGAGGCTTCGATGATCAAGGTGTTCGCGACCGAGATGCCCTATGACGCCTGCGACCACGCGATGCAGACGCTCGGCGCGCTCGGCGTGACGCTGGAATTGCCGCTCAACGCGCTGTGGCAGAAGGCGCGCCTGATGCGGGTCTACGAAGGCCCGAGCGAGGTGCATCGCCAGGCGATCGCCCGCCGCGTGCTCGGCCTG
>NZ_LFIQ01000114.1:102185-112375 GCF_001189245.1 Bradyrhizobium pachyrhizi | reverse complement strand
ATTTTGCGCTGAAGCGACGAAGCAATCCATGCTGCCACTTGCGGTGCGATGGGTTGCTTCGCGGAGCCTGTCATCGGGCGCGCGTTCGCGCGACCCGTTGGCTCGCAGTGACGGGGAGAACCTTTCCGCTCCTGTGATCGCGGCGTGCTCTCGATTACGCCGCCCGCACGTCGGACAGGAAGCGGTTGACCTGGCCGGCGAGGTCCTTGGACTGCGTCGAGAGCTGTTCGGCCGCGCCTAGAACCTGGTTCGCGGCGCCGCCGGTGTCGTCGGCGGCGCGCTGCACGCCGGAGATGTTGGAATTGACCTCCTGGGTACCGCGCGCGGCTTCCTGAACGCTGCGCGAGATCTCCTTGGTCGCCGAGCCCTGTTCCTCGATCGCTGCGGCGATCGCGGTGCCGATCTGGTCGATCTCGGTGATGACGTCGATGACGCTGCGGATCGCCGTCACGGTCTCGTCGCTCGCGGTCTGGATCGCGGTGATCTGTTCGGAGATCTCCGTGGTTGCCTTCGCGGTCTGGCCGGCTAGCGACTTCACCTCGGACGCGACCACGGCAAAGCCGCGGCCGGCCTCGCCGGCGCGCGCCGCCTCGATGGTGGCGTTGAGCGCGAGCAGATTGGTCTGTGCCGCGATGCTCTGGATCAGCGTCACGACGTCGCCGATCTTCTGCGCGCCCTCGGCCAGCGAGCGCGCGGTGTCGCCGGTGCGCTGGGCATGGTCGACCGCGCGCGCGGCGATCTCGGTCGAGGTCGCGACCTGGCGGGCGATCTCCGAGATCGAGGAGGTCAGCTCCTCGGTGGCGCTCGCCACCGTCTGCACGTTGGTCGAGGTCTGATCGGACGCCGCGGCGACAACGGCGGCCTGGCGATTGGTGGCGGCGGCGGTGGCCGACATCGATTGCGCCGTGTCCTCCATCACCGAGGATGCCGCGGACAACCCGCCGACCAGCTCGGTGACCTTGGCTTCGAAGGCGCGGGTCAGGTCGTCGAGCACGCGGGCGCGGCGCATCTTGACGTCGTTCTCGGCTTCCTTCTCGGCAGCGAGGCGATCGGCTTCGATCTTGTTGTCCTTGAACACCTGCACGGCGGCGGCCATCGCGCCGATCTCGTCCTTGCGCGCGGCGCCCGGGATCGTCTCGGCAACTTCGCCCGCGGCAAGGCGCGACATTCGGCCGGTGAGGGCCGCGATCGGGTTAAGGATGCGGCGGCGGACCATGACGATCAGGCCGGCGCTGACGGCAACGACCGCGAGCAGTTCGATCAGCGCCACCACGAAGCTGAAGCGCGCCGACGAATAGGCGCCCGCAAGGCCTTGCTCGGCATTCTCGTAGAATGCGTCGCGCACGGTGATGATGGAGGCGAGGCCGATCTGGGATTCAGCGTAATAGGTCTCGACGTCCTGCTCATACTTGCCAGAGATCGCGCCTTCCTTGGCGAGCTTCAGCGCCTTGCCGAAACGCTCGACGTAGTCGGCCTGCATCTTGCCCAGCGCCGTCAGGACATTGGCTGATGTCGCCGGATTGTTGCGCAACTCCTGCAGCGTCGAGAGGATCTGCTCGGTGCGGCCGGTGCTGCGGAACAGCTCCAGCTTTTCCTGTTCGGTCGCGACACGCTTGGCGCCGACCAGCGCCTTGTGCAGGCTGGCATTGAGGCCGCCGGTGTCGCGCAGCGTCCAGGCGACATTGGCATAGCTGGCCTGGCGGTAGGCGTTGCCGTCAAGGCCGGCGAGGCGGCGCACCTGCTCGTCGAGCAGCACGGTGACGCCAGCGTTGAAGACGGAGTTGTCAGCGACGATCTTGGTTGCGGCCGGACGGCGGGCGTCGACCGGACCTGCGATCGCCTTCTCGATCGCGTCGCGGAGCGCGGCGAACTTGGCCTTCAGCGCATCGATCGCGCTCGCAACCGTTTCGCCGTCGTCGAGCGAGCCGGGCAGCGTGGCGCGGACCTGATTGACCTTGGCGAGCGCGCTGTCGGTCAGCTTGCGCAGCTTGTCGAGATCGGCGATCTGCTTCTGGTCGATCGCGCCGGTGCCGAACAAGAGGTTGGTGGACATGCCGCGCTCGGAGTTCATGTAGCGCGGGATGTCGCCGACGGCGCGGACGATTTCGAGCCGGTTCTGCGCGGTCGAGACCTTGTCCATGGTCTGGTACTTGGTCACCGCGACATAGGCCGCCAGTCCGCCGCCGACCGCGGACAATGAGACGATCGCGGCCGTCAGGAGAGTACCGATTTTCATGGGATGCGCGCCATTCTTGACGAGAGAGGGGAGGCCTCAACCGTAGCGGGCGTGCATTAAGCTTGGGTTTATGATGCGGGAGCCGCCGCAACGGTCCCGGCCGTTTGGTCCGAAAGTCGAAGGCGCCGCGTCGCCCGGCCGCGCGTGGCGGCAGGGCGTGACACGTCAGTGCTCGTCGTCGTCAGCGCCCTTGGCCGCGGGGCGGTGTTGGGTGGCGCCGTTCGAGCCCGCTTCGCCGCAGGGGAGCTGGTTCCAGGTGCCATCGGCGGCCTGCTGATAAGCCTGGCAGCCGGACGAAGTGGTGGTGGTGGATTTTTCGTCGGCCTTCTGCCGCTCGGTGCTCTTGCCCAGCGCAGGCGTGGCAACGGCAGCGATGGCTGCGAGCGAGCCTGCGAAGACCAGCTTTGTGATCTGCATGTCGGTTCCTCCTTCTCGAAGCGAAAACATATCCAGAAAACAAATCTGGCGATTTTTGGCCACGGCGAAGGGCCTGCGACGAATTGCTTAATGCCGGCGGAAAGAGCTGGAATGCCGGTTAACACTCGTGCGCGGCGGCTCGTCGCGCGCCGCACCGCAGGACGCTGTTGCCGCACCGTGCTAGGATCGGCTTGTCATGACCCACCGCATACTCGTGTTCTACGGCTCCTATCGCTCGGATCGCATGGGCATCCGGCTGGCACACTTCATCGTCGACGGCCTTCGTGCGCGCGGCGACGATGTCGAGTTGATCGATGCCAAGGCGGTCGGCCTGCCGATGCTCGACCGGATGTACAAGGAACATCCCAAGGGGCAGGCGCCGGCCGTGCTCGAAACGCTCGCCGGAAAAATCCGCGACGCCGACGGCTTCTTGTTCATCACCGGCGAATACAATTGGGGCATCCAGCCCGGGTTGAAGAACCTGACCGACCATTTCCTCGAGGAATGGTTCTGGCGTCCCGCGGCGATCGCAAGCTATTCGGCCGGACGGTTCGCCGGCGTGCGCGCCGCGACCGCCTGGCACGGTACGCTGTCCGAGATGGGCATGGTGGTGGTGTCGAGCACGATCGGTGCGGGACCGATCGCGCAGACGCTGTCGGCCGAGGGCAAGCCGATCGGCGAGGCCGGCAAGGCGCTCGAACGCGCCTTTCCGCGTTTTGCCGACGATTTTTCCTGGTGGATCGAAGCCGCAAAGGCACAGCGCGCGCGCAAGGCGCCGCCCTACTGAGCGCAGGTCTGCCAATTCCGGGAGTTTCGCGATCATGAGCCTCTTCACATCGCCGTTCGATCCCGCGCGCGAGACAGCCCTGGTGACCGGCGCGGGCAACGGCATCGGCCGCGCCATTGCGCAGGCCCTGGTCGGCGAAGGTGTGCGGACGGTGTTTGCCGATCTGTATGAGGACAAGGTTCTGGCGGCGATCAAGGCCGCGCCGCGTCCCGAACTCGCGGTCGCGTGGGCCGGCGATCTCGCGCAGCGCGCGGCGTGCGACGCCCTGCTGGCGCATGCGCAAGCCACAGTCGGACAGGTGACCCATTTCGTCCACAGCGCTTCGCCGCCGCGCCGCGAAGCCGATCATGCGATGGCCGTCGACGAAGAGACCTGGGGGCAAATGCATGCGGTCAATCTCGAGGCCGGCTTTCATATGTCGCGCGAACTGGCGCGTAAGCTGATCGCAGCGAAGACGCCGGGGTCGTTCCTGCTGCTCACCTCGCTCCATGCCGGCACGCCGCGCAACCTGCCGCATTACTCGACCGCGAAGGCCGGCATGGCGATGCTGGTGAAGGAGCTTGCCAAGAGCTGGGGCCGCTATGGCATCCGCGTCAATGCGCTGGTGCCCGGCGCGATCACGGCCGGCGGCTTCGTCGCCGATCCAGCGCTGGCAAAGCACATTCCGCTCGGGCGGCTTGGCCAGGCGGACGATCTCGCGCCGATGGCGCTTGCCGTGCTCTCGCACAAGCTCTCCGGTTACGTCACCGGGGCGTCGATCATAGTCGACGGCGGCCTGTCGCTGACCAACTGGTTCGCGCCGCCGGAGCTCGATTGAGGATTCTTGTCTGACGCGTTTTCTTCACGCGAACCGGTGCCCATCCCGCATCAAGTGCGGGACAGGCTTCGCTCGAAAACGCTTTCTATTCCTTCGTCCTGATGTAACCCGCAAGCCGCGTCTTCTGGTCCTGGCACCAGGTGGTCATGCTGCCGGCGCGGCGCTGATCGAGGTCGATGGTCTGGGTTGCGATCGCGACTTCCGTCATCAGGTCGTCGGCCTGCTTCTCGCCCATCTTGCCGCCCGTATGCATGAAGGCGATCGCCTTGCGCACCTTCTCGGTGGTGCCGTCGGGCAGATGCATGTCCTGCGCCCGCTGCACGAGGTCCTGATAGACCAGATCGGTGCCGGGGCACTCGACCTTGGCGGCGAAGGCCTGCAGCACCATCGTGACATAGGCCGCGCGCGGATCGGCATGGGCAGGGGTTGCTGCGACAATCAGGCCGCCGATCAGCAGAGCGTAGCGCATGAATTTCCTCCGGAGGTTTTGGACGTTTTTTGTGAGGCTAGCGTCCAAGGGAACCGAGTGCAACCGCCGGGACACACTCACGGAAAGAACCGATCAAACAGACGTGTTCCAACCTGCGCTGCCACGATTTCAGCACGATTTCGGCAGCATGTGGCACAAGTTGACGCAGGGGAGAATGATCGTGTCAAAGTTGGGGCTTGCTGCGGTGCTGGTGGGGTCGCTTGCGCTTGGCGGCTGCATGCAGGCGACGCTGTCGCCGGCGACGGATGTCGCGATGACGCCGCGTGATCGGCAGTTGCTGGCGCATCCGCCCTATGCGGACGCCAAGATCCCGCAGCAGTTCCAGCGGCACATTGTCGAGTACACCCGTCGGGAGCAGCCGGGTTCGATCCTGGTCGATACCGACGCGCGCTACCTCTATTACGTGCTGCCCGGCGGCAAGGCGATCCGTTACGGCGTCGCCGTCGGCGAGGAGGCGATGGCTTTCTCCGGCGTCGCCACGGTCGGCCGCCTGGCCGAATGGCCGGATTGGGTTCCGACCCAGGATATCCAGGAGCGGCTCGGGCCGTATCCGAAGCGTGTCGCCGGTGGACCGGCCAATCCGCTCGGCGCCCGGGGCATCTACCTCTACCAGGGCAACAAGGACACGCTGTATCGCATCCACGGCACCAACCAGCCCGAATATATCGGGCAGGCGATCTCGTCGGGCTGCATTCGCATGACCAATGGCGACGTGATCGATCTTTATCAGCGGGTCAAGCCGGGCGCGACCGTGGTCGTGCTGCCGCCGGGACAGAGCGCTTAATTCGAATACGAAGCGTTATCGCGGCCGATCGCGTCATCGCGATCGGCCGCACGCTTTTTTACCGGTCGGTCAGGCTTCAGCGCAGCGGCATCGGCGGCCGAACCACCGGGCCGCCATCATCCGCGTCAACAACCGAGGACTGCTGCTGCACCGGCCGCGGTGCCGCAACCGCCTGCGGGGCGGCGGGAGCCGGCAGCGGCGCTGCTGACGCGGGCGGCGGAGGCGGCGGGATATAGGCCTGCGCCGGCCGGCGGACCGGCGGCGGCGCAACGGCGGCATGCGGCGCTGCCTGTGGCGTGACCGCGGCGCGCGGGCGCGGCGGAGCGACCGGCCGCGGCTCGACGGCCCTGGTCTCGGTCGTCTTCGCGACCCGCTGTGCCAACTGATCCTGGCTGGCCTTGAGCTGGTCGATGCTGGTCTTCAGTTGCTCGATCTGCTGTCCCATCGACGCGAGATCGCGCGCCATCGATTGCAGCAACTGCGTCTGGTCAGGTGTGGCTGCGGCTGGTGCCGCCGCGGCAGCGGGCGCAACCGGCGCTGCTGCAGCAGCCGGAGCCGCGGCAGGGGCGGGCGCCGGCGCGGCTGTGGCAGGCACGGCCGTGGCGACGTCCTGTGGCGGAGTGGCCGGTGCGGCTTCAGCTGCCGCCTGATCGGTGGTCGCCGCCTGTGCTGGCGGCGCACTCGCCTGATCCGAGGCGGAGGCTGCCTTGCCCGGGATCAGCGAAGTCAGTGCAGCGATCTGAGGCGCCCACTCGGCAGCCATCTGCCTGGCGCGATCGCCGTAGTGCTGCCACGCCGCGGTGCCCATGGCGCCGGCGATCGCGAAGCAGAACCAGAAAGCGCGGATCGCCCATTTGCTGGTGGGGCGCGGCGCGCGGTCCAATCTGATGTCGTCAAGTCGGCCGTTATGGCTTGGCGCGCTATAGGCCGGCTCGGCCGGCGGCTCCGGCGCCACTGACATTGGCGTGACCGGCGGCACCGAGGCGACGGCCGCGGCGGATGCGACCGGGGGCGCGGACGAAGGCGCGAGGCTCGGGCCGAAATAGGGCTCGCGCTGCCCCGGCGCTGCCCTTCCGGCAGGCGCAACGGGGTTGTCCGGACGTACCGGAGCGAAGCTGGGTTCGATCGCGAAAATATCGTGTGGATCTGCGTCTTTCAGTGTCGATTGCATGGCGGTCCCCGTTTCATTCCAAGGTCAACCGCAAATGGGCGGCCGGCAAATTTACGCTCTGTATTGACCCCTGACCCTGTCCCCACGACTCCAGTCCGGTTTGACCAAAGCAAGGCGAGAGGGTGGAGAGGTTGGGGAGTTTCGGGAACCCAGGCCGGGGACGAAGCGCACGAGCGTCCACGGCCTCTCGCGCAGCGCCCCGTACTGCATTCCGGATGAAAGCTCCCTGGGTTGTGTGGCGTATCCACCACACCCGAGGGCAAATCGCATCGCGTCCGGCAGGTCCGACCGTGCTCCGCCACCGTTCCGCCCCGATTGGATTCGGCTGATAGGCCGTTGGATTTTCGGCTTGGGCTGGGGCGCAAGTTGGGGGTGCAACATGTCACGCGACGATGCAGTCAACTCGTACGTCGGCGTCAGATGCAGCGCGCATGGTGCTGCGGCCTCGATCCTGTTTGCGCATGCCCAAAAGCCGCTCAGGCTGCTTGCTGTGATGATCGGCGCGGCGTCGCTCGCGGCGTGCGCGCAGTCCTCCGTTGTCAGCCAGCGCTCGCAGGCGCTCGCGAGCCGGCCGCCATCGATCGAGCCGTCGCGGGCTGCGTCTTCCGCCACGCGCACACGCATCGCCACGGCGCGCAGGCATACGCCTTATGCCTCGCGCAGGACCGGCGACAGCAAGATCGCCTCGCATGGCGTTGCGAGCTTCTACAGCGAGGAGCAGCCGACCGCGAGCGGCGAGAAGTTCGACGGGCGCGAGTTGACGGCCGCGCATCCGACATTGCCGTTCGGCACCAGGCTTCGCGTTACCGACGTCAAGAGCGGCCGTTCGGTCACGGTGCGCGTCAATGACCGCGGACCCTACGTTCCCGGGCGCATCGTCGACGTCTCGCATTCTGCGGCGCAATCGCTCGGCATGATCGGCAAGGGCATCACGAATGTCAGGCTCGACGTCGTGCAGTGAACGGCGTGCTGCAAGCCGGGCTCGGGATTTTTGCCGGCGCAATCGGGAAAAAGTCCCGGCGTTGGGCGCGCTTTAATCCTGTTGCCCGAACGATGGCGGCAAATAGAATTGTTGCCGCTACTTCCCCGCGCTCTCCATTTCCAGGCGCGTGGATTTCTACCCAATGAACCTTCCCCGCCTTGGTGTCCCTCCAGGGCGGGGTTTTTCTTGTGGCCGCCATGGGCGCCGCATGCGTTGACAGGGCAAGCCGGCGCCATAACTTCCGTCCTGCTCTGGAGGGCGGCGATGCCAAACAACAATCAAGAAACTGACGGCTTCGCATTGGGGCGGCCGTCACGGCGCGGGGCATTGCAGCTCTTCCTGGGCGGCGCCGCGGTCATGCTTGCAGCTTGTTGCCGGTCATCGTCGTGGTGCCCTCGCGCGGCGCGTCGAGGCCGACCTCGATCCGGTGCGTGCCTCTGCCGTCCTGGGACCGCAGATGCGATTCGCGCGCAGCGTCAACGTCAACTCATTGGCGCTGGATATGCCGACCTTGATGGGAAAGCTCGCATAGGCGCGTCCGCGGATTGCGCGCTGCCGCATCTTGCGCCGGCGGTTCCACCAAATTGTCACACTCCCAGCGAAATCCGGCCCAAAGCCGCTGCCAACAAATCGCCGGATGGACCACGTCGGCGAGGGACAAGCGTTGGCCTACAAGATGATCGCAGAACGCGAGAACGAAACGGTCAGGATCGAGCGCGAGAGCACCTTCATCATCATCGCCAAGGCCAAGGTCTGGGCGAGCGAAGGGTGGCAGGTGGTAATCACCGACAAGGACGGGAAATCATACCCGCCCGAGGAGTTCGACAAGCTGCTCGCGGCCTAGCGTTGCGCTGACACCAGCAGCATCATCGGGCGTTCGAGCTCGTCGGCCAGTTCGGGCATCGCCTTGATCTGCTCGCGCGTCGGGGAGAATTCCTCGACATGGCGCAGCGTGAAGCCGGCGCCGATCAACGCGTTGAGCGTGGTGCCGATGGTGCGGTGATATTTCAGCACGCCCTTCACATACCAGTCGGTCCGGCGGTCGCCTTCGATGAAATAGCGGTTGACCGGCCAGGTCTTGCGGCCGTCTTCGTCCTGCCCCCAGTCCGGATGGGCCGCCGCCATGTAGACCGGATGCTCGATGGTGAAGACCAGATGCCCCTCCGGGACAAGAGCGCGATACAGCATGCGCGCCAGGCGATCGAAATCCCTGATGTAGTGGAAGGCGAGGACGGAGTAGGCGAGATCGAATGTCGATTTCGGCAGCTCCAGCGTCTCGAGGTCGGCGATCTCGTAGGTGATCGCCGCATCCTGTGTCATGGCCGCGGCGCGGGCGATCATGTTCTGCGAGAGGTCGACGCCGAGCACGTCGGATGCGCCCTGCTCGCGCATCCAGCGCGACACCCAACCGAAGCCGCAGCCGAGATCGACCACGCGCTTGCCCGCGACATCGGGCAGCATGGCGCGGATCGCCGGCCATTCGGGCGCACCGAGCAGTCCGCGGACCTGCCGCGGCAGCTGGCTGTAGCCGGCGAAGAAGCCGGGATCGTCATAGATGTTCTGCGCCATGGCTCTCTCTGTAACCGCCGCCGCGCCGCGTGGGAACGGCTGATTGTGGCGCGCCCGGCGTGCTGCTGGAACCAGATGCGGCGCTCAGTGGTTTCTGATGTCAGCAGTCGACAGCCGAGGAGAGCGCCATGTTAGCCGAGATGCAAATCCACACCATCGCGCGGCAGATGCTGTTGAAGCACGGTCCGGAGGCGATCGCCCAGGCCGCGCAGAACGCCGTGGCCTGCGAGAGCAAGGGCGAAACCGACGACGCGCGCGACTGGCGCCATATCGAGGACGCGATGAAGATGATGCGCGGACCGCACCAGAGCTGACGGCGGGCAGGGCAGACGACCCCGCCGTCGCGCAACAACACTGGGACCGCGCGAGCGCGATCGCCGCAGCCCTAACCGACGGACGCTAGCCCGCCCTGCGCCACCGCGGCACGGGATCGAGCGGCGTCCGATAGAGTTCGCGCCGGTCGATGTCGGTGACGCGCACGGCGCAGCCGCGCGCCTTCAGCTCCGGCTTGACCTGCGACAGCTCGTTGGCGAGCTGGTCGGCGCGGTCGGAGGCGAGGCTGATGTCTTCGAGGATGATGGTTCCTTGATTGCGGAACTCGTCCCCCACCACGAGATCAAAGGTGTAGTACGGCATTCCGAAGTCTCCGTTTCGGTTTGCATCACAGGGTAACACTGAGTCGAGCATTCCCTAAGATGCGTGGCGCACAATCGGCGTGCGATCGGCGCAAAAACGATGTGCAGCGCATCAAGCACGACGAAGCCACACCGCACGGCGAAGGAGTCCTTTGAACCAGCTCACCGCCATGCCGTTAAGATTTGATTAAAACAGTCGTCGCAAGCTCGAGACCAAGTGGAATCGCAGCGGAACCGGACTCCGGGAACCGGCAGCTGCAGGAGAAGGCCGGTGGCGTAACGCCCGCCGGCCTTTTCTCGTC
>NZ_LFIQ01000114.1:98831-102175 GCF_001189245.1 Bradyrhizobium pachyrhizi | reverse complement strand
GAAAAGATCATGATCAAACAAAGAGCTAAACCGCGATGACGATTCGACCCAATCTCATCGGGCTTTAGTCGCGCACAGCGGCTTGCCGCCGGGCGCGGCACTTCGGGCCGGGCCCGCGCATGTAGTACAGTTCGGGGCGATAGGGGTTGATGACACCATCGATCAGCATGCCGCAGCGCGCGACGAAGCGGGCGAGGTGGCGCCGCAACGGCTGTAGGGCAAGTTCCATCGAATTCATGGCATGCCCTCAGTGCAGCTCGCCGAGGATGGCGGTGAACGGCAGCTCGAAGATCTCGGTTCCGATGTCGTCGGTGACGTGGACCGCCCAGTTGCGCCAGTCCTCCACGCTCGGTGTCATGACAAAGCTGCGCGCCAGCTGCTCCGCATACACGCGCGCCTCCGCCAGATCCATCGCGGCGCCGGTGCGATCCAGGATGACGTGCTTGTCGTCGGAGCAGTGAAAGAAAACTGCGGAC
The DNA here is from genome assembly GCF_001189245.1 of Bradyrhizobium pachyrhizi. Classification (GTDB taxonomy): domain Bacteria; phylum Pseudomonadota; class Alphaproteobacteria; order Rhizobiales; family Xanthobacteraceae; genus Bradyrhizobium; species Bradyrhizobium pachyrhizi. The sequence goes on along the minus strand of NZ_LFIQ01000114.1, from coordinate 101,699 downwards.
ATTCTTCCGATTCCCATGCCGAAGCGATTCTCGCGCGCTGAAATAGCAGCGCGCGCGGGCACTGAGAATCCGGGTGATCCCCCATCGGTAAACTACGGGGATTCCAGACGATTTGAATCACGCGGCCGTGATCAGCCCGACGTCAGAAGATCGGCTCGCCGATCGCAACCTCGCTGCGCGGGCCGAGCACGATCACCTTGCCGCCGGCGTCCTTGGCGCCGAGGATCAGGAGTTCCGAGGTGAAACCCGCGATGTTTTTCGGCCCCAGATTGCAGATGCACACGACCAGCGAGCCGACCAGCGCCGCCGGCTCGTAATTCGTGATCTGCGCGCTCGACCACATGATCCGCCCGGCGCCGATATCGACGCCGACCTTGTAAGACGGATTGCGGGCGCGGGGAAACGGCTGCACCTCGACGACCTCGCCGATCCGGATATCGAGGCGGGCGAAGTCGTCGTAGCTGGCCTGCGGCTTGAGCGGAGACATCAGCGCTCCTGGAACGCAAGGCGGACACCGAGCGCGATATAGATCGTGCCGACCACACGGCCCTGCCACTGACCGATGCTGCGATGCCGCCTGATCCACGGGCTGATCTGGCCGGCGGCGAGCGCCAGCAGCGAGGTGTAGACCGCGCTCATCACGACGAAGATCAGGCCGAGGGTCGCGAACTGCGCCACCGCCGAGCCGTGGCCGGGGTGCACGAACTGCGGCAGGAAGGCGAGGAAGAACAGCGCGGTCTTCGGATTGAGCATTTCCGCCCAGATCGCCTGCCGGAACGCACGCCGCGGATCGACCGGCTGCGCCGCCGGCAAATCCAGCTCGTCGTTCTTTTCGAACAGGGCGCGGACGCCGAGCACGATCAGGTAGATCACGCCGGCATATTTCACGACCGAGAACGCCAGCGCCGACGTCATCAGCACGGCCGAAAGGCCGAATGTCGCCATCGCGGTGTGGACGAGATCGCCGAGCGCGATACCGAACCCGGTCGCGACGCCGACGCGTGCGCCGCCGGTGACCGAACGCGCGAGCACCAGCAGCACCGCCGGCCCGGGGATCAGGAACAGGCCGAGCACGACGGCGGCGTAGGTGAGGAGGGTGGTGATGTCGATCATGAAGACCTGTCCCGGATGTCAGGATGCGGCGATGGCGACCGCCGCGAAGCGCGGCTTCGGATCAAGCATCACGCCGGCGCTTTCGACAATGCGCATTTCCTCGGTTCCGCTCTGCGCCGTGCGCTCCAGCACGCCGTGGACGCCTGAGGCGGCGTGGCTCAGCGCGTCCGGCGTCGCCAGGCCGCGCGTGCGGGCGGCGACGAACAGCGCGGCGAACAGGTCTCCGGTGCCGGACGGGCTGATCGGAACCCGCGGCGTGCGCACGCGCCAGGCGCAGGTCTTTTCGGATCGAGTGCGCTCGATCGCCAGCGTCTCGATCTCGCTCTGCGGCGTGCCCGCCGGCTCGGCGCTGGTGATGACGACGGTCTGAGGTCCCCGCGCCATCAGCGCGCTCGCCTGCGCGACGACGTCGTCGATCGTCGTCACGCGTGCGCCGCAGAGGAACTCGAACTCGAAATGGTTGGGCGTGATGATGTCGGCGAGCGGGCAGAGCTGGTCGCGCACCAGCGGCGGAATGTCCGATCGCACGAACATGCCGCGGTCGCGGTCGCCGAGCACGGGATCGCAGCAATAGAGCAGGGCCGGGTTCGCCGCCTTCGCGCGGTCGACGAAGTCGGCGACGTCCATGGCGATGTCGGCCGAGCCGAGATAGCCCGACAGGATCAGCCGCGCGGCCTCGACCGCTCCGCGCTCCTCGATGCCACGCAGCAGGTCGGCGACCAGCTGCACGTCGAGCACCCGGCCGCGGATGGTCGGATAGCCGGGCCGGTTGCTGAGCAGCGTGGTCGGCACGGCGACGACGTCGATCCCGTGCAGCTGGATCGGAAAGCTGGCGGCGCTGTTGCCGACATGACCCCAGGCGACCTGTGACTGGATTGAGATGACGGTCATCTTGTGCGCATCACCCGAACAGTGCGGCGTAAATGACGTAGAGCCAGCCCAGGATACCGTGGATGATCGCCCACAGGATCGAATGGTTCTTGGTGTAGGAGATCGCGATCGCCAGCGCCGAGCCGAACCCCACGCCGTATTTCGCCCCCTCGACGCGGACGCCATAATATCGATTGCCGTTCATGGGGAATCCTTCCAGCGGGAGGGCGTGAGCGTGAAGGCAGCGTAACCTGCTAGTTGCAGTCAGTTCAACGGCGGACACGGCTGCTGCGCGGCTCAGCATGGCGGTGATAGTCCGGGCCCGCGTTTTTCCACATCGTCGTCCCGGCGTAGGCCGGGACCCATACCCCCAGGATCGGGCGATGAGGAAAGCTGTGGCCGCGGCGTCGCGCAACAATCACCTTTTGTGGTTATGGGTCCCGGCCTGCGCCGGGACGACGGTGAATGTGTGACGCGGCCAGTGAGTTATACATCCGCGTTCTCGCGACATGTGGACAGGTCTTGCTGAGTTGCCCGTCGGGCTGTTTTGTCGCAGGCGGCGCAGCCCGGTTTGATTTGCGGGTTCGCGTCGGAACCCCGTCTGTCACGCCGCGATCAACCGAACGTGTCGGATCGACGTGGAAGAAGATGCACGGGTGGACTGTCCTGCATCCAAACGCTTGCCTTATGGCGTCGGAATAAGACGGCAGAGCGATCGATCATGATGTGAGCGCGAACCGATCGGCGGGCGGCGAACAATGCGCCGGCGTGCCGAATCCAACAGGAGCAAATGATGTCCAGGATCAAACAGGTTGCGGCCGCGCTGACCGCGCTCGCCACGCTGACGGGGGCGGCCATGGCGCACGAAGTGCCGGCGGCGGGCCC
>NZ_LFIQ01000114.1:86937-98821 GCF_001189245.1 Bradyrhizobium pachyrhizi | reverse complement strand
CCATGCCGCCGCCGGCCGCTGGAGCGGCGGTCCGCCGCGCATGGCGGCCCCGCATTTCGGCGAGTCCGAGGCGCTGCCCCGCGACCAGCCCGGCGGCGTCTGCGATCACGGCGACAATGCCATGATCTGCTGAGCCGGATCGTGCATGGCGGTGATCTCCGGCGAAAGTTGCGCTAGCCTTGCTGGGTTGTCTCCCTCCAGCTCGCGAGCGCCGCCGCCATGCACATCCTCCGTCCCCAGTTTCGCATCGAGCAAGACCAGGCGCTCGCTTTTGCGGCGGCGCGCGGCTTCGGCGCCGTCGTCGCCGCCGATGCGCGCGGCCCGCACGCGTCCCACGTGCCGTTCGTGATCGAGCGGCGCGACGATCGCGTGATCGTGCAGATTCATCTCACCGCGAAGAATCCGCTGGTCGAACTCGCCGACGGAGCGCGTCGCTTCCTCCTGATCGCCTCCGGCGATGACGCCTACATCTCGAACGACTGGTATGTCTCACCCGACAACGTCTCGACCTGGCTCTACGAGGCGGTGCATTTGTCCGGCGTCGCGCATCTGCGCGATCACGGCGAGAACCGCAGCCACGGCGACGCGCTGCTCGCGGCCTCCGAGGCGCGGCTGCAAAAGCAGCCCTGGGACCTGACGCAGATGGAGCCCGGCAAGCGCGAGACGATGCTGGCAGGGATCAGGGTGATCGACATCGTCGTCGACGAGATCGAGGGCCAGTCAAAGCTGAACCAGCACAAGAGCGATGCGGATTATGTCGCGCTGGTCAACCGCCTTGCGCAAGCGCAGGAGACGACGAGCCAAAGGCTGGCCGAGAAGATGCGCGCGCTGCGGCCGGAGCTTGAATTTAACGTTGGACGGTGCGCAGGGAGGGGCAGCTCCGTGTAACCCGGCGCTGTCTCAACGCGGCAGAGAGCGGATTACGCTTGCGCTAATCCGCGACATAGAGCCGATCGGCATCGAATCCGCAAACGTGTTGTTAAGAATCGCTCCGTGCTGATTTGCTCGATTCCGATTCGTTCTTTGCGAACAAAATGGAGTCGAATGGGGAACATGTGGTGCGTGATCCATGTAGCCCGCATGAGTGAAGCGATATGCGTGGCCTGATCGCGTACTCTTGGAGCGGTCCCGGATGTCGCTTCGCTCATCCGGGCTACGCAGTCATGTGGCGGAGAGCGCCAGGAAGCTCACGACCTCTCGGTTGAATCGATCCGGCTGCTCGATATTGAGGATGTGAACGCCGGGCAGCAGAACGAGCTTGGCATCGGTGATTGTCGCGGCGATATCAGCGCTGTGGCTGGCCCGCGTGACGGTGTCGCTCTCGCCGCCGATCACCAGGGTCGGCGCCGCAATCAGCGAGATGACGCGGCGGAGATCGGCGTCGCGAAGTGCGGCGTAACATCCGGCGAGACCGCGCGGCGGCGTGGTCAGCACCATGTTGCGGAATTCGTCGACGACCTCGTTCGGCGCGGCCAGCATCGCCGCCGGAAACCAGTTGCGCATGAAGCCATCCGCGATTCCGTCCATGTCCGTGGCCGCGAGCACCGCGCGGATCTGCTCGTCGAACGGCAGTTCGGACGCCAGATAGGACGAGGTGTTCGAGAGAATCAGGCGGTCGATGCGGTCAGCCGCGAAGATGCCGAGCCATTGCCCGACGAAGCCGCCGAGCGACAGGCCGAGGAAATGCGCGCGATCGATGCCGAGGGCGTCGAGCAATTCGACCACGTCGCGGCCGAGCCGGTCCATCGAGTAGGCGCCCGTAGGCGCGTCCGAGCCGCCGTGACCGCGGGTGTCGTAGCGGAGCACCCGAAACGACCGGCTGAGGGCCGGCATCGAACGATCCCACATGTGCAGGTTGGTGGCGATCGAGTTCGACAGCGCGAGCACCGGCCGATCGTCGGGACCGTCGATACGGTACGCAATCCGGCAGCCGTCCGCCGTGGTGAAGTGTCGATCGCCGCTCATCTCGTCAGTCCCTTGTGCTGGCGGAAGCCGGCAGGCTTCGCGTCGAGCCAGGCTAGGACTCGCGCCTCCGAAGAAAAATTACTAAGATTGATCAATCTCTGTAGGTTTTATGGACAATGGATCGGATCAAGCTGCACGATTTGCGTTGCTTTGACGCTGTCGCGACCAAGGGAAGCTTTCAGGCCGCCGGCACGGCGCTCAACCGGTCGCACCCGTCGGTGTTCGCGGCGGTCGCCCGGCTTGAGCAGCAGCTCGGCCTCACGCTATTCGATCGCAGCGGATACCGTATCGGGCTGACGGACGCCGGCCGGACGTTTTACGCACGCGCTCAGGTGACGCTGCGCGAACTCGATCTGCTGCAGGGCTATGCGGAGCAGCTTGCCGGCGGAGAAGAGGTCGTCCTGCGTGTGGTCATCGGCGACCTGTGCCCGCGGCCGCCGGTGCTGCAGATGCTGTCGGCGTTTTTTGCCCGCTATCCCAACACGCGCCTGCACCTCGAATATGAGGCGGTCGGCGGACCGCTCGAGCGCCTGATCGATGATAACGCCGATCTGGTGTTTCATCGCGCGGAGCCGTCCGATCCGCGATTCGAACAGGTCAAGCTCTCGACCACGGCCATGGTGCCGGTCGTCGCTCCCGGCTTTCTGCCGTTTGCGTGGACGAAGAAGGTCACGCCGGAGCAGATGCGCCCCTTCACGCAGTGCGTCATCCGCGACACGGCGCGGCGAGCGTCGTCGGAAAACTTCTTCCTGATCGAAGGTGCGCACCAGTGTAGCGTGCCGGACCAGATGATGAAGAAGGAGCTGATCCTGCATCGTCTCGCCTGGGGCCATCTGCCCGCATGGCTGATCGAGGACGAGCTGCGGGACGGCAGGCTGATCAGCATCGCCGGACCGAATTTTCTGGGCCGCGAGGAAAATCTTGCGGCAGTCCGCCATCGCCAGCATTCGCACGGACCGGTGGCGGAAGCGCTCTGGCTTCATCTCAAGAGCTGGCGGCTCGCTCAGCGTGCAGGGCGGGCGACCCGACCGGACCGCGCGAAGCGCGGCCGATAATTGGCGCGGAGTAACCCGACGCAGTGACGTCGTCGGTGGATGTCCGATTAGGCTTGCGTGCATCCGCCGTACAAAGTGCCGCGGCATCGAAGTCGCGCAAACCTATTGTTAAGAATCGTTTCGCGCCGATTTTTCGATTCCGATTCGTTCCGCGCGAACAAACTGGAGTCGGATCGGGAACGTGGCCGTGGTGCGACTCATCGATCGATCAGTGATGCGGGAGAACGCAGTGCGCCTGAGATGCGCCGCGATGTTGCGTGCCGAGAGCAATAATCCCATCATGATACAACATCGATTGTTCGGATGCGGTCGATGTATGTGCGTTGTTAACATCTGGGTCGCGCCGATTTTCCTGATTCCGATTCGTTCTTCGCGAACAAATTGGAGTCAGATGCAGAACGTCGCTGTGGCGCGCGATATGTTTCTCTGCTCCACTCGGCGCGCATAGGAGAGCGGATTGATGGCCAAGAAGGCAGGCAACAAGACCGGCAAGAAGACGAACGGGCCCGCGTCGCGCCGTACCGTGCTGGCGATCGACGTCGGCGGCACGCATGTGAAGGTCATGACCGACAAGGAGCGCGTCAAGCGCGAATTCGAGTCGGGTCCAACTCTGTCCGCGACCGAGATGGTGCGGCAGGTCAAGTTGCTGACCAAGGACTGGTCTTATGACGTGATCTCGGTCGGTTATCCGGGACCCGTCGTTCACAACCGTCCGCTGACCGAGCCGCACAATCTCGGCCGCGGCTGGGCCGGCTTCGATTTTCACCGCGCGTTCGGCCGCCCGACCAGGGTCGTCAACGATGCGCTGATGCAGGCGATCGGCAGTTATCAGGGCGGTCGGATGCTGTTTCTCGGCCTCGGCACCGGCCTCGGCTCGGCGATGATCGTGGATGGTGTTTACGAGCCGATGGAGCTCGGTCATTTGCCGTACCGCAAGGGCGCGACGTTCGAGGATTATGTCGGCGCCGCGGGTCTCGAGCGGCGCGGCCGGAAGAAGTGGCGCAAGAGCGTCGACGACGTCATCGCGCGGCTGTCCGCCGCGCTGGAGCCCGAGTACATCGTGCTCGGCGGCGGCAATGCCGACAAGGTCGACAACCCGCCGCCCAAGGTGAGGTTCGGCGACAACGCCAACGCATTCGAGGGCGGATTTCGAATGTGGAAGAAGCGAGCGCGCAAGGCGAACGGCGCGCGTCGATGAAACCGGAACCGCCACCAAATCGCCGCAACTGCCGAAGTTTCGCGCTGCTTCGTCACCCCTGTTGTCGGAACTGATTGGGGGCGCCGCTCGTTTGATGCGGCATAACATCCCGTTCCATGAGGAGTGAGCCATGCGAAGTTTCATTATTCCCGCGATCGCGGCCCTGGCGATCGGCGCAGCGACGCCGGCGATGGCCTACGATTCCGGCAGTCAGATCTCGATGGAGGCCGCGCTCGATGTCGCGACCGGTCTCGGCATCGTGACGGTGTCCAACACCCAGTTCCTCGGCGACGAGTGGGAGGTCGAGGGGCGTGACCGCCTCGGCCGCTGGATGCAGGTCGATGTCGACGCGCGGACCGGCGAGGTGCGCAACGTGGATCGCGGCTGGTAACCCGCGTCTTCACCACTGCGTGAAAATTCGGAACGGCCGGCGGAGCAGGGTGCACGCCGGCCGTTCGCTATCCAGAACTGTCTGATGCCGTGCTTTGGCTGAATGGCATAAAGCTGGGGTATGCTGGTCCCATCATTCCGGGAATCGCCGCCAGCGCGGCGGCCCGTGAACAGGAGACCGGCCATGACAAAACCGTTTCCATCCAAAACCCATATCGGTAATCACCTGCTGCATCCGGAAACCCAGATGCTGAACTACGGCTACGATCCGCAACTGTCGGAGGGCGCCGTCAAGCCGCCCGTGTTCCTGACCTCGACCTTCGTGTTCCGCACCGCCGAGGACGGCAAGGACTTTTTCGACTTTGTCGCGGGCCGGCGCGAGCCTCCGGAAGGCATGGGGGCGGGGCTGGTCTATTCGCGCTTCAATCATCCGAACAGCGAGATCGTCGAGGACCGGCTTGCGATCTATGAGCGCACCGAGAGCTGCGCGCTGTTCTCCTCCGGCATGTCGGCGATCTCGACCACGGTGCTGGCCTTCGCGCGGCCCGGCGACGTGATCCTGCATTCGCAGCCGCTCTATGGCGGCACCGAGACGCTGTTCGCCAGGACGCTGGCGGGCTTCTCGATTCACGCCGTGGGCTTTGCCGACGGCCTCGACGAGAGTGTCATCCGCGCCGCTGCCGACGAGGCGATGAAGAAGGGGCGTGTCGCGATGATCTTCATCGAGACGCCGGCCAATCCGACCAACGGCCTGGTCGATATCGCGCTGACGCGGCGCATCGCCGACGCGATCGGCAAGGCGCAGGGCCATATGCCGATCATCGCCTGCGACAACACGCTGCTCGGGCCGGTGTTTCAGCGGCCGATCGAGCACGGCGCCGATCTCTCGCTGTACTCGCTGACGAAATATGTCGGCGGCCATTCCGACCTGATCGCGGGTGCAGCGCTCGGCTCGAAGAAGCTGATGAAGGACGTCAAGGCGCTGCGCGGCGCGATCGGCACCCAGCTCGATCCGCATTCCTGCTGGATGATCAGCCGTTCGCTGGAAACGCTCAGCCTGCGCATGGAAAAGGCCGACCGCAACGCGCGGATCGTCGCCGATTATCTGCGCGATCATCCCAAGGTGGCGCAGGTGCATTACCTCGGCCATCACGATCCGGCATCCCCCGCGGGGCGCGTGTTCGCGAGCCAAAGCAGCGGCGCCGGTTCGACCTTCTCGTTCGACATCGTCGGCGGGCAGCAGGCGGCGGAGAAATTCCTCAACTCGCTGCAGATCTTCAAGCTCGCAGTCAGTCTCGGCGGCACCGAGTCGCTCGCGAGCCTGCCGGCCACCATGACGCATTCCGGCGTGCCGGCCGATATCCGCACGCGGATCGGCGTGCTGGATTCGACGATCCGGCTCTCGATCGGGATCGAGCATCCGTCCGACCTGGTGGCCGACATCGCACAGGCGTTGAGCCGGGTGTGAGCGAGAAAGAAGCGTGTAGGATGGGTCGGGCCAACGGGTCCGCGCGACGCGCGGCCCGATGACAAACTCCACGAAACCCGTCCCACGGGCTACCAAATCTCCGGAGAGAGTGCATGCTGACAATCACGGCGATCATCCGCGCGAAGAAGGGCCATGAGGCGACGATGCGTCAGGCGTTGCTCGATGTCGTCGAGCATGTCCGCGCCAACGAGCCGTCCACCGTCGGCTACTACGTCTCGCAGGATGCAGCCGATCCCTGCGGGTTCGCAACCTATGAACGATATCTCGATCAGGCGGCCATGGACCGGCACAACAATTCGCCGGCTGTGGCGCGGTTCTTTGAGATCGCGAAGCCGATCCTCGACGGCGAGGTGATCCTGGTCTCGGCGAACGAGATTGCGAGCAAGCCGGAGTAGGGTTGGCCACCGGGTCACAAATAATAGCCTGCTCCGGAAAGGCTTCGCCGTAGCGCATTCATTCTCCGATTTGGGCGGCGCGGAGCATTGTAGACCGGCGCGGTCGGCGATTTCAGGACAAACCCGCCGCGGCGGAACTGCGCTTGAAGCGAACGCGAGAGCGGACAACGTTGACGCGGAGGCGGCGCGTCGTTATTGGCGGCGCGGAAAATTCCGACGCAACGATACGGGATGGTCTCGATGCAAGTGACTTTGATGAAAGGCAAGATTCATCGCGCGCACGTCACCGAAGCGGACTTGCATTACGAGGGGTCGATTTCGATCGACCGCAATTTGATCGAGGCCGCCGGTTTTCTCATCAATGAACGCGTCGACATCTATAACATCGACACCGGCGCGCGGTTCTCGACCTACGTGATCGAGGCGCCGGCGGGATCGGGCACCATCGGCCTCAACGGCGCGGCCGCGCGGCTCGCCATGGCCGGCGACAAGGTCATCATCGTCGCCTATGCCAGCTTCGACGCCGACGAGGCGCGCAAATTTCATCCGCGGGTCGTGCTGGTCGACGACAAGAACCGGCTCATCGCGAAGGCTGCCGCCTCACCGGCGAAAGCACTGGCGGATGCATAAGCCGGGCTACGCTAGGCCTTCTTGACGAACTCCGATTTCAGATTCATCGCGCCGATGCCGTCGATCTTGCAGGCGATGTTGTGTCCGTCGCTGCCCTCGGTGAGGCGAATGTTCCTGACCTTGGTGCCGCCCTTGACCACCGACGACGAGCCCTTGACCTTGAGGTCCTTTATCACGATGACGCTGTCGCCGTCCGTCAGCGGGTTGCCGTGCGCGTCGCGCACGCTCGCTTCCTGCGCGGTCTCGGCGGCCGCGGCCGCATCGCTGCTCCACTCATGGGCACATTCCGGGCAGACCCAGAGAGCGCCGTCCTGATAGGCATGCTCGGAATTGCATTTCGGGCAGTTCATTGCGGCGTCCATGGTCGAGATCGTCTCCGTCGTTGCGGGCGCACCGTAGGGGCACAGGCGGGCAAAGCAAGCGAAAACCCGGCGATTTCATGCGCAAAGCGGCGCAAAGGTGGCGAGCCGCCCGTCCACCCGCGGATGCCGGTGGAACGGTCTGCGCCGCTATCCGTTGCCGTTCGTCGCTCGGCATTGCGCCCCTGTGCTGCAGGGAACGGTTCACTGATCGTCGCGTCCGGGCCGGCAATTCATCCAGGAGCAATCGGCTGATCCCAAACATGGACGCGGAAGATGAATCAGAGAAATCCGGCCTTCGTCTGCCTTCGCACGTCGCTCGTCACCGCCGCCTTCACGTCGGCGTTGCTGGTGGGCGCAAGCCTTGTGAGCGCAAGTCTTGCCCACGCACAGCCAGTGAATTCGCGCGCGGATCATGGCAATGGTGGTCCCGGCGAGTTCGCCGACCTTGCGGAGAGGGTCGGGCCGGCCGTGATTGGCGTCAACGCCAAGGTGGCGGCTGCGGCGGATGATGACGATTCTTCTCCCGGCGACTCCCCCGGCGGTTCTCTCGGGCCGGACGGCTCGCCCGATCAGGACACGCCGGGGCGGACCGTTCCGAATCCCGGCAGGCGCGGACCGGGCAATCTGCCGAAGCTGGGTGAGATGACCTCGATCGGTTCGGGCTTCTTCATCTCGGCGGACGGCTATGCGGTGACGAACAATCATGTCCTCGGCGGCAGCGACCGCGCCGATGTCCGCACCAGCGACAACAAGGTCTACAAGGCGAAGGTGCTGGGCAAGGATCCGGTCAGCGATCTCGCCCTGCTCAAGGTCGATGGGCGGACCGACTTCAGCTATGTCAAGCTCGCGGATCAAGCGCCGCGCACCGGCGATTGGGTGCTCGCGGCCGGCAATTCATTCGGCCTCGGAAACACCGTCACCGCGGGGATCGTCTCGGCGCGTGCGCGCGACCTGGAGACGGGGTCTTCTGAAGACTTCGTCCAGATCGACGCGCGGATCAACCGCGGCGATTCCGGCGGGCCGAGCTTCAACACGCATGGTGAGGTGATCGGGGTGAACAGCCTGATCTTCTCGCCCTCCGGCGGCTCGGTCGGTGTCGCGTTCGCGATACCCGCGGATACCGTGAAGACGGTGATTCCGCAGCTGAAGGACAAGGGCACGGTCACGCGCGGCTGGATGGGCGCCCAGATTCAATCGATCACCCCCGGCATTGCCGAAAGCTTAGGTGCGGACAATCTGCACGGCGCGGTCGTGGTCGGCGTGCAGACCGGAGGTCCGGCAGCGAAGGCCGGATTGAGGCGCGGAGACGTCATCACCTCGGTCAATGACGAGCCGATCAAGAGCGCCAACGAGCTGACCAAGAAGGTCTATGCGGGAGCGCCGGGCAGTTCGGTCAAGCTTTCGATGCTGCGGGACAATGCGCCGAATTCGCTGAGCGTGACGCTCGGCCAGCTCGCACAGTCGCAGGCGCCCGCCGGCACGCCGAAGTGAGGCTGCGTTAGCGCGTAGGCCGCTGCCCATCCCGCAGGCTACGTCTGCGGCGCGATCCCGCCGGCCTCGGCGATCAGCTCGAACGATCGCAGCCGCTTCTGGTGATCGTAGACGTCGGACACGATCATCAGCTCGTCGGCGCCGGTTTCCGCGACCAGCGCGTCGATGCCGGCGCGCACCGTCGCGGGCGAGCCGATGATGGAGCGCGCGAGCATCCGCATCGCCTGCACCTTCTCCGCGGGCGACCAGTAGCCCTCGATGTCGTCGATCGGCGGCTGGCTGAGGCCGCGCGCGCCGCGGAAGATGTTGGTGAACGACATCTGCTGCGTGGTCGCCAGCCGCCGCGCCTCCTCGTCGGTGTCGGCGGCGATGATGTTGACGCCGACCATGGTGTAGGGGCGGTCGAGCTGCTCCGACGGCTTGAAGCGGGCGCGGTAGATCTGCAGCGCCTGGATCAAGAGCTCAGGGGCGAAGTGCGAGGCGAAGGCGTAGGGCAGGCCGAGCTCGCCGGCCAGCATCGCGCCGAAATTGCTCGATCCGAGAATCCACAGCGGCACGTCGGTGCCCGCGGCCGGCACCGCCTGGATGCGCTGGTTGGGACCGGCCGCCGCGAGGAAGGCCTGCACCTCGAGCACGTCCTGCGGAAAGTTCTCGGCGGATTCCGGCGTGCGGCGCAGCGCGCGCAGCGTGAGCTGGTCGGTGCCCGGCGCGCGGCCGAGGCCAAGGTCGATGCGGTCAGGAAACAGCCGCGCCAGCGTGCCGAACTGCTCGGCAATGACATAGGGCGCGTGGTTGGGCAGCATGATGCCGCCGGCGCCGACCCGGATGGTCTTGGTTCCCGCAGCGATGTGCCCGATCACGACCGACGTTGCGGCGCTGGCGATGCCCGCCATGTTGTGATGCTCCGCCACCCAGATGCGGCGATAGCCGAGCGCCTCCGCATGGCGAGCGACATCGCGCGCGTTATAGAGCGCGCCGCGCGCGTCGGTTTCCTCGGTGACGCGGACGAGATCGAGTATGGAGAGGGCGGCCACGGCGGCTCCGGAGCGTTAGGGACGGGGAGCCGATGGTATTTGGCTGTGTCCAGGTGGGTGCGAAACGGCGGGGAGCAGCCGGTTCATGCGGATGCATATGGATGCGGTCGCCACGCGGGTCAATCCGCCCGATGCGACCGAGGAAGCAGAGCTGCCCACCCAAAATATCGAAAACAACCCCATGCAAAGTAGGTTGCCGCCGGCACTCGGAAGTACGACTTGACGCGTCGGGCAAATCAGCGGTACTTTTCCATTATTCCGAAATAGCCCGGGCGCTCGCAGCCACGCGAAAGTGTGGGTCAATCTGCCGAACCCGACCGCCATCGGAGAATCGACGCGTCAGCCCCCAGACGATTGCGGCCGTGGCGAAATTGAGCGACGTTCAGGTTCTATTTCCGAAGGAGCGGCTGATGATGCCTATGCGGGGAGGCGCCTGGGGACCGTCCAAAGCTTCAACGCGGCCTTCGGCTTTGCGCGGGTCGCCGGCCGTGTGCGCGCAGGGCGCTTCCGCGAAGCGCAACTTGCCGAAAATGTGCTGACGATGGCGGCTTACGCCCGCGGCCGATCCACCCTACCTTCGCTGGGCGCCGACCCCGCAGCCTTAACCGATCCGATCCGGAGCGAGACCTATTCCCCAGTTCATCTTCGGCCTGACCAGCCTGCTGATTCTGGCCCGCTTCATCTGGCCGCTCGACTGGCCGCTCACGGCAAAGATCGTCGCGGCGTTGTTCGTGCTGGTCGCCTTGCAGTTTCACCGCTGGAACAGGCTGTCGTCGGGATCGGAATTCTCGCCGGAGTTTCCGCGTCCGGTGGTCGTCCTGTTCAACTGGGCGTTCGGCGCGATCATGCTGCTGGCACTGCTGCAACTGGCGCTCGATGCCGGGCTGCTGGTGGCCGCGCTGATCCACGGCGGCTTCGTCGGCGCGCCCGACGGCGTCCGCTACGCACTTGCCGCGCTCGCGGCCGCAGCCGCCGCGATCGGCGTCCATCAGGCGATGCGGATTCCGCCGCTCAGGGATGTCGAGGTCGGGATCCGCGGACTTCCGCGACAGTTCGACGGCTACACCATGCTGCAACTGACCGATCTGCACATCAGCCGGCTGTTTCCGGCGCCGTGGGCGCGCGCCGTGGTCGAGCAATCGAACAAGCTCGGCGCGGACCTGATCGCGATCACCGGCGACCTGATCGACGGCACCATCGATGCGCGGCGCAACGACATCGCGCCGCTGCGCGACCTGATGGCGGCCGACGGCGTCTACGTGATCTCGGGCAATCACGAATATATCTTCGGCTATGACGGCTGGATGGCGCACTACGAAACGCTCGGCCTGCGCTCGCTCGAGAACAGGCACATCGTGCTCGAACGCGGTGCTGGCCACCTGGTGATCGCGGGGATCACCGACCGCGCATCGCGCCACAGGGGGCATTCCATCCGCGACCTTGCCGCGGTTCTCGACGGCGCCCCGAAAGGCGCGCCCATCATCCTGCTCGATCACCAGCCGAGCGACGCACGAAAGGCAGCCCGGCTCGGCGTCGCGCTGCAGCTCTCCGGACACACCCATGGCGGATTGATCCTGGGGATCGACCGCCTCGCCGCGCGTGCCAATGCCGGCTTCGTCTCGGGGCGTTACGACGTCGACGGGATGACGCTCTACGTCAACAACGGCACCGCGCTATGGCCGGGTTTCGCCTTGCGGCTCGGCCGTCCGTCCGAACTGACGCGGATCACGTTGCGTGTGGCTGACGATAGATGAGTGATTTGTAACGGATGCGATGATGCCATTGCGAGGTCGTCAAAAAATACCTCAGCTGCGTGGCACAATGCTCCCGGGGATGACGGATCGACTTGATTCTCCTGTCAAACTGCTAGGTCGG
>NZ_LFIQ01000114.1:64653-86927 GCF_001189245.1 Bradyrhizobium pachyrhizi | reverse complement strand
GGATCGCCCGGTCGAGCCGGGCGATGACGGTGTGGGTGAGGGCACCGAAGCAATGCATGGTTCAAGCTATGAACAAGCCGCCGCGATGCCGTTTGCTCAAGACATTGGTCATCTCTTTTCTTTGCTCTCATTTTCACGACCTCATTCAGCAGCAGGCACCATGTCTGACATCACCATTCCCGGCGGAAATTCGTCCAGGAGCAGGACGAGCGCGACGAGTGTGAAAATTTGCTCGATCTCTACATGCGCGCCATGGAAACCGCGCCGCCGGACAAGGCAGCGAATGCGGCCTGAGCGAAACGAACAAGCACGTAACGAGTAGGGTGGGTTCGCCAACGGATCGCGCGGAGCGCGTGTCCGATGATAGACTCCTCGTAACCCGCCGCTCGGCGTTACCGCCACGAAGGGCGGATTACGCTGCGCTAATCCGCCCTACGAGCCGCGAGATGCTCATCGCGTCGGTCTCTTTTGGTAGACACCTGAAAATGAGACGTTTGTCCCGCCGCAATGGAGGTTGTCGCCGACAACCAGTAACTTGCCGACGAGCTGCATCGTGACCTGACAGTCGAGTTCGTCCGTCCCGTCACCGAATTTCATCTTATCGCCTGAAGGTTTTGCTTCGTAATCAAGCTCGCCGGAATGGGTGCGGCTGCCCGAACCCCAAATGGCCTCGCCCTTGATGGCCAGCTGACCTGCCTCTTTCGATTTCGAGATGCGAATGACGTTGTCGTAGGCACGCCATTCGCCGAGCCAATCCCGTTCTGCCGGTCGTCGTATGTCCTCCTGCCACGCAAGCCTTTCGATCTCGATCCAGCCGACCGTCTCAGTGCCCTTGCGAGGTTGAAACCAACTGCATGCGAACTTGCCTGACGTCCGGGAAACAATGACTTCATCGTTGCGAACGACATAAGTTTTCAGACGACAGACTTGGTCGTCGGGGCAACGCTCGTTGCCATCGCCGCGGAAATAGATCCTGTCGCCGGCTGCGCCTTTGATCTTCGCCAGCCTGTAGTCGGTGCTCTCGCGCGGGAAATATCCGTTCCGACAAATGTTGTCGGCGTTGCCCTTGAACTGGCCGGATGCGGGCGAGGTTTGGAGAATGCTCCATGCGAGGAGTCCGAGCGAAGCCTGGACAACGCGTCTCATTGGGTTTTCACCTTCGATTCATTTTCCGCATGGAATGCGGCAGGGTGGTGGGGCGGTGATTCCATACTAATTTGGTCCGACAAAGCGCCGCAGATCAATCGCATAGAAACGTGATCAATCAGTTGTTGCCATCGCGTAGGGCGGATTAGCCGAAGGCGTAACCCGCCGACCTTTAACGACGCAATGGCGGATTACGCTGCGCTAATCGGCCCTACGAGCTGACATCACCATTCCCGGCGGAAAATCCGTTTCTTCGTCGAGCGGATCGAGAACCTTGACACTGAAATGCAGGAACTGAGCGAGCAGAAGAAGGAAGTCTTCTCGGAAGCGAAGGGCGAAGGTTTCGACGTGAAGATCCTCAAGGAGATCATCAAGCTGCGCAAGCAGGACCAGGACGAGCGCGACGAGCGTGAAAGCTGGCTCGATCTCCACATGCGCGCCATGGCAACCGCGCCGGCAGGCGAGGCAGCGAAGGCGGCGTGAGGTTTAGGAAGCGCGTCGCGTGCTTCCATAGGCAGACAGCGGCTAGGGCGGGTTAGCGACTTGTCTGCCGTCGCTCATTGAGCGAAAGCGGAAGCGTAACCCGCCGAAGTTCTCGCATTGTTCCCGGGGAGGATTCACAAGACCGTCCTTTGGTCAACCTCAGACAATGACGAAGAACTTTTCTTTTCCCTTCTACTGTATGCCAAAGTCTGCTCCGGCCGCGCAACGGGACAAGGGAAGATCCGAAATCATGATCATGGACCGTGGAATTGCCGACGCCGGTGCGATGGGCGAGGGCGCTCTGCCTGTGCCTCGGTTACGGCTTCTCAACCGCCGGGCGTTTCTGGCCGGCTCTGCTGCCGGTCTCGCCGCACTGAGCCTGGCCGGTTGTGCATCCGACTACATGAGCCTGGCCGAGGCGCAGAAGGTCTACGGGCCCGTGCCCGACGAGAAATTCCCGATCCCCGCGGTCGACGTCAGCAAGGTCGATCCGAAATATTATCGCAAGACAGTGAAGTACGACAGCGCTGAGGCGCCCGGGACGATCATCGTCGATCCGAGCAAATACTATGTCTACCGCATCGAAGGCGAAGGAAACGCGACCCGCTATGGCGCCAATGTCGGTCGCGATGGGTTCCGATGGAGCGGGGAGGCTTATGTCGGGCGAAAAGCCGAATGGCCGACCTGGACGCCGCCCAAGGAGATGATCGCGCGCCAGCCGGAGGCGGGCAAATATGCTCGCGGCATGCCGGGAGGTCTCGACAATCCACTTGGCGCGCGCGTGCTCTACCTCTACCAAAATGGCGTGTACACGCTTTACACGATCTATAGCACCAGCGCTCCCGAAACGATCGGGAACGGCATTACGAGCGGCTGTACCGGCCTCCTCAGTCAGGACATGATCGACCTCTATTCGCGAACGCCCGTCAAAACGAAGGTGATCGTGCTGCCGGCGTAAACGGCGGCGGCCGTCGGCTCCAGGCGCTGCCAGCGACGCCTTTGTGCGGCGATGCTTGTCGAAGACGCAGGCAGGGTGATTTGGACGTGGTGATGCTTTCGCGAAGGCTTGTCATTGTTGCTTCTATGCTCGTGCTCGGGACTTTATCGGTCCGCGCGCAGCAAAGCGCCGAGTATGATGCGTGCATGGACAAGGCAGAAGGGGTGTCAACGAAGATGCTCGATTGCGGCAAGACCGAAATCGACAAGTGGGACACGCGGCTCAACACCGCCTATCAAGCCCTTCTCGCCACGTCGAAGGGCGAGACGCACGCGCAATTGCTGACGGAGCAGCGGGCCTGGCTGAAGCATCATCTCAGCGAAACCCATCGCCTCGCCGCGGACCCCAACAACGGGTCCGTCGCCTTCCTTGACTCCCAGGCATTCGAATTGAAGGACATCGCCGACCGCACGCTGCTTCTCGAAAAGCGCGCCCACGCCTCGCGGTAGACGGAACCGTTTGATCGTCAGCGAGGAGGGCGGGTTAGCGACTTGTCCGCCGTAGCTCATTGGGCGAAGGCGGAAGCGTAACCCGCCGAGACTGTTGCGGGCGAAGCGGCGGATTACGCCCTTGGCCGATCCACCTTACGCTTGCTAAGCTTGTTGTTCGGGCGCAAGTCCCATCTTCTTCATTGCGGCGTCTAATAGCGGATTGAGATGTTTGGTCTCCGATCCTTTGGCTTCCATTTGGGTAGCGGGATTAAATGTAAGTTCATTGAACGCAATAAGCGCAACATAGTCCTTATATTGTTCAGGCGACTGTTGCTTGAAGCCTTCGACTGAAGACGCGATGGAATATTTGTAAGCATAGTGCTCGCGTAAGCTGTCCGAATCTACGGAATGAATGGGTGAACTTTCAGATAGTTCAGTAATGGCCTTGCGAAAGTGGCCGAGAATCTTCTGAAGGAGCTTGAGCGCCAATTGCAATTGGTTGAGTGGCACTAGTGTTAAGTCGCTCTCCGCAATCCCTCTTATACTTTGGACAACGGTCGTCAGCTGGGTGTCGAGAGCGCCGAGCGACTGGTAGCCATTTGGAATGTCCTTCGTTGGATCGAACCGCGTCTTGTCTGTTGTTGGACGAGCCAAAGTATCCGCAAACTCAATTTGCGCTTGGGCAAGTTCGGTGGCCACGGAGATAAGATCGTCGCTAATTGAGGACATTGGGACCCGCCGCAGGAAAATGCTTTCAGTGCGCTAGCAATATGTCGAGTACTTCGGGGTACTTGTTTGGTATGTTGTGCGCGTACTGCAAGTTGTAGGAATTGACGAGAAAAAGGCCGCCCTCTTGCGTGGGCGGCCTGCTGTCTTAGTTCTGCGATTTCACGAACACCCCGTCGTCGACCCGCAAGTATCGCACTTCATGCACGTGCCATTCCTCACCAGTGTGAAGTTGCCGCACTCCGAGCACATCTCGCCTTCGTAGCCTTTTGCCTTCGCTTCAGCGCGACGCTCCGCCTTGGACGGAGCGGCGGCTGCGGCGGTGCCGGGCTTGCTCCAGTTCAATGCCTCGAGCTTCTCGGTCGGTGAGAGGTCGTGGCTGACTTCCTGCTTCAGGGCGACCGCGCCTTCGACGGTGTCGGAGGCGCCGCGCGCGGTTGCGCCGTGGGAGGCGAGCGCGGTGACGCGGTTGCCGGCGGGCGCGTTGTCGGCGCCCTGGCTCACCGCGGCCGAGCCGCCGCGCATGACGACGAGGTTGTCGGTGCGCGACCGGGTCAGGCCCTTCGACAGGTACTTTGTGGCCTGGTGCTGGGCGGGCGCCTCATCCGGCTCCTTGCCTTCCTCGACGCCCTTGCCGAGCGCGTCGAAGCCAGACTCGTTCGGATCGACATGGGCGAGGTCGAAGCGCGCCATGTAGCTCACCGCGAGCTCGCGGAAGACATAGTCGAGGATCGAGGTCGCGTACTTGATGGAGTCGTTGCCCTGCACGGGACCCGCTGGCTCGAAGCGGGTGAAGGTGAAGGCGTCGACATACTCTTCGAGCGGCACGCCGTATTGCAGACCCAGGGATACTGCGATCGCAAAATTGTTGATGAAGGAGCGCAGCGCCGCGCCTTCCTTGTGCATGTCGATGAAGATCTCGCCGAGCCTTCCGTCGTCATATTCGCCGGTGCGGAGGTAGACCTTGTGGCCGCCGACAACCGCCTTCTGGGTGTAGCCCTTGCGTCGGTCAGGCATCTTCTCGCGCTCGCGCATCACGACGATGCGCTCGACCAGCTTCTCGACGATCTTCTCCGAGACCTGGGCGGCACGCGCGGCCATCGGCTTCTCGTAAAGCGCTTCCACCGCATCGTCCTCGTCCTCGTCGTCGGCGATGAGCTGCGAGTTGAGCGGCTGCGACAGTTTCGAGCCGTCGCGGTACAGCGCGTTCGCCTTCAGCGCCAGCTTCCACGACAGCAAATAGGCGGACTTGCAGTCCTCCACCGTGGCGTCGTTCGGCATGTTGATGGTCTTGGAGATCGCGCCCGAGATGAACGGCTGCGACGCCGCCATCATCCGGATATGGCTCTCGACCGAGAGGTAGCGCTTGCCGATCTTGCCGCAGGGGTTGGCGCAGTCGAACACCGGGTAGTGCTCGGCCTTCAGATGCGGGGCGCCTTCGACCGTCATCGCGCCGCAGATGTGCACGTTGGCGGCCTCGATCTCGCGCTTGGTGAAGCCGACGGCCTGGAGCAGGTCGAAGCCGGGGGCTGCGATCGCCTCGGCGCCGATGCCGAGCTGGTCGCGTATGAAGTCTTCGCCGAAGGTCCACTTGTTGAAGGCGAACTTGATGTCGAACGCGGTCGGCAGCGCCTTTTCCACCTTGGCGATGGCTTCATCGGTGAAGCCCTTGGCCTTCAGCGTCGAGGCATTGATCCCCGGCGCATTCGACAGCGAGCCGTGGCCGACGGCGTAGGCCTCGATCTCCGCGATCTCGCTCTCGCGATAGCCGAGCGCGCGCAGCGCCGAGGGCACCGCCTGGTTGATGATCTTGAAGTAGCCGCCGCCGGCGAGCTTCTTGAACTTCACCAGCGCGAAGTCGGGCTCGATGCCGGTGGTGTCGCAATCCATCACGAGGCCGATGGTGCCGGTCGGCGCCACCACGGTGGTCTGGGCGTTGCGATAGCCGTTGACCTCGCCGAGCGCCAGCGCGTCGTCCCAGGCCAGCCTGGCATGGGTGACGATGTCTTGCTGCGGGCAGGAGGCGTGATCGAGCGGCACCGGGTTGACCGAGAGCGCTTCGTAACCGGTGGCGTTGCCGTGGGCGGCGCGGCGGTGGTTGCGGATCACGCGCAGCATGTGCGCCGCGTTCTTCTTGTAGCCCGGGAAGGTGCCGAGCTCGGCCGCCATCTCCGCCGAGGTCTTGTAGGAGATGCCGGTCATGACAGCGGTCAGCGCGCCGCAGAGCGAACGGCCTTCCTTGCTGTCATAGGGCAGGCCCATGGTCATGAGCAGGCCGCCGATGTTGGCGAAGCCGAGGCCGAGCGTGCGGAATTCGTAGGAGAGCTCGGCGATCGCCTTCGACGGGAACTGGGCCATCATGACCGAGATTTCGAGCACGATGGTCCAGAGCCGACAGAGATGCTCGTAGGACTCGATGTCGAACCGCTTGGTGGTGGTGCTGTAGAACGTCAGCAGGTTGGCCGAGGCCAGGTTGCACGCCGTGTCGTCCAGGAACATGTATTCCGAGCACGGATTGGACGCGCGGATGTCGCCGGACGCCTTGCAGGTGTGCCAGTCGTTCATCGTGGTGTTGAAGTGCAGGCCGGGATCGGCGCTCGCCCAGGCGGCGTAGCCGATCTTCTCCCAGAGGTCGCGCGCCTTCAGCGTCTTCGTCACCTTCTTCGTGGTGCGGCCGACCAGATTCCAGTCACCGTCCGTTTCCACCGCGCGCAGGAAGTCATCCTTCAGCGACACCGAGTTGTTGGAGTTCTGGCCGGAGACGGTGAGGTAGGCCTCGGAATCCCAGTCGGTGTCGTAGGTGTCGAACGAGATATCCTTGTAGCCCTGCTTGGCGAACTGGATGACGCGCTTGATGTAGTTGTCCGGCACCAGCGCGCGGCGGGCGAGCTTGATCTCGCGGCGCAGCGCCGG
The DNA here is from genome assembly GCF_001189245.1 of Bradyrhizobium pachyrhizi. Lineage (GTDB taxonomy): Bacteria > Pseudomonadota > Alphaproteobacteria > Rhizobiales > Xanthobacteraceae > Bradyrhizobium > Bradyrhizobium pachyrhizi. The sequence goes on along the minus strand of NZ_LFIQ01000114.1, from coordinate 80,231 downwards.
GTTCTTCTCGGGATCGAAGCAGTCGTCGCCGCTGCCTTCGCAGTTCACGCAGGCCTTCATCACGGCCTTGAGGTGCTTCTGGTTGATCTTGGAGCCGGTGACGAGCGCGGCGACCTTCTGCTCCTCCTTCACCTTCCAGTCGATATAGGTCTCGATATCGGGGTGATCGGCGTCGACCACGACCATCTTGGCCGCACGGCGCGTGGTGCCGCCCGACTTGATCGCGCCCGCGGCGCGGTCGCCGATCTTGAGGAAGCTCATCAGGCCCGACGAGCGGCCGCCGCCGGACAGCTTTTCGCCTTCGCCGCGCAGGCTGGAGAAGTTGGAGCCGGTGCCGGAGCCGTATTTGAACAGGCGCGCCTCGCGCACCCAGAGGTCCATGATGCCGCCCTCGTTGACGAGGTCGTCGCCGACGCCCTGGATGAAGCAGGCATGCGGCTGCGGATGCTCATAGGCCGACTTCGATTTTGTCAGTTTGCCGGTTTTCCAGTCGACATAGTAATGCCCTTGGCCCGGACCATCGACGCCATACGCCCAATGGAGACCGGTGTTGAACCACTGCGGCGAGTTCGGCGCGACCATCTGCTTCGCCAGTTGGAAGCGGAGCTCGTCGAAGAAGGCGAGGGCGTCTTCTTCCGTGGAGAAGTAGCCGCCCTTCCAGCCCCAATAGGTCCAGCAGCCGGCGAGGCGATCGAACACCTGCTTGGCCGAGGTCTCGCCGACGATGCGCTCGTTCTCCGGCAGGAGGCCAAGCGCCTCGGTGTCGGGCACCGAACGCCACAGCCACGACGGCACGGTCTCTTCCTCGACCTTCTTCAGGCGCGCGGCGACGCCCGCCTTGCGGAAATACTTCTGCGCCAGCACGTCGGAGGCGACCTGCGACCAGAACTCCGGAACTTCGACGTTCTCGGCGCGGAACACGACCGAGCCGTCCGGATTGCGGATCTCTGAGGTGGTCAGGCGGAAATTGATCCCGGCATAGGGAGATTGTCCGCTGGTGGTGTTGCGTCGTTCGATTCGCATGGTCGAGCCCCGTCTCTTCTTCTGCCCGGCCCCACGTTTTTCCGCAGGTGCCGGAATGTTGTCTGTTCGCGGACTTCGGAACACGCGTCAGCACGCCTCCCGTCATCCGCAGCTCAGCCGGTGGATCCGGCCTGTTTTCTCTCATCCGTTCGGCGCCAGTTTGACCCGGCCCTGCGGCGGCATCGTCCCGGCGCGGCGCCCGACTGGTCGGGTGCGCCGGGTCATGCATTCAACGCCCCAAAACGCTTCACGCGACACGTCACGCCAACGCTTCTTCGCGGGCCGGTTACGGCCTCTGTTTCCGGGTCCTTCGCGGCCCGTTTGTCGTCCCCGACGGTGCCCCAAAATCAGGGCAGAGAAGCCCTTCGCCCGCGGCCCAAAGGCCTGGCGGAGTGGTCATTTTGGAACCCTTGTGGGAGCGACCGGCGGGGACCCAAACACACTCGCGCCGAACAGATTCAAAGCTAGGCCATGTCCGTCACGCCCGTCAAGGACTAGTACGAGTTTCTGAATCAAACACTAAATATGGTGGAAAGAGGGGGATAACAGGGGTCGGTGCCGCGCCTGTGATCGAGCCAACTATCGGTGAGTCCTCAGGGATTCCCAAGCCAAAAAAATTCCTATCGCCTGTGGATCGGAGCTTCGCCCCGCTGTTCACAGGCGAAGTTTTTATTCGCGGTCCCGGATTGAATTTTGGGGACTCACGTAGGCCTACGGGCAAAGTACGGATCAGGCATGTCAGAGCCGTGATGGTCGGGCGACAAAATCGCGGGCAAGGTGAGGCCGACTCACATCCCCGCCGGGTTCCATGACAGTCCAGAAGCCTTCCGCGCGGCCGCGCCTTGCGCCCGCCGGCCTGATGTTCCTCGCCATCACCTCGGTGGGCTGGGGGTTCAACTGGCCGTCCACCAAGTTCCTGCTCGGCGAACTGCCACCGCTGACCTTGCGCGGCACCACCGGGGTGATCGGCGCCGTGCTGCTGGCGGTGCTGGCGCTGATCCGCGCCCAGAGCCTGCATGTCGAGAGCCGGCTGTGGCCGCGGCTCGTGCTGTATGCGGCGCTCAACGTCACCGGCTGGATGGTGCTGATGGGGCTCGCGCTGCTCTGGCTGCCGGCGAGCGAGGCGGCGCTGATCGCCTACACGATGCCGGTATGGGCCTCGCTGCTGGCCTGGCCGGTGCTCGGCGAGCGGCCGACGCTGCTGCGGACCATCGCGCTGGTGATGGCCTTTGCAGGCCTCGCCGCGATCATGGGCGGCAGCGGCATCACCGCAAGCAAGGAGAAGCTGCCGGGAATCATCATGGCGCTTGGCGGCGCGTTCGGCTTTGCGCTCGGCACCGTGCTGGCGAAGAAGTACCCGCTGGTGATGCCGCCGATCCCGGCCGCGGCCTGGCAGATCGGCCTCGGCTGCGTGCCGATCGCGATCGTCGGCCTCTTGATCGAGACCACGCATCTCGACCGCATCACGACCGTCGGCTGGTGGCTGCTGGTCTATTCGACGCTGATCCAGTTCTGCGTCGCCTATGTCGCGTGGTTTGCCGCGCTCGCGCGCCTGCCGGCCTCGGTCGCGGCGATCGGCACCATGGCGGTACCCGTCATCGGCGTGGTGGCCTCCGCAGTCGCACTGCACGAGCCGCTGGGGCCAAGCCAGATCGTCGCGCTGCTGTTCACGCTCGCCGGCGTCGCGCTGGCGACGCGGTAGCTCACATCACTCGCCGAGCGCCTGCTGCAGCATGCTGGCGAGCTGCGCCTTGCGGTAGGGTTTTGCCAGCAGCAGCACGCCCTCGTCGAGGCGGCCGTGATGCACGATCGCGTTCTCGGTGTAGCCCGAGGTGTAGAGCACCTTGATGCCGGGCCGGCGCTTCTGGACCTCGTCGGCGAGCTGGCGGCCGTTCATGCCGCCGGGCATGATCACGTCGGTGAACAGGAGGTCGAACTTCTCGCCCTTGTCGACCAGCGCCAGCGCGGCGCGGGCGTCGGGCACGGCGATGGTCTTGTAGCCGAGCGCGCCTAGCTGCGTAACCACATAGTTGCGCACCAGCTGGTCGTCTTCCACCACCAGGATGACTTCGCTGCCGCGCCGCACCGGCTCCGGCGGAGGCGCCTCCACCTCGACCTGGCCGCGGGCAGGGGGCAGATAGAGCTTGATCGTGGTGCCGTGGCCTTCCTCGCTGTAGATCTTGATATGGCCGCCGGACTGCTTGACGAAGCCGTAGACCATGCTCATGCCGAGGCCGGAGCCTTTACCGACTTCCTTGGTGGTGAAGAACGGCTCGAACACCTTGTCCTGCACCGCATGCGACATGCCGGTACCGGTGTCGCTGACCGCGAGCAGCACGTAGCGGCCCGGCGTGATGTCGGGATTAACAGCCGCATAGGCGTCGTCGAGCACGATGTTGCTGGTCTCGAACAGCAGCTTGCCGCCGTTCGGCATCGCGTCGCGGGCGTTGATCGCCATGTTGAGCAGCGAGTTGGCAAGCTGCGACGGATCGATATGGACGCTGGCGACATCGGGCGCCAGCACCGAATTGATCTCGATCTGCTCGCCGAGCGTCGGCCGCAGCAGCTTGGCGATGTCGACCACGGTGCCGTTGATATCGACGGTGCGCGGCTCCAACGGCTGGCGGCGCGCGAAGGCGAGCAGATGCTGGATCAGTTCGCGGCAGCGCTCGGCGGCGCGGTCGATCAGCTCGGCGGTTTTCGCGAGCTGCGGCTGGGCGCGCAGGCTGTCGACCAGCGTCTCGGTGGTGCCGGTGATGACCGTCAGCATGTTGTTGAAGTCGTGCGCGACGCCGCCGGTCAGCTTGCCGATGGCGTCGAGCTTCTGCGCCTGCTGCAGCTTGTGCTCGGTTTCGCGCGAGGCGGTGATGTCGTGATAGATCAGTGCCGCGCCGGTGACGGTGTCGTCGCCGTCGCGCAGCGGCCGGCCCGACACCACGAGGTGAATCTCCGGCGCGCCGCGCACCGGCTTGGCGACGAATTCCAGCCCGTCGAATTCCTCGCCGCGCAGCGTCCTGGCCGACGGCATGTCGTCGGCCTGCATCGGCGTGACGCCGTCGGACTGGAACACGTTGCTCATGGCGCGCAGCTGCCGGACCGTCATGCCCGGCTTGTAGCGCAGCATCTTCTCGGCGGCCGGGTTCGACAGCAGCACGGTGCCCGCGCTGTCAATCACCAGCACCGCCTCCGCCATGGTGCGGAAGGTGGTTTCCATCACCGAGGTGGAGCGGCGGAGCTCTTCGAGAGCGGCGCCGAGATCCTTGGTGCGATCGGCGACCTTGCCCTCGAGCGACAGATTGGTCGCCTTGGTCGCGCTGAGCGCGCCCTGCAGTTCGCGGCTGGCGCGTCGGGCCGTCAGCGTCAGCGCGATCGCGAGCAGCAGGATCATCGCCACGCCCGCGAGATCGATCATCAGCAGCAGCCGTCCATTTGTCTTGGACTGGTCGGTGCGAATCCGGAGCAGGCGGCGCTCTTCGGTGACCAGGCGGTCGAGCGCCGCGCCGACCTTGTCGGTCAGCGCGCGGCTCTCGCCCGCGGAGATCAGCGCCGCGGCGCCGGCGGTATCGCCCGCGCTGCGCAACCTGAGGAGTTCGGCGCCGAGCGCAATGGCACGCTGGACCTCGACCCTGGTGCCCGTGATCAGCTGCGCCTCCTCGGGCGCCGATGTCACCGCGGCCATCAGGTCGTCGAAGGCCGAGGTGAGGGCTGCGCTCTGCTCGCGAAACTCGTCGGCAAAGGACGCATCACCGGTCAGCGCGAAACCGCGCGCCGCGCTCTCGACGCTGCGCGGCAGCTGACGCGCGTCCGAAATGCGCTTGAGGATGCTGAGCGTGCGGTCGACCGAATCAATCTCGCTGCGCGACTTGACGTCCAACCCGATCGACGCCGCGCTGATGACGAGGAGGATCGCAAGGCCGCTGCCGAGAATGAGACGCTGGGAAGCCATCGACGATTAGTACGAGCAATTATTTCGAAAGACGAGCGGAAGGTGCATACTTCGCAAGACATTCGTTAACGGCGGCAATCAGCGCCTGCGGGGTGAACGGCTTGCGCAGGCAGGCGGACGCGCCGAGCTCGATCGTCATCCGCAGGAAGTCCGGCGCGCGGTCGGCATTGGCGAAGGCATAGCCCGACATCGCGATGACGGGAATTTCCGGGGCGCGCTCGTGGAAGACGCGGATCGCCTCGAACCCGCGCATATGCGGCATGAAGACGTCGACCAGCATGACGTCGAAGGTCGCCTGCTCGAGCGCGCGCATGCCGGCTTCGCCGCCATCGGCGACGGTGACCTCGAAGCCCTGGCGTTGCAGACACACCTCGATGGCAACGCACACCATCGGGTCGTCATCGACCACGAGAACGCTCGGCACGATGCATCCTCTTTCTAACGGCCTCGCGTGCCGGCGACTCGCTTGGCCTGTTCGTCAATTAAGGCGGAACCTAGACGGAAAGTCTGTATCATAGAATGCATATGCTGTTTGCTGACAAGCGGATTTCCAGCTAGCCGTGACACATCACTTGTATTTGTCCATCCCCTTTACGACAGGTCCATGACCGCAGTTCCCGTCGCCGGCCGCGCCCCACTGTCACCGCTCGGCCTCGCATTCCTCGTGGTCGCCTCGATCGGCTGGGGACTCAACTTCCCGATCATGAAGTTCCTGCTCACGGAGTGGCCGCCGCTGTCCTCGCGCGGGCTGTGCGGCGTGGTCGGCGCGGTTGCGCTCGGCCTGGTCGCGTTGCTGCGGGGACAGACGCTGCGCGTGCCTGACGGCATGTGGTTGCGGCTCGCTCTGGTGTCGACGCTGTCGATCGGCGGCTGGGTCGCGTCCATGGGTCTCGCGCTGATCTGGCTGCGGGCCAGCGAGGCGGCCGTGCTCGGGATATCGATTCCGGTGTGGGTCGCGCTGGTGGCCTGGCCGGTGCTCGGCGAGCGCGTGTCGCTGCCGCGTGCGCTTGCGCTTGCGGTGGCGCTCGCCGGGATCGCCGCGCTGATCGGCGGCGGCGGCATCGACGCTAGCCTCGGCAAGCTGCCGGGGATTCTGTTCGCGCTCGCCGGCGCGATCTGCGTCGGGCTTGGCACGGTGCTGACCAAATCGTTCAAGCTGGCGATGCCGCCGCTGTCGCTCGCGGCCTGGCAGCTTGCGATCGGCTGCGTGCCGATCGCGATCATCGGCATCATGATCGAGCAGCCGCAGCTCGCCGCGCTGTCGCAGTTCGGCTGGGCGTCGATGATCTACATGACGCTGATCCAGTTCTGCCTTTGCTATGTCTGCTGGTTTGCGGCGCTCGAGCGATTGCCGGCGGCGACCGCGTCGATCGGCACGCTGCTGGTCCCCGTCGTCGGCGTGCTCGCGGCAGCGGCGATGCTGCGCGAGCCGCTCGGCGCGAGCGACATCGCAGCGCTCGTGGTGACGTTCGCGGCCGTCGCGGTCGCCTTGCGCACATAAGACTTGCGTACATGAAAAAAGGGCGGCGCTGGCGCCGCCCTTTTGCAATTAGGAATTCAGGCCTTCATTTACGGGCAGGGATGCCGCCGGCCGTCATAGCCGAGATAGGTGCCCGAGGCAGGATCGTAGGACCTGTAGCGCTGCGCGCAGTAGCTGGCGCCGCCGCCGCTCGGCACCTCTACGGCGACAGACGGTTCATCGTAATAGCCGTAGCTGTCGTCGTAGTAGCCGGGGCCGTAGCCATAATAGCCGGAGCCATAATACGCGCCCGAGGCGAGGGCGCCGCCGACGACCGCACCGGCCACCGCGCCGGGCCAGAAGCCGCCGCCACGATGGTAACCCCCGTGCCAGCCGCCACCGCCGCGCCAACCGCCGCCGCCACCACCGGCCCAGTGACCGCCGCCACCGCCGCCGTGCCAGCCGCCGCCACCGCCGCCGCCCATGGCACCTCCGCCTCCGCGGCCGCCGCCGCCAAAGCCACCACCACCACCGCCGCCGCCGCCAACGTGGCCACCGCCGCCGCCCATCGCGCCCATCTGTGCGGCAGACTGGGCGAACGAAACGGTCGGCGCCGCGGCCAACGGCAGCGCAAGCGCCAGAGCCGCGGCGGTGCCCAGAACCTTCATATTGATCATTTTGGACTCCATCAAAACGGTGAATGTCTAACCATCTCTGTGGTCGGACGTTCCCGTGCTCCACATTGATTGTGGGTCATCTTCGCGTAGCCGGCGGCTCATGTATGGCAGCTGAACAAAACTCCTCGTGACCGCGTCATTTGGTCGCCAAATGGGAGCATAAACCGGGGGCTGTCCGAGGGGTGCGGGGCTACCTTGGCGGCGGCTGGACATTTGGGGAATGAGGTGGCATCAGAGCCGCATAGCTCGAACCGACGACCGGCCACGCATGAAACAATTCCTGCTGAAATTCTTCACCTGGTGGAATGGCCAGACCTTTGGCACGCAATTGTGGACCTCGCGATTCGGCGAACTGGTCGGCGAGGACGAGCAGGGCAACCGCTATTACCGCACCAAGGGCGGTGAGATCGATCCGACGCTGCATTTCGAGCGTCGCTGGGTGGTCTACAACGGTTACGCCGAAGCCTCCCGCATTCCGGCCGGCTGGCACGGCTGGCTGCATCATACGGTCGATGTGCCCCCGACTGAGCAGAGCTACCAGGCGCGCGAATGGGAGAAGCCGCATCTGCCGAACCTGACCGGCACCGCGCAGGCCTACCGTCCGTCCGGCTCGACGCTGGCGAGCGGCCGCCGCCCCAAGGCGACCGGCGACTATCACGCCTGGACCCCAGGAAGCTGACTCTCACGCATTGTTGTTCTGACGTGCGCGTGCGTAACGACGCGCGTGCATCGCACACGCGCCCGGCAGCGCAAGCGCGCGCCTGTGAACAACGGTAACAGCGGGGACAGATCGGCTGCAGCCGATGCTGTCCGCTTGCGCCGAGCGCGGGTTCGCGGCTCAATAGGGCCATCTTACGGAGATGGGAAACCATCGCGTCGGATCGGGCTCCAGATCGCGACTGTCCCGATGTGCAGCGGCCTCCGAGTTGGATGCGGCCGGGAAATAGGCCCCCGGTACAGACGTCCTGAAATCGCCCGCAAATGTGAGGCTACCGTGAGACAGGAAGGGCCGCTCGGGAAACCGGGCGGCCTTTTTCTTTGCGGCGATCAAGTCAGGACAGCCGTGCCGCAGCACGGCCCATCAAGTCGGCGCGGCGCGCCTGCGACGGCGCGATCCGCTCTTTCATGAAAGCGAGGACCTCGGCCGGCGCGCTATCGGGCGAGCCGGCATTGAATGGCGGGGCCGGGTTGTATTCGAGCCTGAGCTGGATCGCTTCCGCGGTCTTGCGGTCGACGAGTTCCGACACCAGCGTCAGCGCGAAGTCGATGCCCGCGGTGACGCCGCCGCCGGTGAAGCGATTGCGGTCGACGCAGACCCGCGTCCTGGTCGGAATGGCCCCGAAGCCCGACAGGAAATCAATCGAGCTCCAATGCGTGGTCGCGCGATAGCCCTTGAGCAGGCCGGCCGCGCCGAGCACCAGCGATCCCGTGCAGACCGACGTGACGTACTTGGCTCGCTCGGCCTGCTTGCGCAGGAAGGCCAGCATCTCCTGGTCGCCGACCATGTCGTCGGTGCCGAAGCCGCCGGGCACGCAGATCACGTCGAGCTGCGGGCAATCGGCAAAGGTCGTGGTCGGCGTCAGGACCATGACGGAATCAGTCGGAACGGGTTCGATGCGTTTCCAGATCAGATGCACCTTGGCACCGGGGACCGAGGAGAACACCTGCAGCGGACCGGTCAGGTCGAGCTGGGTCACCTTCGGGAAGACGAGCAATCCAATCTGCAGGGGTTCGGTCATCGGAGCCTCCAAATAGCGCTTGACGGAACCACGATGTCATGATGGCCTCTCGTCCAAAATGGCGTATTTCCCTCATTTTCGGACGCAGGGCCTCTGAGAGACGCAAGGCGCCTGAGAGAGGGCCGCCAAGAAAGTAACGTCACCTGTGAGGATTTGGCGATGATCGGCATCCTGATCTTTCCCGATTTCCAGTTGCTCGACGCGGCCGGCCCGATCGCGGCCTTCGAGATCGCAGCCCGCTTCGCCAACAACGCGCCGGTGATCAGGACGCTTGCGGTGAAGGCAGGACCAGTGCGCTCTTCGTCCGGTGTCGAGATGCTCGCGCGCGGCTTCAAGCCAGCGACGGCGATCACCACGCTGATCATTGCCGGCGGCAACGGCGTGCGCACGCCGGCGAGTTGTCCCGCCACGCTGTCATTCGTGCGGCGGATGGCGGGCCGCGGCATTCGCGTCGCCAGCGTCTGCTCGGGCGCCTATGTGCTGGCCGAAGCGGGCCTGCTCGACGGCCGCCGCGCCACCACGCATTGGCAGCGCACGCCGCATTTCGTGAAGACCTATCCGAAGATCAAGCTCGAGCCGGACCAGATCTTCGTCCGCGACGGCAATATCTGGAGTTCGGCCGGCATCACCGCCGGCATCGACCTCGCGCTCGCGATGATCACCGAGGACTATGGCGACGAGATCGCGCAGAACACCGCGCGGCAACTCGTGCTGTATCATCGGCGCAGCGGCGGGCAGTCGCAGTTTTCCTCGCTGCTGGAATTGAAGACGCCGAACGGCCGGTTCGGGCCGCTGCTCGCTTGGGCGCGCGAGCATCTCGATGCGCCGCTGACGGTCGTGGACCTCGCCGACAAGGCCGGGATGAGTTCGCGGCATTTCACCCGCGCCTTCATCGCGGAGACCGGCACGACGCCATCGAAAGCGGTCGAGCGGCTCAGGATCGAAGTCGCGCGGCAGCGCGTGCAATCGTCGGGCGAGGCGATCGAGCGCGTCGCCGAGATCACCGGCTTCCGCGATCCCGAGCGGATGCGCCGCGCCTTCATCCGCGCCTTCGGCCAGCCGCCGCAATCGCTGCGGCGTGCCGCGCGGGCAGGCTAGGCGCGTTTGGGACAAACTCGTTGTCCGATATCACCCGACCCATCTCGTCTTTGCAGTGATGAACCTGGCGAGGGTTCCCGTGACCCACGTTAAGTGGGCATTGGGGACCCGAGGAGGTTCTAATGACAAAGCATCGAACGATTACCGGGTTCGTGGCTGTCGCCCTGCTAGCTGTCACCGCGACCGCCGCGACCATCAGGTCGCACGCGCCCCGGACCGACGGCATTGCCGTCGCCGGCACGGACGCGCTCCCGGCCAAGGATTTCAGCGATCGCTGGTCCGCGATATCCGATTTGCCTCCGGCGACGGAAATGACCGGGCGTGCCGCTGACGCGCGTTAAGGTCATGGACGGAGGTGCGGCCCGGTCGGGGACGCGACCCGTGCTGAGATCACTCGTCTCGCAACAAAAAAGCCCCGCCGAAGCGGGGCAAGATGTTGAACGACTTCGTCTTGAGCGACTTGGTCTTGAATAGAACTAACGGTTCCGCCGCGCCGGAATAGCGCAGTCATTCACCAATACAGGATCAGCCCACGATCGCAGAGATCCACGGATGCGCTGATCACGAAACGGGCTTCAACCGAAAAATCACTGGCTCAATGTATCGGTTGCGATCTTCTTCTTGAGTGCTTCGCAGGTATCCCTGACTTCCGCGGTCATCAACGAGACGGCTTCGATCTGCAGGAAGAAACGCTTGCCCTGATCGCGGTAACCGGCAGCGAACTCCTTGATCTCCGCGATCATGTCATGAACGCCTGCGACCATGACCTCGCAGTTCTTGGCGGCCAATTGCAGTTCCGATCCAAGGGCCTCGATCTCTTTCACCGCCGCTTCATATTCGCGCACGACTGCCTCGGCCGACAGCTTGCCCACCTCGTTGACGCCATTGCGATGCTCGACGTAGTCCGGCATCGGTGAGAGGGGGCGGATGTTGCTGCGTGGTCGATGCGACGTCACGGTGTTGATTTCGTCCTCCATCTGCTCCGACGGAGCGCGGGCGAGGACTTCTGCACTAACACTCATGCGGACTCTCCATAAGTTGTTACGGCGAATGGAGTTTAGCAATGTCAACGGATTTGTCTCGATTTTCCACAGTTTTGAGGCAAGTGCAATTGTGCACTGCGGCATTGTGTTGCGTCAATGTGGCGCGTCGGGGTGCCAGCCAAGCAGTGCGAGCATCACAAAGAAGCCGACGACATAGGCCGCCATGATCGGCCAGCCCTGGGTGATCCAGCGGACCACCGATTTGGCTTCCGGATACATGTTGGACACCGCAACGCCGGCCGACGAGCCGAACCAGACCATCGACCCGCCAAATCCGACTGCGTAGGCGAGAAAGCCCCAGTCATAGCCGCCTTGCTTCAGCGCCAGCGCGGTCAGGGGAATATTGTCGAACACCGCCGAGACGAAGCCGAGCCCGAGCGCGGTCTGCCACGACGCCGCGGGCAATTTCTCCACCGGCATCATCGAGGCCGCCGTCACCAGCGCGAGCAGGAAGACGGTGCCCTTCAGCGTCTCGGGCATCACCGACCAGTCCGGCCGGCGCAGCACTGAGGTGACCAGGATCGCGGCCCAGACCGCGAGCCCGAGCACGGGCAGTGTATCGAGCAGCGCGGGGAACTTCAGATTGGCCGTCACATTGGCCGTCAGCGCGGCGAGCAGGATCACGGCCACGATCGCAACCCGCGCCCAGTCGATTCTGAGGCCGGACGGTGCATCCTTCACGATCGGCGAGAAGCGGTGCTGTTGCAGCGAGGCCGGCACCGCAAACACCAGCATCGCGACGATGGCTGCGACATATGCCTCCACCACCGTGAGCGGGCTGATGCCGTCGATCCACATCATCGTCGTCGTGGTGTCGCCGACGACGCTGCCGGCGCCGCCGGCATTCGATGCGGCGACGATGGCCGCGAGATAGCCGATATGGACGCGGCCGCGGAACACGTGGCGCGCGACGGTGCCGCCGATCAGCGCAGCGGCGATGTTGTCGAGGAAGCCCGACAACACGAACACGATGACCAGCAGGATCAGTCCGCCCTTCCAGTCATCGGGCAGCAGCGCCGGCATCTCGTCGGGAATGCGGCTCTCCTCGAAATGGCGCGACAGCAGCGCAAAGCCCATCAGGAGCAGGAACAGGTTGGCGAGCGTGACCCACTCATGCTCCATGTGATGCGCGAGACCGGGCAGGCCGGCGCCGAATTTCGCAAAGCCCGCGAACAGCAGCTTGTAGGCGACGATCGCGGCAAGGCCCGTCAGCGCCACCGCGAGCGTGTGGTGATGGAAGATCGCGACGCCGAGCAGCGTCAGCGCGAACAGGATGAAATCGAGCGGGATACCGTAGACGAGGAGTGGCGTGAGCAAGACGATCTCGCTGGCTGGAGTGCCGGGCGGCATGAAGCGCTGACGGCGGCACTATCGCGCGGCGTGGGGAACTTCAAGGCGCGCTAACGCCGCAACAGGCTCGCGATGCGCTCGCGAGCCCCGATCGGGGACGACGCCAGCCACGTCGCAGCGGGCCCGATTGCTCAGCCCAGCGTCTTCAGCCAGGCGCTGATCTCGGTCACCGCGATGTTGGCCTGATTGAGCAGCTTGCCCATGGTGAAGAAGCCGTGGAACTGGCCGGGGAAATGCCGATAGGTCACCGGCACGCCGGCGTCCTTGAGGAATTTCGCATACTCGTCGCCTTCGTCGCGCAACGGATCGGCGCCGGCGGTCAGCACATAGGCGGGCGGCAATCCGGCAAAGTCCTTCGCGCGCGCCGGCGAGGCACGCCAGTCGTTGTTGTCGGCGTCGCCGAGATAATGGTTGGCGAACCAGCCGATCACCGAATGCGTCAGGAGGATGCTGGTCTCGGGCTCGCGATGCGAGGGATGCTTCCGCGAGAAATCTGTTGCGGGATAGATCAGCAGCTGGGCGGCAAGCTTCGGCCCGCCGTCGCGGGCGGTGAGGGCAACCACGGCCGCGAGGTTGCCGCCGGCGCTGTCGCCGCCGACGATCAGGCGCTCGCCGTCGATGCCGAGATCCCCGGCATTGGCGGCGACCCATCGGGTCGCGGTGACGGCGTCGTCCACCGCGGCAGGGAAACGATGCTCGGGCGCGAGGCGATAATCGATCGAGATCACGATCAGCTCGCCCTCATGGGCAAGCTTCTGGCAGACCACCTCATGGGTATCGAGATCGCCGATCACCCAGCCGCCGCCGTGGAAGAACACCAGGCAGGGCGCGAGCCCGTCTTTCTTGCGCAGCGTGTTCGGCGTGTAGATGCGGGCAGGGATCGTGCCGTGCGGCGCCGGGATCGCGTGCGGCTTGCTCGATTCCAGCGCGGGCGGCTCGGGATTGGAGACGACGCGGGCGGCTCGATAATAGTCGCGCGCTTCCAGCGCGGTCAGCGTCTCATAGGCGGGCCGGCCGGCCTCCTGGAACGCCTTGTAGACGGCAGCGGCATCGGGATCGAGAACGACGGGCATGGACAACAAACCTTCTTGTGATGCTTGGTGATGTCATTCCGGGGCGATGCGAGCATCGAACCCGGAATCTCGAGATTCCGGGTCTGGTGCTTAGGCACCATCCCGGAATGACAGTGGCCCTAGGCGGCGGTGCGGCCGCCGTCGACGGTGTAGGCGGAGCCGGAGACGTAGCTCGCCTCGTCGGAGGCAAGAAAAGCGACGACGGAGGCGACCTCGCTTGCGAGGCCGAGCCGGCGCGCCGGGATGCGGTCGACGATCTTCTCGATCGGCGGCGGCGCGTTGCCGCCGGAGCGGCCCTGCAGGATCGTGCTCAGCATCCGGCTCTCGATCATGCCGGGGCAGACGCAATTGACCCGCACGCCGGTGCCGGTGCATTCCCAGGCCGCGCTCTTGGTCAGCCCGATCACCGCGTGCTTGCTCGCGCTGTAGACCGCGATCATCGGCGATCCCACGAGGCCGGCGATCGAGGCGGTGTTGATGATGCTGCCCTTGTTCTGCTTCAGCATGACAGGCAGCACATGCTTCATGCCGAGGAAGACGCCGACGACATTGACGTCGAGCACCCGGCGGAAGCTCTCCAGCGAATATTCAGGGATCGGCCTGATGTCGCCCTCGACGCCGGCGTTGTTGTAGAAGGCATCGATGGTGCCGAAGTGATCGACGGCGGCGCGGACATAGTCCTTGACCTCCTCCTCGTCGGTGACGTCGGCTTCGATTGCGAGGGCCTCGGCCGAGGCGGGCAGGTCCTTGATGGCGGTTTTGAGATCGGCGCCCTTGCGGTCGACTGCGACAATCCGCGCACCCCGTTCGGCGAGCAGTTGGAGCGAGGCGGTTCCGATGACGCCGGCAGCCCCGGTGACGACGGCGACCCGGCCGTCGAGCCTGATGCGATCGGGCATGGTGGGTTTCCTCTGGCTGGTCCGGTTCGATCCGGATTTTCCTGATTTTCACGCGTGGCCGCGTGGCTTGAGCGTGAGGACTATCACACGTGTTCCCAGGAGTGACCAGAGGGTGACCAGAGGCTGAGCAGTTGCGCCGGGGAGAGGTGGCCGGGTGCCCTTTCCCCGCCGTATTCGGCGTGTTAACCGATGGCCTGCGAGCGGCCGATATCAAGGTAGACTGTCGCGAGCCCGATTCGCCCTTTAAAGCCGCGCGAGATGCTTCGAACCGTTGCCCTGACTGGCTTTGCGGCCCTGGTTGCCGCCTCAACCATCTCGCTTGCGCCGCCCGCGCGCGCGCAGATCGGAACGATTTTCTCCGATCCCGCGCCGCGTCCGCCCGGCTCGATCCCGCGTGGTCAGCCGGCCCCTCCCAGCGACGACGACGAGGAAGTACCGGAATTGCCGCGCGGCCGCCTGCTGCCGACACAGCCGCGGGCGCTGCCGCCAGGCCAGGCGGTGCCGCCGCCCGGTAGCGTGCAGTCGCAGCCGCTGGCGCCGCCGCCCGGCTCGCCGGTGGCTCCGCAGGGCACCCAGCCCGGTGTCGCCGTGCAGCCGCCGCAACCCGGCGGTCCCGCCGTTGCCAATACGCCGCCCGGCGCCAACCCGCTGCCGCCGGGGCAGCGTCCCAAGGGCACGCCCCAGGGCACTCCGCCGCAGACGCCTGCCGCGTTGCAGCCGGGCGACGAGGTCGTGCAGGAGCCGCCGTCGACCAAGATCACCAACAAGAAGGCGAGCTTCTCCGGTCTCGACAAGATCACCGGGCGCATCATCAATTTCGACGAGGATATCGGCGAGACCGTGCAGTTCGGCGCCCTGCGGGTGAAGACCGATGCCTGTTACACGAGGCCGTCGACCGAAGCCGCCAACACCGACGCCTTTGTCGAGGTCGACGAGATCACCTTGCAGGGCGAGGTGAAGCGGATCTTCTCGGGTTGGATGTTCGCGGCGAGCCCCGGCCTGCACGGCGTCGAGCATCCGATCTACGACATCTGGCTGACCGACTGCAAAGGGCCGGACCAGACCATCGTAACCGCCGCGCCCGATCCGCCGAAGGCGCCGACGCCGCCTCCGCCGCCGGCCCAGAAGCGCGCGCCGCAGAAGCAGGCCGCGCCGCGTCCGCCGCCGCAGCCGCTGCCGCAATACCAGCAGCAGCCGCCACCTCCGCCCCCCCAGCAACAGCAGCGCCCGGGCGGGTTGTTCGGCGGATTGTTCGGGAATTAGCAAGCACG
>NZ_LFIQ01000114.1:57344-64643 GCF_001189245.1 Bradyrhizobium pachyrhizi | reverse complement strand
TACGTGCACCACAAGATCAATTGCGCGCGGCGATGATTGCCAGCGCGTCGGCACCCTTGACCGGCTGGGTGGCGTCGAGCTTGCGGAAATCCGCCGGCGCGCCCGTGATCGCCTTGTCGAGCAGCGTGCGATAGCGGCGGCGCGAGATCTCGATCGCGCCGAACGTCCTCAGGTGCTCCGTCACATATTGCGTGTCGAGCAGCTCGAACCCGCCCGCCATCAGCCGCGCCACCAGATGCACCAGCGCGACCTTCGATGCGTCGCGCGTGGTGTGAAACATGCTTTCGCCGAAGAAGGCGCGGCCGAGGCTGACGCCGTAGAGCCCGCCGACCAGATCGTCGTCCTGCCAGACCTCGACGCTGTGGCAATGGCCCGACGCATACAGCCCGACATAGAGATCGCGGATGCGCCTGTTGATCCAGGTGTCGTCGCGGCCGGGCTGCGGCGCCGCGCAGCCGGCGATCACGGCCTTGAACGCGGTATCGACGGTGACGGTGAAGGCATCCGAGCGCACGGTGCGCGCGAGGCGAGAGGCGACACGGAAGCCGTCGAACGGAATCACGCCGCGCAATTCCGGCTCGACCCAGAACAGGGTCGGATCGTCGGCGCTCTCCGCCATCGGGAAGATGCCGCAGGCATAGGCGCGCAGCAGCACCTCGGGCGTGATCTCGGAGGAGGCGGAGTCGCGTGACGTCATGCCGCCAAGGATAGCAAAGCGCGGGCGGTCTTGCGATGGGGGCTGCCACCGGGACGCTACGTGTTGACGAAACGCGCCGGTTCCTCCACAAGCCGCGCCGTTCCGCCGCAGTTTCCCGAGACGGACTGCGCGGTCGTGCTAGATTGCAACAAAAAGATGGCGGCGCTGCCGGGACAAGGTGGCTCGCGCGCCCGACAATCGACACAGGTGAGGGGGACGCTGCATGAAATGGTCATGGCGGACGTTTGCGCCGTTGCTGGTCTGGCTGGTGATCTATCTGGTCCCGGTGCCTTCGGGGCTGAACGCCAATCAGTGGCACTATTTCGCGGTGTTCGCCGCCGTGATCACCGGGCTGATCCTTGAATCGATGCCGGTCGGCGCGGTCGGTCTGATCGGCCTGACGGTCGCCGGCATCGGCGGCTATGTCGAGCACGACCCGAACAAGTCGCTGCGCTGGATGCTCGGCGGCTTTTCCGAGAGCACGGTGTGGCTGATCGTCGGCGCCTTCGTGTTCTCGATCGGCTATCGCAAGAGCGGGCTCGGCCGCCGGCTGGCGCTGCTCTTGGTGCGCGGCCTCGGCCGCCGCACCATCGGGCTCGGCTACGCGGTGGCGTTCTCCGATCTCGTGCTGGCGCCGGCGACGCCGTCCAACACCGCGCGCTCGGGCGGCACCATCTATCCGATCGTCAGCAACATCCCGTGCATCTACGGCTCCGAGCCCGGCCCGACCGCGGGCAAGATCGGCACCTTCGTGATGTGGACCGCGTTCGCGACCACGGCCGTCACGAGTTCGCTGTTCCTGACCGCGCTGGCGCCGAACGCCGCCGCGCTCTCGATCGCCAAGAAGCTCGTCAACATCGAGGTCGGCTGGTCGCAATGGTTCATCGGCTTCGCGCCGCTCGGGATCCTCTTGCTGCTGCTGGTGCCGCTGCTCAGCTATCTGGTCTGCCGGCCCGAGATCAAGGAGAGCCCGGAGATCGTGACCTGGAGCGAGGGCGAGCTCGCCAAGATGGGGCCGCCGTCGCGGCACGAATGGATCATGGCGGTGCTGGTGGTGCTCGCGATGTTCCTGTGGATCTGCGGCTCCAATCCCAATATCAGCGTGCCGCTGCTCGGCTCGAACTTCATCAACGCGACCACGGTCGTGTTCGTCGTGATCTCGCTGATGCTGCTATCAGGCGTGATCGCGTTCGAGGACATCGTCGCGGAGAAGAGCGCGTGGGAGGTATTTTTCTATTTCACCTCGCTGCTCACGCTGTCGTCGGGCCTCAACGAGATCGGCTTCATCAAATGGGTCGCCGAGGGCTATGCCAAGCCGCTCTCCGGCACGTCGCCGCTGGTCGGGATGATCCTGCTCGTCACCTTCTTCTTCTGGATCCACTATTTCTTCTCGAGCATCACCTCGCATACCGCCGCCGTGCTGCCGGTGGTGCTCGCCGTCGGCTCCAGCATTCCCGGCCTGTCGGTGCAGACCTTGATGCTGCTCTGCGTCTATTCGCTGGGCCTGATGGGCGTGATCTCGCCCTATGCCACGGGACCGGCGCCGATGTATTACGGCAGCGGCTATATCGGCAAAGGCGACTTCTGGAAATTCGGGCTGATCTTCGGCCTGATCTACTTTGCCGGATTGTTGCTGATCGTGTTGCCCTGGTTACAAATGATCGGGTAAAATAGCCACAATCCAGCGAGAAACAGCCGCCGACCGGGAAGGAGCACTTTCCTTTCCGATTCTTAACGCGCTTTGTCCGGCAGGAGCCTTCAAAATGCTTCGTCGGATGTGGCGCGCGCGGAGTTCAGGGGACACATAGAGCCGCGCGAGCTCGTTCGTGTTTCTTCGTGGGCAAGTTATGGACCAGCAGATCAAAGACCCGTCGATTTTAGCGCCCGAGCAAACCAGGCGAGGGTCGCGTTGGCGGGGGGTTCTGACGGGATGTCTCGTGCTGGCGGTGCTGGCAGGCATCGTCTGGTGGACGCGGCAGCAGGCCGCGCCGCCGCAGGCCGGTGGCGGGCGCAACGCCGGGCCGATGTCGATCGTGCCGGAGACGATCGGCAAGGGCGATATCGGCGTCAGCCTGAATGCGCTCGGCACCGTGACGTCGCTCGCGACCGTGACGATCAGGAGCCAGATCAGCGGCTATCTGATGAAGATCGATTTCAAGGAGGGCGACGAGGTCAGGAAAGGCGACCTGATCGCCGAGATCGATTCGCGCCCCTATGAGGCGACGCTGGCGCAGGCCAAGGGCCAGCTCGCCCGCGACGAGGCGCAGCTGAAGGGCGCCCAGGTCGATCTCACGCGCTACCAGAACCTCGCCGCGCAGAATGCGGTGCCGCACCAGACGCTAGACACCCAGGTCGCGCTGGTCGCGCAGTATCAGGGCACGGTGGAAGCCGATCGCGCTTCGGTGAAGTCGGCCGAGGTGAATTTGCAATATTGTCACATCGTGTCGCCGATCAACGGGCGCGTCGGACTGCGCCAGGTTGATCTCGGCAACTATGTGACGCCGGGCGATACCAACGGCCTCGTCGTGATCACGCAGCTCGAGCCGATCAGCGTGCTGTTCACGCTGCCGGAGGACAATCTGCAGGCGGTCGCGAAGCGGTTGAAGGAGGGCGCGGTGCTGCCGGCGGCGGCCTATGACCGCAGCGGCGCCAACAAGCTCGCCGAGGGATCGTTGCAGACCTTCGACAGCCAGATCGATGCGACCACCGGCACCATCAAGCTGCGCGCGCAGTTCGAGAACGATAAGCGCACACTGTTTCCGAACCAGTTCGTCAACGTCCGCCTGCTGCTCGATACCCACAAGGATGCGACGACGATGTCGACCGCCGGCATCCAGCGCGGTGTCCCCGGCACCTTCGTCTATCTCGTCAACGGCGACAGCACGGTCTCGGTGCGGCCGGTCAAGCTCGGCGTCACCGATGGCGACCGGGTCGAGGTGCTGTCCGGGCTCGTGGCCGGCGATCGCATCGTGATCGACGGCGCCGACAAGCTGCGCGAGGGCGCCAAGGTGGTCGTGCGCTCCGCCGCCGCCGCCGCGAACCCGGCCGCTGCGGCCAAGGGGGCGGCGAAGGGAGACGGCAAGGGAGATAGTAAGGACGGCGCTGATCCCGGAGGCGGCCACCACAAGCGGTCCGAGGACGGGCAGAAGAAATGAACCCGTCGCGGCCATTCATCCTGCGGCCGGTGGCGACGACCCTGATGATGATCGCCATCATGCTGTCGGGCATGCTGGCGTTCAGATTTCTCCCGGTCGCGGCGCTGCCGGAGGTCGACTATCCGACCATCCAGGTGCAGACCTTCTATCCGGGCGCGAGCCCCGACGTGATGACCTCGTCGGTGACGGCGCCGCTCGAGGTGCAGTTCGGCCAGATGCCGAATCTGACCCAGATGAGCTCGGTGAGCTCGGCGGGCTCGTCCGTGATCACGCTGCAATTCGGCCTGTCGATCTCGCTCGACGTCGCCGAGCAGGAGGTGCAGGCCGCGATCAATGCCGCGGGCAATCTGCTGCCGTCGGACCTGCCGGCGCCGCCGATCTACGCCAAGGTCAATCCGGCCGATGCACCGATCCTGACCCTCGGCCTGACCTCGAAGACCATGCCGCTGACCCAGGTGCAGGATTTCGTCGACACGCGGCTGGCGCAGAAGATCTCGCAGCTGCCCGGCGTCGGCCTCGTCAGCATCAGCGGCGGCCAGCGGCCCGCGGTGCGCATCCAGGCCGATATCCGCAAGCTCGCGGCCTATGGCCTCAACATCGACGATCTCCGTACCACGCTCGGCAACGCCAACGTCAACACGCCGAAGGGCAATTTCGACGGCGCGATGCGCGCCTACACCATCAATGCCAACGACCAAATCCGCAATGCCAGTGACTACCGCTCGCTGATCATCGCCTACAAGAACGGCTCGCCGGTCCGCCTCAGCGATGTCGGCAACGTCGTCGACGGCGCGCAGAACGACAAGCTCGGCGCCTGGATGAACGAGACGCCGGCGATCATCCTCAACATCCAGCGCCAGCCCGGCGCCAACGTCATCTCGGTGGTGCAGGGCATCAAGGATCTGCTTCCGCAGCTGCAGGCCACGCTGCCGGCCGCGATCGACCTCAATATCCTGACTGACCGCACCGTCACGATCCGGGCCTCGGTGCGCGACGTCGAATACGAGCTGTCGCTCGCCGTGATCCTGGTCGTGCTAGTGATCTTCGTGTTCCTGCGCTCGACCCGCGCCACGCTGATCCCGAGCCTGTCGGTGCCGCTCTCGCTGGTCGGCACGCTGGGTGCGATGTATCTGTTCGGCTTCAGCCTGAACAATCTGTCGCTGATGGCGCTGACGATCGCGACCGGCTTCGTGGTCGACGACGCCATCGTCGTGATCGAGAACATCTCGCGCTACATCGAGGAAGGTGAGTCGCCGCTAGAAGCTGCCTTGCGCGGGTCCGAGCAGATCGGCTTCACGATCATATCGCTGACGGTGTCGCTGATCGCGGTGCTGATCCCGCTGCTGTTCATGGGCGACGTCGTCGGCCGCCTGTTCCGCGAATTCGCCATCACGCTGTCGGTCACGATCCTGATCTCGGCCGTGGTGTCGCTGACCCTGGTGCCGATGGCCTGTGCGAAGCTGCTGAAGCCGGAGGCCATGACGCGCGAGAACACCTTCCAGCGGCTCAGCCGCGAAGGCTTCGATGCCGTGATCGCGATCTACGCCCGGATGCTCAACTGGGTGCTGGATCGCCAGACCTTCGTGCTGCTGATCGCGCTCGCCACCTTTGGTCTGACGGCGCTGCTCTATGTCGTCATCCCCAAGGGCTTCTTTCCGGTGCAGGACACCGGCGTGATCCAGGCGATCTCCGAGGCGCCGCAATCGGTGTCCTATGCGGCGATGGCCGAGCGGCAGCAGCGGCTCGCCAGCGCGATCCTGAAGGACCCGGACGTGCAGAGCCTGTCCTCGTTCATCGGCGTCGACGGCACCAACACCACGCTGAACAGCGGCCGCATCCTGATCAATCTGAAGCCGCATGAGCAGCGCAAGGCCAATGTCTCGACGATCATGGACCGGATCAAGGCCAGCACGGCGGCGCTGACCGGCATCACGCTCTACATGCAGCCGGTCCAGGACCTCACCATCGAAGGCACGGTGAGCCGGACGCAGTATCAGTTCATCCTGCAGGATGCCGATCCGAACGAGCTTGCGGAATGGACGCCGAAGCTGGTCGACAAGCTCCGGGAATTGCCCGAGCTCAGCGACGTCACCAGCGATATTTCGGCGCAGGGGCTTTCGGTGTTCGTCGACATCGACCGCGACCAGGCTGCGCGGTTCGGCATCACGCCGGCGACGATCGACAACGCGCTGTACGATTCCTACGGCCAGCGCATCGTCTCGACCGTCTTCACCAATTCGAACCAGTACCGCGTGATCCTGGAAGCCGATCCGTCGCTGCAGACTTCGCTGGATTCGCTGTCGTCGATCTATCTGCCGTCATCGGTGGGCTCGACGCCAGTGCCGCTGTCGGTGATGGCCAAGATGCGGGTGGAGACCGCGCCGCTGCAGATCTCGCATCTCGGCCAGTTCCCGTCGGCGACGGTCTCGTTCAACCTCGCGCCCGGCGCCTCGCTCGGCGGGGCGGTGACGGCGATCAAGCGGGCCCAGGCCGACATCAACCAGCCGCTCGGCATGATCACGAGCTTCCAGGGCGCGGCGCTGGCGTTCCAGTCCTCGCTCTCCAACCAGCTGTTCCTGATCCTGGCCGCGATCATCACGGTCTATATCGTGCTCGGCGTGCTCTATGAGAGCTTCATCCATCCGTTGACCATCCTCTCGACACTGCCCTCGGCCGGCATCGGCGCGCTGCTGGCGCTGATGATGGCCGGCCAGGATCTCACCATCATCGCGATCATCGGCATCATCCTTCTCATCGGCATCGTGAAGAAGAATGCGATCATGATGATCGACTTCGCGCTCGACGCCGAGCGCAACGAGGGCAAGCCGCCGCGGGAGGCGATCTACCAGGCTTGCCTGCTGCGGTTCCGGCCGATCATCATGACGACGATGGCGGCTGTCCTCGGCGCGCTGCCGCTGATGCTCGGCAGCGGCGCGGGGTCCGAGCTGCGGCATCCGCTCGGTATCTCGATCGTCGGCGGTCTCTTGGTGAGCCAGCTGCTGACCCTGTTCACGACACCGGTGATCTATCTCTGGTTCGATCGCCTCGCGCTGCGGTTTGCCGGGCGGGCAGACGAGATCGGCGAGGCGAGCGGGTCGCGTTGAGCCATGGATCCGTCAACGCCCTTCATCCGTAGGCCGGTAGCGACCACGCTGTTGACGTTCGGGCTCGCGGCGGCCGGCATCGTCGCGTTCTTCAAGCTGCCGGTGTCGCCGCTGCCGCAGGTGGATTTCCCGACCATCTCGGTGCAGGCGACGCTGCCCGGCGCCAGCCCGCAGGATGTCGCGACCACGGTCGCCAGTCCGCTCGAGCGCCATCTCGGCCAGATCGCCGATGTCACCGAGATGACGTCGTCGAGCTCGGTCGGCGCGACCCGCATCACGCTGCAGTTCGGGCTGAACCGCGACATCAACGGCGCGGCGCGCGACGTGCAGGCCGCGATCAATG
>NZ_LFIQ01000114.1:51394-57334 GCF_001189245.1 Bradyrhizobium pachyrhizi | reverse complement strand
CGCGCGCCGACCTGCCGACCAGCCTGCGCAGCAATCCGACCTACCGCAAGGTCAACCCGGCCGACGCGCCGATCCTGATCCTGACGCTGACGTCGGATACGCTGACGCGCGGCGATCTCTACGACGCCGCCTCCACCGTACTGGCGCAGAAGCTGTCGCAGGTCGAGGGCATCGGCGAGGTGGTGGTCGGCGGCAGCTCGCTGCCGGCCGTGCGCGTCGATCTGATCCCGCAGGCGCTCTACAAATACGGCATCGGGCTGGAAGACGTCCGCGCGGCGCTGTCGAGCGCCAACGCCCACAGCCCAAAGGGCGGCATCGACGTCGGCGACCAGCGCTACCAGGTCTACGCCAACGACCAGGCCAACAAGGCCGACGACTACAGATCGCTGATCGTGGCCTACCGCAATGGCGCACCGGTTCATCTCTCCGACGTCGGCGAGGTGGCCGACGGCGTCGAGAATTTGCGCAATGCCGGGCTCGCCAACGGCAAGCCGGCGGTCCTGATCATCCTCTACCGGCAGCCGAACGCCAACATCATCAGTACCGTCGACCTCGTGAAGGGGCTGATGCCGCAGCTGCAGGCGTCGGTCTCGCCGGCGATCGATATCGGCTTTGCGGTCGACCGTTCGACCACCATCCGCACCTCGCTCCGGGACGTCGAACGAACCCTGGTTCTGGCGGTGCTGCTGGTCATCATCGTGGTGTTCGCGTTCCTGCGCAATGCGCGCGCCACGTTCATTCCGGTAGTGGCGGTCTCGGTGTCGCTGGTCGCGACCTTCGGGGCGATGTACCTGTTCGGCTACAGCCTCGACAATCTCTCCCTGATGGCGCTGACGGTCGCGACCGGCTTCGTGGTCGACGACGCCATCGTGGTGCTGGAGAACGTCACCCGTTACATCGAGGACGGCCTGAGCCCGCTCGAGGCGGCGCTGAAGGGCGCCAACGAGGTCGGCTTCACCGTGCTGTCGATGAGCATCTCGCTGATCGCGGTATTCATCCCGATCCTGCTGATGGCCGGCATCGTAGGGCGGCTGTTCCGCGAGTTCGCGATGGTGATCTCGATCTCGATCCTGATCTCGCTCGCGGTCTCGCTGGCGACCACGCCGATGATGTGCGCCGTGCTGCTCAAGCCGGACGCCGGCGGCCATGGCCGGCTCTATTGGGCGAGCGAGCGCTTCTTCGAGGCGATGCTGAATTTCTACCGCAGAACGCTGACCGCGGCGCTGGCGCATCCGCTGTTGGTGATGCTGATCCTGGCGGCGGTGTTCGGCCTCAACTTCTATCTCTACGACGTAATCCCGAAAGGCTTCTTCCCGCAGCAGGACACCGGCCGGCTGGTCGGCTCGATCCAAGCCGACCAGAGCGTGTCGTTCCAGCTGATGCAGCAGAAGCTCGCGCAGTTCGTCGGCATCATCAAGCGCGATCCGGCGGTGGAGACGGCGGTCGGCTTCACCGGCGGCGGGCAAACCAATTCCGGCTTCGTGTTCGTCTCACTGCGTCCGCTCGATGAGCGCAAGATCGGCGCCGACGGCGTGATCGCGCGGCTGCGCCGCGAGATGTCGGTGGTGCCGGGCGCGAGCCTGTTCCTGCAGGCGGTGCAGGACATCCGGGTCGGGGGCAGGGCCTCGAACGCGCAGTATCAGTACACCCTGCAGGGATCGACGCTGGAGGAGCTCAATGAATGGACGCCGAAGATCGCGGCGGCCCTGCAGCGCGATCCGAACCTCGCCGACGTCAACAGCGACCAGCAGAACAAGGGCCTGGAATCCGATCTCGTGATCGACCGCGACGCGGCGGCCCGGCTCGGCATCACGGTGAGCCAGATCGACAACACCCTCTACGACGCCTTCGGCCAGCGGCAGGTGTCGACGATCTATGTCGCGCGCAACCAGTATCACGTCATCATGGAGGTCGCGCCGCGCTACTGGCAGAATCCGGAGACGCTGAAGGACGTCTATATCAGCACGTCCGGCGGTTCGGTCGGCGGCTCGCAATCGACTAACGCGGTGGCGGGCACCGTGGTGGCGCCGGGCACCTCGAGCGCGGCCAGTGCGGCCAACGCCCAGGCGGCGCGCAACCAGGCGACCAATTCGATCGGTTCGACCGGGAAGGGCGTGGCCTCGACCGGATCGGCCGTCTCCACCAGCAGCGAGACCATGATCCCGTTGTCGGAAGTTGCAGCATTCAAGCAGGGCGCGACGCCGCTTGCTGTCAATCACCAGGGCCTGTTGGTCGCCAACACCATCTCGTTCAACCTGCCGCCGAACGTGTCGCTGAGCACGGCGGTCGGCAGCATCGAGGCGACCATGAACCGGATCGGGGTCCCGGCCACGATCCGCGGCACCTTCCAGGGTACCGCCAAGGCGTTCCAGGACTCGCTGAGCAACCAGCCGTTCCTGATCCTGGCGGCGCTGGTGGCGATCTACATCGTGCTGGGCGTGCTCTATGAGAGTTACGTCCATCCGCTGACCATCTTGTCCACACTGCCCTCGGCGGGTGTGGGCGCCTTGCTGGCGCTGATGGCATTCAAGACCGAGTTCAGTATCATGGCGCTGATCGGCGTCATCCTGCTGATCGGCATTGTGAAGAAGAACGCCATCATGATGATCGACTTTGCGCTGGATGCGGAACGCAGGCGCGGGCTGGAGCCGCTCGAGGCGATCCGGGAGGCCTGCCTGCTGCGCTTCCGCCCCATCATGATGACGACGATGGCCGCGCTGCTCGGGGCGGTACCGCTGGCTATCGGCATGGGCGATGGCGGCGAGCTGCGGCAGCCGCTCGGCATCGCCATCGTCGGTGGCCTGATCCTGAGCCAGGTCCTCACGCTCTACACGACGCCGGTCATCTACCTCTATCTCGACCGGTTCCGCCTGTGGGCCCAGCGCGTGCGCCGCGGCGGCGCGATGCGGATGCCGGGCTCCTCACTTCAACCGGGCGAGTAAATGCCGACAGGTGCAGCGTTGCGAAATCTTCAGTTGATGCGCAAGCCGATCCGGCTTCTGCGCGTGGCGGCGTTCGGCGGCCTCAGCCTCGGTCTGTCCGGCTGTATTCCCGGGGCGGAGAAGCCCGAGCTCAGCCTGGAAGTGCCGGCGAGCTACAAGTCTGCGGCCAAGGGCGATGCCGATGCGGCTGTTCCGGCGCTCGCCTGGTGGCGCGGCTTCCGCTCGCCCGAACTGACCGGGCTGATGGAATCCGCGCAGCTCTACAATCTCGACATCGCGGTGGCGATCGCCCAGATCGTGCAGGCAGACGCCCAGGTCGGCGTTTCCGGCGCCGCGCTGCTGCCGTCCATCTCCGGATCGGCGAATGCCGAGCGCCAGCGTGTGGCGACGGGATCCAGTTCGTCGTTCGGCACCAGCGGCACCTTCTCGCAGTACAGCCTGGGGCTGAGCGCAAGCTACATCGTCGATTTCTGGGGCAAGAACCGCGCGACGCTGTCGGCCTCGGAGGAGAGCGCGACCGTCGCGCGCTACAATCGCGAGGTGGTCGCGCTGACCACGATGGCGACGGTCGCCAACACCTATTTCCAGCTGCTGGCGGCGCAGGACCAGATCAAGGTCACCCGTCGCAACCTCGCCGCGGCCGAGCGCATCCTTGCGCTGATCAAGTCGCAATTCGCCGGCGGCACCGCTTCGCAGCTCGATCTGTCGCAGCAGGAGGCGCTGGTCGCCACGCAGCGCGCGGCGATCCCGCCGCTCGAGGTAACGGTCGGGCAGAACATCGCGGCGCTCGCCGTGCTGGTGGCGCGCGCGCCGGCCGATTTCAAGGTGCGCGGCGGGTCCACCACCCAGATCGCGGTGCCGCGCGTCACGCCGGGACTGCCGTCGGAATTGCTCTACCAGCGGCCTGACGTCCGCGAGGCCGAGGCGCAGCTGGCGTCGTCCAATTTCAGCGTCGACGCGGCGCGCGCAGCATTCTTTCCGCAGATCCAGCTGACCGGCACCACCGGTTTCCAGAGCGCGGCGCTGGCCTCGCTGTTCGCGCCGGGCGCCTGGTATTACACGCTCGCCGCCGGGCTGACCCAGCCGCTGTTCGACGGCTTCCTGCTGGAGAGCCAGCTCAAGCTCGCCAAGGGCCAGCAGCTGCAAAACCTGCAGGCCTATCGCAAGGCGGTGCTGTCGGCCTTCGCCGATGTCGAGAAGGCACTGATCGCGTTGCAGAAGTACACATTGCAGGAGCGCCTGCAGTCCGACGTCGTCGCCGCCTCGCGCAAGGCGTTCGAGGTCGCCGAGACGCAGCTGCGCGGCGGTACGGTCAACCTGATCACGGTGCTGCAGGCGCAGCAGACGCTGTTCACGGCCGAGAACAATCTGGTCACGGTCCGGCTCAACAAGCTGCTGGCGGCAAGCAGCCTGTTCCAGGCGCTCGGCGGCGGCTGGACGCCCGCCGGTACGCTGGCGGCGGCGGTGCCATGAGGTCAGCCATGCAGCGTTTCGCGACACTCCTCGTTGCCCTCGTCATCGCGCTCGGCGCATCGACCGGCGCGTCCCGCGCGCAGCAGCGGCCACCGAACAGCGTTCCGCTCGCCTTCGGCATGAGCGCCGACCAGGCCAGCCAGTCGCTCGGCGTTCCCCTGAATTACGTGCGCGGCACGCCGGGCAATGAATTGTTCGTCGCGCTGCCCAATGTCAGGGGCAGCGTGCTGTCGCGGCGCAGCGACGGGCTCTATCTGCAATTCGGCAAGGGACGCCTGATCGCCTGGAAGGGCGACTGGGGCACCCTTCCGCAATGAGGGTTTTCGCCATGATTGCCATCAGAGGACTGATCGCCTGCGCCGCCATCGCACTCAGCGTAGCCGCGGCGTCGGCCCAGCAGCGGCCGTTGCGCTACGGCAGCACCGGCGGCGCGTATTTCGACGGCAGGGACGACGACCGCGATTTTCGCAGCAACGGCTATTTCCCCGGCAATTTCGCGGCCGATCCCTTCAGCGCGGGGTTCGGTGCGGCCGGCCTGTTCGGCTCGACGCCATATCACTCCGCGCGACCCTATCCGTCGCAGGTCGTGTTTGGCGCACCGTGTCAGGATTGCCGTCCGCCCCGCGCACGCCGGCATCGCGGCAGGCACGAGTAAGGCGCTTCGCAGAGGCTTGATGCCTCTAGGCCCAGCGCAAGAGCTCGTCGATGATGCGCGGCTTCATCCAGCCGGCCTTGTCGATGATTTCGTTGCGCAGAGTGTCCTTTTCCATCTCGTATCCTTCATGCGAGATATCCCGGCTGCCGGTCGCGGTGATCCCGTACGTCTCGAGCAGGGCGTTGTGCCGCGCCTTCCACGCGATCACATGCTCGGTCATGACTTGCGTCACGGATGGAAGGAAACCGGGATGGCCTGCCAGGCCGCATGACGCCGTGGTCTGCGGGTCTCCTGCCAGCATGATCACGTTCCACTCGTCGTAGCCGATCAGCCCCATTTGCGCGTAGAGGAACGCGCCATGCGGTCCATCCCAGATATTTTGGTCGATGACCAGGAACGGCACCGCGTGGCAGTGGCCGTGCCGCGCCGTCATGTCGCGGTTGAAGGTCTCGGTACGGTCCTGCAATCGCTTGTTGGCCGCAGCGAACACGGCAAGGCGATTGTCTGCCGTCGGCACGATGCTGGCTTCGTCATCAGGCGCGAAACCTGCATCGCGCAGCATCGAGCCGATCAGCGGGTGATCCCACTGCTGCTTGTGAAAAGCGGGCGTCGCGCCGTCGGCGCCCGGCGCCGGACACACGGTCTCCTTGAGCTCGCCCAAGGTCGTTTCTTGCTTCTTTCCAAAAACTGGCCTGCGCCCGAACATCGCGTGCCGCTCCTGCCAAGCAGTTGGCACGAGCATCGCAAAGAACGCCCAGAACTTTCTTAACTGGTCAGGCCCGGCGCGCCGCGATTCATCAACAGCATGACGCAGTCGTTAAAGCGATCCGGACAAATCAATCGAATTTGCTGAAATTTGCGGCATTAGCT
>NZ_LFIQ01000114.1:39257-51384 GCF_001189245.1 Bradyrhizobium pachyrhizi | reverse complement strand
GGTGCCCTTGTGGCCGGGGTCGCGCTCGACGCTGGCATCGAGCTTGGCTGCCATCGCGCTGACGATCCGCTGGCCCATGCCGGTGCCGCGCGGATCGGCCTGGTCGGAAAAGCCGACCCCGTCGTCGCTGATCGCGAGCTGCAGATCGTCGCCTTGCGGCTTCAGCTCGACATGGATCGGGCCGGCGCCGTCGGGATAGGCGTATTTCACGGCGTTCATCACCAGCTCGTTGACGATGATGCCGATCGCGACCGCGCGGTCGGGATCGATCTCGATCGGGTCGGCCTTCAAGGTCAGCCGCGACATCTTGTTGCCTTCGGCCGATCGCCGGAGATCCTCGAGCAGTGCCTCGAGATACTGGTTGAGCATCACCGTTTTGAAGTCGTGCGAGGTGTAGAGGCGGCGGTGCACCTGTGCGACGGCCGCGACGCGCCCCATCGCGTTGGTGAGCGCGGCCTTCACATCCTGCTGGGTCGCGGAGTTGGCCTGCAGATGCAGCAGCGAGGCGATGATCTGCAGCGAATTGCCGACGCGATGGTTGACCTCGCGGAGCAGAACCTCACGCTCCGCGGCGAGCGCGGCATAGCGGTCGCGCGAGGCGTGCACCTCGGCCTCGGCCTCGTCGCGCGCCTTCTGGAGCGCGGCCTGCCGGATCGCGCCGTTCACCGCGACCTGGAGCAGGGGGATGAACTCGCCCCTGACGTCCTTGACCAGATAGTCCGCCGCGCCGGCCTTCAGCGCGGTGACGGCGATCGCCGAATCCTGCGACGCGGTGACGAACACCACCGGCGGAGCGTCCGGTATCTTGAGGATCTGCTCCAGGGTCTCCAGCCCATCGAGGCCGGGCATGTACTGATCGAGCGCGACGACGTCGATGCCGCCCTGGCCGAGCCGGTCGAGGCCTTCCTGGCCGCTTGCGGCGTGCACGACCTTGTAGCCTGCGCGCGTCAGCCCGCGTTCGACGAGGCGCGCCAGCGCCGCGTCGTCGTCGATGTAGAGCAGTGTCGGCGTTGCGCTGGTCATACGGCAGCCGGCGGCACCTGAATTACCGAAAAGAACAGGCCAAGCTGACGAATCGCGTTGGCAAAGCTTTCGTAGTTCACCGGCTTGGTGATGTAGACGTTGCAACCGAGCTCGTAGCAACGCTTGATCTCCTGGGAGTCGTCGGTCGTGGTCAGCACGACCACCGGCGTCGACTTGAGATATTTGTTCTCCTTGACCCGCTTCAGAATATCGATGCCGGTCATGTCGGGCAGATTGAGATCGAGCAGGATCAGCAGGGCCTGGCCCTTGCGCTCGACGGCGCTGCCATCCTTGCCGAACAGGTAGTTCACGGCCTCTGTACCGTTGGTGAACGGAATGATCTCATTGTTGACGCCCGAGCGCCGGATGTTCCGCTCAATCAGGCGGACATGGCCCTCGTCGTCTTCGATCATGATGATGGTGACTGGATCACTCATGTCACTTTGTCCCGGTTCTTGCCTGACCAATTGATAGGCAGCGTGATCGTGAAGGTGCTGCCGTTGTGAAGTTCCGATGCTACCGACATGGTGCCGCCCAGTCTGCGCACAAGTGCGCGGACATGGGCAAGCCCGATGCCCTGACCGGGCTTGTCCTGGGTTCCGGCGCGACGGAACAAATCGAAGATGCGCTGGTGGTCCTTCGGATCGATGCCGCGGCCGTTGTCGGTGACCTCGAAGATCGCGAAGCCGAGCTTGGTGCGGCCCTCGATCGAAATCTCGCCGGGAACGCCGTTCCTGAGGTACTTGAGTGCGTTGTCGATCAGATTGGAGAAGATCTGCTCCAGCGCGAGGCGGTCGCTGACGATATTCGGCAACGCGCCGACCTCGACGGTCGCATTGGCCTCGACGGCCTGGTGAGCCACCGTCTTGACGATGCCGTCGATGAGCTCGCGCAGATCGATGCGTTCGGGCTTGAACTCGCGGCGGCCCTCGCGGGTGAGATTGAGGATCGCACTGATCAGGCGATCCATCTTGGCGATCGACGATTTGATGAAGCCGAGCGATTCATTGAAGTCGTCGGATAGCTGCTTGTCGGAGCCTTCGAGCTCGGGCTCGGCCACATCGGTCGCGTCTTCCGGCATCGCCGGCGCCAGCGAGGCGGCGCGATTGAGCGTGGCGATGCGCTTGAAGATGTCGCCGCGCAGTTCCTCGAGCTCGCTGGTGAAGCCCATGATGTTGACCAGCGGAGAGCGCAGATCGTGGCTGACGATATAGGCAAAGCGCTGGATTTCCTCGTTGGCCTCGCGCAGGTCGGAGGTGCGCTCGTCGACGATGGTTTCGAGATTGACGTTGCTGTCGCGCAGCCTGGCCTCGGCCTCGTCGCGGGCGCGCGACGATCGCCGCAGCAGCACGACCGAGAGAGCGGCGAGCGCCAGCACCATGCAGGAGCCGGCGATCGTGACGGAGGAGGCCAGCACCTGGGTCTTGTCCGCCGTCGCTGTGCGCAATGCCAGCAGACGATTCTCCTCGGTGCGGATGTCGCGGGCGATCCGGGCGATCGCCTCCACCGCATCGGTCGATGTGGTCTTGCGCAGGACGTCGATGCTGGTCGCCGTGTCGTTGTTCTTGACACGCTCGATGCTGAGCGCGAACTCGGCCAGCCGTTGCTCGACGGCGGCTTTGAGCTTCGCGGCATTGGCGACCTGCGCCGGATTGTCCACGGTCATCATCTGGAGATGGTTGAGCGCGGCCGGCACTCTCGCTGCCGCGGACTGGTACTCGGACAGGTATTGTGGTGCTGATGTCAGCAGATACGCCCTGGTCGCGCTTTCGGCGCGCCTGACGTCGAGCAGCAGGTTGGCAACCTGGCTCTCGGTCTCGACGGTGTGAATCACCCAGGCGTTGTCCTCGCGCGCCTTGTTGACCAGCAGGACGGACGCCACGCTGACCGCGACCAGCACGAAAAACCCCGCCGATAGCAGGAGGATCTGTAACGTCGACCGGCGCCGTGAAACGACCGTCACGACGATCTCGCTATGGGAGTGGGATTCAACGCGTCCCCGTGGAAAGCCAATAACCCTATAGTACGTTTGAGGAAGGGCTGGGTTCCACGGAGTTCCGAACTATTTTGCGGCGTCGGATGGCTGGCCGGCGAGGTATTGCTCCAGCCAGTGAATGTGGTAGTCGCCCTCGATGATGTCGGGCTCGCGCACCAGCGCGCGGAACAGCGGCAGCGTCGTCTCGATCCCGTCGACCACCATCTCGTCCAGCGCCCGACGCAGCCGCATCAGGCATTCGCCGCGGGTCTTGCCGTGCACGATCAGCTTGCCGACCAGCGAGTCGTAATAGGGCGGGATCACATAGCCCTGATAGACGGCGGAATCGATCCGCACGCCGAGGCCACCGGGCGGATGGAATTGCGTGATCCGGCCGGGCGAGGGACGGAAGGTCTGCGGGTTCTCCGCATTGATGCGGCACTCGATGGCGTGGCCGATGATCGCGATGTCGTCCTGCTTGGCCGGAAGGTCGCCGCCGGCGGCAATCCGGATCTGCTCCAGCACCAGATCGATATCGGTGATGCTTTCGGTGACGGGATGCTCGACCTGGATGCGCGTGTTCATTTCGATGAAATAGAACTCGCCGTCCTCATAGAGGAATTCGATGGTGCCGACGCCGAGATATTTCATGTCCCGCATCGCCTTGGCGCAGGTCTCCCCGATCCTGGCGCGCGCCGCCGCCGCGAGCACGGGCGAGGGCCCTTCCTCCCAGACCTTCTGGTGACGGCGCTGCAGCGAGCAGTCGCGCTCGCCGAGATGGATGGCGCCGCCGCGGCCGTCGCCGAGAATCTGGATCTCGATGTGGCGCGGCTTCTGCAGGTATTTCTCCAGGTAGACCGAGGCGTCGCCGAACGCCGACTTGGCCTCGTTGGCCGCGGTCGAGAGCGCCAGCGCAAGGTCAGCCTCGGTATGGGCGACCTTCATGCCGCGGCCGCCGCCGCCGGCGGCCGCCTTCACCAGCACCGGGAAGCCGATCTCCTTGCCGATCGCGAGCGCGTCAGCCTCCGAGGTCACCGCGCCGTCCGAGCCCGGCACCACGGGAATGCCGAGGCGCTTGGCGGTCTTCTTGGCTTCGATCTTGTCGCCCATCAGGCGGATGTGCTCGGCCTTCGGTCCGATGAAGCCCAGATTGTGGTCGGCGAGGATCTCGGCGAAGCGCGCGTTCTCGGACAGGAAGCCGTAGCCGGGATGCACGGCGTCGGCGCCGGTGATCTCGCAGGCCGCGAGCAGCGCCGGCACGTTGAGATAGGAATCCTTCGACGGCGGCGGGCCGATGCACACGCTTTCGTCGGCGAGCCGCACATGCATGGCGTCGGCGTCGGCGGTGGAATGCACCGCGACCGTCGAGATGCCGAGCTCCTTGCAGGCGCGCAGCACGCGAAGCGCGATCTCGCCGCGATTGGCTATGAGGATCTTGTCGAACATCGCAGCGCCTGGCGTTGACGGAAGCTATTCAATGATGACGAGCGGCTCGCCGAATTCGACCGGCTGGCCATCCTCGACGAGAATATGCGTCACGGTGCCCGCGCGCGGCGACGGGATCTGGTTCATCGTCTTCATCGCCTCGATGATCAGAAGCGTCTGACCAGCGCTGACCTTGGTGCCGATTTCAATGAACGGCTTGGCGCCCGGCTCGGGCGCCCAATAGGCGGTGCCGACCATCGGCGAGGGCACGGCGCCCGGGTGCTTGGCGAGATCGGTCGCAGCCGCCGGGACGGCCAAGGCGGCCGGTCCGGCAACGCTCGCCACGGAGGCCGCGGGCACCGAGGCCGCGATGCTGATGTTGCGCGCGACACGGACGCGCAGGCCGGCACGCTCGATCTCGATCTCGGTCAGATTGGTTTCCGCGAGCAGCAGCGCGAGCTCGCGAATGAGGGCGCTGTCGTCGTTCTTGGAGTCGTTCTTGGATTTTGCGGCTGATTTGTCGTCTGGCTGGCGCGCCATGCTCTGTGATCCAAAATCTTTGTCTGGTGACGGGGAACGTCAGGATTGACGATTAAGTCTTTGGCTTGGCGTCGATCTTGGTATCGATCCTGGCACCGATCTTGGTGGCGAGGCCGATGATCGCAAGCCGGTAGCCGTCGATGCCGAAGCCGCAAAGTGACGCGAAGGCGGCTTTAGCAGTGAACGAGTGGTGCCGGAAGCTTTCGCGGGCGTGGATGTTGCTGACGTGAACTTCGACCGCGGGTATCTTGACCGCGACCAGCGCGTCATGCAGCGCGATCGAGGTATGAGAGTAGCCACCGGCGTTGATGATGATGCCGACCGCTTTCTTGGCGTGCGCCTCATGGATGAAGTCGATCAGTTCACCCTCGCGGTTGGACTGCCGGCAGTCGGCGCTCAGCCCGAACTGGCGCGCGGTGTCCGCGCACAGCTTCTCGACGTCGGCGAGGGTGGCGTGGCCGTAGGTCTCCGGCTCGCGCGTCCCCAGCAGATTGAGGTTCGGGCCGTTCAGCACATAGATCGTTCCGGCAGCAGCCATTCCAGAGTTTCCTGCCAAAGTTTTCCTGCCAAGGGTTCCGGCCAAAGGTTCCGAAGGGGGTCCGACAAGGGGTGGAGTGGGCCGGGTTATAGGTAACAACCGGCCGAAGGGGAAGTCTTTAGGTGAAATCAGAACGTCTTCAACAACTTCCTCCACCCTGTTAGATAACTGTCCTAACCTCCGGAAAATGCTGATTAACCAAATCTTGCGGAAGTCGCCTTCGTGGGGCGCTCCGGCCCGCCATCCACTGCGTGATGCGGGGGCGGCCGAAAGCAAGACCCCGCCCTGAAGGGGGCGGGGTCGAGATGAAGGCAAGGGCCCGTCTTCGAGGGCCCGTCTTGGCGCCCTCGCACCGAGGCCGGTTTAGCCCTCGATGATGTAGACGATCTCATGGGTCTCAGGCTGAACGATCACGTAGCGGCCCTTGACCAGGATGAACTGATAGCCGCGCCACTGCGGGTAGATCGTCACGACCCGCTCCGGCACCGGGTAGAAGTGGACGTCAGCCGGAACGCGGGTGCCGACCGCCACATTGAAGTTCACGTTGGTGGCTTCGGTCACGTGCTCCGACTTGATCGCGGTCGTGATCTGGGTGCGCTTCTCGGCCGGCGGAGCCGCGGTGGCCGACGTTGCCGCGTTGCCGGTCGTCGTCTGCGTGCGGCTCGTGTCGTTGGTCTGCGCGCGGTTGGGGTCGGCCGGGCTCTTGGTCTGAGCGTTCTGGTTGGTCGTGGCACCGGCACCGCTCTTGTCGCGGCTCTCGGCGTTCATCTTGCCGCTCTTGTCACGCTCCTCGGCTTTCATGTTGCCGCTCTTGTCGCGACCCTCGGCCTTCATGTCCTTCGAGCCTTCCTTGGAGCCCTTGGTCGCCTCGTTCTCCGAGCTCATGCCCTTCGACTTTTGGGTGCTGTCCTGTGCACCCTTGGTGGCCGTGCCGGACTTCTCGGACTCAGCTCCCTTGGTGCTCGACTCACCGGTGGTCGAATGCTCGGAACCCTTCATGCCGCTCTTGTCATGCTGCATGGTGCCCGATGACGCGCCGCCGGACGGTGAAGACTGCTGCGTGGTCGCACCACCACCGGCTCCGGTTTCCTTGTTGGCGCCGCCGGCGCCCTGTGCGTTCGCGAAACCGGTGCCGGCGATCAAAGCGGCTGCGGCGACCGAAATCAGAAAGCGGTTAGACATCGTAATTCCTCCTCGTTTTTCAGCATTGCCCGCGCCGACAACGGGAGAGCATGTGCGATGTTCCTGTTGATTTGCGGTTCCTTGCGGTTTGTTCTTCAGGTGAATGCGCGATGAACGCGCGAGATGAATGCGCGGCTGCTTCAACTGC
Organism: Bradyrhizobium pachyrhizi; assembly: GCF_001189245.1. GTDB lineage: Bacteria > Pseudomonadota > Alphaproteobacteria > Rhizobiales > Xanthobacteraceae > Bradyrhizobium > Bradyrhizobium pachyrhizi. The sequence continues at coordinate 44,553 of NZ_LFIQ01000114.1, read as the reverse complement.
AGGCCCAGTAGAACTCCATGCTCGCAAGATCGAGCTGGCCGTTGCCGCCGCCGAAATTGAAGCCGCCGAAATAGTCTTCGATCTCGAGAGCAGGTCGCGCTGTATTTTCAGCTTCGCGCGACTTGCGTCGTTGGGGACGGCCCTTGCTTGCGGCCCGCGCGGAATCGGTTCGGTGACGGCAATAAAAAAATCCGGCTGCCTGGCAGCCGGATTTTTCTGAATGAGCGCTATCCTTGCGGCGATCAGCAGGTCGCCTTGCCGCAGCGGGCGATGCCGATCTTTTCCTTGAGGTTGTCGACGCCGACGGCGCCGATCACGACCTGCTTGCCGATCACGTAGCTCGGCGTGCCGTTCATGCCCATGGATTCGGCGAGGCGGAAGTTCTCCTCGATGGTCGCCTTCACTTCGGGGCTCGCCATATCCTTCTCGAGTTTCGCCATGTCGAGACCGACCTCCTTGGCGACCGCCAGCGCGCGTGCCTTGTCGGCGGCGCCGCGGCCGCCGAGCAGCTTCTGATGGAAATCGAGATACTTCTTGCCGGTCGGATCCTGCATGCGCACGGCGACCGCGACCTGCGCGGCCTCGACCGAGCCCTGGCTCAGCACCGGGAATTCCTTCAGCACGACCTTCAGCTTCGGATCCGCCTTCATCAAATCGAGCATGTCGGACATCGCGCGCTTGCAGTAGCCGCAATTGTAATCGAAGAACTCGACGAAGGTGACGTCGCCGTCCTTGTTGCCGAGCATGACGCCGCGCGGCGAATTGAAGATGGTGTCGGCGTTCTTGGCGACGCTCTGCTCATGCTTCTCGGCTTCGGCGGCGGCCTGCCGCTTGCTCAGCTCGTTCATCGCCTCCTCGAGCACCTCCGGGTGCGCGATCAGATAGTTGCGCACGATGGTCTCGATGTCGCCGCGCTGGGTGTCGGTGAAGCTCTGCGCGGAGGCCGGAAGCGGCGCGGCGCAAACGCCGAGCGCGAGCAGGGCAGGGGCAAGAAAACGAAGCGCTGGCATGACAAAATCCTTGTTCGCGGTGGCCCAAAATACGGCGGGGCCGTGAGCCGGTTTCGGTGATCGTTGTATGGAACTACGGTTTATTTCTAGTTGTTTTTCTGACCCGGCATGGGCTTGGCGCTCACAATGTCGTCAGCTTTGACCCAGCCGGGCGTGCCGATCGCGAATCGCGTCTTGGCGCGTGACGCAAGGTCGCGGGCGGTCTTGGTGTCGCCGCGGAGATAAGCGGCCTGCGCCGAGGCGAGGTCGGCCTGGGCATAGTCGCCCTTGCGGCCATAGGCCATCGCGAGCTGGGTATAGCCGAGCGGCGCCTCGGGCTCGCGCGCCACCGCGGCGCGCAGCATGTTGATCGCTTCGTCGGTATAGGCCTTGTTGTCGGAGGCGACCAGCGCCTGGCCGAGCAGCATCTCGATCAAGGGCGAATTGCTGGAGAGCTGCACCGCGCGGCGCAGCGGCGCGATGGCTTCGGCCGGCCGGCCGCCGTCGAGCAGCGCCTGGCCGCGCAATTCATGGAAATAGGGATTGTTGGGCTGCACCTGGATCAAGCCGTCGATCTGCGCGATCGCCGAGCGCAGATCGCCGTGCAGATAGGTCGTGATCGCGCGTGCGTAGCGCGCCGGCAGACTGGTGTTGGACAGCGGATAGCGGCGGTAGACCGTGTCCTGCCGCTCCATGAAGCCCGAGATCTTGGCGCGCATCATGTCGTGGCGCAGCTGCAGCGCCGGATCGTCCTTCTTGTCCCAATAGGGGCTGGAGCGCGCCAGTTCCTGCAGCGCGGAGACGCGATCGACCGGCATCGGGTGCGACTGCAGATAGGGGTCGGCCCCGCGCGAGGCGAACAGGCTCTCGTCGGTGAAGCGCTTGAACGTCTCGTACATGCCCTTGGCAGACTGTCCGGTCGCGTTCAGGAACTTGACGCCGGCACGGTCGGCGTTCTCTTCCTGCTGGCGCTGATAAGACAATAGCGTGCGCTGAATGACCGCTTGCGGCGCCGAGATCGCCGCGGCGCCTGCGCTGGAGAGACCGTTGCCGCCACCGCGGCCGCCCGCACCCGCGGCAAGCGCGCCGACGCCGAGTAGCATCGCGATGATCATCTGGGTCTGGGCCTGCGCGAGCTGCTCGCGCATCTTGGCGAGATGGCCGCCGGCGAGGTGGCCGGTCTCGTGCGCCAGCACGCCGATGATCTGGTTCGGCGTTTCCGATTGCAGCAGCGCGCCGTAATTGACGAAGATGCGCCGGCCGTCGGCGACGAAAGCGTTGAACGAGCCGTTGTTGATGATCACGATCTGGATGTTCTGCTTCTCCAGACCGGCGGCGCGCAGGATCGGCCTTGTGTATTCGCGCAGCAACTGCTCGGACTCGGTGTCGCGCAGCACCGGCGGGCCTTTTTGCTGGGCTCGCGCAGGGACGACGGGCCCGATCGCGAGCGTAACCGCAGTCATGAGCGCGGTCAGCTTGAAGGTCCTGGTGCGGAGCGAGAGGCGGAACAGCATGGGCGATCTATCGGCGATGACTGGCCGCGCCGGCACAAGTCCGGGTTTCGGGCCCGACCGGATCAGGCGCGTGGCGCAATCTGTTGTTTTTGCAGTTCTTCTTCACGCGAACCGGGTATTCACTTGGCCTGAAAGCGTTATAAGGAGCCACCGAATGCGGCCAGTCTGGGGCGGCAGCCGGTAACGGGAACCCGAATTCGGCAGCGGCCGTGCAATAGCAGAAATCCATGCGTGAAGCGACACCGAGAGACCGTGTAAGCAGCCTGTTGACAGCGTCCGGACGGAGCGATGTTCCGCCGTTCATGGTGATGGACGTGATGGCGGCGGCCGCGCGAATCGAGGCCGCCGGCGGCCATGTCATCCATATGGAGGTGGGGCAGCCCGCCGCAGGCGCGCCGAAGCCGGCGATCGCGGCCGCGCAGGCCGCGCTTGCGGACGGGCGGATCGACTACACCTCGGCGCTCGGCATTCCCTCGCTGCGCGCGCGCATCGCCCAGCACTACAGCGACACGTATGGTTGCGCGGTCGACGCGGAGCGCATCATCGTCACGACCGGTTCGTCGGGCGGGTTCATCCTGGCGTTTCTTGCGATGTTCGAACCGGGCGACCGGGTCGCCGTGACCGTGCCGGGCTATCCGCCGTACCGGCATATCCTGACCGCGCTGGGCTGCGAGCCGGTGCTGATCGAAACCTCCGGCGACACCCGCCATGCCCTGACCGGCGAGGCGCTGCTCGCCGCCCACCGCAAGGCGCCGCTGAAGGGCGTGCTGGTCGGCAGCCCCGCCAACCCGACCGGCACCATGATGTCGCGCGAGGCGCTGTCGACCCTGATGGCGGCCGCCGACAGCGCCGGCATCCGCTTCATCTCCGACGAGATCTATCACGGGCTCGACTACGCGTTCGCTGCGGTGACGGCCGCAGAGCTGTCGCCGAACGCGCTCGTGATCAACTCGTTCTCGAAGTACTTCTGCATGACCGGCTGGCGTGTCGGCTGGATGGTGGTGCCCGACGTGCTGGTGCGGCCGATCGAGCGGCTGCAGCAGAACCTGTCGATCTCGGTGCCGACCCTGTCGCAAATCGCGGCCGAGGCGGCGTTCGAAGGCCGCGAGGAGATGGAGGCGATCAAGCGCGGCTATCAGGAGAACCGCCGCATCCTGATCGAAGGCCTGCCGAAGGCTGGCCTGACCAAATTCCTCCCCGCAGACGGCGCGTTCTACCTGTATGCCGACGTCTCCGACTTCACCGCCGACAGCTTCGCCTTCGCCAGCGAGATGCTCGAGAAGGCGCATGTCGCGGCGACCCCCGGCGTCGATTTCGATCCGATCCACGGCCGCGCCTTCATCCGTTTTTCATATGCACGCTCGGCCCCGGAGATGCAGGAAGCAGTTGCACGGATCGCGCATTGGCTTAAATAGCCCGCGAACTCCAGGAGCCTTCAAACTCCAAGAGCCACCAAGAGCCTTCCGGCGTTCGCTTTGCCTTTCGGATCGGTTTCGCAGCGCAGTGCCGTGGTTTCGCCGGCACTGTGGCGGACCGATCATCGCGGATAAGCGGCAGGGCCCACACAGTTCCATTTGACTTGAACCGCCAAGTTGATCTTGGCTGTTTCCGCCATTTCTGAGGGGGAGTGACACATGGCAACGGCAACCGTTGTCACGGCTGCGCCGGCGAGCGCCGGCAGCAAGCCGTGGTATAAAGTTCTCTATGTCCAGGTCCTGATCGCGATCGTGCTCGGCGCATTGGTCGGCTGGTTGTGGCCGGGCCTTGCCACCAACGAGTGGATCAAGGCGCTCGGCGACGGCTTCATCAAGCTGATCAAGATGGTGATCGCGCCGATCATCTTCTGCACCGTGGTGTCGGGCATCGCCCATATACAAGATGCCAAGAAGGTCGGCCGCATCGGCGTCAAGGCGCTGGTGTATTTCGAGGTTGTCTCGACCTTCGCGCTGGTGATCGGATTGCTGGTCGGCAATCTGATCAAGCCTGGCGCCGGCTTCGGCAATGCGGCGGCGAACGCGCAGGCGGTCGCCGGCTATGCCAAGCAGGCGGAGGCGCAGAAGAGCGTCGACTTCGTGCTGCACATCATTCCGGACACCGTGGTCGGCGCATTCGCGCAGGGCGAGATCCTGCAGGTGCTGCTGTTCTCGGTGCTGTTCGGCTTCGCGATCATGGGCCTCGGCGATCGCGGCCACACCATCCGCTCGTTCATCGACGACGCCGCGCACGCCGTGTTCGGCGTCATCTCGATCGTGATGCGGGCGGCGCCGATCGGCGCGTTCGGCGCGATGGCCTTCACCATCGGCAAGTTCGGCACCGGCGCGATCCTCAACCTGATGGGGCTGATCGCGACGTTCTATCTGACCGCCGCGCTGTTCGTGTTCGTGGTGCTCGGCATCATCGCGCGGATCGCCGGGTTCTCGATCTTCAAGTTCCTGGCCTATATCAAGGACGAACTCCTGATCGTGCTCGGTACCTCGTCTTCGGAGAGCGCGCTGCCGTCATTGATGGAGAAGCTCGAGCGTCTCGGCTGCTCGAAATCGGTGGTCGGCCTCGTGGTGCCCACGGGTTACTCGTTCAACCTCGACGGCACCAACATCTACATGACGCTGGCGACCTTGTTCATCGCGCAGGCGCTGGGCTTCGATCTCACCTTCAGCCAGCAGCTCACGATCCTGATCGTGGCGATGCTGACCTCGAAGGGCGCCTCCGGCATCACCGGCGCCGGCTTCATCACGCTGGCGGCGACGCTTGCGGTGGTCGATCCGCGGCTGGTGCCGGGCATGGCGATCGTGC
>NZ_LFIQ01000114.1:33609-39247 GCF_001189245.1 Bradyrhizobium pachyrhizi | reverse complement strand
CGGCATCGACAAGTTCATGAGCGAGTGCCGCGCGCTGACCAATCTGTGCGGCAACGGCGTCGCCTGCGTGATCGTCGCCTGGTGGGAGGGCGAGCTCGACCGCGACAAGCTCAACGCCAATCTCGCCAAGCAGGTCGACCCGACCGACATGGAGACCGCGTTGACGACGGACTAAAGATCCTTGTTTTGACGCGTTTTCTTCACGCGAACCGGAGTCCACTTCGCTCGAAAACGCTTTGTCGACGTCAGAACCGGTCCAGTCGATACGGCGAGGTGTCCACCGCGGATGCCTCGCCGTTCATCGTTTCGGCCAGCACGCGCGCGGTCGCCGGGCCGAGCGTGAAGCCCTGATGGCCGTGACCGAAATTCACCCATAGCCCACGATGGCGCGGCACGGGCCCGAGCACCGGCAGCATGTCGGTCGTGCAGGGGCGGGTGCCGAACCAAGGCTCGGGCTCGACGCGGCTGCCGATCTCGATCAGTTCGCGCGCGGCCGCTTCGGCGTAGCCGAGCTGGATCGGCGTCGCCGGTGCGTCGGGACTGGTCAGCTCCGCGCCGGTGGTGATGCGGATGCCCTTGGCCATCGGCGCCATCGCATATCCATTTGCGGTGTCGACCAGCGGCAGGTCGAGCGAGCGGCCGCCCTGGTAGTGCATGTGGTAGCCGCGCTTGCGCACCAGCGGGATCCGGTAGCCGAACTTGCGCAGCAATTGCGGTGACCACGGCCCGAGCGTGACCACGACGTGGGCGGCATCGATCCGGCCGCCACTGGTGTCGACCGACCAGCCGGACGTCGTCTGCGTCAGCGTCTGGGCATCGCCGCGCAGCAACGTGCCGCCGAGACGCTCGAACAGTCCGGCATAGGCGGAAACAAGCCCGCCGGGGTCCGACACGGTCCAGGGCCCAAGCCAGTGAATGGCGCCGGGCAGGTCGTCACGCAGCAACGGCTCCGCCTTGGCGAGCTCGCGGCCGTCAAGCACGCGAAACGTCACGCCGAAGTCGCGCTGGTTCTCCTCGGCGATTGCAATGGCCTGTTCGAGCGCGGCCGGGTCGCGATGCAGCAGGCGATAGCCGGCGCGGCGGATCAGATTATCGGCATGGGCATCGCGGATCAGCGTGTCGTGCTCCGCGGTGGCGTAGGCGATCAGGCGCGCCCATGCGATGGTGGCTTCACGGTGCCGCTCGGGCGTCGAGTTCCACCAATAGCGCAGCAGCGGGCCGGCGTGCTGCGGCAGCGACGCCAGACGGTAGCGCACGTCGTTGGTGCGCCCCATCGCGATCCGGGCGAGGATGGCGGGATCGCGCGGCATCGGGTAGGGCCGCACCGCCTCGCTCTGGATGATGCCGGCATTGCCGTAGCTGGTTTCGCGGCCCGGTTCCTTGCGGTCGACGAGCGTCACCGACCAGCCGCGACGCTGCAGGTGCAGAGCCGTGCTGACGCCCACCATGCCGCCGCCAAGAACGATCGCGCTTTGCATTGGGATCCGTCTCCGTCAGGCTCCGTTACGCCGGCGTCTGACGAACGGATTGCCTGTTCAATAAAAACGCCCGGCGTGAGCCGGGCGTTCTGACTTGCAGGTGGTGCTAATTGCCGCCGCCGAAGCGGCGCGACCACCAGCCCTTGCGGGCCGGAGCCTCGGCCGCAGCGGCCGGTGCCGGTTCTGGAGCAGCCGCGGCCGGCTCAGGGGCAGCTTCCTCCGCCGGGCTTTGAACCAGCGCCGCTGATGCCTCGGGCTGTGGGCTCGATGCGAAGTTGACCTTTTCGCGCACCGTCGAACGGCGGCGCTGCGCGCGGTCACCTTCGGCAGTGTCCTCGGCGGCAGACGCCGCGGCGGTTTCGGGCTCGGGTGCCGCGACCGGCTCAACAGGTGCGACCTCGGTCGGCTGCCACTCCGGCGGCTCGGCGACCAGTTCGGGCTGCGCCAGCGAGGGAGCCGGCTCCGCATCATGGCTATCGAAATCGGCGACTGCGTCGGAGGCCTCCGACGTCGCCGCCGGGCTCAACTCATCGGAGATCGATCCGGCGAGGCCGTCATCCGGTCCGCCACTGCCGCGCCGGCGGCGGCCGCCACGGCGCCCGCGGCGCCGCGGGCGGCGATCGCCATTGCCGGCCTGGTCGTCGCGGGCAGCGGTCTGCTGCTCGTCGCCTTCGTCCTCATCACCTTCGGCATCGGCGGCGGCAACCGCCTCGGTGCCTTCTGGCAGGACATGCATGAGATCGCCGTCCTCGCGCGGCTGCTGGGCGCCTTCACGCGCCTCGCTGCCGCCACCGCGGCCGCGGCGCCGGCGGCGCCGCTTGCGACGCTGACCGTCGCCTTCGCCCTCGGCGGAGCCCGATTCATCACCGGCCGCCCGCTCGTCGGCGAGACCCTCGGTCTCGTCGGTCTCGATCTCGGCCTCGTATTCGAACAGTTCTTCCTCGTCATCGGCCTCTTCGGCCTGAGCCGGAGCCGCAGCAGTCTGCGCAGCAAGCAGCGCCTTGGCGGCTTCGAGCGTATGCACCTGCTCGCCGCGGTCGATGATGTAGGACTGCTGGCCGTGCACTGTGGCGTCCGCGACGATCGACAGCGAAACCCGGAAGGAGTCTTCGAGGTCGCGCAGATGGCCGCGCTTGTGATTGAGCACGTAGAGCGCGACGTCGGTACGGGTGCGGACCACCAGATTGTGGGTCGCGCCCTTCATCAGGATTTCCTCGATGCCGCGCAGGAGCTGCAGCGCCACCGACGAGACCGAACGGACGTGACCGCTTCCGCCGCATTGCGGGCAGGGCTCCGTCGAGCTTTCGAGCACGCTGGCGCGGATGCGCTGGCGCGACATTTCCAAGAGGCCGAAATGCGAGATACGGCCGACCTGGATCCGCGCGCGGTCCTGGCGTAGGCAGTCGGACAGCTTGCGCTCGACCGCGCGGTTGTTGCGCTTCTCGTCCATGTCGATGAAGTCGATGACGATCAGGCCGGCGAGGTCACGCAGGCGCAATTGGCGCGCGACTTCTTCCGCCGCTTCCAGATTGGTCTTGAGCGCGGTGTCCTCGATATGGTGCTCGCGCGTGGCGCGGCCGGAGTTGACGTCGATCGAGACCAGCGCCTCGGTCTGGTTGATCACGATGTAGCCGCCGGAGCGCAATTGCACGGTCGGCGAGAACATCGCGTCGAGTTGGCTTTCGACGCCCATGCGCGAGAACAGCGGCTGGCCGTCGCGATATTGCTTCACCGCGCGCACATTGGCCGGCATCAGCATCTTCATGAAGTCGCGCGCTTCGCGGTAGCCGGCTTCGCCTGCCACCTGGATCTCGTCGATCTCCTTGTTGTAGAGGTCGCGCAGCGAGCGCTTGATCAGCGAGCCTTCCTCGTAAACCAGCGTCGGCGCCTGCGACTTCAGCGTCAGGTCGCGCACCGTTTCCCACATCCGGATCAGATATTCGAAGTCGCGCTTGATCTCCGGCTTGCTGCGGGAGGCGCCGGCGGTGCGCAGGATGATCCCCATGCCCTCGGGCACGTCGAGATCCTGCACCACTTCCTTCAGCCGCGAACGGTCCTGGGCGGAGGTGATCTTGCGGCTGATGCCGCCGCCGCGCGCGGTGTTGGGCATCAGCACGGCGTAGCGGCCGGCGAGCGACAGATAGGTGGTCAGCGCGGCGCCCTTGTTGCCGCGCTCTTCCTTGACGACCTGCACCAGCATCACCTGCCGGCGCTTGATCACTTCCTGGATCTTGTACTGGCGGCGCGGACGGAATGGGCGCTCCGGAACCTCCTCGAGCACGTCGTCGCCGCCAACTGACTCGACGACGTCCTCTTCCTCGCCTTCCTCGCCGTCATCCTCTTCGTCGTCTTCGCCGGCCTCGTCGCCCGGCCCGGTCTCGGGCGCGACCACCTCGGCGAGCGCGCCATATTCGGCGACCGCGTGCTCATCGGCGGCATGAACCTCGTCGGAAGCCACGTGCGGCGCGTCGTCGGCATGCGCGGCGTTTTCCTCGATCTGCTCCTCATGGGCGCGCTCAGGCTCATGATTGACCTCGACCGTGTCGATGGTCTCGGGCGCGGCCGACGCGGCGGAGGCTTCGACCACAGCAACGACGGGGTCGGACGGGGCGTCGGCAACCGCCGCCTCGCTCACCTCGGGGGCGTGGTCGTGATCATGTGCATGATCGTGGTCGTGATGGTCGTCGTGACCATGATCGTGGTGGCCATGATCGTCGTGGTCATGATCATGCTGATGCTCATGGTCCTCGTGATGCGCATGATCATGCGCCTCATGTTCGTGGCCTTCCTGGGCGACCACGCCGTGATCGTGGTGCCCAGCATCATGTTCATGATGCTCGGCATCGACGGGATGTTCGTGGGCCTCGATGGTGGGCAGCGCCTGCGTGTCGTTCGCGCCCTCGATCACCTCGCTCTGGACGCGCTCGCCATGGCCGCGGCGACGGGCGTTGCGATGGCGCGACCGGCGGCGATGGCCGCGGTTCTCGTGCTCTTCCTCGGCCTCGCGATGGGCGCGCTCGTCGGCTTCAATCAGCGCCTGACGGTCGGCGACCGGGATCTGGTAATAGTCGGGATGGATTTCGCTGAAGGCCAGGAAGCCGTGCCGGTTGCCGCCATACTCGATGAAGGCGGCCTGCAGCGACGGCTCTACGCGCGTAACCTTGGCGAGATAAATGTTGCCGCGCAGCTGCTTGCGCTGGGCGGTCTCGAAATCAAACTCTTCGACGCGATTGCCACGGACCACGACGACCCGGGTCTCTTCCGGGTGGGTGGCATCGATCAACATCTTGTTGGGCATTTTGGAGCTCTTGACGGCGGCGGGCGCGGATCATGGCGCGCGCAAACTGCGCCGCCCGGTGACGCGACGGTCCACCTGATTCGGGGGTGAGGGGAAGGCCGAAACGCATCTCGCGGCGCAGCGCCGGACGGGAACTCACCGGGATGATGCGACGGGCGAAGTTTTCACCTCGCGTCAGCGCGATCATTCGGGGGATCCTGGTCGGCAATACAGTCTGGCGCATTAAGCGTCGGCCCGTCTAAACATGTTGGCGGCGAAAAATACCGCCGTATCTTTTGCTGAAAGCCCCGCCTGGCGCCGAAGCGCCCGCCGGCCATCGCATATCGAGGCCCCAAGGGACCGGATAATCGGTTATGCCGTGTCTCAAACCGTCCCTCTGGCGAGGGAGTGTGCCTGGGACCGGACGCCGCTCGGGCTTGAATCCGCCACTCCGTGTCAGCCGCGCGCGGCGCTGGCTGGGGAGGGACCGGAAAAACACGGCGGGATCTTCGATCAGGAAGGTTCCACCGCTGCACCGGGAGGCTGAACGCGACACAACCGGGAGTACTAGCCGTCAGCACCTCGTACATACGTGGATTGACCGCCGCGTGCAAGGGAAGCGTCACGCCGCCGCAACACTCGGTTCTTTTCGCCGGAGCGTCATTAGGGAGCGATTAACCGTGTGGTTCTAATGCGGTAAGAAGCAGCTGGGAGGCTACGAATCGGGTGGCGAACCGCGCAAAACACCTTGTTTTTCTGGGATGCGGGCTGTTGTGCGCCGCAACATGGGTGTTTGCCATTGCCGGCGCCCCGAGCGCCGCCGAGGGACCGCAGAACGGCCAGCCTGCGCCGGCCGCGAGCGCCCCGAATTTCCCTGTCGCAT
>NZ_LFIQ01000114.1:32041-33599 GCF_001189245.1 Bradyrhizobium pachyrhizi | reverse complement strand
GCCGGCGACGCCAAGCAGACCCGATTCATCCTCGACCTCGACCGCAAGATCGAATTTCGCGCCTTCCCGCTGGCCGACCCCTACCGCGTCGTGGTCGATATCCCGCAGGTCGATTTTCAGCTCGCGGCCGGCACCGGCTCGGCGGGGCGGGGCCTGGTGAAGGCGTTCCGCTATGGTCTCGTGATGCCCGGCGGCTCGCGGATCGTGTTCGACCTGACCGGACCGGTGAAGATCGCCAATTCCTACGTGCTCGATGCCGCCAACGGCCAGCCGCCGCGGCTGGTGCTGGACTTCGAGGAGGTCGACCGCACCAGCTTCGTGCAGTCGCTGGCGCCCGCGAGCCGGCCCGAATCGAAACCGGCGATTTCCGAATCCACCACGGCGACCATTCCGGCCGTTACGTCTGCGGCGCTGCCGCCGGTTGCGGTCACTGACGCGCGCCCGCTGATCGTGATCGATCCGGGTCACGGCGGCATCGACAACGGCACGCAATCCGGCGACCAGACCGAGAAGAACCTGGTGCTGGGCTTTGGCCTTGCCCTGCGCGACCGGATCGAGAAGTCGGGCAAGTATCGGGTGGTCATGACGCGGTCCGACGACACTTTCATCCCGCTCAACGATCGGGTGAAGATTGCGCGCTCCCAGTCCGCGGCACTGTTCGTCTCGATCCATGCCGACGCCCTGCCGCGCCGCGAGGGCGATGCCCAGGGCGCCACGATCTACACGGTGTCGGACAAGGCCTCCGATGCCGAGGCGGAACGGCTGGCGGAGGCGGAAAACAAGGCCGACGCCATCGCCGGCGTGAACCTGACCGACGAGCCGACCGAGGTCGCCGACATTCTGATCGACCTCGCGCAGCGTGAAACCAAGACGTTCTCCAATCGCTTCGCCCGTCTTCTGATGGACGAGATGAAGACCACCGTGCGGATGCACAAGCATCCGCTCAAATCGGCCGGCTTCCGGGTGCTGAAGGCGCCCGACGTGCCGTCCGTGCTGGTCGAGATCGGCTACGTCTCCAACAAGGGGGACCTCGAGCACCTGGTCTCCGAGAGCTGGCGGAACAAGGCGGTCGGCTCGATGGTGCAGGCGATCGACACGTTCTTCGCCAAACGGCTGGCAACTGCCGGGTCGGCAAAGTGAAATCGGCTCGCTGAAAAGCCGGGGCCGTTGCGCCGAAGCCCTAGTTTGGCCACAGCCGCGACGGTATAGACAATGGACCGCAGGTCCGCAGAATCGACCATATTGTCCGGCGGCTCTTGTATACTCGCGTGCGCAAGGTGGCTCGCTGGGCCAAAGCTTCGTTGTGTGAGGCTTTCGCACTTTTGGACAGGCGCTTCTGACGACTGAGCGCCGGAGGGTAGGAACGGAACGTCGATAATGCGCCTGCTCGTGCGGTTTATGGGTTTCTTGTTCGCCGCCGGAACCGTCGTGTTCCTGGTCGGTGTCGCCGCCGTCGCTGGCGCCATCTGGCATTTCTCCAAGGATCTGCCCGACTACTCGCAGCTGCAGGACTATGAGCCGCCGGTGATGACCCGCGTGCATGCCGCCGACGGCGCGC
>NZ_LFIQ01000114.1:17019-32031 GCF_001189245.1 Bradyrhizobium pachyrhizi | reverse complement strand
GCTCTATCTGCCGATCCAGGCGGTGCCGAAACTCGTGATCAACGCCTTCCTCGCCGCCGAAGACAAGAACTTCTACGAGCACGGCGGCATCGACTATCAGGGCATGGCGCGCGCCGCGATCCTTTATGCGCAGAACTACGGCTCGAACCGTCGCCCGCAGGGCGCCTCGACCATCACCCAGCAGGTCGCGAAGAACTTCCTGCTCACCAACGAGGTCTCGTTCAGCCGCAAGATCAAGGAAGCCTTGCTGGCGATGCGAATCGAGCGCGCCTATTCCAAGGACCGCATCCTCGAGCTCTATCTGAACGAAATCTATCTCGGCCTCGGTGCGTACGGGATCGCGGCGGCGTCGCTGGTCTATTTCGACAAGTCGGTCAACGAGCTGACGATCGCGGAAGCGTCCTACCTCGCGGCGCTGCCGAAAGCGCCGGCGGCGCTGCATCCGGTGCGCAACCGTGACCGCGCGATCGAGCGCCGTAACTATGTGATCGATCGTCTGCTGGAGAACGGCTGGATCAAGCAGGCCGACGCCGACAAGGCGCGCAAGGACCCGCTCAACGTCACCAGCCGCTCGAACGGCGCGCACATCTTCGCCGGCGAATATTTCGCCGAGGAGGTCCGCCGCGACATCTTCGAGCGTTACGGCGAAAAGAAGCTCTACGAGGGTGGCCTGTCGGTGCGCACCACGCTCGATCCCAAGATCCAGGTGATGGCCCGCAAGACCATGGTCGCGGGTCTCGTCAATTACGACGAGGCGCAGGGCTGGCGCGGGGCGCTGCACAAGCTCGACATTTCCGGTGACTGGGGCGTCAAGCTTGCCGACGTGAAGTCGCTGTCCGACATCTCGCCGTGGCGGATGGCTGTTGTGCTCGAGACCAGCGATCAGTCGGCACGGATCGGCTTCCAGCCGGGTCGCGAACTCGGCGGCGCGGTCAGCAAGGAACGGCAGACCGGCATCATCACGATGGACGGTGTGCGCTGGGCCAAGACCAAGGGCAAGGCGCCGACCGCGGTTTCGCAGGTGCTACAGCCGGGTGACGTGATCTACGCTGATCCGCTGGTGACGAAGGACGGCAACGCGGTCGAAGGCCAGTATCGCCTGCGGCAATTGCCTGAAGTGTCCGGCGCCATGGTGGCGATGGATCCGTGGACCGGCCGCGTGCTCGCGATGGTCGGCGGCTTCTCGTTCGACCAGAGCCAGTTCAACCGCGCGACGCAGGCCTACCGGCAGCCGGGCTCGTCGTTCAAGCCGATCGTATACTCGTCGGCGCTCGACAACGGCTACACACCGTCGACCACCGTGATCGACGCGCCGATCGAGATCGATCAGGGGCAGGGCGCCGGCGTGTGGCGTCCGGAAAACTATTCGACCGGCAAGTATTACGGCCCGACCACGCTGCGCAACGCGCTGCAGCGCTCGCTCAACACCGTCACGGTGCGGCTCGCACAGGACATCGGCATGCCGCTGGTCGGCGAATACGCCAAGCGCTTCGGCGTCTATGACGAATTGCCGAACTATCTGTCGTATGCGCTCGGTGCCGGCGAAACGACCGTGATGCGCATGGTCACGGCCTATTCGATGTTCGCCAATGGCGGCCGCCGGGTGAAGCCGACGCTGATCGATCGCATCCAGGATCGCTACGGCCACACCATCTTCAAGCACGACACCCGCGAATGCCGCGGCTGCGACGCGCCCGGGGGCTGGAAGAGCCAGCCGGAGCCGCAGCTCGTCGACCGCCGCGAGCAGGTGCTCGACCCGATGACCGCCTATCAGATCACCGAGATGATGGAAGGCGTGGTCCAGCGCGGCACCGCGACCGTCGTCAAGGAGGTCGGCAAGCCGATCGCCGGCAAGACCGGCACCACCAACGACGAGAAGGACGTCTGGTTCGTCGGCTTCTCGCCAGATCTCGCAGTCGGCGTCTACATGGGATACGACAAGCCGCGCAATCTCGGCCGCGCCGCCACCGGCGGCCACGTCGCCGCGCCAATCGCCCGCGACTTCCTCAAGCTTGCGCTCGCCGACAAGCCGCCGACGCCGTTCAAGGTTCCGGCCGGCATCAAGCTGATCCGCGTCGACGCCAAGACCGGCATGCGCGCCGGCCCCGGCGACGGCGGCAACACCATCCTCGAAGCCTTCAAGCCGGGCACCGCGCCGCCGGAGAACTATTCGGTCATCGGCGTCGCCGATGCCGATGGGCGCGGCCCGGCGCCTGGCCCGCAGCCGTCGCAGAATGGGGCCCAGCCCGATGGCGGCTTCTTCATGCGTCCGGGAACCGGGGGGCTTTACTAGAGCGTTTTCGAGCGAAGTGGATACCGGTTCGCGTGAAGAAAACGCGTCAAAACAAAAACCTAGAGCCCCGTTTCGATCCAATCGGAACGGAAACAGCGCTGGCCTCCAGCACGGCCAAATCGCCGGGATATTGCGGCCAAGCCGATTGCGCTTTGCTGCGCCGGTCGCTACATCCCCCGGAACCTTTTTAGCCAACACCTGAAAGACCATGCGCGCGGAAATCGAACGCCTTGTTGAAGAGATCAAGCAGTCAGTCGGGCTGCTGAGGAGGCATCTTTGACGTCGAACAATCGACGGCACGCCTAGCCGAGCTAAACAAGCTCGCTGAAGACTCCAATCTCTGGAACGATCCCCAGAAGGCCCAGCGGCTGATGCAGGAGCGCACCTCACTGGAGGACGCGCTCTCGGGCATCGGCAAGGTCGAGCGCGAGCTCGAGGACCAGGTCGGCATGATCGAGCTCGGCGAAGCCGAGAACGATGAGGGCGTGGTCGCCGAAGCCGAGAAGGCGCTCAAGGACCTCAAGAAGGAGGTCGCCCGGCGCGAGCTGGAGGCGCTGCTGTCGGGCGAGGCCGACAAGTTCGATTCCTATCTCGAAGTCCATGCCGGCGCCGGCGGCACCGAGAGCCAGGACTGGGCGCAGATGCTGCTGCGCATGTACACGCGCTGGGCGGAGAAGCACGGCTTCAAGATCGAGTTCCTGGAAGAGTCCCAGGGCGAAGAAGCCGGCATCAAGTCCGCCACCATCCAGATCAGCGGCCACAACGCCTATGGCTGGCTGAAGACCGAGGCCGGCGTGCATCGCCTGGTGCGCATCTCGCCGTTCGATTCCAACGCGCGGCGGCACACCTCGTTCTCGTCGGTGCAGATCTTCCCGGTGATCGACGACTCCATCAAGATCGAGATCAAGGAGTCCGATGTCCGCACCGACACCATGCGGTCGGGCGGCGCCGGCGGTCAGCACGTCAACAAGACTGAGTCGGCGGTGCGCCTCACCCATATTCCGACCGGCATCGCGGTGGTCTGCCAGGCCGGCCGCTCCCAGCACAAGAACCGAGCGCAGGCCTGGGACATGCTGCGCGCGCGGCTCTACGAGATCGAGCTGAAGAAGCGCGAGGAGCAGGCCGCTGCCGATCAGGCCGCCAAGACCGATATCGGCTGGGGTCACCAGATCCGCTCCTACGTGCTGCAGCCCTATCAGATGGTGAAGGACCTGCGCACCGGTGTGCAGACCTCCGATACGTCGGGGGTGCTCGATGGCGATCTCGATGAATTCATGGCGGCGACGCTGGCGCAGCGTGCCTTCGGCACCGGGCCCGGCTCCGTCGAGGATGTGGATTAGCCCATGCCGCGCGTCGCTTTCATTGGATTGGGACGCATGGGCCACGGCATGGCCGGCCGTTACCTCGATGCCGGCTTCACGGTCGCGGTGTGGAACCGGAGCAAGGCCAAGGCCGCCGACCTGATCGCCCGCGGCGCGCTGTGGGCGACCTCGCCGGAGGATGCCGCGATCGACGCCGATGCTGTCGTGACCATGGTCGCCGACGACGAGGCCTCGCGCGCGGTCTGGCTGACCAAGGACGGCGCTTCCGCCAACATGAAGGCCGGCACGCTCGCGATCGAATGCTCCACAGTCTCGTACCAGCACACGCTCGAGATGGCGCGCGAGCTCAACAGCCGCGGCCTGATCTACATCGATTGTCCGGTCACCGGCCTGCCGGAGGCGGCGGCCGCCGGCAAGCTGACGCTGCTGGTGGGGGCCGATCCGGCCGATCTGGAACGCGCGCAGCCTTATCTCGCGCCGATCGGCAGCACGATCCGGCATTTCGGCCCGGTCGGCACCGGCACCGTGTTCAAGCTGATCAACAACCTGATCGGCGCGGTGCAGATCGCAAGCCTCGCCGAGGGCGTCGCGATCGCCGAGCAGGCCGGCCTCGACATGCAACTGGTGGCCGAGGCGCTGGCGACCGGCGCGGTGGCAAGCCCGCAGGTGATCCGCCACTCCAAGCGGATGATCGACCGCAACTTTTCCGGCGCATCGTTCACCGCGGCGCTGCGCCACAAGGACGCCGATTACGCCGTGCGGCTCGCCGAGACCTTGCTGCCCGGCGTACCCGTTAGCCGCGCCGCGCTCGCCGCCTACGACAAGGCGAAGGCCCATGCGCCCGACGCCGACGAGG
The DNA here is from genome assembly GCF_001189245.1 of Bradyrhizobium pachyrhizi. Taxonomy (GTDB): domain Bacteria; phylum Pseudomonadota; class Alphaproteobacteria; order Rhizobiales; family Xanthobacteraceae; genus Bradyrhizobium; species Bradyrhizobium pachyrhizi. The sequence goes on along the minus strand of NZ_LFIQ01000114.1, from coordinate 27,560 downwards.
GCCAGATGATCGAGATCGTGTCGCGGCCGAAATAGGCGGGCCGCCATTCTCGGAAATCGGGTGGGAATATTCGCGGCGCTGCCCTAGTCACCTGTCCGACTGCAGGTGAGTGCCCGACATGCCTTCCGCCGACAACCGCATCGATCGCCGCGACTGGGGGCTGCTTATCCTGCTGTCGGTACTCTGGGGCGGCTCGTTCTTCTTCAACGGCGTGATCCTGCGCGAATTGCCGCCGCTGACCCTGGTGCTGCTGCGCGTCGCGCTCGGCACGATCATCCTGCTGTTCAACAATGTGCTGCCGTTCGCGCTGATCGTGTTCGGGCAGACCTATATTCCGAGCGGGCTGGCTTCGATCCTCAATGCGACGACGCCGCTGTTCGCGGTGGTCGTGATGGCGGCGGCCGGCGAGGAGCGGCTGCAGGCGCGCCGCGTCGTGGGCGTCCTGGTCGGGCTGATCGGGGTTGCGATCCTGCACGGCGACGCGCTCGGTTTCGACAGCCGGCAGGGCATCGGCATCCTGCTGTGCCTCGCTGGCGCCTTCAGCTACGGCATCGCGGCGCTGGTCGGGCGGCGGCTGCCGCAGCGCCTGCCGCCGCTGGGGACGGCGACGTTCCAGATGATCGCCTCGGCGATGCTGATGGCGCCCATCGCCGCCGTCGTCGAACGGCCGTGGCTGTTGCCGATGCCGCATCCGGCGACATGGCTCGCCGTGCTCGGGCTCGCGGCGCTGTCGACGGCGCTGGCCTATATCGTGTTCTTTCAGATCCTGCAGCGCTCCGGCGCGACCAATGTGATGCTGGTGACGCTGCTGATTCCGGTCACCGCGCTGCTGCTCGGATATCTCGTGCTCGGCGAGCCGATCGCGCTGCGCGAGGTGATCGGCGCGCTGGTGATCGCGAGCGCGCTGCTCTTGATCGACGGCCGCGTGCTGGCCTGGTTCAGCCGCGCGCCTGCTTCCACGCCGCATACCATCCGCTGAAGCGTCCGCTGTCGCGCTCGCCGCCGTGCCAGGCGGCATGGGCGGTGCCGTCATCCGCGACCAGCACCACGGCATCGAGCCCCTTGGAGCGGCGCAGCGTGTCCATCGCCTGCGCCGGCGTCTGCGCGATCGGACCTGCGACGTTGAACGAGGTGTTGACCGACATCTCGACGCCGACATGACGGCCGAGCGCCTTCAGATAAGCATGGGTGAGGGGATCGTCGGCCTCGCGCACGATCTGGATGCGGCCGGTGCCGTCGGCATGCACCACCGCCGGAATCTTCGCGCGCGCCTCGGGCTTCGAATGCGCCGTGAGCACCATGTAGTTATAGGCGTTGTAGTCGGCATCGGAGGCGCCGTCTTCGAGCTCGAAATAGTCGCGTGCGGCCTCTAGCGTCGCCATCGGTGCCAGTGGCCGGATCGCCTCGCGATACTTGACGCGCTCGTTGAGCCGCTCGCGCACCTCGGGATCGCAGGGATTGGCGAGGATCGAGCGATGGCCGAGCGCGCGCGGGCCGGTTTCAGCGGCGCCCTGATAGATCGCGATCACGCCGCCTTGCGCGACCATGGATGCCATCAGGTCGGCAACCGCGTCGCGCCCTTCTGACGTCGCCACATTGCCGATCTCGGTCGAGGCGATGTCGTCGGCTTGCAACGCCGCGGTGATGTCGGCGTTCGAGGGCGGCAGGCCGCAATAGAATGCGTGCGACAGCGGCGCGCCGCGCGGCGCGCCCGCCATATGCGCGAACAGCCAGGCGGCGCCGATCGGCACGCCGGGATCGCCGGGCACCGGCGGCACCCACATATGCAGTCGCGTCTTGCGCTGCTGCGCCCGCTCAAACCACGCCTCGTCGAAATGCTCGAGCAGACGCATGTTGCCGAGCGCGTTCAGCGCGACGCCTCCGGTCAGCACCAGGCGGTCGGTGCCGGTGGTGCGCAGGAGATGGTCGATGACGTGGATCATCGCGTCCTCGAACACCAGTTGCGTCGCGGCTGCCTTATCGACGCGGTCCTTGGTGTCGGGGCGGTGATTGATGTCCTCGACGCGCAACACGGCGTCGGGATTCCAGAGCTGGTCAGGGCGCAGCGGCGGACCGAGAATGTCAATCAGCGGCTGATGATAGGGATCGTCGGCGGGATCGGCGTACCAATTGGCCATCGCGCGATTGAGCTGCACGCTGCCATTGGGCCCGAGCTGCAGCACCGCCTTCAGGCGCGAATAATACGGATTGGTGGCGCGGTTCATGTCGCCCCAGGCGGCGGCGCCCATGTAGCGGCCCTCGCTGGAGAGCCAGGTCCAGCCGCCCTGGCTCGACGAGATCACGGTGTAGAAGGCGCCGAGCGAGTCGAACAGGCTCTCATTGCAATAGAGCTGCTTCATCTCGCCATTCTCGGCGACATAGAGCGAGATCGAGCCGACGTCGCCGGTGCCGTCGAGCACAGCGATCGCGACACGCTCGCGCGTATCGGCGAACGGCGAGGCCGTGAACGAGTACCAGGCGTGATTGTCGTGGTGCGGCATGCAGATCAGCGGCAATTGCTTGTCGAGCCCGTACATCCTGCCGAGCCGGCGCGACAGCCGCCGCACCTGATCCAGCTGGCGCAGATTGATTGCCGGAGCGATCGGGGCGCGCAGCAATTTGAGGCTGGCCGGCGCTTCCTCGAGCGAGGTGCGGATCAGCATCGCCAGCAGCGCCGGATAGTCCCATGTCGTGACGAAGGCGGCGATGTCGCCGACATCGCGGCCCATCCGCTGCAACACCTTGCGCATGTCGTCGAGTGCGTATTGCGGGAACTCGTTGGTGTGCTTGTTGCCGGAGAAGCGCTCTTCCTCGTTGTTGACGATCAGGCGCGGTCCGTCCTTCCGGGTGACCTCGACCAGCGCGACGCCGGTGTTGTGCGTGCCGGGGCAGGCGAGGCCTGCGATATAGACGGTCTCGCCGCGCTGCAGCTTCTCGCGGATCGAGGCGATCGTGCGCTGCGCGAACGCGCCATTGGCCTTGTGCAGGCCACGCTTCGCCAACGCAGACTCGCTGAGGCGGCGCGTGATCTCATAGCCCGCGGCCGCAAGATGCGGATGCCGCGGACCGGTACGGATGTCCGGCTTACGCAATCAGAACGCCTCGACTCGTGATCCCCAGATCGACCTTCAATCATAAATAGCGCCAGGCAACAATGCCGTTTCGCCCAACGGAAAAACCCAACGCTTGCCAGCACATGCGTCTCTTGCGAGACTTGCCGCCAAAACCAACGACAAAAATCGGGAGAAAACGATGCCGGCTCGTTTCGGATATATTGGCGCAATCGCGGCGTTCGCAAGTGCCGCACTGATCGCGACCTCGGCCACCGCGCAGAAGAAATACGATCCCGGCGCGAGTGATGGCGAAATCAAGATCGGCAACATCATGCCATACAGCGGCCCCGCGTCGTCCTATGGGGTGATCGGCAAGACCGAGGCCGCGTTCTTCAAGATGATCAACGAGCAGGGCGGCATCAACGGCCGCAAGATCAACTTCATCAGCTACGACGACGCCTATTCGCCGCCGAAGGCGATCGAGCAGGCGCGCAAGCTGGTCGAGAGCGACGAGGTGCTGCTGATCTTCCAGCCGCTCGGCACGCCGTCCAATTCGGCAATCATGAAATACATGAATGCCAAGAAGGTGCCGCAATTGTTCGTCGCCTCCGGAGGCACCAAGTTCGGCGACCCCAAGAACTTCCCCTGGACGATGGGCTTTCAGCCCAACTACCAGAGCGAGGGCCGCATCTACGCAAAGTACATTCGCGACAAATTCCCCGACAGTAAGATCGCGGTGTTCTGGCAGAATGACGATGCCGGCAAGGATCAGTTCAAGGGCCTGAAGGACGGGCTCGGCGACAAGGTCGGCATGATCATCGCCGACAAGTCGTACGAGGTCTCCGATCCCTCGATCGATTCGCAGATCGTCGCGCTGCACGATTCCGGCGCCGACATCTTCTTCTCCTGGGCGGCGCCGAAGGGATCGGCGCAGGCGATCCGGAAAGTGGGCGAGCTCGGCTGGAAGCCGAAATTCTTCCTCGCCAACACCGCGACCTCGGTCGCCTCGGTGCTGAAACCGGCCGGACTCGAGTTCTCCAAGGGCATCATCTCGACCGCCTATCTCAAAGACCCGACCGATCCGACCTGGGACAAGGATCCGGCGGTGCAAAACTGGCGCGCCTTCATGGACAAGTATTACCCCGACGGCGACAAGGCCAACGCCAACAACCTCTATGGCTATGTCCAGGCCGAGGCGATGATGCAGGTGCTGAAGCAGTGCGGCGACAATCTCACGCGCGAAAACGTGATGAAGCAGGCCGCCAGCTTGAAGAACTTCCACTCCGACCTGATGCTGCCGGGCGTCATGGTCAACACCTCCCCCGACGACTACTTCCCGATCGAGCAGATGCAGCTGATGCGCTTCAACGGCGAGGCATGGGAGCTGTTCGGCGACGTGATCACCGGCGAGGTCGGGCACGAAGCGTCGCGGTAGGCGGTCGGTTGTTAGAACGGCGTTGCCAGCGCCGCAAACACCGCCGTCGTCCCGGCGAAAGCCGGGATCCATACTCCGCGGCGGACGTTGCTGAAGGGGCTCGTCGTTTCAGCGACGCGCAATAACAAGAGCTTGGGGTAATGGGGTCCCGGCTTTCGCCGGGACGACACTGAACGTGTGGCGCGATCTGTGAGTCACACATCCGCATTTTCCGGCCGGCGGGCGCGGAGCGCCTTGCCGCCGGCGACGCCGACACCGATCACGTACATCCAGCCTTCGTGAAAATCGGACAGATGCGAATTGAGCAGCGAGCTTGTGATGTTCTGCACGACCACGGCGAGTCCGATCCAGCTCACGAGATCGCGGCCGGCGAACAGCCTGACGTGGCTGATCCACATCGCGTAGAGCAGCAGGATGCCGATCAGCCCCCACTGGACCCCGACATTAAGGGTCTGGTTGTGCGGGTTGTTGATCACCTCGGCCTCAAGGCCGGCTTGTCCGACGGCATCCTGCGTGAACATGTGCCTGATCGAACCGGTGCCGTGGCCGAGCCACGGCGCCTCGCCGATGAACTTCACGGACTTCCGCCAGTAGGTCAGGCGCTGCGCCGTGGAAGCGATGCCTGACGTATCGTGCGCCCGATACTCGATACTGACATCGGCGATGCGTTGGCGCAGGTATGGGGACGTGGTCCAGACCACGAGGCTGGTGACCGCGACGCCGGCGAACAGCAGCCGGGTGGCGCGCCGCGACAAATGCAACGAGGCGAACAGGATCAACAGCACCGGCATGTAGACCAACGCGGTCCGGGCCGAGACGACATAGAGCATGTTGAAGACGAACAGCAGCATCAGCGCGATGGCGCCGACTGCGATGCGCCATTGCCTGGCCCGCACCGCCGTCAATGCCGGCAGCGCCAGCGCGAACGCGCAGAGCGCGAACTCCTGGCTCTGGTCGAGGTAGTTCTTGACCGGCACGCCGTCGGAGGCGGTGTGCGCGAGCTTGAGCTGCGGCAGCGCCAGCACGATCCAGGACAGGATCATCAGCACCAAGGAGGACACCAGGAAGGCCAAGAACACCCAGAGCCCGCGCTGCGAGCGCTGGAAATAGCCGAGCAGGAACGGGAGCAGCAGCAGCTTGCTGAGCGGCTTGATGCCATGCAGCCGTTCTACCCAGCTCGTCTCCGACCACGCCACGCCGATCAGCGCGAGTGCGACCAGCGCGATCGGCAACGCAAAGGCCGGCTGCGCGAGGTCGAGCACGAACTGCCGCCAGTCGATGGTCGGGATCACGGCGACAAGCCACAGCAGCATGAAAACGGCGAGTGCCGTGGTCGTCCAGGGTAGCGACGCCGCGGCCAAGGCGATCAGGGTATCGGTGGCGCGGACATAGGGGACTGAGCCGGACCAGGTGCGGACGCGATCGCGCCATCGTGCTGGCGGTTCGATTGCGAGACCAATGGCGTCGGAATCGGTGCTCATGACCGGTCACACGCCGTGCGCGGTTGCACCGTTGAAGGTCGCCATCGCGGCGGTGAGCGCCGCGGCGGCGGCCGCGACGTCCGGGCCAGCCCGATGCGACAGCAGGTCGCGCGCCTGGGTGTGGTGGCCGAACCGCTCGGCGAGCTCGGCCCGCCGCGCGCGGATCCGGTCGCGCCATTGCTCCTGCTGCGCCAGCATGCGCCGCACCGAGGCGCAGATCGAGCCGGTCGAGAACGGATCGAAATAATCGGCAAGCTCGCCCGCGACCTCGCGGAACACGGCAATATCGGAGCACAGCACGGGGGTATTGGCCGCGAACGCCTCGATGATCGGGACGCCAAAGCCTTCGGCGAGGCTCGGCATGATCAGGCCGTGCGCGCCCGCGATCAGTGCCGCCTTCTCGTGCTCGTCGACATAGCCGGAGAAGCGGACGTTCTTCGGCAGGTTGCGCGCCTGGTTGGCGCCGCCGGCATAGCCGATCACGACGAGATCGGCCTCCGGCAGCTTGCGGAAGGCGCGGATGACGGCCGCGAGGTTCTTGCGGGGCTCGTTCGAGACGATGACGACGAAGCTCGGCCGTGCCGGGACGGCGGTTGGCACCGGCGCAAGCGGCGCTTCCGCGCCGTCGAAGCGGGTCCGCGGATAGACCACTCGCGTCGGAATATGCGCATATTGCGGGAGCAGGACGCGGAAGCGGTTCATGCTGTAGTTCGAGACGAAGGCGAGCTCGTCAGCCTGATTCACGCTGGTGAAAAGGCGCGACAGGAACAGGCGTGTTGCGATGTCATCCAGCTTGAGATCGGTGATCGGCAACAGGTCGTGCACGACGCAAATCACCTTTGCGCCCGGGCGGCGCTGGATCGCAACCCGGGTCGGGGTGTCGATGAGAATGACGTCATAGTCGCGCGCATCGACCCGCGGCGGCGGCAACCGGGTCAGGGCCGACGTGTCCTGATAGCTGTAGAAGCCGGGCTCGAGCAGGAAATCGCCGAACAACTCGAGATGGCGCAAATCGGTCGGAATGTATTCGAGGCCCTCGGTCCGGTTCTCGATCAGCTTGACGCTGGTCGGCAGCAGATGAATCGAGCGCAGGAAGGCGATGATGAATTCGAGCGAGGTCGCCGCGTTGAGCTTGTGCTTGAACCAGTCGACGGTGCGGCGCAGGCCGCCGCGCATGATCGGCGAGTTCATGTCGGTTTCATCGAGGTAACGATAGAGCGCGAGCAGCTCGATCAGCCGTGAGTCCTCGGGCAGCAGGCGCGTCCGCTGCTGCCTGCGGCGCAGCTTCCGGTACCGGCGCGTGGTCTCCACGACGAGGGTCAGGGCATGGCCGTCGCCGGCCAGCGAGCGGATCAATTCACGGGTGAAATGGAAGATGCCGCGCTTGTGGTTGGGCTCGCCAAGCGCCTCGCTGACGACCAGGATCTTTGTCATGCGCTGATTTCTCCGAGCTCGAGGTGATGCGGGACGGGCGCATCCAGCGCGACGGTGCTGGCGATGCGGCCGTGATCGAGATTGATGATGCTGTTGCAGGTCCGGCGTAGCAGGGCGTGGTCGTGCGAGGCGATGATCACGATCGCCGCGGTTTCGACCATCTTGCGCAGCCGCTGCTCGGCCTTGGCCGAGAAATTCTCGTCGACCACGCTGAGCCACTCGTCGAGCAGCAGGATGTCGGCGGGAAACGCCGTCGCGGTCGCGAACAGCACGCGCATCAGCATGCCCGACGAGAACATGCGCAGCGGCAGCCGCCGCATGCGCTCCTCCAGTTCCGTGAACGCCCAGATCTCGTCCAGGACCGCCGGCGTCGGCTTGCGTCCAGAGATCCGCAGCAGCAGGCTGATATTGTCGGCGGCGACGAAATCGAGATTGACGCCGGCGCCGAGGCCGAGCAGCGGCACGATGTTGCCGGAGATCTCGACGCGGCCGCTGGTCGCCGGGAACACGCCGGCGATCAGCCGCAGCAGAGTGGACTTGCCGGAGCCGTTCGGGCCGGCGAGGCCGATGCGTGCGCCGGCTTTCGCCTCGATCGAGATGTCATCGACCGCGCGGATGGTCCGCATCTCGCTGGTCTGGCGGAACAGGCGGCCGAGCAGGCGGCGCTTCAGCGAGAAGTCGTAGGCGCCGTACAGCGGATAATCGAGGCAGACGTCGTGGAGGTGGATGCTTGCCATTCCCTAGATCCAGAATGCCGCTTTGCGCAGATGGGTCATGGTGACGATCGCGGCGACCGCGAGCGCGGCGAGGCAGGCCAGCACGTAGATCACGCTTGCCGTTGCGACATGACCGGTCGCCAGCGGGTCGCGCCAGATCGCGAACAAATGCGTCAGCGGATTGAGCCGCATCACGGTCGAGCCGCGATCGATCATCTCGGATGTCCAGATGATCGGCGAGGCCAGGAAGGCCAGCGTCAGCGAGGACTCGATGATCGGTTTGATGTCGCGGTAACGCGTCGCCAGCGCGCCGAGCACGAGGCTCAGGCCCAGCGTGCAGACCACGAACAGGGCGAGGCCGGGGAGGGCGGCGATGGCGCCGCCGACATCGCGCGGCGTCAGCACGAGCCACAGGAGCAGCGGCACGACCGCGTTATGGGCGGCGAACAGTGCCTGCCGGAAGGTACATTGCAGCAGAAAGATCACAGGGGGCAGCGCGCGATCCTTGATCAGGCTGGCCGAGCCCTGCAGCGCCGTGGTGGCGTCGAGCACCACGCTGTTGAGGAAGGTCCAGGCGGTGAGGCTCGCCGCCAGCATCGGCAGCCGCGCCACCGCGCTGGCGTTGGAGAGATGGCCGATGACCGAGCCGAGCACGGCCACCATGATCGCCATCTGGATCGACATCCAGAAGGGTCCAAGGAGGGAGCGGACGTAGCGATGACGCACGTCGGACCAGGCCAGTGTTGCCGCGATCTGGATCGCGCCGACGAAACCGGCCGTTCGGGAACGCGGGGCTGGGGCTGACGACCCCGCGTCCCTTGCGGCGGCCTCCTCGGTAACGACCTTGCGATACACCGTCTCGACTCCCTCCTTGAAGGCTGCGGTTGAGTATTTCGTCAGCGCGCGATGGCGCGCGGCCTGACCCATGCGGCGGCGCCGCTCGGGATCGTTGATCAGCGTCTCGATGGCGTCGGCGAGCGCGGTGGGATCGCCGGGCGGCACCGTGATGGCCTCGAGGCCGTCGCGGGCGACATGCGGAACGCCGGTGTCGAGCGCGGTGTTGACGACGGGCCGGCTTGCGGCCATCGCCTCAAGCTGCGCCAGCCCGAAGGTCTCCGCATTGGTCACCGACGGCATCACGAACACGTCGGCGATGCGCATCAGCTTGACGCGCTCGCTTTCGGACACCGAGCCGAGCAGGCGGACGCGATCCTGCAAGCCGTAGTCGCGGATCAGTTGCTCGAGGTTGTCGCGCTCGCGGCCCTCGCCGACGATCCAGACCTCGAAATTACGGGCGTGCGCGGCGCGCACCAGCACGTCAAAACCCTTGTAGGGCACGAGGCGTCCGCAGGCGAGCACGAGACGGCCGCGGGCGTTGACGTCGTCGGCCTGGGCGGCCGGCCGGTCATATTTGGCGACATCGACGCCGAACGGAACGGCGTGGCATTTGTCGGAGAATTCCTGCAGCAGCGGCGTGGTTTCGATCAGCACCGGATCGGAGACGATGATCGCGGCGGCCCGGCGCAGCGTTCGCCGCATCATCGGCTCGACGAGGAAGCGCAAGGCCGCGTGCGAGACGATGTCGGCGTGCCAGTGCACGACCAGCGGGCAGGTGCGGCCGAGCCCGAATGCGAAGACGAGATCGGCGAGCGGGAAGGGGGCGTGCAGCGCCAGCAGATCGTGCTCGGCGATGCGGCGCCACAGCCGCCACGGATAGGTCGGCGCCGCCGGCAGCGACAGCACGTCGCCGAACGAGTGCACGCGCTCGACCGCAACGTCGTTGACCACGATCTGCCGCTCGCCGTCGGAGCGCGAGCAGACCAGCACGGCGGCGTTGAACGTGTCCTTCAGTCCGGCGCAGATATCGCGGATCACCGTCAGCGTGCCGCCGAACAGGTCGGGATAGTAGACCTTGAAGATGTGGAGCACCGACGGACGCCGGGCCGGCTCGTTGACGACGATCATGGGTGGCTCGATCCGGATCATGCGACGAACAGGGCGACGATGAACGGCAGCGCCAGCGCGGCGGCGAACACCAGCGAGCGCAGCAGCGCCGGAAACACCGGCTCGATCGGGCCGCAAGGCGCCTGCGGCGTGAAACAGAATGGCGCCTGCGGCGTGAAGCGGAATGTGGTGGCGGCGAACCGACCGGATTCGTGAAACGAACAGGATTCGTGGGCCGAACGAAGAGACATTGCGTCGAATTCCCTGGTGAACGGATTCGGGATACGTGGGAAAATTTCACACGTCAATGGTGTCGGACTAAAATGTGGGATTATGTCCCACGTATGGCGGTGGATAACTTTTCTGAGAGGCGAGGATCGGAACGCATGACGGTGCGATCGCGCCGCGACGGCACGGGGAGCGAGCGAATGCGGGAGTTTCTAAGCGCCGTGAGCCAACTTGTGGGTCGAGCAACGGC
>NZ_LFIQ01000114.1:14231-17009 GCF_001189245.1 Bradyrhizobium pachyrhizi | reverse complement strand
GCGTTCCGGGTGAGGGGGAGTCTCCGCGAGCTCAGCTATCACCGCAGATGCAGAGACAGCCCCTCACCCAACCCTCTCCCCGTAAGAACGGGGAGAGGGAGCGCAGCACCATTGCGCTCGCCATTCGACCGAATCTCATCTTGCTCTAGCGGAGCGTCAGGCCGGCTCGGCGGTGCTGCGTTCGACCGGCTGCAACTGGCGCCTGATCGCGGCGATGTCGAAATGAATCCGCTCGGGCAGCATTGCCGCTGCCGGGCGCTGCAGATCCTGCTCGATCACGACGCGCTTGCCGCCGTCGGACGTCAGCGCAATCGAGATCGATTGTGCGCGTGGCTCGGCGCGGAGGCCCGCATGCGCGCGGCAGGCATATTCGCCGGCGCGCAGGCCGCCGAAACCGAAGGCGAGCAGGCGGCCGTAGATGTAGAGCGCGAGCAGGTCGGTTTCGTCGAAGCGGCGCGGCGATCCGGGCGCAACGCCCGGCAGACAGGGATAGCCGCCAGCCATCACCGTCGACACGAACTCCTCAAAGGGAACCTGGGCGATCCGGCAGGCTTCCGCGATCGCAAGGTCGAATCGGGCAGACGTCATGGAGCGGTCCGTGGCGATGGCGGCAGTACCGGACTCCGTGGCACCCGCTGGCGAGCACGCGGAATTGTGTCCGGAGGTGATTTTGTTTCCCATAAGTGGGAAAATATCACACGTCAAGTGAGGTGGGATTGTGTCCCACGGCGCGGACGGCTAAAAGTTAGGCATGAATGCCAAGGCCCCGAAGTCGAAGGTGGGATCGTCCGCGCCGATCGCCGCAGCGAAGCTGCATGCGCCGCTGGCGCGCATGCTGCGCCCGCTGGTGCGGCTCTGCATCCGCGGCGGCATGACGTTCCCGGCGCTGACCCAGCTGCTGCGCGAGCTCTATGTCAACGTCGCCGAGCACGACTTCGCGCTCGAGGGCAAGGAGCAGACCGACAGCCGCGTCAGCCTGCTGACCGGCATCCACCGCAAGGAGGTGGCACGGCTGCGCGGCGCCGGCGCACCGGTCAATGCGGTGCCGGCGACGCTGTCGCGCACCAGCGCGATCATCGCGCGCTGGCTGGCGGCGCCCGAGTTCACCGATGCCAAGGGCGATCCGCTGCCGTTGCCGCGCACCGCCGACGGCGGCGCGCCGTCGTTCGAGACGCTGGTCGAATCGATCACCAAGGATGTGCGGCCGCGCGCGGTGCTGGACGAATGGCTCGACCGCAAGCTCGTCACCATCAATGACGACGACGAGATCATGCTGGTCGAGGAGGCCTTCGTGCCGCATGGCGACGACGATCGCAAATGGCACTATCTCGGCCGCAACCTGCACGACCATGTCGCGGCCGCCGAGCTCAACGTGTCCTCGGCCGCGCCGCGCTTCCTCGAACGCGCGGTGCATTACGACGGGCTGTCGGCGAAGCTGGCGAAACGGCTCGAGGGGCGCTCGCGCGAGCTGGCGATGGAGGCGCTCAAGGTCGCCAACCGTGAGGCCAACCGCGCGCTCGCAAAAGACAAGGGCGGCGACTATCGCTGGAATTTCGGCATCTACATCTATCGCGAGGGTCCGGATGGTCCAGTGGATGACGATGCCGACGAAGGCGGTGCAGGGTGAAGCGCCCGCCGGTCATTTCGCGCCGCGCGCTGCTTATCGGCTTCTGGCTCGCCGGAACGTCGCTCGCGGGCGCGCAGGTCAAGAAGCGCGGCAACGATCAGGGCATCGGCGGCACCGGCATCACCGGTTCCGATCAGGGCATCGGTGGCACCGGCATCGTCGGGGTGATCCAGCGGTTCGGCTCGATCTATGTCAATGGCGAGCGCGTCGCCTATGCACCCGACGTGCCGGTCAGAATCGACGGCGAGGCGGCGAGCGCCAAGGCGCTGCGGATCGGACAGCTCGCACGCGTGGTGGCGCAGCGTGATGCCGGCGGCACGCTGTCGACCAAACGCATCGATGTGACCAGCGAGGTGACCGGGCCGGTCGAGCAAATGAAGCCGGGCGGGCTGACGGTGCTCGGCCAGACGGTCGCCTGGACCGGACGCGAGAGCTGGCTGAAGGTGGGCGCGCATGTCGCCGTGTTCGGGCTGCGTCGCACCGACGGCGTCGTCGTCGCAAGTCTGGTGCAGGAGCGCCATGACGCCGCCGCGCGCGTCGCAGGGCCACTCGAGCGTGACCGTGCCGGCGTCTTGCGGATCGGCGAGCTCAAGCTCGCCGGCGTCGACCCGGCGCTGGCCGGTCAGCGCGTGCAGGCCGAGGGACACGTCGCGCAGGGCGTAATGCAGGTGTCGCGCAGCCGCGCCGACGACTTCTCCGATCTCGCGGGCGCGAACCGGCTGCTGATCGAGGCCTATGTGCGGCGGGTCGGCAACGACCTGCAACTCGGCTCTGGTTTCGTCGCGCGCGACCATTCGCGGTTTTCGCCGGCGGCCGATACGCGCGTCGTCGTCAACGCGCAGTTGTCGGGCCCGCGCGAGCTGCGCGTCGAATCGGTGCAGTCGGTCGGCAAGTTCCCGGGCTCGTCGGTGAAGAGCCCGGGCGCGCCGGGCCGTGGCCCCGGCGGCGGATCCGGACCCGGGCATGGAGCGGGACCTGGCGGCCCCGGCGGCCGCGGTGCGCCTGGTGGCGGCGGTCCAGGTGGCGGCCCCAGCGGGGCGCCGTCCGGCATGCCCGGCGGCAGCCCGCCAGGCGGTGGGCCCGCGCCTGATCCGCTGAGCGGTGGAACGACCGGCCCCGGCGGCTTCGGACCGCCAGGTGGGCCGTTCGGT
>NZ_LFIQ01000114.1:0-14221 GCF_001189245.1 Bradyrhizobium pachyrhizi | reverse complement strand
ATCGGCGCAAGCAGACTGCTTGCGCCGATGTTCAGATCGATCGTTGTGCGATTGAGCTAGCCGGCGCTGAGCCGGACGCCGGCGCGGAGGAATTTCTGCGGGTCGACCGCTTCGCCGTCGATGCGGGTCTCGTAATGTAGATGCGGTCCGGTGGAGCGGCCGGTCGAGCCGACGGCGCCGATCACCTGGCCGATCTTGACGTATTCACCGACCTTGACGCCGATCTCGGAGAGATGGCCGTAGCGGGTCGAGAGCCCGTTGCCGTGATCGACCTCGACCATGCGGCCATAGCCGCCGGCCCAGCCCGCCGACACCACCTTGCCGTTGGCCGTGACACGCACCGGATCGCCTTGCGCGGCGCGGAAGTCGAGGCCGGTGTGCATTGCCGGCCGGCCAAGGAAGGGATCGGAGCGCACGCCGAAGCCGCTGGTGAACTCGACTTCACCGACCACGGGCTTGCGGTAAGGCACCAGCGCCAGCGTCTGGTTCAGTCGCTGCATCTGTGCCCGGTTGATGTTGATGCGATAGAGCTGGCGTTCGAACGCGCCGGCGTCGGCAGAGAGTTTCACGGGGACAAAGGGTCCACCCATGCCGGAGCGCGGCGTCGCCGCCTCGAGCTGCGCCATGTTGAGGCCGAGATCGGAGATCACGCCGCGCATCCGGCGCACCTTGGAATCGATGCTGTCCTCGACCGAGGCGAGCGCGGCAACCTGGCGTCGCTCGACCTGGTCAAGCGAGGTCTGCAGGCGGACCAGCACGTTGTCGACGCCCTGGGCCTTGGCGAACTGGTTCGGCTGCGTCTTGGCGATCAGCGGCGCGCGCGATTCCAGCCGTGCCTCGCGATCCGGCGGCGCCACGAAGATCACGGTGTCGCTGATCGGGGAGGGTTTCAGCGTACCTGAGGACGGCGCCGCCTCGGCGCGGCCCTGCGGCTTGATCGATCCGGTGGTCGTAACATCAGGCATCGCGCCGAGTGCGGTGGCGCGCGATTCCAGCGTCGACTGCCGCTTCATGATCTGGTCGAGCTTCTGGTCGAACTGCTCCTGGTCGAGCAGCTGGCGGCTGGTGGTGCGGTCGACCTTGGCGCGCAACTCCGAGATGCGGTCCTCATAGGCGTATTGCATCTCGGCCTGGCGCGCGATCAACCGGGTCAGCACGTCGTCACGGAACGCGAAATAGGTCGCGGTCGCCGCCGACCACATGCCGAGCAGCACCACGGTGCCGACGATGATCCAGAACACCACCGGCCCGAACCGGACCTGCTTGCCGGCATGGACCAGGGTATAGCCCTCGCCGGAGGCCGCCACCGCCGCGGCGGCAGGTGCGGGGTGATGGGCTGCCGGACGGCGCGCCGGCGTCCGGCCATGGTCCTGCGGATGATGGTGTTTGTGGTGACCGGACCGGCTCGACATCGGCACTCCCGCGGCCGGTCGGACCAAGCTCCGGACGGCTTATTTGCGGGGCCGATTTGAGCCCGTCATGGTTAATTTTCAGGAAACGGAACCCGTCCCGTCAGAGCGCCCGGGCCGCCTCCAATACCATTTCGGCGTGGCCGTCGACCTTCACATGACGCCAGATGCGGGCGATTTTTCCACCGGAATCGACCAGAACCGTCGTGCGAATAATTCCCATGAAGGTCCTGCCATACATGGATTTTTCGCCCCAGGCGCCATACGCCTCCAGCATCTGGTGGGCCGGATCGGAGACCAGCGGCACCGAGAGCTGGTGTTTGTTTCGAAATGACTCCTGCGCCTTAACCGTGTCGGCGGAAATGCCGACCACTTCGGTCCCTGCAGCGGCGAACGCGCTTTTGAGCCGGGTGAAATCGATCGCCTCCCTGGTGCAGCCGGGGGTGTCGGCGCGGGGGTAGAAGAACAGCACCAGCTTCTTGCCGGCAAAATCCTTCAGCGAAACGCTGTCCCCGCCGTCGCGCGGCAGGTTGAAGGCCGGTGCAGTGGCGCCCTCGGCAAGTGTGACGGCGGACGAACTGGTCACGGTTGCGGCCGGCTCTCGCTTTAACGGTTTGGATGCCGCCTTCTGCGAGGCTTTGCTTCGAACACCCGCTGCGGTCGCCCTGGTCGTTTTCTTGGCCGCTGCCTTCTTCGCAACCGCTGTGCGGGTTTTCGTCGCGGACTTCCCAGTGCTTGCGCTTGCGGCGCGCGCAACCTTTGTTGCGACCCGCTTCCCGGTTGTGTTGGAGGATTTCTTGCGCGTTTTCTTGTACATACGCCTTCCTTTCGTCGCTTTCCGAAGCTCAACCATTGGGGTATTGCGGTCTTATTGGCGGCGGCCGGATTCGCACCGGCCGCTGGGCAAGTTTGATGGCCACGGAGTATGGTGACAAGGAATTCGACGCGTGACCCGTCCGCTTGCTGAATTGGCTTTTGATTGGTTGGTTTGGTCCGCTCTGGGGGCCATCGGCGAGTAACATGATTAGGCGAGGATAGGCGGCGATGCCGGCACAGGAGCGCTCGATACGTATCGACGGGCGCCCCGATGGCGGCGATCAGCTTCGCCGTCAGCACCGAGAGGCAATGGCAAGGAACACGTCGCCGCAGGGTCCAAATCCGCGCGCCGGGGCTGACTTCTCGCAATGGGAAGACGACGCTGCGTGGGACGAGCAGGATGAGGCGGCGGGCAACCGTGCGCGGCAATTGCTGGCGCGTTCCAACACCAACCTGCATCGCTTCACCGATTTCTGCTCCGGCATGCAGCGCTGGCTGAACGGCGAGCGCTGGATCCGTCGCATCGGACTGGTCCTCGTGGTGCTGGTCGCGATGTTCGCGACCTGCTTCGGCGGGCTGTGGTGGCGGCTCGGCGCCGGCCCGATCAATCTCGACATGGCGACGCCGTGGCTCGCCGCGGCGATCGAGGAGAATATCGGCCACGGCAATACGGTCGAGGTCGGCGGAACGCAGATCGAGCGCGCCGGCCGCGTCAGGATCGCGGTGCGCATCCGCGACATCATCGTCCGCGACCGCGACCATGCGGTGGTTGCGAGCGCGCCGAAGGCCGAAGTGCGCCTGTCGGGAACCGCGCTCTTGATGGGCCAGTTGCGGGCCGAGAGCCTCAATCTCGTCGATGCGGAACTGTCGGTGCGCATCACGCCCGACGGCAATGTCACCGTGTCCGCCGGCGACACCGCAAAACCGCTGGCCACCGGCGTTGCCTCCAAGCGGGAGGCGGGGATGCCGCCGACATTTCCGCGTCCGACACCCGCAGCACCGCCGCCGCCGGTTACCTCGCCGCCAGCTGCCGCCGAGCCCTCGGCGTCGCCCGATTCGGCCCAGAGCGGGCTGCTCGCCGGTCTCGACTGGCTCGACAGCCTCAGTATGACCGGGCTCGACGGGCAGAACCTCAACGAGATCGGCCTGAAGAACGGCAATCTCGTCGTCGACGATCAGCAGCGCGGCAACAAATGGAGCTTTGAGAACATCAGCCTCAGCCTGCGGCGCCCGAGCGGCGGCGGCGTTGCGCTCAGCTTCGGCGAGGAGGGCGCAAAACCCTGGTCGGTGCGCGTGCTGGTCGGACCGCAGCAGAATGGCGTGCGCTCGGTCGACATCAAGGCCGACAAGGTTTCCTCCCGGAACATCCTGCTCGCGCTCCGGACCAAGGATCTGACCTACACCGCCGACCTGCCGCTGTCGGGCGAGATGAAGGGCGAACTCGGCCGCGACGGCCTGCCGACCTACTTCCGCGGCAAGATCAATGTCGGCGCCGGCAACATCATCGACACCGACACGCCCGACTACCCGATGCCGATCGACTCCGCCGAGATGAGCGTGGAATGGGATTCGGGGCGGCGCGTGCTGCTGGCGCCGATCAAGGTCATCTCGGGCGCCAACCGCATCACGCTGCTCGGCCATCTCGAGCCGCCGAACGACAACGTCACCGACTGGCAGGCCGGCCTGTCGGGCGGCACCATCGTGCTGGCCGGCGCCGACAAGAACGAACCGCCGTTGATCTTCAATCGCATCAACATCGGCTTCCGGTTCGACACCGACAAGAAGCGCGTGCTGCTGACCCAGGCCGACATCTCCAATGGCGAGATCGGCGTCGCCGGAACCGGCAGCATCGACTATTCCGGCGAGCCGCGGCTGCAGCTCGGATTCGCCGGCACGCCGATGTCGGCCTCGGCCCTGAAACGGATGTGGCCGGTCATCATCGTGCCCGAGGTACGCGAATGGGTGCTCGAGCGGATCGACCGCGGCACGCTCCAGCGTATCGATGTCGGCGTCAATTCGCCGGTGCACAACCTGTCGCGCAAGGGACCGCCGATCCCGGATGACGGCCTCTCGGTCAACATTGTCGCCTCGGGTGTCACGGTGCGTCCGGTGGATCAGATGCCCGCGGTGCATGACGCGGATCTGAAGGCCAGAGTGACCGGCCGCACCGCGACCGTGACCATCAACCAGGGCATTGCCGACACGCCGGCGGGCCGCAAAATCACGCTATCGGACTTCACCTTTGAGGTGCCGGACATGGCGCCGAAGCCGTCGCCGTCCAAGGTCAAGTTCCGGGTCGACTGTCCGGTGCCGGCCGCCGCCGAAATCCTCGCCTCCGACCGGCTCAGCGATCTCTCCGGTCCGCCGATCGATCCCAACGCCAGCAAGGGCAACGTCACCGCGACGATCAATCTCGGCATGCCCGTGAAGGGCGAGCTGACCAAGGCCGATACGCTCTACTCGGTCACCGCCGACATCTCCGGCGTTGCCGTCGACAAGCTGGTGATGAACCAGAAGCTCGAAGCCAACACGCTGAAGGTGATCGCCAGCAATGCCGGCTTCCAGGTCAAGGGCGACGTCAAGATCAACGGGCAGGCGGCCTCGCTCGACTACCGCAAGCCGGCTGAGGGCGATGCCGACGTCAAGCTGCAGGCGACGCTGGACGATGCGAGCCGCGCGCGCCTCGGGCTCGATCTCGGTCCCGCGGTCTCGGGCGCGATCCCGATCAAGCTGAGCGGCAAGATCGGCAGCGGCGACAACCCCACCACCAAGATGGGCGTCGAAGCCGACCTGACCCAGCTCAAGCTCGACAACATCCTGCCGGGCTGGGTGAAGGCGCAGGGCCGGGCCGGCAAGGCGACCTTCAACGTGGTGCCGAAGGGGCAATCGACCAGGTTCGAGGACATCTCGATCGACGGCGCCGGCGTGTCGATCAAGGGCGCGCTCGAGGTCGACCAGAACGGCGACCTCATGAATGCCTACTTCCCGACCTACGCGCCGTCGGAAGGCGACAAGACATCGCTGCGGGCCGATCGCGGTCCCGACGGCGTGATCAAGGTGACGATGCGCGGCGACGTGTTCGACGGCCGCGGCTTCCTGAAGTCGGCGATCTCCGGCCGCGACGGCGATCCCAAGAGCAAGACCAGGACCACCGATTTCGATGTCGATCTGAAACTCGGCGCGGTCGCAGGATTCAACGGCGAAGCGCTGCGCAGCGTCGACGCCAAGGTCTCGCGCCGCAACGGGTTCTTCAAGGCGTTCACGCTGAGCGGCAAGGTCGGCCGCGACACCCCCGTCACGGTCGATATGCGCGGACGCCAGCAGGGCCGCGAGGTGATCTATCTGCAGACCAGCGACGCCGGTGCGTTCCTGCGCTTCATCGACACCTATTCGAAGGTGGTCGGCGGCCAGCTTACGCTCGCGATGGAGCCGCCGATCCCTGAGCCAAGCCCAAGGGAGGGGCTCATCAATATCACCGGCTTCTCGGTGAAGGGCGAAACCCAGCTCGATCGCGCCGTTGCCGGCGGGCCGGTCAGCACCCAGAACGGCATCGGGTTCGACGCGCTGCGCGCCGAATTCACGCGCCAGAGCGGCCAGCTGTCGATCCGCAACGGTGTGGTCAAGGGACCGACCATCGGCGCGACCATCGAAGGCAGCATCGACTATATCGGCAACCAGGTGCGGATGAACGGCACCTTCATTCCGATGTACGGGTTGAACAACATGTTCGGCCAGATCCCGTTCTTCGGAATTTTCCTCGGCGCCGGCAGCAATGAAGGCCTGATCGGCGTGACCTACGAAGTGGTGGGAACGCCGAGCCAGCCGGTGCTGCGCGTCAATCCGATCTCCGCGCTGGCGCCCGGCCTGACGCGCAAGATCTTCGAGTTCAAGCAGTACGGCCCGAACGATCTGCCGACGACGAACAACTAGAACGCTCGCTCATCGACGCCTGCTTTCAAGGTCGGTCGAGATCGCGCGCTGACGCGCGGCGGCGGGTTCCTGTCCGCATTCATCCGAGGCTGCGACCAAGTCCGAGCGACCCGCCGTCCGGATGACGTTCGCGCAGGAACCTTGCCCTGTCTGGGATGTTGGAGAGCAATTCAACAACTCAGGAGGAACTCTCATGAGAGCCCTGTTATTGGCTGGTGTACTGGCGGTCGCCGGTTTCGCTATGGCCACGCCGATCTCCATTGTACCCGCGTCAGCTCAGGTTGCCGTTGATACTCCGCTCGGCGGCGTAAGAGTTGGCCCGGAGCCCCGTTACTACCGAGACTACGATCGACCCGCTTATCGCGCCTACGGGTATGATCGCGGATATCGCGGATGCCGCACCGTCACGATCGAGCGTGACGACGGATCGGTCCGGAGAGTTCGTCGCTGCGGCTAACAGTACCGGACCAGAGGATCGACTTCCGGGCTTAGAAGGCCGCTCGAGTCGGTTCTCGCAATCAAGGAATTGGAGCCATCGACTAGGGCCGCCGCTGTTGGCGGCCTGTTTCATTTCGCGAATGCCGCCTGTCGGCCCAAAGGCGTTGGCCCAAGGCCGGCATGCGTTCATGTCGGATTCCACATCGCCTCCGCAGGGCAAGCGGACGCGTCCGAGCTCACCGCCGCAGCGCCGGCACCACCAGGAACGGCATCAAGCCGAGCACCACATTGACCAGCGCGAAGGCGATCAGCGGATTGTAGCTGTGGGTCCAGTCGTGGATCAGACCGCCGCCCCATGAGCCTAGCCCCGATCCAAGACCACTGCCGATCATGATCGTCCCGTAGATCGTGCCGACGCGCTCGCCGCGGAAGATCTTCAGCGCGGTCGCGGTGATCAGCGGGCCGCGGGAGCCGATCATGCTGCCGAAGCAGATGATGAAGCCGGTCAGCAGCCAGTAGTTCGGATACCACTGCAGCAGCCAGAGCAGAATGATGCCGAGGATCGAGACGCCGTAGCTGAACAAGACCGAGGGCCGGCGGCCGATGATGCCGTCGAGGGTGGACACGCCGAGCATGCCGACGAACAGCGCGACGCCGGAGAAGCCCCAGGCGGTTGCCGCCTGCAGCGGCGGGAAGCCGACATCGATCAGATAGGCGACGATCTGCGCGGTCAGCGCATACATCGCGATCGCGGTGAAGAAGAAGGTGGAGAACAGCGCCCAGAAGGCGTGGTGGCGCATCGCGCTGAGCAGCGTCCAGCCTTCGTCGGCCAAGCTGCTTTCCGCCTTCCTGACGATATGCGGCGAACCGCCGGCGAGCAGCCGCCACGGCAGAAAGACCAGCGGAACAAGCAGGCAGAGCGCGCCGATGCCGAACATCTGATACGCCTCGCGCCAGCCGATCCGGTCGATCAAGACCTGCGACAGCGGCAACAGCAGCAAGAGGCCGGCGCCGGTCGCCGAATACATCACGGCCATCGCGGTCGGCAGGCGTGGTCCGAACCAGCGGCCGAGCAGGATCGAATTCGACACATTGCCGATCAGCGCGGTGCCGAAACCGACGCAGAGGCCGACGCTGAGCTGGAATTGCCAGAGCGCTTGCGCGCGCGAGGCGACGAGGAAGGCGCAACCGAGCAGCGACAGGCCCAGCGCATAGACCACGCGCGGACCCGAGCGGTCGAACAGGCGTCCGACCAGTGGCGCGGTCAGGCCGCTGGCGAGCCAGGTCAGCGAGTAGACCGACACCACAGCGGCGCGATCCCAGCCGAAATTTTCCGAGATCGGTTTCAGGAAAACGGTGAAGCTGTCGCTAAGGCCGCGCCCAAGCACCGACAGCACGAAGCAGAGCGCGAGCACGTTCAGCGCGATGCGGGACTGCTTCGCCGGCGTGGCAAGCGTGTCGTCCGGAGGCGTGGTCTGGTCCATCGGAAAGATGGGAGCGCGCTTTCCGCACTCCCGACAACCGACAAATGCGAATGCGCCTATGCAGGCTTCAACAGGACGTGGCGCTTCTTGCCGAGCGACAGTTTCACCACGCCTTCCGGCGTGAGATTGGTCGAAGTCAGCAGCATCTTCTCATCGGTCACGGCTGCATCGTTGACGCGAAGGCCGCCGCCCTTGATCTGCCGGCGCGCTTCGCCGTTGGAAGCGACGAGCTCGGCCTTGACGAAGGCGACCAGCACGCCGACGCCGGCTTCAAATTCGCCGCGCGGAATTTCCACCGTCGGCAAGGTTTCGGCCAACGCACCTTCCTCGAAGGTGCGGCGCGCGGTCTCGGCGGCTTCGTTCGCTGCACCGCGGCCATGGAGCAGGGCGGTCGCCTCGGTCGCCAGCACCTTCTTGGCCTCGTTGATCTCGCCACCGGCTAGCGCCGCAAGCTTGCTGATCTCGCTCATCGGCAGGATGGTGAACAGCTTGAGGAACTTGACGACGTCGGCGTCCTCGACATTGCGCCAGTACTGCCAGAAGTCGTAGGGCGAGAACTGGTCGGCGTTGAGCCATACCGCGCCCTTGGCGGTCTTGCCCATCTTGTCGCCGGAGGCGGTGGTGAGCAGCGGCGTGGTCAGCGCGAACAGTTGCGGCGTGCCCATGCGGCGACCGAGATCGACGCCGTTGACGATATTGCCCCACTGGTCGGAGCCGCCCATCTGCAGCCGGCAGCCGGCGCGGCGCGACAGCTCGACGAAATCGTAGGCCTGGCAGACCATGTAGTTGAATTCGATGAAGCTCATCTCCTGCTCGCGCTCGAGCCGGAGCCGCACCGAGTCCATGGTCAGCATGCGGTTGACCGAGAAGTGCCGGCCGATGTCGCGCAGCATCTCGATCCAGTTCAATTTGGTCAGCCAATCGGCATTGTCGAGCATGATGGCGTCGGAAGGCCCATTGCCATAGCGCAGCACCTTGGCGAACACGCCGCGGATCGAGGCCTTGTTGGCTTCGATCTCCGCAACCGTGCGCATTGCGCGCGTCTCGTCCTTGCCGGAGGGGTCGCCGACCATCGTGGTGCCGCTACCCATCAGCGTGATCGGCTTGTTGCCGCTCTGCTGCAGCCAATACAGCATCATCATAGTGAGGAAGTTGCCGATGTGCAGCGACGGCGCGGTGCAGTCATAGCCGACATAGGCGGTCGCCTGGCCCTTCGCGGCAAGCGCGTCGAGGCCCTCGAAATCGGAGCACTGGTGGACGAAGCCGCGTTCCTGTAAAGTGTTCAGGAAATCCGATTTAAATGCAGTCATTTGTCGGCGAGCCAGATCATTCTTGTTTTACGGTTTTTGCATCTATTTGCGGAACCTTGATGCTTGAGGCTGCCGCAGGCGGACGTGCAGTGGCATTATAGGATGTACTTGTTTGAGACAAGCCGGGGGTTCCCGGCTGGGGCGCTTCCAGCATGATGTTAACGGCACTCGGTCTGATGAGCGGCACCTCGCTCGACGGGGTTGACGTGGCATTGATCGAAACCGACGGCCGTCAGATCAAGGCCTTCGGGCCCTCGGGCTATCGGCCTTATACCGAAGGCGAGCGCAGCCTGCTGCGCCAGGCGCTGACTGAGGCGGTCCACCTGTCGCGGCGCGACGCCCGGCCGGGGATTTTGCGGCAGGCCGAGCAGGCCGTCACCACGGCCCATGCCGAGGCGGTCGCCAGCTTCACGGCTCAGCACCGGATCTCGGCCCAGGACATCGACATCGTCGGGTTCCATGGCCAGACCGTGCTGCACCGCCCCGAGCGCAGGTTGACGGTGCAGATCGGCGACGCCCTGGCGCTCGCCAAGGTGATCCACATTCCGGTGATGCACGATTTCCGCGCCGCCGACGTCGAGGCCGGCGGGCAGGGCGCGCCGTTCGTGCCGGTCTACCACCGCGCGCTGGCGCAATCGCTGAACCGCGA
The DNA here is from genome assembly GCF_001189245.1 of Bradyrhizobium pachyrhizi. GTDB lineage: Bacteria > Pseudomonadota > Alphaproteobacteria > Rhizobiales > Xanthobacteraceae > Bradyrhizobium > Bradyrhizobium pachyrhizi. The sequence continues at coordinate 4,185 of NZ_LFIQ01000114.1, read as the reverse complement.
GGGACCGATCGTCGTGGTCAATATCGGCGGCGTCTCCAACATCACCTATATCGACGGCACGGACACGCTGATCGCCTGCGACACCGGGCCGGGCAATGCGCTGCTCGACGACTTCATGTTCCGTCAGATGCATCAGCCGTTCGACACCGCCGGCAAGTTCGCCGCGCTGGGCAGGCCCGACGAGGCCTGGATCGCGCAGGCGTTGAAGCTGCCGTTCTTTGCGCTGCCGCCGCCGAAATCGCTCGACCGCAACGACTTCGCCGGCCTCAAGCTCGGCGCCGTGGCGCCAGCCGATGGCGCCGCGACACTGACCGCATTCACTGCCGCGGCCATCGCCCGCGTCGTGCCGCTGCTGCCGAAACGGCCGAAAAACTGGATCATCTGCGGCGGTGGCGCCTCCAACCTCACAATGCTGCGGATGCTGCGCGAGCGCCTGGCGCCGGCGACCGTCGAGCCGGCCGAGGCGCTCGGCTGGGCGGCGGATGCGATCGAGGCGCAGGCGTTCGGCTTCCTTGCCGCGCGCGGCATGAAGGGCCTGCCGTTGAGCTACCCCGCCACCACGGGAGTGCCGATCCCGATGACAGGGGGCATTATCGCGCGACCGTGATTTAGATGCAAATGCATCTACCTTGACAGTTCCATGCCATTGCATTTAATTCGATGCAGTTGCATTGAACGCGAGGTTCGTCATGGCCGCCCTGAAACTGATCAGCCACAAGCTCTGCCCCTATGTGCAACGCGCGGTGATCGCGCTGCATGAGAAGGGCGTGCCGTTCGAGCGGATCGACATCGATCTCGCCAGCAAGCCGGACTGGTTCCTGAAGATCTCGCCGCTCGGCAAGGTGCCGGTACTGGTGGTGACGCGCGACGACGGCAAGGAGGTCGCGCTGTTCGAGAGCAACGTGATCTGCGAGTACATCGAGGAGACGCAGGCCGGCGCCAGGCTGCACCCACAGGATCCTCTTGTGCGCGCCGAGCATCGCGCCTGGATGGAGTTCGGCTCGGCCATTCTCGGTGATCTCTGGGGGCTCGAGACCGCCACCGATGCGGCGGCCTTCGAGAGCAAGCGGCAGGCGGTCGCGGCGAAATTCGCGCGCGTGGAGGCTGCTCTCGGCGCCGGTCCGTTCTTCGCCGGCCAGAATTTCAGTCTGGTGGATGCGGCGTTCGCGCCGATCTTCCGCTATTTCGATTTGTTCGACCAGTTGACCGATCTCGCTGTTTTCACCCACACGCCAAAACTTCGCGCCTGCCGCAGCGCGCTGGCGCAGCGGCCGAGCGTACGCAGCGCGGTGTCGCCTGACTATCCGGCGCTGCTGCATGCGTTCCTGGTCGGCCACCGCGCGCATATGCTGAAGCTTGCCGCGTAAGCCATGTCGCATTCGGTTGCCTGGATCGCGCTCGTGGTCGCCGGCCTGCTGGACGTCGGCTGGGCGATCTCGATGAAATATGCCGAAGGCTATACGCGGCTCGGCTGGACGCTGGTCTCGCTGCTGCTGCTCGCCGCGTTCGTGTTCCTGCTCGGACGCGCGCTGCAGGTGCTCGGCGTCGGCGTCGCCTACACGGTGTGGACCGGCATCGGCGCGGCCGGCACGCTGGCCATGGGCGTGCTGCTGTTCAACGAGGCGCTCAACCCGATGAAGGTCGCGGGGATTGCGCTGGTGCTGGTCGGGATTGCGGCGCTGAAGCTGGCACCGGAATGAGAGTAGGGACCGTAGCCCGGATGGAGCGAAGCGCAATCCGGGTTCTTGTCGGCCGCGACCCGCATATCGCTTCGCTCATGCGGGCTACAAGATCTCGTCAGCGCACGTTGGCGAGACGCATGTCGAGATAGCCGGTCACCGTCTCCATCAGCGGCTCGAGCTTGCCGTCGAAGAAGTGGTTGGCGCCGGGGATGACCTGCTGGTCGATCACGATGCCCTTCTGCGTCTTCAGCTTCTCGACGAGCGTGTTGACGTCCTTGGGCGGCACCACGGCATCCTTGTCGCCGTGCACGATCAGGCCCGACGACGGGCAGGGCGCAAGAAACGAAAAATCGTAGAGATTGGCGGGCGGCGCGATCGAGATGAATCCCTCGACCTCCGGCCGGCGCATCAGAAGCTGCATGCCGATCCAAGCGCCGAACGAGAAGCCCGCAACCCAGCAGGCGCGCGCCTCCGGATTGATCGCCTGCGCCCAGTCGAGCGCGCTCGCGGCGTCGGACAATTCGCCGGTGCCGTGATCGAACGAGCCCTGGCTGCGGCCGACGCCACGGAAGTTGAAGCGCAGCACCGAGAAGCCGCGATGCGCGAACGCGTAGTAGCACTGATAGACGATCTGGTGGTTCATCGTGCCGTGGAACTGCGGATGCGGATGCAGGATCATCGCAATCGGCGCGTTCTTCTGCTTGGCCGGGTGATAGCGGCCCTCGAGGCGGCCAGCAGGGCCGGTGAAAATGACTTCAGGCATTGTGTTCCCTTGATTGCCGCGTTCCCTTGATTGACGTCGATCAATCAACCGGTTGGAGCCATCTTCAGCGACGGTTCGCGAACAGAGCAGTTCGTGATGAAATCGGCGCAGGCACCGCCGGGCGGCACGCTGGATGGCCTTCTAGCATGACGCAAGGGGCAAAAATCAAGGAAATTGTGCCGCTTGGCGGTCGCGAATCCGCGCGCGCAGCCAGTGCGTCGGCGGCGATCCGGATCGACGCGCCGGATTGCTTCGCAGGCTACCTGAAGTTTCTCATCATGCTATCGCGCTCGGGGGACCGCGAACGCCGTGTCTCGCGGCAGCAAGGCTCCTGGCGCGAGTGAAAAATCTCCCGTGCCGGTGACGTCTGATCTGGTCTCGGTCGTCATCTGTCGTTATCTCGCAGTGAAGGCCGCAACCACGGTGGTTGCCGCGGATAGCTCCATGGCCGATCGCGTCTATCTCGACTGGAATGCCACCACGCCGCTTCGCCAGGAGGCGAAGGCGGCGATGGCTGCGGCGTGGGAGTTGATCGGCAACCCGTCCTCGGTGCACAGCGAGGGACGGCGGGCGCGACGGCTGCTTGAGGATGCCCGCAATGCCGTGGCGAAGGCGGTCGGCGGCCGGCCGCAGGACGTGGTGTTTCTCTCCGGCGGGACCGAAGCCAATGCGCTCGCACTGACGCCGGGATTGCGCCGCGCTGCGGGCGCGCCGGTGCAGCGGCTCCTGGTGTCGGCGATCGAGCACGCGTCCGTGCTCGCGGGCGGCCGGTTTGCGACGGAGGCGACCTCAGCAATCCATGTCACGCGCGCCGGTGTGATTGATCTCAACCATCTGCGCGCACTGCTGGCCGATGGTCCGCCGGCTCTGGTCTCGGTGATGCTGGCGAACAACGAGACCGGCGCCATTCAGCCGGTGGCTGATGTCGCCGAAATCGTCCATGCGGCTGGCGGGCTGCTGCATGTCGATGCGATCCAGGCGTTCGGCAAGATTCCGTTCGATCTGGCCTCGACGCAGGCCGACCTCGTGACGCTGTCGGCGCACAAGATCGGCGGACCGAAGGGCGCAGGCGCGTTGGTACTCGCCGAGGGCGTCGAAGGTGTGGAGGCGTTTCTGCGCGGCGGAGGGCAGGAGCTCGGGCGGCGGGCAGGGACCGAGAACATCGCCGGCATCGCCGGGTTCGGTGCGGCCGCCAAGGCGGCGATGACGACGCTGAAAGCCGACGCGGCCCGCGTCAGGGGACTGCGCGACCGGCTCGAGCACGGGCTGCGGCAAACGCCGGACGTGCTGGTGTTCTCCGATGACGTCAAGCGGTTGCCAAATACCGTCTTGTTCACGGCGCCCGGAATAAAGGCCGAGACGGCGGTCATCGGGTTCGACCTTGGGGGAATCGCGGTCTCGTCCGGTTCCGCCTGTTCGTCGGGCAAGGTCCAGCCGTCCCACGTGTTGGAGGCAATGGGATACCGTTCGGAGGTGTCCCAGGGAGCGGTGCGGTTCAGTCTTGGCTGGTCTACCACGGAGACAGACGTGGATTTGACCCTCAAGGCTTGGCGAAAGCTCGCCGATACCTTAGTTAAGGGGGGACGACGAAACACAGCTTGAACTGTTCTAAGCGGATTTCGTCATCAAAGCATCGTAAGAGATTTTCGGAACTTGAGATCCACCGCGGTCCTTGAAACCGCGAGCGGAGGATTGAATGCCTGCTGTACAAGAGACGGTCGAGCGCGTCCGGCGCATCGA
>NZ_LFIQ01000113.1 GCF_001189245.1 Bradyrhizobium pachyrhizi | reverse complement strand
GTGCTGTTCATCCTGTCGCTGCGCGGCCTGTCGAGCCCGGCGTCGTCGCGCCAGGGCAACATGTTCGGCATGATCGGCATGGCGATCGCCGTCGGCACCACGCTGGCGAGCCATCCGCCGGCCGACGGCGTGGCCTGGCTGCTGGTGATCCTCGCGGTCGCGATCGGCGGCGGCATCGGCGCCGTGATCGCGCGCCGGGTGCCGATGACCTCGATGCCGGAGCTCGTCGCCGCGTTCCACTCGCTGGTCGGCATGGCCGC
>NZ_LFIQ01000112.1:10464-60011 GCF_001189245.1 Bradyrhizobium pachyrhizi | reverse complement strand
CCTGCCCGGGGTGCTGACCGGATGCGTACGGTAGGGGATTGGGATTTGCGGTAGAACGCTCTGGCGCCTCGATCGAGCTGATAGCCGGCTGGCCCGCGCTCCGCCCCGGGGAGCCTATCCGTGCGAGCGCGGCATGGGCCGTAGACAGACGCCCCAGCGATCGCTGAAACAAGGGCCTGGTTACCTTCCTAACCATCGCGGCATGACGACCTACCAGCTTGGCAGAGAAGATGATGATGGCCGGTCGGGCGTAAGCTTGAAATGCGATCGGCCACGGTGGGTCAAATTCTAGTTTGCGGCCGTCCCGGTCCCTCTGTCCGTCAACCCCGTACGGGCAACCATCGCTTTACCGACGCTATTCGTCTGCCGCCCGTCAGGGCCCCGCTTGGTCTATCCCCATGGCCGATCAATCCGGGGCGATCTTGCCTCCGCTCCCGTGGAGCGGAGGCAACAATTTGATGTCGACAATGAGCCACGTCGATCGGGCCCTCGCACGGCTCACCTGAGCTACTTGGGGCCCGATCTATACGTTCTCCTTTGATACAAAGGATGCTAGGCCTTCTTCAATCCAGGCAGTTGGGTGAGCGCCCATAAGGTCTCCTTCGGGGCACGGCCCAGCAGTTCTTCAAGCTGCCCTGTCACACGGTTGTAGAAGCCTCCAGCGACGAATTTAACAAGCGTCTTGAGGTGTGCCGCGACATGCGGGTTGTGTGCAAGAGCTTTGTCAATAAACGCCTTGCTCCACTCGTCGGGATCGTGCGGCACGTAGGTGATCTTGCGTCCAATCACGGTCGAGTAGCTCTCGGCAAGATCCTGCGCGCCGATCAGCTCCGGTCCGGTCAATACGTAATCTTTGTTAAGGTGCCCCTTCGGCTCAGCGAGTATCTTTGCGCACAGTTCGGCCACGTCGTACGCCGCGATGGGCGACAGCTTTTGCCGACCGAAAGGCAAATGCAACTCGCCGGACTCCAACATTGGCTTGAGAACAAACCTCGAAACGATGGGATTCTCGTAGAAAATCGTGGCTTGGATATTTACGACAGGAAGGCCGGACCACTTCAGCGCTTGCTCGGATGACCAATGTGCGCGCTGCTGAGGAGACCAGTCCGCGATAAGGCCGCCAAACTCCTTGGCCCGCACCTCCCGGGACGATGTCATCAGATCATACGTCATCCGCGACTGCTCGTACTCCGAGATGTTCACGAACACCTCGATATTCCCCTGGGCTCGCGCCACCGCCGCAAGCAGAATTGTCGCGTCAGTATAGTAGGGGTTCAAGCTCATGCTGAAGTAGACACGGCGACAGCCCTTGATCGCTTTTGCGAGATCTTCCGGATTGAGAAGATCGCCAACGAAGACTTCTACACCCATGGTCCGCAGCGCTTGAGCTCGCTCGTCATCCGTTCGCACGAAGCCGCGAACACGATGGCCGTCCTTGAGCAACATCTCGATCATCTTCTTGCTGACCGAGCCGACCGCTCCGCCAGCGCCGGTGATGAGGATTGGATCATTCTTCGACATTTGATGCCCTAGGTTTGGTTTCTACACATATAAGCTGTAAAGAGCCGCCGTGGCGACCTCAGCCGTAAGCACTATCTCGGCTCACGCCGAGAACGATACGACATTGCTCTGACGACGGATTTCCAGACGCGCGATAGTACGATTGTGTACCTCATCCGGACCATCCGCGACGCGCAGGCCACGGATGAAGGCGTAGCTATGGGCGAGACTGACATCGTTAGTAACGCCGGCGCCGCCCCACGCTTGAATTGCATTGTCGATTACTTTGAGCGCCATGACCGGTGCCGCAACCTTGATCATCGCAATCTCCAGCTTCGCAGCCTTATTGCCGACCTTATCCATCATGTCGGCCGCTTTAAGAACCAGAAGACGAGTACGCTCAATGTCTGTGCGGGCTTCGCCAATACGTTGCTCCCACACAGAGTGTTCAATCAAGCGCTTGCCAAACGCCTCACGCTGATTAAGCCGTTTCACCATAAGCTCAAGAGCTGCCTCAGCAGCGCCTATGGTACGCATACAGTGATGGATGCGGCCTGGTCCAAGGCGCTCCTGCGCGATCTCGAATCCTCGGCCTTCCCCTAGCAGGAGATTCTCGACGGGCACCTTCACGTCTTGGAGCAACACTTGTCCGTGACCATGCGGCGCATCGTCATATCCAAAGAGCGGAAGCAAACGCTCGATGGTAATGCCTGGTGTATCGAGAGGAACCAAGATCTGGGATTGCTGCTGATGTAGGGGGTTATCTGGATTGGTCTTGCCCATCAAAATCGTGATCTTACAACGCGGATCACCAAGACCCGACGAAAACCACTTTCTGCCATTGATGACGTAGTGGTCGCCCTTACGCTCAATCCGCGTCTCGATGTTGGTAGCGTCAGACGATGCGACGGCCGGCTCGGTCATCAAAAATGCAGACCGTATTTCGCCATCCAACAGCGGCCGCAACCATTTGCGCTTCTGCTCCTTATTTGCGTGACGCAAAAGTACTTCCATATTGCCCGTATCCGGGGCGGAACAATTGAACACTTCCGACGCGAACATCGTGCGACCCATATGTTCGGCGCATAACGCATACTCCAGATTGGTCAGACCAGCGCCGTGGAATTCGTCATCCTCGTGCTGATTCGGAGGCATGAACAAATTCCAAAGCCCCTCCGCTTTCGCCTTGGCTTTGAGATCCTCTATAATGGGCAAGACTTTCCATCTCTCGCCCTCCTTTTGCTGCTTATCGTAAGTTACGATGGCCGGCTCGATATGCTTGTCTGTGAAAGCGACGACGCGATCCCGCCACTGACGCTGACGTTCGGACAGATCGAAATTCATAGACTGATCCTCACTCTTCGTCTTTTCAAGAATCGCAAGCTCTTCTCCACCATCGGACCCAAGACTGAATGTTAACGCGTTTCGAACTGTGCTCGTCTGGTGGCCGAGACAGTCCAATAGCTACGGGCTCCTACGCAGCGGTGACAATCAGGATGACACAGGAGGCCAACGTATTTCGGAGCGGCTGGTCGCGCGATGAATCCTTCGGCATCTACTTGAATGATACGAATGCCTTACCGGCGTCGGCGAGCCGCTTGAGCAATGGCACCGGACGCAAGGAATTGTCATTGTCCAATGCAGCCAAGTGCTCTAAGCGCTCGGCAACACGCGTCAGTCCAACTCGTTCGGCAAGGTGCATTGGTCCACCGGTCTGAATTGGCCATGCGAACCCATGGATCCATACAAGATCGATGTCACTAGCACGCTCGGCAATCCCCTCCTCGAGAATTCGTACACCCTCATTGATCATGGGATAGATCAGGCGCTCATGAATCTCTTCATCACTGAACGCCCGTCGAGTGACGTTCAACTTGCGACTGGTATCCACGATCAGCTTTTCAACGTCCGGATCCGGAATAGGTGTGCGCGATCCGGGTTCGTATCGATAGTAGCCTGCTCCGGTCTTTTGCCCGAACCGCCCCGCCTCACACAGCGCATCGTCGATCGGAGAGACTTCCCCGCTGTCTTTTCGCGAGCGCCAACCGATATCGAGACCCGCCAGATCACCCATGGCAAGCGGGCCCATCATGCCGAACTTCCTTGCAACTCCGTCGATCTGCTGAGGAAAAGCCCCTTCGAGCAGCATTTTCCCTGTCTGAGAAATCCGAGGAAGAAGCATGCGATTTCCGACGAAGCCAAACGAAACGCCGACGACGACCGGCACTTTTCCAATATGGCGCGCGAGAGCCGATACGGTCGCCAGCACGTCCGGCGCCGTCACTTTTCCTCGAACGATCTCGCACAACTTCATAATATTTGCCGGGCTGAAGAAATGCATACCGACGACGTCCTCGGGTCGTCTGGTGACGGCGGCGATTGCGTTCACGTCGAGAAATGATGTGTTTGTCGCAAGAATAGCGCCTGGCTTGGCATACTTGTCGATCTCAACGAACACATCCTTCTTGATCTGCATGGTCTCGAACACCGCCTCGATAATGAGGTCCGCGTCGGCGACGTGTTCTAGTCCTACATCGCCCTGGATCAGAGAGATGCGCTTGTTGGCGTCTACTTTCGACATACCGCCACGGGCAGCTGTCGACTCATAATTCTTGCGAATCGTAGCGAGACCCCGCTCAAGAGCTTCTTTTCCAACCTCGATTAGCTTTACGGACACGCCGGCATTCGCGAACGACATCGCAATGCCGCCCCCCATGGTACCTGCACCAACGACAGCGACAGACTTGATCTCTCTCCGCTTGGTATCGCGTGCAACTCCAGCGATCTTGTTGATGCTGCGTTCCGCAAAGAATACATGCCTGAGAGCCTTGGATTGCTCGCTGTCCTTCATGGTCAGGAAGCAATCCCAAGCTCGGTCGATGCCTTCATCGAAGGGCATGTCGAGGCACCACCCTAGGGCCTCCGCGCACGCTAACGCGGTCTCTTTATATGGCGTCCGTTTGACAGCCGCGGCAACCGAATCCGTGAACAACGCTCGGTTGTCTCGTGCTGCAGCAAGTTTCGAATCATCGTCGCGGAGGGCACTAAACGGGCGCCCTTCGGAAATGATCTTTCGCGCGTAGGCAATGCCGGCCGCAATCGGCTCGCCCTCAAATAGATCATCGATTAGCCCGAGTCCGAGCGCTTCGTTGACGCCGATGGGCTCTCCGCCGATGATCATTTCCACCGCTTTGGTGATCCCAATAGCGCGCGGCAGCCGCTGTGTAGCGCCGCCGCCAGGCACAAAACCCAGCTTTACTTCTGGCTGACCAAAGGTCGCGTCGCGCGTGGCGATCCTGAAATGGCACGCCATAGCGATCTCAAGACCCCCACCGAGGGCCACCCCATGAATTGCCGCCACCACCGGTTTGATGCGATTTTCAAAGAATCCATTGATTTCGACGAAACCTGGCCCGCCGCCGCCGTTCGGCAGATCGAATTCCCTGATGTCCGCTCCGCCGATGAAAGTGCGGCCGGCGCATGCCAAGACGACGGCCTTGTATGCCGGGTCTGCCAGCACCTGGGCCATTTGATCGCACAATCCCAGCCGAACCGCTGCATTGAGCGCATTGACCGGCGGATTGTCGACAAGAACGACCGCAACATCGCCATGACTCTGAATCGTAACTGGACTAGTCATAATTCCACCTTCTACGGGACAGACATCCCATACCGTCGGCTTCGCTCGTCATCGACGTAATGTGATTCTGGGAATCAATCGCAGAAGGTTCATGTGTTGGTAAGGCTCAAAATTGGTTCAGAATTATTCACCCGTGATTAGCTGATGGTTGTTCTCGGACCTCTCGACCTTTGGGCTCTTTGCTTCTCGTGAGACCCAGACCGCCATTTCGCGGGGCTGCGCGCTTTGTGACACCCGCACCTTTAAATCTTCGATGCCATTGAGCATCGATCATGCTGCCACATTTGCGTCGTAATATAACTTCGCAAAGGCTCTGCGAGAGATTCCGGTATTCATTAGCAGGATCGGGCCGTGGCACCGGATTAGCCGCTGCTGGGGTCGGCGTAGGCCTACCACGCGCCACGACAGAAGAATTCCTTTGTGACGCCTTAAAGCTCCGCCACGCGCAGGTCTCTCCTCTCACACGAGCGGCATAAAGTCGAACGCTAGCAAAATGTAATCGGGGCGACACCTCTTTATGAATCGGCCACCGAAGCCGCCGCTTTGTTGACAATCCAATGCACGCTGACGCAATCTAGATGGCCGCGTTGGCGCGGCTCTGAGAAGGTTTAGAGGAACGCCCCTGAACTGTGCCAATCCATCGGCGAAACGCCGATGTAATTGTATACCGAGACACTATTTCGAGGTTATGCAAGACCGAATGTTCGAGATGGAGCGGCCGCCAGGCACAAACGAGCTCATGTTCCGTTGACCATCCGTTCGTGACCCTGTGCTCCGATACAGTAGCAGCGTTCGACATGTTGCTCATTGTCGGGATGCATCTTCATCCGATGCGACGCGACAATGTTGGCTCGCAATAGCTCGGTTGCAGGCCTTGACAGCTCTATCGACTATCTCTGATCAGCTCACGGCAACCTCGAAACTGTACCCTTCGAATGCACGCTCAACATCAGACCGCAGCGACGAATCGACGTCTATAAGCGTAACATCAACTTTCATCCCGGTCCTTCGATCGGTCGTTATCTTGATCTCGGTCGGCTTAACCCCTATCGTATCGATGACTTCCCGCGATATCAGTCGACGAACGGCATCGATGCGCAATTGTGGCTTGAATATTTTGCCAATCGCAGTCAACGGAATGCTATCGACCATGTAGTAGTGCTTCGGCCAAGCTGGTCGTTCGGCGATCAGTGGCTCGGCGAAACTTCGGAGTTCGTCGACGCTAACCTCCGCGCCAGGTTTAAGAGTTACGTAGCAGATCGGTAGTTCCCCTGCATACCGATCTGGCTCTCCTACCGCAGCGACAAGCGACACTGCCGGGTGACGTTGGATCGCATCTTCGATCATTTGAGGATCGATGTTGTGGCCGCTTCGGATGATCAGATCTTTAGCGCGACCAGCAATGTAAATGCGGCCGTCTTCGTCCTTGTAGGCGAGATCTCCCGTGTTGAGCACGCCGTCGCGAATGACATCTTGATCGTGCTCGCGACTGCGATAACCAGGCGTCACATTCGGCCCAGAGAGGAAGAGCACTCCCACTTCATATGGAGCGCATTCCTGGCCCAGCGAACCGTCCTCCCCCAGCTGCCTCACCGTTGTACGTGTATAAGGCAGTCTAAATCCCACAGAGCCCGCAACGGGTTCCGCCGCCGTCGGTACAATTGTTGCAAGGCCCCCGCTCTCGGTCATTCCATAGAGCTCGTGGACAGTGACGCCCGTCATTCTTTCGAACTGATCGATCACTGACCTAGGTGCTGGCGCAGCTCCCGAAATTGCTGTCCGAAGGCTTGAGATGTCGGCTCCGTTCAGCGGCACTTGCAGAAGTTGGCCCACCACCGTTGGAATGCCACCAGTCATTGTGACACCGAATCGCTGACATATCTTCCACATGTTCTGCACGATCTGCGTGTTACGAAAGCCGCTCGCTGACAAGATCACAAGACGGCTTCCAGCCATAAGCATAGAAAGCCCGCACAGGATTGACCCGGCTACGTGAAAGAGCGGCAAACCGTGCGGAACAACGTCTTTCTCGGAGATCTCCAGCAAGACCGTTCCACCATAGGCTGCAACGATCTGGTTGCGATGAGTGTGCGCAACCAGCTTCGGAGCGCCTGTTGTGCCGCCAGTATGAAAGTATGCAGCCACTTCGTCCAGTTTGCCAGGCCTCTCAAATCTCAGCACATCTGAATCACGCTCTCCTTGCGACGCCGACCATGCGATAGCACTCTGGTGCACCGGGGCGTCTGCTGGGGATACCTGAACGAGCTTTAACCCCGGCACTAGATTTAATACTGCGAGAGCCTTCTCCCAGATGTCGGAGTTTGGACTAGGCCCGAGAGCAACGAGAATCGATGCGCCGGATGCCCGCACCAACTCAGCTATATGATCGGTTTGAAGAAGATAGTTTATCGGAAGCGCATAGCCCGCAGCTTCGGCCCCCCACAGCGCAAAGTGGGTGTCGACCAGGTGCGGCAGCATGATAGCAACTCCGGGCCGCGGGCCCGCGAGATCGTAAAAGAAGTTAGCTGCCCGCGTAACTCCTCTTAGCAACTCTCTGTAAGATATATCCCGCGGCGCTTCGTCATCTTCACCGGTCGTGAGAAAGGTGAGAGCTGGCTTCCGAGAAAATCTCTTTTCCGCGTTTACGAAAACATCGTAAACACTTTGAAAGCTACAGCGTTCTTCAAAGGTCTTTTCGGTCTCGAACTTCTCGATATCAGCCAGAGTACGGAGCGGATAGCTCACTTCCGACAACATCTTTCCTCTCCTTGCTTTTCCTTTTATCGACATCAACACTCGGCGCATGATACCGCGACAACCCGCGAGGACATTTCAACATACGCCAACAGAATTGTTGCCCTCAGTTAGCGCACAGCATTTCTCGGTCGCGCAGCTTTTACCAGCCTGCGACCGTCACTTTGGTCATCGATTTTTCATCTTCTCGACCTGGTCTGGCCTCGCCGCCAACCTTAGCTATTGTGGTGATAACTGACCTCAGTTCTCGCCTACGTTGATTACTCCGCCGAAGAGTTTCCAGCGATCGCCGACTAGCTTCATCATTTGCAGTTGATGGAGGCCCGTATAGTCGACCGGCGTGACGACGATCTTCATGCCAGGAAGAAGCATGTCGGCTTCATAACCCCTAAGCGCAGTGACTTGCTTCAGCACGTTCTCCCTCGTCAAATCATCACCACACTGCCTGAAGACGTGCACCAACAGTTGCACCGATATGTATCCGGAAGCTACAAGAACATCGGATCGCCCCCCTTCAGGATAGTACTTCGTGAGAAACTCGTTGAAGTTCTCCACCCCACGATCGTTTGACCACTGCGGGTCAGCGCCGTCCTTAACGTAGGTCGCAGTGATGATATCTTGAGATGCGTCCAGTCCCGCCGGCTTTATGACGGTCTCGATCGATGCGACGACACTGCTGATGATATGAACCGGGCTCCACGCGAGCTCGTGAACCTTCTTGATCACCTGTGCGGCGTGCTTTGGGGTCGTGACATCGATGAGGATGTTCGCTCCGGATGACTTGATGCTGACAACCCGTGCGTCGACAGTTGGTTCACTCACCTCATAATTTACCTCGGCAACAAGCATTGCGGAAGCGCTGTCGCTCAGGCCTTTCTTCAGCCCGCTCAGGAGCTCCTTTCCGAAATCGTCGTTTTGATAGATTATGCCGATTTTTCCGGCCGGATATTGCGCAAGGAGGTACTTCCCGAACGCTTCACCTTCCGCGAAATAGCTAGGGCCCAAACCGACGGTCCAAGGAAATTGCCTTGGATTGTTCCACTTGCCCGCACGTGAACCAAGAAACAGTTGCGGCACGCCCTTCGAGTTCAGATACTTTTGCACCGCCGCGTTCGTTGCAGTACCGACAGAGCCAAAGACGAGTAATACTTCGTCGCTCTCAACTAGCCGTCTCGTCTGTTCAACGGTTTTCGGTGGACTGTAGCCGTCGTCGTACGTGATCAGCTTGATCTTGCGGCCGTTGATGCCGCCCTCTTCGTTGATCTTCCTAAAGTAAGCTTCTTCGACCTTGCCCAGTATGCTCGCTGCGGAAGCGGGACCGCTGAGTGGTATCGTACTGCCAATTTTGATCTCGATGTCCGTCACTCCCGGACCGTATGCCTTCTGGGCCTCGGCTCTGCTCATGCTCAACAACATCAGCACGCCAGCAACCATGCCAGCCCACACAGTCGTATTCTGCTTCACGTTCGTCTCCCCCAATAACTGATCGACGTCATTTCACCCATGGAATGGCACGTCACGATCCGCGCCGGGGATACCAGCCAGCACGAACCCGTCTGATAGGATGCGGATGCATTGCAACACCCACCTCGCTACCTACCTCTTCGCGGGACGCGATCGATCATCTGCCGACCAACGCCCTTTTCTCGTCGGCGATCTCGCTATCACTCCTGAACGGACCCGCCTGCCCAGCATCAAGGCGCAGGTATCACTCGGGATGGGTCGCTATCACCATGTGTCTACACACGGTCGCTTCCGGCTTCTTCGCTGCTCAGGCTTCGGCGTAGACCGAAGGCCACTCATTATCCAATGTCGCGTCTCGATTGGGTCGATCACCTGGTCTATTTCAAGTACAGACGCAATGCTGATCGCCTTACCGGTCTCGTACAATTCAGCAACCTTCGTCTTGAAGAACGCCTCACGCTCCGCCGGATCGGAAATCGCGTCCATTTCCCTACGGAAGCCCAGGCGCACGGCACCGTCGAATCCCATGCCTCCAAACTCACCGGTGGGCCATGAGATTGTGAATTTCTGCGCGTGGAAGCCGCCCCCCGCCATTGCTTGTGCGCCAAGGCCGTAACCCTTTCGTAGCACCACAGTGAAATATGGTACGCTGATGCTCGCCGCGGTCACGAACATCCGTGAAACATGTCGCACCAGTGCGGACTTCTCTGCCTCCGGACCGACCATAAAGCCCGGAGTATCACACAAAGATACCAGAGGAATATCGAAGGCATCACACAGCGCCACAAAGCGTGCGGCTTTGTCACTGGCATCGGCATCGATGGCACCGCCAAGGTGCTTTGGATTGTTAGCCAGCAACCCGAAGGGTTGCCCGTCAATTCGAATGAAGGCGGTAATGATACCCACGCCAAACTGAGAACGCAGTTCCAGAACCGAGCCGAGATCCGCAAGCGTATTGATGACATCGCGAATGTCATAAACGCGCAAGCGATTTTCAGGGATTGCGCGTCGTAGCAGCCGCTGGTCTGGCTCACTCCAAGTCTTCAACGATCCTTGGAAATACGAAAGATACTTCTTGGCTGTTTCGATAGCCTCAGCTTCATCTTGCACCAGAATATCAATTACGCCGTTTGGCGCCATCACATTGGCCGGCCCGACTTCCTCCGGCTTGTAAACACCAAGTCCCCCGCCCTCGATCATCGCAGGACCGCCCATGCCCAGATTTGTATCGCGTGTGGCAATGATAACGTCACAGCAACCGAGCAGCGCCGCGTTGCCAGCAAAGCAACGGCCCGACACGACACCTACGAGCGGGATCAGTCCACTCAATCGAGCAAAGGCGCCAAATGTCTTCACGTCGAGGCCGGTAATACCGAGCCCTTCCGTCTCTCCAGGTCGGCCGCCGCCGCCTTCCGCCAACAATACAAGTGGGATTTTCAGCTCCTCAGCGAGCCTAAACATCCGGTCCTGTTTCTGGTGATTGCGCTGGCCTTGAGTGCCGGCGAGCACAGTGTAGTCATAAGCGACGACCATCGTGCGAGATCGATCGTGAGTGAAGTTGCTTCCATTTACCGTGCCGAGGCCGGTGACGATGCCGTCCCCCGGCGTGTTGCGGATGAGATCTTCGTGGGTACGACGAGCCCGCTGCGCGGCAACTGCAAGGGAGCCGTATTCAATGAAACTTCCATCGTCGACCAACGCTGCTACGTTTTCGCGCACCGTGCGCTGATTGGACTTGCGTCGCCGCGCAACCGCATCCGGGCGGTTGGCGTCGAGTGTAAACGCTTGCCGCGCAATCATCTCGGCGAGATCTGGGCGAATAGCATCAAGATCCGGCGCTTCGCTGGCGACCTCTAGAGTGCTTGCAATCTCGGCCGGTTCGATGAAAAGGATCGGGTTGTCCTTATAGAGCGTCTCACCAATTTCGGTCGAGATTCTACGAACCACTCCACTTTGCGGCGCAATGATAAGATGTTCCATCTTCATTGCTTCGACGACAGCAACCTGTTGGCCAGCCCGGACCTGATGGCCCTCCGCGACATCAATTGCAACCACCGTGCTCTGCAGTGGTACCGTGACGGAGACAGTACCAGGCGGCCCCCCCTTCTGCGCGGAGGAGGTCGCCACTAACTGTTCTGTTGCTGCCGCCGCTTCGAAGAATAGCTGCGGATGGGTCGCGGAGGCTTCCGCATGGAGAGGCCGGATGTTGTTCTCTATAAAACGCGTATTGACTCTATTGGCGGCAAATTCTGCGTTACTGAGCAGCGCCTGAAGGAACGATATATTGGTTGCAACACCGTGAATTCGCATCTCGCAAGCAACTCGATACGATTTCGCGACGGCATCGATGAAGTTGGGTGATGGCGAGTGCACGATTAGCTTCGCTAGCAATGAATCGAACGACGTGCTCGTCCGATATCCGACGTAGCCGAACGTATCGACGCGGACGCCAGGGCCGGACGGCATCTCGAAGGCCGTCAACGTGCCGCTGCTCGGCAGCGCATCACCTTTCACATCCATGGTTTCCATATTCACCCGAAGCTGAACGGCATAGCCTCGCGCCACCGCTGGTGTACGCCATAGGCCGAGATCCTCAAGCGTGCAGCCGGCCGCAACCTTGATTTGAGTCGCGACGAGATCGATGCCCATCACCTCCTCCGTCACGGTGTGTTCGACCTGCAGGCGCGGATTGGCTTCTATAAAGGCGAAGTAGGCTCTGTCGCTGGAGTCGCTGGCATCGACAAGGAACTCGAATGTTCCTAGATTGTCGTACTTTGCTGCAACAGCCAACTCGATGGCCGCATCGAGGATTCTCGCCCGCAAACCTTCAGAAAGGGAGGGGCTTGGCGCGATCTCGATCAGCTTCTGGTTGCGCCTTTGGATCGTGCATTCACGCTCACCAAAATGCCGGACGGCGTTAACTCGATCGCCAACGATTTGCACTTCGATGTGACGGGCATCCTCAATCAGACGCTCCACGTAAACCGCATCATCTCCGAAGGCCGCCCTGGCCTCCGAGCGGCAACGGATATAGGCATCTTCGATCTCCTCGGCGTTGCGGACGGCGCGCATACCGCGGCCTCCACCGCCGGAGACCGCCTTGATCATCATGGGGCGGCCGAGCTTACCAAAGAACCTCTTCGCCTCATCGAGACTCGTTGCGCCCACCGTTCCCTCGACTACGGGCACGCCGATCTTCGCCGCTAATTTGCGCGCCACGCCCTTGTCGCCAAACAGATCCAGCGCCTCCGGTGACGGTCCCACGAACGTAATGCCTTCTTCAATGGCACGACGCGCAAAGCTTCCATTTTCGCTTAGGAAGCCATAGCCCGGATGTATCGCATCACATCCCGCTTGCTTTGCGATAGCGACGACGCGTTCGATATCGAGATACGCCGCGGCTCCTGCACGCCCGATCGCGTGGGCTTCGTCGGCTTTGCGCACATGCAAACATTGCTCGTCTTCAATGGAATAGATGGCCGCTGACCTAATGCCAAGCCCAGCAGCAGCTCGCGCAATGCGGATGGCAATCTCGCCACGATTGGCGACTAGCAGCTTCTTGAACGATCTCTTATGCATCGAGCGGCCTATCCAGTCCTTCAGTCTACGAAGGTTGCGCCCCAAGCGCTCCCACCGTTACTATTCATGCCGACGAGAGAGTGAACGACGGCTACCCGGCGTCAGTAACCCAGCGAGAATGCGGGCGTCCCCCAGGAATTACATTGATGTTGAGAGAGGTTCAGTGGGATTTCCCCATTTGAGCGACAAGCAACGATCGGACCGCGTCCAATTCTGCGACGGTCAAAATGACTTATTGCGAGACCTTGCCCTGCGTAACGACCGTTCCCGCGACAAAGTAGGCTCGCGCGAAAACGAGGGGCAATGCCATTATTGATGACAGCCTATTCAGATATGAATTCGGATCGCTCAGGATCTGTCTCGATGCCCCCCGACAAGGCTGGGGCAAATGCCTACCGCGCAATAGCTTCGGTCAGAACGCAGTGGCGTGGAGCAATACGAGGCTATCTTCGAAGCGCTCGCTGCCCGAACTAACTCGGTTCGCGAGAACATCGAGGGCCCCTGCCAGTAAACTAGGGAGTGATACCCTACGGCGACGTGTGCTTCATTCGCGCAGCGATACCTTCTCTCGCTGCAATCGTCCTATGGATCAGATAAGTGTCCACACCGCCTAGGGGTCAGCGAGCAACGAGCGCTGTTAATCGCCCCGGCGAATGGAGCGCCTTCCCTATCCTCGAGCCACGATTTGCAGAGCAGCCTCAATGCCGTCCCGCAGGATTTGGTCCGAGAGCCCCTTGTCTGAGACCGCGCGAGAAAGCTGCATTGCCCCAATTAAGACCGAGAAGATGCCCATTGCCTTTTGGCGACACTTGATCGGGTCCGCGTTCGGGATGTGGTCAGCAATCAGTTGAACAAATTCGATGAGACGCTCTGTGTATGCCGTCCTGATCTTGCGCGGCTGACGCGATATCTCGCTGACCAAAGCGGAGGTCGGACAGCCGATCGAAGGGGTATCACGATGTTTTGGACTGAGATAGTCGCGGATTACGTCTTCGACAACTGCCTCGTCCGATAGAGCTTCAAGCACATGGTCACGCCGCTGATCGAGAGCTGCAATCAGGGTCTCGCGCACCAAGTCATTCTTGGACTTAAAGTGCGCATAGAATGCCCCATTAGTTAAGCCCGCCTCCTTCATCACGCCCGCGAGGCCAGCAGCAGCGATACCGTCAACGCGGAAACGCCGCGAAGCGACTTCGACGATATGCTTGTGAGTTCTCTCGCGGTGACCCTTTTCGTAGCGCATAGTCAGATCTCCACCTGGTCACGCTCTCAACGTCGCCAGCGCAACCGAGTGCCGCCCGCTGTCCGAACACGACTAATAGCAGAAGGTCGTTGTGGGGCAAACGGCAGCCAAGGTTGCTCCACATAACAGCCGATGCAAGGACCGGTATGCAGTATCGGCGTCACGTCATGCAATCTCGAGCGTAGAAGTACGATCGTAATATTTTATTATTATCCAACTCTATAACATCAAGCGACTTTTAGGTAAATAGTATATGACGACCGATGTGCTAGATCGCGACGCTCCATTACTAGAGGTGCCGGTCGGTAATGCTGCGCTGCCAGCCTCCACCGGAGCAAAGCTGAATTCGTCGAGCCATAACCGGGCAAAGGATAGCCGCGACGCGGTTCTTTACGGGCCCGTATTGGTCACGCTTCTCAGATTAGCTCTGCCCACGGTGACGGTGCTGGTTGCTCAAACCGCGGTAAATATAGCAGAGGGATATTATGTCGGTTCTTTGGGGACCGACGCGCTTGCCGGAGCTGCGCTGGTGTTTCCTGTCTTCATGCTAATGATCATGATGTCAAACGGGGGGCTCGGGAGCGGCGTGGCTTCGACGGTCGCACGCGCGATCGGCGCTGGGCGCTTGGAGGACGCTGACGACGCACTCTTTCATGCCGTTTTGCTCGCCATTTTCGTCGGCGCTCTGTTCACGGGCTCCCTGTTTGTGGGCGGTCCGGCGCTCTACCGAATGTTGGGGGGCCGCGGACCTGCGCTCGATGCTGCTGTCACTTACTCGAACTATCTTTTCGCCGCCTCTATCCCGGTCTGGATTGTCAATCTACAGTCGGCGGCACTTCGAGCAGCAGGCAACGTCAAAGTCCCTGCACTCGTAACGCTCATCGGCGCAATCGTTACGATCCCACTTTCACCGGTCTTTATTTTCGGGTTGTTTTCGCTTCCTCCGCTTGGGATTGCCGGCGCCGGTCTCGCTTTTGGACTCTATTACGCCGCGGCAACGCTATTCCTCCTTGCTTATATGCTCTCGGGGCGTGCCGGCATGTCTTTCCGAGTAGTCCGCCCACGGGGCGGGCTAATCCTGGATATGCTGAAGGTCGGGATTCCCACTGCCTTGAACGCGTTGCTGGCTAACCTCACGGTCATCTGTATCACGGGAGCGGTCGGACTGTTCGGAACCCACGCCCTCGCAGGATACGGAATTGCCGCCAGGCTAGATTACATCATGATACCTCTCCTTTTTGGTATCAGCACCGCCACATTGACGATGGTCGGCATAAATATGGGAGCAGGCCAAACTATTCGGGCAAGAAGGATCGGTTGGACCGGAGGAGTTGTGGGATCATTCCTTACAGGGACTATAGGTTTGGCAGTGGCCACGTTTCCTACGATGTGGTTGAATTTGTTTAGTTCGGATCCGATCGTAGTTAGTGAAGGCACAACCTATTTGCGGATCGTCGCTCCCGCTTACTGCGCCCTGGGACTTGGCTTCGTCATATCGTTCGCTGCCCAAGGCACAGGACGGGCAATTCGTCCGCTTGTCGCCTCGATCGCTAAAACGGGGATAGGTGCAGGTGGCAGCTGGATTGCGGTTGCATATCTCAATGCGGGGATGACGGTCCTCGCGACCATGGTCGCCATATCGATTGTAGTTAGTGCTGCGATATGCGTCTCATTGATGCTTTCGCGCGCCATTTGGCGTCCACCAGCACGCTGATCGACGATCCGCTTACTGAATGGACTTTGCTCGACAAATCGGCCAGGCGCTTCCGATTTCAGCTTACGAGATACGCCTCGGGCGGCTCACCCGGTGATCATCCTGTGACGATGTTTCGATTGATCCCCTGGTGTCTCACTCAGGTCTATTCACCGCTTTCGTCATCCGCGCCGTCGGCGGGTACCAATAGTCCCATGGGGCGTCTCCCACTACGTCGCGGGCTTGCGCTAACGCGTCCCGAACATCCAACTTCGGCTTCGGCATGCAGAGTTCGAACAGGTCATTTTTTCTCGGAATTGAAGGAGTTCAGTGATGCAGGTTGGCGACAAAGTCGTTGTTGTGACCGGAGGCGGCAATGGCATTGGCAAGTCGCTATGCGAAGTGTTTCATCGTGCTGGCGCCGCCAAGGTCGTGGTCGCCGACATCAATCATGATAACGCGAGAACGGTTGCCGCATCCATCGGCGGCGCCGCCTTCAAATGCGATGTTGCGCGGGAGACAGACATCCAGCACGTCATCGAGCAGACTGAACAGCAATTCGGGCCCATCTCATTGTTCTGCTCTAATGCCGGTATCGGTAGCGGCTTCGATCCGATCGCAGTCAACGCCGGCGGGTCGTCCGACGAGCCTTGGGCGCAAAGCTGGGCAATCCACGTCATGGCACATGTCTACGCCGCGCGGCATTTGATTCCGCTCATGAAGGCTCGTGGCGGCGGCTATTTCCTCAATACCATCTCAGCCGCGGGCCTCCTATCGCAGGTCGGAAGCGCTGCCTATTCGACAACCAAGCACGCCGCGGTAGGCTTTGCGGAGAATCTCGCAATCTCGCATCGCGCTGACGGCGTAAAGGTCTCGATCCTGTGCCCTCAGGGCGTCGACACCGACATGCTTCATTCAATTCCCAAGGGTCCCCAATCCGGCGATGGTGACTTGAGCCCGGAGCAGGTGGCTCAGGACGCTCTCAATGGCATCGAGCAGGAGAAATTCCTGATTCTACCGCATCCGCAAGTGCTCGGTTACATGCGCAAGAAGACCGAGAATTACGATCGCTGGATCGGCGGAATGGCCAAGATCCAAGCGGCGATGCGCGAAGCCGGCGGCCGGCACTGAGAGACGTCATGTGGACGCAAGCATGGCCCTCGTAATTCGAGAGATGAGATTGGCAGTTGTGCCTGCTGAGCTTTGGCGTGCTGCTTGCCCTCTGCTGTGGTCAGACCACGCGATGCTCAACCAGGTGACCATCCTTACCTGATCGGCTTCTTCGAAAGGCGTATGCCGGTGTTTGTTTGCTGAGCTGGGCGTTGTCGTTTACCGCTTCAATGCGGCAACTGCGACACAAGCCATGGTCCCGTCCTTGGGCGCAGCACCGTCCCTTCTCATTTTCGCTCCTCGCTCAGCTACCAGGCCGTCGCGGTCGCGCAACCGTCATTGGGGACGTCTAATACAACGCTCCTCCTGGAGCGGCATCCGGCTGTGTCTAACCGCAAGCGGGATTTGAACGAACACCGTCTGGGCACTCGTGAATAAAGGTTCGAACACGACGCCAATCTTCGCCAATTAACTATTGTATTATGATCATGCTTTTATGTTAGATGATCTAATTAGCACAATGGCTAGTCACGCTGGAGAAAAAACGTGTCATCAACCGCAACCGCCGCTTCGAGCACTGAGCTGACAGAACTTGGTCTGGCGGAAGCCGCAGCTTCGATCCGAAACGGTGAGACTACATCCGAGGCCTACACTTCCGGGCTGCTGAAGCAGGCTAAGAAATACGCCACTCTCAACTCCTTTATCACGATCGACGAAATTTCCGTTCTGTCCGCGGCCAGGGACGCGGACAAGGCGCGCGCCGCCGGGCTCAGTTCTAGAGCTCCACTTCTTGGCGTCCCGATTGGAGTTAAGGACAGTTACGCAACGCGCGGACTCCCTACATCACTCGGGTTAAAGCTACTGAAGGATTACGTTCCCAGCGACGATGCTGAAACTGTCCAGGCGATTAAGAATGCTGGCGGGATTGTTTTTGGGAAAAACAACCTCGTAGAAATGTCATACGGTCTGGTAGGGCACAACCTCCACTTCGAGCAAGTGAAGAACCCGTATGGCCTCGAGCACGTCTCCGGTGGGTCATCCAGCGGATCGGGAGCATCCGTTGCCGCACGCATCGTTCCAGCCTCACTCGGCGGCGATACCATTGGTTCGATCCGAGTGCCTGCATCCCTCTGCGGCGTAGTCGGATTCAAGCCTACTACGGGAAGATGGCCAGTCACACGGGTCGCTCCGATCGCGGATACCCTCGATACGACTGGTGTTCTTGCTCGCAAGGCAGAAGATTGCGCGCTGATTGACCAGATCGTTACCAATTCTTCTGCACTCCCGACCTACGACCGATCTGATCTCAAAGGAACAAGGTTTATCTACGCCCCCCGGCAGTACCTTGACTGGATCGATCCGGAGGTTGAAGCTCGGTTCAGAGAAACGCTAAGGGCGCTGAGGGAGGCCGGCGCCGCGGTATTGGAGGTCGATCTCGGCGACGACTTCTCTGAGCTCGCGGGAAATTTGACGTGGGCGATCATGTTCCGCGAAACTCATAAAGCGATTTCGACGTTTCTTACTGACAATCATCTTCCAGTATCGTTTGAGGATATCCACGACGCGCTCAAGCCGGAACTTAAGGGAGCGTGGAGCCATCTCGTCTTACCAACGGGAGCTGGCTATATCTCTGACGAGGCTTTCAGAAAACTACTAATGATCGATCGACCGGAGCTGCAGCGGCGGTTAGCTAATGCGCTTATTCAAAATGATTCCATCGCGCACATCTTCCCTACGACGCCTTGCCCGGCACCGCGGATTGACGAGCAGTCAAGCTTTAAGATTGCTGATAAGGAGGCGACGGATCTGACACTTTCGAAAAACACTATCCCAACTAGCGGAGCCGGACTGCCGGGCATCAACATCCCGATCGGTCTCTCGAGCGCGGGCCTTCCAATTGGCCTGGAGATCGACAGTGCCTCCGGTAACGACCGAACACTTCTTGAGATAGGCCGACGCGTGCAAGCTATCGTGGGCGAGCTCCCAGCACCGACACTATGACCTACGCTCTGCGCAGTCCTGAGAATCTCGCATCAGCAGGGCCGCGCAAGCGATGTCTCCGCAGGCTGGAATTCCACGCAGCTCGTGCTCGGCTGCTCACGTGAATAGAAGGAAGGGCCGCGATCCGGCTGATCGCGGCCCACTCGTGATCATTCCGAATCGGCGCGAAGAACATCGCTAACTTGTTCCCAGCGAGATCCGGTCCAACGCTGCAACTGCATCTGTGTGAAATTCATATTACTGGCTTCAGTGGTAGTAACGGTGATGCCTGGCATTAGTGTCGGCAGCACCAGAGCTTTCAGACTTTTGGCTTGCTTGATGATGTTTTCGCGAGATAGATCATTCCCGCACAGTTCGATGATCTTTTCGAGCAGGATACCCTGCGTGTATCCCACAAGGTAGTTTGTGTCAGAGATGTCAGCACCAGGCATATATTTGGCAAGAAATTCCTTGTAGTCCTTTATCCCCTGATCATCGTCCCACCTCGAGTCAGTAGGATCTTTGAGGACGGTTCCAGCGACAACACCAACGGACACGTCCAATCCGGCAGGTTTAAGCGTACCGCCCACGGAGCTCGATGGATAATTGAGCATGATCGTTGGCTTCCACCCCAGTTCAGCTGTCTTTCGGATAGCCTGTGCAGCAAACTTCGGGGTACCGGCCACAAATAGCGCGTCAACATTTGCGCTGCGAAGCGCGACAATTTGCGACTCGATGGTGGGACTAGTGATCTCATAAGCGACCGCCGTCACCTTCTTTTCAAAGTCTTCCTTCAAGACGCTTTGGAACGCCTTGACGTAGTCCTTACCAAGGTCATCGTTCTGGTACAGAATTCCGTACTTTCCATTCGGCAGCGTACTAAGAAGGTACTTCGCGTAGATTTTTCCTTCCGTATCAAAACTTACAAGACTGGTCGTTGTTAGGGGAAACTCCTTCACGTTGGTGAATTTGGCCGACCCACTGATGATTCCAAGCGTCGGCACTTTCTTCGCCGTCAAATATTTTGCGGTTGCAGTATTCCCGGGCGTACCTAGTTGGCTAAACATGAAGGCGACTTCATCGTTCTCAATAAGCTTGCGTGCGTGCTCGACAGCTTTCGGAGGACTGTACGCATCATCGTACGAGATGTAGTTTACCTTTCGGTGATTGATACCACCCGCATCGTTGACTTGCTTGACGTATGCAGTGACGGCCCTCCCAATAAGCCCCAAGGACGATGCCGGGCCGCCATATGGAAAGATGCCACCAACCTTGATCTCCGTTGCAGTGACCCCGATGGGATCATCTGCAAGCACAGGCGTCGCCACCACCACGAATGCTGCTGCGAGCGCTACTTGAAGAGTTGCTTTCATAAAATAGTTCCTTCCCTCGTTACATTTGGCATTCGGCTAAGCCGCCATGCGCAACAGATCGACGATCTCTGCCTCATTCTTGAAAGGACGCGGGTTCGCTTGAACAAAGCGGTGTTTGATCGCGATCTTGCTAATCTGCTCGAACTTGTCTTCGGTGATACCCACATCGGAAAGTCGACTGGGTAGCCCAAGCTTGCTCGTAAACTGTGCAAATGCATCACCTGCAGGCTCACCCGGAGCACCCAGAGCGGTCGCCAACCGCATCTGAGCGTCTTCGGTGAACGGGGCGTTGTAGCGGAGAACGCTCGGCATAATCACGGGCGTGCAGTAATAGTGAGGCACATCAAAAGTGCCGCCGAGTACGTGACCGATGCCGTGACTTGCCCCCATCGGGATACGGGCTTGCAGTCCAAAAGCCGAGAGCCAGGAGCCATACTGAGATAGCCGGCGCGCCTCGATATCACCGGGATTATCTAACGTCCGAAGCATTCCTTCTCGCAATATCCGAATGCCAGCCAGGACGACTTCATCAGCTAGGGGGTCGCCGGCCGGAGAGCACAGGGCCTCGATACCGTGATCCATGGCACGGGTCCCCGACCCCATCCAAAGATTCGACGGTGTGTGACGAGTGAGGAACGGATCCAAAATGATGGAAATCGGCATCATCTCAGGATGCATGAAGATCTGCTTCAGCTTATTGCGCTCATCGGTCACAAGAGCCGCAGCATTGTACTCGCCCCCGTTCAGGGTTGACGGAATGGCGATCTGCCGGACCCGAGGTGCTCGGAATGGCGAGGAACTCATTCCGGGAGCAATGGCAAATTGATCGAAGCCAGCTTCGTCGCGGATGTCGTGCTCCATCGCCATGATGACAATCTTGGCAAGGTCGACAGCGGAGCCTCCACCAACAGCGACAATCAGATCTGCTTTGGCAGACTTAGCCTCTAGAGCGACTTTGGCTGCCTCTTTGCGTGTTGTATGTTGAGCAATACCGTCGATAGTTGTTGCATGTCGCGCGCCCAATTTCAGACGGATTCTCTCGATCTCGTCGGTTTGAGTATTTAGCGTCCGACTAACGATAAGAAACACACGCTGGGCGTTGAGCCGCTCGGCCTCGTCACTCAGGGCGTCTGACGCCGGCTTCCCATAAACAACACGATCCATTGTTGGAAAGTTGTGAGCTCCACTCTTGCGCATCATTCGCCTCCAGGTCTCCTAAGATGAGTCAACTTTATTCAGTTCGTTACTTGCCGCGATGGATAGAACACTGCGCGATCCGACCCGCGGCTCTACATCACGCAACTGTTCGCTCGGCATCGACAAAGACATGCATGTGTGGAGGCGGCCAATAATAGCCACCTCCCCTCCTGGCACATCGGCGACAGCCGCGTTCTATTACGCCGGGCCAGAGATAGAGCCGACGACAGCCTCAACGCGCTGCGCGATCTCAAGCAAGCTTGAATCGCGACCGGTTCCTGCGTCTAACTCCAGGCCGACGGGCAGATTATTCGCGGCTAATCCCATGGGAATGCTAATGCCGGGCAGTTCTGCGCAATTGGCCGCAAACGTATTTCTCGCAAGAACGGTGAAGAGCGTCTTCTTACCGGCGACGGGAAACTCCCATTGAGTGTCAATGCGCGGAGCTGTACAGGGCGTTGTGGGGAACACGAGCGCATCCACTTGTGCAAACGTCTCGCGATAGCGCCGCTTAAGTTCTGGTCGGTCTTGCTTCATGAAACTCTGATAGGCCTCTTCGCCGAAGTATTGTGCGCCCGTTGGCAAGACAAATGTTGACCACCCGTCTTTGATCTGCGGCGTGAGATCCTCATAGATTTGCTCAAACGTAACTGGCACGTTGTTTTTCTTCAGGAAATCTGAGATCGCCGGCTTTGTCTCGTGAAAGAAGATCCCCCAAGTTGATCGTTCTGCAATCGCGGAGAAATCTTGCCCGAGGTCTATTTCAACAATTTCAGCACCCGCATCTTTCAGCTTTGAGAGCGTTTCCCGGAACAGCTTCTCGACGTCAGCGTCGGCCACATCGAGGTGAACCTTCGGCGCATATCCGAGCTTGATGCCTTTTAGGTCGACCCGATCCTTCGGTGTGGCAAGTGACGCCTTGGTAACGACCGCGTCGATATACGCGCAGTCGCCGACACTCCGCGCCAGGACGCCGGTCGTGTCCAGCGTACCTGAGATTGGAGCAACGAGATCGCCGGACCAACGGCCCTGCGTCGGCTTAAAACCCACCACTCCGCAGAGTGATGCAGGAACGCGGATTGAACCAACGGTATCTCCGCCAAGCGCGGCCGGAACCAGACGGGCGGCCACCGAAGCTGCCACGCCGCTCGACGATCCGCCGGTCACGTGAGCCTTGTTGTAAGGATTTCGGGGTTGTCCGTGATGTGAATTGGCCCCCGTCAAGCCGTACGACATCTCCACGAGATTGTTCTTGCCGAACACAAGACCTCCGGCATCTCTGACGGATTGTACGACGGGCGCATCCTGACTGGGCCTGAAATTGTTCAAGACCGCGGTTCCGAAAGTCGTCGGAAGATCCCGCGTCATGTAGCTGTCTTTCACAGACAGAGGCACACCGAGGAGCGGTGCGGACTTACCCGCGGCCCGGTCGTTATCCGCGGCCTTTGCGGCCCGCAGTACCACTGCCTCGTCGATGGTGATGAAGGCGTCCAGATCTGAATGTTCACGGGCGCGGCGCAGCAGCCTGGTCGCAAGCTCCTCGGAGGTAGTCGTACCATTTTTGATTGCCAAAGCAGCAGCGCGAACGCCCAATTCATGGGCCTCGTTACCTGCATGTGCCGACCTGCCGTTGGTCAGACCTGCGCCGACCAACGTCGTCGCAGCAATGCCCTTCATGAGAACTCGTCTATCAATCGACGACTGGCCCTGGCTGGCGTGAACCTTATCGGGTCCGGCCTTTTCGATTTCCGTGGACATGCAGACAACTCCCTTTTTGCTTGCAACATGCCGCGTGCCGCGGCGCATCGAGGCATAGAATATCGGTCATAATACCATATGCCGATCATCATTCAATAGCTATAACGTAACCCGCAAGGCGATCAGCTTTCGGAACATCAGGGCATCCGAGCTATGTTTCGAGCTCAGCGAAGGCCGGCCCCCCTCCCACGGAACACGGAAAGCTCGCGATTGTCATAGCCGACGACCTTCCCGCGCGATGGCGAGAAAACGCTGCGCACGCCTCGCGTCTTAGCCTGGCCGGTAAGCCGCTCGAACGAAATTACTAGTTGATCTTGGAGCAGACGTGTCCCCGGACCACTACCGCCAAAAGCAGTCTCACGACCTAACTATGGAAGAGGCTTCCAGACCGCCTGGCCATGGGAAATCGATCGCAATCCTTGCGATCTTGTCCGCTCGTTTGCCACCGAGCACGACAATCTTATTGGAGACAAAGGTAGCTTCGAACTCACCGCACCGGCGATGGATTGATGTAAGGACCGCGGCCGCACTCACCGAAAGTTGGAATTTTCGACGAGATCGCGATCAAACGCTCAAGGTCTTGATTAAGCGGCCCAGTCGCCAGCCTGGACTTGCCACGCGAGCTCCGGAAATGCTCATGCGCCTTCACCGCTTACGAATGTTTGCGGGTCGAGCAAGCGCCGACGACTTCTCGACACTCGGCCGGTCTTTGCGAAGCCGAGCGGGGCTGCTGTTGAGGTTGGCCGCCGGTTTAGTCACTGCGCCTTTGGACCCGGAACCAAATCTGTGCCGATTAAAAGACACCGCACCCGGACCAGCCACCACTTCGATATCCTCCAATCTGAGCGATTTACCCCCTGCAGTCCGAAAATCCGGATACACTATTTCCTGGCCGTTTTCGCGATCGTTGAAGATAACTTGCGGCCCTGCAGGCTCAGCCAGCCAATCGTCACCCCATTTTTTTAGCGCAAGATAAACCGGGAAGAAGTCGCGGCCTTTATCAGTGAGCACGTATTCATAGCGTCCCGCGTGTTCCGGCAACCGGACGCGCGTCATTATCCCAGCCTCGGTTAGTTTCTTCAGCCTCGCGCTGAGAATATTGGAAGCCAACCCAACGTACCGCTCGAAATCGTCGAAGCGTTTGACGCCGTAGTAGGCCTCCCTGAGCAGTAGAATCGACCAACGATCGCCAATAGCATCCATCGCTCGCGCCACCGAGCAAACCTCATTGGCGATCCGCGCCCTTCTCTCTTTTGGCATCTCGAGTCCCGAAATGTTCAATGCTGCTCCAGAAGGAGCCAAGCGATTGACATATGCTTACAATCATTGCCGGATTTTGGCTAGTTGTACCGGACTCGGCTTTCGAGGATTACTCCTCTCTGCTATCGGGCCTCATTTCCGACATGGACAATCGGCCCGAACACCTCCCAGCGCTCACCGACCAGACGCCTCAACTGCATCGCTTCGATCGGGGCGAAATCATCCGGACCGGTCGTGATAGTAATCCCGGACTGCAGCATGTCGAGTTTTAGATCTTTGATATTCGCTGCCTGGCGCATGATGTTCTCGCGCGTGAGATCGTCGCCCGCCATTCGTATTACATGCACGAGTGTTTGTGCCATCAGATATCCTTGGGTATTCAAACCACTGGAGATGTCGGCCGAAGGATAATACTCTGCTATAAATTTGAGGTAGCTCTTTAGCCCGGCATCGTCCGCCATCGCGGGGTCGGTTGGGTCCTTCATGAAGCCACCGGTAATGATGCCCTGCGAAACATCGAACCCAGCCGGCTTAATGACGCTGCCAATCGATGACGCCGGAATATTGACGATCTGGACGGGCTTCCAACCGAGTTCGGCAATCTTGCGGATCGCTTGAGCAGCGAATTTGGGCCCGCAAAAGTTCATAAATATATCGGCTCCGCTCGCCTTGAGCTGTACGACTTGCGATTCGATGGTCGGTTGTGACACTTCATAGCTCATCGCGGCGACGATCATCCCTACCTTGTCGCCGAGTCCGCGCTTCAGGCCTTCCAAGATATCTTTTCCGTAATCGTCGTTCTGGTAGATGACTGCTATTTTTCCGCCGGGATGGTTGGCTGCGACGTACCGGCCATACACGGTGCCTTCATCCAAAAACGACGGCTGCCACGCCGTAGTCCACGGAAAATTCTTCGGGTCGTTCCATTTAGAACCGCCACCGCCGACAAACAGCTGCGGCATCTTCTTCGCATTCATGTACTTATGAATGGCTGTGTTGGTAGGCACTCCAAAGGTACCAAACAGCAGCAGAACCTCGTCGCTTTCCACGAGTTTCCGCGCCTGCTCCACGGTCTTGGGCGGACTATAGCCATCATCATAGCTGATGAACTTGATCTTGCGCCCATTGATGCCACCTTCAGCGTTGACCTTGTCGAAATAGGCCGCTTCCGCCCTGCCCATTTGGCCCCAAGCGGATCCTTGGCCGCTATAGGGCATCGTGTTGCCGATCCTTATTTCGGCGTCGGTGGCGCCCGAATCGTATTTCTTCTCGGCTGCAGATGCCAATCCGCCGACGGACATTCCGCTCACCGTGGCTACAATCACCAATTGCAGCAAAACGATCGCTCGCATCGCACAATCTCCCGACATCAGTTGTCGCTTCCGGCCACGAGATATTCGTGGTCGGTTGATCGGTACCAGCCAGTGAATGTCGGTTCAGGCGGCTTCGCCCGGATCCGCCTTCGGCTTCATCGCAATTTCGGGCTCAAGCGCTCTCTTGTGCATTACAAGGGCGCCCGTGTCCGCCAACCGTTGCAACTCAGGCTCGCTAACGCCCAGTTCGCGGAACACCTCACGGTTATGCTCGCCCTGGAAGGCTGGCGAACCGATCGGAGTCAGGACCTCCTTGGAAAAATTCCATGGGCGTCCGGGCAATCGATATTCTCCGCCGCTGCGATCCGAAACTAGCTGCACCGCCCCCCAATATTCGCTCCAATCCGACTTCGTCAGTTCCTTGATCGACCTGACTTCTCCCATCGCAATCTTCGCTTCGTCGAGCTGGGCATCGAGCCGCGCCATGTCCGGAAACGTCAAGATCCACGACTGAATGATAGCATGCAGCGCACCGTAATTCAGCCGCCGGGCGGCCGCGCTAGAGAACCTAGGATCATCCGCAAGGTCAACCCGTCGCATTGCGCGCATCCAAGCCGGAAAAGTACGGCTGCCAATAATACTCATCGCCACCGTAAATTGCTCGCCATTCGGACCGACGAAGAACGAACAGTCGGTCGCACCGAGGACAGCAGGTTCGGCACCGATGTCATCATCGGACAAATCGATATGTGCGCGCTCGTTGACCGCTAAGAGGGTCGCAGCCATGGCCACGTCGATGTATTGGCCCTGCCCAGTTTTGTGCCTGCTGTTCACCGCGGCCAGAATGGCGATGACAGCCTGCAAGCCGGCATAAACGTCAGCATGAGAGAGGGCGTCGGTGCGCGGTTCGGTCAGAGCATCACCATAATGACGCACGCTGTTTTCGGTGAATCCGGCTTCAGCCTGGACGGTTGGCGCATAAGCCATACGACTACGCCACGGCCCTCCTTGACCGTAGCCGGTAATAGAAGCGTAAATAAGCCGAGGGTTTCGCTTTGATAAGGTCTCGTAGTCAAGTCCGAAGAAACCGAGCGTGCCCGCGCGGAAGTTCTCTACTACAATATCGGCACTGTCGCACAACTTGAGTGCTAGGTCGTAGGCACCAGGAATATTGAGATTGATACTCACGTTTCGTTTGCCCGCGTTCTGCTGAGCGTAATAGCCAGACATTCCATCGGTCGATGGAAAAGCGAAGCGCGACACATCCGGGCTCGGTGGCTCAATCTTGATGACTTCGGCACCAAGATCTTGAAGCGTGCGGGCACATAGGGGGCCCGCAAGGACACGCGCAAAATCAACGACACGAATTCCGCTGAGAGGTCCGCTCATGATCATCGCCCCGCAAATTTTGCAAGTCCGGGCCCGTTCTTCTGGAACGAGGCCAGACCGGCTTTTAGATCTTCGGAAGCCCAAATCGGCTCCTGCAGCTTGGCCATGGCATCATCGGCGGCCTGGGTGCCGCCGTTGATTGCGACACGCACGATGCTCTTGGTGGAGGCGTACGACACGGTTGGTCCCTGAGCGAACTCTTCCGCGATCGACATTGTTGCCTTTTCTAGCGACTCCTCCGGAACGGTCAGATTTATCAGGCCCCATTTCTCTAAGGTCGGCGCATCATAACGACGCGCCAACATCGACATTTCCTTGGCACGCATTGCACCAATACGCTGCACTTGTCGCTGAATGCCGCCGAGTAGCGGGTTGAGGCCGAGCGTTGCTTCGATCGACCCGATCTTCGTCGAAGACGCCGCGATGATATAGTCGCAGCACAAGGCCAACTCGAGGCCGCCGCCAAGACAGACCCCATGAAGGCTGGCAATCAAGGGAATAGGCAACGTCTCCATGAAGTTAAGGAACTCGACACCAGTAAGTCGTCGACCCTCCTTCTGCTGATCGATGCTACCGTCGGAAACCCGCTTGACGAAAATATCGAGATCGGCGCCGGCGGAAAAATGTCGCAAGCCGCTTCGGATGACGATAGCGCGGCTACATGCTTTTTGCGCCGCCTCGATCTTCTCCACGATGGCGTTGAGCAACGTCGGACCAAGCAGGTTGTAAGGGCGATGCTGCATCGTCAAAATCGAAATACTGCCGCGCTCTTCGCGCGTGACTGGCTCGTCTGACATCATTCTCTCCCGTTGTGCCGCCTTAAGCGGCATATCAAACCTCACCATTGAAGCCGGCTTTGGCGCGCGTCACGCGACCTTCCTTCGATCAGGCCTCACTGGCGCTCTACTCTGTTCTTCAAAATCCCTATTTTCTCGACTTCGAGCTCGATACTGTCACCGTGCTCGAGATACCAACCGAGTTCGAGACCACAGCCGTTGCCGACCGTTCCGGAGCCGATGAACTCTCCCGGCATCAGCGTTTCATCTAATGTAACGTGGGCGATAATCTCTTCGAACGAAAACAACATGCCCTCGGTTGTGCCGGCCGATCGACTTTGGCCGTTGACACGCGCCTCCACCTTCAATTTGTAGGGATCGCCAATTTCGTCAGGTGTTACGATCCACGGACCAAGTACGTTTCCACCGTCGAAGCTTTTTCCCTTGGCCGGACCGAGACGCCCCTCCATCTCGATGCGCTGCGCATCGCGCGCAGAGAAATCGTTGAAAATAGTGAAGCCAAAGATATGATCACGCGCTTTGGCTACCGAGATATTGGCACCCTTCCCCTTGGTGACGATTCCGAACTCAAGCTCGTAGTCCATCACTTTGCTGTAGCGCGGCCAGCGGACAGTCGTGTTTGTGCCCTGCACGCTGAAGCGGTTAGTTATGTAATAGATGGGTTGCTTGCGATATACCCCCGGTAATTCGGGCAGCGGCACGGCCTGTAGTCGCGCTAGCTCGGCCATGTCACCGGCAAGTCGCGCCTTAAGTTTGAATTGCCCGAGTGGGCCCTGCACGATGTGCGCCGGAAACGACATGCCATCGCGCATTTGGCGAGGCTCTGGTAACGGGGCCAGCACTTGCGTTGACGTTACGGGAAGCGAGAGGTCTGGGTCGCCGTGGTACTTTTCCAGCAGCTCCCGGCCTTGATCCAAGGCCGCATCTCCCCCATCGATCAATGATAGCATAGAGCTGAAACAGGAATTTGCGGCACCCGCTCGATGCGCCGCGGCGGCCACGTCAAACAGACGGCTATCGTGACCATGTAATAGACCGACCCGCTCACGGCCGCCGGATCGATAAGTCGCAAGCTTCACGCGACGCCCTCCCCGAAAACTTGTTCTCTTGAGAGGACCATATAGCCATAGCTTGCATTTTGCAAGTCATGAAATATCGCAGGTCGGGGTTACCTGACGCTCGTCGATCCAGCCTTTCCTCGGGTTGTTCAACTTCCACCGACCAAAGACGCTGGCAGGGCGTCATCCCTGTGTGCACGGAATCGAACTTCTACGGATCGCCGACGTTTCAATAATGCCGACAATCGTCTTCGCTAACACGCAAGCTGCCGTACTGATGATAGCCGAAAGGCAGCAGACCTCTTGCTCAAACAGAGAACTTCGATATTGAGTATTTGACTGTCTGATCAAGCGTCCGAACTGCATCATCTGTATCAGTTGGCTCGTGGCGATTGGACGTGTTGCGCATCGACCGCGCTGACGAACATCGCGTGTCCGGCACTGGGCCATTTGGCAGCCCAGGGCTGCCTCAGCGCGAGCTCTACCATGACATTACCGAACTGTGGGCATTGAGAAACTACGACCCGAATTGACTGCAAACCCTCTACAAGCCTCGCGACATGACGGATGAAAGGACAGCAGATGACTGATATTGGCGCAGAACGTACCGCGGAAATTGCGACCCGCGTGGAAGCGTTCGTTCGCGACGTCGTTATCCCTTACGAAGCGGATTCTCGGCGTGACCATCACGGATGCCCAACCGATGAACTCGTTCACGAACTCCGAGATAAGGCGCGGCTGGCGGGCGTCCTGACCCCACATATCCTTGCCAACGGCAATCACCTCTCCCAGCGCGAAACAGCCATCGTCCTGCAAAAATCGGGACTGTCGCCACTCGGGCCGATCGCTGTCAACACGGCAGCGCCAGACGAAGGCAACATGTATCTGCTGGGTAAGGTCGGAAGTCCGGAGTTGAAACAGCGATTTCTGGCTCCCCTAGTGGAAGGTCGTGCACGTTCCGCGTTCTTCATGACCGAACCAGCCACTGACAACGGCGCAGGCTCCGATCCGTCGATGATGCAAACGACCGCGGTCCTCGACGGCAACCACTGGGTCGTCAACGGCCGGAAAGCCTTCATTACTGGCGCGCAGGGGGCAAAGGTAGGGATCGTCATGGCCAAGTCGTCAGATGGGGCCTGTATGTTCCTCGTCGATCTACCTGATCCGGCGATCCGCATCGAGCGGGTACCGAACACTATCGACAACTCCATGCCAGGCGGCCATGCCGTCGTGACTATCAACCAACTCCGCATTCCCGCTGATCAGATGCTTGGAAAAAGCGGAGAAGGCTTCGAGTACGCGCAGATCCGCCTGGCCCCGGCCCGTCTTTCGCATTGTATGCGGTGGTTCGGCGCCTGTGTACGGGCAAATGAAATTGCAAGCGACTACGCTAACCGACGTCAAGCTTTTGGAAAGCCTTTAATTGACCATGAAGGCGTCGGCTTCATGCTGGCCGAGAATATTATCGAACTGAAGCAGTCGGAGCTGATGATCGACTGGTGTGCTTCGGTCCTCGATACAGGCGCAAGAGGCACCGTCGAGAGCTCGATGACCAAGATCTCCGTTTCAGAAGCCCTGATGCGAATCGCGGACCGCTGCGTTCAGATCATGGGTGGCACCGGCGTCACCGATGACACGATTGTTGAACAGGTCTTCCGGGAAGTACGAGCATTTCGTATCTATGATGGCCCGACGGAAGTTCATAAGTGGTCATTGGCTAAGAAAATTAAACGCGATTGGAAGAAGTCCCACGCATGAGCGCCACAGCTGATCTGAATGCCGGTACCACACCAGTACGTGAAACGCATCGTTTCGATGAAGCCGCGCTAGCGCGATGGATGGAAGCGAATGTCCAAGATTACTGTGGCCCGCTGTTCGTCGAACAGTTCAAGGGTGGACAGTCGAACCCGACATACAAGCTGGTCACACCCAAGCGCAACTACGTGATGCGGCGCAAACCACCGGGCCATATCTTGAAAGGCGCCCATGCGGTCGAACGCGAAGCACGTGTGCTTCAGGCGCTGGCGACGACCGGCTACCCTGTCGCCAAAGTATACGCCTTGTGCACGGACGACGGTATTGTCGGCACCTGGTTCTTTATCATGGAGATGGTCGAAGGACGGATCTTCTGGGACGCAACCTTTCCAGACGTGAGCCGACAACACCGTGCTGCCTATTTCGATGCGATGAACGACACCATCGCACGGCTCCATCTCATTTCACCCGAAACAATCGGCCTCAGCGATTACGGAAAGCCCGGCAACTATTTCGCGCGTCAGATCGCGCGCTGGACCAAGCAGTACCAAGATGACAAGGACGCCGGACGTGATTTCGACATGGATCGATTGGTAGAATGGTTGCCGGCCAACATCCCTGACGGTGATGAAAGCAGTATCGTCCATGGTGACTTCCGCTGCGACAACATGATTTTTCATCCAACACAGCCGCGGGTTCTTGCGGTACTCGACTGGGAGCTGTCGACACTCGGACATCCGTTGGCTGACTTCGCCTATCACGCGATGATGTTTCGGATGCCGCCCGACATCGTCGCGGGATTGGCCGCCGCAGACCTGACAGTCCTGGGTATCCCGAGCGAGGCCGACTACGTGGCAGCCTATTGCGGTCGAACAGGACGGACATCTATCCCAGCCTACGACTTCTACATCGCGTTCAATTTCTTCCGCATGGCGGCCATCTTCCACGGGATCAAGGGGCGCGCGATCCGCGGAACGGCCGCTTCCGAGCACGCCAAGGAGCGGGCGAAAAGCTTTCCCGTCCTGGCACGACTCGCTCGGCAGAGCATGGAAGCATGCCTATAGAAGAAATCATTGGCTATTCGGATTTCGGCGTAGAATCGGCCCGCTTCGCTTTGTCTGCAGCTGAAATTGCTCCCGACGGTCCGTTGGCCAATTATTTGAATCCTTGAGTTATCCGGGCCTCGTGACCGGTCTGCGTTGACTCTTTCGGTCCCGCGAGTCGGTCTGGGAGCATGCAGACTGCCTCCCTGCCATACCGGTGCTCCGTCGAGGCCCGCATTCCTGAACGACTGCCGCCGGGTCTATTCGACGACGGTACGGACTGCCTATGCTAGTGCGCACAATGAGGGCGGCGATCCGCTGAAGCAGAAGCCGCTGCGTAGGTCTGTTGAGCAGGCGCGTCGCGGCGGCGCTCTCGATTCCGGGCACTCCACTGCGCAACTCTCGGAGGAATGGATCTACGCAAGCGCGTTAATTGGGGAGATTGCGACGCTGCTCGAGGCGCATTAATCTGGCAGCTTGTGCGCGAATAGCCCGGCTTCGGCGAAATCGCCTGCGCATTGTCGCGAGCGCAGTAGGGCTCACGGCGCCAAGTACGCCAAAAGCCGCGGATCGTTGCGAATATCCTGCGACGGCCCCGACAGGGCGACTCGCCCTCGGTCAAGTACATAAGCCCTGCTCGCGACTCTCAGCGCGAGGTCGAGATGCTGCTCGACAACGAGTACTGCTATCTCCTTCGCCAGGTCGATCAACCTCTCCGTGATCTCTTCAACCACGCCGATCCAGACACCCTCGGTCGGCTCGTCGAGCAACAGTAAACGTGGACCCGGCAAAAGTGCGCGGGCAATGGCCAACATCTTTCGCTCGCCACCGGATAGCGTTCCAGCTACTTGGTCAAGTCGCCGGCCCAGCTTTGGGAAAAGGGCCAATACGCGGTCAAGTGCGTTGCGATCCTGCGCTGCCAGCAGCCCGACAGCCAGGTTGTCGCGCACCGACAAGCGTGCAAATACACCATGTTCTTGGGGTACGTATCCGATCCCACGACGTATGCGTTGCTCGGTCGAAAGACCCGCCGCCGGCCGCTGGTCAAATCCTATGGCGCCACGGTTCACGGGCAGTTCGCCGACAATAGCTTTCAGCAATGTGGTTTTGCCGGCACCATTGCGGCCGAGCACAGCCACTCCACCACGCGATGGAGCATACATACTCACACTGAACAGGACCTGGCTCATACCATACCCCGTCTCGAGATTAGTGATATCGAGAAATTTATTATCAAGCACGGCGCAGATAGACCTCTTGAACCTTAGAATTTGCTTGGACCTCTGGTACGGTTCCGGAGCAGATGACGCTACCTTGATCCAGAACAGTGATTCGATCGCAGATATCTCGGATGAAATCGAGATCGTGCTCGACGATTACTAACGAGCAACGAGTTTTGATTGGTTGCAGCAATTCCCCCGTAACGCGCCGCTCTTCTATGCTCATACCCCCTGTGGGTTCATCGAGAAGCAAAAGCATTGGCTCGGCAGCAAGTGCCATGGCGATCTCCAGCCACTGTTGTTGGCCGTGAGACAGCGTCGATGCGGCGTCGTGCGCTCTGTTAGCCAACCGGAATTGCTCGAGCATCGCAATCACGCGTTCGTGTAATATCTTTCGGCTGCCGGAGAACATAAGACGGGTTAGCGACACCTTCGGCTGTAAGGCGAGCAAAATATTGTCGTAGAGCGTGAGTTCGGTAAGAACGCTCGTCATTTGGAATTTGAGACTCATCCCAGCGCGGGCTCGCGCCGCCGGCGAGGTATTGGTGACGTCGGCTCCGTCGAAGATCACGCGGCCTTTCGTTGCCGCCGTGGCTCCGGCGATGCATTTCAGGAACGTGCTTTTACCCGAACCGTTTGGTCCAATCAGTCCGTGAAACTCATTATTGCCAACCGTAAGAGCGGCCCCCGTCAACGCGGTTAGCCTGCCAAAGCTCTTACCGACCCCTCTGGCCTCAAGTAGAGCCACGCCCAT
Source organism: Bradyrhizobium pachyrhizi (assembly GCF_001189245.1). Lineage (GTDB taxonomy): Bacteria > Pseudomonadota > Alphaproteobacteria > Rhizobiales > Xanthobacteraceae > Bradyrhizobium > Bradyrhizobium pachyrhizi. The sequence goes on along the minus strand of NZ_LFIQ01000112.1, from coordinate 26,131 downwards.
CTCCGCGACCCATATACCCGAAGCTTCCAACGCGTTCATGTCCATCGAGGATGAAACTCACGAGGCCGCCCGGGCGGAACATCACGATTAGCAGCAACATTACTCCCAGGATGATCGGCCAGATCTCCTGGTACGTATTAGACAGCCAAAAATTCAACGCTTCGATCACTACGGTGCCGGCTAAGGCGCCGATCAATGTCCCCGATCCTCCGAGCATTACGTATAGGACGACTTGCGTTGCCATCACGACACCGAGCATGCCGGACCACACAAAGCTTTCATGGAACGCATAGAGGCTTCCGGCTAGACCCGCGATCGCGCCGCCGAGAGTGAAGACAATCAGCTTGATGTGCTCCACGTTGTAGCCGAAGTAGGCAATTCGTTCCTCGTTCTCACGAAGACCCGCAAGCACCAGGCCAAACTGGGAGCGAACCAACCACCGGCAGACGAGGTAAACCGCGACGAGAATGGCCAGCACGAGATAATAAAACGTCGGTCCTTCGACCAATTCATATGGTCCGATTCTCATCGATTGGATCGACGGAATTCCATTCTGACCACCGACGTAATACCACCCTCTCACCAAACGGTCTGCCGCATATGCGCCCGTCATGGTGCCGAGCGATACGAAGATCATGCTAGACGGATGTCTTCCAACGAGCAAAAACCCGCCGATCATCAAAGCGGCTACAAGACCAATCAGTGCACCAACCGGAAGCACCACCAAGATGGAAGCAACATTCCAATCACGTGAAAGGAGTGCAATGCCGTATCCGCCCAGCCCAAAGAACAGAGACTGACCGAGGCTCATAATGCCCGCATACCCCCACACCAGGTCAAACGACAACGCGAAGAGACAGAGAATCAGTACCCGCGTGGCATAGACCGTAATGAAATCCTGCATCACGATTGGCGCGACCACAGCGATTCCGATCATCGCGAACTCGACAATCGGAAGCATTTTTCGATTCAGCGGCACCTCAGTTGCACTGAACGACGCAACTTGTGAAGCTTCAGTCACACGAAAACCTTTCCGGACAACATTTGGCCGATCGTCTAACACTCACGCGGATCGACGAGACCAACGCTACGGTCGAGGATCTCGAATTTTCCACCCTTCGCCACTGCAATGTACATGTTCATTTTGCAGTGTCGCTTACCGGGAACCATTTCGGCAGGCCCGCCAGGCCCTTCCGCAATTTTGGCGTGATCTAGAGCGGCCGCAACAGGATCACGCTCGACCGTCCCGGCCTCCCGAACTGCAGCCTCCCACAACTTCAGACCACGATAAACACCCGTTGCTCCACCACCGGCGGCGAACATTTGCTTGTTGGGAAACTGCTTGTCGTACTCGGTCTGAATCTTTCTGCTGATGGGATCGTCCTGCGCCACAGCCTGGAAATAATCGAGACTGGTCGCGAGACCCTCGATTTCTTCGGGCTGATTGAGAGCGAATTGGAGCTCGTCGGAAAAGACGCAAGCTAGTCGTCCACCGTCCTTGTTAAAGCCCGCCTGGTACAGTTGTTTGAATAGTGGACCGGTCCCAGGCGGAATAACAGTGTTGAAGACGACGTTGACCTTGTTGGAGACCACCCGATTTACTGTCGAGGAAAAGTCAACCTGGTCTAAGGGGAAGTACTCTTCCTGGACGACCTCACCGCCCCATTTCTCGATCAGCTTGCGCACATGAGCATTCAACGTGTGCGGCCAGATATAATTGGCACCCGTCAGCGCAAACCGCTTCCCACCGTTCTTGATCAGCCAGGGGATGAGATTATCCGTTTGTTGAGAGGGCGTCGGACCTGAGCAATACAGGTAAGGCGTGCATTCTTTTCCTTCGTAAAACTCTGGATAAATGTAGATCGTCTTTCCTTTTGAGACGATTACGTCCTTGAGCGCGTTTCGCAACGAACTCGTAATTCCGCCGATCACCATGTCAACTTTGTCGCGCTGAATCAGCTTTCGGACGTTAGCGACGCCAACAGCCTCGTTGGACGCCGTATCCTCGACGTAGAGTTCGACGGGACGCCCTAGAAGGCCGCCACTATCATTTATCTGCTTTACAATCATCCGAGCCACGTTTGCCTGAGCGCCGCCACCGAAGCCTAAAGGCCCGGTGAGGTCGGCCGCGACGCCAATCTTGATGGGTCCTAAGGCAGCGTTGGCCCACTTTGGCCGGAAAACCCAACCCCCAGTACCGACCGCAATAGCGGCCGATGCGAGAGCGAATTGGTTGAAAAAGCCGCGCCGACTTGCCTGCTGGCGATCATTCAACATAACTAAATCCCTCTTCCCCAAATAAGACCCTGCGGCCGGAATTTCATGAAAGTGATGGCGGCTGCGAGCACCAGGACGTCAGCGATGACAGGCGATATCAGCCAAGGCAGCGCAGAGCTAAATGCGCCCATGGCGCCTGCCCCTGCTATCGGGCCCGCAAACGATCCGACACCGCCCACCAGAACCGCAATAAAGCCCTGTATGAGGAACCGTATCCCTAGATCGGCGAACAACGAGAAGAGCGGAACGATCAGCGCACCGGCAAGGCCCGAAAGTGCGGCTCCAAGCGCAAACGTCAGGCTATAGATCTTCGCGGTCGAGATGCCGGACGCTCGAGCCAGCGCAGGATTCTCCAGCGAGGCTCGAACCCGCAACCCGAACGATGTGTGAGCCAGAAGAACGTAACTGCATATCATAACGAGCGCATTGACGATGATCGTCACGCATAGCCAGCTTGAGAAATGCAATTTCCCCACGGTGACGTACCCTGCAATCGGTTCTGGCACTGAAAGATAGAGACCCCCGATAAGGCCGCGAACAATCTCTCGTATGATCACGCCTAGCGCATACGTACCGAGCATGGCGGCGACCGGCGCATTGTAGAAGCGATGCACCACGGTCCGCTCCAATACAAAGCCAAACCCACCGACGACAAACGGAGCGACCAGCATGCCGATGGCAGCGGGGATACCCAGACTGTGGACGAAATACGTGACGTAAGCGCCAAGCAGAACAAACTCGCCTTGAGCAAAGTTGAAAATTCCCATCATGCTGGCAATAACGCCGAGACCGAGAACGACCAACACCATGATCGACCCAAAGCTCAACATTTGAAAGAGTGCGTTTATCAGGCTGTCCATTATCGAGTCATATCTTTTGTTCGCTGTCGCTCCGGCTGCCAAACGAGCTCCCATTTCACAAGAACTTCAGGCGCTTGGCTGCAACGGCTTGAGACGATGCTTATTGCAGCGCCGGATAGTGGCGGCGCTGCGTACACGCCTTAGCTAGGCCCCCCCCCCCTGTACGATGACCGAGTACGCCTAGCCGGTAGGTACAACTCCATTGAAAGGTGCGCTCGAGCTTGATTGAGCGGACTCTTCTCCGGCCTACTTGTGAAACCGTGAAACGACCGGTGCGGCTGGCGCGTCCGGCGCCCATAGCCGATAGTTCAGCTGCGCAAAGATCGAAAACCCCTTTGTCGTAGCGGCACTATCAAATCCGGGAGGAGCCGCAGTACCACCCGATGCGCTTGCCGATAGCTCTTGAGTCGCCCACACGTTGAGGCTCGCGGGGCCGAAGTTATAAGCCGCCATTCCGCCAGCTGCCCACGTGTTGTAGCGATTGACGTTCACCAGCCCTCCGTAGAAGGCGCTGGACCTGTCATCGGTAACTTGTCCGACGTAATAAGCGACCGGACCAAGCGTCCAGTTGCCAAACGTCTTGGTTGCAGTGAATTCGGCGTGCAAGACGTCCCCGCTGCGGTAATCAGTCCGCTCGTTCGCGGTATTGATCTCATCAAAGATATTTGCGGTAAGATTCCATCCATCCTTGAGATAAGATACGACGATGTTTGGCTGAAATGTCCACCACGGTTGACCGATATTCGCCAGGCCGCTTGCTCCCTGGATAGTTCCTGTCGGAGCATATATGCCGAGCCCGGCCTTCACGAAGACGCCGCTGTCGCCAAGCTTCCAACTAAGCTCGTTTGCGATAAATGTGTTGTGCAAACCAGCCGGCGCGACGTTCACTGGATTGCCGACAGTCGCGGATATGAAGGGTTGAACCAGTACCGCATCATAAGATGCACCTAGAAACGTCCAGCCTGGCACCCAAAGGAAACCCTGCGCGGCCATGTCGACCTTAAAACCAGTCGCCGCACCTCCTACCGATGGCGCGCCTGGACCGACAAGCTTTGACTGATATGTAAAGACCTGATCAAAGCCGTAGATCCCCGGCGGCGGCGCGGCGGCGGCGGCGCCCAACACGATTCCCGGCTTCTGCAGATAGCCGGGCGAGCCGAATTCAAAAGCGTTGGCCGCCTGCACGCCAGAAATCGCGAACATGGCTATCGCCACGGCAACCTTATTTGTAACCGAAGCGGTCGCTTCATTTATGGTCGCGAGCCGCGCGGAAGAATGACTTGCTAGATTTGACATGAGAATATTCTTACTCCCCCATTAGTAAGCATGAACGGCACGCTAACGTGAGGTTCGGGGGGGCGCTTGTCCGTGACCGCCAGGCAGCTAGCCTACAACTGCCAACATTTGCGCGCCGGGGATGCCCTAAAGCAGATTGGGCATTGAGAGATCCGTGGCTCGTGCTAACCTTTCCAAAAAATGAGCGGCACATCATTTGCATCGTGACCGACTGCAATTCGGAGGGGACAGTCAGATGCTTGCGTTGCACAACAACGGCGCCACACCGATCGATAGTTTCGAACAATGGCACCAGATTACTTGCCGCGAATATTCGCTTTCGGAGTGCAAATGGAACTTCGACAGTGACTTTCGCGAATGGCTCGTCAGCCGAACATTTGGACCGATCGCGATCAGCGAAGCTTTATCGTTATCGCGCGGCGAGATACGACTCGACCGTGGACCGCCGGAAATTCGCAAAGATCCGCGGGATCATTTTATGTTGCTTTTGGTCTTGCGTGGTGAGGTCGATGTAACGCAGGACGAACGCGAGACTAAAGCCAGATCCGGCGATCTCGTTCTCTATGACCAAACTCGACCATTTTCGCTCAGATTCCGTCCTGCTCGTAACCGCCGAGTTATTCTCGTAGACATCCCACGCGCGCTCCTGGTCTCGCGACTGCCAAAAGCGCGGACATTGACGTCGCAGTGCATTGCGGGAACGACCGAGCTTGGAGGCCTGACGGGGTCGATAATTCAGAAAATCGTTTCGTTTAGCAAAACTGCGGATGACAGCGTGATTAACCGCGTGGCGACCTCTGCGTTGGACGTCATTGCGACGACTATGGAAGCCGAACTTACTGGTTTTTCCGAGATCGAACGCGGCCAAGATCGCCTGCTCCGGCAAATCAAATTATACATGTTGGCCCATCTTCACGAGGCAAAACTCGATGCCGAGAGAATTGCCAGATCCCAGAGCATCTCTGCGCGCACGCTTTGCCGCCTGTTTGCTTCCGAAGGCACGACGCCGATCCGTTGGCTTTGGCAACAACGCCTCAATGCTAGCTATGCGGCGCTTGCTGAGGGACACGTTTGTCAAGTTACCGATGCTGCAATGACATTCGGCTTTTCTGACATGTCACACTTCAGCCGCTCCTTCAAAAAAGCCTTTGGGAAATCTCCCCACGCGATGAGACGCACATAGATCGCCCTTTTGACCGTTTCTTCTCTTTTTACTCGGCCATCGGTAAGCGGTAGGCGATGCCGACTGCGGCCTCGTGCGAACGCGATACTGACCACAACCGCGTGATCTGTGTCCGCACAGGTTCATAGGTCCACCACCGGCGCACCGTCTCTGGCATCCAGCCGACATTTTGCAAAGCGGTTCCAGCCGCGCCCGATTTATGCCGTCCTCTTCTTGAATTATGATCATACTTCTATAGTATGATCGTACTTTAAGATGTTGGCAGGTCACCCCTCCAGGAGAGCAATGTGTCAGAAAACAGAAATTCAACTACGGAAGTGGAATTGACAGAACTGGGCGTCGCTGAGGCCGCGACTGCTATCCGAAATGGCGAGATTACATCCGAGACGTACGCTTCAGCCCTGCTCAAACAGGCGAAGAAACGCGCCGACCTCAAATCCTTCATCACAATCGACGAGGCATCGGTTCTTTCCGCGGCAAGGGAAGCGGATAAGGCGCGCGCCGCAGGATCCGTATCTAAAGCACCCCTCCTCGGCGTCCCGATTGGGGTCAAAGATAGCTATGCGACGAGTGGCCTTCCCACCAGCCTTGGTATACAGCAGCTAGAAGGTCACGTGCCCCAAAAGGACGCGGATACGGTTCGGGCGATTAAAGGCGCTGGTGGCATCGTATTCGGAAAGAACAACCTGGTAGAGATGTCTTGGGGACTGGCGGGGCACAACTTCCACTTTGAGCAGGTAAAGAACCCTTACGCGCCGGATCACGTGTCGGGCGGGTCGTCCAGCGGCTCTGCGGCTTCCGTGGCATCCCGCATCGTGCCGGCTTCACTGGGTGGCGATACTGTTGGGTCGATACGAGTGCCAGCGTCTCTTTGCGGTGTCGTCGGATTCAAGCCAACCACGGGAAGATGGTCCGGCAACGGCGTCGCTCCAATCTCGCACACCCTCGATACCACTGGCGTCCTTGCCCGGAAGGTCGATGATTGCGCGTTGATCGATCAGATCGTCACTAAGTCCTCTTCACTGGGTGTTTCGGAGCGATCAGACCTCAAGGGGGTAAAATTCATCTATGCTCCCAGGCAATACCTCGACTGGGTCGACCCTGAGGCCGATGTCACGTTCAAGGAGACGGTCAGAAACTTGCGGCACGCCGGTGCGGAAGTTGTTGAATTCGACTTCGGCGACGATTTTTCTTCGCTCGCCGGAAATTTGAGGTGGGCCATTTTCTTTCGTGAAACCCGGCAAGCCATTTCCGATTTTCTCGCTGAGCATCAATTGCCCTTATCGTTCGACGACATCTACGAAGGGCTCAAGCCGGAACTTAAAGGTGCGTGGAGTCATCTCGTCCTACCATCGGGTGCAGGCTATCTTTCCGATGAAGACTATAAGAAGGCATTGACGGTCGACCGTCCAGAGTTGCAGCGCCGCTTCGCCGACGCGTTCGCTCAGACAGATGCCGCCGTGCACATCTTCCCGACGACGCCGTGCCCCGCGCCACGGATTGCCGAGCAGAGCAAGTTTACGGTTGCCGGCAAGGAGGCAAGCGATCTGACGCTGTCGAAAAATACTGTTCCGACTAGCGGAGCCGGATTGCCGGGCATCAACATCCCAATCGGCCTTTCAAGCGCAGGGCTGCCGATCGGCTTGGAGATTAACAGCGCATCCAATAACGACAGGACACTTCTCGACGTGGCCCGCCGTGTGCAAGCCATCGCGGGCGTGCTGCCGGCACCGGGATGGTGACTGATGGTTGCTCAGCCTCCCGGCACTCCACGCCTTTGGGAACGTGCATTCTTATTAGAACGCCACAAAACGGCTCAGACCAACGATTAGTCCAACCGAGATAGGCACCGCCCCTAGCGCCACGGTCGCCACCTCCTCATCGTTAGTCCTACGCATGCTGGGACGCGGGCGCGCGTTGACATCACACGCGGAAGAAGGTCGCCTCAAAGGCGGCCTTCTTGTTTTCTGGATGCAGCTATGTCCCCGCGAAGTTAACGAAGTCGTTCACTCCGCCGGTGTTGATGTCCTGGATGACCAAGGAGGGGGAGGGTCGCTACTATTAGCCGCCTCCACACATGCATGTCTGATCTGCCGTGTCGTTGATCTTGAAGGTATCTGCGCCACCGCTACCCCAAGTCAATACACCCGTTCCCGAATTGGGGGACCCTCAGCACCGGCCTCAAAGAACCGGAGTTCGAATGAGACGCGATGGCATCATCCTTCGGGGGCAGTCAAAGTTTCAATCAAGTGCTAGTCACTAGTGAATAACAACAATTGTCTAGTCGGCAAGTATCCTTCCCCCTCGTTTCAACTGATTGCTCGTTAGAGCGATTTTCAAAGGGCGACTCTTGCGCAATGGACATCTTAGTTGGAGGACATCAACGTCGCCCGCACGACCGGCGCTGGGAACGCTCTACGGACGCTCTACGACTGGCGCACCAAGGTCGTCGAAGCCACATTCCTTACGCGCGCTTGTATGACGACGTATCGCCGCACGCTACGAGAAGCTCGCGGCCACCTGCATGGCCGGACTCTACCTCGCCATCGCCAAAGTTCGCTGCGCCTCAGTCCCCGTGTTTAGTGTGCTGAGAGAACCTTATGCACCGAATCTTTCAAAATTTCATTGATCTACTTTCGACGGCTCAGGACTCCGCAGACCTTCGCGAGGCAATCACCGCCGCCGCTGCGGCGTTGGACCTCTCTAGTTTTGCATATCTTGCTCTTCCGCGGAACGGAGCCAGCAAGCCTACTTTGATTTCTACATATCCCCTAGAGTGGACTTCTCATTATCTTCAGAACCGCTATCAACGGATCGATCCGGTAATCGTAGAAGCGCTCCAAAGTCCTGAGCCATTTAGGTGGGGGGCTGACTTAGATGTGCGACCCCGCTCATCGGCGCAACACCAACTGCTCGATGAAGCTTCGCGATTCGGCATCCGATTCGGTTTTACCGTTCCTATTCATGATGGCCACGGTCCGCTCGCGGCCCTAACCTTCGCGTCCGACCATCGAAGTCCTCCGTTCGAGAGCTATGTTACGTCCAATGCACGCGTGCTCCAACTATTGGCGCTGTACTTTCATGCTCATGCCCGTCGCAAGCTGACGAGGGAACCAGGCGGCGGCAAATTGCCTCTATCAGCCCGTGAAGTCGAATGCCTGGAATGGGCTTCGCTAGGGAAGAGCAGCTGGGAGATCGGACGAATTCTCGGTATATCGCGCTATACGGCCGCCTCCTACTTGGATAGCGCGAAGAGAAAGCTGGGTGTTCGAACGGTTGTGCAAGCGGCGATCCTCTTGGCGACTGCAAAGAAAGAGCAGCAGAATTAGGACAAGCTACCCCCATAACTACAGGTGATGCAGTCCTCGCCACTTCCCTCCATTTGGTTCTCACCACAACCATCGAGGGACTTCATGATTCAGCTTATCACGCAGCCTTGTTACGGCGACTTTACAAACTTGCTGATTGAGATGCATCAGCTACGCTTTCGTGTGTTTAAGACACGGATGGAATGGGACGTTCACATCAGTGGCGAATTGGAAATCGACGAGTTCGATTCACTACATCCGGCTTATCTGACGCAGATCTCTGAAGAGGGCGGCGTACAGGGTACTGTGCGCCTACTTCCAACCCTTGGTCCGACGATGTTGCGAGAGGTCTTTCCGGTGCTTCTTGCAAACCAGCCGGCACCGTCAAGTCCGCATATTTGGGAGAGCAGTCGATTCGCCACCGATGTGCCACCTGACGCCCCAAAGGGACAGCATGGAATTGCTCGCGCTACATACGAACTATTTGCCGGAATGGTGGAGTTTGGACTCTCTCGGCGGCTTACGGACATAGTCACGGTGACTGACGTTCGTATGGAAAGGATTCTCAGGCGCGCGGGCTGGCCTTTGCGCCGCATTGGAAATGTCCACGATATTGGAAAAACTTCGGCTGTTTGCGGCTACCTCGAGACTTCGATTGAAGTCCTTATCAGACTGCGAACTGCAGGCGGGCTGAACGGACCGGTTCTGTGGGCGCCGGTGATGTCTACAGCCGCCTAAGACGTCCCAACATTATCCGGAAGCGTGGAAGCTGGGCTCGGCCGAGGCAGAGCCCACGCATTCTGTATGCCGCTGACGAGCTATAGAGATGAGTGAACCTGATAATATGCCTAGCCAACGTCGAACATTCGCGATTGATCTACAGCATCTTCGATTTGCAGTCGTTGCTTCCGATTGCGGAAGCCTCCGCCGAGCAGCGGAATTGCTTTCGGTTGGGCATTCCTCGCTTAGTCGCTCGATCGGCCAGCTTGAACATCTCGTTGGAACCACCTTATTCGAACGCTCAAGCGGGGGAGTAAAGCCCACGCTAGCGGGGCGAGGAGTTCTTAGGATTGCACGACTGATCTTGGAGCAGCTTGATTCGCTTGTCGAGACTGGACGGTCAATTGGTGGCGGCGAGGCCGGTCGTCTTTCGATAGGTTTTTGTACGTCAATCTCCGCGGGGAACCTGCGCGCCACTCTCGCGGATTTCAAGGAACGCTTTCCACTCCTCGACTTGGGAATCGTGGAGCGCTCGCGCATCCATCTAGCGAACGCAGTTCGAAACGGAACAATTGACGTCGCCATCAGCCCTGGGCGACTTCAGCTTGCGGATTGCAATAACCTCACGCTGTGGAATGAACGCATTCTAATCTCGTTTCCTGAGCATCACGCATTCTCCGCGCAGGAGGTGGTGTATTGGACGGATCTGCGCAAGGAGACAATTCTATTAACCAAGCATGATCCCGGACCTGAGGTGGAAAATCTGCTCGTGTCCAAGCTACTTCGTCCTGAAGACCGCCCGACGATTCAAAAGCATGATGTCAGTGGAGGAATCTTGAAAGCTCTTACGAGCATGGGCTTCGGCATGTCGCTGACACTTGAATCTGACATCGGAGCAAACATTGCTGGCTTGGTCGATCGCCAATTGCAGGACGAAGTTGGACCCAGTCGCATCAGCTTTCTTGCACAGTGGCGCCGAGACAACGTAAATCCGGCACTGGGGAGCTTTCTCAAGGTCTTGGGTGAGCGCTATCCATCGGCTTCATTGACTTTCGGCAAATGACTGCGTCGGAATTTTGTGAATCCTCTATCGGTAGCCATGAATCGCGCGAGCATAGGCGCGATCAGCTTTCCAGGATCTACGGTTTGACCTGTCTGTTGTGCCAACGCCTCAGCGTAAGCGACGAGATCTCTATGAACCGCCGCGGGCAGCTCGGTGTTCACCTTTACGGGTTTGTCGTCCTGAAGCGCTGCGATTTTCAGCTTTGCCATCTGGCAGTCATCCTCTGTACGGCTCAAGAACGAGATCACGATTGACGATGACGCGAACGGGGAACCCCGGGCGGATTGTCAGCGTCGGCTGGATGTTGAGACTGCGACGAACTACCTGTTGTCCGGTCTGGTTTAGTGAGTCCGAGGCGCCATGACGCAATGCCTGGATAATTGCGCTGTCGTTGCTGCTAGTGTCCGAGCCAGCACCCAGCTCTGTCCCGATAGCTAGAAACGTCGACAGCACAGCGGCCTTGAATAACTCACCCCAGTGATTGTCGACCTGATCTTCGAGGCCCGCATACCCGGCAGTGTCAGCGCCAGGCTGCCGCTCGAGAACGATAGAACGTCCGTTCGGCATGATCAGCCGGGTCCAGACGAGCAGGACGCGGGACTGGCCGAAAGTGACCTGGCTATCGTAGATACCGATCAGACGCGCCCCCTGGGGCACAAGCAGAAACCGGCCAGTCGGCGTGTCAAAAATGTTCTCGGTCACCTGCGCCGTAATTTGGCCTGGCAGGTCCGATCTGATTCCGGTGATCAGGGCTCCCGGAATAACCGTCCCAGCCTGCACGACATATGGTGAAGCAGGCCTAGTGACGCGATCAGGGCTGACCGTGCGACGGTCCACAGAGGCATTCACGAAGGCAAGCTTGCGGTCCTGACCGTTCTGTGCAAATCCGTCGTCATTGGTACCGGTCGGGCTTTGTTGTGCGATGCGATCGCCCCCAGCAGCCGTGGGCTCACGCGCTTCTCTCCCAGTGGTCGAAGCAAACAGATGGCTGATGCGGGCTGCTTCGGTCTCTTGATCCCGGCGTTGCTGTTCCGGATCAGCGCCGATCGTCGGCGACTGGCCTTGGGCTGCAAGGATCGGCCGGCCGAGGTCCCCAGGAAGCGGCGGACCCAGTTGGGGGATTGGCTGGCGTGGAACGCCAGCATAGTCCTTCGGCAGCGCCGTAATACCGTCGGCGACATTGTGATGGTCGGTACTGTAAAGCTCATCGGCCGCCTGGTCTCGAGGGCGAGTCTTCTGCAGCGACCACAACACGGCTCCGCTGATGACAAGCAGAGCGACCGCGCTCCCTCCTGCCAGTACTTTCCGTGACAAGCGTGTCACGCGCGGGTGCTCCGCTCTCAAGCGGAAGCTCCCGGACTGATCCTCTTGTGTCTCAGGCGAAGCCGCCTGTTCCTGATCGTTTCCATTCCGGGTGTTCATGTCGACGGCCTCCCGTCGGTCCTGACAATACGGACCTTCTGCTGGTGCTCGCCGCCAAGCCGCAGTTCGGCGGCAGCAAACAGCCGATCGACGATCAATACGTTGCCGTAAGTGCGATAGTTGACGAGTTCAGTCTTGCCGTCCGGACCGATGACGAAGAGCGGAGGCATCTCGCCCTGCACGATGCCTTGCGGGAATTCGACATAGACCTTGCGGCCATCGTCATATGCGGCGAGCGGCCGCCAGGGAGGACTGTCTCCTTCGATGGCGTACCGGGAGATACGCTGAGCCGGATCCGGAAGAACGGGTTTCAGAGCAGCTGAACGTGACCGTTCGCGTACCGCTTCAGGATAGTACCAAGCAACGGATGGCATGTATGGCCGTTCGCGGGAGCGGAGCTCAATCAGGTACGTGCGCCGGTCAGTATTGACGACAAGATTGGTCTCGATCGAAGCGCGGGTCGGCTTGACCAGGATATGGACGCGCCGGGTGTCCCCGCTCCCGCTCTCGGTATCGCCCACGACCCATCGTACGGTATCTCCGGCCGCGATCGGCCCCGATCCCGTCAACTGCTCTCCTTCCTCGAGTGCGATATCCGTGATCTGCCCAGGTGCGGCATAAATCTGATAGAGGGCACCCGGGCTGTAGGCGTAGATCTGAGATGCGTTGAAATACCCCCGCTTGCGCGGTTCAACCCGGGCTGCGCTGTTTGCCGTCTCGATCCGGCTCACGGGTTCAGGCTCTTCCTTTCCTCCCGACTTGCCGCCGAGAGCTGGCTTCCAGGGCGGCGGAACGTGAAGCGGCCGCGACCTGTCGTCCAGAGCCGTCGGAACCGCCGGCAGCGGAGGGACTCGAGCGTCATAGCTGATCTCCGGCGGAATGTAGGTCGCACATCCGCCGAGCGTGGACGAAAGCAGAAGCGCTGACAGAAATGCCAGCTTCGCGGCCACGGGCCCGGACCATGCCAAATTGGACCCGCTTTGCTGGAGGGAGCGTTTCGAATGAACGTCAGACATCGTCTTGGTCACTGACTCAACTCCTTTGACCAGTTGATGGCGCGGACGTAGACGCCAAGGGGATTCTTGCGCAGGCGTTCGGCATCGCGGGGTGTCTCGATCACGATCGAGAGAATTGCAGTCCAGCGCTCAGTCGAGCTCAGCGAGCCATTGTCGTAGACGCGCTGGGTCCAAGCGACGCGAAAGCTTTCCGACGACGCGCGAATGACGCTTGAGACGTCGACGGAGATTTGCGCCTTACCAAGTTTGGCAAAGGGATCATTGTTGCGCGCGTAGTCGTTGAGCGCAGCGGCGCCGCGATCGGTTGTAAAATCATAGGCGCGGAGCCAGTTTTGGCGCAGAACGATGCCGTCGGCCGGCAGACCTCTGACATCCTCGATAAAGCGCGCCAGATGGTAGGCGATCTGCGCATCAGTGGGTTGATAGTCGATGTTGGCCGGCGCAACCCTTTGGGCCTGGCCGAGATGATCGACTTCGACCACCCAGGGCGTGATCGAGCCCTGGCTCGATTGCCAAACAAGGCTACCTGCGAGACCAACTGATAACATCAAGCAGCCGAACGCCATCAAGCGCCAGTTCCTGGCCTGCACGCGGGCAGATCCAATGCGTTCGTCCCAAACCTGCGCTGCCTTTTGGTAAGGCGTGATGGGCTCGGGCATGCGCCCGTAGTGAACGGAAGGTCGTTTGAACATCTATGATTGCCCCTGAGATCAAGTGATCGGTGTAAAGTCGGGCGGCGTCTGAATTTGAGGCGCCGCCCACGGCGAGCGACGAACGCGCATTGGCGGCGTATCAGCGCTCTCCTTCGGACAAATCGACGGACGAGCCGCTGCCGCCGTGATCGCCTGCGCGCACCGCCTGTCCGGCTGCCGACGCACCGTGCCGAATGGTCTCGGCACGTTTCATGCGCCGCGCCCAATCGGGCTGCCCTTCGGTCGAAGTGCTCGCGGCCTGCTCGGCCCCTTGCCCACCACCGCTGAGGACGGCCGCAGCGCGGCGCAACGGGCTCATGGCAGCCGAGCTGCCGGCCTCTGCCACACCGGCCAGGCCGCCGCTTCGATAGGCGGCGGATGCGCCGCTCAAGACGGCGCCGCCCCCACGCGCGGCGCCCGCCAACGCTCCGCCAGCGAGTCCAGCACCACCCGCGGCAATACCTGCGCCGGCAGCAACAACCCCGCCAGCGGCAAGGCCTGTGCCAATCGCGGCGCCAGCGCCGAGCTGCGGCCCGCCGGACACCAGGCCATTTGCGATTCCGGGACCAAAGATGCCGAGGCCCAGCAAGGAGAGCGCCGCGAGTACCAGCGTCATCGCGTCTTCAATTGTCGGCTGGCCGCCGGCAAGGTCAGAGGTAAACTGCGAGAACAGGGTCGAGCCGATGCCGACAATGACGGCCAGGACCAGGACTTTGATGCCGGAGGATATGACGTTGCCCAGGACGCGCTCTGCCGCGAAGGCCGTCTTGCCAAACAAGCCAAAGGGAATGAGCACGAAGCCGGCCAATGTCGTGAGCTTGAACTCGATCAGGGTGACAAAGAGCTGGATCGCCAGAATGAAAAAGGCGAGCAACACCACGACCCAGGCGAATAGGAGAATGACGATCTGGACGAAATTCTCGAAGAAACTGATGTAGCCCATCAGGTTGGAGATCGAATCGAGCAGCGGTCGGCCGGCGTCCAGCCCTACTTGTGCGATCTTTCCCGGTCGCAGGAAATCTGCCGCGGAGAGGCTTGCGCCTGATGCTTTCAGTCCCAAGCCGGCAAAGCTCTCGAAGACGATGCGTGCCAGACTGTTCCAATTACCGATGAGATAGGCAAAAACGCCTACAAAGAGCGTCTTCTTGACGAGGCGCGCGATGATGTCTTCGTCCGGCCCCCAACTCCAAAACAACGCAGCAAGGGTGATGTCGATCGCGGCAAGGGTCGCAGCGAGATACCCGACGTCGCTACCGAGCAGCCCGAATCCGGTGTCGATATAACGCGTGAACGTTTCCAGGAATTGGTCGATGATCCCTGTACCAGTCATGGCTTGCTCGCATTAGGTATCGCCGGTCGCGGATATCCTTGCGGGATCCGGCTTTGATCCTTTGGGACAGGTATCGACCTGGCTGAGTCATCATGACCGGAAGAGGCGGCGCCCTCCTTCCTGCCGAAGAAGCGACGCCGGCTTTCGGCCCAAACTTGCTGGCAATGGCGGTAACCCGCTGTTTCTTCGGGAGTGACATCACGACACTGTGCGAGGTCGGAGTTGGTTGCATCGGGCGTCTGCTCGGCCTTCGGTGCCGGCGGAGAATCGTCTCCGCCACGCAGCTGAATCGTACAGGCGGCGACGGCCACTAGGCCGATTGTCGTAAGCAGCGACAGCGCCTTGAATCTCTTTACGTCGGTCATCAGTGGAACATCTGCACATTGGAGGATTGATAGCCCTGTCCTGGCGTCAGGAAGCGCCTGAGCTGCTCTCGCCCCTGATCCTGAGCCGAGGCGCGCTGAGCCGCTTCGAGGCTCTGCGCCCTGCCCTGCGCCGCC
>NZ_LFIQ01000112.1:8024-10454 GCF_001189245.1 Bradyrhizobium pachyrhizi | reverse complement strand
CGTGAGATCGGCAAGTTGTTGCGCTTGAAGCGCAAGGATCTGGTTGCCGGCCTGAGTTGCCTGCAGGGCGCCACTGGCACTCTGGCTCGAGGTTACGAGGGCGGACGTCTGGATGCGATTAGTGTCGAGGTTGCCAACGATGCCGGCCTGGACGCGAAGCGCGTCTTGCGTCGCGGCATAGGAATTCTGCCAACGCAATTGCGCGTTTGAGATCAGCAACTGGTTCGACTGGCTGCTTGTCGCCGGCGCGTAGCTGGTCGAAAAAGCCCGATCGATCTGCTGCACGTCGTATGCGACGCGTTGGGCCTGGGCCAGCAGTTGCTGCGTGCGCTGGATCGAGGATTGCAATTGCTGCAGCGAAGAGTACGGCAGGTTTGCCAGATTCCTGGCCTGATTGATCAGCATTTGCGCCTCGTTCTGTAACGAGGTGATCTGGTTGTTGATCTGCTGGAGCTCCCGCGCGGCTGTCAGGACGTTTTGGACGTAGTTGTTGGGATCGAAGACGATCAGCGCCCGTGCAGGTACCGCGACGCCAAGCACTAGCGCGACGGTGCCAGCGGTCGCCAATAGGGCAAGACGCCTCATAGTGATTTCTCCAGATTTGCAAGATTGGGGATCAGGTCGGCGGCCCAGGCGACGCCACGGTGCTGGAGCCAGGCCGGTACGAAGCCGTCCGGCCCATGTTCGGCGAGGAGCTGCGCGATGGCAGCCTGGTCGGTCTTGGAAGAGGCTGCGGTGAAGGCGAGCGCAATCTCTCCAAGACCCAGTTCGAACATCCGGTTGCCGCGGCGGGACTGGCAGTAGTAGTCGCGCTTCGGCGTTGCCCGGCTCAGAAGCTCGATCTGGCGGTCATTAAGGCCAAAGCGGCGATAGATGGCAGTGATCTGCGGCTCGATCGCCCGTTCGTTCGGCAGCAACAGACGCGTTGGGCAGCTTTCGATGATCGCCGGCGCGATCGCGGAGCCATCGATGTCCGAAAGCGACTGGGTGGCGAAGATGACGGAAGCGTTCTTCTTCCGAAGCGTCTTCAGCCATTCGCGGAGTTGGCCGGCGAAATCGTCGTCGTCGAGAGCAAGCCAACCTTCATCGACAATCAGGAGTGTCGGTCGGCCGTCGAGACGGTCCCCAATCCGATGGAAGAGATAGGCCAACACG
Source organism: Bradyrhizobium pachyrhizi (assembly GCF_001189245.1). Lineage (GTDB taxonomy): Bacteria > Pseudomonadota > Alphaproteobacteria > Rhizobiales > Xanthobacteraceae > Bradyrhizobium > Bradyrhizobium pachyrhizi. The sequence goes on along the minus strand of NZ_LFIQ01000112.1, from coordinate 9,299 downwards.
GCCGGGGCCGCGCTCGTTCCGATCAACCCTTCGGTCTCAAACGCCTGGACCGAGGCCTCGCCAAGGCGCTCGTATTCGGCATCAAGCAGGCGCCCGGAGGGCCCGCCCAGGCAATAAGGTTGCAAGGCACGCTTCAGGGAGTTCGATTGCAGCAGGACAGATAGGCCCGTCAGTGTCCGTTCCTGCATCGGCGCCGAGGCGAGAGACGTCAGCGCTGACCACAGATGATCCTTGACCTCCGGGGTGATCTCGATCTTCTCCCGTGCCAGGATCGTGCCGATCCATTCCGTGGCCCATCCTCGCTCGGCGGAATCGTCGATCCAGGCCAGAGGCTGCAACGCAACGGGCTGGTCGCCTCCATCAGACAATGCGCCACCCAGATCATGCCAGTCGCCGCCCATCGCGAGCGCAGCCGCCCGGATCGAACCGCCGAAATCGAATGCAAAGACCTGAGCATTGGGGTAGCGACGGAACTGCAGCGCCATCAGTGCCAGCAACACGGACTTGCCAGCTCCCGTCGGTCCCACCACCAGAGTATGGCCGACATCGCCAACGTGGAGCGAAAATCGGAACGGGGTCGAGCCCTCGGTCTTACCGAACAGAAGGGGCGGCCCCTTGAAGTGCAGATCCCTCGCCTCGCCCGCCCATACGGCCGACATCGGAATCATATGGGCGAGGTTGAGCGTCGAAACCGGGGGCTGCCGTACGTTGGCGTAGACGTGCCCCGGCAGACTGCCGAGCCAGGCTTCTACTGCGTTCACCGTCTCGATCATGCAGGTGAAATCGCGGCCCTGAATAACCTTCTCGACCAGCCGAAGCTTTTCGTCCGCTGCACCCGGATCGCGGTCCCACACGGTGATTGTCGCCGTGACAAAGGCTTGTCCGATCTGATCCGACCCCAGTTCCTGCAGCGCGGCGTCGGCGTCGATCGCCTTGTTGTGGGCGTCGGTATCGAGCAGGGGCGATGCCTCGTTGGTCATCACCTCCTTGAGAATGGCGCCAATGGACTTTCTCTTGGCGAACCACTGCCGGCGAATCTTGGTGAGCAGCTTGGTGGCATCGGTCTTGTCGAGCATGATTGCTCGGGTCGACCAGCGATACGAGAATGCCAGACGATTTAGGTCATCCAGAATTCCTGGCGTCGTCGCGCCCGGAAAGCCGACAATCGTCAGAACCCGAACGTTGGCAGAGCCCAACATCGGCTCGAGCCCGCCGGTTAGGGGCTGGTCGGCCAATAGCGCATCGATGTACATGGGAATTTCGGGCACCCGAACG
>NZ_LFIQ01000112.1:2575-8014 GCF_001189245.1 Bradyrhizobium pachyrhizi | reverse complement strand
ACGCTTGGTCGAGATCGTCGAGTGCAGATAGGTCAACGTAGCCTGATCATCGAGCCAGGTGCATTCCGGCATGAAGCCTTCGACGAGTTGAAGTACGCGCTGGGTTTGATCAATGAACCCGCGGAGCACTTCGCGCGCATCGGCTCCAACGGTACGATCGCGGCCCTCGTAGAGCAGCCGCTCTGCCCTGGCGGCTCCCTCCTCCGGCGGCAGGTAGAGGAAGGTCAGAAAAAAACTGGACTCATAGTGGGCGCCTGCCTCTTCGAATTGAGCCTTGCGTTCGGCATCGACCAGCGCTGACGCGACATCCGGAAAGGTGTTCGGCGGGTAAGCACCCGCAAAATGACGCTGCGCCTCAACGAACACGGCCCAGCCGGCTCCCAGGCGACGCAAGGCGTTGTTCAGACGACCAGCGATGGCTACGAGTTCAGCCGGCACCGCGCTGTCGAGGTCAGGTCCCCGGAATTTCGCCGTCCGTTGGAATGAGCCGTCCTTGTTCAGGATGATGCCCTCGTCGACGAGGGCTGCCCAAGGCAGGAAGTCGGCGAGACGGGCGTTGGAATGGCGGTATTCGGCGAGATTCATCATGACAAAGGGCTCAAGCGTTTAGATGACCGGGAATGCGCAAATGTCTGCGCACCACATCGACGAAAGCGGGATCACGCTTTGCGGCCCAGACGGCCGCCATGTGACCGATGAACCAGAGCACGAGACCCGCGACCCACAGCCGCAATCCAAGCCCGAGCGCCGCCGCAAGCGTGCCGTTGACGATCGCGACCGACCGCGGCGCGCCGCCCATCAGAATTGGTTCGGAGAGTGCACGGTGAACGGGCACGACAAAGCCAGCGACCTGCTCTTCCATCAGATCACCACGCCGCCGCCGAAGGAGAAGAACGACAGGAAGAAGCTCGAGGCAGCAAACGCGATCGACAGACCAAACACGATCTGGATCAGCCTGCGGAAACCACCTGACGAGTCTCCGAATGCGAGCGTGAGTCCGGTCACGACGATGATGATGACCGCGATGATCTTGGCGACCGGCCCCTCGACCGATTGCAGGATCTGATTGAGCGGCTGTTCCCACGGCATGTTCGAGCCAGCCGCCCATGCTGACGACGTCGTCAAGAGAACCGAACCGAAAGCAGCGAGCGACGCGGCTTGCCGAAGAACACGAGAGCCCAAACGCATGTTAGTCTCCTGCTGATGAAAGGCTGTAGTCGCCGGCAACCCCAAGGCCCGTGACGGAGGCGAGCTCGGCGAGGCGGCGATCGGCACCGCGACCCGCAAGAACAGCGACGAGGTTGATAGTCTCGGCGATGAGCGCGCGTGGAACAGTGATGACGGCTTCCTGAATGAGTTGCTCGAGCCGCCGCAGCGCGCCGAGCGCGGTGCCGGCATGAATGGTCCCGATGCCACCAGGGTGACCCGTGCCCCAGGCTTTGAGCAGATCGAGTGCTTCGGCACCGCGGACCTCGCCGATCGGAATGCGATCAGGACGCAGCCGCAGTGAGGAGCGAACAAGATCAGACAACGTGGCCACGCCATCTTTGGTCCGCAAAGCTACAAGGTTAGGCGCTTTGCACTGGAGTTCGCGTGTGTCTTCGATCAGCACGACCCGATCGGAGGTCTTAGCCACCTCGGCCAAAAGCGCATTCGTCAAAGTGGTCTTGCCGCTCGATGTCCCACCGGCGACAAGGATGTTCTTCCGTGCAGCGACCGCGTTCTTCAGGATCTTGGCCTGCGCCGAGGTCATGATCTCCTTGGCGACGTAGTCGTCGAGCGTAAACACAGCAACCGCGGGCTTCCGGATTGCAAACGCCGGAGCCGCAACGACCGGAGGCAATAGACCCTCGAAGCGCTCGCCGGTACCAGGAAGTTCGGCCGATACACGTGGCGAAGCGGAATGAACTTCGGCACCGACATGGTGCGCGACCAGGCGAACAATTCGCTCGCCATCGGCGGCGGACAGAGTCTCGCCGGTGTCAGTCAAGCCGCTGGACAACCGGTCGATCCACAACCGCCCATCGGGATTGAGCATCACCTCGATGATCGCTTCATCTTCGAGGTAGCCAGTGATCGCTGTGCCAAGCGCGCTACGCAGCATCCGTGCACCGCGCGAATTCGCTTCCGATTGAATGGAATGGATTGTCACCGCGGTCCCCACCGAACGAGAACGTCCAAAGGGCGTCCTCAGATGGGATGATTAGAAAAGGCACCAAACGATCAAAGGCAACGAGAGCTTTCGGCGATCGTAGATCAGCGTAGAAAAGGAAAGACTGCGAACTGCTATTGATGCCCACTCGACCGTATCGGCCCGCTGCAGCCGCAGTTTACCACTCCGCATCGTCACCGGTTTGCTCGCAGAAGATGCCTGCTTCGACGGCGTCGAAAGCACCGGCAGGCATGATGGAAGGAATAGAAGCCATCCGCGAAGTGAAGGATTGGAGCCAGGGTAGCGCGAACCAGGCCAATGCCGCGATCTGAAGTGCGACGTTGAGACCAAACGCGACTTGGTAGGCCACAATGGATCTATGACCATCCTCTGTGGACCACTGCTCCAGGACCACACCCGTCGCGTATTGGGCCAGGAATGCCCAACCGAAATGCAGAACGTTCAAGGCACCGTTGGCGCGACCGGCAAGCTCTGGTGGATAGTAATCAGCTATCACCGCGAAGCTGACCACGGTTGCCGTCGCGATAATCGCTACAACGGACCACGGCAGAATGGACGGCAACGGCATGCGCAGGATCAAAGCGGCCTGTGCTACGATGAACAGCAGCGCGATCGTCACCAGTATGGTCTCCGCCCCGACTCCTCTTCGTCTGAAGCAATAAACCGTCGTACCGAACAACCAAGCACCGCCGCTAAGTACGAGCGACATTATGAACAGCTGTCTGACGAGACTTGTCCGATTAAGCCCCTCCACGTCCACCAGCCACGGCGATGCCCACAATCCTTGCAAAGACCAGGCTGATCCAACGCAAGTCGCCGACAACGGGGCAATACGCCAGAAACGCTTATCGCCAAAAACGGAGCTAAGGGTGGCGGAGATTGGCACTCTCGATGGGACAGTGACTCGTTCAGGAACCACGACGTAAATGAGCATGGCCGTGGCGGCGGTCGTGGCCGCAAGGATTTCGAAGAGTTGCCGCCAGTCCATCCAGGTGAGTAGGTGTTCGACTGGAGCCGTGGCGGTCACCGCCCCGAGTGACCCCAGCATGATCATGTAGCCGTTCAGCAAGGCTACTCGTTCTCTGGGAAACCATAGAACTATGGCCTTCAGTCCGGCCATCAGCGCCGCCGCCACGCCAAGCCCGATCATTGCACGTGCGATCAAAAGCGACAGGAAGCCAGTCGATACCGCGAACAATCCGGCGCCCGCCGCGGCGAGCAACAGCAGAGCGCTTTGGACGCGACGCGGACCAAAGCGGTCCAGCAAAATGCCGACCGGGATCTGAGCCGCCGCGAAAACAAGGAAATAGACTGATGTAAGCAGCCCGAGGTCTGCTGTCCCGAGCCCGGTATCGGAGCTGAGATGACCGGCGATCAAAGCGTTGATCGTTCGAAACAAATACGAGAGATAGTATCCAGCGGCAAAAGGGAGAAAAACGCGCGCAAGTCGACACCATGCTATCGAGATTTGCATGCCGGCCCCTTTGCTTTCAACTCCTTCGAGCCGATAGCGCGTCCAGCTTTTTGTCAGTCGGCAAAAATCGCTGCGGTCGTAGGCTGGCGTAGAAAGAGAAGGCGCCGGCGCGATAGCGAATTCAGGAGGCTCAGCCAGTTTCGCCGGCCGACTCCTGATGGAGGATATCTTCGGGAACCTCGCGCAAAAAGCTTTGCCCTTTTTGCAGACGGCGCCCGAGCGCCTCGATGAATCCTTCAAAGCGCTCCCTGCCCTTGGCCTGCGCGGCGGCCTGCGCATCGTTGGGCAACGGTGGCGTGATCGTCAGCCAGAAGCGGATGAAGAGGGCCAAGGTCTCGGCCGTCAAACCAACGTCGCGTTCCAGCCTCTGCATCTGTCTCGATAGCCGATCGAGGCGCCGGGTGAACGCTGCCTCCTGCCGGTCCGCTCCATCCGGTGACAGAAACGAAGCAACAGCCGCTTCGACGATCGCAGACCGGGAAAGCTTCTTGCGATCGGCTAGATCCGATATCTGCTTCAGAAGCTCCGGCGGGAAATACACGTTCATCCGGTCGCGCATGTGTCTCAGAGCTCCATCCCGTCATCCGGATCCATTGCGACCTGACGCGCGACGCCACGCATCTGCTGGCGGAGAAGCCGGGTCTGGCGGACGGCATCCTCGTCGTCGTCAAGAACGGCGGCAAATTCCTCTGCCGGCGTCGGTTCGGTCGTCTCCTTGGCGATCGCGACATGATCTGGAAGTTCGGGCTCGCGACGGAGGCCGCTGTTCGCCGTGTCGTCCTCTGCATGCTCCCTTTTGTCGGTAGGCTCGGTCGCTGGCGTCATGGTTCCGAGCGTTGACCACCCGTCCGCTCGAGATGATCGACTGGAAGCCGCGGGATCGGGCGGCGACAAGACACGTTCCGTGAACCGCCGGTCCTTGTAGTAGCGCGCCTTTTTCGCCCGGATCGGCGGCGTGCCCGCCACCATCACGACCTCGTCCATCGGCGGAAGCTGCATGACCTCGCCAGGCGTCAAGAGCGGCCTCGCAGTCTCCTGGCGCGACACCATGAGGTGCCCCAGCCAGGGGTTCAACCTGTGGCCGGCATAGTTCTTCATCGCCCGCATCTCCGTCGCTGTACCCAACGCGTCTGACACACGTTTAGCCGTTCGCTCGTCATTGGTGGCGAAGCTGACCCTGACATGGCAGTTATCGAGGATCGCATTGTTGGGCCCGTAGGCCTTCTCGATCTGATTGAGCGATTGCGCGATCAAGAAACTCTTGATTCCGTAGCCCGCCATGAAGGCGAGTGCCGACTCGAAAAAATCAAGCCGCCCGAGCGCTGGGAACTCGTCGAGCATCATCAGGACTCGGTGCCGACGATCGCGTGCGTGCAAATCCTCGGTCAAGCGCCGGCCGATCTGATTCAGCACCAAGCGGATAAGAGGCTTGGTCCGCGAGATGTCGGAGGGCGGGACTACAAGGTAAAGCGTCGTGGGGCTGGCGTCAGCGATCAGGTCGGCGATCCGCCAGTCGCAACGGCAGGTCACGCGGGCCACCACTGGATCGCGGTAGAGCCCGAGGAACGACATGGCCGTGGATAGGACGCCGGAGCGCTCATTCTCGGATTTGTTGAGGAGTTCGCGCGCGGTTGAGGCGACAACGGGATGAGCACCCTGCTCGCCAAGGTGCTGCGTGGTCATCATTGCCTTCAACGTCGCTTCGATCGGCCGCTTTGGGTCGGAGAGAAAGGCAGCTACGCCGGCCAGGGTCTTGTCCATTTCGGCATAGAGGACGTGGAGAATGGCGCCA
>NZ_LFIQ01000112.1:0-2565 GCF_001189245.1 Bradyrhizobium pachyrhizi | reverse complement strand
AACCTCCCATTCCCCGCGCCGGACCTCGAGAAGCGGATTGTAGGCTGAGGACTTTGGATTGGTCGGATCGAATAGCAGGACCCGGCCGTGCCGCGAGCGGAAGCCGGCGGTCAGTTGCCAGTTCTCGCCCTTTATATCGTGAACGATGGCCGAGCCGGGCCAAACCAAGAGGGTGGGTACGACAAGGCCAACGCCTTTGCCGGACCGGGTTGGTGCGAAACACAACACGTGTTCTGGTCCGTCGTGACGGAGGTAGTCATGGTCGAGCTTGCCGAGGACCACACCATCGAGACCGAGAAGTCCGGCCGCTCGAATCTCCTCCGCATCAGCCCAGCGCGCTGAACCATAGGTCTCGACATTCTTGGCCTCGCGCGCCCGCCAAACCGACATGCCGATCGCGACTGCGATCGAAACGAAAGTCCCCGACGCTGCAATGAAGGCTCCCTCGACGAAAACCTGAGGTGCGTAGGCGTCAAAGACGAACCACCACCAGAAAAAGATCGGCGGGTAATAGATCTTGAAGCCCAACAGTTCGAACCAGGGCCGCCCGAGTTCCGGCTGGTACGCGAGCCGCCACGCCGTCCACTCCGTTGCTCCCCAGATGGCGAGCAGAACGATCAAGCCGACGACGATCACCTGTCCCCACAGAATTTTGGTCCCAGACATCCGAGGCCCTTTCCGCCACTGCATTGGCAAGTCGCTAGAGGCCCAGGTCGCGTTTCCGACCAAAACCCCATTCGATGCCGCCGCCGTCCTTCATGACGCCGGTGACGTGTTGGCCGAGCCTCTTTTCGAGTTCGCGGGACCACGGCACGAGCTGAAACCCAAGACCGTTGTCGATCATGGCAAAGCGTCCTGAGGCGAGCGTCAGCCGCTGGCGGTACGTGCCCGCCACGTGCTCCCCGGAGGCGGCGTTCATCTGAGGCAGTCCGGTACTGGCCGAGACTTTTGCGGCCACCTCGTCCAGTTCGCGTCGGCGCAACGTGTCGAGGAGGTCGCGCTGCAGGATGACACGCTGGCCCTGCCGCCGTGCCAGGCCCTCCTGAACCAGATGCTCGATACGGGCTTCGATGGCGTCGCGGGCCTCGCGGCCGAACCCACCCATGGCAAGCGGCATGGGGTTGCGTTCGACCAGCCGGTGGTCGAGCCAGGTCGCTCCTCTTGCGGTGACCTGCCCGCTGAGATCGAGATCGGAGCGGGTCGCGAGCACCAAGGTGGGGCGCGGATCGCCGGCTTGGCCGAAGCGCCGGACTTCGACGATGCCGCCGACCGGCGGCGCCTGTTCGAAGGCCTCGACACCACGGAAGCGAACGTGGTGCGCGCGTCCATCTGTTCCGTCGATCAAGGCGTAGGCCTCGCCCGTCTGTTCATCATGCAATCCCCGATCGACCAGTCGTCCGATGATCTGGGTCGATGGCTTTCCACCTTCGATGACGTAGTCGGCAACGACGCGCGATTCTCCCCGCTCGGTAAAGGCGCGGTGCATGGTCTTGATGATGTCGCCGCGCATGCCGAGGTCGCGCAAGCTGCGCTCGGCCTCGAGTCCAACCATCCATTCTCCTGGCGCGGCGGACGCAGCAAGGCCCATCTTTTCCAGGTGCTGAAGGCGGCCGACCATTAGACGACGGATCTCGGGATCGGGCCGGCCAGTATTCTCGGGGCGAAGATCGATATAGCCGGTTTCGTCGGCTGCCAGCCGGATCTGCTGATCGAGCCGCGTCCATCGCTCTGCCGTGACTTCCCTCTCCAGCGAACTGCGGATTTCATGCTCCGGTCTTGGACCCAGTTCGATCGCGACCAGTTCCTCAGCGCGTGAGCGCAGGCCTCGGCTGATATAGTCGCGGGAGATCACAAGATCGGCGCCTTCGTCATCGACTCCCCGAACGAGAAGATGGACGTGGGGGTTGTCCGTATTCCAGTGATCGACGGCTACCCAATCAAGCCGCGTGCCGAGATCGGTCTCCATCTGCTTGGCGAGGTCGCGGGTGAACGCCTTGAGGTCGGTCATCTCGCCGGCGTCCTCTGGCGAGACGATGAACCGAAAATGATGCCGATCTTCCTTGCAGCGATCCGCGAAAGCCGTGCCGTCAGCACGGTCGCTGCCGGCATCGAACATCTCAGCTCGCTCGCTACCTCGGGTCACGCCGTCACGCTTCAGGTATGAGAGATGAGCCGTCAATGGTGCCGAGCGGAAGGCTCGCCCCTTATGGCGAACCACGCGCGCCTTGACCACGACACGCCGCCTCGGGCTGAACAATCGGGAGCGGCTAAAGGCGAGCCGGCCACGGCCAAACGTTGAGCGCCCATAGGCGGCAGAACGCCTGCCGGCTGCAGCCTGACCCGAGGTGTGTCCGGCTTTCTTTGCTGCGCGCAGCACCTGGTTGATGAAGCTCTTGGGCTTGGGCGCGCGGGTGCCGCGAATGCGTCCGGGTCGAATCCGGAGATCGCTGTCGCCTGCGGTCATGGACGGGCTTTCCGGCAATCAAGCGCCTGCACGGTGCCGAAAATGCTCTTGAATACATTCGTGAAAATGCAAGGCGCGGCACGCGCCCCGACCGACCGGCA
>NZ_LFIQ01000111.1:198773-202254 GCF_001189245.1 Bradyrhizobium pachyrhizi | reverse complement strand
TCGTTTGCGAACTCAGGGGACCCATTACCCGGAATGCCAATTGTTGCGCGACGCTGGAGCCGCGATCCCGTTCCCAATCAACTGCGGTGGTTATGGGTCCTGGCTTTCGCCAGGACGACAGCGTGCTTGAGATGTGCCGCGCAACTACCTCACTCCGCCGGCGCCTGATCGCGCCTCAGCCGGCGCGAGCGCGTTGCCTTGTGCAGCACGCGCGCAAGCTGCTCGGCCGAATAGGGCTTCTGCAGCAGATCGAAGCCGCCGCTGCCCTGTTGCGACAGCACTTGGCTGTAACCGGAGGCGAGCACGATCGGAAGATCGAGGCGCTGCCGGCGGATCTCTTCCGCAAGCTCGATGCCGCTCATGCCGGGCATCACGACATCAGTGAACACCAGGTCGAACCGGTCGGCGTCGACGGCCAGCTCCTCCAGCGCGTGGGTGGCGTTGTCCACCAGCACGCAGGTGCAGCCGAGCTGGGTCAGCGTGTCGGCGGCAAACTTTCCGACCTCGGCATTGTCCTCGACGATCAGGACCGATGCGCCGGTCCGATAGACCGAGGGCGCGTCGTCGGTGCGCTGCGCTCGCGCGCCATGCCCGCCGACGACGCGCGGCAGATACAGCGTGAATGTCGCGCCCTTGCCGACTTCGCTGGTGACGGTCACCTCGCCGCCCGACTGCTTGGCGAAACCGAACACCTGGGACAGGCCGAGGCCGGTGCCGTGACCGACCTCCTTGGTGGTGTAAAACGGCTCGAAGATGCGGCCGAACAGCTCCTGCGGAATTCCGACGCCGGTGTCGGTCACCGACACCGCGACATGGCCGGGCGAGTTCGGCGGCGTGCTGGTCGCGGACGGCAGTCTGTCCACGGCGCGGACCGCGATCGTGAGCCGGCCGACGCCGTCCATGGCGTCGCGCGCGTTGACCGCCATGTTGATGATGGCGGTCTCGAACTGGCCGGCATCGGCGTTGACGAGACAGGTCTCGTCCGGCACTTGCGCTATTATCTCGATGCGCGCGCCGATCAGGGTTGCGATCATCTCGCTCAGGGTGCGGACATTCTGGCAGGCGTCGAACACCTCGGGCTTGAGGGTTTGCCGCCGCGCGAATGCAAGCAGCTGGTTGGTCAGCTTGGCGGCACGGTTCACGGTGTTGGAGATCGCATCGATGTAGCGCTGCCGCCGCGGCTCCGGCAGGTCCGGCCGCCGCAGCATGTCGACCGACGCGCGGATCACGGTGAGCAGGTTGTTGAAGTCGTGCGCGACGCCGCCGGTGAGCTGCCCGAGTGCCTCGAGCCGCTGGCCGTGCCGCAATGCCTCCTCGGCCTCGATGCGCCGGTTGGCCTCCTCCTGCAGGCGCTGGGTTCGCCGGAAGGCGAGTGCGAGCAGGCCGAACAGCAGGGCGGTGGCCGGGATCCCGAAGATCAGGTGCTGGGCCATGGTCGACCTCCAGCGCGACTGGATCGCCGAGGTTTCGAGGCCGGCGCTGACATAGATCGGGTATCCAGCCAGCCGCTGGTAGCGCATGCGCCGCTCGATGCCGTCGGCCGGGGATTGGATCGTCATCGTCCCGGCTTCGGGATTGGCGACGATCTGCCGCCCGAGCGGGCCGCTCGGCTCGAACCGGACATCGTGGTCAACGGCAGGGAAGTGCGCCAGCACGGCGCCGTCAGTCCGGATCAGCGCCAGGAAGCTGCCGGGCTCGCGGCCGATCCTGGCGTAGAAATTCTCGAAATATTCCGGAAGCACGGAGGCCTGGATCACGCCGGCAAAGCTGCCGTCGTCGCCGTTGCGGCGCCGGCCGACGCTGAAGAACCGCGAGCCCAGATAAGGCGGTCGCGGCGTCAGCACCTCGCCGATATAGGTGCCGATGTCGCCCTGGGCATGGATCCGGAAGTAATCCCGGTCCGAGAAGTCGACGTCGGGGGCCGGCTGCACCAGGCTGTTGACGAGGGCACGGCCGTTGGCATCGAACACCCAGACCGATTTCACCTGGGGAAGCGCCATGGCGACCTGCCGCAGCCGCTGGTGCAGGCTCTTCTCGCGCGCGACGATATCGGCATCGCCCATGCCGCGGACGACCTCGGTGACCTCGGCGAGGCCTCGATCGATGGTCTCGAACACCTTCAGCGCGTGCTCATGGGCGACATCGAGCGTGCGCTGGATCTCCTGGTCGGCGGCCTCGCTGGTCGATATCCAGGACATTGCGGAGGCAAAAACAAACAGCGCCAGCGGAAGGGCCAGCGCGGCGGCCATCATCCATTGCAGCAGTCTCAGCGAATTGCGTTGTGCGGTCTGCACGGGCGCTCCGGCTCCGCGCGGACCATAACGCAAACCGTTGCGCGGGAGGAAGCGAAACGGCGCCGCCGGGCGCGGCGCGGACGCTCATTCGCCATTCCGCGACCTGTCAAGGTTACCGGAGGCCAACCCGGATCGATCAATTCGCAGCCGGCTCGCGTCCGGGGCAGCACGGGCGGCTGCGGCGCGGCGGTATCACGACCTCGTTAGCCGCTCGCCGGCAGTCAAGCGGAAAATCGGCCTGGATGGCGCTTCCGGGCGCTGTTTTTAGGAGTTCTAAAACCTCTCACGGGCAAACGCTTGACCCTGTGACTACCTGCTGAAAAACAGGCCGCATGACAGGCGATCCAAACAGCTCCCGGGATAATTTGCAGGACGTCCGGCTCGGACATGCGGATCGCGGTTTTGTCGGAAAGATCATCAGGCTCGATGCGCTCGTGACGGGCTCATCGCTGTCTCCGCAGGAGCTGGAGCAGCGCCTGGTCGAGATGGGATTTGTCGAGGGCGCGCGCGTGGAAATCCTGCATGAAGGCACGATCCGAAAGGACCCGATCGCGGTGCGCGTCGACAACATCACGATCGCGCTACGCCGGAGCGAAGCCATGGCTGTGATCGTCGAATGACCACTGCATCCCTGCGCCTGGCGCTGGTCGGCGCCCCGAACACCGGCAAGACGTCGCTGTTCAACAGCCTGACCGGCAGCCGTCAGAAGGTCGCCAACTATCCGGGCGTCACGGTCGAGCGCAAATCCGGCGGCTTCGTCACGCCGGAGGGCCGCAGCGTGACCGTGCTCGACCTGCCCGGCACCTATTCGTTGCGCGGCCGCAGCCCGGACGAGGAGATCACCCGCGACATCGTGCTGGGCCGCTTCGACGGCGAGGCGGTGCCCGATCTCGTGCTCTGCGTCGCGGACGCCACCAATCTGCGGCTGACCTTGCGGCTGGTGCTCGAGCTGAAGCGGGTCGGTCGGCCGATGATGCTGGTGCTCAACATGATCGATATCGCGAAGCGCCGCGGCGTCACGATCGACATCGATCGGATGTCGCAGGAGCTCGGCCTGCCGATCGTGACGTCGGTCGCGGTCCGCAAGGGTGGCATCGACGAGCTCCTGAAGCGGACCGACGAATTCCTGGCCAAGTCGCATGAGGCGGCGGCCAGCGAGTGGACGACGCCGACAATCGCCGACCTCA
>NZ_LFIQ01000111.1:186059-198763 GCF_001189245.1 Bradyrhizobium pachyrhizi | reverse complement strand
AGGCGGACCGCATCATCGCCGCGGCGGTGACGCTGCCGACCAAGCCCGACACGCTGACCAACCGGATCGATTCGGTGGTGCTGCATCCGGTCTGGGGTCTCGTGATCCTGGCGGTGATCTTGTTCGTGATGTTCCAGGCGGTGTTCACCTGGGCGCAGCCCGCGATGGAATTTCTGTCGGACAGCTTCGCCGCGCTCGGGCAGCTGATCCACAATTTGCTGCCCGAAAGCTGGAGCCTGTTGCAGAGCTTCCTGCAGAACGGCGTGATCTCCGGCGTCGGCAGCGTGATCGTGTTCCTGCCGCAGATCATCATCATCTTCCTGTTCATCCTGCTGCTGGAAGATTTCGGTTACATGGCGCGCGCCGCGTTCCTGATGGACCGCATCATGGGCGGCGCTGGGCTGCATGGCCGCGCCTTCATTCCGCTGCTGTCGAGCTTTGCCTGCGCAATTCCCGGCATCATGGCGACGCGCGTCATCGACAACCGCCGCGACCGCCTGACCACGATCCTGATCGCGCCGCTGATGACTTGCTCGGCGCGCATTCCGGTCTACACGCTGATCATCTCCGCCTTCGTTCCGGCGACCACGCTGTGGGGTTTCGTCAACCTGCAGGGGCTCGTGATGTTCGGCCTCTATGCCGCCGGCATCACCAGCGCGCTGACGGTCTCGGCGATCGCGAAATTCTTCCTGTGGCGCGATCATGCGCCGGCGCCGTTCATGCTGGAATTGCCCGACTACAAGATGCCGCGGCTGAAGAGCATCGCGATCGGCGTGTTCACCCGCGCCAAGATGTTCCTGTACCGGGCCGGGACCACGATCCTCTCGATGATGGTGCTGATCTGGTTCCTGGCCTCGTTCCCGCAGGCGCCGGCCGGCGCCGAGGGACCGGCGATCAATTACAGCTTTGCTGCGATGATCGGCCATGCGCTCGAGCCGCTGCTGCGGCCGATCGGCTTCAACTGGCAGATCGCGGTAGCGCTGATCCCGGGCATGGCGGCGCGCGAGGTCGCGGTCGCGGCCCTTGGCACCGTCTATTCGATCGAGGGCGGCAAGGAGGCGGCGGACCAGATCGGCCAGGTGCTGGCGCAGAAATGGACGCTGGCGACCGCGCTGTCGCTGCTGGTCTGGTACATCTTCGCCCCGCAATGCGCCTCGACGCTCGCGGTGATCCGCCGCGAGACCGGCGGCGCGAAGTGGATGGTGGTGACGTTCATCTACATGCTCGCGCTGGCCTATGTCGCGAGCTTCCTGACCTTCAATCTCGCGCAGGCGCTCGGCCTGCATTGATCGGCAACGCAGTTTCATCATCTCTATTCGAAACTGCGACAGGTGCATGCAGCCGGGCGAAGCAGTAGAGTTGGTCGAGGGCGCATGAAGCGGGCGCCTCCGCGTGTTCCCTGCGAGACCCTGCAATGTCGACGTACGGCCTGGAGCGGCTATTTTCGCCTCGAAGCATCGCAATCGTCGGCGGCAGCCCGCGTCCGTCGTCGCTCGGCGCGGCGGTGCTCAGGAACATCAAAGCGAGTGGCTTCACCGGCCGCGTCGGCGTCGTCAATCGGAACTATGCCGACGTCGATGGTGCGCCGACCGTTCCCGACCTGAAGTCGCTGTCGTTCGTTCCGGATCTCGTCGTCATTAGCGCACCGGCGGCGGTTCCGGAGATCGTCGCGGAGGCGGCTTCGGCCGGCGTTGCCGGCGCAGCGATCCTGTCGGCCGGTCTTGGCCATGGCGCGGGCTCGCTCGCGGAGACCGCGGGGCAGACGGCGCGACGGCATGGCATGCGCCTGATCGGGCCGAATTGCCTCGGCGTCATGGTGCCGCGCGCCAAGCTGAATGCGAGCTTCGCCTCGCATCAGCCGTCCGACGGGCACATTGCCCTGATCTCGCAGTCCGGCGCGGTCGCGTCGGCGATGATCGAATGGGCGGCGGAACGGCGGCTCGGCTTCTCCGGCATAGCGTCGATCGGCGACCAGCTCGATGTCGACGTCGCCGACCTCCTGGATTATTTCGCGCTCGACGACCACACCAGCGCGATCCTGATCTACCTCGAAGCGATCAAGGACGCGCGCAAGTTCATGTCGGCGGCGCGCGCCGCGGCGCGGTTGAAGCCGGTCGTCATCGTCAAGTCGGGACGGATGGCGCAGGGCGCCAAGGCCGCCGCGACCCACACCGGCGCGCTGGCCGGCTCCGATGCGGTCTACGACGCCGCATTCCGCCGCGCCGGCATGCTGCGCGTCTACGACCTGCGCCAGCTGTTCGATTGCGCCGAGCTGCTCGGCCGCGGCTTCGTTCCGCGCGGCAACCGGTTGGCGATCCTGACCAATGGCGGCGGGCTCGGCATCCTCGCGACCGACCGGCTGGCCGAGCTCGGCGGCGTTCCGGCGACTTTGACGGCGGAGACCATCGCGCAGCTCGACAAGGTTCTGCCGCCGGGCTGGTCCTGCGCCAATCCGGTCGACATCGCGGGCGATGCCGATGCCGACCGCTACGTGGTGGCGCTCAACGCACTGCTCGATGATGCGAACAGCGACGCGGTGCTGGTCGCGAATGTGGAAACCGCGGTGGCTCCGGCCGAGGGGATTGCCGAGGCGGTGGCGCAATGCGTCCGCGACCGCAGGACGAAGCGGAGTGCGGTCGCCGCACTGGTGCTTGCGGCCTGGGTCGGCGCCGACGAACGCACCGGCGCGATCTTCGAGGCGGCGCGGATTCCGCACTTCCCGACCGAGGACGATGCGGTGCGCGCCTTCATGTATCTGGTGCGCTATCGCGAGGCCTCCACTGCGCTCGCCGCAACCCCGCCGGGCGTCGCATCGGTGTTCACGCCGGAGACGGCGGCGGCGCGGCACGTCGTCGTGAACGCGCTGTCGGAGGGGCGTGCCTGGCTCGATCCGGCCGAGATCGTCGCGCTGTTCGCGGCCTATCATATTCCGATCGTGACGACGCTCGTCGCCGACAGTCCCGAGGACGCTGCCGAGAAGGCGGCACCGTTCCTCGCCGAAGGACATGCGATCGTGGTCAGGGTGTTCTCGCGCGACATCCGGCACGCCTCCGACGTCGGCGGCGTGATCCTCGACCTGCGCACCAAAGACAGCGTCGTTGAAGCTGCACGGACGGTCATGGCGCGGGCACGAAGTGCCCGGCCCGATGCCATCCTGCAAGGCGTGACGATCCAGCCGATGATCGTGCGGCGCGCAGCGCGCGAACTGATCCTCGGCATCGCCGAAGATCCGACCTTCGGTCCGGTGATCGTGTTCGGGCGTGGCGGCCCCGCGGTCGAGGTGATCAACGACAAGGCGCTGGCGCTCCCGCCGCTCGACATGAATCTTGCCCACGAGCTGATCGGGCGCACCCGCGTCTCGCGGCTGCTCGGCGGCTATGGCGATGTGCCGGCGGTCCCGGCCGATGTGGTGCCGCTCACCCTCGTCAAGCTGGCGCAGATGGCGGCCGACATTCCCGAGGTCGCCGAGCTTGACATAAATCCGATGCTGGCGGACGAGAGCGGCGTGCTCGCGCTCGATGCGCGGGTCGCGATCCGCAAACCCACCCGGCTATTTGCCGGCCACACCCGGCTCGCCGTGCGGCCCTATCCGTCGCAATGGGAGGGCGAGCTCGCGCTGCGCGACGGCTCGCGTGTCACGGTGCGTCCGATGCGGCCGGAGGATGAGCCGATGGTCAGCGATTTCTTCACGCGCGTCACTGCCGAAGACCTCAGGCTGCGCTTCTTCCATGCGATGAAGGAATTCTCGCACGCCTTCATCGCGCGCCTGACCCAGCTCGACTATGCGCGCGCGATGGCGTTTGTGGCGCTCGATCCGAACACCGGCGAGATGATGGGTGCGGTCCGGCTGCACTCGGATTCGCTGTACGAGAATGCCGAATACGCGATCCTGCTGCAGTCCGATCTCAAGGGCAAAGGGCTCGGCTGGGCGCTGATGCAGCTCCTGATCCACTATGCGCGGTCGGAGGGCTTGAAGCGCCTGTCCGGCCAGGTGCTGACTGAGAACACCACGATGATCGGGATGTGCCGCGATCTCGGCTTCACCGTGACGATGGATCCGGACGATCACAGCATCGTCGATGTCGTACTCGACCTCGATCGATCCGGCGTCGATGCGGTCGGCGCCGATATCCTGATCCGGCCTGCTGCGGCTGGCCGCTGATACCAGCGCCAGCCGCGGTTGCAACGGATCAGATCTGGCGTTCGACCAGCTTGAACTTGAGTTCGGCGATCGCTTCGGAGGGATTGAGGCCCTTCGGACACGCCTTGGCGCAGTTCATGATGGTGTGGCAGCGATAGAGGCGGAACGGATCCTCGAGATTGTCGAGTCGCTCGCCGGTCGCCTCATCGCGGGAGTCGGTGACCCAACGGTTTGCTTGCAGCAGCGCGGCGGGGCCGAGGAAGCGCTCGCTGTTCCACCAGTAGCTCGGGCACGAGGTCGAGCAGCAGGCGCACAGGATGCACTCGTAGAGACCGTCGAGCTTCTCGCGGTCCTCGTGGCTCTGCCTCCACTCCTTCTGCGGCGTCGGCGTCGTGGTCTTCAGCCACGGCTCGATCGAGGCATACTGGGCATAGAAATTGGTCAGGTCCGGGACCAGGTCCTTCACCACCGGCTGGTGCGGCAGCGGATTGACCTTGACCGCGCCGCCGGCGCCGACGTCGTGCATCGACTTGGTGCAGGCCAGCGTGTTCTGGCCGTCGATGTTCATCGCGCAGGAGCCGCAGACGCCTTCGCGGCAGGAGCGGCGGAAGGTCAACGTCGGGTCGATGTGGTTCTTGATCCAGATCAGGCCGTCCAGCACCATCGGACCGCAATCATTGGTGTCGACATGATAGGTGTCGACGCTCGGATTCTTGCCGTCGTCCGGGTTCCAGCGATACACCCGAAATTCGCGCGTCTCGGTGGCGCCGGCCGGCTTCGGCCAGGTCTTGCCGCCTGAAATCTTCGAATTCTTTGGAAGTGCGAATTCAACCATGCTTGCTCGCCTTCGTTCTCAGTAGACCCGCGCCTTCGGCGGGATGTACTGCACGTCATTGGTCATCGTGTAGCTGTGCACCGGACGGTACTCGATCGCAGTCTTGCCGGCCGGATCGATCCAGGTCAGCGTGTGCTTCATCCAGTCCTTGTCGTTGCGGTCCGGGAAGTCCTCGCGCGCATGCGCGCCGCGGCTTTCGGTGCGGTTCGCCGCCGAATCCATCGTCACGACCGCCTGCACGATCAGATTGTCGAATTCCAGCGTCTCGATCAGATCGGAATTCCACACCAGCGAGCGGTCCGACACCGAGATGTCGCCGACGCCGCCATAGACCTTGTGGATCAGGTTCTGGCCTTCCTGCAGCACGTCGCCGGTGCGGAACACCGCGCAATTGTTCTGCATCACATGCTGCATGCTGTCGCGCAGCTTCGCGGTCGGCGTGCCGCCGGAAGCATGGCGGAAATGATCGAGCCGGCCGAGCGCGAGGTCGGCGGAATCCTTCGGCAGCTCCGGCTGCTTGGCGTTGGCCGTCAGTTTGTCGGCAAGCCGCAGCGCGGCGGCGCGGCCGAACACCACGAGGTCGATCAGCGAGTTGGAGCCGAGGCGGTTGGCGCCATGCACCGAGACGCAGGCCGCTTCGCCGATCGCCATCAGGCCCGGCACCACCGAATTGTCGTCGCCGTTGCGCTTGGTCAGCACCTCGGCGTGATAGTTCGTTGCGATACCGCCCATATTGTAGTGCACGGTCGGCACGATCGGGATCGGCTCGCGGGTGACATCGACATTGGCGAAGATCTTCGCCGATTCGGAGATGCCCGGCAGCCGCTCATGCAGCACCTTCGGATCGAGGTGATCGAGGTGCAGGAAGATGTGGTCCTTCTTCTTGCCGACGCCGCGGCCTTCGCGGATCTCGATCGTCATCGCGCGCGAGACGACGTCGCGCGAGGCGAGGTCCTTAGCCGACGGCGCATAGCGCTCCATGAAGCGCTCGCCCTCGGAGTTGACGAGATAGCCGCCTTCGCCACGGGCGCCTTCGGTGACAAGGCAGCCCGAGCCGTAGATGCCGGTCGGGTGGAACTGGACGAACTCCATGTCCTGCAGCGGCAGTCCGGCGCGCAGCACCATGCCGCCGCCGTCGCCGGTGCAGGTGTGCGCCGAAGTGCAGGAGGCATAGGCGCGGCCATAGCCGCCGGTCGCCAGGATCGTGGTCTGGGCGCGGAAGCGATGCAGCGTGCCGTCATCGAGCTTGAGCGCGATCACGCCGCGGCAGACGCCCTGATCGTCCATGATCAGGTCGATGGCGAAGAACTCGATGAAGAACTCGGCCGAGTGGCGCAGCGACTGGCCGTACATCGTGTGCAGCATGGCGTGGCCGGTGCGGTCGGCGGCGGCGCAGGTGCGCTGCGCCTGGCTCTTGCCGAAGTCGATGGTCATGCCGCCGAAGGGGCGCTGATAGATCTTGCCGTCCTCGGTGCGGGAGAACGGAACGCCCCAATGCTCGAGCTCATAGACCGCGTCGGGCGCGTTGCGCACCATGTATTCGATCGCGTCCTGGTCGCCGAGCCAGTCCGACCCCTTCACGGTGTCGTACATGTGCCAGCGCCAGTCATCCTGATGCATGTTGCCGAGTGAGGCCGAGATGCCGCCCTGCGCCGCCACCGTATGCGAGCGGGTCGGGAACACCTTGGTGATGCAGGCGGTGCGCAGCCCGGCTTCCGAACAGCCGACCACTGCGCGCAGGCCGGCGCCGCCGGCGCCGACCACGACGACGTCGTAGGTATGGTCCTGGATCGGGTAGGCCTTGCCGTTCGTGGCCGGGCCACCGTTGGTGGCCTTGCCGTTTCCTTCACCGGCCATGGATCAAACTCCCGACGACAATTTGAGGATTGCGTAGATCGAGGCCAATGCGACCGCGACGCAGAAGAAGTTGTTCGCCATCACACTGGCGATCTTCAGCTTCTCGTTATGGATGTAGTCCTCGATCACGACCTGCATGCCGATCTTCATGTGCCAGGTGCTGGCGATGATGAAGAGCAGCAGGATGATGGCGATCGGGATCGAGCCGAGGATCTGCGCCGCGCCGGCATGGTTGCGGCCGATCAGCGTGATCACCACAACGATCACGGGAACGATCAGCAGCGTCATCGCAACGGCGGTGAGGCGCTGGCGCCAGAAATCGCCCGTGCCGGTGTGCGCGGAGCCGAGGCCGCGGACGCGCTCCAGCGGCGTGCGCATCGAGGAGGGGCCGCTCATCGTCCACCTCCCACGGCGTAGGCAATGATCCAGACCAAAACGGTCAGCGCGATGCCGGCGACCAGCGCGCCCCAGGTCAGGGCTTCGCGCTCATTGGCCTTGAAGCCGTAGCCGAGGTCCCAGACGAAATGCCGGATGCCGCTGCATAGATGGTGCATCAGCGCCCACGTGTAGCCGAACACGATCAGCTTGCCGATCGCGCTGCCGGTGAAGGCCTGGACGTTGGCGTAAGCTGAGGGGCCGGAAGCGGCGGCGATCAGCCACCAGGCCAGCAGCAGCGTGCCGAAATAGAGAGCCAAACCTGTGGCGCGGTGGACGATGGACAGCGCCATCGTCAGCGTCCACCGGTAGGTCTGCAAATGGGGTGAAAGCGGTCGTTCGATCCTGGCGGTCATCGGCGGGCTTTATGTTGTGAGGGACCGCGGCCGGCCCATCGGGGAACGCGGTAGAGGAGTTCTATTTACGGAGTCGGACCACCCCGCGCAACGGCCAAATAGCCTTCGGTCGAACCGAAGTTCATTGTTAGAGTTGCCGAATTCTGGTTGATCCGCAGTGTGGTATACCAGATGCAAGGTCTGGCGAACCAAGTAGTGAATCAAAATCTTCGTGGATCGATCGGCGCGCTCAGCTGTCCGAAAACGGGTTCCGCAAGGCATCGATTTTACCCCACTGTTCCACCAGATAATCGACAAATGCCCTGATCTTAGGCGATGCGAGGCGTGACGGCTGAAGCATCAGATGCAGCGGCGTCGGCGCCGGCTCGTGGTCGATCAGCAGGCGTGCCAGGCGACCGTCGGCGAGCTCGGACTGCACCTGCCAGGACGGCACGCGGACGATGCCGGCCCCGTCCCGCGCCGCGTTGACCAGCGCGTCGAGGCTATTCATCCAGAGCCGACCGGATATGCGGATTTTGCGACCCGTCTTGCTGCCGTCGGCAAAGCGCCACTCCGCGCTGCCGGGCGAATCGGAAAACACCAGGCAGTCATGCCCGGCAAGATCGTCCGGTGTCCGCGGCGCGCCGCGCCGAGCCAGATAGTCCGGCGACGCGCACACGATCATCTGCAGATCGGTGAGCTTCCGCGCGATCAGCTGCGAGTCGCGCAAGCGGCCGATGCGTATTGCCAGATGGATGTCCTCCTCGACCATGTCGACGGCGCGGTCGACCAGAAGAAGGTCGACGGACAGTGCCGGATAGCGGCGCAGAAACTCGACCAGCAGCGGCGCGATCACGAGCCGACCGATCAGACTCGGCGAGCTGACGCGGATCCGCCCTGATGGCTGATGCGGGTCGCGCGCCAGCGCCGCCTCGATCTCCCTGACCTCGCCGAGGATCGATTTCGCGCGCTCGTAGAGAATGCGCCCGTCGTCGGTCAGCGCGAGCTGGCGGGTGGTGCGCAACAGCAGGCGGGTGCCGAAATGTTCCTCGAGCGCGCTGATCTGCCGGCTCACCGAGGTGAGCGAGCTCGGCAGCGAGCGCGCGGCCGCCGACAGGCTGCCGCTCTCGACCGCGCGGACAAAGGCCGCCATCGCCGCAAGCTGGTCCAAGTCTGATCCTTCCGCATTTCGCAAGAGAGCCTGCTCAAGAGCATAGATACTCCCGAATCCCAAAAGGGGCTACTGCTCACCGCGAACAGTCATGGGACGGCGCCGGAGAACCTGGTGTGGCCCTACATCGATACTGCGAAGGACATGATGGCCGGCCTCGATCCCAAGGAGCTACTCCAGCTTGCGCTGCTGCTGATCGCGGTCGGCGCGCTGTCCGGCTTTCTCGCCGGCCTGTTCGGCATCGGCGGCGGCGCGATCCTGGTGCCGGTGTTCTACGAATGCTTTCGCCTCGCCGGCGTGCCGCTCGAGGTGCGGATGCCGCTGTGTATCGGCACCTCGCTCGCGATCATCATCCCGACATCGCTGAGCTCGTTCCGCGCCCATTATCGTCGCGGCGCGGTCGACATGGAGATCCTGAAGCGCTGGTGGCTGCCGATCGTGATCGGCGTCGCCGCGGGCAGCGTCACCGCGCGCTTTGCGCCGGAGCGGCTGTTCAAGATCGTGTTCGTGATGGTGGCGTGGTCGGCGGCCGCGCGCCTGCTGCTGGCGCGCGAGACCTGGAAGTTCGGCGACGACGTGCCGAAGGGTTTCTTGATGCGCGTCTACGGCTTCTTCGTCGGCCTGCTCTCGACGCTGATGGGCATCGGCGGTGGCCTGTTCGCCAATCTGCTGATGACCTTCTACGGCCGGCCGATCCATCAGGCGGTCGCGACGTCTTCCGCGCTTGCGGTGCTGATCTCGATTCCCGGTGCGCTGGGCTACGTCTATGCCGGCTGGCCCGCCGCCGCGCGCTTTCCCGAGGTCGCCGCGCTGCAACTGCCGTTCGCGCTCGGCTACGTCTCGCTGATCGGCGCGCTGCTGGTGATGCCGACCACGCTCGTCACCGCGCCGCTCGGCGTCAAGGTCGCGCACGCGCTATCGAAGCCGGCGCTGGAGGTGGCGTTCGGGGCCTATCTCTTCATCGTTGGCGGACGGTTCGTGATCAGCCTGCTGGGCGGGCACTGATCGGCTCGTCCTTCAGCCGTACTTCGCTGTGACCCCACCTTCGGAGGTCTCCGATGCCCTCGATCCGATCGGCGTGAGACAGGAATCGCAGGCGTGCTCCGATCATTTCAGGAGCTATCGCCAATTTCAGTTTCTCGCAACCTTCCATCGCGACAGCTATGAGCTTGGCGACCTTTTGCCATTGCGATGTCAGGGCCGACATGATGATGTCG
This sequence comes from Bradyrhizobium pachyrhizi, assembly GCF_001189245.1. Taxonomy (GTDB): domain Bacteria; phylum Pseudomonadota; class Alphaproteobacteria; order Rhizobiales; family Xanthobacteraceae; genus Bradyrhizobium; species Bradyrhizobium pachyrhizi. The sequence continues at coordinate 188,772 of NZ_LFIQ01000111.1, read as the reverse complement.
TCGAGCGCAGCTTCCGTAGCGTCGCGGGGAAGACGCACGTCGCTCCACGTGAGTTCGGAGCTCGGAGCAGGTAGTTCTTCGCGCAACTCCAGCTTCATCAGGTCGCGAAACTGCTCGTAGAGTGGCAGCATCACTTGCCATTCCAGCTCGAGTAGGAGGTCATAAAGCGGGCGGTCTAATTCAAGCCGCTCCTTCTTTCCGAGCTCCGCAATTGCGATTCGAGCTTTCCTCATCGCCTCGTGCGCGATGACGAGTTGATCGTTAATCCGGATAGCCTGCTCCCGCTTCATCTATCCCCTCACGACGCTTTTGCGGTTTCATCCCTTCGCGTAGATATCCTTATACGTATCGCGCAAAATATTCTTCTGCACCTTGCCCATTGCGTTGCGCGGCAGTTCGTCGACGACGAAGACGCGCTTCGGCATCTTGAACTTTGCCAGTCGTCCGTCGAGCGCCTTCAGCACCGATGCCTCGCTGACATCGGCGCCCGTGCTGCAGACCAGCACGGCGGTGACGCCTTCGCCGAAATCGGCATGCGGCACGCCGATCACGGCTGACTCGATCACGCCGGGCATGGCATCGATCTCGCTCTCGATCTCCTTCGGGTAAACATTGAAGCCGCCGGAGATCACCAGATCCTTGCCGCGGCCGAGGATGTGGACATAGCCCTTGTCGTCGATCTTGCCGAGGTCGCCGGTGATGAAGAAGCCGTCGGCGCGGAATTCGGCCTTGGTCTTCTCCGGCATCCGCCAGTAGCCCTGGAACACGTTCGGGCCCTTGACCTCGATCATGCCGATGGTTTCTCGCGGAAGCTCCTTGCCGGTCTCGGGATCGGTGACCCGCACCGAGACGCCGGGCAGCGCGAAGCCGACCGCGCCGGGCACGCGGTTGCCGTCATAGGGGTTGCTCGTGTTCATGTTGGTCTCGGTCATGCCGTAGCGCTCGAGCACGGCGTGGCCGGTGCGATCGGACCATTCGCGGTGGGTATCGGCGAGCAGCGGCGCCGAGCCCGAGATGAACAGCCGCATGTGCCTGGTCGCGTCCTTGTTCAGGCCGGGGTTCTGCAGCAGGCGGGTATAGAAGGTCGGCACGCCCATCATCACGGTGGCGCGGGCCATCAGCTTGATGATCACGTCCGGATCGAACTTCGGCAGGAAGATCATCGAGGCGCGCGCGAACAGCGTCACGTTGCTCGCCACGAACAGGCCGTGGGTGTGATAGATCGGCAGCGCGTGGATCAGCACATCCTTGTCGGTGAAGCGCCAGTAGTCGACCAGCGAATACGAGTTCGACGCCAGATTGTCGTGCGAGAGCATCGCGCCCTTGGAGCGGCCGGTGGTGCCCGACGTGTAGAGGATCGCGGCGAGATCGTTGTTGCCGCGCGGCACCGTGGCGAATTCCTTCGCCGCCTTGTCGGCGGCCACGGTCAGCGAGCCCTTGCCGCTGGCATCGAGCGTCTCGACCTTGGCGCCCACCTTGGCGGCGATCGCCTTGATGCCGTCCTGCTTGGAAGGATCGCAGACCACCAGCGCCGGCTCGGCGTCGGTGATGAAGTATTCGAGCTCGTTCAGCGTATAGGCGGTGTTGAGCGGCAGGTAGACGCCGCCGGCGCGCACGGTGGCGAGATACAGCACCAGGGCCGAAACCGACTTCTCGGTCTGCGCCGCGACGCGGTCACCGGGCTTGACGCCGCGCTCAACCAGCACATTCGCCATCTGGCCAGCGCGGGCGATCAAATCGCCATAGGAGATGCGGCTGCCGTCGAGCTGCTCGATCGCGGGCCGGTTGGGGTCGTCGAGGCCGTCGAACAGGCGGGAAAACAGATTGGCGTTGGTGGTCGTGTTCATGCAAACATTCCCCGAGGGGCGAAGGGCCGGAAGATTTCGGCTGGATTAGCAAAAACGCCCTTCGGAAAGCAACGGAGACAGTTTGCATGACAAATAATGGGAAACGCGTGGCTTGGGTCACCGGCGGCGGCACCGGAATCGGCGAATCCGGGGCCGAGTTCCTGGCTGCGGACGGCTGGACCGTGGTGGTCTCCGGCCGCCGCAAGGAAGAGCTCGACCGCGTGGTGGCCAACATCACCAAAAAGGGCGGCAAGGCCGAGGCGATCCCGCTCGATGTCAGCAACAAGACCGACGTCAACAAGGCCGCCGAGGCGATCGTCGGCAGGCACGGCCGCATCGACCTCCTGGTCAACAGCGCCGGCATCAACGTGCCGAAGCGCAGCTGGGCCGACATGGAACTGGAAGGCTGGGACAAGCTCGTCGAGATCAACCTCAACGGCGTGCTCTACTGCATGCGCGCCGTGCTGCCGACGATGCGCAAGCAGAAGGACGGCTGCATCATCAACGTCGCCTCCTGGGCCGGCCGCCACGTCTCGAAGATGCCGGGCCCGGCCTACACCACGACCAAGCACGCGGTGCTGGCGCTGACCCATTCCTTCAACATGGACGAATGCGTCAACGGCCTGCGCGCCTGCTGCCTGTCGCCAGGCGAGGTCGCGACCCCGATCCTGAAGCAGCGGCCGGTGGTGCCGAGCGAAGCCGAGCAGGCCAAGATGCTGCAGCCCGAGGATTGCGGCCGCACCATCGCCTTCGTCGCCAGCATGCCGGCACGGGTCTGCATGAACGAGATCCTGATCAGCCCGACCCACAACCGCGGCTTCATCCAGACGCCGGCGAACCGGGATTAGGCCAAGCTCTCTCAACGG
>NZ_LFIQ01000111.1:163453-186049 GCF_001189245.1 Bradyrhizobium pachyrhizi | reverse complement strand
TGCGAAAGCAGGGACCCATAACCACAGGGTCGGATTGTTGGTCGCGCTGTGGCTCCGGCGACGCCCGATAACGGCCGTTCGTGGTTATGGATCCCCGGCTCGCGCGGAGCCTGTCATCGGGAGGCGCTTCGCGCCGACCCGTTGGCTTGGCCGGGACGACAGTGTGCCATTAATCCGCAGTCCGGATTGGCGACTACGCTACGACTCACTCGATGATCTCGTTCAGTTCCTTCCCGGTATGCTCCGGCACGAACAGGAACACGCCGACCGCCATCGCGATCATCAGCACGGGGATGCACAGGAACGACAGCGCGAACGAGCCGGTGTGCTGCTGGAGCGCGATCGAGACGAACGGGAACAGCACGAAGCCGACGAAATAGGCGATCGCCCAGACCACGCCGTTGGCGGCGCCGCGGATCCGGGTCGGGAAGATCTCCGCGGTCAGCGTTGTGCTCGGTCCCCAGAAGCCGAGGAAGCCGAGACACCAGGCGAGCCCGAATGCCCATAGCAGTACGCGGTCCTCGGAATAGACCCAAAGCGTCATGAAGATCGCACCCTCGATCAGGGTGATGATGAAGGTGCGGCGGCGGCCGATCTTGTCGATCAGCCAGCCCACCACGCACAGTCCAAGGAAGCCGCAGAGCCCGTAGAACACGTAGAACAGGCTGTACTCGGCGGTCGACCAGTGCTTCTCGGTCGACAGATACAGCGGCATCCAGGCGCCGACCGTGCCGTAGATGCAGGTCGAGGCGCAGGCGACGAACAGCGCGACAAGCGTGGCGGGCAGCACGTCGGGCATGAACACCTGGCGGATGCCGACTGACTTGGCCTTGCCGAACCAGGCGCTGTCCTCGGCGCTGACCGTGCCGCCGCGCGCCAGCTTCTCCGAGATGCGCCGCTTGCGGTCCTGCGCGCGCACCCAATAGGGCGATTCCGGGCAGGTGGAGCGGATATAGATCGCGAGCAGCGCGATCACGCCGGGCACCATGACAGCGATGCGCCAGCCGAAATTGGCGGCCACCAGGCCCGTGATCGCACCGGCGAGCGTGGCGCCGAGACACCAGGCCGAGCGGGTGATGCTGATGACGCGGCCGCGGAGCCGGGCCGGCCAGGTTTCCGCCACCAGCATCGAGCCGAGCGACCATTCGCCGTTCAGCGCGAAGAACAACAGCGAGCGCGCGATCACGAACACCGCGAAGGTCGGCGACATCGCCGCGACCGGCATCAGAAGCGAGAACAGCGCGATGTTGACGGCGAGCAGCGTGCGGCGACCGTAGCGGTCGGCGAGCCACGGCCAGAAATAAAGCCCGGCGATGCCGACGAACAGCGCGATCTGCATGCCGGAGCGGTATTCCGGCAGGCTCAGCGAAAATTCCTTGATCACCATCGGCGAGATCAGCGCGAAGATCACGCCGTCCATGCCGTCAAAGCCCCAGCCGAGCGCGTTGGCGGTGGCGATGTGCCAATGCGTTTTCGTGATCTCGGTCGTGTCCGCAACCGCGCGGTAGTTGGCGTATTGCAGGTGCTTCTGCTCGAGCGGACCGACGTCGCTGCTTGCATCGTTCACCGCAGGTGCGGCGTGGTCGTCAGCCGTGATGCTGCTCATGCTGCCTCCCCGCGGCCGCTTTCTGCGAAGCCGTGCCGCAACCTCAAGCTGAACCAATCGAAGAGCAGCGGCAAGCAAATTGCTCGCGGCAGCGCACGCGTCCATTCCGCTGAATGGAATGCCTGGCGGGTTGCGCGAAGCGTCGCGCGTACGCAGCGCGCGCCGCTCGGTTTCAACAATCACAAAGAATTATTTCCGGAAACCGTCCGGAAAACCTGCCGTAGCTCGGCCAACGACGACGCACTCATCAACCAGGACGCGCCGTTGTTGCCCCTTCAACGCCGGCGAAGCCTCGCCGGTCGGCCTACTCATCGGGAGACGAAACCATGTCGAAGCGTATTGCCTATCTCGCCGCCGCCGCCTTCAGCGCGCTTGCGATCACGTCCACTGTCGTGGCGCCGGTCCGCGCCGAGGAAAAGACCGTGATGGTCGGCGGCGCCGCGATGTTCCCGTCGAAGAACATCGTGCAGAACGCCGTCAACTCGAAGGACCACACCACGCTCGTCGCCGCGGTGAAGGCTGCGGGCCTGGTCAGCACGCTGGAAGGCAAGGGCCCGTTCACGGTGTTCGCGCCGACCAATGCCGCGTTCGGCAAGCTGCCGGCCGGAACCGTCGACAGCCTCGTCAAGCCCGAGAACAAGGCGACGCTGACCAAGATCCTCACCTACCATGTGGTGCCGGGCAAGCTCGAGGCCTCCGACCTTACCGACGGCAAGAGGCTGAAGACCGCCGAGGGCGAGGAGCTGACCGTCAAGAAGCAGGACGGCAAGGTCTGGATCGTCGATGCCAAGGGCGGCAGCTCGATGGTGACGATTTCCAACGTCAACCAGTCGAACGGCGTCATCCATGTGGTCGACACCGTGCTGATGCCGGCGACGTAACACCCGACGGCCCGATTTGGTCCCAAACGCCTTACGAAACCGCGAGCCGGCGCCTCGCCCCGGCTCGCATTTTTGTGACCATGTGAAGCAGCCTATATCAAACTGATGATGCCTGCCCCCGTAACGGAACGCCGGTTCCGGGCGTATAACCCGGTAACGACCACGAGCAGAGATATCCCATGACGAGCCTTGCCGTCAGCGACCACCAGGCAGAGACCGCGACACCCGCGAAGGCGATCCAGCCGGTCTGGGTGCGCATGGTGCACTGGATCAACGCCTTCGCGATGATCCTGATGATCATGTCCGGCTGGCAGATCTACAACGCCTCGCCGCTGTTCGGCTTCACCTTCTCGCGGAGCATCACGCTCGGCGGCTGGCTCGGCGGTGCGCTGCTCTGGCATTTCGCCGCGATGTGGCTGCTGATGGTCAACGGCCTGGTCTATCTGGCGCTGGGTTTCGCCACCGGCCGCTTCCGCAAGAAGCTGCTGCCGATCACCCCGGGCGGCGTGATTGCCGATACCAAGGCGGCGCTGACCTTCAAGCTGTCGCATGACGATCTCAGCAAATACAATTCGGTGCAGAAGCTGCTCTATGCCGGCATCATCGTGGTCGGCGTCGTCATCGTGCTGTCCGGCCTGTCGATGTGGAAGCCGGTGCAGCTGCATTGGCTGGTGTCGCTGTTCGGTGGCTACGATTTCGCCCGCTATGTTCATTTCACCTGCATGGCGCTGATCGTCGCCTTCCTGGTGATCCATGTCGCGCTCGCGCTGCTGGTGCCGAAGAGCCTGCGCGCCATGATCATCGGACGCTAAAGTGCGATGAGATCGTCATCGCGCTTTAGCTTCTTGTTTCTTGAGCATGATCTTTTCGGAAAACCGCTTCGCACTTTTCCGGATCATGCTGTAGGAGGTCTGTCATGGGTCGTCTCCGCAAGCTCCTGATCCCCGGTGTCGACAAGAAGCTGCTCGTGCGCGATGCGGTGAAGACGATGCCGGAGCTGACGCGCCGTCGCTTCATCACGACGGGCACCAGCCTCGGCGCGCTAACGCTGCTCACCGGGTGCGACGTGGTCGATTCATCGTCGGCCGAGGAAATGCTGAAGCAGGTCTCGAAGTTCAACGACGCCGTGCAGGCCTGGATGTTCAATCCGGATGCGCTGGCGCCGACCTTCCGCGAGAGCATGATCACCAAGCCGTTCCCGTTCAACGCCTATTACGATCTCGACGACGCGCCTGAGATTGCGGCAGCGGACTGGAAGCTCGAAGTGCGCGGGCTGGTCGAGAACAAGAAGTCTTGGACGCTCGACGAATTGTACAAGCTGCCGCAGGTCAAGCAGGTGACGCGCCACATCTGCGTCGAGGGCTGGAGCGCGATCGGTAGCTGGACCGGCACGCCGTTGCGCGATTTCCTCAAGCTGGTCGGTGCTGACACCCGTGCCAAATATGTCTGGTTCCAGTGCGCCGACAAGGACGGCTACAACTCGCCGCTCGACATGCGCTCGGCGCTGCATCCGCAGACCCAGATGACGTTCAAATTCGCCGACGAGATCCTGCCGCGCGCCTACGGCTTTCCGATGAAGATCCGGGTCCCGACCAAGCTCGGCTTCAAGAACCCGAAATACGTGCTCTCGATGGAAGTCACCAACGATTACAAGGGCGGCTACTGGGAAGACCAGGGCTACAATTCGTTCAGCGGGAGTTAGCCGTCGTCCCGGCGAAAGCCGGGACCCATACTCCGCGGCCGAGGGAATAGCTACGAGGGGAGACGCTTCCTTCCATCACAACCAGCTGTGGTTATGGGTCCCGGCCTTCGCCGGGACGACGCAGGCTTACGGCCCGACCTTCCTCTGAAACGCCGACAGCAGCGCGCCGAGCGCGAGCATCGCGGCCGAGACGTTCAACGCAAATGACAGGCTGCCGACCGCGTCGGTGATGGCGCCGACCACGATCGGTCCGAGCGTCTGGCCGATGCCGAACGCGATGGTCATCGCCGCGATTGCGGTCGGCCAGGATTGCGGCGGGTAGTTGAAACGCACGAAGGCGGTGGTCGAGCCGACCACGGCGAAGAAGGCGACGCCGAACACCAGCGCCGAGATCGCCAGCAGCAGCGGCGAATGCCCGAAGATCGGCAGGCTGGCGCCGAGCGCGTTGACGCCGAGGATGATGGTGGTGGCGAGCCCGCCGCGGTCGAGCGCCAGCACCCGCCCCCAGACCCAGGGCGTCACGAATGCGCTGACGCCGATCAGGCTCCAGAACGCGCTCTGTGCAGCCGCACCGCCGCCGCCGTCGCGGACATAGGCGATCATGAAGGTCAAGTAGGCGATGTAACCAGCGCCGAACAGGAAGTAGGCGGCGAGGTAGATCAGGACCGGCATGACAGCGAATTGGGTCCGCACGATGCCGCCGGCGGCGCTGTTCGCGTGGAGCGGCGCCAGCATCAGGGGCACGGTCATGATCGCGGAAAGCAGCGTCATCGCCCACCACACGATCCACCACGAGCCGGCGCCGAAACCCTGCAGCACGAAGGGCGCGATCAAGCCCGATGCGAGGATGCCGACGCCCGGTCCGGCATAGAACAGGCTGAGCAGGAAATTCGCGCGTTCGGGTCGCGATTGCGCGATGGTCGCCGCGAGCGCGCCGCCGCCGACAAAGCCGATCGCGGCGGCGAAGCCGACCAGCAGGCGGGCAAAGCTCAGCACCACGAAATTGCCCGTGAGGGCGCAAAGCGCCAGCGACAGCGCGCAGGCCAGCGTCGACCAGCGCACCGATGCGGCAAGTCCGAAGCGTTCGATCAGGCGCGAGGCGAGCAGCGCGCCGACCAGATAGCCGGCGGCATTGATCGTGTTCATGAAGCCGGCGGCCGAATACGACCAGGCCAGCGAGTCGCGCATGTCGGGCAGCACCAGCGAATAGGCAAATCGGCCGATGCCGAGACCGACCGTCGGTGCGAGCGACAGAATAAGGATCAGCCGCGCGGGATGCGGGTAGGACGGGGCGGGGGCTCTCACAATTCACTCCGGCAATGCGGCCATTGTGACAGGCCGCGGCGGCGCTGCCCAGCGCCGATGCCCGCAACACTGTCTTGCGTATCAGGCAATCAGGCGATCAGGACCAGCGCAACGCCGATCACGGTCAGCAGGGTGCCGCCGACGATCCGCGCCGTGATCTCGACATGCTTGAGCATCATCGCGCTCATCACCACGGTGACCAGCGGATAGATCGCGGCGAGCGGCGCCACCAGCGTGATCGGGCCGTTGCGGACCGCGGCGAACAGGCTGAGCGCGCTGAGCCCGTTGCTGATCCCGGTCAGCGCGAACCAGAATCGGCCCTCGCGCGGCGCCTGCACCATGAAGCTGCCCTTGCGGACCCGTTGCACGGTCAGCACCACCAGCGAGGACATGACATAGCCGACCAGGCAGGCCCATAGCGGGCTCGGCCAGATCGCAAGGCCGAGCTTGGCGATCGGCGGCACGATGCCGCGCACCAGCGCGCTCGCGAGCGGCAGCAGCAGCGCCCAGCTGCGCCAATGGCCGAGGCCGCGCGGCCTCGTCACGGTGATGATGGCGGCGCCCGCGACCGCGACGACGAGGCCGATGAGCTGCTGCGGCAGCAAGGGCTCGTGCAGCAGCACCACGGCGGCGGTGACCGCAAACAGCGGTGCCAGATTGCCCAGCGTCGAGGTGATGACCGGCCCCAGCGCCCGGTTCGACGCAAAGGTCAGGAGCGTCAGCGAGGCCGGGAAGAACAGCCCGATCGCTATGAAGATCGGCAGTGCGCGCCAGACCACCGGCTCGCCATGCAGGATCAGCGGCGACAGCACCAGGAATAGCAGGGTGAAAGAGGGTACGCTGATCGCGGCGCCCGACAGCGGCTCGACGGTGCGCAGGCCAAGCTGCGCCAGCACCACCCCGGCGCCGAGGAAAATGGCCGAGGCGAAGGCGTAGACGATGGCTGCGGTCATGGGATCCGTCTTGTTGGCTTCTGAAGGCGCGGGTTGCCCGTTGGGACCATTCTGGGCCGATCCGGGGTGCCTTGCCAATCCGGCTCCGGCGTTTTAGCACTCCGGCCGGATTTCCCCCGCTCGTCGTGCCCGGGCTCGACCCGGGCATCCATCCATCTTCAGAGAGACCTTTCGAAGCGGGATGGATTGCCGGGTCATCTGTGCGAGGACGCGCTTCGCGCTCTTGCCCGGCAACGACAACAACGATTAGCTCGAGGTAACACCATGGCGACCCATAAACTGCTGCTTCTCCCCGGCGACGGCATCGGCCCCGAAGTGATGGCCGAGGTGCAGCGCCTGATCGACTGGCTGAATGCGCAGGGCATCGCGAAGTTCGAGACCGAGCAGGGCCTGGTCGGCGGCTCCGCCTATGACGCCCACAAGGTATCGATCTCCGAGGGCGACATGGCCAAGGCGACGGCGGCGGACGCCGTGATCTTCGGCGCGGTCGGCGGTCCAAAGTGGGACGGCGTGCCCTATGAGGTCCGCCCCGAGGCCGGCTTGCTGCGGCTGCGCAAGGATCTCGGCCTGTTCGCCAATCTGCGTCCGGCGGTGTGCTACCCGGCGCTCGCCGAGGCCTCGAGCCTGAAGCGCGACGTGGTCGAGGGCCTCGACATCATGATCGTGCGCGAGCTCACCGGCGGCGTCTATTTCGGCGAGCCGAAAACCATCACCGATCTCGGCAACGGCCAGAAGCGCGCGATCGACACCCAGGTCTACGACACCTACGAGATCGAGCGTATCGGCCGCGTCGCCTTCGACCTGGCGCGTAAGCGCCGCAACAAGGTGACGTCGATGGAGAAGCGCAACGTCATGAAGTCGGGCGTGCTCTGGAACGAGGTCATGACGGCGGTTCACGCGCGCGAATACAAGGACGTCACGCTGGAGCACCAGCTCGCCGATTCCGGCGGCATGAACCTGGTCAAGGCGCCGAAGCAGTTCGACGTCATCGTGACCGACAATCTGTTCGGCGACATGCTGTCCGACATCGCGGCGATGCTGACCGGCTCGCTCGGCATGCTGCCGTCGGCCTCGCTCGGCGAAGTCGACTCGAAAACGAAGAAGCGGCGCTCGCTGTTCGAGCCGGTGCACGGCTCGGCGCCCGACATCGCGGGCAAGGGCCTCGCCAACCCGATCGCGATGATCTCGTCATTCGGCATGGCGCTGCGCTATTCCTTCGACATGGGCGAACTTGCCGACAAGGTCGATGCCGCGATCGCGGCCGTGCTCGCCAGCGGCCTGCGCACCGCCGATATCAAGTCGGAAGGCACCACGCCGGCCAGCACGAGCCAGATGGGCGAGGCGATCCTGAAGGAATTGCAGAAGCTGCACGCGTGACAGCTCTGCCGTCATTCCGGGGCGATGCGAAAGCATCGAACCCGGAATCTTGAGATTCTCAGATGCGCAATTGCGCATCTGCGGTCTGGTCCTTCGGACCATCCCGGAATGACAGCGAATAAAAAATGCCCGGCCGGAGCCGGGCATTTTCGTATCGGCTGTTGGCCGAAATTCTCAGTACAGCGGGAAATTCCGCGGATAGCCGCCGAGATCGGCCGGCGGGCTGAGCGGCTGGCGATCGATCGGGCGGTTGTTGTTCTCGCGCGCGAACGTGGGATAACCGATCTCCGGCGGATAGGCGTAGTCGTTGAACTTGCGGTCGCCCGGCAGCACTTCGGTGCCGGCGTCGAGCCAGGAGCGCGTGGTGACGTAAACGCGGGTGCGCGGACCCTGCTGATAGACACGGTTCGGACCTTGGGCGCCGTAATAGCGGCGGCCGTCGCTGTCATACTGCTCCTGCTGCTTGCGCTTGGCCGGGCTCTGCGCGCTGGCCGCGGTCATGCCGAACGCGGTTGCGGTGACGGCAGCCGCGGCAAGCAACACCACGAGCTTGTTCGCGGCAGGGAATTTCAAGGTCATCGCATCCTCGTCATTACGGCCCCATCGGGGCTGGCGCGTCCGCCAAAATCACTCGGAACACATTGTAGCCATGGTGGGGAGGTCGTCACTAGGTCAATTGCGCCACACCGGCTGAGATAATGCGTGTCCAAGCGCAAAAGTTTCATGAAAACCAGTGCCTTGCCACGGTCTCGCCATCAAAGGGCGCCGCGCAGGCGTGGGTTCTCGCTGCCCATGACCCAGTCGGCCGACAGGGCGGGCGCGCCGGAGGTAACGCAGTCGGTGCGCTTGAGCTCGGCATGCGCGAACAGGGCGGCGAGCCGCGGATCGTTGCCCGCGGCCAGCAGGGTCAGGCGGTTCAGCATGCAGACGATCGCGGCGCGCCGGGCCGGCAGGCTGGCGCCCTGGCAGGTCCAGCCGGAGATCCGGAGGTCAGGCGCGTCGGCCTGCTTGAGGAAGCTGAGGCAGGCGCGGTCGCCGTCCTGCCGCGCCGGGCGCAGCAGGGTGACGCTGCCGAACTTGCTGTCGACGATGCCGGCAGCCTCGAGCTCGCGGACGCCGCTCGGGTCGAGCCGCCCGGCAATCTCGGTGACCGCGGGCCCCATGGCCTCGCCGCCGGGGCGATAGATTTCCAGCTCGGCGACCGCTGCACCGGTGGCATCGGCCCAGCGGAAGACGTCCTTGCGGCCGCCCTCGGGGTGCCGGAGGATCTCGTAAGTCTCTGTTTTATCTCGAAGATCGATCCGGCTCACGGCAAAGGCCGGCGCCGTGCGGCCGGCCGGGCTCCAGCCTGCGGCGGCAGGGGCCGCCATCGCCGTTGCGTCGGGCAGTTGCTTCCATAGATAGTTGCCGAGGACGACGAACAGCGCGAGCACGGCGACATAGGCGAACAGCCGGGAGAGCGTGGCGTACACCTCGTCGACGAAGCTCGTCAGTGCTGACGGAATTCTCGTATGATGGGGCGCGGCCGGATCGGCCCGAAATAAACGCATCAAAACGCTCAAAAGCTACGCAACGTTGTCTTGACGGGGTTTCTCGCATAGAAGCGCTGCCTCTTCCCTTTCCGCAGCTGGCGGGGGAACGGGCATTTTTCGTCGGAGAGTGAACGATGGGTTACAAAGTCGCGGTGGTCGGAGCGACCGGCAATGTCGGGCGCGAAATGCTCAACATTCTCGACGAGCGCAAATTCCCCGCCGACGAGGTCGTCGTGCTGGCCTCGCGCCGCAGCGTCGGCATCGAGGTTTCCTATGGCGACCGTACGCTGAAGGTGAAGGCGCTCGAGCACTATGACTTCTCCGACATTGACATCTGCCTGATGTCGGCTGGCGGCTCGGTCTCCAAGGAATGGTCGCCCAAGATCGGCGCCGCCGGCGCGGTCGTGATCGACAACTCCTCGGCCTGGCGCATGGACCCGGACGTGCCGCTGATCGTGCCGGAGGTCAACGCGGATGCGACCGCCGGCTTCACCAAGAAGAACATCATCGCCAACCCGAACTGCTCGACCGCGCAGCTCGTGGTCGCGCTGAAGCCGCTGCACGACAAGGCGACGATCACGCGCGTCGTGGTCTCGACCTATCAATCGGTGTCGGGCGCCGGCAAGGACGCGATGGACGAATTGTTCTCGCAGACCAAGGCCGTCTACACCAATGACGAGCTGGTCAATAAGAAGTTTCCGAAGCGCATCGCCTTCAACGTCATTCCTCAGATCGACGTCTTCATGGAAGACGGCTACACCAAGGAAGAGTGGAAGATGATGGCGGAGACCAAGAAGATCCTCGATCCGAAGATCAAGCTCGCCGCGACCTGCGTGCGCGTGCCGGTCTTCGTCGGTCACTCCGAAGCCGTCAATGTCGAGTTCGCCAATCCGATCACGCCGGACGAGGCGCGCGACATCCTGCGCCGCGCGCCAGGCTGCCTCGTGATCGACAAGCACGAGCCGGGCGGCTACGTCACGCCCTATGAGGCGGCCGGCGAGGACGCGACCTATATCAGCCGCATCCGCGAGGACGCGACGGTGGAGAACGGCCTGTCGTTCTGGTGCGTGTCGGACAACCTGCGCAAGGGCGCGGCGCTCAATGCCGTGCAGATCGCCGAAGTCCTGATCAACCGCAAGCTGATCACCGCCAAGCAGAAGGCGGCATAAAAGCTGCCGCGGGAATACGGTGTCAGGAAGCGCGTGGCATGGCGGAAGCGGAACAACCGGGGACCTATCGGCCCAATCCGACGCTGAAGCGGATTGAACGTCGTTTCGAGAACCTGCTGTTCAACAGCCGCTGGCTGATGGCGCCGTTCTATTTCGGCCTCGTCATCAGCCTCGCGGCGTTGCTGTTCAAGTTCTGCATGGAGCTGTGGCACTTCATCCTGCATGTGCCGGATGCCAAGGAATCCGACATCATTCTCGGCGTGCTGGCGCTGATCGACATCTCGCTGACCGGCAATCTGATCCTGATCGTGGTGTTCTCGGGCTACGAGAACTTCGTCTCGAAAATCGATCCGGAAGGGCATCCGGATTGGCCGGACTGGATGACCAAGGTCGATTTCGGCGGCTTGAAGCAAAAACTGCTCGCCTCGATCGTCGCCATCTCGGCGATTCAGGTGCTGAAGGCGTTCATGAACCTCGATACCGCGTTCGATCCCAGCAAGCTCGCCTGGCTGGTCGGCGTGCACCTGGTATTCGTGGTGTCGTCTTTCATGCTCGCGATCTCCGACCGCTGGGGCAGCGGCCATCACGGCAACGAGTAGATCTACTCGCCCGATTTCAGCTCGTCGCGGACGCTGATGAATTCCTTCGCGACCCGGTCGAGCACGAACAGCGAGCCCTCGGCGACGCCGAAATAGGCGCCGTGCAGCTGCATCTCGCCGCTCTCGACGCGTTCGCGCACGAACGGGAAGGTCATCAGGTTCTCCAGCGAGCGGAACACCGCGGCCTTCTCGATGCGGGTGACGAAGTCCTGCATGGTCTCATGGTCGCGCTGCTCGACGACCTCGCCTGGCTTGATGAACATCTGCATCCATTTGCCGATGAAGTCGCCCGGCGTGAGCGGCTTGATCTTGTCGACGAAGGCGCGGATGCCGCCGCACTGGGCATGGCCCAGCACCACGATATTCTTCACCTTCAAAACGGTCACGGCATATTCCAGCGCGGCCGAGACGCCGTGGGCGTTGCTGTCGGGCTGATAGACCGGAACCAGATTGGCGATGTTGCGGACCACGAACAATTCACCGGGGCCGGCGTCGAAGATCACCTCCGGCGAGACGCGGGAGTCGCAGCAGCCGATCACCATGGTCTCGGGAAACTGGCCGCGCTCCGAGAGGTCCCGGTAGCGCGACTGCTCGGTCGGTAGTCGCTGGGTCGCGAACGTCCGGTAGCCGTCGATCAATTGTTTCGGAAAGAATTTCATGGCCTCTGGCTAACCACATGCGGGTAACGGGAACAAGACTTTCGGCGCGTGGCCTGAGATGATACGGCAGCCTTGAAGAATGGTTCCCGCCCGATGCCCAAACAATGGACACCGGCGCCCGAGCCCCTCAGGAGAATGTCGATGACCCGTCCGCGCCGCAGCCTGTTGTTCATGCCGGGATCGAATGCACGGGCGCTGGAAAAGGCCCGGACGCTGCCGGCTGACGGCATTATCCTCGACCTTGAGGATTCGGTCGCCCCCGACGCCAAGGCCACAGCCCGCGAGCAGATCGCCACGGCGGTCGCGGCCAAGGGCTTTGGCAAGCGCGAGGTCCTGATCCGCATCAACGCGCTCGACACGCCCTGGTGGGTCGACGACATCGGCATGGCCGGCAAGGCGCAGCCGGATGGCATTCTGGTTCCCAAGATTTCGACCGTCGACGATCTCAACGCCGTCGCCGATCGCCTCAGCGACATCAATGCGCCCGCCTCGATCCGGGTCTGGGCGATGATCGAGACCGCGCGCGCGGTGCTCGACGCCGACAAGCTGGCCGCGGCATCGAAGGATTCCGAAACCAGGCTCGCCGGCTTCGTGTTCGGGCCGAACGACATTGCGCGTGAGACCCGGATCCGGATGAAGCCGGGCCGCGCGGCGATGATCCCGATGATCACGCATTGCATCCTGGCGACCCGCGCGCACGGCCTCGAGATCCTCGACGGGCCCTACAGCGACATCAGCAATGTCGACGGCTTCGCCGAGGAATGCGCGCAGGGCCGCGATCTCGGCTTCGACGGCAAGACGCTGATCCATCCGAGCCACATCGATGCCTGCAACGCGATCTTCACGCCGCCGGAGGCCGAGGTCGCCGAGGCGCGCAAGATCATCGCCGCCTTCGAAAAGCCGGAGAACGCCTCGCGCGGCGCGATCCAGCTCGACGGCCGCATGGTCGAGCGCCTGCACGCCGAGATGGCCAAGCGCACCATCGCGATCGCCGACGCGATCGCGGCGATGGGGCATTAATTCCACCCTCCCCTGGAGGGCAGGGCAATTGCATTTGAATGAACCGATTCTTCCGCGCCGTCATGGCCGGGCTTGTCCCGGCCATCTACGTCTTTTCTTTGCGTGGAAACGAAGACGTGGATGCCCGGGCCCGGGCATGACGAGTTTGTGGGAACTCCGATTGCCTCAAACGGCCATATGCGATTGCCCTCCCCTGGAGGGGGAGGGTCGGATCGCGTCGAGCGTAGCGAAATGCGAGCCGGGGTGGCGTGATCTCTCAACACGAGCAGAGTATGCGTGGAGAGACTGTCACCCACCCCGCCGCTCACTTCATTCGCGTCGACCCTCCCCCTCCAGGTGAGGGTGATTATCGCGCCCCAAACCTCTCCGCCGCCCACGCGTAGAGACTGCCCGGGATCGGCGCCTCCTTGCCGCGTCCTTTCGGCGAGATGTGCAGGCCGATGATCCCGGGATCGTTCAGGTAGCGCGAAAAATCCGACGGCTCGAAGAACAGCTTTGGCTCGGCATGCACGGCGTAGAACGATCGCTTCGGCAGCGCGTGCTGCAATTCGCCTGCGCGGCGCGCCAGCGCGGTGAGCGCCGCCGGGCCGTAGATCGCGACACGGATGTCGGCGAGGCGGTTGGATTTGCCGCGCAGCCGGCGCATCGCAAAGGTCAGGCGGTGGCGCAGCGCCAGCCAGTCCGGGATCAGCTCGTCCTGCTGCATCAGCGCCTCGAACGCGCGCACGATCGGATCGTCGGGCGGCAGATACAGCACGGAGTTGCCGAGCTGCCGCGGCCGCTCCCAGGCAAAGTAGGGCTTTGCCAGGTCGAGCTGGACGCCCTTCAGCAGCAGCACGTCGGCGTCGAGCCAGAGACCGGCGCGCCGCGCCATCAGCCGCATGCGGAAGAAGTCGCTGAACTGCAGCATGGTCCAGTCGCGCCACGAGCCGTCGGGCTGCGCCGGGCGCAGCTTCTCCGCGAACGAGTGCGGCAGCACGGCTTCGGCTTCGGCATTGCCGATACCGTCGGGCAGGCCGGGAATCGGATCGAAGCTGTAGACGGTGACCTTGTGCCCCGCCGCCGCCTGCGAGCGCAGGCAGGTCTGGCGCAGCGCGTCCATCGAGCCGTGCCAGAAGGTGACGATGTCAGGCAGCATGCGCGTTAGCTATCAGCGGGTTTGCGGCGAGCGAATTTGGCAAAGAAAAGCCCCGGCGCCTGACGGCACCGGGGCACGATGATGCGCTGAGCCTCAAGCCCAGGCGCGTTCCCTAAGCTTGGTCTCGTAGCTGTCGATCGAGGTCTTCTTCTCCATCGTCAGGCCGATGTCGTCGAGGCCGTTGATCAGGCAGTGCTTGCGGAACGGGTCGATCTCGAACTTGACCTTGCCGCCGTCGGGACCGCGGATCTCCTGGTTGGGGAGGTCGATGGTCAGCGTCGCGTTGGCGCCGCGCTCGGCGTCGTCGAACAGCTTGTCGAGGTCCTCCTGCGACACGCGGATCGGCAGGATGCCGTTCTTGAAGCAGTTGTTGTAGAAGATGTCGCCGAACGAGGTCGAGATCACGCAGCGGATGCCGAAGTCGAGCAGCGCCCAGGGCGCGTGCTCGCGGCTCGAGCCGCAGCCGAAATTGTCGCCGGCGACCAGCACCTTCGCGTTGCGATAGGCGGGCTGGTTGAGGACGAAATCGGGGTTCTCGCTGCCGTCATCCTTGTAGCGCTGCTCGGAGAAGAGCCCCTTGCCAAGGCCGGTGCGCTTGATGGTCTTGAGGTACTGCTTCGGAATGATCATGTCGGTGTCGACATTGATGATCTTCAGCGGCGCCGCAACGCCTTCCAGCGTGGTGAACTTGTCCATCGGTGCTCTTCCCGGGCAAAAAATAGCGGATATCGGCCGGATGTTTATCGCGAATGTGACAGCGGTAAAAGGGCCATTTCTGCAGGGCTGGAGCCCTTTTCCGTTTTAGTCCGCATCGGCCTCAATCGCCTCCATATCGGCATCGGAGAGGCCGAAATGGTGCCCGATCTCATGGATCAGCACGTGGCGGATGATGTGGCCGAGGGTCTCGTCGTGCTCCGCCCAGTAATCCAGGATCGGCCGGCGGTACAGCCAGACCAGGTTGGGCAGCCGGGCCACGTCGCCATGGCTCTGCTGCGGCAGGCCGATGCCGTGAAACAGGCCGAGCAGGTCGAACTCGCTCTCGGCCTGCATCTCGTCGAGCACCTCGTCGGTCGGAAAGTCGTCGACGCGGATGATCAGGCCCTCGCAGAGGGCCCGGAACGTCTTGGGCAGGCGCTCGAAAACCTCGTGCGCCATGGCCTCCATCTCGGCGAGCGAGGGGGCTTTTTCTGTGGTCCACATGACACTCCTTTAGCGCGAGTGCTATCGGCGGCGCCAGCGCAGTTGACCTTGGCGGCGCAATGGGAGACCGTGCCGCCCACGAATGGGGCTCAAGAATCGAGCTTGGGTGGGCGTAATGAAACGAATCGTGGCGGCAGCGCTGTTGGCTGTAGCAGTCGGGCTCTCGCTCCCGGCGACAGAGGTGCAGGCTCAGAGCGCGGCGGCTGAGGCGCGCGTCGGCGAGGCGGCACCGGTCGCGCGCGCGCGCGTCGTGGAGCGCCGCCGGCTGAAGCGGGTGCCGATCTACCGGTCGCAGCCCGATCATTGGGAACCCGATGTCATCCCGCGCTACAACCCCGGTCCGAACGCCGTGCGCGACTGCACCGCGACCTATGTGCAGGAGCACCGGCCGAGCGGTACCGTGATCACGCCGCGCATGAACTGCTTCTGGCGGCCGGGCTAGTTGCGCATACGTCGGCGCGTCGCGCCGATCATCGCAACAGCCGCGATCAATCCTGTCGTTCCATAGACCACCGCCGCCATCAGCATCTGCATGAGATGGCTCGCGGTCCCCATGCCGCCGCCCGGTCGCGAGCGCGACATCGGCGAGCATGATGGAACCGCTCAGCGCCGCGAGGGCTGTTCGAAGCAGCCACCTCCGTGTGCTTGTTTGTGTCGCGGCAATCTCCTGCAACGGACAGAACGCCAGATACGACCATCGTCTATGTCGTTTGCATACGAACGCGAAAAATCGCACGGAGTGCCGGAACCTGATCGCGCCAGCAGCATTCATGTTCGTGGCGCAGTCATTCACTTCCCATTCACGTCGTCTGCATTCTGCTAGCGATCTGCGTCGCGGCAACGGGGTCGATTCGAAAGCTCGAGCGTTTTCCAGCGGAGCCTGTCCCGCGTGTGATGCGGGATGGACACCGGTTCGCGTGAGGAAAGCGCATCAAGCAGAGGTTCGAGTCGTCGTTGCAAGACGTGACTTAAAGGGATCAAGGAGACAATTCATGAAGGCGATGAAGGTTCTGGGGCTCGCGGCTGTCGGTGCCGTGTTGGTGTTGGCGGCGCCGGCCGAGCGTGCAAGCGCGATGTCGCTCGCCACGCCGGGTACAGCCGCAACGGTTCAGGACGACGCGAACCAGGCGACCACGCAGGTACGCTGGGGCGGGCGCGGCTGGCATCGTGGCTGGCATCGCGGACATCACCGCGGCTGGGGCTGGGGGCATCGTCGCCACTGGCGCCGTTGATCGCGCGGCGTATCAGCGCAGTTGAGACACAGGCCCGTGAGCAGCGGGCCTGTTGTCGTTCTCAGCCATCAAACCAGCAGATTCAGCCACGCGAGATGATATCCATCGCAATCTGCAGGAGTTGATCATGATGAGATGGATCGGTGTTGCGGCTGTCGCGTGTGCATTCGCGTTGACGGCGCCGGCATCGGCAACCGCCGCGGCATCAGCCACGCCGCAGGCCGCGGCACCACAGCGGCAAGCGGGCAAGGCGACTGATATCAGCGCGCAGCGCCATCATCACCACTACCATCGTCGCTACTATCACCGCGGCTACCGTCCCTATTACCGTCCGTATTATCGGCCCTATTCCTACTATCGTCCGTACGGCTCCTATTATTACGGGCGGCCTTATTACTATCGGCCGTACCCCTATGCTGCGCCGGCGCCATTCACTTTCGGCTTCGGGTTCGGCCCGTTCTGGTGATGCGTGCAGTCGCGCAATGCGCGACACCAGCGCTGCAACGAGAGAGCAACTCCGATCGGAGCTGCTCCGTCCGTCTCAGGGCGCGAAGCCCTTCGCCAGCAGCACAATGCCTTGCGCACCCGCCTTGCGATCCCTCGAGATCTCGACATATTCGGGCGATTCCGACCATGCACGGAATGCGGCTTCGTCAGGGAATGACATCAGCACCAGCTTGTCGCGATCCCAGCTGCCCTCGAGCACCGCGGGCCGTTCGTCGGCCGACAGCAGGCGTCCGTTGAACTTCCTGAACACGTCGAAGAAGCGCGCCTGATACCGATCATAGGCGGCGCGATCGGTCATCTTGAGTTGCACGATCACATAGACAGTCACTGACGTTTCTCCCGGACGTTTCGCCGCAGCGTTTTGCGCGTTCATGGCGCATTCACGTCGGCATTTCTAGCGTCATGCCGGGAGCGACTGCAATGAACGCAATGAAACCGGCTGCCGAGCAGCGTGGTGCTCATTGCCGTTGTCAGGGAGGTTCAGAGATGAGGGAGAGCTATTTGCGGCGCGGATTGGTGCGCCGTCTCGGCGTTGCGGCGGCCGCGGTCTTCGCATTGTCGGTCGCTTCGCAGCAGCGCGCCGAAGCGCTGTCGCTGGTGAGCCCGGGCGCCGCGCCCGCGGCAAAGTCTGCGGCCGATGCCATGACGACCCAAGTCCGGCATGGCGGTGGCGGCCATGGCAGCGGCGGTTTTCATGGCGGCGGCTTCCGCGGTGGTGGATTCCACGGCGGCGGATTTCACGGCCGCAGCTTCCATGGTGGCGGCTTCCGCGCCGCGCCGGCGTTCCATGGCGGCTATCGCTATGGCGGCTTCCATCGCCATTATGGTGGCTACCACCGCTTCTACGGCGGCGGTTACCGCTACGGCTATCGGCCCTATTACCGCCGGCACTTCTATCACCGGCGCTTCTTCTACGGATCGTCCTACTATTACCCGGCCTACTATCATCACCGCCGTTGCCGGGTGGTCTGGACCTATTACGGTCCGCGCCGGATCTGCCGGCCGTGGTGGCACCATCGCCACTACTGGCGGCCGTACCGGGTCTATTGGTAAAGTTTGAAATGACAGCGGGCCCCACGGCGCCCGTCTTGCTGGGTCCCTCTCTTTGCGCGCTGGAGCGTGTTCGAGCAAAGTGCGCGCCGGTTCGCGTGAAGAAAACGCGTCAAGAAAGGGGCGTTAATCCCAGTTCTTCAGCTTCCAGGACTTTATCTTCCACGGCGTCAGGTTTTCCATCCGCCATTGCGTCCAGCGCTCCGGCGGCCAGTGGCTGAGGCGCGAGGTTTCCTTCCCCTCGGGAAGCGGATCGATGATGCGCGCCACGGCACGACGGCGCTTCTGGCGCGTCGCGTCGCTGATCATGTCGACGAATTCGGGTTTATCGGCCACGGCACGCGCTCCTTGCGAAGGCTGGTTTTCGCAAGGAGGCAGTGTGCGTGCGCCCCGTTAACGAGCCGTTTCCGAAACGGCTCGAGCTTGAGACGAAGCAATAGCGTTTTCGAGCGAAGTGGCCCGGTTCGCGTGAAGAAAACGCGGCAAAGAGAATCTGGCGCTTGCCCTAGCGCCAGTCGCGGACGTCGACGAAGTGTCCGGCGATCGCGGCGGCCGCGGCCATCGCGGGCGACACCAGATGGGTGCGGCCCTTGAAGCCCTGGCGGCCCTCGAAGTTGCGGTTCGAGGTCGAGGCGCAGCGCTCTTCCGGCTTCAGCTTGTCCGGGTTCATCGCTAGGCACATCGAGCAGCCCGGCTCGCGCCAGTCGAAGCCGGCCGCAATGAAGATCTTGTCGAGGCCTTCGGCTTCCGCCTGCTCCTTCACGATGCCCGAGCCTGGCACGATCATCGCGTTGACATTGGCGTTGACGGTCTTGCCCTCGGCGATCTTCGCAGCGGCGCGCAGATCCTCGATGCGGCCGTTGGTGCAGGAGCCGATGAAGACGCGGTCGAGCTTGATGTCGGTGATCTTCGTGCCGGCGGACAGGCCCATATATTTCAGCGCGCGATGCTTGGAGATGCGCTTGGCCTCGTCCTCGATCTTGTCCGGATCGGGGACGAAGCCGGTCACCGAGATCACGTCCTCAGGGCTCGTGCCCCAGGTGACGATCGGCGGCAGCTTGGCGGCGTCGAGCCGGATCTCGTGGTCGAAATGCGCGCCCTCGTCGGAGCGCAGCGTCTCCCAGTAGCGCATCGCGGCGTCCCAGGCGGCGCCCTTCGGCGCCTTCGGGCGGCCGCGCAGGAAATCGAACGCCTTCTGGTCGGGCGCAACCAGGCCGGCGCGCGCGCCGCCTTCGATCGACATGTTGCAGACCGTCATGCGGCCTTCCATCGAGAGCGCACGGATCGCCTCGCCGGCATATTCCAGCACGTAGCCGGTGCCGCCGGCGGTGCCGATCTCGCCGATGATCGCCAGGATGATGTCCTTGCCGGTCACGCCTTCGGGCAACTTGCCGTCGACGATCGCGCGCATGTTCTTGGCCTTCTTCTGGATCAGCGTCTGCGTCGCCAGCACATGCTCGACCTCGGAGGTGCCGATGCCGTGCGCGAGCGCGCCGAACGCGCCATGCGTCGAGGTGTGGCTGTCACCGCAGACGATGGTAGTGCCGGGCAGCGTAAAACCCTGCTCCGGGCCGATGACGTGAACGATGCCCTGGCGCTTGTCGAACTCGTTGTAATACTCGATGCCGAACTCCTTGGCGTTCTCCGCCATCACCCGCATCTGCTCGATGCTTTCAGGATCGGGGTTCGGCTTCGAACGATCGGTGGTCGGGATGTTGTGGTCGACGACGGCGAGCGTCTTCTCGGGCGCGTGCACCTTGCGGCCGGCGGCGCGCAGCCCTTCGAACGCCTGCGGCGAGGTCACCTCGTGCACTAGGTGGCGATCGATATAGAGCAGGCAGGTGCCGTCGTCGGCCTCGTGGACCAGATGGTCGTTCCAGATCTTGTCGTACAGCGTGGTCGGTTTGGACATGAGCTTCAGCTCCAGAAGAAATTCAGTGGTGGGATGGCATGAGCGCGTCTTAAGCGCGCGAGCAGGCGAAAGCGTCCAGGCAGCGTTACGCTGCGCTTCTAAGCTCAGACGTTGCCGACGTTGCAAAGCGCCCGAAGAAGCGGCCGGGCAGCCGCGAGCGATCGTCAATCACGACGCGCTGGCAGGGCTGGCTTGCTTGATCCGGAACCATTCTAAATTTCTAACACAGGGCTCGCGCCCGCGACAATCGATCCATGCGCGGGCCTGCAAGTCAGATAAATATGCCGCAACAAAAAAGCGCGGGGCAGGCCCCGCGCTTTTGGTCACATCCCCTGAGGGAAACGTTACTCGCCGACGGCGGTCTGGCGGTCCTGCTTCTCGACGATGCGGGCCGACTTGCCGCGCAGGTTGCGCAGATAATAAAGCTTGGCGCGACGAACCTTGCCGCGACGCACGACCTTGATCGAGTCGATCATCGGCGACATCACCGGGAAGACGCGCTCGACGCCTTCGCCGTAGGAGATCTTGCGCACGGTGAAGCTCTCGTTGAGGCCCTGACCGGAGCGACCGATGCAAACGCCCTCATAGGCCTGCACGCGGGTGCGCTCGCCTTCGACCACCTTCACGTTGACGATGACGGTGTCGCCGGGTCCGAATTCCGGGATTTCCTTGGTGGCGGCGAGCTTGTCGAACTGCTCTTTTTCGAGCTGCTGAATAAGGTTCATTGAAATCTCCATCGGCGGCGCGCCCAGCCTTTCGCGGGCTGCGCAAACGTCCATCTATCCTGCGCGGGTGCGGATTTGGCCGCCCGTATAAGGCAAAGCGCAGGGTTTGTCACCCGTCTGTCGTGTTTTTTGTCCGGCGCGGAGCGGCTTTTTGGCCGGCCTTGCGGGCCCAGAGATCGGGCCGCCGGACCGCCGTCAGGGCCTCGGATTGGGCCAGTCGCCATGCCGCGACCTTAGCGTGATCGCCGGAAATCAGGATTTCCGGGATTTGCCGGCCCTCGAACTCCTGCGGGCGAGTGTATTGAGGGTATTCCAGTAGTCCTTCGGAAAAGCTTTCCTCGGTTCCCGAGGCCTGCTTGCCCATCACCCCCGGCAGCAGGCGGACGCAGGCGTCGATCAGGGCCATCGCGGCGATTTCGCCGCCGGACAGCACATAATCGCCGATCGAGACCTCCTCGAGGCCTCGCGCCTCGATCACCCGCTGGTCGATGCCCTCGAAGCGGCCGCAGACGATCAGGGGGCCGGGCCCGGCCGCCAGCTCCGCGACCTGGGTCTGGGTCAATGGCCGACCGCGCGGGCTCATCAACAGGCGCGGACGGTCAGGCACGATATCGGCGGCGTCGATCGCCGCCGCCAGCACATCGGCCCGCAGCACCATGCCCGGACCGCCGCCGGCCGGCGTGTCGTCGACGCTGCGGTGCTTGTCGGTGGCCGAGGCCCGGATGTCGCGCGCCTCCAGCGCCCAGAGTCCGCCAGCCAGCGCCTTGCCGGCCAGGCTCACGCCGAGCGGCCCCGGAAAAATGTCCGGGAACAGGGTCAGCACGGTGGCGCGCCAGAGTGTCGCCTGGGCCGGTGTCTCTTGCGATGTCATGGCCTCTGGTTACGGCACCACGGCCGTGAGGTCGAGGCTCTGCATCATCGCGGCCGCATCCACTGCGCGGCGGAAGTCGGCGAGCTTGAAGGTCGCGACGTTGATCTTGCGCAGGTCCAGCAGGCCTTCGGCGGCAAGGCCGGCGAGCTGGCCTGGTGCCGTGCGGTCGTACATGAACTGCCCGACCACCTCCCAGTCATTGGCCAGCATCTCCCGGAACGAGAGTTCGAGCGGCACCTCGGCGCTACCCATCAGCACCATCCGGCCGCCACGCCTGAGCGCGCGCAGAGAGGACAGTGTGGTCGAGGTGCTCTTGGCGGCGCCGAGCAGATCGAGCGCAACATCGGCGGTGCCGCCGGCGGCGCGGCGGATGACCGCAAGGTCGGCTGCCGCATCGCCGCTGACGACGGCGGGAATGACGCGCGGGCCGAACGCGTCGCGCAACTGCTCGAGCGCGGCTTCCTTGCGTCCGACGGCGACGACGCGGCCCGCGCCCATCGCGACCGCGAGCATCACGCCGCCCGAACCGAAATAGCCGGTCGCGCCGTTGACGATGATGGTCTGCCCGCCGCGCAGGCCAGAGCGCTGCAATCCGCCGAACGGCACGATCAGTTTTGCGAGCCCGATCAGCTCGGCGGCCGGCTTGTCGTCGAGATTGGCAAGCGGCGTGACGCAGGCGGCCGGCCAGTGCGCGATCTCGGCGAACACGCCGTCGCGCCAGCGCGCCTGCAGTGCGAACGCCTCCGGCGTCGTCACCGTGGCGGTGAGGCCGATCAGGATCTGCGGCGGATCGCGATCCGGCACGTCGCCGCGCAGATGCGGGCTGAGGAACACGCGGTCGCCGCCCCGCACATGCGTGACGTTCTCGCCCGCGGCGACGACGCGCGCGATCGCGTTGGTGCCCGGCACGAACGGCATCGGCGGCAGGCTGTAGGGCAGCGCGCCCGACAGAAGCTTGTTGGTGTAGGACAGCACCATGCCGGCCTCGATCCGCACCACGACGCCGTCGGGCGCAGGCCTCGGCGTCGCAACATCCTCGAAGCGCAGATCGTTGTGGGCGTGCAGCCGCCAGGCCTTGTGCGTGCTTGTCATTGTTGTCCTCCGTGGCACCATTGCTTAGGTAACCCGGATGGAGCGAAGCGCAATCCGGGCACAGCG
>NZ_LFIQ01000111.1:120541-163443 GCF_001189245.1 Bradyrhizobium pachyrhizi | reverse complement strand
TTTGCTCGTCAGAGCAAAGCGGGTGGGGATCTGCTCTGTCAGCTTGCAGCGTCGCCCGCGGCTGACCCCATCCCGACCTTCCCCCTTTCAGGGGGAAGGAGAAGACAGGCAGTCGCGCGGACTTAGGCATGTTATGCGTCACGCCTTCGTCGCATCATCCGCGAGATGCCGCGCCAGCACGACCGCAAGCGGACAGATCGCCAGCGCCGTGAGCGCGGTTGCTGCGGTCGCGAGCCTCGGGCCGAGCGCGTCGCCAAGCAGGCCGTAGATAACAGGCGCGATCGCGCCCGATCCGATCGTTCCGGTATAGAACAGCGCGAAGGCGCGCTCGGTCTGATGCGCGGGGGTGAGCTCGGGCACGGTGCCGTAGAGCACCGATGACGTGCCGTTGAGCATCACGCCGAGCAGCGGCAGCAGCACGATGGCCGGTGCGAGCGGCAACGCCAGCACCGCGACGATCAGCGCCGCCGTGCCGCCTTCGGTGATCAGCACGGTGCGCAGCGTGCCGACCCGCGCGCCGAGCCAGCCGCAGGTGAATTTTCCCGCGGCGCCGCCGATGAAGACCAACGCCAGCGCGAGGCCGTTGGTCGGCAGCGAGGCGCCCTTGTCGCGCAGCAGGAACGGCAGGAAGGTGAGAAAGCCCATCCTGACCGCGGTGTCGAGAATTCCGATCGCGAGCAGCCAATGAAAGCCGCGGCCTGTGCTGGCGCCGCGCGATGCTGATGTCGCCTTGTGCTCGGCGCCCCTGCCGACGGCCGGCATCCAGAGCGCAATGCAGATCGCGACGAGCAAGCCTGCGAGAGCGAGCACGAGCAGCGTGTGCCGCCACGACATGATCACCAGCAGGATCGAGGTCAGGGCCGGGATCGCCGCCTTGCCGAGATCGCCCGAGAAATTGTAGATGCCGAGCGGCCCGCGCGCCGCCGCGCCATAGGCACGCGACACCGCGGCGGATGCGATCGGATGCTGCGTGCTCGAGCCCGCGCCGGAGAGCGCGAGCGCCAGGCCGAAGCCAATGACACCGCCGGAGAATCCAGCAAACGCGTAGCCGAGCGCCGACAGCGCCGTGCCCGCAATCAGGATGATCTTGCCGTCGATCCGCTCTGCCATGCGTCCGACCGGAATCTGCAGCCCGGCCATGGCGCCGGCATAGAGCCCGCGCAGCAGCGCCAGCAGCCCGTAGCTCAGCGCAAATTCGGCCTGCCAGACCGGCAACAGCACGTAGATGACGTCGGTGTAGCCGTCGTGGAGGGCGTGGTTGAGCCCGGTCACGGTCAGGGTGCGGGTTGACCGGGCACGGTCGGGCCGCGTCGTGCCGGTTTCGGCCGACACGCTCATTGCCGCCCTCTAATGCAAGAAAATCTAAAGCTTGGGCGGGCGAGCATCAGAAGGGGACCTCAGAAAAGAAAGCTATGCAAGGAGCTTGCATGGCAGTATGCGCCGCCAAGGCGCTTGTCACAAATCAGTAATGATCGGATCATGCGTTAGAAAATCTTGTATTGAGGGATCATGTTCGTCCCACGCCGCAGCCTGCCGCCGCTCAATGCGGTCCGTGCCTTCGAGGCCGCCGCCCGGCTCGGCAGCTTCAAGGAAGCCGCCGCCGAGCTCAGCGTGACCCATGGCGCGGTCAGTCAGCAGATCCGCCTGCTCGAGGAATGGCTGGGCGCGCCATCGCTGTTTCGGCGATCGGTGCGGCGCGTGGTGCTGACGCCGGCGGGCGCGGCATTGCTCGCAGAGTTCGCACCTGCGCTCGACCGGATTTCCGCCGCCGTGCAGCAGCATCGCGAGCGGCGCGGCGATCTGGCGGTCGCGGTGTTGCGCGTCAATGCGCTCGCGACCTTCAGCCTGCGTTGGCTGCTGCCGCGGATGAGCCGGTTTCGCGCCGAGCATCCCGATATCGAGGTGCGCCTGAGCACGTCGAACGATCCGGTGGATGCGTTGTCTGAATCATTCGACGTCGTGATCCGCGGTGGCCCCGACACCTTCCACGGCTTCTCGTCACGTTTCCTGGTGTCGGAGCGCAGATTGCCGGTGTGCAGTCCGTCGCTATTGGCGCAGCTGCCGCTCAATGAGATCGCGGATCTCTCCAGGCACACGCTGCTGCATGTCACGTCGATGCCGCGGCTGTGGCGCGACTGGCTCACCGAGGCCGGGCAATCCGCGCTGGAGCCGGCGGCCGCGCTGACCTTCGATCACTTCTATCTGACGATCCAGGCCGCGCTCGATGGTCTCGGCGTCGCGATGGGACCGACCGCGCTGATCGCGGACGATCTCGCGGCCGGGCGCCTGGTGACGCCGTTTCCGGATGTCAGCCTGCCGGCGCGGAGCTACTTCGCTTACTTCCCGGCGGGGCGCAGCAACGATCCGCTCAGCGCGGTGTTCTGCGACTGGCTCGAGCAGCAGGGCCGGATGACGGGTTGAAGATATTGATCAGGCCGCCGACGGATCGTCGCCGTCGATTTCCTTGGGCAGGTCGATCACCACGCGGCCGCCGTCGAGATCGACGGTCGGCACCACGGCATTGGTGAACGGCAGCAGCATCGTCGCGCCCTGCGGCGGGGCGATCTCGATGATGTCGCCGGCGCCAAAATTATGGATCGCGATCACCTTGCCGAGCGGCTGATCCGTCGTGGTCACCGCGGCGAGCCCGATCAAATCGGTGTGGTAGTATTCACCGTCGTCGGTGTCCGGCAGCCGGTCGCGCGGAACGTAGAGCTCGAGACCGTTGAGCCGTTCGGCATCATCGCGGCTGGCGACGCCCTTCAGCGTCACCACCAGATGGTCCTTGGCCTCACGCACATGCGTGACCTCGAACTGGCGCGTGCCGTCCTTGGTCATCAGCGGACCGTAGTCCTTCACGGCCAGCGGATCTTCGGTGAAGGTCCAAAGCCTGACGGCGCCGCGCACGCCATGCGCAGCGCCGATACGGGCGACACAGACCGGTGCAGCCACCGTGGTCGCCGTTCAGCCTTAAGCCTTGGCGGCGGCTTCGGCCTGCGCCTTGCGCTCCTTGCGCGGCACGGCCTTTTCCGGGTTGTTGCGCGGTGCGCGCTTCTTGACGCCGGCGGCGTCGAGGAAGCGGGTCACGCGATCCGACGGCTGCGCACCCTTGGCGAGCCAGGCCTTCACCTTGTCCATGTCGAGCTTCAGGCGCGACTCGTTGTCCTTCGGCAGCAGCGGGTTGAAGTGGCCGAGACGCTCGATGAAGCGGCCATCGCGCGGGAAGCGCGAGTCGGCGACGACGACGTGATAGACCGGACGCTTCTTGGTGCCTGCGCGAGCGAGGCGGATAACAACGGACATTCAGTTCTCCTTCAAAGGTCGATGTGTTCGATTGATTGGCATTCCGCGTCGCGCCGGCCGTATGCGAGCCGTCGCGACGAATCCTCATTTCTTCTTGCCCGGGAAACCGCCGAGGCCCGGCAGCATCGGCTTGCCGGAAAGGCCGGTCAGGCCCGGCACGTTCGGCAGGCCGCCGCGCAGCCCGGCCGGCAAATCCTTCGGCAGATTGGGCAGGCCGCCGCCGGCGCCGCCCTGCATCTTCTCGGCGAGCGCCTTCATCTCCTCGGCCGAGGGCGGCTTCATGCCGCCGCCAAATCCCATCGCCTGCGCGATGCCGGCGAGCGGGCCGCGCTTGCCGCTGCCCATGGCCTTCATCATGTCGGCCATGTTCCGGTGCATCTTCAGCAGCTTGTTGACGTGCTCGACGCTCTGGCCGGCGCCCGCCGCGATGCGCTTCTTGCGGCTCGCCTTCAATATGTCCGGGTTCTTGCGCTCCTGCCGCGTCATCGAATCGATGATCGCGACCTGGCGCTTCAGGATCTTGTCGTCGATGCCGGCCGCCGCGATCTGGTTCTTCATCTTGGAGATGCCGGGCATCATGCCCATCAGGCCGCCGATGCCGCCCATATTGGCCATCTGCTGCAGCTGTTCGCGCATATCGTTGAGGTCGAACTGACCCTTGCGCATCCGCTCGGCGGTGCGCGCGGCCTTCTCGGCGTCGATATTGGCGGCGGCCTTCTCGACCAGCGAGACCACGTCGCCCATGCCGAGGATGCGGCCGGCGATGCGGTTCGGATGGAAGTCCTCCAGCGCGTCGGTCTTTTCGCCGGTGCCGATCAGCTTGATCGGCTTGCCGGTGACGGCGCGCATCGACAGCGCCGCGCCGCCGCGGCCGTCGCCGTCGACGCGCGTCAGCACGATGCCGGTGAGGCCGACGCGCTCGTCGAACGAGCGCGCGAGGTTGACCGCGTCCTGGCCGGTGAGGGAGTCGGCGACCAGCAGCACTTCATGCGGGTTGGCGGCGGCTTTGATCTCGGCCGCCTCCTTCATCATGTCTTCGTCGAGCGTGGTGCGGCCGGCGGTGTCGAGCAGCACGACATCGTAGCCGCCGAGCTTGCCGGCCTCTAGCGCGCGCCTTGCGATCTGCGGCGGCATTTGGCCGGCGACGATCGGCAGCGTCGGAATGTCGAGGTCGCGGCCGAGCACCGCGAGCTGTTCCATCGCCGCCGGGCGGTAGACGTCGAGCGAGGCCATCAGCACCTTGCGCTTGTCGCGCTGGACCATGCGGCGCGCGAGCTTCGCGGTGGTGGTGGTCTTACCGGAGCCTTGCAGACCGACCATCATGATCGGCACCGGCGGCACGGAATTGATATCGATGGTCTGGCCGTCGGAGCCGAGCGTGGCGACAAGCTCGTCATGGACGATCTTCACCACCATCTGGCCCGGCGTCACCGACTTGACGACGGTGGCGCCGATCGCCTGCTCGCGGACCCGGTCGATGAAGCTGCGGACCACCTCGAGCGCGACGTCGGCTTCGAGCAGCGCGCGGCGCACCTCGCGCATCGCGGCATCGACGTCCTTTTCGGTCAGCGCGCCGCGCCCCGTCAGACGATCGAGAATGCCACCAAGCCGTTCCGACAGATTGTCGAACAATGCCGTTGTCCTCTTTTACCTCTCCCCGCCTGCGGGGATAGGTCGCCGCGCACGTGCGCGGCGGGTGAAGGGGGTACAGGGCTATCCACACGCACAGTGCGCGGAGAGAGCCCCTCACCCCGACCCTCTCCCCGCAAGAGCGGGGCGAGGGAGAAGGAAATCCAAACACTTTCGCGCCCGAGGGCGCATCGCGCTGTCGGACGTTGGCCTCTGGCCTCCAGGACCAGTCGGCGGGTCGAAAAGACGGAGCTTTCCGAGAAAGTGGCCGCGTTAAACGCTGCCGGGGCGGCAAAGTCAAGGAAAGTTTCGCTGAAATCCGCTCAGTTCGGACAGTAAGGTACTGAAATTACGTCGATTTGCCGTCTTGGTTCCGAAATTCGCTGCTGCCACCCATATAACCGGAGCCTGCCTCCTATTCCGGAACCCGCGTGCTGATCACCCGCCGCCGCCTTCTCGCAACCTTGACCGGAGCCGCCGCGGCGATCGGCCTGCCCTCGATCTGGATGACCAAGATGAAAACCTACGACGGCCCCGTCTCCGATCATTTCGACGGCCTGCACTTCTTTGATCCGGACGGCTCGCCGCCGAAATCGCTTGGTGAGGTGCTGCGCTGGCAGTTCGGGGGCGGCCGGAAGCGCGCGGTCTGGCCGGAATGGGCGCCGAGCCCCCATGCCGATACGCCGCCGCCCCGCGTCGAGGGCGACAAGGTGCGGCTCTGCTTCGTCGGCCATGCCAGCTGGCTGATCCAGACCGCGGGCCTCAACATCCTGTTCGATCCGGTCTGGTCGATGCGGGCCTCGCCGTTCAGCTTTGCCGGGCCGAAGCGGCGCAACGATCCCGGCATCGCATTCGATAAACTGCCGAAGATCGACGTCGTGCTAGTGTCGCACGGCCATTACGACCATCTCGACGTCGCGACGCTGTCGAAGCTTGCGGGCGCATTTGGTCCTCGCGTGATCACGCCGCTCGGCAATGACGTCACGATGCGTGCATCCGATGCCGCGATCAAAGCCGAAGCGTTCGACTGGCATCAGCGCGTCGAGCTCGGCAATGGCCTTGCCGCGACGCTGGTTCCGACGCGGCACTGGTCGGCGCGGGGGCTGTTCGACCGCAACAAGGCGCTGTGGGCGAGTTTTGTCTTGGAGACGCCGGCCGGAAAGCTCTACATCGTCGGCGATTCCGGCTACGGCGACGGGGGGCATTTCCGCCGGGTGGCCGAGGCGCACGGTCCGTTGCGGCTCGCGATCTTGCCGATCGGCGCCTATGAGCCGCGCTGGTTCATGCGCGACCAGCACATGAACCCGGAGGATGCGGTGAAGGCGTTGGCCGATTGCGGCGCCGCCCAGGCGCTGGCGCATCACCACGGCACATTCCAGTTGACCGACGAGGCGATCGACGCGCCCGCGATCGCGCTTGGCGAAGCGCTCGACGCGGCGAGCGTGCCGCGCGAGAAGTTTCTGACGTTGAAGCCCGGGCAGGTGTTCGAGATTTGAACGCTGTTTGGGATTGAGTTGTCGTCCCGGCGAAGGCCGGGACGACAATCGCTACTTCTCCTTGATCGCCCAGGAGACGCTGACATTGACCGTCAGCGTTTCCTCGCCTTGCGCCACCGGCGTCGGCGCGGCGAAGCCTGCCGTCGCCATCTTGGGACGGAACACCGGGACCGGCGCCGAGCCGACCTCCGCGATATTCACGGGCGCGCCGAGCGTGACGCCGGCGGCCTTGGCGTAGATCTCCGCCTTGCGGCGGGCGTCGGCGATCGCCTTTTCGCGCGCCTCGTCGAGCAGCTTCGATGCCTGCGACACCGAGAAATTGAGCCCGCCGATATCATTGGCGCCGGCGCCGACCAGCACGTCGATGACGCTGGCGACCTTGCTCACATCGTGCAGCCTGATCGTGACGCGATTGCTCGCGTGGTAGCCGACGATGCTGGGCGGGGCGTTCGGCGACGACGGCCCACGGTTGGCGAATTGCGGCTGCAGCGACAGCCGCGAGGTCTGAAAGTCCTTCTCCGCGATCCCGGCGCCCTTCAGCGCGGCCAGCACCTTGCCCATCGTCACATTGTTGGCTTCGGCGGCTTCGCGTGCGGTCTTTGCGTCGGTGGTGACGCCCGCGTCAAGCTGCGCCTGGTCGGGCGGCGCCGACACGGTCGCCTCGCCGGTGACCGAAATCGCCGGCGGAAAGTCGTCATTGGCCAGTGCGGGCGCAGCCAGCAGCGTCGTCGCGATCAGGGTGGCGGCGAAGGGGAGGCCGAAGGGGAGGCCAAGGAGAAGGCGATGGGTCATTTGGCTCACTTCAGGGGTACGTAGACGTTGATCACAAGCTTGTCCTCCGCGGTCTTCAGCGGATCGGTGATGTATTCCTCGATAAAGGTGTCCTTGGCTTCGAGCTTCTTGTCGTCGAGGTGGTTGGTGATCGCCTCATAGGTGTTGTCCATGTTGTCGTAGGAGCCGCGATGGACGAACTTCAGCGCCTTGCCGTCGGGCGAATTGCCCATGCTCATGTTCTTGCCGAGGTTCCTGACGTCCTGATCGACCGGGATCTCGGCGATGAAGGTGAAGCCGGTGTCGTCGGTCGAGGTGTAGACGATCATCGGATTGCCCGATGCCTTGACGCTGTCCTTGTCGAGCAGCGCGGTAAGCTGCTTGAACGCCTCGATCAGCGCGTCGAAGGCGGAATCCCAATTGGCGGTGCCCTTCAGCATCACGACCTTTTTCGGCTCCAGCGTGAACGGCTCGCCGAAGGGATCGGCGGTCTGCACCGGGGCTGCCGGCGCCGGCGCCGGGGTCTGCGCTGCGGCCGGGCTGTCGGCCGGCGACTTGGTCTCGGCCGGCGGGGGCACCGGCGTTGCCGATGGTGCAGGCGCCGGGGTCGGGCTCGGGCTCGCCGCGGGAGCGGGCGAGGCTGACGGCGACTGGGCGGGGGCCGGGCTTGCCAGTGCGATCGCGGCCAAGGCCAGCAGCGCGACCAGGGCCGCGCGGAGCGTGTTGATACGGTTCATTGGTATTCTCCATCCCCTTCCTCGAACGGCCGCTCGATCTGTCCCGGCGCGCGGTCCGCGAGATGCGATATTCCTAACACGCTGGTTCTGCATTCGTCCCATGACAGATGTGTCATGGGGCCATTCAGGCTGGCTAACGGCCCACCACTCGCCATATAACCGGGCAGAATTTGGGAAAATCGATGAGCGCGCTCGCCAATCACGCATTCGCCAAGATGAACGGCATCGGCAACGAGATCGTCGTCGTCGACCTGCGCGATTCAGAGGCACAAGGTCGGGCACAGGTGTCGGCGGCAGAGGCGCGCGCCGTGGCTTCGCCGGCCGGTGTGCCCTACGACCAGCTGATGGTGCTGCAGCCGCCGCGACTCGAGGGCACCGAAGCGTTCATCTCGATCTACAACAATGACGGCTCGGAGGCCGGGGCCTGCGGCAACGGCATGCG
Organism: Bradyrhizobium pachyrhizi; assembly: GCF_001189245.1. GTDB lineage: Bacteria > Pseudomonadota > Alphaproteobacteria > Rhizobiales > Xanthobacteraceae > Bradyrhizobium > Bradyrhizobium pachyrhizi. The sequence continues at coordinate 155,065 of NZ_LFIQ01000111.1, read as the reverse complement.
CTGCGTGGTGCGGCGGATATTCGAGAAGACCGGCCAGACATCAGCGACGTTCCAGACCCGCGCCGGCCTGCTCAATTGCTGGCAGGGGCCGGCGCCCGATCTCTACACCGTCGACATGGGCGCGCCGAAGTTCGGCTGGCAGGACATTCCGCTGGCTGAGGAATTTCGCGACACCCGCTACATCGAGCTGCAGGTCGGGCCGATCGACAATCCGGTACTGCACTCGCCATCGGTGGTCTCGATGGGCAATCCGCATGCGATCTTCTGGGTCGATGACGTCAATGCCTACGATCTCGAACGTTTCGGGCCGCTTTTGGAAAACCATCCGATCTTTCCGGAGCGCGCCAACATCACGCTCGCCCATATCGTCGATCGCGACCACATCACGATCCGCACCTGGGAGCGCGGCGCCGGCCTGACCAGGGCCTGCGGCTCGGCAGCCTGCGCGACGGCGGTCGCGGCGGCACGGCTGAAGCGTGCCAACCGCGTCGTCGAGATCACGCTGCCCGGCGGCAAGCTCGGCATCGAGTGGCGCGAGCGCGACGATCACGTGCTGATGACCGGCACCGCCGATTTCGAGTATGAGGGCCGCTTCGATCCGGCGCTGTTCGCCAGCGTTGCTTGATCGTTATGGGCGTCGATGTCGTCACCTTTGGCTGCCGCCTCAATTCCTTCGAATCCGAGGTGATCCGCCGCGAGGCCGAGCAGTCGGGGCTTTCGGACACCATCGTCATCAACAGTTGCGCCGTCACCAACGAGGCGGTGGCGCAGGCGCGGCAGTCGATCCGCAAGCTGAAACGTGAACGCCCGCATGCGCGCATCGTCGTCACCGGCTGTGCGGCGCAGACGCAAAGCCGGATGTTCGCCGAGATGGCCGAGGTCGATCGCGTCGTCGGGAATGACGAGAAGATGCGCGGCGACGCCTGGCAGGCGACGCGCACTGCGTTCGAGGCGCCGTTCGGCATCGATGCGAGCGAGAAGGTCGCGGTCGCCGACATCATGGCGGTGACCGAGATGGCGCCGCATCTGCTCGACGGCTTCGAACGCGGCCTGCCGCGGGTGTTCGTTCAGGTGCAGAACGGCTGCGATCATCGCTGCACCTTCTGCATCATCCCCTACGGCCGAGGCAATTCGCGCTCGGTGCCGATGGGCGCGGTGGTCGATCAGGTCCGCGCGCTGGTCGAGCGCGGCCATGCCGAGATCGTGCTGACCGGCGTCGATCTCACGAGCTATGGCGCCGACCTGCCCGGCGCGCCGAAACTCGGCCAGTTGACCCGGCAGATCCTGCGCCATGTGCCCGAGCTGAAGCGGCTGCGCATCTCGTCGATCGATTCGATCGAGGCGGATCGCGACCTGCTCGATGTCATCGCCGACGATGCGCGGCTGATGCCGCATCTGCATCTGTCGTTGCAGTCCGGCGACGACATGATCCTGAAGCGGATGAAGCGCCGGCATTCGCGGAAGGACGCGATCGATTTCTGTGCGCAGGTCCGCCGGCTGCGGCCGGACATCGCTCTCGGCGCCGACATCATCGCGGGCTTCCCGACCGAGTCTGAAGAGATGTTCGCGCGTTCGCTCGATCTGGTCGAGGAATGCGATCTCACCTTCCTGCACGTGTTTCCCTATTCGCGGCGTCCGGGCACGCCGGCCGCACGGATGCCGCAGGTCGATGGCGGCGCGATCAAGGAGCGCGCCAGGCGGCTGCGCGCGGCAGGCGAAGCCGCGCTGCTGCGCCGGCTTGATGCGGAAGTCGGCGCGACGCGCGAGGTGCTGATCGAGAGCGGCACGCAGGGCCGCACCGAGCACTTCCTGCCGGTCGCGATCGAGAGAGATGTGCAGGGCATGGTGCGCGCGATGACTATCCGCGGCCATGACGGTGCGCGGCTCATTGCATCGGGCCGCTGAGAAAGTTCGCTCCCATTGTCGTCCCGGCGCAGGCCGGGACCCATTGCCCCAGATCTCAATTGTTGCGCGACGCTGGGGCCGCGATCTCGAACGGTCACCGAATGCGGTGGTTACGGGTCCTGGCTTTCGCCAGGACGACGAATATGGGGAGCCGCGCATGGCGCCTCCGGAGCAGCGGATCACCTGTATTTCGCAGGTGATGATACTGAACGAGCTATTTGACAGGTTGAATCTCTACATGGGCATCGTGCATGACGCACTCAGTGCGTGCGCCCGCCCAGCCTTGCCGGCTGCGACGCGCGAACCTGCCAGAACCGCAGCAGGCGATCGGCGTTTTCGCGGGTCAATTTCGTGAACTGGCCCTTCGCATGGGCGAGTTCGACCGGTCCCATGGAGCCGGTGGTATAGCGACATTCCATCACCGCGGCGGCGGTATCCCAACTCAGGCCTGCCGCCCGGCACGGCACCAGCAGGCCTTCACTGCGCAGGCTTTGCATCAGGGAGCGGATCACCTCGATGTTCGACTGCGCAAGATACGCCAGCGCAACGATGGTCTCTTCATATTTTCGCTGCCTGGCGAAACCGAGCAGTGAGGCTTCGTTGAGCTCGCCGTCGTCCTTCAGCTTCGCGACGTGGTGCTTGGCCGCGGTGAAGTCGCGGACCTGCGACATGTCGCGCTCGACGCCGGCGGCGACCGCGGCGATCGCGTGCCGGATCTCTTCGAACAGATAGGGCGGGGCGCGTTCCAGTAGACGGCCGCGAACCTCTTCCGTCGCGCGGCGCAGGAGCTGAAGGCGGAGCTCCGACGGCAGGTCCGCGCGAATGCCGGTCTCGACCGCAAGCACCGGATCGTGTTCGGCCTGCGCGAGGATGACGGCAAATCCGCCCGGCGATACTTTGGCGCCGGGATTGGTGACCAAGCGGTGGCTCACGCTCGCAAAGCGACGCGCCAGAAGCGCGTCAGTGACGACCTCCTTCAGCCACCAGCGGCCGGCGACGGCGAGCAGATGCTGCTCGCTCTTGGTCCGTGCGATCTCGACCAAATCGTCCGCGCTGAGCCGCGACGATTCCTGCAGGATCGGCCGCGCGATCCTGATCTCGTCATTGCTGGCGAGACGACGAATGATCGCGGGCGGTGCCTGGGCGACCGGTGCGAGCTGCTCGCTGATGTCGGTGAGCGCCATCCGGGCGCTGATGTCGGCGAGCGCGCGCAACTCGATGGTCTTCACCAGACGCTCGAGCACGTTGTCGAACAGCTCGATCTGTTCGCTGTTGAACTTGCCGGCGGATGCGAGGAAGAGGCTGGTGACGCGTCTTGCCGTGGCCAGGCATTTATCGGCGGAGCCGGCGCGTATCGCAGCCTCGACCTCGTCGACAATAGCTTGTCCATCATTCAGCATTGCTCGTCCTGAGCCGTCGCGGCGCGCTTTTTCTAAGCCGCCTGCAGGACTATCCGATGGGCCTGAATGTTCCGTAAAGGATAATTGTCCGTAAAATCACGGAGGCTAAAGCGCGATGAGGTTGGGGCTGGAAAACCGCTTCGCACTTTTCCGGATCATGCTTAGTCGCCGTTCCAGCCGCAGGCCCTGAGCCGCTCCCGCATGTGTTCGGGTGCCGGCGCCACCACATGCACCGGGTCCTTGTTCCTGGAGATCGGGATGCCGATCTCGCGGGAATGCAGATGCAGGGTCGGCTCACCGAAGCGCGGACCGTTGCCGTAGATATTGTCGCCGACGATCGGCCAGCCCATCGCCGCCGAGTGCACCCGCAGCTGATGGGTGCGGCCGGTGACCGGCTCCATCGCGAGCCAGGTGAGGCCGTCGCCACGCCCCAGCACCTTCCAGTTGGTGATCGCCTTCTGGCCATCCGGGTCCGGCTTCTGCCACCAGCCGCGCTCGGCGTTGAGCCGGCCGAGCGGCATGTCGATGGTGCCTTCATCCTCGGCAGGGCCGCCCTCGACCACCGTCCAATAGGTCTTCGAGATCTTGCTGTGCTTGAACAACAGCCCGAGAGAGGCGGTCGCCTTGCGGTGGCGTCCCAGGACAAGGCAGCCAGACGTGTCCTTGTCCAGCCGATGCGCCAGCACCGGCGGCCGCGGCAGGCCGAACCGCAGCGCGTCGAACGAGGCCTCCAGATTGGGCCCGCCCTTGGGACCACGATGCACCGGCAGGCCCGCCGGCTTGTCGATCACCAGCATCAGCCCGTCGCGGTGGAGCACCCGGCCCAGGATTTCTTCCGCGGTCAATTGGGGAACATCGATCAATTCGTCGAGACTTTCGTTTATGGGCCGAAACGGCTAACACGTCCGCGCCATGAACGATACCACTGCGGGAACTCCAAAACAGAGCTGGTGGCAGCGGCTGAAGGGCGGCCTGAAGCGGACCTCGAGTTCGATCGGGACCGCGGTCGCCGACCTCGTCACCAAGCGCAAGCTCGATTCGGCCATGCTCGATGACATCGAGGATGTGCTGCTGCGCGCCGATCTCGGTACCGATGTCGCGGTCCGCATCGCGGAGGCTGTCGGCAAGGGGCGCTACGACAAGGCGATCTCGGCCGACGAGGTCAAGGAGGTGGTCGCGACCGAGGTCGAGAAGGTGCTGTCGCCGGTGGCGAAGCCGCTCGAGATCGATGCCGCGATGCAGCCGTTCGTCATCCTGGTGGTCGGCGTCAACGGCTCCGGCAAGACCACGACGATCGGCAAGCTGGCGGCGAAATTCTCCGCCGAGGGCCGCAAGGTCATGCTGGCCGCCGGTGACACCTTCCGCGCCGCGGCGATCGAGCAGCTCAAGGTCTGGGGCGAGCGCACCAAGTCGCCGGTCATCGCCGGCGCCCAGGGCTCGGATTCGGCGAGCCTTGCCTTCAGCGCGCTGACCGCGGCCAAGGAGCAGCAGCGCGACGTGCTGCTGATCGACACCGCCGGCCGCCTGCAGAACAAGTCCGAGCTGATGAACGAATTGGAAAAGGTCGTGCGCGTCATCAGGAAGGTCGATGCGTCGGCGCCGCACGCGGTGCTGCTCGTGCTCGACGCCACGGTGGGACAAAATGCGTTGTCGCAAGTCGAGGCGTTTCATCGTACGGCAGGCGTCACGGGGCTCGTGATGACCAAGCTTGACGGCACCGCGCGCGGCGGCATCCTTGTCGCGCTGTCGGAGAAGCACAAGCTGCCGGTGCATTTCATCGGCGTCGGCGAAGGCGTCGAGGACCTCGCGCCCTTCGCCGCGAAGGATTTTGCCAAGGCAATTGCCGGAATCGATTGATGGACAAGACCCAGCCGCACCCGCTGTTCAAGCTGGCGACCGAACTCGGGCCGCTGCTCGTGTTCTTTATCGCCAACGCCAAATACCATCTGTTCGTCGCGACCGGCGCGTTCATGGTGGCGATCGTGGCCGCGATGATCGCATCCTATGTGGTCACCAGGCACGTGCCGATCATGGCGCTGGTGACCGGCGCGATCGTCTTGGTGTTCGGCACGCTGACGCTGGTGCTGCACGACGAGACCTTCATCAAGGTCAAGCCGACTATCATCTACGGGCTGTTCGCGGCCGTGCTCGGCGGCGGGCTCCTGTTCGGCCGGTCCTTCATTGCCATCATGTTCGATCAGGTGTTCAACCTGACGCCGCAGGGCTGGCGCATCCTCACCATGCGCTGGGCGCTGTTCTTCGCCGGCATGGCGGTGCTCAACGAGTTCGTCTGGCGCACGCAGACCACGGATTTCTGGGTGAACTTCAAGGTGTTCGGCGTGACGCCGCTGACCATGATCTTTGCCATCGCCCAGATGCCGCTGACCAAGCGCTATCACCTCGAGCCGGTCTCGCTGGAGGCGAGCGAGGCCGACGCGGGCGACGTGCGGAAGGGGTGATCACCGCTCTGCTCCTCGCCCCGCTCTTGCGGGGAGAGGGTTGGGGTGAGGGGTCTCTCCACGGACAGGCTCGGAGCCTATTACAAACACCGTCCAGAGCCCCTCACCCGAAATTCCCGCTTCGCGCGAATTTCGAGCTCTCCCCGTAAAGGACGGGGAGAGGGAGGCCAGTAAGCCGCTGTCACTAGCTGCCCGCCGCGAGCGCCTTCTCGATCTCGGCCTTGAGCACGCGGTTGACGTTGTCCGGGGTCACCGGGCCGACCAGCTTGTAGACGATGGTGCCCTCGCGCCCGACCAGGAAGGTCTCGGGCACGCCATAAACGCCCCATTCGATCGAGGCGCGACCGTTGCCGTCGACGCCGACGATGCCGAACGGATTACCGTAGCGGCCGAGGAAGCGCCGCGCGTTCTCGGGCGAGTCCTTGTAGTTGATGCCGATGATCTGGAAGCGCTTGTCCTTGCCGAGCTCGGTCAGCAGCGGCGCCTCGTCGTGGCAGGGGACGCACCACGACGCCCAGACATTGACGACCGAGACCTTGCCCTTGAAGGCGGCGGGATCGAGACCGGGGACCGGCGCGCCGTCCCGCACCAGGCCGTCGAGCGCGGGCAGCGCGGTCTGCGGCGCCGGCCGGCCGATCAGCGCCGACGGGATTTTCGAGGGATCGCCGCCATAGAGCCGCAGCAGGAACAGCCCGGCGAGGCCGAGAAAGATCAGCAGGGGCAGCACCACCAGCAGGCGGCGGGCTTGCGGCGGGCGGTTGGTCGCCTGATCGCTCATCTTGTATCTGCCGCACTGCGGCCGGAGCGGCGCGTCACGCCGCTGGCCTCGATCTCTCTGAGACGCGCCTGTTGCCGGCGATAGTCGGCGATGATCCAGACGATCAGCAGCAGCACGACCGCCGCGACCAGCGCGTAGGACGTCACGATGAAGGAGGCGTAGGGACCAAGCGCCATCGTGTCACGCCGCTCCAATTTCGTTTGACGCGGTTGCTTGCGAACCGCCGCCCGTCTCGCTCGTGAACGAGACGCGGCTCGCCTGCATCATCTGCAGGCTGCGCACGCGCCGGCGCAGGATCTCGTTGCGCATCGCCGCCAGGTGCAAGGTGATGAACAGCAGCGAGAACGCGATCGCCATCACCAGCAGCGGCCACAGGAACGCCTTGTCGAGCGTCGGCCCGCCGGCGCGAAACACCGAGGCCGGCTGATGCAGCGTGTTCCACCAGTCGACCGAGAACTTGATGATCGGGATGTTGATCGCGCCCACCAGCGTGAGCACCGCCGCCGCCCGCGCCGCGCGCGACGGGTCCTCCACCGCGCGCCACAGCGCCATCAGGCCGAGATACATCAGGAACAGGATCAAGACCGAGGTCAGGCGCGCATCCCACTCCCAATAGGTGCCCCACATCGGCCGGCCCCACAGCGAGCCGGTGACCAGCGCAAGGAAGGTGAAGGCGGCGCCGATCGGAGCTGCGGCTTTCGCGGCGACGTCGGCGAGCGGATGCCGCCACACCAGGGTGCCGAGCGCGGCCACGCTCATGACGCCCCAGACGAACATCGACAGCCACGCGTTCGGAACGTGGATGAACATAATCTTCACCGTGGCGCCCTGCTGGTAGTCGTCGGGCGCCATCGCCGATTGGTAGAGCCCGATCGCGAGCAGGATCACGGTCACGCCGGCAAGCCCCGGCAGGATGCGCGCGGTCAGCGCCAGAAACTTGGTCGGATTGGCGAGGTCGGTCAGCGTCATGGCACCCTGATAATCGTCCGGCGTGTCGCAGGCAATTGGCCGATTTCCTCCCGGCGAGATTTGATCGGGCTCATTTCAGTCCAGCCCGTGCCGCAGGCTCGCGGCGGCGGCAAAGGGGCCGATCACGAGGCTGGCAAGCGACAGCGCGCAGAGGATCGAGAACGGCGTTCCAAACGGCAGAGGCCCCGATATCGCCGCCTGCGAGGCCGCAACACCGAAGATCAGCACCGGGATCGACAGCGGCAGCACCAGCACCGCCAGCAATAGCCCGCCGCGATGCAGCGTCACGGCCAGAGCCGCGCCGATCATGCCCGTGAAGGTCAGTGCCGGTGTTCCCGCCAGCAGCGTCGCCGCAACCGCGAGCGTCGCGGTGCCGTCGAGATTGAGCAGCAGGCCGAGCACCGGGGTTGCGATGATCAGCGGCAGGCCGGCGGCGATCCAGTGCGCCAGCGCCTTGGCGGCGCAGGCGAGTTCCAGCGGCGTCCGGCTCATCACGATGAGGTCGAGCGAGCCGTCGTCGTGGTCGGCCGTGAACAGGCGGTCGAGGGTGAGCAGGCTCGCCAGCAACGCGCCGAGCCAGAGGATGGCGGGGCCGAGCCGCGACAGCAGCGCGAGATCCGGTCCGACCGCGAACGGCATCAGCACCGTGACGGTGAGGAAGAACAGCACGCCGATCAGCGCGCCGCCGCCGACGCGCAGCGCGATGCGGATGTCGCGCCGGATCAAGGCGCCAAGCGCGCTCATGCCGCGCCTCCCATCCGCAGATCACGCGCATCGATGCCGAGCGGAAGGTGCGTCGCCGCGACGATCAGGCCGCCGCCGGCGAGATGGTCGCGCATCAGGTCGACGAACAGCGCCTGTCCGGCCGCATCGAGCGCCGATGTCGGCTCGTCCAGCAGCCACACCGGCCGCCGCACCGAGAGCAGGCGCGCGATCGACAGGCGGCGGCGCTGCCCGGCGGAGAGGTAGGCCGCCGGCAGATGCGCGGCGTGGTCGAGCGCCACCGCGGCAAGGCAGCGGCCGGCATCCTTGGTCTCGCCGCCGAGGAATTCCCGCCAGAAGGACAGATTTTCCGCAACGCTCAGCGCCGGCTTCAGGGCGTCGCGGTGGCCGAGATAGTGGGCCTGCTCCGGCAGGCTGAGCTCGGCGTCGCCGCCCTCGAGCGCGACCACACCCTCGGCGGGGACCAATAGCCCGGCGAGGACGCGCAGCAGCGAGGTCTTGCCGGCTCCATTGGGGCCGGTGATGGCGAGCGCCTCGCCTGACGTGGCCGACAGATCGAGGCCGGAAAACACCTCGCGCCCGCCGCGCACGCATTTCAGATTTCGTCCCGAGAGCCGCATGGTTCGTCTTGTCACAGCCCTCTGAAATCTTTCGCTACCGCGTGAGAATTTTTGGGTCGCGCAACGCTGTCGCACGCTTGTCGGTGTGGCGGCGCTTCTAGAAAGGTTCTATAAGCCCGGAACTTGATGCAGCACACACAATCGGCGGCCGCAACCCACCCCAGGCCATCCCTTGGCCAGTGTCGACCGCCGGTGTTTAGTTACCCTTGCCGGGTATAACTGAGAATTGGGATTCCTCGCATGACCTCGCTCGACAGCTTCAAATGCCGCAAGACCCTGAAGGTCGGCGGCAAGTCCTACGTCTATTACAGCCTGCCCCAGGCAGAGAAGAACGGACTGAAGGGGATTTCGAAGCTGCCGTATTCGATGAAGGTTCTGCTGGAGAACCTGCTGCGCAACGAGGACGGCCGCACCGTCAAGAAGGAAGACATCGTCGCGGTGTCGAAGTGGCTGAAGAAGCGCCAGCTCGAACACGAGATCGCGTTCCGCCCGGCGCGCGTCCTGATGCAGGATTTCACCGGCGTCCCGGCCGTGGTCGACCTCGCGGCGATGCGCAACGCGATGCAGAGCCTCGGCGGCGATGCCGAGAAGATCAACCCGCTGGTGCCGGTCGATCTCGTCATCGACCACTCGGTGATCGTCAACTTCTTCGGTGACAACAAGGCGTTCGCGAAGAACGTCACCGAGGAATACAAGCAGAACCAGGAGCGCTACGAGTTCCTGAAGTGGGGCCAGAAGGCGTTCTCGAACTTCTCGGTGGTGCCGCCCGGCACCGGCATCTGCCACCAGGTCAATCTCGAATATCTGGCGCAGACGGTGTGGACCAAGAAGGAGAAGATGACGGTCGGCCGGAAGACCGGCACCTTCGAGGTCGCCTATCCCGACTCGCTGGTCGGCACCGACTCGCACACCACGATGGTCAACGGCCTCGCCGTGCTCGGCTGGGGCGTCGGCGGCATCGAGGCGGAGGCCTGCATGCTCGGCCAGCCGCTGTCGATGCTGCTGCCTGAGGTGGTCGGCTTCAAGCTCAAGGGCCAGCTCAAGGAAGGCGTCACCGCGACCGACCTCGTGCTGACCGTCACCCAGATGCTGCGCAAGCTCGGCGTGGTCGGCAAGTTCGTCGAGTTCTTCGGCCCGGGCCTCGACTATCTCTCGGTCGCGGACAAGGCGACCATCGGCAACATGGCGCCCGAATATGGCGCGACCTGCGGCTTCTTCCCGGTCGACGCCGCGACCATCGATTACCTGAAGACCTCGGGCCGCAAGGCCGATCGCGTCAAGCTGGTGCAGTCCTATGCCAAGGCGCAGGGCCTGTTCCGTACCGCCAAGTCGACCGACCCGGTGTTCACCACCACGCTGACGCTCGACCTCGGCGACGTCGTGCCGTCGATGGCCGGGCCGAAGCGCCCCGAAGGCCGCATCGCGCTGCCGGCGGTGTCGACCGGTTTCGCGACCGCGCTGGTCGGCGAATACAAGAAGCCCGAGGGCGAGCAGAAGCGTTATGCCGTCGAGGGCCGTGACTTCGATCTCGGCCATGGCGACGTCGTGATCGCGGCGATTACCTCCTGCACCAACACCTCGAATCCGAGCGTGCTGATCGGCGCCGGCCTGCTGGCGCGCAAGGCGGCCGCCAAGGGCCTCAAGGCCAAGCCGTGGGTGAAGACCTCGCTCGCGCCGGGCAGCCAGGTGGTGGCGGAATATCTCGCCAATTCCGGCCTGCAGGCCGATCTCGACAAGGTCGGCTTCAACCTGGTCGGCTTCGGCTGCACGACCTGTATCGGCAACTCCGGCCCGTTGCCGGAAGACATCTCGAAGTCGATCAACGAAAACGGCATCGTTGCCGCCGCCGTGCTGTCGGGCAACCGCAACTTCGAAGGCCGCGTCTCGCCCGATGTGCAGGCCAACTACCTCGCCTCGCCGCCGCTCGTCGTCGCGCACGCGCTCGCCGGCACCGTGACCAAGGATCTCGCGGTCGAGCCGCTCGGCATCGGCAAGGACGGCAAGCCGGTGTTCCTCAAGGACATCTGGCCGACCGCCAAGGAGATCAATGCCTTCATGAAGAAGTACGTCACCGCGACGATCTTCAAGAAGAAGTACGCCGACGTGTTCAAGGGCGATACCAACTGGCGCAAGATCAAGACCACGGAAAGCAAGACCTATCGCTGGAACATGAGCTCGACCTATGTGCAGAACCCGCCCTATTTCGAGGGCATGAAGAAGCAGCCCGACCCGGTCACCGACGTGGTCGACGCGCGGATTCTCGCGATGTTCGGCGACAAGATCACCACCGACCACATCTCGCCGGCCGGTTCGATCAAGCTGACCTCGCCCGCCGGCAAGTTCCTCAGCGAGCACCAGGTGCGCCCCGCCGACTTCAACCAGTACGGCACGCGGCGCGGCAACCATGAAGTGATGATGCGCGGCACCTTCGCCAACATCCGCATCAAGAACTTCATGCTGAAGGGTGCCGACGGCAATATTCCGGAAGGCGGTTTGACCAGGCACTGGCCCGACGGCGAGCAGATGTCGATCTACGATGCCGCGATGAAGTACCAGCAGGAGAGCGTGCCGCTGGTGGTGTTCGCCGGCGCCGAATACGGCAACGGCTCGTCGCGCGACTGGGCCGCGAAGGGCACCCGTCTGCTCGGCGTGCGCGCGGTGATCTGCCAGAGCTTCGAGCGCATTCATCGCTCCAACCTGGTCGGCATGGGCGTGCTTCCGCTCACCTTCCAGGACGGCACGTCGTGGTCCTCGCTCGGCCTCAAGGGCGACGAGAAGGTCACGATCCGCGGGCTGCAGGGCGATCTGAAGCCGCGCCAGACGCTGACGGCCGAAATCGTCTCCGCTGACGGCGGCAAAAAGGATGTCCCGCTGCTCTGCCGCATCGATACGCTGGACGAGCTCGATTACTATCGCAACGGCGGCATCCTGCATTATGTGCTGCGCAAACTCGCGGCCTAAGGGCCCCTTGTTTGAGCATGGTCTATCCGGAAAGCCACTTCACACTTTTCCGGACCATGCTCCAACGCGGATTTGTGATCGGTGCCTCACTGCTTAGTGAGTAGCGGCTAAAAAGAAGGCGGCCTATGAAAAGGCCGCTTTCTCGCGTTTTGGGGCACGCAAGTTCAGGGACAGACTTCATGCTCCGTACAATTACGGATGGAAATCATCACGACTGGTTCGCAGTATGACAGCGATGATGGCCTATAACTGTATCTCGCGATGGTCGAGCGCCCTTGGCATCTGCGCAATCGTCGCGATCATCCGCCCCGCCCACGCTGATCCGCGTGCTGTCGTCGAACTCTTCACCTCGCAGGGATGCTCGTCCTGTCCGCCCGCGGACAAGATCATCGGTGATCTCGCGAAGGACCCCAACGTCATCGCGCTGAGCATGCCGATCGACTATTGGGACTATCTCGGCTGGAAGGACACGCTGGCCGATTCCCGTTTCAGCGCGCGCCAGAAAGCCTATTCGCATGTGCGCGGCGACCGCGACGTCTACACGCCGCAGGCTGTGATCAACGGCTCCGCGCATGTGATCGGCAGCGACCGCGCCAGCATCGAGAGCGCGATCAAGGACACCGAGAAGGGCGGCAGCGTGATGTCGGTGCCGGTGACGATGACGCTGACCGGCAAGCAGATCAATGTGTCGGTCGCCGCATCGAAGTCGCCCGCAGTGTCGCGCGGCGAGGTCTGGATCTGCTCGATCTCCAAGTCGGTGCCGATCTCGATCGCGCGCGGCGAGAACCGCGGCCGCGAGATCACCTACCACAACGTGGTGCGCAATCTCCTCAAGGTCGGTGACTGGAACGGTTCGTCCGGGAGCTGGACCGTGCCGCTGGAGAACATCACGCGTGACGGTGTCGATGCTGCTGCGGTGTACGTCCAGGACGGCAACCGCGACAAGCCGGGCCCGATGCTCGGCGCTGCCTTCACCTCGCTTCACTAGCGCCTCGCCACAATAAGGCGCGATAAGCTGGCTTCGGCCAGTCGCGTCGCTGGCCGCACGCATGTTGTCGTCAGCCGCGCATGGCGACAAACCTGCATTCAGTGATTTGCCGAAAGGAAGGCGCCGGGGCTTTGCGCGCGTCTCGCTTGCGCAGGCCCCAAAACAAAAAGGACCAACTTTCGTTGGCCCAGTGTTGGGATTTGACTCCCCTGCGAACAGGCCCGATCCCGACGGCCCCGGGGGGCTGGGGGCTGAGGAATCCGGAACCGAAAGGACCGGGCCAACGCAGGGTTTCCTTTTCGCAGGGCAGCGGGGCGGGCGATGGGCGGAAGTGGGGCAGCAATATGATTCCGCTAACGTTCCCGTGACTCTGCGGTTTTCCGGACAATCCGCCGCGCGCGGCGGTGGTTAAGGCCCGGTTGCATTGCGATTGGCCCCTTGCGGGCCCCCTCGCTTAGCGCGATCATGTCACTCTCGTGACGATCCCGAACAGGGGCCTTCGGAACCCGATCGTCACCGAGGTGACAGGAGGCGCTCGATGAGTTTGATCTCGGAGGACACTGATCCGAGCGGGAGTCGTGCCGCGGCGCGCACCGCCGCCGCGACCCCTCAGCCCAACCGCGTGACATTCAATCGACTTGAGCTCAACCGCATTCTCAATCTCTACGGCCGCATGGTCGCCGACGGCGAGTGGCGCGATTATGCGATCGACTTCCTGAAGGACCGCGCCGTGTTCTCGGTGTTCCGGCGCGCATCCGAAATGCCGATCTACCGGATCGAGAAGGATCCCCTGCTTGCGCGCAAGCAGGGCATGTACAGCGTGATTTCCGCGACCGGCCTGATCCTCCGCCGCGGCCACGAACTGGAACGCGTGCTGTTCGTGATCGATCGCAAGCTGTCGCTGGTGTAAGCGCGTTCGCGCGACCCGTTGGTCCATCCGGGCTACTCACGTTCCAACCTCCCCCTTGAAAAGGGGAGGTCGCTTTGCTCGCCAAAGCAAAGCGGGCGGGGATATTCTCCCTCCACATACGCCGTCGTCTGCGGCTGACCCCCATCCCGACCTTCCCCCTTTCAGCGGGGAGGAGAAGAAACCGTAGCGCGGATGAAGCGCACGCAATCCGGGGCCGGTCTCTCCAAAGACTTACCCGGACGCTCCATCCGGGCTACGCCGCATTTTGCCTCGCGCAAAAGAAAAGCCCCGGCCGTGTGGCCGGGGCTTGGACTGCAAGGTTTGATCGATCGGCTCGCTCGAGGCGCTTAGTCGCGCTGGCCGAGCAGCTGCAGGAGCAGCGTGAACAGGTTGATGAAGTTCAGGTAGAGCGACAGCGCACCAGTGATTGCCGCACGCTCTGCCATCACGCCACCCTGCGAGGCGTAGCCGTAGATGTAGTCGTTCTTCAGCCGCTGGGTGTCCCAGGCGGTGAGGCCCGCGAACACCAGCACGCCGACCACCGACACGATGAACTGCAGCGCCGAGCTCGCAAGGAACAGGTTGACCAGGCTCGCGATGATGATGCCGATCAGACCCATGAACAGGAACGAGCCCATGCCGCTCATGTCACGCTTGGTGGTGTAGCCGTAGAGGCTCAGCGCACCGAACGTCGCCGCGGTGATGAAGAACACGCGCACGATCGAGGTGTGCGTGTACACTAGGAAGATCGACGACAGCGACAGACCCATCAGCGCCGAGAACACCCAGAACAGGAGTTGGGCGGTCGCGGGCTGCAGGCGGTTGATGCCGGCCGAGATGACGAACACCATCGCCAGAGGGGCGAGGATGAACAGCCACTTCAGCGGGCTCACGAACATCGCGTAGCCGAACTGCGTCAGATAGGCGTTGCCGAACTTGGCGACGGCGGCCGACTGGTCGGTCGTCACCGCACCCATGTAGACGCCGAGCGCGGCGAGGCCGGTGATGGCCAGGCCGATGCTCATGTAGTTGTAGATGCGCAGCATGTAGGCGCGCAGACCGGCGTCGACGGCCGCAGCGTCAATGCGCCCGGCGGCCCGGCCGAAAGGAGAAGCGTAGTTGCGGTCTAGGTCCGACATGGTCGAATTCCCGTGGTTGGTCCCGGTGGAGCGCAAGGGATTTGCGGCGCCGGTCGTAAATCTATCTCAGATGGCTCGGTTTGCGGAACATTAATTCCGTGTCATTCAAACCGACTATCCGACCCGATTGGTATGTGGGAAATTAACACATCCGACGCAAGCTTCCACG
The DNA here is from genome assembly GCF_001189245.1 of Bradyrhizobium pachyrhizi. Classification (GTDB taxonomy): domain Bacteria; phylum Pseudomonadota; class Alphaproteobacteria; order Rhizobiales; family Xanthobacteraceae; genus Bradyrhizobium; species Bradyrhizobium pachyrhizi. The sequence goes on along the minus strand of NZ_LFIQ01000111.1, from coordinate 140,044 downwards.
CGCGGCCGAATGTCGCTCTACCCTAGCGTTATAGGCAAAAACGGGCGCTCGCGCCGCTACATTTTGTCACAAATTCCGCAACACTGAGGCCGGCTTCTGGTTTAGCGCGAGCAGCGTCCCGGCGAGCCCCAGTCCGACCGTGACGACCAGCGCGGCGACCACGACCAGCGCGGCGCTGCCGGCCTGCCAGATAAAACTCAGCGTCATCAGCCGCGTCACGATCAGCCAGGCCGCGATCGAGCCGGCGATCACCCCGAACACGGCGGTTGCAAAACCGATCATCAGATACTCTAGCGCGTAAGCGCCGAGCAATCGCACCCGCGTGGCGCCGAGCGTCTTGAGAATCACGGCGTCATAGACGCGGTGACGGTGTCCGGCGGCCAGTGCGCCGCCGAGCACCAGGATTGCGGATATCAGCGTCACGGCGCTGGCGCCGCGGATCGCCAGCACCAGATTGCTGACCACGCTGCCGACCGTCTCCAGCGCCTCGCGGACCCGCACGCTGGTCACCATCGGGAACGCGTCGGCGACCTGCTTGATGATGCGCGCGTCGTCGGCGGAATCGGCGTGTGGTTCCGTCAGAGTCGCGACATGGCTGTGCGGCGCGCCCTTGAAGGCATTCGGCGAGAACACCAGCACGAAATTGATGCCGAGGCCCTGCCAGTCGATGTTGCGCAGGTTGGCGATCTTCGCCGGCACGTCGCGTCCGAGCACGTTGACGACGATCTCGTCGCCGATCTTCAACGACAGGCCGTCGGCGATCTTCTTCTCCATCGAGACCAGCGGGGGTCCGCTGTAGTCCGGTCCCCACCATTCGCCCTCGACGATCTTCGAGCCCTTGGGGATTTCGCCGGTATAGGTCAGGCCGCGGTCGCTCTGCAGCACCCATTCCGAATCGACCGACGGCCTGAGCTGATCCGCCTTGACGCCGCGCGCGGCGACGATGCGCCCGCGCAGCATCGGCACGTCCTCGACGGTCGAGCCGGCGGCGACCTTGGACAGGAAGGCATTGAAGCGGTCGGCTTCGGTGGAGGGGATGTCGATGAAGAAGAACGACGGCGCCCGCTCCGGCAGGGCGGCCAGGAATTGCCGGCGCAGATTGCCGTCGATCTGGGTGATGGTGACGAGCACCGCCAGCCCGAGCCCCAGCGACAGCACCACCGACGGCGTCAGCGCGCCCGGCCGGTGGATGTTGGCGATCGCGAGCCGCAGCATGGTCATGCGGCTGCGCGGCAACCGCCGCGCCACCGCCATCAGGAGCTCGGCAATTCCGCGCAGCAGCAGGAACACCGCGATCGACGAGGCGACGAACACGGCGGCGACCCGCTTGTCATAGGCAAGCCCGATCGCGACGCCGATCAGCAGCGCGATCACCACGGCCATCAGCGCCAGATAGCTCCAGCGCGGGCGATGCCACTCGCTGGCGACGGTCTCGCGGAACAGTGCGGCGACCGGCACGTCATGGACGCGGCCGAGTGGCCACAGCCCGAAAGCCAGCGCGGTGAGCTGGCCATAGATGAAGGACAGCGCGAGTTCGTCGGGATGCAGCGCGGGCACCACCGGCAGCGGCAGCAGCTTGCCGAACAGGCCGACGATGACGAAGGGCAGCGCCGCGCCGAGCACGAGCCCGATCACCGAGCCGATCCCGGCCAGCACCACCACCTGCGTGCAGTAGATCGTGAAGACGTCGCGGCCGGTGGCGCCGAGCGCCTTGAACGAGGCGATGACGTCGCGACGCCGGTCGATATGGCTCTTCACCGCGTTGGCGACGCCGACACCGCCGACCAGCAGCGCCGCGAGGCCGACCAGGGTCAGGAACTGGGTGAAGCGGTTGATGGTGCGCTCGAGCTGCGGCGAGGCATTGCTGCGGCTGCGGACCTCCCAGCCGGCCTCCGGCGCTGCGCTGCGTGCACCGTCGATCAGCGCGGTGGTGGCGCGATCGTCGTTGGCGCCGTCAGGCAGTTTCACGCGGTAGATCCAGCGCACCAGGCTGCCCGGTTGCAGCAGGTCGGTGGCGCGCAGGCTGGCTTCGCTGACCAGGAAGCGCGGCCCGAGGCCGACGCCGCCGGCGAGCTTGTCGGGCTCGGCCACCACCACGCTTCGGATCTGATAGGTCGCACTGCCGATGGTGACGCGGTCACCGAGCTTCAGGTCGAGCCGCGCCAGCAACGTCGAATCGGCGGCCGCGCCGTAGATGCCGTCGCGTTCGGCGAGCAGATCGGCGACCGACATGTTCGGCTCGAGCGTCAGCTCGCCGAGCATCGGATATTTGCCGTCGACGGCCTTGAGCTCGACCAGCGCCAGCTTGCCGTCATTGCTGCGGGCCATCGCGCGCAGCGTGGCCGCGATCGAAACCTCGCCGCGCGTGCGCAGATAAGCGACCTCGTCGGGCTTGGCCTCGCGCGAGATCAGCGAGAACGCGACGTCGCCGCCGAGCAGCGTGCGTCCCTCGCGGGACAGGCCGTCGCCAAGGCTCGCGGCGACCGAGCCGACGCCGGCAATCGCCATCACGCCGAGCGCGATGCAGGCGATGAACACGTAAAAGCCGCGCAGGCCGCCGCGCAATTCGCGCAGCGCATAACGGAAGGCAAGCGACGACGCGCGGCCCTGCACCGCGACTTCGGACGCGATGCTCATGTCGTGGATGGTCCGTCGATGCGGCCGGAGCGCAGCCGCACGACGCGGTCGCAGCGCTGCGCGAGCGCGAGATCGTGCGTCACCAGCACCAGGGTCATGCCGCGCTCGGCGTGCTTGGTGAACAGCAGATCGACGATCTGCTTGCCCGTCGTCTCGTCGAGATTTCCGGTCGGCTCGTCGGCCACCAGGATCGCGGGGTCGGGCGCGAGCGCACGCGCGATCGCGACGCGCTGCTGCTCGCCGCCGGAGAGCTGCGTCGGATAATGATGCAGCCGTTCGCCGAGCCCGACCGATTGCAGCTCCTGCGCGGCGCGCGCGGCGGCATCGGGATTGCCGGCGAGCTCGAGCGGCACCGCGACATTCTCCAGCGCCGTCATGGTCGGGATCAGATGGAACGACTGGAAGACGATGCCGACCTGGCGGCCGCGGAAGCGCGCCAGCGCATCTTCATCGAGGGCATTGAACGAGGTGCCGTTGACGACCACCTCTCCACTGTCAGGACGTTCGAGCCCCGCCATCACCATCAGCAAGGTCGACTTGCCCGAGCCCGACGGGCCGATCAGGCCGATGGCCTCACCCGCCGCCACACGAAGGCTGATATCTTTGAGGATATGGACCCGTGCCGCGCCGGTGCCGAGCGAGAGATTGACGTTCCTGACGGCAATGGTGTCCGGCTCGACGTCGGTCAGTGAAGAGGATTCGATGAGACTGTCCATGGTTCGGTCATATGGCACTTCCGCAGCTGCGGTCGAGGGCCGGTTGAGAATCTTCGTGCACATACTCGTGTTGCTTATGGGCTTGATGACGGCGGCCAGCGCGCAGACGCCAAGGCTGGAGAAAGGCCCGGCGAAGCCGATCAAGATGGTGGTCCTGGGCGATTCCCTGAGCGCCGGGTACGGCCTCCCGGGCCCGGCGGCATTCCCGATCCGGCTGCAAAAGGCGTTGGAAGCCAAGGGGATAAAGGTCGAGATGAGCAATGCCGGGGTGTCCGGCGACACCGCCTCGGGCGGCCGCGAGCGGCTCGACTGGTCGGTGCCTGATGGAACCGATGCCGTGATTGTCGAGCTCGGCGCCAACGATGCCTTGCGCGGCATCGATCCCGCCGTCACGCGTGCCGCGCTCACCGACATCATCACAAAGTTGCAGGCGCGCAAGATCGCCGTGCTCTTGTGCGGTATGCTCGCGCCACCGAACTATGGCAGTGAGTATGCAGCGAAGTTCAACGCGATCTATCCGGATCTCTCGAAGACACTTGGCGTGCCGCTCTATCCGTTCTTCCTCGATGGCGTTGCCGCCGATGCCAAGCTCAACCAGGCCGACGGCATGCATCCGACGGCAGCAGGTGTGGACATCGTTGTGAAAAATATCCTGCCCACAGTGGAGGCATTTCTCGGCGCAATATCAGGGCAACGCAGTTGAAGCGCAGGCAGTGAGCCGTGTCGTGTCCGTAGGTTTACGAGCTGTTAACGGGTCATGCTTCGCAGAGTCACATATCTCGGGTACAAATAGGCATCGGTGATTCGTCGCCGGGCCGTTACAGGGTGCGGGCTCCCAAAACCCGCGCCAAGCATCGAGGATTATTGCGATGCCGCGTCTGTTCACTGGACTGGAAATTCCGGCCGATATCGGCCAAACCCTCTCCAGCTTGCGTGGCGGCCTTCCCGGCGCACGCTGGATCGATCCCGAAAATTATCACGTCACTCTGCGCTTCATCGGCGACATCGATGGCATGTGGGCCAACGAGATCGCGACGATGCTGTTTCGGGTAAACCGCAAGCCGTTCGAGGTCAAACTGCAGGGCCTGTCGAGCTTCGGCGGACGCAAGCCGCGCGCGGTGGTTGCCGCCGTCGAGCCGAGCCGGCCGTTGATCGAACTGCAGGCCGAGCTCGAGCGGATGATGCAGCGGATGGGGCTCGATCCCGAGGGCAGAAAATTCACGCCACATGTCACGCTCGCGCGTTTGCACGACGCTTCGAGCCAGGACGTCGCGGATTATCTGTCCGTGCGTGGCTACTTCCCGAGCCGCACCTTCATGGCGGACCGCTTCGTGCTGTTCTCGTCGCGCGCATCGACCGGTGGCGGTCCTTACGTGGTCGAGGATTCCTACGACCTCTGCGCGTGAGGTGTTGCAGATCGCGCATTAAGGCGCCCCGGCAAGGCTCGTGCGGCCGGCGTGGCATGCAAGGGTTCGCGCTTGCATACCTGTCTGCATACCCACTGGCACAATTCACGGCTTGCAATTTGCCGCGCACTAGGGCCGTAAGGTGGGCTCATGTTGTCCACCTCGCCCAGTTCCTTTCTCGAGCACTACAAGTCCCTGGTCGCCTCCGGCGCGATCGAGGCTGATCCGGCGCAGGCCCGCGCCGCCGAGGCGTTCGGCGCGCTGGATGAGCGGCTCGCGAGCTACAAGCCGCAGCGCAAGCAAGGCCTGTTCGGGCGGCTGTTCGGCGGCGATAAGGACGACAAGCCGCCGCGCGGGCTCTACGTCCACGGCGAGGTCGGTCGCGGCAAGACCATGCTGATGGATCTGTTCTTCCAGCAGAGCCCGGTCGAGCACAAGCGCCGCGCGCATTTCCACGAATTCATGGCCGAGGCGCATGAGCGCATCTACGGCTACCGTCAGCAGATCGCGCGCGGCGAGATCGCGGACGGCGACGTGATCGCGCTCACCGCGCAGGCGATCTTCGACGAAGCCTGGCTGCTCTGCTTCGACGAATTTCACGTCACCGACATCGCGGATGCGATGATCCTCGGCCGGCTGTTCGCAAAGCTGTTCGAGCTCGGCACCGTCGTGGTCGCGACGTCGAACGTTGCGCCTGATGATCTCTACAAGGGCGGTCTCAATCGCGCGCTGTTCCTGCCGTTCATCGCGCAGATCTCCGACCACATGGACGTGTTGCGGCTCGATGCGCGCACCGACTTCCGGCTGGAGAAACTCGTCGGCGTCAAGATGTGGCTGGTGCCGGCGGATGACGCGGCCGATGCCGCGCTCAACGCGGCCTGGCGCAAGATGACCGGCAATGCGCCGTGCAAGGCGCGCCTCATTCCGATCAAGGGACGGATCCTGAACGTGCCCTGCTCGGCGCACGGCGTCGCGCGCTTCAGCTTCATGGACATCTGCGAGAAGCCGCTTGCCGCGTCCGATTACCTCAGGCTTGCGCACGATTACCATACGATCCTGATCGACCACATTCCGGTGATGGATTACGCCGAGCGCAATGCCGCCAAGCGCTTCATCTCGCTGATCGACACGCTCTATGACAATGCCGTGAAGCTGATGGCCTCGGCCGAGGCCGATCCGGTGTCGCTGTACCTTGCGACCGAAGGCGTCGAGGCGATGGAGTTCAAGCGCACATCCTCGCGCCTGATCGAAATGAGCTCGGAATCCTACCTGGCGCTGCCGCACGGCCGGAAGGACTCCTCCGCGAGCGGCGCGTCGACCGGCTTGGTCGAGACCTGAAATTCAGCCTCGAAATTCCGTCTCGAAATATCGTCTTGCGCGCGGTCTGGTTCGGAGCAACTTTTCGTGTCTCCGGGGCGGATGTTGCTGGCATGCCTGATCGAATTCCAGGCAGGGCCCGCAATCGGGCAGGCCGCGACTTGAATGGATCATTCGAAAGGGATAACCACCCTTGCAACCGACTTCCCTCCCTCCCGTACACAGTTCAAAGGACTGATTTCCCATGGCACGCGACAAGATTGCTCTGATTGGCTCCGGACAGATCGGCGGAACGCTGGCGCACCTCGTCGGCCTCAAGGAACTCGGAGACGTCGTGCTGTTCGACATTGCCGAGGGCGTGCCGCAGGGCAAGGCGCTCGACATCGCGCAGTCGTCGCCGGTCGACGGTTTCGATTCCAATCTGGTCGGCGCCAATTCCTATGAAGCGCTCGACGGCGCCAAGGTCTGCATCGTCACCGCCGGCGTGCCGCGCAAGCCCGGCATGAGCCGCGACGATCTCCTCTCGATCAACCTCAAGGTCATGGAGCAGGTCGGCGCCGGCATCAAGAAGTACGCGCCCGACGCTTTCGTCATCTGCATCACCAACCCGCTCGACGCCATGGTGTGGGCGCTGCAGAAGGCCTCGGGCCTGCCGCACAAGAAGGTGGTCGGCATGGCCGGCGTGCTCGACTCCGCGCGTTTCCGCTATTTCCTGGCCGACGAATTTCACGTCTCGGTCGAGGACGTCACCGCCTTCGTGCTCGGCGGCCACGGCGACACCATGGTGCCGCTGACCCGCTACTCGACCGTCGCCGGCATTCCGCTGCCCGACCTCGTCAAGATGGGCTGGACCTCGCAGGCGCGCATCGATGAGATCGTCGATCGCACCCGCAACGGCGGCGCCGAGATCGTCAACCTGCTCAAGACTGGCTCCGCCTTCTACGCGCCGGCCGCGTCCGCGATCGCGATGGCCGAGAGCTACCTGAAGGACAAGAAGCGCGTGCTGCCCTGCGCCGCCTATCTCAACGGCGAGTACGGCGTGAAGGACATGTATGTCGGCGTGCCGGTCGTGGTCGGCGCCAAGGGTGTCGAGCGCATCGTCGAGATCGAGCTGGCGGGTAAGGACCGCGAGGCTTTCGACAAGTCGGTCGGTGCGGTGCAGGGCCTGGTCGACGCCTGCAAGAAGATCGCGCCCGATCTGCTCGGCAAGTAATCTCGATTGGCAATGGCCCGATAGGCGGTTTCAATCGCCTGTCGGGTGCAAGGCAATGAAATTTCGGTGGGTTTTTAGTTGCGCGAGCTTTGGTATATGGTATGCCAGTCTCAAGGCTGACGTAAAAGGTCGCCGCACGAGGGTTTGGGAGCGTCTTTCCATGAATATCCATGAATACCAGGCCAAGGCTTTGCTGCATGAATTCGGCGTGCCGATCTCGCGCGGCGTGCCGGTGCTGAAGCCGGAAGAGGCCGACGCGGCGGCCAAGCAGCTGCCCGGCCCGATCTGGGTGGTCAAGAGCCAGATCCATGCCGGCGGCCGCGGCAAGGGCAAGTTCAAGGAAGCATCGGCCGGCGACAAGGGCGGCGTCCGCATCGCCAAGTCGGCCGCCGAGGTCAGCGAATTCGCCAAGCAGATGCTCGGCGCGACGCTGGTCACGGTGCAGACCGGTCCGCACGGCAAGCAGGTCAATCGCCTCTACATCGAGGAAGGCTCCGACATCGACAAGGAGTTCTACCTCTCGATCCTGGTCAATCGCGAGACCTCCGAAATTTCCTTCGTGGTGTCGACCGAAGGCGGCGTGAATATCGAGGAGGTCGCGCATTCGACCCCGGAAAAGATCGTCTCGTTCTCGGTCGATCCCGCGACCGGCATCATGCCGCATCACGGCCGCACTGTTGCCAAGGCGCTGAAGCTGACCGGCGATCTCGCCAAGCAGGCCGAGAAACTGACCGGCCAGCTCTATGCCGCCTTCGCCGCCAAGGACATGGCGATGCTCGAGATCAATCCGCTCGTCGTCACCAAGCAGGGCCAGCTTCGCGTGCTCGACGCCAAGGTGTCGTTCGACAGCAACGCGCTCTATCGTCATCCGGACGTGGTCGCGCTGCGTGACGAGACCGAGGAAGACGCCAAGGAGATCGAGGCGTCGAAATACGATCTCAACTACGTCGCGCTCGACGGTACGATCGGCTGCATGGTCAACGGCGCCGGCCTCGCCATGGCGACCATGGACATCATCAAGCTGTACGGCATGGAGCCGGCGAACTTCCTCGATGTCGGCGGCGGCGCCAGCGTGGAGAAGGTCGCGGCCGCGTTCAAGATCATCACCGCCGATCCGAACGTGAAGGGCATCCTGGTCAACATCTTCGGCGGCATCATGAAGTGCGACGTGATCGCCGAGGGCGTGGTTGCCGCGGTGAAGCAGGTCGGCCTCAAGGTGCCGCTGGTGGTGCGCCTCGAAGGCACCAATGTCGAGCAGGGTAAGAAGATCATCCGCGAGAGCGGCCTCAACGTCCTGCCCGCCGACAACCTCGATGACGCTGCACAGAAGATCGTGAAAGCCGTCAAGGGAGGCTAACGATGGCCGATCATCTCGACGCTCCGACACCGCTGGACGAACACCGCAAGCTCGCGGCGTTTGCGGGCGAGTGGAGCGGCGAAGAGATGGTCTATCCGTCGCGCTGGACCGCGGGCGGTCCGGCCACCTCGCATGTCGTTGCGCGCATCGCGCTCAACGGCTTTTACCTGATCCAGGACAGCGTGCAGACCCGCGACGGCAAGGAGAGCTTCGCAACCCACGGCGTGTTCACCTACGACCGCGACGACCGGGCCTACAAATTGTTCTGGCACGACTCGCTCGGCTACTACCCGCCGTCACCGGCGTCCGGTGGCTGGGCGGGCAAGTCGCTGATCCTGGTGCGCGGCTCGCTGCGCGGCAATGCCCGTCACGTCTACGAGGTCGTCGACGACAACACCTACAACATGAAAATCCAGTTCTCGCCTGACGCGGAAGGGTGGGCCGACGTGCTCACCGGCGTGTACCGGCGTATTCACTGAGCATGATCCGGAAAAGTGGTCTCCGGTTTTCCGATAAGATCATGCTCAAATCATAGAGTCCCTTCACCGATCGTCTCGCGAAAGCATCTCGAACCATGTCCATTCTGATCGACAAGAACACCAAGGTCATCTGCCAGGGCTTCACCGGCAAGAACGGCACGTTCCATTCGGAAGCGGCGATCGCTTACGGCACCAAGATGGTTGGCGGCGTGGCGCCGGGCAAAGGCGGCTCGACCCATCTCAACCTGCCGGTGTTCGACACCGTCGCCGAAGCGCGCGAGAAGACCGGCGCGGACGCCAGCGTGGTCTATGTCCCGCCGCCGGGCGCAGCCGACGCGATCTGCGAGGCGATCGATGCGGAAATCCCCCTGATCGTCTGCATCACCGAGGGCATTCCCGTGCTCGACATGGTGCGGGTGAAGCGCTCGCTCTCGGGCTCGAAGTCGCGGCTGATCGGGCCGAACTGCCCTGGCGTGATGACCGCCGGCGAATGCAAGATCGGCATCATGCCGGCCAACATCTTCAAGCCCGGCTCGGTCGGCATCGTCTCCCGCTCCGGCACCCTGACCTATGAGGCGGTGTTCCAGACCACCCAGGAAGGCCTCGGCCAGACCACCGCGGTCGGCATCGGCGGCGACCCGGTCAAGGGCACCGAGTTCATCGACATGCTGGAGATGTTCCTGGCCGACGAGAAGACCAAGTCGATCGTGATGATCGGCGAAATCGGCGGCTCCGCCGAGGAAGACGCCGCCCAGTTCCTCAAGGACGAGGCCAAGCGCGGCCGCAAGAAGCCAATGGTCGGCTTCATTGCCGGTGTCACCGCACCTCCCGGCCGCCGCATGGGCCATGCCGGCGCGATCATCTCGGGCGGCAAGGGCGACGCCGGTTCCAAGACCGCGGCAATGGAGGCCGCCGGCATCAGGGTGTCGCCGTCGCCGGCGCGCCTCGGGCAGACGCTCGCGGAGATGCTGAAGTAACCGCCGTCCGGCGAAGTTCCCTTCGAGATTTGACGTGATTTGGGGCGGGTTCTCCTTGGGGAACCCGCTCTCTTATTGCGCTTTGTCGCCAGAATGCCGATCAATAAAAAATGAAAATAAATTCATTTCTTGGTTCTTTTAGGCAGGAATATCTGTCCTAGATAGGGTAAAGGGTATCAACCCAGCCGGCGCACTTCCAGACCGGCATCAGCGCCGTCTCCTACGCGCGAACCGAAAAAATCACCAGGACTGCCCATGTCTCGCCAAGACGCGAACGCCGCTTTTGCACTCTCATCATTCCTGCAGGGCACCAACGCCGCCTACATCGACGACCTCTACGCCCGCTACGAGCAGGACCCGTCGTCGGTCGACGCCGAGTGGCAGGATTTCTTCAAAAGCCTGAAGGACGCCCCGGCCGACGTCCAGAAGAACGCCGAGGGCGCCTCGTGGGGCCGCGACAACTGGCCGGTGACGCCGCGCGACGAGCTGACCTCGGCGCTCGACGGCAACTGGGCCCAGGTCGAGAAGGCGGTCGGCACCAAGCTCGCGGCCAAGGCGCAGGCCAAGGGCGCCGAGCTGTCCGATGCCGACGTCCATCAGGCCACCCGGGATTCGGTTCGCGCGCTGATGCTGATCCGCGCCTACCGCATGCGCGGCCATTTCCACGCCAAGCTCGATCCGCTCGGCATCGAGGCGCCGCGCGACCGCGAGGAGCTCGATCCGCGCTCCTACGGCTTCACCGAGGCGGACTTCGATCGCAAGATCTTCCTCGACCACGTGCTCGGCCTCGAATACGGCACGCTGCGCGAGATCGTGCAGATCTGTGAACGCACCTACTGCCAGACGCTTGGCGTCGAGTTCATGCATATCTCCAACGCCGCGCAGAAAGCGTGGATCCAGGAGCGCATCGAGGGGCCGGACAAGGAGATCTCGTTCACGCCCGAGGGACGCCGCGCGATCCTCAACAAGCTGATCGAGGCGGACGGCTTCGAGAAGTTCTGCGACACCAAGTTCACCGGCACCAAGCGCTTCGGTCTCGACGGCGGTGAATCGCTGATCCCGGCGCTCGAGCAGATCATCAAGCGCGGCGGCAATCTCGGCGTGAAGGAGATCGTGGTCGGCATGCCGCATCGCGGCCGCCTCAACGTGCTGACCCAGGTGATGGGCAAGCCGCATCGCGCGCTGTTCCATGAGTTCAAGGGTGGTTCGGCCAACCCCGACTCGGTCGAAGGCTCGGGCGACGTCAAGTATCACCTCGGCGCCTCCTCGGACCGCGAATTCGACGGCAACAACATCCATCTGTCGCTGACCGCAAACCCGTCGCATCTCGAGATCGTCGATCCGGTCGTGATGGGCAAGGTGCGCGCCAAGCAGGACCAGCACGGCGATCCGCCGGATATGCGTATCTCCGTGCTGCCGCTTTTGATGCATGGCGACGCGGCGTTCGCAGGCCAGGGCGTGGTGGCTGAATGCTTCAGCCTGTCCGACCTGAAGGGCTATCGTACCGGCGGCTCGCTGCATTTCATCGTCAACAACCAGATCGGCTTCACCACCTATCCGCGCTACTCGCGCTCGTCGCCCTATCCGTCCGACGTGGCGAAGATGATCGATGCGCCGATCTTCCACGTGAATGGCGACGATCCGGAGGCCGTGGTGTTCGCGGCCAAGGTCGCGATCGAGTTCCGGCAGAAATTCCACAAGCCGGTCGTCATCGACATGTTCTGCTACCGGCGCCACGGCCACAACGAGGGCGACGAGCCGGCCTTCACCCAGCCGGTGATGTACAAGAAGATCGCTTCTCACCCCTCGACGCTGGAGATCTACGCCAAGCGGCTGGTGGCCGACGGCGTGTTGACCGAGGGCGAGGTCGAGAAGGCCAAGGCCGACTGGCGCGCACGGCTCGACGCCGAGCTCGAAGCCGGCGCCGGCTACAAGCCGAACAAGGCCGACTGGCTCGACGGCAAGTGGGCAGGCTTCAAGATCGCCGATCAGGAAGAAGACGCCCGCCGCGGCGTCACCGGCGTCGATGTCGCCGTTCTCAAGGATATCGGCCGCAAGATCACCAGGGTGCCGGACGGTTTCCGCGTCCACCGCACCATCCAGCGTTTCCTCGACAATCGCGCCAAGGCGATCGATACAGGAATTGGGATCGACTGGGCGACCGGCGAGGCGCTGGCATTCTGCACGCTGCTGCAGGAAGGTCATCACGTGCGGCTGTCTGGTCAGGATTCCGAGCGCGGGACCTTCTCGCAGCGCCACTCCGTCCTGATCGACCAGGAGGACGAGAGCCGCTACACGCCGTTCAATCATCTCGGCGGCGAAGACACCGGCCACTACGAGGTCATCAACTCGCTGCTGTCGGAAGAGGCGGTGCTTGGCTTCGAATACGGCTACTCGCTGGCTGAGCCGAACGCGCTGGCGCTCTGGGAAGCGCAGTTCGGCGACTTCGCCAACGGCGCGCAGGTGGTGTTCGACCAGTTCATCTCCTCGGGCGAACGCAAGTGGCTGCGCATGTCGGGCCTCGTCTGCCTGCTGCCGCATGGCTACGAAGGGCAGGGGCCGGAGCACTCCTCCGCGCGCCTCGAGCGTTACCTGCAGATGTGCGCCGAGGACAACATGCAGGTGGTCAATCCGACCACGCCGGCGAACTACTTCCACGTGCTGCGGCGCCAGCTGCATCGCGAGATCCGCAAGCCGCTGATCCTGATGACGCCGAAGTCGCTGCTGCGCCACAAGCGCGCGGTGTCGCAGCTCGAGGAGCTCGGCAAGAACGCCACGTTCCATCGCATTCTGTACGATGACGCGCAGATGCTGCCGGACGAGAAGATCAAGCTGAAGCCGGACGACAAGATTCGTCGTGTCGTGCTGTGCTCCGGCAAGGTCTATTACGATCTGTACGAGGAGCGTGAGAAGCGCGACATCGACGACATCTATCTGATGCGCGTCGAGCAGCTCTATCCGGTGCCGCTGAAGGCGCTGGTGCAGGAGCTCGGCCGCTTCAAGGGTGCCGAGGTGGTCTGGTGCCAGGAAGAGCCGCGCAACATGGGCTCCTGGCATTTCATCGAGCCCTATCTGGAATGGGTGCTCAACCAGATCCACGCACCCAACAAGCGTCCGCGCTATGCGGGCCGTCCGGCATCGGCGGCAACCGCGACCGGCTTGATGTCGAAACATCTGGCGCAGCTCAAGGCGCTGCTCGACGACGCACTGAACTAACGACTTTCATTGAAGCATGCCCCGCGAATGCGGGGCATCCGGTATCCCGCGTCATCCAGCAGAAGTGCTGTCGTCACGGAGTACCGGATCGCTCGCTTTGCGGGCGGTGGCGGACAAGTTTCACGACCGCAAATTTTGCGACCGCAGGGTTATCGAGGAAAAGACCATGACTGAAATTCGCGTTCCAACGCTCGGCGAATCCGTGACCGAGGCCACGATCGGCCGCTGGTTCAAGAAGGCCGGTGAAGCTGTCGCGGTGGACGAGCCGTTGGTGGAACTGGAGACCGACAAGGTCACCATCGAGGTGCCCGCGCCGGTCGCCGGCACGCTCGGCGAGATCATCGCCAATGACGGCGAGACGGTTGCCGTCGGCGCGCTGCTCGGACAGATCAATGACGGCGCCGCCCCGGCCGCCAAGCCGGCTGCTGCAGCTCCCGCCAAGGTGGCCGCACCGGCTGCCGCGGCTTCTGCCGCCCCGGCCCCGGCCGCGCCGAAGGCGCCGCCGGCGGATGCGCCGCTGGCACCCTCGGTCCGCAAGCTGTCCGCTGAAAGCGGCATCGATGCGTCCACCGTTCCCGGCTCGGGCAAGGACGGCCGCGTGACCAAGGGCGACATGCTGGCCGCGATCGAGAAGGCCGCCTCGGCGCCGACCCCGGTCAACCAGCCGGCCGCCGCCGTGCAGGTTCGTGCGCCGTCGCCGGCGGACGACGCCGCGCGCGAGGAGCGCGTGAAGATGACCCGGCTGCGCCAGACCATCGCGCGCCGCCTCAAGGACGTGCAGAACACCGCCGCGATGCTGACCACCTTCAACGAGGTCGACATGACCGAGGTGATGAAGCTGCGCGCCCTCTATAAGGACACGTTCGAGAAGAAGCACGGCTCGAAGCTCGGCTTCATGGGCTTCTTCACCAAGGCGGTCGTGCAGGGGCTGAAGGACATCCCGGCGGTCAACGCCGAAATCGACGGCTCTGACCTGATCTACAAGAACTACTATCACATCGGCGTTGCGGTCGGCACCGACCGCGGCCTCGTGGTGCCTGTGGTGCGCGACTGCGACCACAAGTCGATCGCCGAGATCGAGAAGTCGATCGCCGACTACGGCCGCCGCGCCCGCGACGGCCAGCTCAAGATCGACGAGATGCAGGGCGGCACCTTCACCATCACCAATGGTGGCATCTACGGCTCGCTGATGTCGACGCCGATCCTGAATGCGCCGCAGTCCGGCATCCTCGGCATGCACAAGATCCAGGAGCGGCCGATGGTCGTCGGCGGCAAGATCGAGGTGCGCCCGATGATGTATCTGGCTCTGTCCTATGATCACCGTGTCATCGACGGCAAGGAAGCGGTTACCTTCCTGGTGCGTGTGAAGGAGAGCCTGGAGGATCCGGCCCGCCTGGTGCTGGACCTCTGAGATCGTATCGCGCGCGGCGCCCGATCGGCTCGGGCGCCGCGATCTGTTGGGTGCTCACATTTGGGGATCAAAGTGACGGATAAGGTCGTTGTCATCACCGGCGGCAGCCGCGGCATCGGCCGCGCCACCGCGCTTGCTGCCGCCGCGCGCGGCTATCGCATCGTTGTCGGCTATGCATCCAACAAGACCGCGGCGGACGAGGTCGTCGCCGCGATCGAGGCCAGGAACGGCAAGGCGATCGCGGTGAAATGCGATGTCGGCAGCGAGCAGGACATCCTGGCGCTGTTCAAGGCGGCCGACGGCTTCGGCACGCTCGGCGCGCTCGTCAACAATGCCGGCATCGTCGGCAAGAGCGGCGTGCGTGTCGACGAGATGTCGGCCGAGCGTATCCAGCAGATGATGGCGGTGAATGTCACCGGCAGCATCCTGTGTGCGCGCGAGGCGGTGAAGCGCATGTCGACCAAGCACGGCGGCAAGGGCGGCGTCATCGTCAACCTTTCCTCCGTTGCGGCGAAGCTCGGTGCGCCCAACACCTATGTCGACTATGCCGCTTCCAAGGGCGCGATCGATTCCTTCACGATCGGCCTCGGCTACGAAGTCGCGAATGAGGGCATCCGCGTTGCCGGCATCCGGCCCGGCCTGATCGACACCGACATCCACGCCGCGGGCGGCGAGCCCGATCGTGCGCACCGGCTTGCCCATATGGTGCCGATGAAGCGTGTCGGCACGGCCGATGAAATCGCCAACGCCATCGTCTGGCTGATCTCGGACGAGGCTTCCTATGTCACCAGCGCGATCCTCGACGTGTCGGGCGGTCGCTAGCACACGATCAAGGGCGGGCGGCGGTCTGCCGACACGATCGCGCCCGCGTAATTGTCACAGAGCTTAGCTACAGGACGTTCTATCATGGCTTCTTACGATCTCGTCGTCATCGGCACCGGCCCGGGCGGATATGTCTGCGCGATCCGCGCGGCGCAACTCGGCATGAAGGTCGCCGTCGTCGAGAAGAACGCGACGCTGGGCGGCACTTGCCTCAACATCGGCTGCATGCCGTCGAAAGCGCTGCTGCACGCCTCCGAGATGTTCGAGGAAGCCGGGCACTCCTTTGCCAAGATGGGCGTCAGTGTTCCGGCGCCGAAGCTCGATCTGCCCGCGATGATGAACTTCAAGCAGCAGGGCATCGACGGCAACGTCAAGGGCGTCGAATTCTTGATGAAGAAGAACAAGATCGACGTGCTCAAGGGCACGGGCAAGATCCTCGGCGCCGGCAAGGTCGAGGTCTCCGGCGACGGCAAGTCCGAGACCGTCGAGACCAGGAACATCGTGATCGCCACCGGCTCCGATATCGCCCGCCTGAAAGGTATCGACATCGACGAGAAGCGCATCGTGTCCTCGACCGGCGCGCTGTCGCTGGAGAAGGTGCCGGAGAAATTGTTGATCATCGGCGCGGGGGTGATCGGGCTCGAGCTTGGCTCGGTCTGGCGGCGTCTCGGTGCGGACGTCATGGTCGTGGAATTCCTCGACCGCATCCTGCCCGGCATGGACGGCGAGGTGGCAAAGCAATTTCAGCGGATGCTCGAGAAGCAGGGCTTCGTCTTCAAGCTCGGCGCCAAGGTCACCGCGGTCGATAGCTCCGGCAAGACGCTGCAGGCCAAGGTCGAGCCCGCCGCGGGCGGTGCTGCGGAAACCATCGAAGCCGACGTCGTGCTCGTCTGCATCGGCCGGGTGCCCTACACCGAGGGCCTCGGGCTGAAGGAGGCCGGCGTTGCGCTCGACAATCGCGGCCGCGTCGAGATCGACGCGCACTTCTCGACCAACGTGAAGGGTATCTACGCGATCGGCGACGTCGTGGCCGGGCCGATGCTCGCGCACAAGGCGGAAGACGAAGGCGTTGCCTGTGCGGAGATCATCGCGGGCCAGGCCGGCCACGTGAACTACGACGTCATTCCAGGTGTTGTGTATACCACGCCGGAAGTGTCGTCGGTCGGCAAGACCGAGGAAGAACTCAAGCAGGCCGGCGTCGCCTACACCGTCGGCAAATTCCCGTTCACGGCGAACGGCCGATCCAAGGTCAATCAGACCACCGACGGCTTCGTGAAAATTCTCGCAGATGCGAAGACGGATCGGGTGCTTGGCGTCCACATTGTGGGGCGCGAAGCCGGCGAAATGATCCACGAAGCCTGCGTTCTGATGGAATTCGGCGGATCGGCCGAGGATCTGGCACGCACCTGCCACGCGCACCCGACCCGTTCGGAGGCGATCAAGGAAGCCGCGCTTGCGGTGGGCAAGCGCGCCATCCATATGTGATGATCGAAAGTCCGGCGTAGGCCGGGTCGAGATCATAGCGATGCTGCGCCGCCTGCTTCAACCGTTCTGGGTCCTGCTTGCGATCGTCTTCCTGGTCGAGGCCTGGCTATGGGACCACCTCGAGCCGATCGTGGCGCGGGTGGTGGCGTGGATTCCGCTCCGCGCGCTCAAGCAGTGGCTTGCCGACCGGGTCGATTCGCTGTCGCCGGCGATGACGCTGATTGTCTTCGTCGTGCCGGTGATCCCGCTGTTTCCGCTCAAGCTGATCGGGCTCTGGCTGCTGGCGAACCAATACTGGTTCAGTGCGGTCTCGCTGATCCTGTTCGCCAAGTTCGTCGGCGTCGGCGTGACGGCCTTCCTGTTCGACGTGACGCGGCCGAAACTGCTGGAGATGCCCTGGTTCGAGGCGCTCTATAATTTCGTGATGGCGCTGCGGGCCAAGGCCACGGCGCTGGTCGAGCCGATCAAGCGGCGCATTCGCGAGATGATCAGCGGCGACGGCGAGGGCTGGGCGGCGCGCACGCTGCGCGTGATCGCGCGCTTCCGCAAAAGCGTGCATCAGACCAGCAAGCCTCTCTAAGCAGGACTCTCCGTTTCGTCATCCTTCGGGGCACGCTCCGCTCGCGCCTCGGGATGATGGAGCAAAAGCCTTGCGTCTCAATGCAGATGCAGCAAGTGCGGCTGGAATAAGCCGAGCGCCGTCATCACGATGCCGGCGAGCGTCACCAGGCCGGAGACCCAGGCCAACGCGATGATGCCCGTGATGATGGTCGCCGATGCCAGCACGATGGCGATCTGGAAGGCGGCGGAGGCAAGCTCGAAATGATGATATTTCGCGGTGGCCTCGTCGCGCTCATGCTCGGCGTGCTTGGCGCGTTCGGAGAGCTGCTCCGAACCCTCGCCGGTTTCCGGCTCCGAGCGATAGCGCGCCGCGGTCTTCTGCCAATCGTCGATCTGCTTCTGCAGCGCGGCCCTTGCCGCCTCGTCGGTGGTTGTCGCGAGGTTCAGCTTGCCCTGTTCGGCCGCGGTCTGCACCGCGGTCCGGCGGATGCTCTTGGCCTGGAAGAAGGCCCACAGGTTGGAGGCCTCGACATTCTTGCTGATCGATTCGGTCTGGGCGCCCTTGCCGAGCGTTTCCGACAGCGCCAGGCACAGGGCGATCACGGCGATCAGGAGCGCGATCTTCTTGTTCTCGCCCGACGCATGCTCGGCATGCTCCGCGTGCTCCATACTTTCATGTGCGCTCATGATTCCCCTCCGGATGAGACCGCGCCACGATTGCCGAATGCGGTGCACAAGGCAAGGGCCGAACGGTTTTGGGTAACCGTCTGAAGATGAACGGCGCATGACGGCGGGCCAAAGCCCGCGCTTTATTTTTTCAGAACCGAACGTTCAACCTCGGGGATGCGCGGAGCGATAGACTTCGAGCAGGCGCTCGCTGTCGATGCCGGTGTAGATCTGCGTGGTCGACAGCGATGCGTGGCCGAGCAATTCCTGGATCGCGCGCAGATCGCCGCCGCGGCTCAGCAAATGCGTGGCGAAGGAATGCCGCAGCGCATGCGGCGTTGCGCTGTCGGGCAGGCCGAGCGCGCCGCGCAGCCGTTCCATGGTGAGCTGGATGATGCGCGGGCTCAAGGGACCGCCGCGCGCGCCGACGAACATCGGCCCCGCGGGGCTGAGTTGATGCGGGCAAATCGCGGCATAGTCCGCGATCAATTGCAGCACGTTCTGCAGCACCGGCACCATGCGGGTCTTGTTGCCCTTGCCGGTCACCACGAGCACGTCGCCCTCGCCGGGCTTCGGCACGTCGCGGCGCTTCAGCCCCAGCGCCTCGGAGATGCGCAGGCCCGAACCATAGAGCAGCGCCATGACGGCGGCGTCACGTACCAGGATCCAGGTCTCGCGGGTTTCGTCCGCGCGCTCGTCGGCGTCGGCGAAGCGTTTCGCTGCTTCCATGTGAATCGGCTTCGGCAGGCTCTTCGCCACCTTGGGCGCGCGTATCGCCGAGAGCGCGCCGACCTTGCCCTTGCCTTCGCGTTCCAGGAAACGTCCGAACGAGCGCAGGCCCGCCAGCGCCCGCATCAGCGATCGCCCGCCGATCTCCTCTGTCCGGCGCATCGCCATGAAGGCGCGCACGTCGCTCGCCTCGAGCGCGGAAAATGCCTTGAGCGTCACCCGCGCGCCCCAGTGTCCGGCCAGGAAGGCGAGGCATTGGCGCACGTCCCGGGCATAGGCCTCGAGCGTCTTCGGCGACAGCCGCCGCTCGGCACGCAGATGCGACAGCCAGCGCGTCATCTCCTGCGTGACGGATGCGTCGGCGCAGTCGAGCTCGAGCGGCTGGATGGGCTGATCGGTTCGGGCCATGTCCGTGTCTTAAGTCCGTGTCTTAAGGGCTATTGGCGCTGCTCATCTCCTGATTATATCGCACTGCCTTCGTTTACCGTTCGCTAAGAGAGCGAAGCGGTGG
>NZ_LFIQ01000111.1:98951-120531 GCF_001189245.1 Bradyrhizobium pachyrhizi | reverse complement strand
TCGCGTGAAGAAAACGCGTCAAAACAAGAAGCTGGAGATTTGGTTCTGATTCAATCAGAAACCAAATCTCTAGCCCGCTCGGATTCAGGGTTTCTGCTTCAATGGACCATACCACGCGCCCCGGCCCAGCCTCTGCATCGACGACTCGTGTCGTCGACGTGCTGGTGCCTGTCGCGCTGAACCAGACCTATTCCTACCGCGTTCCGCGCGGCATGGAGCTTGCGCCCGGCGACGTGATCGGCGTTCCGCTGGGGCCGCGCGAAGTGGTCGCGGTGGTGTGGGCGGAGAATGCCAATCCGGATCCGCGGCTGCACAACCGGCTCAAGGACGTCAGCGAGAAGCTCGATGTTCCGCCGCTGAAGCCGGAGCTGCGCCAGCTGGTCGACTGGGTCTCCAATTACACCCTGTCGGCACGCGGCATGGTGCTGCGGATGACGCTGCGGATGGGCGAAAATCTCGGGCCGGAGCGGATGCGGCTCGGCGTGCGGCTGGTCGGCGAGCCGCCGCGGCGCCTGACGCCGGCGCGCCAGCGGGTGATCGAGGTGCTGTCGGACCGCTTGCTGCACGGCAAGTCGGAGGCGGCGCGGGAGGCCGGCGTCAGTTCCGGCGTGATCGACGGCCTGGTTGACGAAGGCACCCTCAAGGTCGAGGCGATGCCGCCGCCGGCACCGCCGCCCGTTCCGGATCCCTCCTATGCGCAGCCGGATTTTTCACGCGAGCAGCGCAGCGCCGTCGACGTGATGCGGACGCTGGCTGCGAGCGGCAGCTTTCACGTCGCGCTGCTCGACGGCGTCACCGGTTCGGGCAAGACCGAAGTCTATTTCGAGGCGATCGCCGAGAATATCAGGCGCGGCAAGCAGACGCTGATCCTGATGCCGGAGATCGCGCTGACCGGCCAGTTCCTCGACCGTTTCGCGCAGCGCTTCGGCGTGCGGCCGCTGGAATGGCATTCGGAGCTGACGCCGCGCACGCGCGCGCGGAACTGGGCCGCGATCTCCGAGGGCAAGGCGCCGGTCGTGGTCGGCGCCCGCTCCGCGCTGTTCCTGCCCTATGCCGATCTCGGCCTCATCATCGTCGATGAGGAGCACGACCAGGCCTACAAGCAGGACGACGGCGCGCATTATCACGCGCGCGACATGGCGGTGGTCCGCGCCCATATCGCGAAGATCCCGATCGTGCTGGCATCGGCGACGCCGTCGGTCGAGAGCGAGGTCAATGCGCGCAAGGGGCGCTACCAGCGCGTGGCGCTGCCGTCGCGGTTCGGCGGCCAGCACATGCCGCATATCGAGGCGATCGACATGCGCCGCGCGCCGCCGCCGCGCGGCCGCTTCATTTCGCCGGTTCTGGCCGAGCAAATCCGCCATGCGATCGAGCGCCGCGAGCAGGCGCTGCTGTTCCTCAACCGCCGCGGCTATGCACCGCTGACGCTGTGCCGCGCCTGCGGCCACCGCTTCGCCTGCACGATCTGCGATGCATGGCTGGTCGATCACCGGTTCCGTCAGCGGCTGGTCTGTCATCATTGCGGCTTCTCGATGCCACGCCCGAATATCTGCCCGCATTGCGCGGCCGAGGAATCGCTGGTCGCGGTTGGGCCCGGCGTCGAGCGCCTGCAGGAGGAAGCCGCCCACATCTTCCCCGAGGCCCGGACGATGGTGCTGTCGAGCGATCTCATCACCTCGATCGAGACCATGCGCACCGAGCTCAACGAGATCGCCGAGGGCCGCGTCGACATCATTATCGGCACCCAGCTGGTGGCGAAGGGCCACAACTTCCCGCGGCTCAATCTGGTCGGCGTCATCGACGCCGATCTCGGCTTGAGCAATGGCGATCCGCGCGCCGCCGAGCGGACGTTCCAGCTGCTGAACCAGGTGGTCGGCCGCGCCGGCCGCGAGCAGGGCCGCGGCGTCGGCTTTCTGCAGACCCACCAGCCGGAGCATCCGGTGATCAAGGCCCTGATCGCCAATGACCGCGAGGCGTTCTATGCCAGCGAGATCGAGATTCGCGAGCGCACCGGCTATCCACCGTTCGGCCGGCTGGCGAGCCTGATCGTCTCCGCCGGCGACCGTCCGACCGCGGAAGGCTTTGCCCGCAAGCTCGCCGCAGTGGCGCCGCTCGACGAGCGGATCCAGGTGCTCGGCCCCG
This sequence comes from Bradyrhizobium pachyrhizi, assembly GCF_001189245.1. Taxonomy (GTDB): domain Bacteria; phylum Pseudomonadota; class Alphaproteobacteria; order Rhizobiales; family Xanthobacteraceae; genus Bradyrhizobium; species Bradyrhizobium pachyrhizi. The sequence continues at coordinate 118,389 of NZ_LFIQ01000111.1, read as the reverse complement.
CTGAGGCGCCGCTCGCCGTCATCAAGGGCCGCTACCGCTTCCGCCTGCTGGTGAAGTCGCTGCGCAATGTCGACCTGCCGCAATATCTGCGCGAGTGGCTCGATGCAGGTCCCAAGACCAAGGGCAATCTGAAGCTCGAGGTCGACGTCGATCCGCAGAGCTTCCTGTAGAGCATGATCCGGAAAAGTGTGTAGCGGTTTTCCGGCAAGATCATGCTCAAGACAAAGAAGTAGAGCGGGATGACGGATAGAAGAGTAGTCATCGCGCTCTACTGAGCCCGCAAAAGCAAAAGCCTGCCGTCATTTGCGACGGCAGGCCTTTTTTGGGCGCGAAGCAGGCCTCGCGGCCGTTACGCAACGCAACGCTTACTGAAGGCGCTTACGAGACGACCTCGGCGGTGACGCGGCCGACGCCGGCACCGGTCAGGCCAATGGCGCGGGCTGCGCCGGTGGAGAGGTCGAGCACGCGGCCGCGGATGAACGGGCCGCGATCGTTGATGGTGACGACGACGCTGCGGCCGCCATGGGTGACGCGGAGCTTGGTGCCGAACGGCAGCGAGCGGTGGGCGGCGGTCATGGCGTTCTGGTTGAAGCGCTGGCCGGAAGCGGTGCGGCTGCCCGACTCGTTGCCGTAGAAGGAGGCCATCCCAGAGAACGAGTGGCCGCCGGACGGCTGGATCGATGCATTGGCGTCGCGCCAGGACGAGCCTTCGGCGCGGGCGTGGTGATGATGGTGGTGGCGATGATGGTGGTGCCGGGACTTTGCGGACGCCTCGGTCACGCTGCCCCCGACCAAAATAGTTGCGGCTACAAACGCAAGCGCCGTACGCGAGCGGGTTACGTTGCCCGCCGCCTTCTTGATATTCAGCATTGATAAGACCCTCAGACAGTATTGCCGCTAACGCGGCAAGTGGAACCCCCGTCCCTTCGTTGACCAAGGCCGTTTGGTTTCCCAATGAGGCACGAATTGGGCAGTAAATCCCGATTGTCTCGTGCTGAAATATCTTGTTACCGACTCGGGGTAGTCGATCGAGGTTCCGTAATCTTGCTATTTAACCAATTTTTAACAACAAATATACTTACCAATACTGATTATCGAGGCTACAGTAAGTTTTCGGTAAGTAATCGCCAAATGAAACCGCAGCTCGTCCGGAGTTCCCTGCGCGCTCGGCCATAGGCCTATGCAAATTTCGATGGAACAAAATCGAGGCGGCGCGAATCGGGTCCGGCGCGCCGGATTTCCGCGCGCCAAATTTTCCGGTTTGGCCGCCGGTCGCGAACGGCAAAAAGCGCATGCGACAAGGCGGCACTCACGATGCCGTCATGTTGCACCTGCGCGATTGCTATGTTAGCAAAGCCGCGATTTTAACGGTCCCGGCACGTCCCGTGCCGGTCGAAAATCGAAGTCCCGCTTGAATTCCAAGGGCTTGGATCGCTAGGCGCTGCTTTGGTGGCGACGGTTTTTCCCTTGCGAATTTGACAGCAAAAAAGAGCGAGCTCGTGGCTGCTGAAGATCCGTCCGTTTCGGGAGTGTCCGGTCGTTACGCAACGGCCCTGTTCGAGTTGGCGCGCGACGAGCAATCCGTCGATCAAGTCCGGGCCGACCTCGACAAGTTCGAGGCCATGCTCAATGAGAGCGCCGATCTCAAGCGCCTCGTCCGCAGCCCGGTGTTCGCCGCGGACGTCCAGCTGAAGGCGCTGACCGCGGTGCTCGACAAGGCCGGCATCGCCGGCACGTCCGCCAAGTTCCTCAAGGTGCTCACCGCCAATCGCCGGCTGTTCGCCGTTGCCGATGTGATCCGCGCCTATCGCGCGCTGGTGGCGAAGTTCAAAGGCGAGGCGACTGCGGAAGTCACCGTCGCCGAGCAGCTCAGTGACAAGAATCTCGACGCGCTGAAGGCCGCACTGAAATCAGTGACGGGCAAGGACGTCGCGCTCAACGTGAAGGTCGATCCCTCCATTATTGGTGGCCTGGTGGTCAAGCTCGGCAGCCGCATGGTGGATAGTTCGCTTCGCACCAAACTCAATTCGATCAAGAACGTGATGAAAGAGGCAGGCTGATGGACATCCGCGCCGCAGAAATTTCTGCGATCCTCAAGGACCAGATCAAGAATTTCGGCCAGGAAGCCGAGGTCACCGAAGTTGGCCAGGTGCTGTCGGTCGGTGACGGTATCGCCCGCGTCTACGGTCTCGACAACGTTCAGGCCGGTGAAATGGTCGAGTTCGAGAACGGCACGCGCGGCATGGCGCTCAACCTCGAAACCGACAACGTCGGTATCGTGATTTTCGGCGCCGACCGCGAGATCAAGGAAGGCCAGACCGTCAAGCGCACCCGCGCGATCGTGGACGCGCCCGTCGGCAAGGGCCTGCTCGGCCGCGTCGTCGACGCGCTCGGCAACCCGATCGACGGCAAGGGCCCGATCCAGGCCACCGAACGCAAGCGCGTCGACGTCAAGGCGCCCGGCATCATTCCGCGCAAGTCGGTGAACGAGCCGATGGCGACCGGCCTCAAGGCGATCGATGCGCTGATCCCGATCGGCCGCGGCCAGCGCGAGCTGATCATCGGCGACCGTCAGACCGGCAAGACCGCGATCGCGCTCGACACCATCCTGAACCAGAAGCCGCTCAACGCCCAGCCGGACGAGACCCAGAAGCTGTACTGCGTCTACGTCGCGGTCGGCCAGAAGCGCTCTACGGTCGCGCAGTTCGTCAAGGTGCTCGAAGAGCAGGGTGCACTGGAATACTCGATCGTCGTTGCGGCGACCGCGTCCGATCCGGCTCCGATGCAGTACATCGCGCCGTTTACCGGCTGCACGATGGGCGAATACTTCCGCGACAACGGCATGCACGCCGTGATCATCTATGACGACCTCTCCAAGCAGGCCGTCGCTTACCGCCAGATGTCGCTGCTGCTGCGCCGTCCGCCGGGCCGCGAAGCCTATCCGGGCGACGTGTTCTATCTGCACTCCCGTCTGCTCGAGCGTGCCGCCAAGCTGGGCAAGGACCATGGTTTGGGCTCGCTGACGGCGCTGCCGGTCATCGAAACCCAGGCCAACGACGTGTCGGCCTACATCCCGACCAACGTGATTTCGATCACCGACGGTCAGATCTTCCTGGAAACCGACCTGTTCTTCCAGGGCATCCGCCCCGCGGTGAACGTCGGTCTGTCGGTGTCGCGCGTCGGTTCGTCGGCGCAGACCAAGGCCACCAAGAAGGTCGCCGGCAAGATCAAGGGCGAGCTCGCGCAATACCGCGAAATGGCGGCGTTCGCGCAGTTCGGCTCCGACCTCGACGCCTCGACCCAGCGCCTGCTCAACCGCGGCTCGCGCCTGACCGAGCTCCTGAAGCAGCCCCAGTTCTCGCCGCTGAAGATGGAAGAGCAGGTCTGCGTGATCTGGGCCGGCACCAACGGCTATCTCGATCCGCTGCCGCTCAACAAGGTGAAGGCGTTCGAGGACGGCCTGCTGTCGCTGCTGCGCGGCAAGAACGCCGATATCCTCGAGGCGATCCGCACCAGCCGCGATCTCTCCGACGACACCGCTGCCAAGCTGAAGGCGGTGGTCGAAGGTTTCGCCAAGACGTTTGCATAACGAATGGGGCGTCGCCCGGCTCGCCGCCGGGCGTGACGAACGGAGGCTTGCGATCTGACCGTTGTGGTCGGATCGCCGGGGTGAACGAAGAATGGCGTCACTAAAAGACATGCGGGTCCGCATCGCCTCGACCAAGGCGACGCAGAAGATCACCAAGGCCATGCAGATGGTCGCAGCCTCGAAGCTGCGCCGTGCGCAGAACGCCGCCGAAGCGGCGCGGCCCTATGCCACCAAGATGGACGCGGTGATTTCCAACATCGCCGCCGCGGCCAACGGCACGCCCGGCGCGCCGGCGCTGCTTGCGGGCACCGGCAAGGACCAGGTGCACCTGCTCTTGGTCTGCACCGGCGAGCGCGGCCTGTCCGGCGCTTTCAACTCCTCGATCGTGCGCCTGGCGCGCGAGCGGGCGCAGTCGCTGCTCGCGCAGGGCAAGGACGTCAAGTTCTTCTGCGTCGGCCGCAAGGGTTACGAGCAGCTGCGCCGGACCTTCGAGAGCCGCATCGTCGAGCATCTCGATCTGCGTGCGGTGCGTCAGCTCGGCTTCGTTAATGCCGAGGACATTGCCCAGAAGGTGCTGGCGCGATTCGAGGCCGGGGAATTCGACGTCTGTACGCTGTTCTATTCGCGCTTCCAGTCGGTGATCGCGCAGATCCCGACCGCGCAGCAGATCATCCCGCTGGAGGTGGCTGCACCCGCGGCCAATGCGGCTCCCTCGACCTCCTACGAATATGAGCCCGAGGAAGACCAGATCCTTGGCAGCCTGTTGCCGCGCAACCTCGCGGTGCAGATCTTCCGCGCGCTGCTGGAGAACAACGCCTCGTTCTACGGCGCCCAGATGAGCGCGATGGACAGCGCGACGCGCAACGCAGGCGAAATGATCCGCAAGCAAACCCTGACTTACAACCGGACCCGCCAGGCCCAGATCACGAAGGAGCTGATTGAAATCATCTCCGGTGCTGAGGCGGTCTAAGGCAGATTTCGAAGGAGAACAGTCCATGGCTACAGCAGCCAACCAGATCGGTCGCGTTACCCAGGTCACCGGCGCCGTGGTCGACGTGCAGTTCGAAGGCCACCTCCCGGCGATTCTGAATGCGCTCGAGACCAAGAACGGCGGCAACCGCCTGGTGCTCGAAGTCGCGCAGCATCTCGGCGAGTCGACGGTGCGTACCATCGCGATGGATATCACCGAGGGTCTGGTGCGCGGTCAGGAAGTGACCGACACCGGCGAGCCGATCCGGGTGCCGGTCGGTGAAGGCACGCTCGGCCGCATCATCAACGTGATCGGCGAGCCGATCGACGAAGCCGGCCCGATCAAGGCCGAAGGCGTGCGCGCCATCCATCAGGAAGCGCCGACCTACACCGATCAGTCCACGGAAGCCGAAATCCTCGTCACCGGCATCAAGGTCGTCGACCTTCTTGCTCCGTACGCGAAGGGCGGCAAGATCGGCCTGTTCGGCGGCGCCGGCGTCGGCAAGACCGTGCTGATTCAAGAACTGATCAACAACGTCGCGAAGGCGCACGGTGGTTACTCCGTGTTCGCCGGCGTCGGCGAGCGCACCCGTGAAGGTAACGACCTCTATCACGAGTTCATCGAATCGAAGGTCAACGCCGATCCGCACAATCCGGATCCGAGCGTGAAGTCGAAGTGCGCGCTGGTGTTCGGCCAGATGAACGAGCCGCCGGGCGCCCGCGCCCGCGTCGGTCTGACCGGTCTGACGGTCGCCGAACACTTCCGCGACCAGGGCCAGGACGTGCTGTTCTTCGTCGACAACATCTTCCGCTTCACCCAGGCGGGTTCGGAAGTGTCGGCGCTGCTCGGCCGTATTCCTTCGGCGGTGGGTTATCAGCCGACGCTCGCGACCGACATGGGCGCGCTGCAGGAGCGCATCACCACCACCCAGAAGGGCTCGATCACCTCGGTGCAGGCGATCTACGTGCCGGCCGACGACTTGACCGACCCGGCGCCCGCCACCTCGTTCGCGCATCTGGACGCCACCACGGTGCTGTCGCGCGCGATCTCGGAAAAGGGCATCTATCCGGCGGTGGATCCGCTCGACTCGACCTCGCGCATGCTGTCGGCGCTCGTGGTCGGTGAGGAGCACTACAACACCGCGCGTATGGTCCAGCAAATCCTGCAGCGCTACAAGTCGCTGCAGGACATCATCGCCATTCTCGGCATGGACGAATTGTCGGAAGAGGACAAGCTGACGGTCGCCCGCGCCCGCAAGGTCGAGCGCTTCCTGTCGCAGCCGTTCCACGTCGCTGAAGTCTTCACCGGCTCGCCAGGCAAGTTCGTCGACCTCGCCGACACCATCAAGGGCTTCCGCGATCTCTGCCAGGGCAAGTACGACCATCTGCCGGAAGCGGCGTTCTACATGGTCGGCACCATCGAAGAAGCCGTCGAGAAGGGCAAGAAGCTCGCCGCCGAGGCGGCCTAAGCTTCATGATGTCGTCATCGCCGGACTTGATCCGGCGATCCATCGCACGAGAAGTATTTTGACTGATGGACCCGCGGTCGAGCCCGCGGGTGACAGCGCAAAGAACGGAAAGACCATGGCCACCTTCCACTTCGATCTCGTCTCTCCCGAAAAGCTCGCCTTCTCCGGCGAGGTCGATCAGGTTGACGTCCCCGGTGTGGAGGGTGATTTCGGTGTGCTCGCCGGACACGCTCCGGTCATCGCCACGGTTCGTCCGGGCATCCTGACGATCACGACCGCCGGCAAGCGCGAGAAGGTGATCGTGCTCGGCGGCCTCGCCGAGGTCTCGGACAAGGGCCTCACCGTGCTCGCCGACGTCGCGACCGCGCTTGCGGACATCGATCGCGCGAAGTTCGCCGAGACGATCAACGAGATGCAGGAGAAGCTCGCCGAGAAGGAGGGCTCCGAGCTCGACCACGCGATCGAGCGGCTCGACCACTTCAAGAGCATCCAGCAAGAGCTCAACACGACGGCTATGCACTAAGGCGCGGTTGCTGACCGGCGATCGCGCCTTTGCGTCGAGTGAGCCGACCCCCTTAGTGGAATAGCTCACACTCTTCCAGTCATCGCCTGAGCAGGCTTGAATAATTCAACGCTCGCCACGCCCTGGCGAGCGTTCAATGCTTGTTGCGCGCGAGACTGTCTGGCGGCATTCTCCCCGGCATATCTGGGTTCGGGGGCTGGTACTCATGAAGCGCAAGGTCGCAGCGATCCTCGCGGCCGATATTGCAAGTCAGAGCCGGTTGATTGCCGACGATGAGGAAGAGCCGCTGCGGCGGCTCGCCTCTTCTCGACAAGTCCGCATCTTCGCGGTCGGCCCGAACGAACGACCTGCAAATATGTGAAGCAGCTTACAGCAGGGATCGTGCACAAATGACAAGCTGCAGCGCGACGACGATTTGGCCCGACCGCATCGCGATTTCATTCCTGACATAACGGACAAGCTGCCGTGCTGACCTTCACCACCGATGCTCTCCGCCCGCAGGACCGTTTCGAGCACTGGTGCGAGGTGCGCGGCAAGAGCCTGTTCGGGGTCACGATCGAGCTCGAGCGCGACAAGAGGGCCGATTTCAGCGGGCGCTTCGCCGCGACGCCGGTGGGCAGTGCCGTGCTGGCGCAAATGTCGGCCTCCTCCTACCGCGTCAGCCGGACCGCATCCGACATCGCGCGCGTTCCGAGCAACAGCCTGCATCTCGCCTGGCAGGTGCGCGGCCCCGGCCACATGAATATCGGTCGCGATCGCGTCCAGTTTGTGCGCAACGGCGACCTGGTGTTCGGCCACTCCAATCTTCCGTTTGCCTCGACACCCGAACGGACCGACGGCTTTGACTTCTTCAGCCTCAAGATCCCGGTCACCGACGAGCTCGTGCTCGGCGCGCGGATCGAGGACGCGCCGCCGGTCGCGCTGGCGCGCGATGCGAGCCTGACCCGCCTTGTCGGCGCCATGTTCCGCTCGATGACGCGAGATCTCGCGCTAGCCGGGCAGTTCGCCGGCGACGTTGCGCATATGGTGCGCCTGGCGCTGCTCGCGCGCGGCCGCGTGCGGCCACGCCAGGACGAAATCCGTGCCGCGCTGCATGCCGGCTACCTTCATGCCGCCCGCGAAATTCTGTACCGCGACCTGCATCGCGCCTCGCTCACGCCGGCCGCGGTTGCCGCCGAGCTCGGCATCTCACTGCGGCAATTGCATGCGCTGTTCGAGCCGACCGGCCTGTCATTTGCGCGGACGCTGACCGCGGCAAGGTTGAAGGCGGCGAGGCGCGCGCTCTACGCCATGCGGGAGCGCAGCATCGACGAGATCGCGTTCTCGTGCGGCTTCGACAGCATCGCGACCTTCTATCGCGTCTTCCGCTCGACCTACGGCATGACGCCGGGCGACGCGCGGCGCATTCCGCCGCAGGATCAGCCGGCGAATTCCGCGAACCGGGTCGCGACCGCGCGATAGACATCGCGGCGGAACGGCACCACGAGATCGGCAACGCGGTCGAGGCGCTCCCAGCGCCATTGATCGAATTCGGCGGGCTGGCCGTTGCGCGGCGTCAACGGATCGATCTCCTCGTCGCGTCCGGTGAAGCGCAGCGCAAACCATTTCTGGCGCTGGCCGCGGAATTTGGCGAGCCGGTGCGATGCCGGCCCGTCATAGGCGGGGAATTCGTAGGTCATCCAGTCGGTCTCGCCGAGATAGTCGGCGTTGACCGCCCCGGTCTCCTCCCACAATTCGCGCATCACGGCCTGGCGCGGATCCTCGCCGGCGTCGATGCCGCCCTGCGGCATCTGCCATTCGAGGCCGGGCAGCACGATCTCCGGACCGTCGTCCTTGATCCGGTGGCCGATCAGCACGCGTCCGGCGGCGTTGAACAGCGCGATGCCCACATTGGGGCGATAGGGCTTGTCTGATGACATCTCGGTGGGTACGTCGCGCGTTGACCTGGCCGGCTACCTGGCAGCCAGACCGGCAAATTCCTTCACGACGCGCTCATAGACCGGACGCTTGAACGGCACAATCAGCCCCGGCAGATTCTTCATCGGCTCCCAGCGCCAGGTGATGAACTCGGCCTTGTGGCCGCCGCCCGGATTGGCGACGTTGATCTCGTTCTCATCGCCGGTGAAGCGCAACGCGAACCACTTTTGCCGCTGTCCGCGATAGCGGCCCTTCCAGGCGCGGCCCGCGACGGTGCGCGGGATATCATAGATCAGCCAGTCCGAGACCTCGCCAAGCTTCTCCACCGACTTGATGCTGGTCTCCTCATAGAGCTCGCGCCGCGCGGCCTGAAACGTATCCTCGCCGGGATCGACGCCGCCTTGCGGCATCTGCCAGACATGCGCGTCGTCGACATGCTCGATGCCGCCCGCGCGGCGTCCGATGAAGACCAGCCCCGCTGTATTCAGCAGCATGATGCCGACGCAGGTTCGATAGGGCAGGTCTTCATAACGTGCCATGCTGCCGCTACCTCGCACAGTTCGGGCGCCGCCCGACCCGGCCCCCCCGGCAAGGTCTCGAGCAGCACCAACGGATTGATCTTTAGCCCGATTTTGATTTCAGCATCGCCGTTGTCAATGGCACAAGCATAATGCCCTTGGAGTCCAGTGTCTTGAGCCAGGCGCCGAGCCGCTCGATCGAGACCGGCAACGCCGAGGCGACGCCCACCGCCGTGCCGCGTTCCTTGGCGATCGTTTCCAGCTTGACCAGCGCGCGGTCGATTTCCGCCGACGTCGGCACCGCGTCGATGGCGAAATCGGCTTTGGCGAACGGCAATGACTGGCCCGCGGAGAGGGTCTGCGCGACGCTACGCGGGGTGGAACCGTCGTCGAAATAGCTCAGGCCGCGCTTGGCCGCTTCGCGGACGATGGGCTGCATCACGGGATCGGCCGCAACGAACCGGCCTCCCATGAAATTGGCGATCCCGGCATAGCCCTGCAGGCGGCTCAGGTGCCAATAGAAGCGGTCGAGGTTCTGCTCGCTGCTCAGCGTGGTCAGCAGGGTTTGCGGCCCGGGATCGTTGTCGGGATAGTCGAACGGCTCCATCGGGATCTGCAGCAGGATCTCGTGGCGCTGGGACCGGGCGCGTTCCGCAAGCTTGCCCGGATCGGAGCCATAGGGCGTGAAGGCCAGCGTCACCGCCGGCGGCAGCTTCATAATGGCGTCGATGGTCTTGGCGGCGCCGACGCCGAGGCCGGCGACCACGATGGCGACCACGGGCATCCGGGCGGCCTTGGCGCGGTCGGCCTCGGCCGCGTAGACCGTGAACGGCTTCAGGCCGTCGGCGACCACCGGGATCATGCCGTAGCGTGACTTTTCCAGCAGGCGCGGATCGATGCCGGTCATCGCGAGTGGCGGCGTATCGCCATCGGCCTTGTCGGCCGGATCGCCGGCGCCGATCACCACGTCCTGACGCTTGCCGCTGGAGCCGTCGATGATGGTGACAGTCCTTGCGTCGCTGGCTGTGGCCGGCGCCTTGGTGGCGGATTTGGCAGCCGGTTCGGCCGCCACCTGGCCGGCTGGAGCGTGCTTGTCGTCAGCGGCGGCGGGCGGGGGATTGCGGAGCGTGACACGGGCGATCGGCTCGCCCCCGAGCGGGTTGTCGTTGAACAGCGCGATGCCGACAAAGCCGACCAGCACGAGCCCGAGCAGCACGGCGAACGCCTGCATCGCCGTGAATGGCAGGCGAAACCGGCGCGTCCTGCCCACGGCATTCTGCCCAAGCGGCGTGCTCAGTTCGTCGGCCGCTTCTGCCATGACCCTCCCCGAATCAACAGCGCGAACGATAGCACGATGCGGTGCATTCCCGCGCGCCGGCCTCCCCGGCAAAGCACGGTTACGGGTGGACACCGAAAGCAGAAAGGGCGGCCCGCGGGCCGCCCTGTTCGCCGAATCGATCGGATTAAATCAGTTCGCGGCCTTGTTGCCCGGCTTGTCGACCGCGGCCTTGTCGCGCGCAGCCTCCGGCGCCGCCGGCGCGCTCGAGGTCGACTTGATGCCATGCAGCAGGTCGTCGGCCATCTTCAGCGCCTTGTCGTCCTTGGCGTCCGGCGGGACGTAGGACTGCGAGCCGGTCTTCTCGTCGCCGTCGTTCTTCAGATGGCCGCGCAGCGAGGCTTCGCCCTTGGTGTCGGTGCGCGCCTTCAGCTCTTCCGGCACGTCCTGCAGCACCTCAATGTCGGGCACGATGCCCTTGGCCTGGATCGACTTGCCCGACGGCGTGTAGTAGCGCGCGGTGGTCAGGCGCAGCGCGCCATTGCCCGAGCCGAGCGGGATGATGGTCTGCACCGAGCCCTTGCCGAACGAACGGGTGCCGACCAGCGTCGCCCGCTTGTGGTCCTGCAACGCGCCGGCGACGATTTCGGAGGCCGATGCCGAGCCGCCGTTGATCAGCACGATCACCGGCTTGCCCTTGGTCAGGTCGCCCGGATGGGCGGCGCGGCGCTGGGTTTCCTCGGCATTGCGACCGCGGGTCGAGACGATCTCGCCACGCTCCAGGAAGGAGTCGGACACCGTGACCGCCTCTTCGAGCAGGCCGCCCGGATTGTTGCGGAGATCGATGATGTAGCCCTTCAGCTTGTCGCCGATCTGGCCCTGCAGATTGGCGATCTCCTTCTTCAGGCCTTCGGTGGTCTGCTCGTTGAAGGTGGTGATGCGGATATAGGCGATGTCGTCGGCCTCGACGCGCGCACGCACCGAGCGGACGCGGATGTTGTCGCGCACCAGCGTGACGTCGATCGGATTGTCCTGGCCCTTGCGGATGATCTTGAGCTTGATCTTGGTGTTGACCGGACCGCGCATCTTCTCGACGGCCTGGTTCAAGGTCAGGCCCTGCACAGCCTCATCGTCGAGGGTCGTGATGATGTCGTTGGCCATGATGCCGGCCTTCGAGGCCGGGGTGTCGTCGATCGGCGAGACGACCTTGATCAGGCCGTCTTCCATCGTGACCTCGATGCCGAGGCCGCCGAACTCGCCGCGGGTCTGCACCTGCATGTCGCGGAAGCTCTTGGCGTCCATGTAGCTCGAGTGCGGGTCGAGGCCGGTCAGCATGCCGGAGATTGCGGATTCGACCAGCTTGCTGTCGTCGGGCTTCTCGACATAGTCGCTGCGCACCCGCTCGAACACGTCGCCGAACAGATTGAGCTGGCGATAGGTGTCCGACGTCGCGGCGCGCGCGCTCGATCCCATCAGCACAGCGCGGGGCTGCGTGACGAAAAGCGTCAGGGCCGCGCCGGTGGCGGCGCTAAGGAGAATTACCGAAGTCTTGCGCATCATCCGCGAACCTTTTCGCCTTCATTTGCGGCCCACCATGGACCTGGATCGATTGGAGTGCCGTCTTTCCGGAACTCGACATAGAGCACTGGCTGGCTCGCATTTGTCGCGAGAATGGATGCAACTTGGGACGTCGACCCCATGGTCGCAACCGGCTCCCCCGTAAGTACAAACTGGCCGATGTTTACCGAAATACGCTCCATCCCGGCGATCAGGACATGATACCCGCCCCCGGCATTGAGGATCAAGAGTTGTCCATAGCTACGGAAAGGACCAGCGTAAACGACCCAGCCGTCACACGGGGTTGTGACCTGCGCGCCCGGCTTGGCTGCCAAAGAAATGCCTTTTTGTACGCCCCCGGCGCCGTCGGAACCGCCAAATTCGCGAATCTTGGTGCCATTTACGGGATAGGGGAACAGGCCTTTGGCCGAGGCGAAAGCGACCGCCGGGCTCATGCGGGCCGGGTCCTTGAGCGCCCCCAGATTCGGCTTGCCGTTAATCGTCGCCGGCGCCCCCTGGAGGCTGGCCGTGGCGGCGGCCTTGGCCGCGCTCTTGAGGTCCTGCTCCATCTTGGCGATCAGGGTCTGCAGATTGTCGGCCTGCTTAGACAGCGCGATGGCGCGGGCGCCTTCGGCCTCCATGTCCTTTTCGGCCGCGCTCTGTTGCCGCTGGCGTTCGTCGACCAGCGCCGCCAGCCGGGTCTGGTCTTCCCTCAGCTTGTCGCGGTCGGCCGCCAGCGCGTCGCGCTCGGTCGAGATGGTCTTGCGCAGCGCCACCAGCTCGCCGAGATCGGTCGCAAGCTTCTCGGCGCGGACGCGCAACTCCGGCACCACGGCGCCGAGCAGCATCGCGGTGCGCAGCGATTGCAGCGCGTCCTCGGGCCGCACCAGCAGCGCCGGCGGCGTGCGTCGTCCAGCGCGCTGCAGCGCGGCCAGCACCTCGATCACCTCGGAGCGGCGTGAATCGAGCGAGGCGCGGATCTCGCGCTCACGGCCGTCGAGCGGCTGCAGGCGTGCCTCGGCGTCGGCGATCCGCGTCTCGACGCCGCGCACCTGGCCGGCAATGTCGATCAGCTGCTGATTGAGCTTGCTGCGGTCCTGGCCGATCGCGGCGATGTCGGCCTTCAGCTTCTCCTGCAGTTCGGTCGCCTTGCGCTGCTGCTCGCGCGCGGCCTCGAGTTCCTGCTCGCGTTGCTTGATTGCATCGGGAGATGTCTCCGCGGTTGCGGCCTGCTGTGCGGGCGGCGCGGGCTGTTGTGCGGGTGGTGTCGCCTGCGCGTGCGCCGCGGCCAGCGGATATGCGGCGAATATCGCGATCGACAGCGGCAGCGATGCCGGCAGCCGGCGGCGGCGCGCGGTGCCGGCATGCGAAGCCAAATACGAAGCTGTGTCCCGCTTGTGCTGCATTCGCGTGAGTTCAGTGGTTTCGACTGTCCGTCACCACGCCTTACGCGCGATGATAGGGGTGGCCGGCCAAAATGGTTGCGGCGCGATAAATCTGTTCCAGAAGCATGACGCGGACCATTTGATGCGGCCAGGTCGCGGAGCCGAATGCAATTCGCAACAAAGCCTTGCGCTGCAATTCAGGCGAAAGTCCGTCCGCACCGCCGATCACGAAGACAGTATGTGCTGTTCCCTCGTCGCGCCAGCGGCCGAGCTGCTGGGCAAAGCTCGCGCTGTCGATGCTCTTGCCGCGTTCGTCGAGCGCGACCAGCGCGTGCTTCTCAGGCAGCAATGCGGAGATCGCCGCAGCCTCCTCGGCGATCCGCGCTCCCGCGTCGCGCGCGCGGCTTTCCGCGATCTCGTGGATCTCGAGGCCGCGAAACCCGAGCTTGCGACCGATATCCTCGAAGCGCTCGCGGTAACGCTCGGCGAGCTCCCGTTCAGGGCCCTGTTTCAGACGACCGATGCAGATCACGACGAGACGCATCAACGCAGACTAGCTGCGCTGCAGCCGATTCGCATCAGCTTCGATACCCCTTAGACCGCCGCGACCGCCGGGTTCTGAGTCCACAACCGCTCGAGGTTGTAGAACTCGCGCACCTCAGGCCTGAACACGTGCACGATCACCTCGCCGGAATCGATCAGCACCCAGTCGCAGTTGGGCAAGCCCTCGACATGGATGTTCTTGATCCCGTTCTCCTTGAGGCTCTTCGTCACATTTTCCGCGATCGCGCCAACGTGCCGGTTAACCCGGCCGGTGGTGACGATCATGTAGTCGGAATATGCGGATTTGCCCCGAAGGTCGATGGTGACCGTCTCTTCCGCCTTCATGTCCTCGAGGCGGGAGAGGATCAGGCTCAGCGTCTTGTTGGCATCCGGTTTGTCGGCGTCCGGTTGCGCCTGCAAGGCCGCGGTTTTCGTCGATGTTTTACGCGCAGTCTTTGGAACCTTGGGTAAAACAGACTTTGACAATACAGATGTGGCCAGGGACCATTCCTTTCACTGTATCGCGGGTGCCGAATCCTCGGCCCCACGCGCCATACTACGCATGTGGGGTTAATGGTTTCAATATTCCAGTAACCCTTTTGCGCTTCATGCCGTTCTCCAGCTCCCGTCCGGGTTCCGAAGGCCGGTCGAAGACAGATTGGATTTCATTCCTGTCAGGAACACCCAGGCCGGCGCCTGCTGGACGGCCAGCCGTGTCGCCTGATTTTCGGGCATGCGATAGCGCGTGAGCGCCTGCGCCGCCGGTGCGGCAAGGGCGCGGAAGCTCTGGGGCGGACGGTCGATCACGGCAATCGGCACATCGGACGCGATGCGCCGCCAATCTTTCCAGCGATGAAATTGCGCGAGATTGTCAGCGCCCATGATCCAGACGAAGTGCACGCCGGAGACACGGCGGCGCAAGTGGATGATCGTGTCCACAGTGTAGCGGGTGCCGATGACAGCTTCGAGACAGCTGATGTCGATGCGCGGATCGTCGGCAACGCGGCGCGCGGCCTCGGCGCGCTCGGCAAGCGCGTGCAGGCCGTCATGGTTCTTCAGCGGATTGCCCGGCGTCAGCAGCCACCACACGCGGTCGAGCTGCAGGCGCTTGAGCGCGAACAGACTGATGGCGCGATGCGCGGCGTGCGGCGGATTGAACGAGCCGCCAAGCAGCCCGATGCGCATGCCGTTGGTATAGAACGGAAGCGCCTGGGCTGCGGATAACGACACGGTCGATGCTTGCTGCAATGGCTTACCGTGCGCGTGCGACAATGATCACGGCCGCGTCTGCCCGGTGCCGTGGACGCGGTACTTGAAGCTCGTCAGCTGCTCGGCGCCAACAGGCCCGCGGGCGTGGAATTTGCCGGTGGCAATTCCGATCTCCGCGCCGAAGCCGAACTCGCCGCCGTCGGCGAACTGGGTCGAGGCGTTGTGCAGCACGATCGCCGAATCGACCTCGTTGAGAAATCTTTGCGCGGCCGCGGCATCCTCCGTCACGATCGCATCGGTGTGATGCGAGCCGTGATCTTGAATATGCGCAATCGCTTCATCGAGACCGTCGACGATCTTCGCCGAGATGATGGCGTCCTCATATTCCGTGTCCCAGTCCTCGTCGGATGCGGGCTTCACCCTGGCATCGACGCCCTGCACGACGTCGTCGCCGCGCACCTCGCAGCCTGCATCGATCAACAGCTCGACCAGCGGTTTCAGCTGCGTCCCGGCGGCCTTGCGATCGACCAGCAGGGTCTCGACGGCGCCGCAGACACCGGGACGGCGCATCTTGGCGTTCAGCACGACCGCCTTGGCCATATCGAGCCTGGCGCTGGCATCGACGTAGATGTGGTTGACGCCCTCAAGATGCGCGAACACCGGAACGCGTGCCTCCGCCTCGACGCGAGCGACCAGGCTCTTGCCGCCGCGCGGCACGATCACATCGATGCCGCCGTTCAATCCCGTCAGCATCAGGCCGACGGCCGCACGGTCACGGGTCGGCACCAGGGAAATCGCGGCCTCAGGCAGGCCGGCTTCACGCAGGCCCTGCACCAGGCAATCATGGATCGCGCGGCAGGAGCGGAAACTGTCCGAGCCGCCGCGCAGGATCACGGCGTTGCCGGACTTCAGGCACAGCACGCCGGCGTCGGCGGCGACGTTGGGCCGGCTCTCGAAGATCACGCCGATGACGCCGAGCGGCACGCGGACGCGCTCGATGGTCATGCCGTTCGGCCGCTGCCAGCTTTCGGTGACGGCGCCGACCGGATCGATGATCTCGCGTACGGTCGCAACGCCATCGGCCATGCCGGCGACGCGCGCCTGCGTCAGGGTCAGGCGGTCGACGAAGGCAGAGCTCATGCCGCTCGCGCGCGCCTCGGCGACATCCTCGGCATTGGCGGCGAGGATGGCCGGCGCATTGGCGCGGATCGCGCGTTCGATCGCCGCGAGCGCCCGGTCCTTCTGCTCCGGCGGCGCCAGCGCCAGCACACGCGCGGCGGCGCGCGCCTTGGCGGCGAGGTCGGTCATCAGGGCGGTGAGATCGGCGTTGCCGTCGATCGCCTTCAGGGGGGCGCTCATGAAACTACCAGCTTTGGACTAAGGCCATGTTCTAGCATGGCAATTGAAGGGTGGCGAGGCACGGAACCGGCATGGCAGATGGGCGGCAGGCCGCCCGCTCGGCCCAGCAAGTTATTTGGGCCTATTTGGGCGGGATCGCCCCGGCCGGGCCGATCACGAGGTCGTCGCGATGGATCATCTCGGATCGGCCGCTGATGCCCAGAATGGCCATCACATCGGGCGAGGAGCGGCCCATGATCTTCTCGGCGTTCTCGGCGTCGTAGGCGACCAGGCCGCGGCCGATCTCATGGGTGTCGGGGCCGCGCACCACCACGGCATCGCCGCGGGCGAACTGGCCGTCGACCCGGATTACGCCGGCCGGAAGCAGGCTCTTGCCGGCGCGCAGCGCCGCGACCGCGCCGGCATCGATGGTCAGCGTGCCCTTCGGCTCGAGCGAGCCCGCGATCCAGCGCTTGCGCGCGGTGACGGGATTGGCGGGGGTCAGGAACCAGGTGCAGCGGCCGCCATCGGCGATCGCAGCAAGCGGATGCTCGATCTTGCCGGATGCGATCAGCATGTGGGTGCCGGCCGTGGTCGCGATCTTCGCGGCCTCGATCTTGGTGGTCATGCCGCCGCGCGACAATTCGGACCCGGCCGAGCCGGCCATCCCCTCGATCTCCGAGGTGATGCTTTCGACCACCGGGATCAGCCTGGCGTCGGGATCGAGCGCGGGCGGCGCGGTGTAGAGGCCGTCGATATCCGACAGCAGGATCAGCAGATCCGCGCTCGCCATGGTGGCGACGCGGGCGGCGAGGCGATCATTGTCGCCATAGCGGATCTCGGTGGTGGCGACCGTGTCGTTCTCGTTGATCACGGGCACCGCGCCCCATTCCAGCAGCTTGGCGATCGTCGAGCGCGCGTTGAGATAGCGGCGGCGCTCCTCGGTGTCCTGCAGCGTCACCAGGATCTGCCCGGCGCCGATGCCGTGATGGCCGAGCACCTCCGACCAGATCCGCGCCAGCGCGATCTGGCCGACCGCTGCGGCAGCCTGGCTCTCTTCCAGCTTCAGCGGGCCGCGCGGCAGCTTCAGGCGGCTGCGGCCGAGCGCGATCGAGCCCGACGACACCACCATGACCTCGCAGCCTCGCTTGTGGAGCTTCGCGATGTCCTCGACCAGCGCGGCGAGCCAGGACGCGCGCACCTCGCCGGCCTGCGAATCGACCAGCAGCGACGAGCCGACCTTGACGACGATGCGGCGAAAGTTCTTGAGCGCGGGGCGTTTCATGGGTTCGGTCTGGCAGGGAGGTGGAAGCAAGAGGCGCCACGAGGTGGCTCGGAAAATCGATGTGTGCCGTTCAACCCTGCGGCACCGGCGTCGCCCACGGCTCCGCCTGACCCTTGGCCTTGTTGGACACCGGCGCCTCGCCGATCACGTCGACCAGCGCGCGCAGCGCATCCTGCACGCCTTCGCCGGTCGCGCCTGACAGCAACAGCGGGGTCTTCTTCGCCGCCCGCTTGAGGCGGTCCTTCTGCTTCTTCAGTTCGTCGGGCGCGACCGCGTCGATCTTGTTGAGCGCGACGATCTCGATCTTGTCGGCGAGCTGGCCCTCATAGGCTTCGAGCTCAGTGCGCACCGTCTTGTAGGCCTTGCCGGCATGCTCGCATGTCGCATCGACCAGATGCAGCAGCACGCGGCAGCGCTCGACATGGCCGAGGAAGCGGTCGCCGAGCCCGGCGCCTTCATGCGCGCCTTCGATCAGCCCGGGGATGTCGGCGAGCACGAATTCGCGGCCGCCGAAATTCACCACGCCAAGCTGCGGATGCAGCGTGGTGAAGGGATAGTCGGCGATCTTCGGCCGCGCCGCGCTGACCACCGACAGGAAGGTCGATTTGCCGGCATTGGGCAGGCCGACCAGCCCGGCATCGGCGATCAGCTTGAGCCGCAGCCAGATCCAGCGCTCTTCGCCTGGCGCGCCGGGATTGGCGTTGCGCGGCGCGCGGTTGGTGGAGGATTTGAAATGCGCGTTGCCGAAGCCGCCATTGCCGCCCTTGGCCAGCACGAAGGTCTCGCCGAGCTCGGTGAAGTCGTGCAGCAGCGTCTCGCGGTCCTCGTCGAACACCTGGGTGCCGACCGGCACTTTCAGCACGATCGACTTGCCGTTGGCGCCATGGCGGTCCTTGCCCATGCCATTGCCGCCCTTCTGCGCCTTGAAGTGCTGCTGGTAGCGATAGTCGATCAGCGTGTTCAGTCCGTCGACGGACTCGATGATGACGTCGCCGCCGCGGCCGCCATTGCCGCCGGACGGACCGCCGAACTCGATGAACTTCTCGCGCCGGAACGCGACGCAGCCGTTGCCGCCGTCGCCCGAGCGAATATAGACCTTGGCTTCATCGAGGAATTTCATGATTTTCACTAGTTAGGGCAGGGTGGCCGCGGCGGCAACCCGGAAAGGCCCTGACTTCAGCGAAAAGCCTTAATTTTCGGGCCTTTTTACGGCCCAAGCTCCTTGTTTGAGCATGATCTCCGCGCAAACGCTATGCGTTCGTCGCGGGGGAAAACCGCTTCACACTTTTCCGGATCACGCTCCTAGCCAGGTCTGCGCCGGACCAGGAATTTCTGCATCCCCTCCAGCACCAGCTCGCGGCGCTGGTTGTGCACGGTCGAGCGCAGCGTCACGACGCCGGTGGTCTTACCCGGTGACAGCTCGATCACCTCCAGCGCGGGGTAGATGGTATCGCCGGCATAGACCGGCTTCAGGAACTTGCTCGATTGCTCGAGGAAGCCGATCAGCGATTCCTCCACGACATAGGGAAACAATCCGGCGCCGGGCGCGGTGTGCACCAGGGTCTGGAAGCCGTGGGCGAGCAGATCAGGCATGCCGCGGGCGCGGCAATATTCAACGTCGTAATGGATCGGATGGGTATCGCCGCTGGCGGTCTGGAACGCCGCGAACACGGCCGAGGTCTGGGTCCGGCTCGGAATCACGAAGCGCTCGCCGAGCACGAAATCCTCGAACCAGCGCTGCGCGGGGACCATGCGATGCTGGGCGGGGTCGAAGTCGCTCATGCGGCGTTTCCTGCTCTTTTTGTTACCGGGATGGAGCTACCGGTATCGCAGCGGCGCAGGTGCGGCAATCCGTTCAAT
>NZ_LFIQ01000111.1:84862-98941 GCF_001189245.1 Bradyrhizobium pachyrhizi | reverse complement strand
CCCGGGCTTGTCCCGGGCATCCACGTCTTTAAAACCGGACGACTCGGGCATAGGCGAGCGGAAGCGACGCCGTCCTTGGCCAGGCCCGACAAAAGAAAGCGCAAGTCGATTTCATGAGCCTGTTCGCAAAGCTGTCCTCCTACGACGACCGATCGGCGCGGCTCGCCGGCATCGGGTTGATGCTGCTGTCGATCTTCATGTTCTCGTTCGGCGACGCGATGGGCAAATTCATCGTCGCCACCTATTCGGTCGGGCAATTGCTGTGGCTGCGCGCCTGCGCGGCGCTGCTCGTGCTGCTGCCGATCGTATGGCAGCGGCGCGCGGATTTTCTGCATCTGGAACGGCCGTGGCTGCAATTGCTGCGGGTCACGCTGTCGACGGTGGAGGTTGCGGCGTTCTTCCTGGCGACCGTCTATCTGCCGCTCGCCGACGTCATCACCTACTATCTGGCCGGACCGATCTTCGTCACCGCGATGTCGGGCCTCGTGCTCGGCGAGCATATCGGCTGGCGGCGCTGGACCGCGATCCTGGTCGGCTTCTGCGGGGTGTTGATCGCGCTCCGGCCGTCGGCCCAGACGATCAGCTGGCCGGCGATGATCGCGCTTGGCGGCAGCCTGTCGTTTGCGGTGCTGATGCTGATCACGCGCTCGCTGCGCGCGACGCCCGATATCGTGCTGGCGACGTCGCAATTCGGCGGCACGTTCATCCTGGGCCTCGTGCTCTCGCCGTTCGGCTGGGTGACGCCGTCAGCCGGCAGCCTCGTGCTGTTCTTCACCGCCGGCATCATCTCGGTCGCGGCGCTGCTTTGCGTCAATCGTTCGCTGAAACTCGCGCCGGCGAGCGTGGTGGTGCCCTACCAGTATTCGATGATCGTCTGGGCGGTGATCTTCGGCTTCGTAGTGTTCGGCGACGTGCCGTCCTGGGCCACCATCATCGGTGCCGCTGTTATCATCGCGGCCGGCCTCTACATCTTCGTGCGCGAACAGCAGCTTGGACGCACGGACTCCGCGGTGAATCCGCCGGCGTGATTCTTACCCTCCCCTGGAAGGCAGGGTCGGATCACATTGAGCGTAGCGAAATGTGAGACGGGGTGGGGTGATCTCTCAACACGGGCAGCCCCCGAGTGGAGAGACCGTCACCCCACCCCGCCGCTCATTGCATTCGCGTCGACCCTCCCCCTCCAGGGGAGGGTGAAGATCAGAAGACTCAGCTCTCCCGCCGGGTCGAGTTGTTCCAGCGCTTCAGCGACGTCCAGACGCCGCGCGACAGGCGGAAGCAGTCGACCGGGCTCGACGAGCCCAGCGCCTCGAAGCGGTGCAGCTCGACGCCGCCCCACTGGAAGCCGCACTTCTCGAGGATATTGCGCGACGACGGATTGACGACGCGGGCGCCCGAGATCAGCTGGTCGAGATCGAACTCCTCGAAGAAGTAATCGATCACCGCGCGTGCGGCCTCGGTGCCGAAACCCTGGCCCCAATAGTCGACGCCGAGCCAGTAGCCCAGTTCGGCCGACGTCTCCTCGCGCCAGTCGATGCCGACCATGCCGATCGGCGTGTGATTGTTCTCGATCAGGAAAACGGTTTCGCGTCCGCCGGCGCCGAGCGCGCGCACGAAGTCGATGGCGTCGTCCTGGGTATAGGGATGCGGCAGGCGGCGGGTGTTCTCCGCGATGCGGCGGTCATTGGCGAGGCGTGCGATTGCTTTTACGTCCGCGAGCGTCGGCTTGCGCAATGTCAGCCGTTCGGTCTCGAGGACGCAAGCTCTTGCCTCACGCAAGGTCGGCGTCGGGATGTCCTGCAACATGTCGAGCTCCTGTGATGCGAAAAAATCGGTACGCAACGCTTGGAACGTCACGCGCGGTCGAAGTGGAACGCGCGCAACAAAAAGGGGAGGCCGGTTATCCCGCCTCCCCTTGGAGCCCTTTGCGACTCCGCCGGTTCAACAGGACCCGGCGGACTCGTATGTGTCCACCGTCTATTCGGCCGCTTCCGCCATCGGGATAACCGATACGAATGTGCGGCCGTTGGCTTTGGCACGGAACTCGACATGACCCTCAATCTTGGCGAAGAGAGTGTGGTCGGTGCCCATGCCGACATTAAGGCCGGGATGCCAGGTGGTGCCGCGCTGACGCGCGATGATGTTTCCGGGGATCACGCGCTCGCCACCGAACGCCTTGATGCCAAGGCGCTTGCCCTTGGAATCACGTCCGTTACGCGATGAACCGCCTGCTTTTTTGTGAGCCATGGCTCGTCTCCGACTTCGCTTTGATCTCTAGATCAATTCCTTGACGGAATCATTTCACGTTTTGTCACGCTTCACATCTGAAAGCGCGACGATCACTTCTTCTTAAGCCTTGGCCGCGGCCTTCTTGGCCGGAGCCTTCTTGGCGGCCGGCGCCTTTGCGGGCGCCTTCTTCTTGGCCGCCTTCGGCGCGGCGTCCTCGCCATCGGCGGGCGCTGCGACCTTTTCCTTCTTCGGCCGCGGGCCGACGGTCGGCTTGGCGTTATCGGCGAGGATCTCGGTGATGCGAAGCACCGTGAGCTCATCCCGATAGCCGCGCTTGCGGCGTGAATTCTTGCGGCGACGCTTCTTGAACGCGATCACCTTGTCACCGCGCTTGTGCTGCAGCACTTCGGCCGCAACGGACGCGCCTGCCACGGTGGGCGTTCCCAGCACCGGCGTGTCACCGCCGAGCACCAGAACTTCGCCAAGCTGCACGATCGTGCCGACATCGCCGGCGATCTTGCCTATCTCGAGTACATCATTCGGAACGACACGGTACTGCCGGCCGCCGGTTTTGATGACTGCGAACATCGTTTGATTCCTTCGTGTTCGATCCCGGCCTCGGACGGTTCGCCCGGGTCGGCTTTTTGTTCAGTCGCTATGGGTTGCGTGTCTCGTGCGAAGGGAATGAATTCCCAAATGGTCCGCACAAAAACAATCGGCGCGAGAAATCCCCGCGCCGGATGGGGGACTTATAGCCGCAAACGACCGAGAGTCAAGGTGAAGCAGGGCAAAAACCGGCCAAAAATGAAGGGTTTGGCATGGTTTTGGCCCGGATTGGCGACTCAAGCCTGCGCCCGGGTCGCGGTCCGCTCTGGCGACGGATGGTCTGGCACGGGCTGGCCCAGGGTGTCCGCCGCACCCGTGGAGCCGGTTTCGCCGGCAATTCCGTCCATCGAATGGGGCCGGCGCGCAAGCAACCAATCGGGTTCCCCGCCGTTAACGACCCAACCTCAAGCGGGCAGGCACGGGCAAATGGCCGAAGACACTGGATTGACCACGGGCATCGCGCACCACGGTGCCGCGCGGCTGCCGTCTGTCGACATTGACAGCTTCAACATCGAGCTGAAGGACGACGAGGGCTTTCTCGGCGATCGCGCCTCCAAGGGCGCGTTCCGCAAGATCCTCGACCGCTGGCGCAAGCCGCTGCGCAAATCCGACGAAGACCCGTTCGGCGACGAGCCGTCGGACAAGATCAGCAAGAAGAAGCTCGATGAACTGCTGGTCGGCGACGACACCGAGGCCTCCGCGGTCGTGCACAGCGCGATTGAGGAGTTTGCCCAGGAGCTTGCCTATGTCACGCGGCGCTTCCTCAACACCAAGGCCTGGGCCAGGACCGAGCGCATCGTGGTCGGCGGCGGCTTCCGCGACTCCAGGCTCGGCGAACTCGCCATCGCGCGCACCGAGATCATCCTGAAGTCGGAGGATTTCAAGGTCGACATGGTGCCGATCCGCTTTCACCCCGACGATGCCGGCCTGATCGGCACGCTGCATCTCGCGCCATCGTGGATTTTCGAGGCCCATGACGGCGTCCTCGCCGTCGACATCGGCGGCACCAATATCCGCTGCGGCGTTGTCGAGACGCGCTGGAAGAAGGCGCCCGATCTCTCCAAGGCGGCGGTCTGGAAATCGGAGCTATGGCGCCACGCCGATGACGAGCCGACGCGCGAGGGTGCGGTGAAGCGGCTGGTGAAGATGCTGAAGGAGTTGATTGCCGCCGCCGAGAAGGAGAATCTCAAGCTCGCGCCGTTCATCGGCATCGCCTGTCCCGGCGTCATCAATGAGGACGGATCGATCGAAAAGGGGGCGCAGAACCTGCCCGGCAATTGGGAGAGCAGCAAATTCAACTTGCCGGCGAGTCTGGTCGAGGCGATCCCGCAGATCGGCGATCATGACACCGCGATCGTGATGCACAACGACGGCGTGGTGCAGGGGCTGGCCGAGGTCCCGTTCATGCAGGACGTCGCGCGCTGGGGCGTGCTGACGATCGGAACCGGGCTTGGCAATGCCCGCTACACCAATCGCAAGCGGGAGAACGGCAAGGACGAGAAGAAGGCCGAGAAGAAAGACAAGGACGACGAGAGCGAAAAGAGCGAGAAAAAGTCCAAAAAAGCCAAGAAGGCCGACGCTTGAGCCGTCAGGATTCAGCGATCGCGCGCGCTCCATCCGGGCTACGGTCTGCCTTCTCCTTCCCCCTGAAAGGGGGAAGGTCGGGATGGGGGTCAGCCTCAAGCGATGCTGTTTGCGGAGAGAGCAGATCCCCACCCGCTTTGCTTGAGCGAGCAAAGCGACCTCCCCTTTTCAAGGGGAGGTTGGAACGTGCGGCGCCCGGATGAAGCCAACGGGTCGCGCGAACGCGCGCCCGATGACAGGCTCAGCGCAATCCGGGACAAATTCATCCGTGATTACAGCGGCCCCGGACTACGCGCGGTAAGGTTGATCGGTTAGGTTAAGATCGGGTTCGCGTTGCCGTTTCGACGTCGGTCGCTACCGTGGCCCGTGTCGCTCCCGCCGACCGGCGAAGCCGCACTTCCCGGCCAGCAATATTAAGAAGCGGCACGGGACCGCCAGTTTTTGTCGCGTCCTGGCGGTCCCACCACTTTCTACCTCCAATTGATCCGCTCGAAGAAGCCGACGATCTCGGCGGCCGCGCGGTCGGGGTCCTCGCGATGCGGGAAATGCCCGACATCGGGAAACATCTTCAGATCCAGATTGGAGAAGGTCTCCCCGAGCCGGTCGGTCCAGGCATAGGGAAACAGCGGATCGTGTTCGGCCCAGCGGATGCAGGTCGGCACAGTGATCGGCGGCAGCGCGGGGGCTGCGCCCTGCATCATCTTCACGCGCGCCGCATGTGACGCGCGATAATGCGCAAAGCCGCCGGCGAGATTCCCGGGCTTGAAGAAATTGTCGGCGAAGTCGTCGATCACGTCGTCGAACGCAGCCTTGCGGTGCGACCAGTGGTGCAGGAAATGGCCGATATAGGTGCGGCAGCTGTCTCTGCTGGCGCCGACCAGCGCGGGCGCCACCTCCATCTGGTGGAACGACTGGTACCAGATGTGGTTCAGCCGGTCGGGCGCGGCCATCCGCGGCCCGATGCCGGGATAGACGAAATCGAAGAAAAATAGTCCGGCGATGCGCTCGGGCGCCTTGCGGGCGAGGGGCTGCATCACGGCACCGCCGACGTCGTGGCCGACCACGCCGGCCTTGTCGACGCCGAGCGCGTCCAGCAGCGCCAGCATGTCGTCGGTATGCTGATCGGGGCCATACGCGCCGTGCGGCTTGTCGCTGTCGCCGAAGCCGCGCAGGTCGGGGGCGATCAGGGTGTAGCGGCCGGCGAGCCGCGCCATGACCGGCTTCCAGGTCAGCCAGAATTCCGGCCAGCCGTGCAACAGCAGCAGCGGCCTGCCGCTCCCGGTCCGCGCGACGTGGAACGCCGCGCCATTGGCTCGAATCGTCACATGCTCCATGGCCCGCTCCTGCTCCGGCTGGTTCGCTCGCGCGCCGATCGAGCCAGAACCGTTCTGCTAGCGCTTTGTTTCCGCGCGCTTTCTTGGCGTATCCCGGTGCTTCGGTGGCGCGAGGCACGGGTGACGGAAATATTATTGCAGCGCCTTGTCTGTCCCGCCATCCTCGCCTAGAACACGCCCCGACCGCGGGTGGCGCAAATCACCCGGGCCATCGGAGAGGTGGCAGAGTGGTTGAATGCACCGCACTCGAAATGCGGCATAGGTGCAAGCCTATCGGGGGTTCGAATCCCTCCCTCTCCGCCATTTGATCGCGACGTGCGAAAACCCAATATAGCCGGGCGTTTCTCGGTCCACCGGATTTCGGACGGTGGAGAACCTCGGTGCAGACCCGGTGGGTCGCGCGACCGGTGAATTTGCCATCATTGAGCCGTTCGTGGACGCGCGAATCCTTCAAAAACACGCCCGGCTTTTGCGGGCTGCTTCCTTGGATTCAGCTTCCGCGATCCGCTTCGGCATGCTGGGGCGCGGACCAATCAAGGCGCAGCCCTAGCCCGACTGACGCAAGTTGAACGAAGGCAAGGGAGTTGGTGGCAAAGCTTTCGCCGCGCGTCGCCACCCGACGATACTGTTTGATCCTGTTGAAGGAGCGCTCAACCCGATTGCGAGCGCGGCAACACGATTCGGACTGAAGCAGATCGGGTCGCTGCGATTGCCTTTCGGCGGGCTCCTACGGCTTAAGCTGGAAAATCTCAGTCAGGAAATCCCGAACGATTAGGTGAGCCTGATTGCTCGCAGCTTCGTTGTAGGCGAGCATCGGATCCTTTTCGACGCAGGCATCGGCGTAGCTGAAGGGCTTCTGCGTCTCGTGGTTGACGATCTGATGATCGTCCGCTTCTACGAGCCGGCAATGCCGCGTCGTCGCGGCTCCCTTCAAGGTCAGCGGGGTGCGGAGAGACGGGGCGTCGAAGACGTGATAGGCGTCGGGAAACTCGATCAGCTTGACGTCCTTGTGCGCGCTCGTCAGTCGCTCCACGTAGGCGCGGCAGGGTGCCACGGGGTTGTAATTGTCCGGGGTGCCGTGGAGGATGCGGATGGGCTTGTCGCTGACGTCGCTGTCATCCCGGTACGTCGTCGTGCAATCGGGATAGAAGGCGACGTGCGCCGCGAAACGCAGCTTGTTGGTCGGACCGAGTGTCGCATACAATCGGTTCATCGCCGAGTACAATGCCGATTGTCCACCTCTGGAGAAGCCCATCACGGCTATACGATGCGGGTCGATTCGCGGATGCTTGGCCAGCAGGTCGAGGGCCCGATAGGCATCGGCAACCATGTTCAGACGACCAAGCCGCGCCTGGTCGAGGATGGTCGAAATAATTCCTCGTCCTGAAAAGCTGTCGATGGCAAATGTCGCGATACCGAGTTGGTTGAGGGCTCTCGACCACTCGTCGATCGAGCCGCCCACGCCGCCCATACCTCCCGCGCCATGGAGCAGGATAACGGCGGGCAACCTGTCAGCGCCGGCCTTCGGGATGTGCAGCTCGCCCGCGATCGTCACCGGTTGGCCGTTGCTGCGCCCCGCCAGGAAATCGGAATCAGCGAGCGTGACCGACGCAATGGGGTAGACCTCCACGCGTGTCACCTGGGCGGTGGCCGACCCAACGATTGCCACAAGAAAAGCAAACGCTATCGCAGACTGCTTGATCACATCCCTCTCCTGTGTTCGATCTGCCTTGATTTTGAGATGAACCCTTAAGGAGCCAGAGCTGCGGCGCTATCGCGCTCGGCCTGACGTTGCCGAACCATTGCCAGTTCTCGGCGACAGGCAGCGAACCCGGCTGTTCCGGACTGTGTACCGAATTGCTCGCAGAAGCCGCGATCCTCCTCCGCGATGGTCTGCGCAAGGCGCTCCCTCGCCGCTGCATGCATTGCGGGGCCGGAAATGCAAAGGATGTACAAACCGAGAGCGAGGAATGACGCGGCGAACAGCGGGTATCCGAGCATGGCACGCGACGCTTTGCGCGGTCGGGGTGAGAATTCGCTCGCATTCACTGCTCACATAGCCGCTTGTATTCGATGCGGATGGCGTGAAAAGGCTTGTTGCCGGTGTTCTCGATCGCGTGCTCGGCTTGAGCCGGCAGCCGGACCATCAGCGGGAGCTCGACCGATTGCTGCCCTTGCACGACCGATTGGAATACTTTGCCATCCTTGTCGTAGTTGACGTAGGGTGGGCGCGAGTCCACCACCATCACGCTGGGCCAGCGATGATGATGCGAGGCTTCGCGCTCGCCCGGAAGAACAGTCACCTCCAGCACGCGCAGGTCTGCCGTTTCGTAGATCACCCTGTGATTCCCTGGTGCAGCGGTCACCGCTTCGCGGTCTTCTGCCCACGACGCTGCGCCGGCCGGGCCTGCGCACATTGCAGTGGTCTGGGCAAAGCTGGCCGACGTCACCATCGTGCCAGCCAATGCGGCGATCGCAGCAAACGCAGGCTTCTGCATCACGCTTCCCCGACAAGCAAATTCCGGATGCAGCGTAGGCACGGAGGCCGCGTCGCGTCGAGCAGCTTGGCTGAATTTCAGTCGTGAGTTAATATCACGAATAGGGCGCCGGCTAGCACATGGGGGATTTCGTCTTGAATCGCGGTCATCGCCTTGAGATGCTGATCAGCGCGGCCGACAGCGGCAGCTTCGCTGCGGCGGCGCGGATCATGGACTTGACGCCCTCGGCGGTCAGCCGCGGCATTGCCGAACTGGAGCGCGAGCTCAAGGTCCCCTTGTTTAACCGGACGACGCGCCAGCTCAAGCTCACCCAGGAAGGGGCCGACGTCTATCGCAGGGCTGTCGACATCGTCGCCCGAATTGCCGAGCTGACCGATGGCTTCACGAACAGGCGCGGGCGAGTCAGCGGTATCGTGCGAGTAGGCGTGCAGGCGCCGCTCAGCCGCTATGTCCTGATGCCGAGGCTGGCCAGTCTGAATGATCGGCACCCCGAGTTGCTCGTTGAAACGCGTCTGACGCAGGACCCTCGCGACATGCAGTCTGAGAACCTCGACGTTCTGCTGTACGTCGGCGAACCTCCTCCGTCTCGGCTCGTCGCGCAACGGCTAGGTCAGGGCAAGCCGGCAGCGTATGCCTCGCCGGACTATGTGCGTCGCTTCGGTGCACCGGAGCACCCTGCCGATCTCGTCAATCATCGCTGCCTGCTGTTTCGTCCAGCCTGGTCGACCGGTCCCTTCGACCATTGGAAATTCGAGCGCAAGGGGAAGCTCGAGACGATACGGGTGCGTCCTTCGTTCGTCACGCCGGATCGCGAAGGCCTGATCGTAGCGGCCTGTGCTGGCGCGGGCGTCATCTACATGGCCTGCTTCGATCCGACCATCCTGACGTCGGGCCGGCTCACACGACTGCTGCCGGAATGGTCTTGCCCGCCGAGCTTCGGCATCCACCTGATGTACCGTCGCGGCAGCACCGGCATTCCGCGCGTGGCGGCATTCTTGCGCTTTGTGCGCGAGGCCTTCGCCGACTTCGATCCTGACGAACTCACGGTGCTCCATGCCGACGCGGTAGCGAAATCCAGCTCTCCGCCGCGGGTGGCTCTGACGAAAGCGTGAATCTCCCTCGCCATCCCGTTTCCACCATCTGTTTGCTGGAGACTGGTTCGCCGTATCAGGAACGGCCTCCGCTTCACGCCGCGTATGGCCGCAAGCGAGGCAGCGCGTCGAACCGTGACATGCCCTGCGAACTTTCGTCCGGAGGAAATTACTCCAATTGACCGCCACTCAGGCCGAAGCGGCGGCCGCCGGCTCCTTTGCATGGGGTTGTTTTCCATATTTTGGTGGGAGCCGCGGCCACCGGGCGCGATCGACCCTTGCCGAAGGATGATCTCGACAATCCCATCCATCGTCACCGGGTATAGGCACCGGGGTCGAACCTCGAGCGGTCGCGCCGGTAACCTTAATTTTCCCTTTCGATTGTCGATAAGGTTTTATCGATTATCCTCGTGGCCATTGAGCGGTGTGACGAACTGCACGATGAGCGGCAACAGCCGAGTGGCTGGACGACCTCTCTGAAATCGAAGGGTGGGCAGAGCGCAGTGCCAGCCACCTTTCGGGCTGTCCGGCGGCGGCCGGCGGGGCAAATCAATTTTGAAGTGCTTTTGATTGCCAGGTTGCGGCGCATATCGCTCCGCATGAAGCCTTTCAATTGGGATGTTCCAAGATGACGCTCGCGCATTTCCTGATCGCGGCCGGTGGCGGCTTTTTGTTGCTCGCTGGCTTCGTCGCATTTGCCCTTTGGAGAAACGCGCTCCATTCGACGGCGCGGATTTAGCAACAGACCAGATTCAGCTCCGACGGCCTCGCGCTTGGGGACAAGCGAGGCTGGCGGAATGGCCGCACCGCCGCGCGGCCTGACAGCCGAGCACCGCGCCTTACGACCTACCCCGAGGCGACGCGTGCTCGGCTGTTCAATTCCCGACCAATCTTCGTCGTTCGAAACATCAATTGCGCAAAAGCAACTGCTCCGCTCTCCGCGTCACCTCCACGACGCGAGATCCAGTCTGCGCGTGATCGCGATGGCCTCGAGGAAGGCCTCGTCGTGGCTCACGACCAGCAGCGCGCCGTCATAGGCGCGCAAGCCGGCCTCGACCGCTTCCAAGGATTCGATATCGAGGTGATTGGTCGGCTCGTCGAGGATCAGGAAAGGCGGAGGCCTCGCGCCGCCCAGCACACAGGCAAGTCCAGCGCGAAGCAACTGGCCGCCGGAGAGGCTCGCAACGGGCCGCAGCGCGGCATCGGCGCGGAACATGAATCGCGCCAGCGCCGCGCGGCAGGCGTTCTCGCCGGCATCCGGATTGATGCGCCGGAAATTCTCCAGGATGGAGGCCGACGCATCGAGCAGGCTGACCGCCTGATCGAACATGGCGAACCGGGTCATCACCTCGACGCTGCCCCGCGCCGCGGTCAGGTCGCCGCTGACGAGCTTGAGCAGCGTCGTCTTGCCGGCGCCGTTGGGGCCGATGATCGCGACGCGCTCCGGACCTGACATGGAGAAGGTGAGATCGCGCAGGATCGGCGCTTCCGCGCCGTAGCCGACGTCGGCCGCGTCGATTCGCAGCACCATCCTGCTCGCCGGCAGATGCGTCGAGGGCAGCTGCACCGAGAACGGTTGCAGCACCTCGATGCGTTGCCGCGTCGCGCTGGCAAGTTCGAGCGCTTGCGTCCGCCGTCGTTCGGCGAGACGGGCGTTCTCGCCGCCGGTGTCTTCGCTGCGGTCCTTGCGCAGCCCGGCGGCGATGCGCGGCAGATCGCCCTTGGCGCGCTTCCTTGCACCTGCGCCGTCCTTGCGCGCCTTCCGTTCGTTGGCTTCTCTGGCGTTACGGTCGATCTCGGCGACGCGCTTCTCGGCATCGGCCAGATCGTGTCGTGCCGCCGACAGTTCGATGGCCTTGCGTGCGCGGTACTGGCGCCAATTGCCGCCGTACCGCCTGGCTTCCAGCGAGGTCAATTCGACGATCGCATCCATCGTCTCCAGCAATTCGCGGTCGTGGCTGACGATGATGGCGCCATGCCGCCAGTCGGCGAGCAGGTCGATCACCGCCTTGCGCCCCACGCGGTCGAGATTGTTGGTGGGTTCGTCCAGCAGCAGAAAGTCGGGCTGCGCGAAGGTCAGCGCGGCGAGGCGCGCCCGGGTGGCCTGTCCGCCGGACAGCGCTGCCAGCGGCGCGTCCAGCAAGTCGCTCAGTCCGACGCGTTCGAGCGCGGCCGCAATACGGGTGTCGAGCGTCCAGTCGATATCCGCAAGCTCTTCAGTGCTCGCAACGCCCTGTTCGGCGCGGCGTAACGCGGCCAGTGCGCGGCGCGCGTCGAACAGGTCGATGACGCGTTCATCCGGCTTCAGCTGAACCGTCTGATGCAGCATCCCGACGCGTCCCTGAACCGAGACCGTGCCGGATTGCGGCGTGCGTACCCTCGCGATCAGGCCGAGCAGCGTCGTCTTGCCGACGCCGTTCCTGCCGACAAGGCCGGTGCGTTCGGGTCCGAAGTTCAGATCGATGTTGGAAAGGAGAACCCGGCCGTCAGGCGCAGACAGGGTCAGATGAGAGAGCGTGATCGATGCAAGCATGGATATCCCCGAGGGCAAGGCTGATGGGCGTTGCTGTCAGGGTGAAATCCATGGTCGTCGGCATCCTCAGGGATTGATGATTGGCGTGATGTAGTCGTCTATTGAGCCCGGATCAAGGCGCGAAGCGTATCGTCACGCCGCTTCGGCGAAGGTCCAGCGGTCGGGATCGGGCGTGTGGCCGATCAAAGCGAGGCCGTAGGCGATCGATTCGAATTGATCCGCCGAGGTCAGCCGCG
Organism: Bradyrhizobium pachyrhizi; assembly: GCF_001189245.1. Classification (GTDB taxonomy): domain Bacteria; phylum Pseudomonadota; class Alphaproteobacteria; order Rhizobiales; family Xanthobacteraceae; genus Bradyrhizobium; species Bradyrhizobium pachyrhizi. Next base: position 86,833 of record NZ_LFIQ01000111.1, on the reverse strand, counting down.
CCGCGCCAAAGCGCTCGGCGAACAGGCGCTGCACGGCCGGCACGAACGAGGTGCCGCCGGTCAAGAACACCTTCTCGACGTCGCGCGCGGTGATGCCCGACTTTGCCAGCGCCTCGTCCACCGTTGTACCCAGCCGTTCGATGTCGTCGGCGATCCAGGATTCGAAATCGTCGCGCGTGACGGTCGCGCCGATATCGATGCCTTCGCGGGCGAAGCGGAACTCGACGCGGTCGCGGCTCGACAGCGCGACCTTGGTGTCCGACACGGCGCGATACAGCGCGAAGCCGAGATCGTGGTCGACAATGGTGATGAAATCGTGCAGCGGCGCCGGATCGAGCGCGGTGCGCGCGAGCTGCTGCAACTCGCGCAAATCGCCATTGCCCCGCATCATCGCGAGCTGGTGCCAGCGGGCAAGGCTCGAATAATAGTGATTGGGAATCGGCAGCACCTTGTCGAACGAGCGGTAGCTGGTGCCCTTGCCGAGCCGCGGCGAGACGATGTGGTCGACGATGCGGTAATCGAAGGTGTCGCCGGCGATGCCGATGCCGGCGTGGCCCAGCGGTTCGGCGCGCAGCACGCCACCCTTGCGCGAGAACCGCATCACGGAGAAGTCGCTGGTGCCGCCGCCGAAATCGGCGACCAGCACGGTGGCATCGTGGTCCAGTGTGCGCGCGAAGGAGAACGCCGCGCCGACCGGCTCGTAGACATAGCGCGCATGGCCGGCGCCGAGCCGCTCGAACGCAGCCCGGTAGCGCTGCATCGCGAGCTCGTCATTGGGATTGCCGCCGGCAAATTTCACCGGACGACCGACCATGATGGTCGGCGCGCCCAAGTCGAATCCTTCGCCGGCATGGCGCGTCAGCGTGCGCAGGAACGCCGCGAGCAGGTCCTCGAACTTGTAGCGTTGCCGGAAGATCTGGGTGGTGTTGAAGGCCGCGCTTGCCGCAAAGGTCTTGAACGACTGGATGAAGCGATGGATCGTGCGTCCCTCGAGGAACTGCTCGATCGCCCAGGGGCCGCCCTCGGCGCGCGGATGCAGGCCGGCGCCGGGCCGTTCCTCCCAGAAGCACAGCGCGGACACATAGACGCTATGCGTGCGGCCGCCATGGTCGAAACGGATCGCCTCGACGCGGCCGGCGCCGTCGGACAGCGCGACCACGGTGTTGCTGGTGCCAAAATCGACGCCAATCGAGACGGCGGGCGAAGCGCTCGACATGTCATGCTCGGATTGTCTGTGAAAGGGGGCGGACCTTTAGCGGCTTTGGCCGCGTTTGCCAACCCGTCTGGGCGCTAGTCAGTTGGGCCAGTTCCACCTTCCCTTGGAAAGGGGCGGTCGCTTTGCTCGCCAGAGCAAAGCGGGTGGGAATCCGCGCCCTCCGCAGAGAGCATCGCCTGCGGCCGCCCCCAACCCGACCTTCCCCTTTCAGGGGGAAGGAGAAGGAAGATGACGGCCTCGATGACGCGGCTCAATCCTTCAATGCATAGGCGATGACGTAGTCGCCGCGTTTGGTGCCGAACGAGCCGTGGCCGCCGGCCGCGGTGACGACGTATTGCTTGCCGCCAGCCTCGTAGCTCATCGGCGTCGATTGGGCGCCGGCCGGCAGGCGATCCTCCCAGAGCACCTTGCCGTTGCGCACATCGTAGGCGCGGATCGTGTACTCATAGGTCCCGGTGTAGAACGCAACGCCGCCGGCCGTGGTGATCGGCCCGCCCAGCATCGGCACACCCATCTTGAATGGAAGCGGCAGCGGCGTGGTGTCGCGGATTGTGCCGTTGGGATGCTGCCAGACGATCTTCATCGTCTTCAGATCGATCGCGGCCATCGAGCCCCATGGCGGCCGGTAGCACGGCACGGAGAACGGCGAGAGGAAGCTCGAGATACCGACGCCGAACGGCGTGCCATACATCGGCTGCACCCCGACCTCGCTGCCGACCGGTTTCTCGGCGGTCGGCGCCGGAGGATCGAGCGGG
>NZ_LFIQ01000111.1:73881-84852 GCF_001189245.1 Bradyrhizobium pachyrhizi | reverse complement strand
ACGACATCGGATTGGCGATGGCGATCTGCCTGACAGGATCGACCGCGATGCCGCCCCATTCGAACATGCCGAGATTGCCCGGGAAGACCAGCGTGCCCTGCAACGACGGCGGCGTGAAGGTGCCTTCGTAGCGCAAGCGGTGAAACATGATCCGGCACAGCAGCTGATCGAAGATCGTGCCGCCCCACATGTCGGCGCCGGTCAGCTTCGCCTCCGGGCGGAAGGTCAGTTCGGAAAACGGCTGCGTCGGTGCGGAGCGGTCGCCGGGCGCGGGCCCTTGCGGCACCGCGCGTTCCGGCGCCGGCACGATCAGCTCGCCGGTCCTGCGATCGAGCACGAAGATGTTACCCACCTTGGTCGGTTGGATCAGCGCGGGAACGACGCCCTTGGCCGTCGTCACATCGACCAGGCTCGGTTGCGAGGGAACGTCCATGTCCCAGAGATCATGATGCACGGTCTGGTACGACCAGGCGCGCTTGCCGGTGTCGACGTCAAGCGCGACGATGGCGCTGGAATAGCGCTCGACCAGCGCATCGCGATTGCCGCCCCAGATGTCGGGTCCGTTGTTGCCAGTCGGGATGTAGACCAGATTCAGTTTCGGATCGAACGAGGCCGTGATCCAGGAATTCGGTGACCCGTTGGTGTAATGACGCGTCGGCGACGGCAGTGCGTTCTCGTCCGCCGCGCCGGAATCCCAGGCCCAGACCAGCTTGCCGGTATAGACATCGAAGCCGCGGATCACGCCCGACGGCACGTCGACCGCATAATTGTCGATCACCGCGGCGGCCACGACCAGGATCTTGTCGCTGACGACCGGCGGCGACGTCGGCTCGAAGAAGCCGGCGGTCTTGATCCCCATGCCCTGCTGCAGGTCCAGGATGCCGTGATCGGCGAAACCATCGCAGAGCTTGCCGCTGTCGGCATCGAGCGCGATCATGCGTCCGTCATTGACCGGCAGGAAGATCCGCCGCGGGCATTCGGCCGGCGCCGGATTGCCGCTGCTGTCGACGGCGCCCTGCGCGGTTTCATGGTAGGAGACCCCGCGGCAGGTCATGTGCTGGAACGTCTTGTTGTGCACAAGCTTGGGGTCGTAGCGCCAGCGCTCCGTGCCGGTCTTGGCGTCGAGCGCGAACAGCACCTGGTGCTGCGAGCAGAGATAGAGCGTATTGCGCACCTTGATCGGGGTGACCTCGAAGGTCGTCTCCCCGGAATCGTCTGGTGTCTTCACGTCGCCGGTACGGAAGGTCCAGGCGACCTTGAGGTTGCCGACATTGTCAGGCGTGATCTGCTTCAGCGGCGAATAGCGCTGTCCGAATTGTGTGCGTCCATAGGCGCGCCAGTCGCCGTCCGGCTGCGGGTCGGCTTCGCTTTGCGGCACGGCGGAGCCGGACTCGGCGATCGTGCCGTTGATGTCGTGATAGCTGGACAGCAGCCCGGCGATGAGCACCGCCGCACCAGCGACGACGCCGATCCAGAGTGGCGCCGTCGCGCGCATGTAAGACACCGGCCCGCTTCGTCTCAGGGCGCGAACGATCACCGGCGTGAGCAACCAGAGTGCCATGGGGAAGATGATGTCGCCACGCGCCGCGAGCGGCCACCAGTCGAACCGCACCTCATAGACGGCCCACGCCAGCGTGCCGAGCAGCACGATCGCAAACAGCCATAGCGCCTGATGGCGCCGCGCCAGCAACAACGCAGCCGTGGCGAGAATGCCGACGCCGAGGACAATGTAGAAGGGCGATCCACCCAGTGAGGCGAGCCAAATGCCGCCGCCGGCGAGGGCCAGGCCGATCAGGGCGTAGACGATAGCCGTGATGAAGACTGCCCTGGATCGCTGCATGGTCGCTCCGGTGCGGGGCGGGATCGGGCTTGTCCCGCACAAGCGCGACAGACCGCGTCCGCCGTCGCGGACTGTCGTTCAGCCAACCGCAACTTGCAACCTTGGAACTGCGATGTTGATGCACCACAAGCGCGTAAGGTTGCTATGCTAAACCCGCCGAAGCAAATTATTCAAAATGCGCGCACCTTCAACAGGGGGCAGTGGAGCTGCGGGGCTGACGCAAAGGTGAGAGGTCTTCAGCGGATTTTGAATCGGCGCGCTCTTCCAGTCCTGTGCAGGCGCTGCTCTATACCGTTCCGCGGATGGTTGGCACGCAGGAGAAGCAACAATGACACTGAACCCCACTGCCGAGAATTATCGTGTCGCGGTCGCCGCCTATGAGGCGGGCCGACCGAGCTACCCTGCGGAGATTGTCGCCGCGCTGCCGCTTGCGGCCGCGCGCTGCGTCGTCGACCTCGGTGCCGGAACCGGCAAGTTCACCCGCCTGCTGCTGCAACATTTGCCCGCGACTGCGCGCCTGGTCGCGGTCGAGCCCGTCGCCGAGATGTCGGCCAGGCTGTCCAGGGAAGCCGGGGTGGAGGTCATCAACACGCGCGCCGATGCGATCAATCTCGAAACCGGCAGCGTCGACCTCGTCACCTGCGCCCAGGCGTTTCACTGGTTCGACAACGAGGCGTCGGTCGCCGAGATCGCGCGACTGCTGCATCGCGGCGGGACGCTTGCGCTGGTTTGGAACAACCGGGACGATCGCACGCCGTGGGTCGAGGCGTTGTCCGTCATGATCGAGGGCTATGCGGGCGACACGCCCCGGCAGCGGACCGGACGCTGGCGCTGGATCCTGAAGGACCCGCGCTTCGTGCTTGAGAGGGAAATCGTGCAGGACCATCCGCACCGGATGAAGCGACAGGACGTCTTCGAGCGCATCGCATCGACGAGCTATGTCGCCAATTTGCCTGATGCGGAGAAGGCGATCCTGCGCGACAAGACCGGCAGCATCCTGCGTGAGGCCGGTCTCGGCGACGCCGACGAAGTGGTGTTCCCTTATGTCACGCAGCTCTTCCTGCTGAAGCGGGCATAGACCGCGCTATTGCGCGGCGCGTCCTTGTTCAACCGCCTGCTTCAGGCGCGGCAGCGTCATTCGCCAGTAGAAGGCAACATGTTTGGCGCCTGAGTCGGGCCCGATCTCCCAGCCGCTTCCGCGGCGGGTCGGCGAAGGCGGCACCTGCTGGGTGACGGTCAGTACCGTTTCGCCGCCGTCGGACACGAGCTTCATCGTGATCGTCGCATAGGATTGCGGAACATCCGGCAGGCCGGAGACCTGCGACCAATAGGAGTATTCGAGCCGCATCGGCGGGTCGATTTGGAGGACGCGGCCCTTGTCGCGATAGCGCTTTGCGCCGATCTCCGCCTCGATCTCGATCGGCGCGCCGATCCTCCAATCGGTCCTGAAATGCGCGTTGCGCCATCTCTCGCCCGCTTTGGGGTCCATGATCGCGTCCCACACATGCGCTGGCTCTGCGGCGATGCGGATCGTCTCGGTGACGGACTGGAAGGCCGGGGGCTCGTGCGTCATTGAACACTCACTTGTCGCCTACGACCTTCCATCTTCCATCAGCGCCGCGCTGCAGCGAGGGATCGCCGACGCGGATGTGTTGCGCAAGAAAATCGATGAAAGCGCGGACCCGCGCCGGCAGCGGGCCGGCGTGACCGACATAGACCGCGTGGATGTCCTCGCGGTCGCCGGGATTGAGGTTTTGCAGCACCGGCACCAGACGCCCGGCCTCGATATCGGGGCCGATGTGGAACAGCGCCAGCCGGCCCAGCCCGATACCGCCGAGCGTGAGCTGACGCGCGGCTTCGCCGTCGCTGACGCGGGCGACCGGCGGCGGCAGCGCTTCCTCGATCTTCTCGGCGCGGCGAAACGGCCAACCGCGGATGCTGCGCGGAAAGGTCCAGCCGATGCCGCGATGGCCGGCGAGGTCGGCCGGCGTCTTCGGCGTGCCGAAGCGGGCGAGGTAGGACGGCGCGGCGGCCACCACCATGCGGCTGGTGCCGAGCTTGCGTGCGATCAGCCGCGAGGCGCCGAGCGGACCGACCCGGATCGCGATGTCCGCGCGTGCCTGCATCAGATCGACCAGCGTGTCGGTCAGCACGATGTCGAGCGTGATGTCGGGATGCTCGCGCATGAAGCGCGGCAGCAGCGGCATCACATGCAGCATGCCGAACGGGATGTTGCTGTTCACGGTGAGATGGCCGCGCGGCACGCATGAGGCGGCCTCGCGTTCGGCTTCGTCGATATCGGCGAGGATGCGCTGGGCGCGCTGGTAGAAGGCCTGGCCTTCCTCGGTGAGCTGCAGCTTGCGCGTGGTGCGGTTGACCAGCCGCGTGCCGAGCCGGGTCTCGAGCCGGGAGACCAGCTTGCTGACGCCGGACGGCGTCTGGCGCAGGCTGTTCGCGGCAGCGGTGAAGCCGCCGAGATCGACGACGCGGACGAATACGTCCATCTCGCCGGAGCGGTTGGTGTCTGTGCGGGCCATCTTGAATTCAAGTCACAAATGATTGGATTGCGGCCATTCTAATCCTTCCCCGCCCGGACCGCTATCTCGCTTTGCGGAATCCTTCTGTCCGGAGCGACACATGCCTGCTGCAGTCCTTGCCTTGACCGCCGGTGCCTTTGGCATCGGCACCACCGAATTCCTCATCATGGGACTGCTGCTGCAAGTCGCCGCCGACATGCAGGTATCCGTATCCGCGGCAGGCCTGCTGATCTCCGGCTATGCGCTCGGCGTGTTCGTCGGCGCGCCGATCCTGACGCTGGCAACACGGCGGATGCCGCGCAAGGCGGTATTGCTGGCGCTGATGGCGATCTTCACGCTCGGCAATGCGGCGTGTGCGCTGGCGCCGAGCTACGGGCTTTTGATGGCGGCGCGCATTCTCACCTCGCTGGCGCACGGCACCTTCTTCGGCGTTGGCTCCGTGGTGGCGACAAGCCTCGTCCCGGAAGACAAGCGTGCGTCGGCGATCGCCACGATGTTCATCGGGCTCACGGTCGCGACCCTGCTCGGCGTGCCCTTCGGAGCCTGGTTCGGCCTGATGCTCGGCTGGCGCGCGGCGTTCTGGGCGGTGGCGGCGATCGGCGTGATCGCGTTCATCGTGCTGGCGGTGCTGGTCCCCGGCCATGTCGGCGCCAACGACAGGCCTGCGCCGCTGCGCGAGGAGCTCGCCGTGCTCAGCCGCCCGCAGGTGCTGCTGGGACTTGCCATGACGGTGTTCGGCTTCGGCGGGCTGTTCGCGGTCTTCACCTATGTGCAGCCGATCCTGACGCGGCTCACCGGCTTCTCCGACGCCGCGGTGTCGCCGATCCTGCTCGTGTTCGGTGCCGGCCTTGCGATCGGCAATGTCGCGGGCGGCCGGCTCGCCGACAAGGGACTTGCGCGGGCGCTGCTGGTATCGCTCGGCGGCCTCGCCGCCGTGCTCGTCGCGCTGACGGCGGTCGTCTCGATCAAGGCATTGGCCGTCGTGCTGCTGTTCATTCTCGGCATCGCCGCGTTCGCGACCGTCGCGCCGCTGCAGCTCCGCGTGCTCGAAGCCGCCGGCGTCGAAGGGCGGACGCTGGCCTCCAGCCTGAACATCGCGGCGTTCAATTTGGGCAACGCGCTCGGCGCCTGGGCCGGCGGCGTCACCATCGATCGCGGCCTTGGCCTCGGCGCGCTGCCGCTGGTGGCCGCCGTCATCACGGCAATCGGCCTGGTGCTTGCGCTGTGGAGCCTGCGCCTCGATCGGCCGATCGCGCTCGCCGCGCAGTGCCCGGCGGAATGAACCGGATCAAGGGAGCATGATCATGGAATACCGCAATCTCGGTGCATCCGGCCTGAAAGTCCCGGTGCTCAGCTTCGGCACCGGCACGTTCGGTGGCCAGGGGCCGTTGTTTTCGGCCTGGGGCCGCAGCGACGCCAGCGAGGCGCGACGGTTGATCGACATCTGCCTCGAGGCTGGCGTCAATTTGTTCGACACCGCCGATGTTTATTCGAACGGCGCGTCGGAGGAGATCCTCGGCGCCGCGATCAAGGGCCGCCGCGACAAGGTGTTGATCTCGACCAAGACCGGCCTGCCGATGGGCGATGGTCCGCTCGATGCCGGCACGTCGCGATATCGCCTCGTCGCCGCGGTCGACGCCGCGCTGCGCCGGCTCAACACCGACTATATCGACCTGCTGCAGCTTCATGCCTTCGATGCCTTCACGCCGGTCGACGAAGTGCTGTCGACGCTCGACGCGTTGGTGCGCGCCGGCAAGCTGCGCTATGTCGGCGCCTCGAATTTCTCCGGCTGGCATCTGATGAAAGCGCTCGGTGTTGCCGAGCGGCAAGGCTGGCCGCGCTACGTGGCGCACCAGGTCTATTATTCGCTGGTCGGCCGCGACTATGAATCCGAGCTGATGCCGCTCGCGCTCGACCAGGGCGTCGGCGCGCTGGTCTGGAGTCCGCTCGGCTGGGGCCGCCTCACCGGCAAGATCAGGCGCGGCCAGCCATTACCGACCAACAGCCGCCTGCACGAGACCGCGCAGTTCGGGCCGCCAGTCGACGACGAGAAGCTTTACGCGATCGTCGACGCACTGGACGCGGTCGCCACAGAGGCCGGCCGCAGCGTGCCGCAGATCGCGATTGCCTGGTTGCTGACGCGGCCGAGCGTGTCGTCCGTGATCATCGGTGCGCGTGACGAGGCGCAGCTGCGCGACAATCTCGGCGCGGTCGGGTGGTCGCTCTCGCCGGACCAGATCGCGCGTCTCGATCGCGCGAGCGCGGTGATGCCGGCCTATCCGTACTATCCCTACCGAATCCAGGAAGGCTTTGCGCGCCTCAATCCGACGCCCGTGTGAGTCCGTCGCAGACCCTGTCTCACGCCTGGACGGTGTGCTCGCAGACCTGCCGGCGGTATTCCGCCGGCGTGACGTTCATGTGCTGCCGGAACACGCGATTGAGGTGGCTTTGATCGGCAAAGCCGGCGAGCAGCGCGATCTCCTTCAGCGCGACGCGGTCCTTGCGCAGATGCTGGCACGCATGCTCCACCTTGCGCCGCAGGACATAGGCATGCGGCCGCATGCCGTAGTGCACGCGGAATTTGCGGGCGAACTGGACCGGCGTGCAACTGCAGATATTCGCGAGTTCCTCCAGCGTGATGTTCCGGAAGATGTTCTGCTCGATATAGTCCTCGATCAGCCGGGCATGCGCCGGACGAAAGCGTCCTTGCGCGCAGGGCATCTTGAACTCAATCGCCGCATATTTCCGCAGGATGTGCACGCTCGCCTGCAGCGCCAGCGCATCATAGCAGAGCCGTCCACCGGGACCGCCCGCGGCGACTTCCTGGACCATTTGATCGTTGATCCAGGTCAGCATCGGGTCTTCGACCTTGAGCAGGTCGTGAATCTCGATCGTTTCGGCGTCGCGGTCGAAGGCATCGCTCGCGGTCTTCGTCATGAGGGCAGGCGAGATGTAGAAATGGCTGACCTCAATGTCGTTGTTCCAATGCCAGCTTGACGGCTCCGCGCGCGTCATGAGCGACGTGACGCCGCGACCGACGTGATCCTGCTTCCATGCGCCGGTGACGCGGCGGTTCATCGACGTCACGCCGTCGCGATAGAGCACCAGGAGGAAGTTTGCGGACGGCGGGACCCAGATGTCTGACGGCGCATAGCGGAAAATTCGCAGCCGGAAATCGCTTCTCCCGACTGACAAACTATCCAGCTTCATCTCGCCGGGAGCGTAGCGCGGCAGCTCCTCGACCGTGATCAACTGGCCCATCGCGCGAGCCTCCTCCCTGGGATTGGTGGCGCGGTTGACCGCTTGTTCTTGGCCGGACGGCTGAGCGCAGAATAGGCCGCTTTCGCCATTTGCCAAGGAGACCATTGGCCGGTCGGGCAATTGAGCGGCAGCGTTCCAGAGATTGTCGGTTTCATCCAAGCCGCGCGGCCGAACGGCCCGTAGCCTGCTCTGCGTTTCGGCGATAGCGCGAGCGGCCGAGACCCAAATTGACGCAACGCACCATCATCCGGCGACACCGCGGGTGGGAAGGTGCGCGCGAGAAGCCAGACACAGGAGGAAATCATGACTGAGGCCGTCACAAGGTCGAATGGAAGCAATGGTGCGCATGCAACGACCAAGCTCGACGCCGTGGTCGTCGGCGCCGGCGTCGCCGGTCTCTATCAATTGTTCCGCCTGCGTGAGCAGGGACTGAGTGTGAAGGCGATCGACGCCGGGTCGAGCGTCGGCGGCACATGGTACTGGAACCGCTATCCCGGGGCGCGCTTCGATTCCGAAGGCCACACCTATCAGTACCTGTTCTCGGAGGAGCTCTACAAAGGCTGGAGCTGGAGCGAGCGATTCCCGGGCCAGCCGGAAATCGAGCGCTGGCTGAACTACGTCGCCGACCGCCTCGACCTCAGGAAGGACATCCAGTTCGGCACCACGGTGAAGAGCGCGCATTTCGATGAGGCGACGCAACGCTGGCTGGTCGCGACCGACCAGGGCGACGTGATCGATACCCAGTTCCTCGTCACCTGCTGCGGCATGCTCTCGGCCCCGCATGTGTCCTTCCCCGGACAGGAGGCGTTCAAGGGCAAGCTGTTCCACACCGCGCGCTGGCCCAAGGGGCCGATCGAGCTCGCCGGGAAACGCGTCGGCGTGGTCGGCAACGGCGCGACCGGGATCCAGGTGATCCAGTCGATCGCCGGTGAGGTCGGCCATCTCAAGGTGTTCATCCGTACCCCGCAATACATCATCCCGATGAAGAACCCGAAATGGGATGCAGCGGACGCCGAAGCCTACAAGTCGAAGTTCAAGTTCCTCACCGAACGGCTGCCGAAGACGTTCACCGGATTCGAATTCGACTTCGAGCACGCCTGGGCCGACCTGACGCCACAGCAGCGTCGCCAGGTGATCGAGGACTGCTGGAACGACGGATCCCTGAAGCTGTGGGTCTCGTCCTTTGCCGAACTGTTCTTCGATGAAGCCGTCAACGCCGAGATCACCGAATTCGTGCGCGAGAAGATGCGCGAGCGGATCAAAGACCCCAAGCTGTGCGAACTGCTGATTCCCGCCGATTACGGTTTTGGCACGCACCGGGTGCCGCTGGAGAGCAATTTCCTCGAGGCCTTCCACCGGCCCAATGTCGAGATCGTCGGCGTCAAGAACAATCCAATCGCCCGCATCACGCCTGAGGGCATCCAGACCGCCGACGGCACGGTGCACGAGTTCGACGTCATCATCCTGGCGACCGGCTTCGACGCCGGAACGGGAGCGTTGACGCGCATCGACATCCGCGGCCGCGACGGGCGATCGCTGAAGGACGATTGGGGCAGGGACATCCGCACCACGATGGGCTTGCAGGTCCATGGCTATCCGAACCTGTTCACGACAGCGGTGCCGCTCGCGCCCTCGGCCGCACTCTGTAACATGACCACCTGCCTCCAGCAGCAGGTGGAGTGGATCGCCGATTGCATCAGATATTTGCGCGGCAAGAACCTGAACGTCATCGAGCCGACCAGGGATACCGAAGATCAGTGGGTGGCGCATCACGACGAGACCGCCAACGCAACACTGATCGCCAAGACCAACTCCTGGTACCTGGGCTCCAATGTCGAGGGCAAGCCGCGCCGGGTGCTGTCCTATTGCGGCGGTGTCGGCACCTATCGCCAGAAATGCGACGAGGTCGCCGCGAGCGGCTATAGCGGTTTTGCCACGCAGTAGAGCTGATTTCGTAGCCCGGATGGAGCGAAGCGCAATCCGGGACATATGTCGCAACGGTGACACTGGTCCCGGATTTCGCTTCGCTTCATCCGGGCTACGCAGTGTCACGCAAGCGAAGATCGGGCGGGAAGCAGCCGGTGGAATGCAGGCGTCCCGCCCGAGGCAGATCACGTCACAAAGCAAATATGGGAGGACGACAATGAGCGCGAATTTCAGTGCGGCCGCGGATGCAATCCTAGACGGCGTCGTGACGTCAAACCCGCGCGTTCCCGGCGTCGTTGCGATGGTGACCGATCGTCATCGTAACATCTATGAAGGCGCCGCCGGCAAGCGCCGGCTCGACCAGCCCGCCGACATGACGGCCGACAGTGTGTTCGCGATCTTCTCGACCACCAAGGCGATCACCGGCACGGCCGTCCTTCAGCTCGTGGAGGAAGGCAAGCTCGATCTCGACGCACCGGCCAAAACCTACGCGCCCGACATCGGCAAGCTCCAGGTGATCGAGGGCTTTGACGACAAGGGCGAGCCGGTGTTGCGTGCACCGAAGCGCGACATCACCACCCGCATGCTGATGGTCCATTCCGCGGGTCTGAGCTACGACTTCATCAATCACACCTATAACCGGCTGGCGCAGGAGAAGGGGCAGCCCAGCGTCATCACGGCGTCCAAGGCTTCGCTGATGACGCCGCTGCTGTTCGATCCGGGCGAGCGCTGGGAGTACGGCACCAACATGGATTGGTGCGGCCAGATCGTCGAGGCCATCACCGGCCGGCGGCTCGGCGAGGTCTTCAGGACGCGGATCTTCGAGCCGCTCGGGATCATGGACACGACGTTCGAGCTCACCGACGCGATGCGCCGCAAGCTCGCCGGCATTCACGCCCGCAACGCCGACGGCTCGCTCACGCCGATGGATTTCGAGCTGCCAGCCAATCCCGAAATCCACATGGGCGGCCACGGGCTTTACGGCACCATCGGCGACTACATGCGCTTCATCCGGATGTGGCTGAACGACGGCGCCGGCGAGCACGGGCGTGTCCTGAAGGCGGAGACCGTGCGGATGGCGGAGAAGAACCATCTCGGCAACAACAAGGTCACCGCGATCACCGGCGTGATCACATCGCTCGCCAACGACGCCGAGTTCTTCCCCGGTCAGTCGAAGTCCTGGGCGCTAAGCTTCATGATCAACGAGGAGCAGGCTCCGACCGGCCGCCCCGCCGGCGCGCTCGGCTGGGCCGGTCTCGCCAATTTGTTCTACTGGATCGATCGGCAGAACGGCTTTGGCGGATACTGGGCGACGCAGATCCTGCCGTTTGGCGATCCGACGTCCTTTATCGGCTACATCAATTTCGAGACCGCGTTCTACGAATCCCTGAGGCTGCGCAAGGCGGG
>NZ_LFIQ01000111.1:73748-73871 GCF_001189245.1 Bradyrhizobium pachyrhizi | reverse complement strand
ATTCAACCTAATCTCATCGCGCTTTAGGCACAGCTCATCGGAGCGCGCCAAAGCTAGCTCGCTCCGAGCAGCTCCGTGATCAGCCCCGCCGCCTTGATCCCGGTGCCGCTGATGATGACGACG
>NZ_LFIQ01000111.1:60895-73738 GCF_001189245.1 Bradyrhizobium pachyrhizi | reverse complement strand
CCCGGATGGAGCGCAGCGAAATCCGGGAACAGATCATCCGCGGACGCAGAACCCCGGATTACGCTGCGCTTCATCCGGGCTACGTCGTCTTCGTTCACTGAAGATGGAGCTCGTCATTGCGAGGAGCGATAGCGACGAAGCAATCCATTTCCCCGCTTGCGGCGCAATGGATTGGTTCGCGTCGCTCGCAATGACGGTAGATCAGCGTTCCTGTGCATTTCAGTGCCTCTTCCACACAGTCGCGACCGCCGATGTCGCCAGATTGTCGCACGCTGCTGTTATCCGCAGGGAAGCGGCGTACTGCTGATTCTCGTTAACTGTTTGTGGGGCCTTGGGTCGCGGGGATCGTCATCGCCTTGTCACAGGAATCTGTTAGGTGCACAGGCATGGGAAGCGACTCCTTGAGTGAAGAAAGTCCCGAGCGGCACTTTCGCACTTTGTTTATCTCCGATGTCCATCTCGGAGCCCGCGGTTCGCAAGCAGACCGCCTGCTGGACTTCCTCCGCTCTCACGATGCCGACACGATCTACCTCGTTGGTGATATCGTCGACGGCTGGGCGCTGAAGTCGAACTGGTACTGGCCGCAGACCCATAACGATTTCGTGCAGAAGATGCTGCGCAAGGCGCGCAAGGGCGCCAAGGTGATCTACGTCCCGGGCAACCACGACGAGTTCCTGCGCAAATATTACGGCACGCATTTCGGCGGCATCGACGTGGTGGAGAACACCGTTCACACCGGCGCCGACGGCAAGCGCTACCTCGTGATCCACGGCGACATTTTCGATCTCGTGGTGCAGAACGCGCGCTGGCTCGCCCATCTCGGCGACAAGGCCTACGATTTCGCGATCCAGATGAATCGCTTCGTCAACTTCTTCCGCAAGATGTTCGGCGTGCCGTACTGGTCGCTGTCGCAATGGGCCAAGCTGAAGGTCAAGAAGGCGGTGAACTATATCGGCGCGTTCGAGGCGACGCTTGCCGGCGAGGCGCGGCGCCACGGCTGCGACGGCGTGATCTGCGGCCACATCCACTACGCGACGATTCATGACGAGCAGGGCATCCGCTACATGAATTGCGGCGACTGGGTGGAGAGCTGCACCGCGCTCGCCGAGCACGAGGACGGCCATTTCGAGATCATCACCTGGACCGACCCGGTGCGCCGGATCGCGCCGGTTCCGCGAGTGACGGCACGCGCTGCATGACGCATATCCTGGTCGCGACCGATGCGTGGCATCCCCAGGTCAACGGGGTTGTCCGCACGCTGACCATGATGGCACAGGCGGCGAAATCGCTCGGCGTCGAGGTGAGCTTCCTGACGCCGGACGAATTCCGCACCTTCGCGATGCCGAGCTACCGCGATCTGAGGCTGGCGCTGCCGTACCGGGCCAAGGTCGCAAGTCTGATCGAGGCGGCGAGGCCCGAGAGCATCCATATCGCGACCGAGGGCCCGATCGGGCTTGCGGTGCGCCGCTACTGCCGCAAGCGCGGCCTGCCGTTCACGACGAGCTTCCACACCCGCTTCCCCGAATACGTCTCGGCGCGGACGCCTGTCCCGGAAGCCTGGGTGTGGCGGGCGCTGCGCTGGTTCCACAGGCCGAGCCGGGCGGTGATGGCGGCGACTCCGGCGCTGGCGGCCGAGTTGCGTCAGCGCGGCTTCCGCAACGTGGTGCTGTGGTCGCGCGGCGTCGATACCGCGCTGTTCCATCCGCGCGACGTCGATCTCTGCCTGCCGCAGCCGGTCTATCTCAGCGTCGGCCGGGTGGCGGTGGAGAAGAATCTCGAGGCGTTCCTCGATCTCGATTTGCCGGGAACCAAGGTCGTGGTCGGCGACGGCCCGGCGCGGGCGGCGCTGGAGCGGAAATATCCGGACGCTGTGTTCCTCGGCGCCCGCCATGGGGAAGAATTGGCTGAGATCTACGCCGCGGCCGATGTGTTCGTTTTCCCGAGCCGTACGGATACGTTTGGTCTGGTGCTGCTGGAAGCGTTGGCCAGCGGCCTGCCGGTTGCCGCTTTTACGGTCACCGGTCCCCGCGACGTGATCGGCGCGGCGCCGGTCGGCGTGCTCGACGCGGATCTGCGCCATGCCTGCCTGGAGGCGCTCAGCATCCCGCGGCAGGCCTGCGTCGATTTTGCCGCGCTTCACACCTGGCAAGCCTCAGCCCGGGTGTTCATCGACCGCTGCATGAACGTCCGCCCCGCGCCGCCAGACGGCGAGGGGGAGGCGCTCGAATTCGGTGCCGAAGAGCACCATTTTGTGGCGCTGCCGGCGACCCAGCCGACCTCACGCTAGTCAGGTCACGCTAAAGCGTCTTGCCCGCCAGCCCGGCGCCGCGATACAAATCGCGAATGACGGACACCGTTCTCAATCCACCCGTCGCTGCCGCGGACATCGATGCCGCCGCAAGGGTGGTCGCGCCGTTCGCGGTGCGCACGCCGCTCCTGACCTTCCCCGTTCTCAACGAACGCGTCGGCAGCCAGATTTTCCTCAAGCCCGAAATGCTGCAGCGGACCGGATCGTTCAAGTTTCGCGGCGCCTTCAACAAGCTCGCCTCGATCCCGCAGGACAAGCGGAGCGGCGGCGTCGTCGCGTTCTCCTCGGGCAATCACGCCCAGGGCGTCGCTGCGGCGGCCAAGATCCTCAACATGCAGGCGACCATCGTGATGCCTGCGGACTCGCCGATCACCAAGCGCGAGCGCACCAAATCCTATGGCGCCGAAGTCGTGCTCTACGATCGCGATCGCGACGACCGCGAGGCGATCGCCAACGGCATTGCCGGCAAGCGCGGCGCGACCTTGGTGCGCCCCTACGACGATCCCTTCGTGATCGCGGGCCAGGGCACCGCCGGCCGCGAGATCGCCGAGGACATGGCCGCGCTCGGACTGACGCCCGACATCGTGGTCGCGCCCGCTTCGGGTGGCGGATTGATCGCGGGTGTTGCGACCGCGGTGAAGGCGAAATATCCGCAAGCCCAGGTGATCGTCGCCGAGCCCGCGGGCTATGACGATCACGCCCTGTCGCTCAAGGTCGGGCATCGCCAGGCGCATCCGGTCGCGGCGCGCACCATCTGCGATGCGCTGATGGCGATGATGCCGGGCGAGCTGACCTTCGCCATCAACAGCAAGCTGCTCGCCAATGGCGTCAGCGCCTCCGACGACGAGGTCGGTGCCGCCGTCGCCTTCGCCTATCGCGAGCTGAAGCTCGTGGTCGAGCCCGGCGGCGCGGTCGGGCTCGCGGCGCTGCTGGCCGGGCGGATCGATGCCAAGGGCAAGAACGTCGTCATCGTGCTGTCGGGCGGCAATGTCGACGCCGACCTGTTCGCGAAACTCGTCGCCTGACATCGGGTTAGGCGCAGATGCTGCCGCGGTACATGAGCTGGCTCGCGTTGCGCGTGCGGTTCATGGGACATGAATGCTTCGCGCGCCGGTCGTCATGCGCGGGCCTGCCGCCTCCGCTCAAGCTTCGGCGCGCCTTCGCAGCAAAGCCTTGGCGAAGCCGGGACCCGCGCATCCATCTCGAAGGAAGCTTTTTGATCGATGGATTGCCGGGTCAGGCGGCAATGACAGGATATGAATAGGCCGGCGCCTACGAGAAGAACGCCATCTTCTCGGCCTGGCTCATGCGGCGGATTGGCGCGAGCGGGTCGTTGGCCGCCGCACTCGGCTTTTTCAGAAGGCCGCTGGCGATGATGGTCGAACCGAGTGAGATCTCTGCTGCGGGAGCAGGGGCAGGCTCAACGGCGGGCGGGAGAGGCGGCGGCATCACCAGAGTTTCGGCAATCGGCGCCACAGCCACTGGCGGCGGCTCGATCTTGACCTCGAGTTTCGGTGCGGGCGCCAGTGCAGGCTCCGGCTGAATGGCCGGCGCGGCTACTTCGGGTTCGGCCGCCATCGCCTCGGCGACTCGCATCTCCTCGGCGGCGCGCATTTCCTCGGCGATCGCCTCCTCGTCGATCGGATCGGCCGCGCCCATCTCCATCGCGATCAGGTCGAGTACCGCTTCGTCGTGGGCGTCGGCCGCCGCTTCGTCGGTGACGCGGGCGAGTTCCGCGGCTTCGGCTTCGGCCAGCGCGGCTTCAGCCTTGAGCCATGCTTCGCTCGGCTGCGGCATGACGGCCGTAGCGGCCTCAGCGGCGGGAATCGCGGCTTCGACGTTCGACGCCGCAGCGGCCTCCTGAGGCGGCGCTGGCGGCGTAGCGGCCATATCGGGGGCTGCACTTTCGGCCATCGGTGGCGGCGCGGAGGCCGCCGCCGGCGGCTCCGCAACCGGCGCCTCGGCCACAGCAGGCTCGGCCGCAGGCGTCGCCATCTTGTCCGGATCGAACTCGCTGAGGCGGCGGGCCAGCGCAGCGAAGGCGGCATCCAGCACGGCCTTGGCATCGTCCATCGAGACCTCGGCAGCACCGGCCTCGATCGCGCTGACCTGGGAATCGATGATGTCGCAGATCCGGCCGTCATTGCCGATCTCGCGCAGCCGCCAGGAGATCTCCCTGATCACCCGCACGCCCTTGCGCACCGGCGCGAGGTTCTGCTCGAAGCTGACGCCGTCGAGCGCGGCGATGGCGGAGGCCTGGGTGGCCTCGATTGCGCCGCGCAGGGCGGCCAGCGCCTGCGCCAGCTGTTCGTCCCTGATCGCCGCTGCGGCGGCTTGCCGCTGTGCGCTGAGGCTTTCCTCGATCCGCGCCACGGCATCGAGCACCATGCGGGTATCGGCATTGCGGTTGCGCTTGGCGTATTCGCCGAGGAACCAGCGGCCCCGCGAGGTCTCCATGAAGGCCGCGCTGATCGCGGCATAGTCCTCCTCGCTCGGCAGGGCCGCGCGGGCGGATATCGGCGACAGGGCGAATGCTTCTTCGGCCATCACAATCTCTCCGCGCAAATCACTGCGCGTTACGCTAACGATCACCACGATATCGCGCGAATCGCAATTGAATTGATGTCTTCCGAATCACAAATCCCCATTGCAGCAAAGGTTGCATCGCGGCGATTCGCGCGCAGCCTGGCGGCATTCTATGCCACGCTGTTCGGCATGACCGGGGTTCACTTGCCATTCTTCACGGTGTGGCTGAAGGCGGTCGGCATCGACGCCACCTGGATCGGCATCATCACCGCGGTGCCGCCGGTGACGCGCTTCACCGTGCTGCCGCTTGTCACCGCGGCGGCGGAGCGGCGTCAGATGCTACGCGGGGCGATCATCGCCACCGGATTCGCCACGGCGTTCGGCTTTGCCGTGATCGGCACCCAGCACCAGCCGTTCGTGCTGCTCGCGATCTATGCGCTGACCTGCTGCGTCTGGACCCCAATGGTGCCGCTGACCGATGCCTATGCGCTGCGCGGCGTCAGGCAATTCGGCCTCAGCTACGGACCGCTGCGGCTCTGGGGCTCGGCCGCCTTCGCGGTCTGCGCGCTGCTGAGCGGCTTCCTGCTCCGCTATGTCGCGGAGGTCGACCTGATCCGGATCATCACGGCCGTGACGGTGCTCGGCGCGCTGGTCGGGCTGACGCTGCGGCCGCTGGGCCGCCCGGTGGCAGCCGCCACACCTGCAGCCGGCGCGCCAAAACTGCTGCGCAATCCTACCTTCCTTGCCATCATCGTCTCCTCGGCGCTGATCCAGGGCAGCCACGGCGCCTATTACATCTTCGCATCGATTGCCTGGCAGCAGGCCGGCTTCAGTGGCCTGACGATCGCTTGTCTCTGGGTGCTCGGCGTGATCGCCGAGATCGTGCTGTTTGCGGCCTCGCCGCGTTTCACGCTGCCGTCGGCTGTGCTGGTGATGATCGCGGCGTCCAGTGCTGCGGCGCGCTGGGCGATCACCGCGCAGGACCCGCCGCTTGCGGTGCTTGCAGTTGTGCAGCTCGGACACGGGCTGAGCTTCGGCCTGACCCAGGTCGGCATCATGGGCCTGATGGTGCATCACGTGCCGGTTCACGTGATGGCGCGCGCGCAGGGCTATCTCACCGCCTGCGGCGGCATTGTCGCGAGCACCACGGCGATCGTCAGCGGCATGGTCTATGCGCGCTTCGGGCTCGGCGTCTACGACATGATGGCCGCAATGGCGGCCACGGGCGGGCTCGTGATGTGGCTGGCGCGTAGGCGCCTCACCGATTAGCCCCAGAGCGCGGCGTCCGGCGGATAGACCAGGCTGCCCTTGTAGCGCAGGCCGTGGTCGCGGTCCTTCGCCAGCAGCAGCGGGCCGTCGAGATCGACGAAGCGCGCGGCTTGCGCAATCAGCATCGCGGGCGCCATCGCGAGCGAGGTCGCGACCATGCAGCCGATCATGATCTCGAAGCCGAGCGCACGAGCGGCGTCCGCCATCGCCAGCGCTTCGGTCAATCCGCCGGTCTTGTCGAGCTTGATGTTGACGGCGTCATAGCGGCCGCGCAGGCCGGCAAGCGAGCCGCGGTCGTGCACGCTCTCGTCGGCGCAGACCGCAACCGGCCGCCTGATCCGGCCCAGCGCCTCGTCCTTGCCCGCCGGCAGCGGCTGTTCGATCAGGGTGACGCCGGCATCAGCGCAGGCCGCGAGATTGGCGGCGAGGTTGTCCTCGGTCCAAGCTTCGTTGGCGTCGACGATCAGCTCGGATCGAGGCGCCGCCTTGCGCACGGCGGCGATCCGTGCGCCGTCGCCATCGCCGCCGAGCTTGATCTTGAGCAACTGACGATGCGCAGCCTTCGCGGTGGCCTCCGCCATCGCCTCGGGCGTCCCGAGCGAGATCGTATAGGCGGTGGTGCGCGGCTCCGGTGCCGGCCGGCCGAGCAGGTTCCAGATCCGCCTGCCGGCGCGTTTGGCCTCAAGGTCCGCCAGCGCGCAATCCAGCGCATTGCGGGCGGCGCCGGCGGGCATCCGGGCCTGCAAGGCGATGCGGTCCATCCCGCCGGCGAGCGGCGCCTGCATCGCCTGGATCGCCTGCAGCGTCGCCTCGGGCGTTTCGGCATAGCGCGGGTAGGGTACGCATTCGCCGCAGCCGGTGAGGCCGCCCTGGCTTACCTCGGCGACCACGACGACGGCCTCGGTCTTGGTGCCGCGGCTGATCGTGAAGGTCCCCGCGATCGGCCAGCGCTCGATCCGGCTGCTCAGGGAAATCGCTCCGGGAGGGGTGGAAGTCATTTTAAAGTCTACTATTTCCTGAACCGTAGCTTGCGACGCGCAACCAACTATGGCTGTTTAGCGACAGATTCGACAAGCCGATCCGGCAGCGCCGGAGATCAGCGTTAGCGGCAGCCAGCCGGCTTGAGGGGTGGGTTAGAGGTGAGCGGCGACCCGACACTGGAGCGGATAGCCCAAGGCGAAGGACTAGCGTTGTGCGCGGCGGGCAACTGGACGGCCCGCTTTGCTCCTGCGCTCGAGCGGATCGTCTCCGACGCGGAGAAGCTGCGCGGCAGCCGGCCGCACATCTTCATCGATGTCTCGCAGGTCGCGAGCCTCGACACCTTTGGCGCCTGGCTGATCGAGCGCCTGCGCCGCAGCCTCAGCGACGCCTCCGCCGAAGCCGAGATCGCGGGCCTCTCGGCCAATTATTCCAGCCTGGTCGACGAGGTCCGCCGGGTCGGCCCCGCGCCCAGGGTCGTCAGCGACCCGCTGTCGA
Source organism: Bradyrhizobium pachyrhizi (assembly GCF_001189245.1). Classification (GTDB taxonomy): domain Bacteria; phylum Pseudomonadota; class Alphaproteobacteria; order Rhizobiales; family Xanthobacteraceae; genus Bradyrhizobium; species Bradyrhizobium pachyrhizi. The sequence continues at coordinate 66,159 of NZ_LFIQ01000111.1, read as the reverse complement.
TATCGGGCATGCTCGAGCAGATCGGGCGCACCGTGGCCGGGATCGGCGGCACCATCATCGGCCTCGTCGACATGCTCGGCGCGGTGCTGGTGGCCGCCGGCAAGGTGCTGATCCATCCGCGCAGCTTCCGCCTGACCTCGACCGTGCATCACCTCGAGCAGGTGTGCTGGCGCGCGGTGCCGATCGTGGTGCTGATCACCTTCCTGATCGGCTGCATCATCTCGCAGCAGGGCATCTTCCATTTCCGTAGGTTCGGCGCCGACATCTTCGTGGTCGACATGCTGGGCGTCTTGGTGCTGCGCGAGATCGGCGTGCTGCTGGTCGCGATCATGGTCGCGGGCCGTTCCGGCTCGGCCTATACCGCCGAGCTCGGCTCGATGAAGATGCGCGAGGAGATCGACGCGCTGCGCACCATGGGCTTCGATCCGATCGAGGTCTTGATCCTGCCGCGCATGCTGGCGCTGGTGCTGGCTTTGCCGATCCTGGCGTTCCTGGGCGCGATGGCCGCGCTCTATGGCGGCGGGCTGGTGGCCTGGCTCTATGGCGGCGTCGATCCGGAAGCCTTCCTGCTCCGCCTTCGTGATGCCATATCGATCGACCATTTCATCGTCGGCATGGTCAAGGCGCCCGTCATGGCGGCAGTGATCGGTATCGTCGCCTGCGTCGAAGGCCTGGCGGTGCAGGGTTCGGCGGAGTCGCTCGGACAGCACACCACCGCGTCGGTGGTGAAAGGGATCTTCTTCGTGATCGTGATGGACGGCGTGTTCGCGATCTTCTTCGCCTCGATCGGGATGTGATCATGGCGGAAGAGGACAACGACGCCATCATCCGGGTCCGCGACATCACGGTTCAATTCGGCAACACGCGGGTGCTCGACGGCCTCAACCTCGACGTCAGGCGCGGCGAGATCCTCGGCTTCGTCGGGCCCTCGGGCGCCGGCAAGTCGGTGCTGACGCGCACCATCATCGGGCTCGTGCCGAAAGTTGCCGGCCGCATCGAGGTGTTCGGTGTCGATCTCGACGCCGCGAGCACCTCGCAGCGCCGTGCCGTCGAGCGCCGCTGGGGCATCCTGTTCCAGCAGGGCGCGCTGTTCTCCTCGCTGACGGTGCGCCAGAACATCCAGTTTCCGGCGCGCGAGTATCTGCGCGTCTCGCAGCGGCTGCTCGACGAGATCATGGTGGCGAAACTGGTGATGGTCGGGCTGAAGCCGGAAGTCGCCGATCGTTATCCGTCGGAATTGTCGGGCGGAATGATCAAGCGCGTCGCGCTGGCGCGCGCACTCGCGCTCGATCCCGAGCTCGTGTTTCTCGACGAGCCGACCTCGGGTCTCGATCCGATCGGCGCCGGCGAGTTTGACGAGCTGGTGCGCACCCTGCAGCGCACTTTGGGGCTGACCGTTTTCATGGTAACCCACGATCTCGACAGTCTTTACACCGCGTGCGACCGTATCGCCGTTTTAGGGAACGGTAAGATCATTGCTGCAGGATCAATCGCCGACATGAAGGCGTCGCAGCATCCATGGCTGCAGCAATATTTCAACGGCAAGCGCGCCCGTGCCGTTGTGGCCTAGCCTATGATCCCGAAACCTGGAGCCGATTTTCGGACGAGATCATGCGCCAACAGGAATTCGACGGGCTCGAACGCAGCTGGCTGCGCGAGGGCCCAAGAGTGATCAACGCGAGTAATTGATGGAAACGCGGGCGAACTACGTCTTGATCGGGGCTTTCACGCTGGCGGTGATCGCCGCCGCATTCGGCTTCGTGCTGTGGTTCCAGAGCCTGCACACCACCAAGCAGCGCAGTCCCCTGCGGGTGATCTTCGAAGGGCCGGCGTCAGGCCTGCGCAACGGCGGTAATGTCAATTTTAACGGTATTCGGATAGGGGAGGTGGTCTCGGTGAAGCTCGACAACCCGCGACGCGTGGTTGCGCTGGCGATGATCGAGAACAACGCACCACTCCGCAAGGACACCCTGGTCGGTCTCGAGTTCCAAGGCCTCACCGGCGTCGCCGCGATTTCGCTCAAGGGCGGCGAGGAGGCCGCCCCGCCGGTGCCGCTGGACGAGGACGGCATCCCGGTTCTGACCGCCGACCCGAATGCGCTGCAGGACGTCACCGAGGCGATCCGCGCCACCCTGCAAAACGTCAACCGCATCGTCGCCGACAATCAGCAGTCGGTGAAGAATTCGCTGAAGAATCTCGAGGTCTTCACCCAGGCGCTGGCGCGCAATTCCGAGAAGATCGACAACGTCATGCTCAAGGTCGACGGCGTGATGGGCAAGGCCGACAGCCTGATGCTGGGCCTCAATGCGATCGCGGGCGGCAACAATGGCAGCGAGCTGAACCTGATGGTGAAGTCGATCCGCGAGCTCGCCGAGGATCTCGACAAGCGCTCCAATCTCCTGATCAACGACGGCCGCAGGACGCTGTCCGACATCAGCCGCGCGGTGAATAATTTCGACCGCAACCCGAGCCGGGTGATCTTCGGCGGCAGCAACAACGCCGCACCCGAGCCCGCGCCGGCACCAGCGGCACCCGGGCCGCGGCGGCGGCAATAAAGGGCGAATGGCGAGTGACGAATAGGGCGTCGCCCCAAAATAAAACGGAGGCCTTCGGCCTCCGTTTCCATTTCTATTCGCTACTCGCTTACTTCGCCGGCTTATCCCAGCCGTCCCGCGGCGTGGGCGAGCAGGGTGTAGACCAGCCCGGTCTCCGAGGTCAGGTGGCTGCTCAGCTCCTGCTGGCCGCGGCCGTCGCGGGCGACTTCGTCGAGCAGGCGCTCGAACTCCGCGATGTAGCGGTCGACCGTCTGCTTGAAGCCGCGGTCGGCGCGATACTTGCGGGCGACCTCGTCGAAGGCCTTCTGGCCGGCCGGCGTGTAGAGGCGCTTGGAGAACGCCTTGTTCTCGCCGCGCTGGTAGCGATCCCACATCTCGGCCGCAAGTGTGCGGTCCATCAGCCGGCCGATGTCGAGCGACAGCGATTCCAGCGGATTGGCGGGCTGCTGCTGCGGACGCGGGCGCTGCTGGGCGTCGCGGCTCTGCGGGGCAGGCGGCGGTGCGTCGCTGCGGTTGAGCAGGTCGGACAGCCAGCCGTCGCCGTTGTTGTCGGAGCCTGCCGGGCTGACCGACGGGGCCTCGGTGCGGCGCGAGCTCGTCATGCCGAGATCCGGCGGCGGCAGCGTCGAGGCGCTGTTGCCGTTGTCCCGCATGCGCACATCGCCGCGGCCGCCGGCGGCAGCCACCACCGGCTCCTCGTGGCGAACGCTGGCGCGGTTGGTCGAGACCACGTCGAGTCCGCGGCCGTGATGAGCGACGATGCGGTTCAGCTCGGCCAGCGCCTCGATCTGGTCGACGATCACCTTGCGCATCTGCGCGGTGTTCTCGGCGGCCTCCTGCGGCATCTCGAGCACGCCGCGGCGCAGCTCGTTGCGGGTGGCCTCGAGCTCGTTGTGCATCTCGCTCGCCATCTGCTTCATCGCCGTGACCATCGCGGAGAACTTCTCCGTCGATTCCCTGAACATCGCATCGGTCTCGGCGTTGCTCTGCTGGTAGAGGTCGTTCATGGCGTCGACGGTCTGCTGACGCTCGTTCTCGGCCGCCAGGCGCACCGCCTCGAACTGCTTGCTGATCGCAGCCGAACCGGCGCCTGCGGTCTCCGCCACCACCCGGGCGATGTCGCGGGCGCGTTCCTCGGCCGCTCCGAGCGATTCATCGAGCAGCCCGGTGAAGCGCGACAGCCGCTGGTCGAGATCGGTGGTGCGCAGGTCGATGGTCGTGACCAGCGCTTCCAGCGCCGACTTGCGCTCGCTGACGGAGGCCGTCGTCGAGCGGTTGGCCTGCTCGACCACGGCAGCCGCATCGATCAGCGCCTTGCCGTGGGTCTCGAACTGGCTCGACAGCGCGCCGAGATCTTCCAGCGCCTTGCCGGTCTTGCTGTTGAACACCGTGAGCTGGTCTTCCAGCGTCTGGGTTGCCACGCCGTTGCGCGAGGTGACGTCGTTCATGGCGGACACGAAGTCGGCCACGCGGGTCACCAGCGCGCGCTCCAGCGAGTTGAGGTTGTCGTGGGCGCCGGTCAACACTTCCTGCAAGAGGATGTTGCCTTCGCGCAGCCGCTCGAACAGCGCGACCGTATCGGTGCGCAGGATCTTGCTGGTCTCCTGCATCTCCGTGACGGCCGAGATCGAGACCTGGCGCGACTGGTCGATCGCCGTGCGCGAGGCCTGCTCGAGTTCCTTGAGCGACTTCGCCACCGCGCCGGTCGCCTGATCGCCGGCCGAGGTGATGTTGCGCGCGACATCGCTGCCATGGGCCGCCATCGACTGCGAGAAGGCGAGGCCGCGGGTTTCGATCGCCTTCAGCGCATCCGCGGTGGCGCGATCCATGTCGCTCGACAGCTGCGTGGTCTTGGCGGTCAGCGCCTCGACCAGCGAGCCGCGGCGGCCGTCGACCATCTGCGACAGACGCTCGGTCTGCTGCTGCACATAGGTGACGATCTCGTCGGTCTTGCCGGTCATCGCGGAGCCGAAGGCGCTGGAGGCCGACAGCACCGAACGTTCGATGTCGGCGGAGGTCGTCTTGACCTTGGTCGAGACCTCGTTGGACATGGTGATCAGCGCAGCCTGCGCGTTCTGCGCCGAGGTCTGGATATTGTCGGTGGTCTTGACCGTGACCGCTCCCAGCGCGCGCTCGATATCGGTCGAGAGCGTGCGGATCTGGGCGGCGGCATCGGCGGAGGTCGCCGCAAACGAGCTCTGGGCCTCGCGGGCGCTGCCCAGGATGGTCTGCGCAGTCTCCGCGCTGGCCGTGGTCAGCGAGCGCTCGATCTCGGCGGAGATCTCGCGGATCTGGCTTGCGGCCTCGCTGGAGGTTGCCACGAACGAGCTCTGGGCATCGCGGGCGCTGCCGAGGATCGCCTGCGCGGTGTTGGTGCCGACCGAGGTCAGGGTGCGCTCGACATCGACGGCCAGCGACTTGACGTGGTCGGCTGCTTCCGTCGACGCGGTGACGAGGGTGTTCTGCGCCTCGCGGGCGCCGGCTGTCAGCACCTCGACGGTACCGGAGCCGGCCATCGACAGCGCACGCTGGATGTCGGCGGCAAGCGCCGACACCTTGGTTGCAGCCTCGGTCGACGCGTTGACCAGGGTGCTCTGGGCCTCACGCGCACCTGATGTAATCGATTCCGCGGTGGCCGAGCCGGCCATCGACAGCGAACGCTCCATATCGGCCGCCAGCGAGCGGACCAGATCGGTGGCCTCGGTGGAT
>NZ_LFIQ01000111.1:22615-60885 GCF_001189245.1 Bradyrhizobium pachyrhizi | reverse complement strand
TGCTCTGGGCCTCGCGAGCGGAGGCGACGATGGATTCCGCGGTGGCGGTGCCGGCGGTCGAGAGCGAGTGCTGCACGTCGGCCGCGAGCGTGCGGACCAGGGTGGCGGCTTCGGTGGATGCACCGGCAAGCGTGCTCTGGGCCTCGCGAGCGGAGGCGACGACGGCTTCCGCGGTCGCGGTGCCGGCCATCGTGAGCGAGCGCTCGACGTCGCTGGCGAGCGACTTGACCTGGCCGGTGACGTCGGTCGACGTCGAGATCAGCGTGGTCTGGGCCTCGCGGGCACCGGTCATGATCGCCTCGGCGGCGGCTGAGCCGGCCATCGACAGCGACTGCTCGACATCGGTGGCCAGCGACTTGACCTGGCTTGCGGCCTCGACCGAGGCGCTGACCAGCGTGGTCTGCGCGTCGCGGGCGCCGGACAGCACGGAGGCTGCGGTGGCGCTGCCGGCCGCCTGCAGCGTGCGCTCGACATCCTCGGACAGCGCCTTGATCTGCGAGGCGACGTCGCCGGAGGCCGAGACCAGCGACACCTGGGCGTCGCGGGCACTGGTGAGGATCGAGTTGGCGGCGCTGGTGCCGACGGCGGTCAGCACGCTCTCGACCTCGGCCGAGCTCAGCTTGAGCTGGTTGCCGACGTCCGCGGACACGGTGAGCAGCGCCTGCTGCGCGGTGCGCGCGCCGGTCTGGATGGTTTCGCTGGTGTTGACCACGAGGTTGGTCAGCGAACGCTCGGCGTCCTCGACATGGGACTTGATGCTCGACGACAGCAGCTCGGCGCGGGACATCAGGTCGTCGCTTGCCTGGCGGCCGCTGCTCTCGATGCGGCCGGCGACGGCCTCGACGCGCGAGCCCAGCAGGTCCTCGAACTGCGCGACGCGGGTGTCGATGTCGCCGGCGATGACGCCGACGCGGCTCTCGATGCCCTGCTGGATGTCGGCGAAGCGTGCCGAGATGGTGTCGGTCAGGTTCGCGCTGTGACCATTGATGGTGTCGGCGAGACGGGTGCTGTGGCCGTTGAGGGTGTCGACCAGGCGGATGCTGTGACCGTCGATGGTCTCGGTGACGCCGTTGATGCGATGGTCGACCGCGGCGATCGCCTGCACGGTGCCTTCGGTCAGGGTGGTGGTGAGCAGGCCAAGCCGCGAGTCGATCGACTGGATCGCCTGGGAGGCGCCGTCGGTCAGCTGGCTCGCGAGCGTGCCGAGATGGCCGTCGATGGTCTCGGTGACCGACTTGGCGCGGCTCTCGAACGTGACTTCGAGGGACTTCATGCGGCCGTCGATCGCGTCATCGAGCGATTGCAGACGGCCGTCGAACGAACCGATCTTGCTGGCGAGCGAACTATCGAACGACGACAGCTTGTCGGTCAGCGAGGCGTCGAGATTGGTGACGCGGCTGCCGAGCGTGGTCTCGAACTGCAGTAGGCGCTGGTCGAGCGAGGCGGTGATCTCGCCGCTGTTGGTGGTGACGCGATGGTCGAAGGTGTCGACATAGGTCTTCAGGCTGTCGGCGATGTCCTGGGTCCGCTGGCCCATGCGTTCGACGATGTCGCCGCCGAAGGTCTTCACCGTACGGTCGAATTCCGAGATGTGGCGGGTGATCAGCGCGCCGAGCGTGCCGGAGTCGCGGGCGAATTTCTCGGCGAGCTCGCTGCCATGGTTCTTCACCAGGTCGTCGAATGCGCTCATTTGCAGCGACAGCGAATCGTGCGCGGTCTCGGTCTGGCCCACCACCTTGGCGACCAGCGAATTGACGGTGACGTCGAGCGCCTCGCTTGCCTTGTCGCCGGACGTCATGATCTGGCCGGCGAGGCGGTTGCCGGCGTCGTCGATCTTGCTGACGAGGTCGTTGCTGCGCAGCTCGAGCTCGAGCAGCAGCGAGTCCGCGGAGTTCTTCAGGGAGTCGTGGACCTCTTCGGTGCGGTCGGAGATGCCGTCGACGATGACAGACGAACGCTGCTCGAACTCGCCGGTGATGCGGTCGATGCGCTCGTTCAGCAACTCGTGGACGCGATCGGCCAGATCGACGAACTCGTCATGGACGTGGCCGGTCTTGAAGTTGAGGCTGGTGGTCAGCCGTTCTGAGGCGTCCATCACCGCGCGCGTGGTCTCGGCGCTGGCTTCCTCGAGACGGTCGAGCAGGTCGCCGCCGCGCTCGCCGAGCGCGAGGATCATGTTGTCGCCGGCATGGCTCAGCGCGGTCGTGATGTGCTGGCCGCGCTCTTCCAGCGCGCCGGTGATGCTCTTGGCGACCTCGTCGACGCGCGAGGCGATCGCGTCGGAGATCAGCGCGATGTCGTGGCGCAGATCGATCTGCACGCCGGAGATCGCGCTGCGCACCTGCTCGGCCTGGCCGACCAGGTTGTCGCGCTGGTGGGCGATGTCCTGCAGCAGTGCGCGGATGCGCACTTCGTTGTCGGAATAGGCGCGTTCCAGCGCCGCGACCTCGTTGGCAACGAGGGTCTCGAGTTCGCCGGCGCGCGCGATCGCGCGCTCGACGCCGTCGCCCATCGCCGCGACCTCGCGGCGGATCGCCTGGCCGACCGTCACCATGGAATCGGCGGCGGCGTTTTCCGGCTCGGAGAATCGCATCGCGACCTGCGCCATCGATTGCGCGATCATCTGCATGCGCTGACCATGCGAGGCGAGGCTGGCGAGATAGTAGAACAGCAGGATCGGCACGGCGAACAGCGCGGCAAGGCCGGCGAGCACCAGGACGCCGGTGCCCTGGGCCATCGAGGCCTGCAGGGCTGGCCAGAACGCGATGGTGAGGATGACGCCGCCCAGCAGCCATGCGCCGGAGCAGACAAAGAACAGCGTGAAGGCGTTGCGCGCGCGTTCTCCCTGCAGCGTCTGCAGCATCTGGCCGATGGTTTCGCGATCATCATTGGCGGCGCGGCGCGGCGCGCGCGGTTCCTCGATCGGCTCGAACGCCGAACGATCGGAATTACTCGGACGGGACTCGAACGATGTGGCCGAAAAATCGGCAGCGGGCGGCAGGTTCGGCGGCGCGGCGCCTTCGTTGAGGGGGCTGCGATTCTCCGCGCCCTGTTCGCTGATGTTGAGGGCTTCCTGGATGGCAGAAAGCGCGACTTCGGTGGGATCTTTGACCTTCTTGGGAGTGTTCGCCATGTTCAGTCTGAGCCCTCTCACTATTTTACGCGTCGGCGAGCCTGCGATCGTCCCCACGCAAGCTCGAAGCCGGTGCCCACAAGCGGAGCGCAAGCCGGCCCCCTCGGCGGCTTGTCCGCTACATCCGCAAACATCCTATTGGGAGAGCGATGCGAATGAAATGCTTGCGATTAATACTTTCTTAATCATCGTTAACAGCTTTGCGCCATAAGGCCTTATGGGCACTCGAAATTCCCGCTGTAGAGCGTCGATTGTGTCCGGAAATTGTCCAGAATCGGGCGGTTTTGCCGATCATCCCAACAACAATCCGTTAACCAGTTTCGTGATTGGCTGGGGCAACGATCCGCCGGCGAGGGCCCGGCGGAGACGACAGGGACAGGCCATGCCGCTTCACCTCGAACGGGTCGAATGGACGCAATCGCCGCCGCTGGCGCCCGGCGCCGGGCCGATCGACGTCGATCATCTTCAGCGCATGACGCTGGGCGATCCGGGCCTCGAGCGGGAAGTGCTGGCCATGTTCTCGACCCAGTCGGCCCGGATCCTCGGTGAACTGGCCGCCTTGCCGCCCGAGGCGGCGACCCATGCCCACACCCTGAAAGGATCGGCGCGGGCGATCGGCGCGTTCGGCGTCGCCGAGGCTGCTGCCCAGCTGGAGACCGCGCTGACCGGCGGTTCCGATGCAGCCCAGCCGCTTGCCGCGCTCGGCGCCGCGATCGCCGAGGCGCGCACCGCGATCGAACTGATCCTGGGCCGCTCCTAGGCATCCGGCGTCTCGGCGGCCCGCCGCGAAGGCTTGGGCGGCTTCCCAACCGGCGGGCAGGTTTTCGGTCTCCGCGCTAGCGCTGTGCGGATCGACCCGTTATACGACTGCCCGGGACCTTTCCATCCATCGTCCGGCGCATTCCGGCAGCACGAGCAATCATGGCCAAAATCCACTTTATCGACCATTCCGGCGAGAAACGCACAGTTGACATCGAGAACGGCGCGACGGTGATGGAAGGCGCGATCCGCAACGCCATTCCCGGCATTGAAGCCGAATGCGGCGGCGCCTGCGCCTGTGCGACCTGCCATGTCTATGTCGATGAAGCCTGGCGCGAGAAGGTCGGCGCGCCGTCGCCGATGGAAGAGGACATGCTGGATTTCGGCTTCGACGTGCGTCCGAATTCGCGGCTGTCCTGCCAGATCAAGGTGACCGACGATCTCGACGGACTGGTCGTGTCGACGCCGGAGCGGCAGGCCTAGGATCTCTTATTCGCCGTCCGGATTCACTCCGCGACGGACCCAGCGGCGGAAGTTCTGCTTGACCTCCGCCGGCAGCGGCGTCGGCCTGCGGGTGACCTCATCGATCATCACCGTGACCGCCTTCGCCGACGCCACGCATCTGCCTTCCGAAAACACCACCTGGTCGAAGGTGGTCGATGTGCGTCCAAACTTGACGAGACCGAGCCCGAGCTCGATCTGACCCGGCCAGTGCAGCTCGGCGCGGAAATGGATGTCGAGGCGCACCATGATCCAGCCGAGCCCTGCCGGCATCAGCCCCATGCTGAGGTCCTTCACCAGCGTGACGCGGCCGGTTTCAAAATAGCTCGCATAGACGGCGTTGTTGACGTGCCCGTTGGGGTCGAGATCGGCAAAGCGCACATTGTCGGACAGGCGATAGGGAAAGTCTTCCAGGCGCGGCGCATCGTCAGCACGAACAGGGGCATTCACGAGGGGGATCTCCGTCGGTTTCCCCGCCCATACAGCCGAGTTGCGCAGGCTCGGCAAGGGGTTGCCGCGCCAGCCGCTGTCCCTATTATGCATGTCCCGATCCGGCCATACTTGGCTGGGCAGGCGAGAGCCGTCCAGTCGATTTCAACTGAAAAGAAACGGATATGAGCGAAGCGATCAAAACCGATGTGCTGATTATTGGCGCGGGTCCCTGCGGACTGTTCGCCGTGTTCGAACTGGGCCTGCTCGACATGAAGGTGCATCTGGTCGACATCCTCGACAAGATCGGCGGGCAATGCGCCGAGCTTTATCCGGAGAAGCCGATCTACGACATTCCGGGCATTCCGCTGGTCACCGGTCAGGGCCTCACCGACCAGCTGCTGGAGCAGATCAAGCCGTTCGGCGCGACCTTCCATCTCAACGAGATGGTCGAGAGCATCGAGAAGATCGGCGATCCCCTGTTCCGGGTGAAGACCGATGCCGGCAAGGAGTTCGAGGCCAAGGTCGTCGTGATCTCGGCCGGCGGCGGCTCGTTCCAGCCGAAGCGGCCGCCGGTGCCGGGCATCGAGGCCTATGAAGGCACGTCGGTGTTTTATGCCGTGCGCAAGATGGAGCAATTCCGCGACAAGAACATTCTGATCGTCGGCGGCGGCGACTCCGCGCTCGACTGGACGCTCAATCTGCATCCGATCGCCAAGCGCATCACGCTGCTGCACCGGCGCGACGATTTCCGCGCGGCGCCGCACAGCGTCGAGCAGATGCGTGCGCTCGTTGCCGACGGCAGGATGGATCTGAAGATCGGCCAGGTCACGGGGCTCGAAGGCGCCAACGGCCAGCTCTCGGGTGCCGCGCTCAAGGGCAACGACAATGCGGTCTCGACGATCGCCTGCGATACGATGCTGCCGTTCTTCGGACTCACCATGAAGCTCGGCCCGGTCGCGAACTGGGGCGTGGCGCTGGAGAACAATCTGGTGCCGGTCGACACAGCGGCGTTCGAGACCAACGTTTCAGGCATCTTCGCGATCGGCGACATCAACACCTATCCGGGCAAGCTCAAGCTCATTCTCTCCGGCTTCCACGAGGGTGCGCTGATGGCGCAGAAGGCGCACCGCTACGTGTATCCGGACAAGCGGCTGGTGTTCCAGTACACAACCTCGTCATCGAGTCTGCAGAAGAAGCTCGGGGTGAACTGATTCCACTCGAGCAGCGACCAATGCCGGAGGCATGGGCCATTTCCTGCGCGGCGCGGGTACTGGAACACTCCGTCAAATGGCCGTAGTCTTCTGCTTGTACTCGAGTTGGTCGATTGATCAGGTGATGATGATGCGGAACACGCTATCCAGACTTCGGCTGATCCTCGCGATCGCCACGGCCTTTGCGCTAGCTGCTCCGCTTGCGGCCTCGGCGGCCGACCCGTCGGCTGCCGGCCTGTGGCAAAAGGTCGAAGACGGCAAGCCCGAGGGCTGGTTCCTGGTGATCGAGCGCAATGGTCTGTTCGAAGGCATGATCGCAAAGATGTTCTCGTCGCCCGGAGATCCGCCCAATCCGGTCTGCTCGAAATGCACCGACGATCGCAAGGACATGCCGTGGCTCGGCATTCCCCTCATCCGCGACATGAAGCGCAACGGGCTCGCCTATGAAGGCGGCAACGTGCTCGATCCGCGCAACGGCAAGGTCTACAAGGCCAAGATGACGTTGAGCGCCGATGGTCAGACGCTGACGATGCGCGGCTTTCTCGGCATCTCGCTGTTCGGCAAGGATGAGGTCTGGACCCGGCTGCCTGACACCGCGGTGGCCCAGCTCGATCCCGCGATCGTCGCCAAATATCTGCCGGCGCAAGCCGCGGTGGCGAAGCCGGCGGCGCCAGTGCCCGCGACGAAGCGGCACTAACACTTCTCTCCGGCTAACGCTCCGATCTGCGCACGCTCATGCTCCGCTCTTGCGTGGCAGCGTAAGCGTTCAGCGCTGTCCCGTCGGTGCAATCGGCATCGGCAGTGGCGCGACCGGCTCGGTAATCACCTCGGGCACAGCGGTGTTCAGCTGCAGCACGGTGGCGGCCGCGGGGACCGCGGCATCGGCCATCGCGGCATGGCCTTCGGCGCTCGGATGCACCGCGCCGCCATACACCGCCGACAGGATGCCCCATGTCGCGTCGTGGATGTCGCTTGGCTGCATCGAGGACGGCAGGCCCTGCGGGTAGGTCATCGCGGTGAAGTAGCTGTCATTGGCGTCGCGGATCCAGCGCGCACGCGGCAGATAGGCGCGGTATTCGCCGGCGCTGCGGCCGCATTTGAGCGGCTGGTTGGCGGCGGCGACGATGTCCGACACGAAGCTGTCGCCATTGGCTGCAAAGCAGTCGCGGTCGAATTCCGGATCGGTCGAGGCGCGTGCGCAGAAGCCATGGCTCGCAAACGCGTCCTGATGCGCGTCGACGAAGGTCATGCGGTCGGCCTGCGGATTGCGGCAGATGATGCCGGACTGGCACTGCGCGATCGCCTTGAGCTGCGGCAGGAACTCGTTCTGCACGAAGCTCGAGACCGACGCGAGGCGGCTGGGATCCGCGTTGAACGAGGGATGGATCTCGAAGCCGGCGCGGCCGCCGGGGCAGGGCGCGCCGCCATTGGCCAGCGCCGGATTGGCATAGGCCGTGTAGATCACGTGCGAGAGATCGCCGCCGACCAGCGGCTTCAGCGCGTCGCGCAGCTTGGCAAAATCGGCCGGCAGGTCGCGCGCCAGCGCCGAACGGGCATCGTCGACGCTGGCCATTGAGCCGCCGCGGCTGAACAGCGTGCGCTCGGTCGGCGTGTCGACGATCACGTTGGCGACGAGGCCGGAGAAGTAGATGTCGTTGGCGCCGATCGAGAGCAGCACGAGGTCGAGGGTCCGGTCGGGCTGACGGCGCTTGGCGGCGGCGAGTGCCGTGCGCAGCTCCGCGATCTGGCCGTTGACGGTGCCCGAGCAGGTGTTGGCTGTCTTCGTCGGCAGGCATTCCCGCGCCTGCTGCGAGCCGAGCAGGCCGTCGGCGATGGTGGCGCCGGTGCACGCCAGCGGCAGATAGGTCACCGCGATGTGCGGATATTGCACGGCGAGCGCGAGCGCGGTGCGGGTCTGATAGCTGTACAGCGACCGGTGACAGGCCGAGTTGAGCCAGAGCGCGCTCTGGCGCTGCCAGTTGGTCAGGGTGTCCGGCGCTTCGCAGGCGCGGCCGCCTTTGTAGCCGGCGCGGCTCGGCCGGTAATATTGCGCCCCGCCGAGATAGGAGCGGAAGCAGAACCCCTCGTCGGAGAGCGCAATCGCGCGGTCGGGATTGCCCTCGCCGGATGCGATGCTGTCACCGAGGCCCGCGATCAGCAAGTCGCGCACCTCGATCTGAGTCGTCACGCGCTGGTTGGCCTCCGAGCCGCTTGCGACGTCGACGGTCGCGACCGTGGTGCGGCCGTAGCGGACGCGCAGGTTGATCGGCTCGGCGCAATCGAATGTCGAGGATTGCGGCCCGTCGCCGTCGTCGAACGACCAGGCGCAGGTCGCGCCGACCGGAACCGGCCCGGTGAGCCGTACGACGATCGGATGATCGATCGGCGTCAGATAGCTTTCCTTGACGTTGTCGCGCGTGCAGGGCTCGCTGACGCGGCCCTGCAGGTCGATGCAGAGCCGGTTCACGGTGTTGCGCGCCCAGCCGCGGCCGTCGCTTTGCAGTTCCAGCGTCTGTTCCGAGGCCAGCACGCTGCGGCCAAGCCCGCTTTCGACATGCAGGCGGAAGTCGCGTTCCTCGCGGAACAGGCGAAAGCGGTTGCGGACCTCCCAGGAGATCTGCAGCTGGTTGTCCTGCGCGTCCGCGGCCGATGCGAATACCGCGGCCAGCGCGCTGCCGAGCAGCACGCTGCAGACCGTCACCCGAAACGAAAATCGAACCAAAAAGCCAATCATGGCGCGGTTTGACGCGAGCGGTACGGCGAAAATAAGAGAAGCGGCCGCGAGGATCGAAAATCCGGGATCGAGGGGCCCGCACAGGGGCCGATAACGTTGTCCGTTACCGTTTCAGCTGCCTGACCCGCTGCTGCCGGCTTTCGATCGGTTGCCGCACGGTCGCCGAAGCCGTGCAGGCTTGGCTTAGTCGTTTCCGCTCTTGCCAAGGCTGCACCACGTTGAGCCAGAGCTCGCGCATGCCCATGATCGAGATCGAAATCCCGAACGGGATCAGGAAGTAGAGGATGCGGAACACGACCAGCGTCGCCAGCAATTGCTCCTTGCTGAACTCCGGCAGCGCCACCAGCATCGCGGCGTCGAACACGCCGATCGAGCCGGGGGCGTGGCTGGCGAAGCCGAGCAGCGTCGCCAGGATGAACACGACCGCCAGCGATACGAAGTCGATATGCGGCTCGGTCGGCATCAGCAGGTACATTGCGAGCGCGCAGAAGCCGAGATCGACCACGCCGATCAGGATCTGCAACAGCGTCAGCTTGGCCGAGGGCAGCACCACCTTCCAGCCGTTCTGGCCGAGCTCGCGGCGCTTCTCGCCGGTCAGGAGCCAGACGAAATAGGCGCCGATGCCGGCAAGGCAGCCGAGCGCGATCAGCCGGTTCATCGCCGGCGGCAGCAGGTCCATCGCCGACGCTGCCGCCGGGTGCCAGGCCATGCCGAAGCCGAGCACGAACAAATTGCCGAGCCAGAAGGTCAGGCCCGACAGAAAGCAGATCTTGGCGACGTCGATCGCGGAGAGGCCATAATCGGAATAGATCCGGAAGCGGATCGCGCCGCCGGTGAAAACCGTGGCGCCGATATTGTGGCCGATCGTGTAGCTCGTGAAGCTCGACAGCGCTGCGATGCGGTAGGGGACATGGATCTTGCCGATCGTGCGCAGCGCGAAGAAGTCGTAGAAGGTCAGCGTGCAGAACGCCCCGACCACACAGAGCGCCGCCAGCGCGATCCGGTGCGGCGCGATGTTGGTGAGCGCGGTGAGAATGATGCCGGTATCGACGCCCTTCAGGGTGTGAACAAGCGACGTGATCGCGAACGCGATGATCAACACACTCGCGGCGATCCCGAGCCGTTTCCAGCCGATCTTTTCCTTGAAACCACGCCCAAGCGTGGTCAGCAGCCGAAGCATTCATCCTCCCGGCGGGGCGGCAAATTTCAGTGGGACCCGGTCACGGACGGCGACGGGTGACGGGCAAACGCACCGTACGCGATGACCCATAAGGCAAAACCGATGCGTTGTGCAGCCCTTGACAAGCCAAGCTTCGGCCCTCGTCCAGCGTCATTGTCATATTGCCTACATATGTTCTCGCTCTGCGGAATGTGAGTCGCACGACCGCGACGGGGCCGCTACGTGTTCCGCCGTTCCAAGCGGTTTCGTCGGCTTTTTTGCCGATTTTGCGGCGGTCCCGGCCTCGATGCGGGTTAGTTGGCGCGGGGCGAATAGACGATATGCATCAGCATGGGGACGCCTGAGCCCGCTGTGACGTTTACCAAAGTGTGAAGTCGACGCGCGGATGCACATGATCCGCCCTGCGCTCGGGCCGGGTCAGGCGCGCGAAGGCGGTCCGTAGGTCTATTGAGGCAAAACGCCGCGCAAGCGCGCCGCCGTCGGACAGATCGGCCAGGCACGCGATTTCACACTTCGATCCGTGCCGAAGTGTTACGGCGAAACGAAGGCCTATGTCTCGCATTGGTTGCCGAGAGCAAGGACGAGACCATGCAACAGACATCCCTGAACGTCCGGCACATGCCGGACCGCCGCGCAACGTCGCATCAGCAAACGAGCGGGCTCGCGGCGACGTTGACGCTCGCCGCGATGAGTCTCGGCTATGGCGTCGTGCAGCTCGACGTCACCATCGTCAACACGGCGCTCAATGCGATCGGCGCCTCGCTCGGCGGCGGCGTTGCCGAACTGCAATGGGTGGTCAGCGCCTACACGATTGCCTTTGCGGCCTTCATCCTGACCGCGGGCGCGCTCGGCGACCGGATCGGCGCCAAGCGCATCTTCATGGCCGGGTTTGCGATCTTCACCGCGGCATCGGTTGGCTGCGCAGTCGCGCCTGATGCGGCGACGCTGATAGCCGCCCGCTGCGTGCAGGGGCTGGCCGCGGCCATCCTGGTGCCGAACTCGCTGGCGCTGCTCCGCCATGCCTATGAAGACGAGAAGGCGCGGGGACGCGCGGTCGGGGTCTGGGCCGCGGGCGCGAGCCTTGCGCTCACCGCCGGTCCGTTCGTCGGCGGCGGACTGATCGCGCTGGTCGGCTGGCGCGCGATCTTTATGGTCAACCTGCCGATCGGCCTGGCCGGCCTGTGGCTCGCCTGGCGCTTTGCCAGCGAAACCACGCGTCATCAGCAACACCGGCTCGATCTGCCGGGGCAGCTCGCTGCGATCGCCGCGCTCGGCACGCTGGCCGGCGGGCTGATCGAAGGCGGCGCGCTCGGCTGGAGCAGCCCGTTCGTGGTCGCAGGCTTCGTTCTCGCCGCCGTCTTCTCCGTGCTGTTCGTCTGGCGTGAGGCGCGCGCGCCGCAGCCGATGCTGCCGCTCTCGCTGTTCCGCCACCGGATGTTTGCCCTGACCTCGCTGGTCGGCCTCCTGGTCAATGTCGCGTTCTACGGCCTGATCTTCGTGCTCAGCCTCTACTTCCAGCAGGTCAACGGGCTGTCGGCGTTCGCCACCGGCCTGGCGTTCGTGCCGATGCTCGGCGCCGTGCTGCCCGCCAACCTGATCGCGCCGCGTGTCGCGGAGCGGATCGGCGCGCCGGAGACAATCGCGCTCGGCGCCGCGCTCTCGGCCGCCGGATGTCTGGCGCTGCTGTTCATCGGCCCCGGCACGAGCTATCTCGCGATCTGCCTGCAATTGCTGGCCATGAGCGGCGGCCTCGGCCTGCTGGTGCCGCCCCTGACATCGGCGTTGCTCGGCAGTGCCGAGCCGCAGCATGCCGGCATCGCGGCCGGAGTGTTGAACGCGACCCGGCAGACCGGCAGCGTGCTTGGTGTCGCGCTGTTCGGCTCGATGGTCAGCCGGTCCGCGGCCTTCATCGCCGGCCTGCATGCGGCCCTCGTCATCTCCGCCGGCGCGTTGCTTGCGGCCGCTGCGCTGATCTGGATCGGCGCTTGGTCACGGACTCGGCGTTGAGACGAACCGCAGCGAGGGATCTCCGCTCGCCCTGACCCGATCGCTTGCATTCAAGGCTTCTTCACCATGGGTGGAACCTTGCTGCAATGCGGTTACCGTTCGTACACGAATGCGTCTGTTCTTATGGGTCCATAAAGGGGGCCTATATGTATCGCGTTCTGACCTGTCTCACTTTGGAACATGACTGGCGTTTGGTTGTCCTTGGCGGGGTGATCTGCCTGCTCGCCAGCGCCGTCGCGATCAGCCTGTTTCACCGCGCCCGCGCCGCACAGGGGCGTGCCCGCGAGATCTGGATCGGCCTCGATGCGGCGGTCGGCGGTTGCGGTATCTGGGCCACCCATTTCGTCGCCATGCTGGCGTACGATCCCGGCATCGAGGCCGGATACAACATTCCCATCACGCTGCTGTCGCTGGTGCTCGCGGTTGCGATCCTGGCCGTCGGATTGGCCGTCGCCACGCTCGATGGACGCTGGCGGACGGTTGCGGCCGGTGGCGCGATCGTCGGCGCCGGCGTCGCGGCGATGCATTACACCGGCATGCTCGGGCTGGAGCTGCCCGCGCGCATCGTCTGGTCGCCCGGCATCGTCGCCTCATCGATCGCGTTCGGAAGTCTGTTCGGCGCGCTCGCGCTCGTCGTTGCCACCCGTGGCGAACGTTTCGGCACCACGGCCGCCGCGACCGGCCTTCTGACCGTCGCGATCGTCTCGCATCATTTCACCGCAATGGGCGCGGTGACGCTCGTTCCGGATCCGACGATCGTTTCCGGCGGACTCACGGTCTCGCCGCGCGTGCTCTCATTCATGACCGCCGTTGCGGCCTTCGCGATCCTCGGCCTCTCGCTGATCGCCTCGATCCTCGACCGTCGCGCCAAGACCGAGCTTCACAAGCAGAAGGTGGTGCTCGATACCGCGCTCGAGAACATGTCGCAGGGGCTTTGCATGTTCGATGCCGACGGCCGCATCATGCTGTTCAACGAGCGCTACAGCGAGATGATGGGGCGCAGTCGCGTGCCGCTGCAGGGACGTCTGCTGATCGACGTCCTGCAGGACCTCCATTCCATCGGCGAGTGGGACGGCGATCCCGAGGAGTTCTGCAATGCTCTCGTCGCCGAGGCAAAGGCCGGCCACAGCGCGACACGGATCGTCAGCCGCAACGCGCGCGCGATCCGTGTCGTCGACCAGCCGATGAAGGGCGGCGGCTGGGTTGCGACCTTCGAAGACATCACCGAATGGCAGCAGGCCCAGGAACAGATTTCACACATGGCGCGGCATGACGCGCTGACCAATTTGCCGAACCGGACGCTGTTCCGCGAGCAGCTCGAGAAGGCCTCGAGACTGGCCAAGCGCTCCGACCAGCTGGCCGTGCTCTGTCTCGATCTCGATCATTTCAAGGAAATCAACGACACGCTCGGACATCCGATCGGCGACGCGCTGCTCCGCGAAGTCGCGCGCCGGCTCGGCGAATGCGTGACCGAGCACGACACCGTGGCGCGGCTTGGCGGCGACGAATTCGCCATCGTGCAGTTCTGCAGCAACTGCGATCCGTCGGTGGTGTCGTCGCTGGCAAGTCTCGTGGTCGAGCGGATCGCCGCGCCCTACGAGATCGGCGGCCATCAGCTCGTGATCGGCGTCAGCATCGGCATCTCGCTCGCGCCTGAGGATGGCAAGGATCCCGACGAATTGCTGCAGAAGGCCGATCTTGCGCTATACCGCGCCAAGGCCGACGGCCGCGGCACCTATCGCTTCTTCGAGACCGGGATGGATGCGCGTGCGCAGGCACGCCGCCTGCTGGAGCGCGACTTGCGGCTCGCGCTCGAGCATGACGAGTTCGAGGTCTACTACCAGCCGATCCGTGATGTCGCGGGCGATCAGATCGTCGCCTTCGAGGCGCTGGCGCGCTGGAACCATTCGCTGCGTGGCCTGATCGCGCCGAACAATTTCATTCCTGTCGCCGAGGAGACCGGGCTGATCGTTCCGCTTGGCGACATCGTGTTGCGCAAGGCCTGCGTGGATGCCGCGGGCTGGCCCGTGGCCGTCGCGGTTGCCGTCAATCTCTCGCCGGTGCAGTTCAAGAACCCCAACCTGGTGTCGTCGGTGAAGGCGGCGCTGGAAGCATCCGGCCTGTCGGCGGACCGGCTTGAGCTCGAGATCACCGAATCGGTGCTGCTGCAGAACAGCGAGGCGACGCTCGCGGTGCTGCATGAGCTGCGCGGCTTCGGCGTCCGCATCTCGCTGGACGATTTCGGCACCGGCTATTCCTCGCTGAGCTATCTGCGCAGCTTCCCGTTCGACAAGATCAAGATCGACCGGTCCTTCGTCACCGACCTTGCGACGCGCGAGGACTCGATGGCGATCGTGCGCGCGGTCACCGGCCTCGGCAAGAGCCTCGGCATCGTCACGACAGCCGAAGGGGTCGAGACCGATACCCAGTTCGACCTGCTGCGTCGGGAGGGCTGCACGCAGGCGCAGGGCTATCTGTTCAGTCCGCCGCGGCCGGCGGCCGACGTCGCCAAGATGTTGCGCAGGGTGCCGGAACGGTCGGTCGCCTGAGGGAAGGCCGGCGAGCTGGATTCTGGTTTGGACGCGTTTTCTTCACGCGAACCGCGTCCACTTCGCTCGAAAACGTTCTAGCTCTTGCGCAGGGCAAAATAGGCACCGCAGAACGCCATCACTGCGCCGAGGCACAGGGCGGCAAGGCCCGCGAGCACGGCGGAAATGGTCGAGACCGTGCTCGGCGCCGACGCGGCCTGGCCGGCGCCGGCCAGCATCAGCACGCCGACGACGATCAGGAAGTTACGCATCCGGTGCGGGATCTGGCCGGCCACAGCGCTGTGCATCAGATTGGCGGTGAAGTAGCCGCCCGAAAATCCGACGGTCGCGATCAGCCACCAGGCGATCGCCGCGCCTGCCGGCATGAACTCGTGGCTATCGGAGCGCCACAGGCCGCCGAGGTCGAGCCCGTAACGCGCGCCGAGCATGTGCACGGCAAGCGCCAGCAGCACGCCGGATATCATCGCGCCGCCGAGGATGAGGTAACGCGGAAAATAGGTCGTCTCGGGCATGGCTCGCTTGTAGGATAGGCGCGACAGGCTGCGCAAGCTTGCGCGTACGTTTGAACAGGTGGAACGGCGAATTGCCAACAACGTTGCAGGACCGGTCGGAGGCAGGCGAGGGCACGGCGGTGCGCTACGCCTACAAGGCCTCCTTGATCGGCTCGGCGCACCAGTTCGAGCTGACCGAGGACGGGCTGTCGTGGCGGATCGCCGGCCGGTCCGGCGTGTGGGATTATGCCGACATCTCCGCGGTGAAGCTGTCCTATCGCCCGGTCTCGATGCAGCAGCAGCGATTTCGCGCCGACATCGACAACGCCAAGGGCGGGCGGATCGCGATCCTCTCGACCACCTGGCAGACCGCGACGCTGGTGGCGCCGCAGGGCCATCTCTACCGCGACTTCATCGTCGAGCTGCATCGGCGGATGCAGGCGGCGGGCAGCAACGCCAGGCTGGTCGGAGGCCTCGGACCGAAGACGTACACCGCCGCGCTGGCGCTGCTGGCCTGCCTTGCGGTGGCAATGATCGGATTGCTGCTAACGGCGCTGCTGACGTCGAACTGGATGGGCGCGCTGTTCCTGGTCGGCTTTGCGGCGCTGTTCACATGGCAGGTCGGCGGTTTCGTCACGCGCAACCGGCCGCGGCGCTACAGCTTCGATCAATTGCCCGATGCGCTGCTGCCGAAGGCAGTTCGCAATCAAGCCCGATGACGTGCGACGGCGTCGCACTCACTCGGTCGAGTCAAAATCCTCTTCGGTCGCGCTCAGCATTCCCGCCAGCGTCCGCAGGCCGAGGTCGAGCTGCTCCATCGGCGGTGCCGCCAGTGCGAGCCGCACCGCATTGGGCGCGTGCCCCGGCGTGGCGGCAAAGGTGGTCGACGGCGTCAGCGCGATGTCGCGGCGCGCCGCGGCCGCGACCAGGGTCTGCGAGCGCCAATGCGGCGGCAAGGCCAGCCAGAGATGATACGACTTCGGATTGGTCTGGATTTCGAAATCGGCCAGATGCTTCGCCGCCAGAAGCTGGCGGCGGCCGGCATCGATCCGCTTCAGCCGTGACAATTCGGCAGCGGTGCCGTCGGCCATCAGCCGCTGCCCCGCGGCGAAGGCGTAGCCCGACGCGGTCCAGCCGCCCGAGCGCACCGCGGCCATGATGCTCTCGCGCAGCCGCGGCGGCGACACGAGGAAGCCGAGCGCGAGGCCGGGCGCGACCTTCTTCGACAGGCTGTCGAGCACGATGCAGCTGTCGGAGGCGAGCGCGGCGAGCGGCGCCTCGTCGTCGAGGAATCCGTAGACGCCGTCCTCGATGACGACGAGGCCGAGCTTCTCCACCACGCGCAACAGCTCGGCGCGGCGCTCGGGCGGCATGGTGATGCTGAGCGGGTTCTGGATCGTCGGCTGGACGTAGATCGCGGACAGATGCGCCTCGCGATGCGCCTTCTGCACCGCATCCGGTCGCACGCCGTGTTCGTCCATCGCGAGCGGCACCAGCGAGATGCCGAGCCGCGCGGCGATGCCCTTGACGAACGGGTAGGTCAGCGCCTCGACGCCGCAGCGTCCGCCGGGCGGCACCACGGCGGCGAGCGCGGCGGCGATGCATTGCCGGCCGTTGGCGGTGAACACGATCTGGTCGGGATTCGGCGTCCAGCCCTTGCGCGCCAGGAATTCGGAGGAGATGGTTCGTGCCGCCCGCGTGCCAAAACTGGTCGCCGGCCGCAGCGCGCCCTCGAGCACCTCGGGCCGCTCCAGTCCTTCGAGGCTCTTGGCGATCATCGTCGCCTGGTGCGGCAGCAGCGGATAGTTGAACTCGAGGTCGATGCGGGCGCCGCGCGGCTCGGTCGGGGCCGCGATGCCGCGGCGTGCCTCGCCGGACACGAAAGTGCCGCGGCCGACTTCGCCGACCACCAGCCCGCGCCGCAACAGCTCGGTATAGACCCGGCTCGCCGTCGAGACGGCGATGTTGCGGTCATAGGCGAAATGACGCTGCGGCGGCAGCCGGTCGCCTGCCTTCAGCGCGCCGCTGGCGATCTCGGCGGCCACCGCATCCGCCAGCTTCAGATATTCGAACCTCGACATTATTGCACCGAGAGCAATGTTTTACTTGCTCCGAGGAATGTACCGGATCATTTAAGAGGGAACAAGCCCATGATTGCACCGAGGAGCGCGCAAGCAATCCGAGGTCCCGACGGCGCAGCCGCTGAAACAGTATTTGCGTCAATGGCGTAGCTTTGCCTATGGGCAGCGAAGGAGATGACAATGTCAGCGATATCTTCAGCCGCTGCAGTGCCCGCGCGGTTTGGTACATTAGGCAGATTGCTCCGATTGCTCCGAGTGTGGGGCGATGCGCTCGCGACCTATTGGGTGCGCCGCGAGGCGATCAAGACGCTGCGCCAGCTCGATGACCGGGCGCTGCGTGATATCGGACTCTCGCGCTGCCAGATCGAGACCGCCGTCACCGGCGACTTCGACCTGGAGCTGGTGCGGATCCGTTAAGATGCCGGTGCGGCGCTCGAGCCGGGCGCCGACTGCCGGTTGCAGAATTCACCGAAACTACACCAAAGAAGCGGAAGAGCCCCGTCTCGTCACCGTCGTCGCTCCAAGGTTGTGACGCTCTATGCTAGCGTATTAGCTGCGTACGCTAGCGTTGAGTTGGGGACCGATGGCCGCTCGCAAATTGTCGCAAGGGCAGGCCCCGACCCGGGAAGCGCGTCGCCGCTGGCATGAGGAGCGATCGCTGCGCTGTGCGATCCGGTTGGCCCGCATGGGCTACTGGGAGTCGCAGAGTGCCGGCGCGACCGATCTCTGGATATCGCCCGAGCTCGCCGCATTCTACGAATTCGAGACCGCCGACGGCTACATCCCCATCGCCACGGTGCGCGAGCGCTATTTGCCCGAAAGCCGGAAGCTCCTGGAGGCGCATTACGCGGCCTGCTGGGCGGAGGGGCGGCCCTATGCGGTGCGGACGAGACTCCGCGGTTCCGATGGCAGCCTGCTCGACTGCGTGGTGCATGGCGAGCCGGAATTCGACGCGGACGGCCAGGTCCGGCGCGTGTCCGGCATCGTCCGCGACGTCACGGAGGAGACCTCCGCGCTGCGGCGCCTGGCGGAGAGCGAGCAACGGCTGGCCGATTTTGTCAGCACCGCCTCGGACTGGTGCTGGGAGAGCGACGCCGAACATCGGCTGCTGCCCTATCCCAAATCGCTTGCCGGCAATGCGGCGTTCCAGACGGTCGCCGCTGGCAGGAAGGCGCGCTGGGAACTGACTTATGCGCCCGAGGACGGGGAGGCGATGGCGCGGCACCGGGCCGATATGCAGGCCCATCGCCCTTTTCGCGACTTCACCTACACGCTGATCGGCAAGGACGGCTCGCGCGTCAGTATCTGCACCAGCGGCAAGCCGATCTTCGCCGATGACGGCAGCTTTCTCGGCTATCGCGGCACCTCCAGCGACATCACCCAGCTCAGGGCGGCCAAGGCGCTGCTCGACCAGCGCACGCGGGCGCTGGAGGAGGCCCACCGCCTCGGCAAGATCGGCACCTGGAGCTTTCGGCTGGACAGCGGCCGCACGATCTGGGCGCCCGAGCTCTACCAGCTTCTCGGCTTGCCCGACACGTTCGAGCCGACCGATGAGAACATGGGACCCTATTTCCTGCACGGCGACGCCGACCGCTTCCGGGACGTGCAGAAACGGGTGCTGCGCACCCGCAGGACCGAGGCCACGGATCTACGCATCCTGCACGCGGACGGCATGCCCCGCGATCTGGCCGTGATCTGCAAGGCGGAGGTTGCCCACGACAAGGTCATCGGCATCATCGGTACCGTGCAGGATGTCACCGAGCGCAAGGAGGCCGAGCGCCAGCTCGAGCAGCTCGCCTACAGCGATCCGCTGACCGGCCTTGCCAATCGCGCGCTGTTCACGCGCCAGCTCGCCGCCCTGACCGAAGGCTGCTCCCGGGGAGGCCGGACCGGTGCGCTGCTGCTCATCGACCTCGATCGCTTCAAGGAGGTCAATGATTCCCTCGGCCATGCCGCCGGTGACGAATTGCTGATCAAGGTGGCGACTGCGTTGCGGCAGGACTTGGGGCCGCGCGCCTTCATCGCCCGGCTCGGCGGCGACGAATTCGCCGTGCTGGCGGATGGATGCGACACGTCCGACGCCGCGCTGACCGGGCTTGCCGATCGGCTCGTCGGCAAACTGTCCGGCCCCGTCGATCTCGCCGAGGGCGAGGCCTCGGTCGGCGCCACCATCGGCATCGCCCGCCTGCCGGAGCACGGCGCGACGGCGGAGACCGCCGTGCGCAACGCGGACCTCGCGCTCTACATGGCCAAGGAGGCCGGGCGCGGCCGGGCGCAACTGTTCGAGCCGGTCTATGCGCAGGCGGTCGATGAAAGGCTCGATCTCGGCCGCCATCTGCGCCACGCCGTGGAGGCCGGTTCCCTCGAGGCGCATTACCAGCCGCAGGTGGATCTGAAGACCGGCCGCGTCACCGGCTTCGAGGCGCTGCTGCGCTGGACCCATCCCGAGCGCGGGCCGATCTCGCCGGCGGAGTTCATCCCGATCGCCGAAAGCTCCGGCCTCATCGTCGATCTCGGCCTGTGGGTGCTGCGCGAGGCCTGCCGGCAGGGCCGCGCCTGGCTGGATGCCGGGCTGCCGCCGCGCTCCATCTCGGTCAATGTCTCGCCGGCGCAGATCTGGAGCGTGGATTTCGAGACCGCGGTCTCGGCCATCCTGGCCGAGACCGGCTTTCCGGCGCAGCTGCTCTGCCTGGAGCTGACCGAAAGCCTGTTTGTGGATCATACCGAGCAGCGGATCAGTCGCACGCTGACGGCGCTGTCCGGCTTGGGCGCCCGGCTGGCGCTGGACGATTTCGGTTCGGGCTATTCCTCGCTCGGCTACCTGACGCGCCTGCCTTTCGACTGCCTGAAAGTGGACCGCGCCTTCGTGGACGGCATTTCCACCGCGCCGGAGAAGCGCAAGCTGCTGGGCGGCATCATCGCCCTGTCGCACGGGTTGGGCATGACGGTCGTGGCGGAGGGCGCCGAATTGTCCGCCGAACTGGACGTGCTCGGCGGGCTCGATTGCGATTTGGTGCAGGGCTTCGTGTTTTCCCCGCCCATCGCCGCCGACAAGGCGCCGCTGGTGGCCGCCAGCATCGAGCGCGAGGCACGCCGGATGCAGCCGCAACGGAATCGCCTCTAGAGTCTGATGAGGTTAGGTTGAACTGGAACGGCGTCGAAAGTTCACCTCCCCCTTGGGAGAGGTCGATTTGCGCAGCAAATCGGGTGAGGGGCACGGTCTATCGAGAGAGCAAGAGCCCTCATCCGAATTGCGCTGGACGATGCTTCGCATCGCCAGGCGCAATCCGACCTCTCCCCAACGGGGAGAGGTGAACCGAGATCGCGCCAAGCCGATTCTATCAAAACTCATCGCGCGCGCTAGGCGAACACCGCTTTGGTGGCATTCATTGCCCGCGGCTTTGCCTCGATGGTGGCCGCTGACCAATCAGCTGGACCGTGTACTCACAAATCGGAGCTGGATGAGGGGCGCTTGATGTCCGTTCTCACCCTGACAGCCGCGAGAAAGCGGACCTTGCTGGAGGTTCGAGAAGGGCCAACAAGCGGACTTCGGACGAGCACCACCGCGCAGGACGGCGAGCTGCTGTCTTGCCCGCGCATTCGCCGAGACTATGCTGGAAGGCCGGCCTTTCGCAGCCCGTCAACCAGGTGCTCCAAATCTTCGGCGCGTTTGAGAATGGATACCTGCTGCTGGGTGCCGCTGATGCTGTATCTTGGATTCAAGCGTAGAACTTCGTTTGCCTCTGCACGAGCATCTTCCATTCGTCCCAGCTGAGCGTACGTCGCAGCCAAGAAGGCGTGGCCATACTGGTGATTGGGCGCGCGGCCAATGGCTTCAGTCAACCAATGTTGGGCATCGTGGTATTCTTTGAGGTGGTAGTGAGCTACGCCGACCATCAACGGCGCAAAATGCGGATGGAATGGATCTAGGCGCATTTGCAACTTGGCGATGGCAATAGCTCTGGTCGGGTCTCCCACCGAGTAGAATATTTGCGCGAGGCGGTAATCCGCGAAATTGGGGTTTAGCGCCAGCGCTCTTTCGGCGGCGCCAGTCGCTGCGTCGAAGTCACGCTTCCGGATGATGTTATAACCCAACTCGGCATAGGCTTCGGGCAGGCCCGGATTGTGGGCAATTGCCGTGCGCGCCAATTTGATGGCCAGGTCAAGGATAGTCGGGCTCAAATATTCATCATTCAGGGGATTGAGCCAAGCCACCCGGTGCGTGCTGGCCAGCATTGTATAGCAACGGGCATATTTCGGATCGATGGCCAGCGAATCTGCGAGGTGCCCTCGTGTCCTCAATAATTCCGCCATTTGCCACGAGGACTGGAACGATATCCACGCCGCAGCTGCGCGCATGTAGTGATCGTAGGCCTGCCAAGTCGCGGGCGGCTTGAGCAAGGTGCGTTCAGCTTCCGCCATGTTCACATGCGCGACCAGAATTGCGGCGATCGTACGCGCCACGTCGTCCTGGATCGCAAATACATCCTTCAACTTCTGGTCATAGCGCTCGGCCCAGCGGTGGACGCCACTTGCAGCATCAATCAGCTGTGCCGTGATCCGAACTCGGTCATTGCCCCGACGAACGCTACCCTCCAGAACATAGCGCACGCCGAGTTCTCGACCCACCTGACGCAAATCAACCGCTCTGCCCTTGTATCGAAAACTCGAATTGCGTGCGATCACGAACAAGTCCGAGAAGCGGGACAACTCGGTGATGATGTCTTCCGAAATTCCATCCGCAAAGTACTCCTGTTCCGAGTCGCGACTCATATTCTCAAAAGCCAGGACGGCGACCGATGGCTTGTCGGGAAGCGCAAGCGCCGGTCGCGCCGGAGCGTTGCCGAACGACACGCGATAGACCCGCACCGGCCGTGCAATGTTCTTCAGTTGATGCTCGCCACTATCTTCGAATTCGATGTCAAGCTTATCCTGCGTATCTTCTCGTACGCGTTGCGATACACAGATGCCGCCCGGCTCACAAAGCGCCTCGAGCCGAGCCGCAACATTTACCCCGTCCCCAAAGATATCGCCGCCTTCTGTGATGATGTCGCCGGCGTTGATGCCGATGCGGAACTCGATCCGCTTTTCAATTCGCACATCGGTGTTTCGAGTGATCATGCCGCGCTGTATCGCAACGGCGCATCGCATAGCGCTGACCACGCTGGCAAACTCCACCAACACTCCGTCGCCGGCGCTCCTGATAAGCCGCCCGCCGTGCTTTTCGATCTCGGGATGGAGGAGCGCAGACAGATGTTCGTTCAGCCGGGCGTGCGTACCCTCCTCATCAGCACCCATTAGGCGGCTATAGCCAGCCACATCGGCCACGAAAACAGCACTCAGTCGCCGTTCCACACGGTCTGCGGCCATAAAAGCTCGCCCTGATCCGATCCGATCTTTAGTCAAAGTCTATTGTCAGAAGAAGGAGGTGTCTATCGGGCTCCGAACACCGGTGTCATTCAGATAGTGCCAGCCCGCGTACGAGCTCGGGGAGATCGACCTCAGTATCGGATTCTGCCCGCTTCGATGGCGAACCGCGTGCGAGGTACGGACGGATGGACGCGCCCGCAGCGCGCCGGAGAGCCGAGCCGGCCAAATGACGTTCTTTCGGAGGTTGCGCCCTCGAAGGGAACGTGGTCCAGCTGTCCTTGAAAATCGCGATACTCGTTGAAGAGGGCATCAGCGAATGACGAGATTCACGCCACTTTTTCTTGCTGCGCTTGTGATGCTCTCCAGTCCCGCACTTCCGAATGATGGACAGATTACATTGGTTGTGGGATTTGCGGCAGGGGGAACCTCTTCAACCGCAGCCAGAATCGTTGCTGAAGCAGCGGAGCAGATCGCGCGAACGTCGACGATCGTGGAAAATCGACCTGGCGCGGGAGGAGCAATAGCGGCAGATTGGGTACTTCGGCAAAAGGGGACTCAGACACTCTTGTTCATGTCCTCCACGTCGTCGCTCAGAACGTCTCCTCAAAGCGAGCTCGTGCCCATCGGAATTTTGGCGACCTTCTCATACGTTGCCGTCGCGAGAAAAGACGCTGCCGCGCAGCTTGCCGAATACATGCTGGAGGCCTCGCGCGAGGAGAAATATCGCACCGTGGCCACGGCAGGCGCCGGGAGCATTCCCCATCTCATAGGTACAACGCTTTTCAACGACTACGGAGTGCCGATGGTGCACGTACCTTATCAAGGGTCGGCGCCAGCGATCCTCAGTGTCCTTGGGGGGCATGTCGCGGTTGCGATTGTTCCTTTTCCGGACTTTCTCCCGTTTCAAGATTCACTTCACGTTCTTGCACAAACCGGCAGCGGGATTGAGACGGAAGGATGGATCGGCATCTTCGCTCCGCCGGGAACATCAGCGGAGGAAGTCTCCCGACTCTCCGAGATTTTTCGGCAAGCATCGCAACGTTCTCAGGAGAAACTGCAGAATGTCGGATTTAAGCAAGTATGGCGATCCGGTGCAGAGGCGCGAGCGATGCATGAGAAAGATTACACCCGGTGGACGCCGATACTTAAGGTGCTCGGAATTCAACCCTGACGCGGCCGCAACGGTGGCCATGACGTGACCGGGGGCTTCACACCCCGCCGTCCGGAGCCGCGTCGATTTTACGTGCCCTTTGGTCAGGCCCTCCGCTGTCTTTTCCGCATTCGGCGGAAGCCCCTGCACGGCTGAAGCGCGGAGACCAGACTACAGCCTGTTCGGGCGCTGACGGCCCGGGCGCTAACGGCGCTTTGATACTTTCTGGACCGTCTTGAGCGCTTGATTGACGCCCTTCAGCGATTCATTGACCCCCTCCAGCTGCGCTTGCAGAGCATCCCTGCGCTTCTGTAGGTCCTTCAGCAGTGCTTTCCTTTGCGCCGCGGTCAATTCCTCAAAATCGATGAGATCCACTGCAAATCTACACATCGCCGCCTCCAAGTGGCAAAATTAGATTTGATCAATCCCTCGTCCAATGCACCCCTGAATTGTCGACAATTTCTAGTGGATAATCAAGCTGGATGAACCTCGGATCGGACGAATTTTGGACGACCTTGCGCGTGGCAGGACACCGGCACAGGCGTTGCACTTTATTTCACCGGCTTGGTGCGACTGACCTGATCGTTTCAGGGATCAATCAATCGGCCAAGCTGCTCGTTGGGGTTTGCGGCCGCATTGACCAAGATTGCCGTGTAATCGGCAATCCAATTCTGGACGGTGTTTGGCTCGAACAAGTCGTCCTTGCGCCCGCATATGCCGGTCATTCCCGACGGGGTGTCCTTAAGGGTAATCGAGAGCCAAGCGCGATCAATCGGCATGGCAGACCGTTCTTCCTGGTAGCCGAACGGGCGAACCGTCAGATCGGGCAACTGGAGCGCTCGGCGGAACGCAACTTGGAGAACGAAATAAACTTGGACGAGTGATGCCGGGCACAAGCCGGTCTCTTCCGCCAGTCGGCTGGCAATTATATCGAAGGGAAGTTCTTGTCTGGCGTAAGCCTCCAAGACGGCCCTGCGCACGCGTTCAAGCGCTTCGCTAAAGGTCAGATCAGCATCAAGTTGGGTGCGGATGATCGTTGTGTTCGCGAACGGACCGATCACGCGTTCTGTCCTGAGTTGAGGCCGATTGGCCATCAAAGTCGCGACACAAATGTCGTTGCGTTCGCTCCGGAGCAACAGCAGGGTCTTGAAACCGGCGAGTAAACTCATGAACAGAGTTACGCCCCGGTCGCGGCTCATGGCGCTCAGCTGCGTCACCAGATTGTTCGATATTTGAAATGATTCCTGGAGAGCGCGCGAAGTCAATTCGCCTCCAACGCTGCTTTTCGGGGCTGCAAATGGAGGTGAGGCTTTGTCGAGGCATCGCTTCCAGTAAGCGAACTGCCTGTTTGCTTCCTCGGTGCTGGACCACAAACGCTGCCAGCGAGCGAAATCGGAAAACTGAAGCGATGGTTTGGGCAGCTGCGCCTTCGCACCGGAAATCGCAGCGGCATAGATCTCCAGAAGTTCTTCCATGAAGATTGCCATCGACCAGCCATCGATGATGATATCATGCATGACCAGGAGCAAAACATGGTCCCTGGCATCGAGCCTGAAGAGATAGGCCCGGAACAGTGGCGCATTGTTCATGTCGATCGGCGCCAGGGAGCTCCGTTCGGCTTCCAGCTTCGCCTTTACCAGCAGAAGTTCCTTGGCACGGGTATCTCCGGCATGCACCGGGACTGCATAATCCTTCACAGCCAGGATTGATCTGACATCGACGTCCGGCACGACGCGAGCGAGGGGGACCTCATCCTGCCAGATAAACGCCGTGCGCAGCATGTCATGCCGACGCACGACCTCGGCAAGGCTCCGCTCGAGCACGGGAATGCTTAGTCGGCCCTGCAATCGATAAGCGAACGGCAGGTTGAACTGGGGTAGCCCGGGTAATTTTCGCTCGATGCGTAGCATGCGCTCCTGCACGATGGAGATTGACTGTGCGCCATCTGCATCAGCGCGCGAGATCTGCGATGGCGGATCGTGCGGGCGCGCCAACGAGCCGGCGCTCTCTTTTGATGATTCAAGGCGAAGCGCAAGCGCTGCAACGGTCGACGAATTGAAGATATCCTCGAACGACAGCATGACGCCGAAGTACTCTTCCACACGCAAGATCAACTGGGTCATGGCAAGTGAATCCACGCCGAGCGCGAAGACATCCTGATCAACGCTGATCCGATCGATGTCCAGGATGTCCTTCCAGATACCGGCCAGTTGACGCTCCAATTCCGAGCTGGGCGCAACTCCTTTGCCGTCGTCCTGGATTGGTCGAGTCTTTGAAAGGCCGGCCGCAAGTTCATTGCGCTTGATCTTCCCGCCGGAGCCTTTCGGAATCTCTGTTACAATCACGATGAGGCCAGGGACCTTAAACCCGGCCAGGCGTCCTCGGGCAAAGTCTCGGAGACTTTGTACGCTCACCTTTGCGTCCTGACGCAGCACAATAGCGGCGGCGACGTCCGCGCCCAGTCGCTCATGGGGGACAGGGAAAACAGCGGCTTCGATCACAGCCGGGTGGCTCAGCAATGCGCTCTCTACCTCGGCGGGGGCAATCTTCTGCCCGCCCTTATGGATGATCTCCTTGATGCGACCGACGATAAAGAGATACCGGTCGGCGTCCAGGTATCCGAGGTCGCCGGTCCGGAACCAGCCGTCCTGAAATGCGGACGCTGTAGCGGCGGCATCATTGTCGTACCTTCTGGTTATGGTGGGACCTCGCAGCGCGATCTCTCCACGTTTGCCGGATGGCAAGCGACGGCCTCTCCTGTCCAGTATCCCGATCTCGGGGCCGGCCGGCCGGCCGACGGAACCGCGCTTTCGCCGCTGCAAGGGATTAGCAGCGATCTGGGTCGCGGCCTCCGTCATGCCGTAGGTGTCTATAACGGGAACACCAAACAGCGCTTCTAGTCCGTCGAGCACTTCCGACGACAGAGACGTCGAAGCCGAACGAACGAGCCGCAAGGAGGACCGCTGCGCAGCCTGCCTGTAGGGATCCGCCGCCGCCAATACTGCGCGATGGATTGCTGGTACCGCCGTGTACCAGGTTGGTCGGAACTCCATCAGCCAGCCGAAGAACGCTGTTGCATCGAAGCCAGGCGGACAGACCGTACTGGAGCCTGCCGCAAGCGCGGCCAGAAGTCCCGAGATCAAGCCATGCCCATGAAAGAGAGGCAGTACGCTTAGCAATCGGTCGCGAGCCTCCAGCTCCAAGACGGCGCCAACGTTGTCGGCCGACAGACAGACGCTCGCATGGGTCAGAGGGACCGTTTTGGGCCGCGACGTGCTGCCAGATGTCATCAGGATGAACGCGTCGTCAGCGCTGGACGCAAACTCGTCGTCAACCAGGAGCTGCGGTGCCCGACCGGCAACACTGAACGCGCCGGCTCCCTCGTTCGGCCGCATCGACACATCGATCACGGGCACGCCCTGGATTTGGGCGGCGCGTCGGCTGGCCGAATTCAAGTCAGCGTGCGTCAATAGCGCCGCCAGCTGCAATTCGCCGAAATAACGCAGGTATTCATCACAGGTGAAACCCGGATTGAGAGGTACACAAACCGCGCCGGCCGCAACCGTGATCGCCGCTACTGCAGCCTCTGGTCCGTCCGACAACACGACCGCGACCCTGTCAGTTCGGCGCACGCCGACGTTCCGCAACCCGAAAACCACTTCATTTGCCTGCGTCCATAGCGCGCCATACGTCATCGGGCGGCGCGCCGGGGCCAGAATGGCATAGCGCTCCGGCGCAGTTTCCGCGTGGTCGGCGAGGAGGTCTCGAACGCACGGAAAGGGGCGTCTTCCGGCGCCCTTGCGTGCGTTACCTTTCCGCAATTCCTTGACAATATTCGACAACGCCGCCCCTCATCGTCAATGTCGCTCCGTATCCTGAGCTGGTGAAGTCAATTCCCAGAACCCTCAAACACATCGAAGGACGAGAATACGCGGATAGCATCGTCGGGCAATCGACCGCGGGCGCCTCGGCTGCGCTCAGGCAAGTTGCCTGTTCTGACAGCATCTTGGGAAGCTCAACGCTTATAGCAGTATGTTGAGCCACTGTCCGGCATGGCCGACGACCGCTTCGGGTCAAGAGGTGAAGAGCTCAACGTGAGCACAATGCGTCCGCTTTCGGGTGCATAGCGACCAATCGCCGTCGGTCAGTGCCTCATTGAGCTGACTGCCGAGCCGTGGTTCCAGCGCCTGACCGAAGGGGCCGAATCATGCGCTACGAACTCTCCGACGACGAATGGACTGCCATCGAGCCGATGCTGCCCAACAAGCCGCGCGGCGTGCCACGAGCGAATGACCGCCGCGTCCTCAACGGCATCTTCGTGCGCAATTTCGGAATACTAGAAGAATATCCCTGAGTTGCCCGACGTGTCAAGTCGCCTGGTCGAACGCCGGCCGCCGCCGGCTACTTTGCATGGGGTTGTTTTCGATATTTTGGCAGCGCCGCCTGCGACGGCCATGACTCACCCAGCTTTAGTGCCGCACCACCAGCACCGAGCATTTGGCGTAGCGCACCACGTGGCCGGCATTTGAGCCGAGGAAGTAGGTGCGCATCGCTGGCCGGTGCGAGGTCATCACGATGAGGTCGGCCTTCATGGTCGCGGCCTCCTCGAGGATCTCGTGATAGATGCCGCCCTGACGCACCACGCCCGAGATGCGGGAGGGCGCGATGCCGGATTCGCGCGCGACGATCGCAAGCGCTTCTTCCGATGTTTCGCGCTGCTGGCTGTCGAAATCCGCCGGCACGTATTCGGCGAGCATCACCGGCGTCATCGGCAGCACGTTGAGCAGACGAACCGTCCCGTTCCATGTTTGCGACAATGTTGCAGCGGTTGCGATCGCCGGCTTCGCCAGATCGGTATCAGCGAGGTCGATCGGAACGAGAATGGATTTGTACATCTGCGCCTCCTGTCCGCGATTGGTCTGGAGCCGTTTGGTCCCTGTGCCCGGGACGCGCGCCTTCTTTTTCTTGAAGTCGTTCTGGTCTCGACGCGAACCGGTCCCCCTGTCGCGCAGAGGCCAATATAGCATGGCGGCGCGGCGCTGTCCGCTTGCGTCAGCTGCGCGAGGCCTGCTTCAACAGCTTAGGGCTGACGAACAGGACGAGCTTGCCGCGCCGAAACGAGACGTCGTTCCAGTCGTCGGTCGCAAAGTCGAAGACGGCGAGCCCCGAGGTCGGCAGATTGTCGCCGAGCGCGCGCTTTGCGGCCTCGTCGCCGCTGCCGGTCAGCGTCAGCGCGAGCTCGTGCATGCCGGGATTATGGCCGACCAGCATCAGCCGCTTCGGATCGCTGACCGAAGCCATCCGGATCGCGGTCAGCAATTGCACCGGGTCGGCGCCGTAGAGGTCCGGCACGAATTCGACCTTCGGCGCAGGCCCGGCGCCCTTCAGCGCCTCGCGCACGATCTCCCAGGTCTGCCTGGTGCGGACCGCCGGCGAGACCAGCGCCAGATTGGGCAGGGGCGGATGACGGGCGATCCAGCCGCCGATCTCCGCTGCGTCGCGGTGGCCGCGCTCGTCGAGACGGCGGTCCTGGTCGTGCCCCGAAGGCGCGTCGTGTTCGGTTTTGGCGTGACGCAGCAGCAGCAAACGGCGCATGGACTTCCATTCTCGATTCGGTCAGGTCGAATTAATTCTACAGGCTCATGCCCTGGACAAGGTGACAAGCGCCGCAGCGGTTCGTAAGAAACGCCATGAGCGAGAGTTCCACAAGTGCGGCAGACGGCCCCGATCAGGCGGCCTCGCCGTTCCGCGACCGTCTGGCGTTCGACCTCGACGTCGATATTTGCGTGGTCGGGGCCGGGCTGGCCGGCCTGACCGTGGCGCGTGAGGCGGCGCGGCTCGGTGCGAGCGTCGCGGTGCTCGAAGGCCGCCAGATCGGCTGGAACGCCTCCGGTCATCATCTCGGCACCGTAATGCCGGGATTCGGCCTGCCGATAACAGATGTGATCGAGCGCGTCGGCCTCGACGATGCCCGCGAATTGTGGGCGCTGTCGAAGGAGGGCGCCGACTATGTCCGCGCCGCCGCTACCGAAGATTTGATCCCGGGCATCAAGCCGAGCGATGGCGCGCTGGAGGTCTCCAATGTCGATGTCGGCGAGGCGCTGATCAGCCGCCTGCAGACGCTGGGTGAGGATTTGGCGACCGAGATCGAGGGCTGGCAGGTCGATCGCGTGCGCAGCGTGCTCAGGACCGGCCGCTATTTCCACGGCATCTATTATCCGAAGGCGTTCCAGATAGAAGGTCGCAAATATGTGCACGGCCTCGCCGCGCTGGCGATGCGGGCGGGCGTGCGGATCTTCGAGGAGACGCCGGTCGTCAGCATCGATTTCTCCGGCATCCGCAAACGCATCGTGACGCCGACGGCGCGGCTGCGCGCCAACCATATTGTCCTCGCCGGCAATATCCATCTCGGCGCGCCGCTGAAGCGCTTGTCCGATACGCTGCTGCCGGTGTGGCGCTACGCGGCATTGACCGAGCCGCTCGGGGAGCGGCTGGCCGAGACCATCGTCTTTCCCGGCTCGGTCGTCGACAGCGACGGCATCGACCATTTCCGTGTTGTCGATGGCGATCGGCTGTTGTGGGCGAGCCCCGAAGCCACCTGGGACGCACGGCCGAAGCGGCTTGGCGGGGCGGTGCAGCGCCGCATCGCCACGGTGTTTCCGCAACTCGGCAAGGTTCCGATCGCCGAGATGTTCGGCGGCGCGGTCGGCGTCACCGTGCACGGCATGCCGCAGATCGGTCAGTTGCGCCGGGGCCTGTGGGTGGCGAGCGGCTTCGGCCGGCAGGGACTCAACACCTCGGCGCTCGCCGGGCAGCTGATCGCGCGCAGCATCCTGTGGGGCGACGATCGCTGGCGGCTGTTTTCGCCGTTCGAGCTGGTCTGGGCCGGCGGCGCCACCGGCCGCGTCGCCGGTCATTTCGTCGGCCTGTGGGCGAGGGGGGCCTCGTCCGTGGCGGGTGTTCTGGCGCGCTACCGCGAGGGTGCACGTGCGAAGGAGCGCCTGCGCGAGGCACGGCTCGCCGAGGCCAATCTCAGGGCGGGAACCAGGGGACCCGCACCCCGCCGTCCGCCCCCGTCGGCAGTGCGGCCGGCGCGTCCGCCCGCGCCCAGGCAGATCGAGGACGGCGAGGCGCCGTATCCGGATGCCTCGCAAGAAAGTGAGCGGATCTCCGACGGGCGGATGTAACGTCCGCCGGCGGGGTTCGTATTTGTTGACGAACCTCGGGCACGCCCCCCGAGCCGCCCGCACCGGAGATGATTAATGATCGATCGCCGCATCCTGCTTGCTTCCGTCGCCGGCCTGTTCGGCTTCGCCGCCTTCCGCTGGCTGCGCGCCTCGCCGGCGCAGGCCGCCGAGAAATTCGAGATCGAGAAGACCGACGCCGAATGGCGCGCGCAGCTGACGCCGCAGCAATACGAGATCCTGCGCAACCAGGGCACCGAGCGGCCGGGATCCAGCCCGCTGCTCAAGGAGCACCGCAAGGGCATCTTCGCCTGCGCCGGCTGCGACCTGCCGCTGTTCTCGTCCGAGACCAAGTATGAGAGCGGCACCGGCTGGCCGAGCTTCTACAAGCCGCTGGACAACGCGGTCGGCACCACGTCGGACCGCACCTTCGGCATGGTCCGTACCGAGGTGCATTGCCGCCGCTGCGGCGGCCATCTCGGCCACGTCTTCGACGACGGCCCGAAACCGACCGGACTGCGCTACTGCATGGACGGCTTCGCGCTGGTGTTTCACCCGGCGGCGCCATCGGCGACCTGACATTCCTTCCCGGCAATTGTTGCCGCTCCCGGCAAATGTGCCCCGGTCGAACGACCGGGGCATTTTTTTCAAGCGGATGATTTTGTTACGTTTTGTTTCGTGGCACGACCTTTGCGACATGCTCCGCCGATGCGGCCATTCCTGTGATTGCCAGCCGCCGGGAATCGAATTGGAGAACATGTCATGGGTATCTTCGGCGCTCTCACGACGGCTGTCGGTGGCTTGCGCGCGGGGTCGTACGCGCTTGAAAACATCTCCGGCAACATCGCCAACTCGCAGACCACCGCCTTCAAGCGCATCGATACCTCGTTCCTTGACCTCGTCCCGCAGACCGCGCTGACCGCGCAGCTTGCCGGCGGCGTCACCGCGCAGTCCCGTTCGACCAACTCGGTACAGGGCGACGTCCAGTCGGCATCGGTCGCGACCTTCATGGCGATCAACGGCAACGGTTTCTTCGCGGTGCAGAAGCCCGGCAGCTTCACCGACGGTGCGCCGGTGTTCGATGGCGTCGACCGCTACACCCGCCGCGGCGATTTCCAGCTCAACAAGGACGGCTATCTCGTCAACGGCGCCGGCTA
The DNA here is from genome assembly GCF_001189245.1 of Bradyrhizobium pachyrhizi. GTDB lineage: Bacteria > Pseudomonadota > Alphaproteobacteria > Rhizobiales > Xanthobacteraceae > Bradyrhizobium > Bradyrhizobium pachyrhizi. Next base: position 28,946 of record NZ_LFIQ01000111.1, on the reverse strand, counting down.
CTATCTCGAGGGCGTGCCGATCGACCCGACCACCGGCAACCCGGCAGGCTCATCGCCGCAGGTGCTGCAATTCAAGAACGACTTCCTGCCGGCGCAGCAGACCACCAAGATAGACTATCGCGCCAACCTCGCGTCCTATCCCTTGACCACCGCGCACGACACTTCGGTTCCCGGTTCCGAGCTGATCCGGCCGGGCGCGTTCAGCAGTGGAAACAATCCGTTGGTGCTGGGCACGCCGGCTGCGCCGTATACCGATTCCGCTATCACCGGCACCGAGCAGAAGAACAAGGCGACGCCATCGGTGGACAATACCATCGCGACCTTGCTTTCGGGCGGTACAGGCACCGACTCGATCAACGCCAGCTTCAGCGCCGGCTCGGCCGGCCCGCCCGTCGTGCCCGCCGACACGATCACGGTCAACGGCACCGTCATCACCTTCGTGGCGTCGGGGGCGACTGGCAACCAGCTCAACGTCACCGACAGCATCGGAACGCTGCTCGCGAAGATCGACGCGATTACCGGCACCACGACGCCATCGACGATCAGCGGCGGCAAGATCACCTTGCACTCCGGCAAATTGGCCGATCTCAACGTGACGAGCTCGAACTCGACCGCCTTCGCGGCGCTCGGCTTCACCGGCTCGGCGGTTGCGGTTCGCGGCGGCGGCGGCACGGTCGGCACCGGCCAGGTTATCGGCAACGATAACTCGACCTTCCTGAACGAATCCGTCTCAGGCGGCGCCGTCACCGCCTACGACGTCTCGGGCGCGCCGGTGAACCTGCAATTCCGCTGGGCCAAGACCGACAGCTCCTCGCTGGGTGGCACACATACCGACACCTGGAACCTGTTCTATCAGGTCAATCCCAATGCGACCGGCACACAGGTCTCCTGGCAGAACGTCAACGTCAACTTCACCTTCGCCTCGAACGGGCAGATGTCGCCGGCGATCTCCTCGGTGGCGCTCACCAATGCCGTCGTCAACGGCGTGTCGCTCGGCAGCCCCGTGATCAATTTCGGCTCCGGTGGCGTGACCCAGTTCGCCGACGCCAACGGCAACGTTCAGGTCAACCAGATCCAGCAGGACGGTTTCCCCGCAGGCCAGCTGCAGTCGGTCAGCGTCTCCACCAACGGCCGCATCGTCGGCAACTACACCAACGGCCGCAACATCGACCTCGCCGAAATCTCGGTGGCGACCTTCAACGGCACCAACTTCCTCAAGCGCATCGACGGCGGTGCGTTCGAGGCGACCGACGAGTCCGGCGCGGCGTTGTTCGGCAAGGCCGGCACCATCGTCGGTTCCTCGCTCGAGAGCTCGAACACCGATATTGCCGACGAATTCACCAAGCTGATCGTGACCCAGCAGGCCTATTCGGCGAACACCAAGGTGATCACCACGACCAATTCGATGGTGCAGGATCTCCTGAACGTGGTGCGCTGATCGCATCGTTGCTGCACGTGTGAAGAAGTAAAGGCGAGTACACATCATGGGTTTGAGCCAAGCCCTTTCCACCGCGATGTCGGGCCTGCGCGCCACGCAGGCCTCGCTCTCGCTCGTGTCGTCGAACGTCGCCAACGCGGAGACGCCCGGCTACGTCAGGAAGACGCTCAATCAGGTCACCGGCACCACCGGCCAGTACGGTTCGAGCGTCCTCATCACCGGCGTCAACCGCCAGCTCGACGAATTCCTGCAGACCCAGCTCCGCACCGAGACCTCGGGCGCGGCCTACGCCGATGTCCGCTCGGATTTCATGGCCAATCTGCAGGGCGTGTACGGCAATCCCGACTCCACCGGCACGATCGAGGACGCCTACAACAAGTTCCTGACCGCGCTGCAGGGGCTGTCGACCAGCCCGGAATCGCAGTCGGCCCGCATCGGCGTGATCAATGCCGCGCAATCGATGGCGCAGCAGCTCAACGCGACGTCGCAGGGAATCCAGACGCTGCGCGCCAACGCCGAGGCCGGCATCAGCGACTCCATCAACAGCGCCAACAATGCGTTGCAGCAGATTGCGCGCCTCAATGTCCAGCTGGCGGCCAATGGCGGCACGACCGATGCCTCGACCGCGGCATTGCTCGATCAGCGCGACCGCTACGTCACGCAGCTCTCGCAGCTGATGGACATCCGCACCGTCACCAACAGCCAGAACCAAGTGAGCGTGTTCACCAATTCCGGCGTGCAGCTGGTCGGCACCGAGGCCGCGACGCTCAGCTTCAACGCCCAGGGCACGATGACGTCCAACACGTTGTACAATACCGACCCGACCAAGAGCACGGTCGGGACCATCACCATCACGTTCCCGCATGGCGGCACCTATGACATGGTGTCGACCAATTCGATTCGCTCCGGCAAGATCGCCGCCTATCTCGAGTTGCGCGACAACACGCTGGCGCAGGCCCAGACCCAGATCGATCAGTTCGCCGCCGCGATGTCGAGCGCGCTGTCGGACAAGACCACCGCGGGCACCGCGGCGACGGCGGGAGCGCAGTCCGGCTTCGACCTCGATCTCTCGGGGCTGCAGAACGGCAACACCATCCACGTCTCCTACAAGGACAACACCACCGGCCTCACGCATAATCTGTCGATCATCCGCGTCGACGATCCGAGCGTGCTGCCGCTGAGCAATACCGCGACCGTCGATCCCAACGACGAGGTGCTGGGCATCGATTTCTCCGGTGGCATGAGCTCGGTGCTGTCGCAGCTCAACGGCGCGCTCGGTGGAACCGGCCTGCAATTCTCCAATCCGTCCGGGTCGACGCTGCGCGTGCTCGACGACGGCGCCGCCAACAAGGCCGATGTGACCGCGGCGTCGGTCACCACGACGGTTTCGTCGCTGACCTCGGGCGATCCGCACCTTCCGCTGTTCACCGACAATGGCGGGCTCTACACCGGCGCGATCACCGCGAACGGCTCGCAGACCACCGGCCTTGCCGCACGCATCAGCGTCAACACCGCCTTGATCGGCGATCCCTCGCGCATGGTGGTGTACTCGACCAATCCGCAGACGCCGGCCGGCGACACCACGCGCGCCAACCTCGTTCTGAACCAGCTGTCGAATGCCTCATACAGCTATTCGCCGCAGACCGGCCTTGGCACCACCGGCGCGCCGTTCACCGGCACGCTGCTCAACTTTGCCAAGCAGTTCATCAGCCAGCAGGGCGAGTCGGCGACCGCTGCCAAGCAACTCGCTGACGGCCAGGACGTCGTGCTGAACACGCTGCAGACCAAGATGGACTCGACCTCCGGCGTCAACATGGACGAGGAGATGGCGCATCTGCTTTCGCTGCAGAACGCCTATTCCGCCAATGCGCGCGTGATGTCGTCGATCAAGCAGATGTACGACGCGCTGCTGCAGCTCACGTGAGGGTAACATGTCGATCGACGGCGTAAGCGGCAGAACTTCCTATATCGGCACCACGATCCTCAACCTGCGGAATCAGCTCAATGACCTGACCACGCAGCTTGCGACCGGCAAGGTATCGACAACTTATGCGGGGCAGGGACTCGATCGCGGTTTCGCGCTCAGCCTGCGCGCGCAGATCAGCGGCATCAACGCGTTCTCCGATACCGCCACCAACCTCAACACGCGCCTGAGTGTCGCGAACCTCACCTTGCAGGGCCTGTCCGACGTCGGGGCCCAGGTGAAGAACGCCGCGACGACGGCGACGCTGACGCTCAACGACAGCGGCCAGACCTCGGGCCAGATCACGGCGCAGGCGGCCTTCGCTAACGCGGTCGCGATGCTGAACAGCCAGTCGGGCGACCGCTATCTGTTTTCCGGCCGCGCGATGGATACGCCGGCCACGGTATCCGCCGATACCATGCTCAAGGGTACGGCAACCCAGGCCGGCCTCACGCAGCTCATCAATGAGCGCAAGCAGGCCGATCAGGGCGCCGGCATGATGGGGCGCCTGAGCGTCTCGTCGCCGCCGGCGACCACGACGGTCACGAGTATCGCCGAGGACGGCTCGCCGTTCGGCCTGAAGCTTTTGTCGGTGCAGTCGTCGTTGACGGGTGGCGCCACGGTGACGCAGCCGACCGGCACGCCGAAATCGGCCTCGGTCGATCTCGGCGCCGTCAATCCGAAGGACGGCGACAAGATCAAGTTCAACTTCACGCTGCCCGACGGCACCACCGAAGCGATCGAACTCACGGCGACCACGACGAACCCGCCGCCCGCCGGCTCGTTCCTGATCGGCGCCGACACCGCGGCGACGACGGCCAACCTGCAATCGACCCTGACCTCGTCGATCAAGACGTTGAGCGACACGTCGCTGGTCGCGGCGTCCGCGGTTGCGGCGTCGAACAATTTCTTCAATCCGGTCGCGACCGTGTCGGGCGCCGCGGTCAACAACCGGAACACGCCGCCGGCGCCGATCAACGGCGCCACGGCGCTGTCGGGGGCGGCGGGCACCGACTCGCTGTCGGCGAGCTTTGCCGCCGGCGATACCATCACGGTGAACGGCACGCCGATCACCTTCGTGGCCTCGGGCGCCACCGGCAACCAGGTCAACGTCACCGACAGCGTGCAGACGCTGATGGCCAAGATCGACCAGATCAGCGGCACCAAGAACCCGTCGACCATCGGCAACGGCGCGATCACCCTGCACGGCGCCGATGGCGAGAGCCTGTCGATCTCGAGCTCCAACACGGCCGCACTTGGCGCGCTCGGCATCGCCAACAACACCACCGCAGCGCCGGCGCCGCTGAGGGTAGGGGGACCGCCGTTCGACACCGCCACCAACCTGGTCGCGGGCACGCCCGACAACACCGTCTACTGGTACACCGGCGAGAATGGCCCGGGGTCGGCGCGCGGCACCGCGGTCGCGCAGGTCGATCAGTCCATCACCGTGCAGTATGGCGCGCGCGCCAACGAACAGGCCTTCCGCTATTTGCTGCAGAACGTCGCGGTGTACGCAGCCGTCACAACCAATGCCAGCAATCCGAATGCGAGTGCGCAGGTGACGGCGCTCGCGCAGCGCGTGAGCGCCAACCTCGCCCCGCAAAACGGTCAGCAGCAGATCCAGGACGTGCAGGCCGAATTCGCCGGTGCCCAGACCGCGACCAAGGCGGCCACCGATCGGCAGACCCAGCTCAAGGGGATGGCGGAAACGATGCTCGACTCGGTCGAGGGCGTCAATCAGGACGAGGTCGCGACCAAGATCCTGGCGCTGCAAACCAGCTTGCAGGCGTCGTACCAGACCACGTCGATGCTGTATCAGACGACGCTGCTGAAATATCTGCCGATCGGCTGATCGCGCGCCCCTCATCTCCAGCCAGCAAAAAGGCCTCCGCGCGGAGGCCTTTTTCGTTGAGGCGAGTGGGGCTAGAGCGTTTTCAAGCGAAGTGGACGCCGGGCCGCGCGAAAACGCGTCAAAACAAGGAGCTCTACGCGCTCTTGCGTGTGTCGTCCCGCTCGGCGTTCTGCTGGTCGCGCGCGGTTTCCAGCAACTTCTCTTCGTGTGCGATCAGCTTCTTGGATTCCTTCAGCGCGTGATAGAGGTCGCCGTTGAGGATGAAGTTGTTGACGCTTTCGATGAAGGGCCAGGCGCTCGGCATCGCGGTGATGATGTCGCGCACCAGACTGAAATAGGTCGGGTGGTGCGCCATCGGGTCCGGCGACAGATACATCAGCTGCACAGCGAGATAGATCAGCTTTGCCGGCGTGTCCGCGGTCTCGGGCGTCAGGATATCCTTCTCGCGCAGGATCGGGATGCGGTCACCGTCGATCAGCAGGCGGGCGCGCTGGTCGGTGTTGGTGATCACGCAATTGCCGACGATGATGCGCTCGTTCGGTTTGAGTTCGACCTTCAGGGCCATAACCGTTCTCCTTTGCCGGCAGTCGCGCGACGTCTTCGCTCGCGGAACGACGTGGTTCGGCACTGCTTAGCAGCCGCCGTTGCGGCCCGGGGCCGATGCGACAGTGATCCTTTCCCATGATGGTTAATGCTTGGTGAATGGGGTGAGGGCGCAGGGGTCGCTATCTGGCCGGAATTGTCAGTCGCCCCAGTAGTTTTCGGGACGAACCTCGCCCAATGGCGACAATTTTATTCTTCGGCCTTTGTCTCAAATGCCGTGCTGGAGATTTCTTTTTCCTTCGCGGCTTGACCGCAGGATCGGCCATCCGCCCGATCAGAAAGGATTGGAGCGGCTTTTTCCTCAGTTTCACACCAGAAAGGTATGAAAATGTCCGATATCATTCTCTCCTCCTCCGTTCGTCAGAACCTCCTCTCCCTCCAGTCCACCGCCGATCTGCTCTCCACGACGCAGAACCGCCTTGCCACCGGCAAGAAGGTCAACACGGCGCTCGACAACCCGACCAACTTCTTCACC
>NZ_LFIQ01000111.1:13411-22605 GCF_001189245.1 Bradyrhizobium pachyrhizi | reverse complement strand
CGCGCGCCTTGAGGACGTCGAGCGCGGCGGCGGCCGAGGCCGAGGTCGGCTCGACGAACAGGCCGGTCTGCGCCAATCGCTTCAACGCGGCGACGATGCCGACTTCGGGAATTGCGACGGTGCCGCCGCCGCTCTCCTTCAGTGCCGCGATCATCTGCTTCAGCCGCAGCGGGTGCTTGATCGCGGTGCCCTCGGCGATGGTCTTGCGGACCGCGCGATCGACCGGCGTGTCGACGCCGGCGGCAAAGCTGGCATCGACCGGCGAGCAGTTGAGCGGCTGCGCCGCGAACAGGCGCGGCAGCCGCGCGATCTGCCCGGCCGCGAAGAGCTCCTTGAAGCCGATATAGCAGCCGAGCAGGCTGCTGCCGGCGCCGACCGGCATGATGACGTTGTCGGGCGCGGTGAAGCCGAAATCTTCCCAGATCTCGTAGGCCAGCGACTTGGTGCCCTGCAGGAAGAACGGCTGCCAGTTGTGGCTGGAGTAGAAGATCAGCTTCGACTGGCGGATCGCTTCCGCCTCGGATTCCTCGCGCGGGCCTTCGACCAGCTGCACCTCGGCGCCGAAGGCGTGCATCTGCGCCACCTTCATCGGCGACGTCGTGGCCGGCGCAAGGATCCTGACCCGCATCCCGCCCGCCGCGCCATAGGCTGAAACCGACGCGCCGCCATTGCCGGAGCTGTCCTCCAGCACCGCATCGACGCCGAGCTGGCGCAGGAACGACAGCATCACCGTGGTGCCGCGATCCTTGAAGCTCGCCGTCGGATTGAACCATTCGAGCTTGAAATGCGGCCGCAGGTCATCCCACGCCTTCTCGACGGCAGGCGTGTAGCCTTCGCCCATCGTGATCGGCTGCCTGATCTCGACCGGCAGCGCCGCCCGATAGCGCCACAGCGACCGCGTCCCGCGATCGATGTCGTCGCGGGAGATTCCCGGCAGCGGCGTTATCAGGAGCGGCTTGCCTTCGTCGGAGCACCAGCGCGGGATATCCAGCGGATAGAGCTTTCCGTTGAGCGGGTCGATGTAGCTGGGTGAAGACATGTCGTGAGATCCCAAACGCGAGTGGCATTCGGCGGCCGTTACGCCGCGCCGGCCTGCTTGCTCAGATAGCTCTTTGCAAAATCGAGATACCAGTCGAGGCATCCGGGATTGGCCATCGCATCGCGATTGATGACCTTCTCGACGGGATGGCCGAGCAGCAGCTTCTTGACCGGCAGCTCCTGCTTCTTGCCGGACAGCGTGCGCGGAATTTCCGCCACGACGAAGATGTCGTTGGGCAGGAAGCGGCGCGACAGCCCGGCCTCGACCGCCTTGTTGATCTTGGCTTTCATCGCGGCATCGAGCGCAATGCCCTCGCGCAGCACCACGAACAGCGGCATGTAGCTGTCGCGGCCAAGATATTCGAGGTCGACCACCATCGAATCCAGCACCTCCGGCAGCGCCTCGATCGCGGAATAGAGCTCGCTGGTGCCCATCCGCAGGCCATGGCGGTTGATGGTGGCGTCGCTGCGGCCGTAGATCACGCAGGAGCCGTCGGGGTTGATCTTGAGCCAGTCGCCATGCCGCCACACCGGGCCGCGGCCACTTCCGTCGAAATTGTCGGGGTAGGTCTCGAAATAGCTGGAAAGGTAGCGCGCGTTGCCGGGATCGTTCCAGAAGCGCAGCGGCATCGAGGGCAGCGGCTCGGTGCAGACGAGCTCGCCGACCTCGTCGATCACCGCGCGGCCCTGCTCGTCGAACGCTTCCACCGCGCAGCCGAGCAGGCGGCATTGCATGATCCCCGGCGTCTGCGGCAATTCGCGATTGCCGCCGATGAAGGCGCCGGCGAAGTCGGTGCCGCCGGAAATATTGGCCCACCACATATCGGCCTGCGCAGCGTTGCCGTTGTGCTTCGCAAGCGCGGCGAAGCGCTCGTTGAACCAGGCCTGGGTGTCGGCGCTGAGCGGCGAGCCGGTCGAGCCGAGCGTGCGCAGGCCCGAGAGATCGCCGACGGCAGCAAGATCGATCTCCGCCTTGGTGCAATTGGCAAAGAACGCCGCGCCGGCGCCGAAGAAGGTGGCCTTGGCGTCGGCGACGAAGCGCCACAGCGTGGTCCAGTCCGGCTTGTCCTTGGTGCCGCCGGGACTGCCGTCGAAAATGCAGCAGGTCGTGCCGTTGAGCAGGCCGTTGGCCTGGCAATTCCACATGATCCAGCCGGTCGAGGAGTACCAGTGGAAGCGTTCGCCGAACGAGTTTGGCTGATAGCTGCAGCCGATATCGTTGTGCAGCGTCGAGAGCGGCAGCGCCACCACGATGATGCCGCCATGGCTGTGCAGGATCGGCTTCGGCAATCCGGTGGTGCCTGAGGAATAGACGATCCAGAGCGGATGATCGAACGGCAGCCATTCCGGCTCGAAGGCGTCGATCGCCGCGCTCCGGCCCGCGAGGATCGATGACAATCGCGTCTCGGACGGCGCGGCGTCGCTGTGCAGGATGACATGCTGCACGGTCGGCAGCGCGCGCCGCAATTCCTCGATCACACCTTGCCGATCGTGGCGGCGGCCGGCATAGGTCACGGCGTCGCAGGCGATCAGCACCTTCGGCTCGATCTGCTTGAAGCGATCGATCACCGCGGGCGCCGCCATGTCGGGCGCGCAGACGCTCCAGACCGCGCCCAGGCTCGCGGTCGCGAGGAACGCGATGATCGTCTCGGGAATGTTCGGCAAGTAGGCGGCGACCCGGTCGCCGGCGCGCACGCCGTTAGCCTTCAGATGCAGCGCCAGCGCGGCCGATTTGCGCTGCAGCTCGGGCCAGCTCGTCTCCGAGAGCTTGCCGTCCTCGCCGCTCGAGATCAGGGCCGGCAGGCCTGCGGCATGCGCCGGCGCGACATGGCGGAAGACCTGGCGCGCGTAGTTCACCGAAGCGCCGGGAAACCACACCGCGCCCGGCATCTTGCGCTCGGCCAGCACCGCCGAATGCGGCGTCGGCGAGCGCAGGTCGAAATAATCCCACACGCTCTGCCAGAAGCCGTCGATATCGGTGACCGACCAGCGCCGCATCGCCTCGAAATCCGCAAACTCAAGGCCGCGCGTCCGCTTCAGCCATTGGCGGTAAAGGGCCATTTGCGGGACGTAAGCTGCTGTCATGGGCGGTTTCCGAAAGTCCTTGTGTCGTGGCAGGCGATCGAGGCCCGCCGGCGTGTCTTAACATAGTGATGCAAGCGCGGGGAACGCAGTCGAGCAGCAAGCTGCGTCATATTCTTACCGCCGCCCCAGCGTGCTATTCCATCGGGCGCGGCTGATTCCATGCGGCAACCGAATCGAGCGGCCATGTCCGTCGGCGAACTCTTCATTCTCGGCTTCTACGGCAAGGTCGTTCCGCCTTGGCTGAAGGAATTTGCCGCGCAGTTCGGGCTCGGCGGGGTGATCCTGTTCGACTATTCCTGCCAGACCCGGCAATACGACAACAACATCGCCTCGCCCGCGCAGGTGCAGTCGCTCTGCGCCGAGATCGCAGCGCTGCCGTCGCGGCCGCTGGTCTTCATCGACCAGGAGGGCGGCCTGGTGCGCCGGCTCAAGGACACCTGCGGTTTTCAGCCGCTGCCGAGCGCGAAGGAGTTCAATCTGCTCGCGCGCGCGGAAAAGCAGACGGTGCTGGCCGCAAGCTACGGCGAGTTGCACCGGCTCGGCATCCGCTACAATTTCGCGCCTGTCATCGACGTCGACTACAATCCCGACAATCCCAACATCGGCAGGATCAAGCGGTCCTATTCGCCCGATATCGGTGAGGTCGAGGCCAATGCCCGGCTGGTCGACGCTGCGGCGCGGCAGGCGGGAGTAGGCCTCTGCCTGAAGCATTTTCCGGGCATCGGCGGTGCAAGCGTCGATTCGCATCTGGAGTTCATGGACATTTCCGATGCGCTGCGTCCCGAGCAGGAGGAACTGTTCTACGCGTTGGCGCCGCGCACCTATGGCGATGCGGTACTGGTCAGCCACGCCATTGTCCGGCAGTGGGACGCGCAGCATCCGATGACATTGTCATTGGCCGGGCTCGGCCGGCTTCGCCGTCGCCTGCCCGAGACGCTGCTGATCACCGACGACATGCAAATGCAGGGGCTGCAGAAGGCGCTCGGCACAAGCGCGGCCAGCCTGCAGTCGATCGCCGCCGGCATGGACATGATCTGCATCGGCAACAATCTGTTCGACCAGGAGCAGGAGATGGCCGGCATCGCCGCGGCGGTCGCGAGTGCGGTGCAGAATGGATCACTCGATCAGGCCGCGGTGCGGCGATCCATTGCGCGCGTGCAAAAGCGCAAGGCGCTGTTCGCCTGACGGCGTTGAACCAAATTTTGCGCCGGGCGACCACAAGGTGTGGAACCAAATTTCATTGCCGCGATTTAACAATGACGCTCATCGGGGCTGACAACCATGAAGATGCTCAAGCGTCTCTTCCGATTGATCTGGCTACGCCGTGTCGCACGCAACCCAGCCGATTTTCCGCCTGCCTCCATAGATCCTGACGAATTCAGCCGCCTGCTTTGCAGCGGGCGCGCCGAGGATCTGCGGACGCTGGCAAAGCGATTGAGCCAGCGCTCGCGGGCCCACGCATAGGCGGTGGATCGGATCCAATCGCTAGCCCGGTCTTCCACCAAACCGGCAATTCCGGCGCGCGGGCGTGACTCCCGGCAGCGGTCTCGATGCGATCAGCTACTGCTTTGCTTTTTCGTGATTGCCGATCCCGACCGCCTTGTAGTCGTAGGTCGGGTAGAACTCGGTGTGGTAGGCGCCCCAGGCACTGTTCTCGATGACGCGGTTGACCTCGCGCAGCCGCGATGCCGGCAGCCGCAGCGTCACCACCTGGCCGATTCCCATCATCACGTACCAGCTGACGACCTCGACACCCTCGGGCGGAAACGCCTTGTAGAAGCCCTGCCGCTCAAGCTGGGCGTTGAGCTCGCCGAGCGGTCGCGACTGATCATGCTTGAAGAAGATGGTGAGCATGACCGCGGTGTCGGGCGTCGGCGCGGCACTGCTGGTCGGCTCGGTCTGCGCATGCGCGCCTCCGCCAAGCAGCAGTGCTGCGGCGAGCGCCGCAATCGTCATCATGGAAATCCAGGATCCGTTCCGCCCTCGCTTCATGGCCGCGCCCTTATTGCTGATCGAGAGGCGGCGATCATCGCGACGCCCGTCGGGGCTGTAAATTGACATTCGCCTGATCCGATCCCTGCCCAATGCGCACCCGATGCTTCGGTTGATGTGAACCGTCTCATATGTGCGGGCGCCCGCGTGCGGTATGCCGACGCCATCCCGATGCCGAAAGGGATGATCGATGACGACCCGGCGAATGGCGTATTGGTGGTTCAGGTTCGTTCTTTCGGGGCGGTTCCTGCAGAAATTCCTTCGGCTCCGGCGCCCCTGAGGCGATGCCGGGCCGTGAAGCCCTGCCATGTTCAACCCGGAACCAACGAGCCGGGAAACGCCGGCCGAACCGTTTAGGTCAACGTCGGGCCGCGAATCCCGTCGGCGACGACCTCGCCCACCCGTCCCGTAAGAATACTGTAATTCGACTCAAATATGCGAGATTCGTTGCCAAATCAGCGGTAATCTGCGCCTGCTTGGCAAGTCGGGGCCCAAGGTCACAGTTGCGTCACCCGTAGTTTTACGGAGTCCCGTGTTAACGCGGCCACAAGTTCACCTTTGGTAAACCATACTTATGACGCAACATGACAACCGAGCCGAGGCGCGCCTTCCGGCATGGATGGGTGGAACCGCGACGCTCGAGCCGCAGCCGCTTGAGACTCAGGAACCCGCAGCGCCGCGGCCGCAGGCGGACGCCGGTGCCGCGATCGTCCGGCAGTTCAATGGGCCGGTGACGGCGCTGCTGCTCTATATGAACGAGCTGAAACAGCACAGTCAGCAATTCGCGCACGCGCCCGGCAATGGCGTCTATCTGCGGCAGGTGATCGAGAACGCGCTCGAGCAGACCGAGCGCGTGTCCGCGATGCTGAAGCAGATTTCCGACCTCTATCCCAATGCGGTCCCGGCCGCCGATCTCAAGCCGCCGGGCGACGACAAGCCGGCAGGCTCCCGGTCGCCGGATGTCATGTTCGCGCCGGAAGCCGGCCGCAAGCCGTTGACCAAACGCGAGCGCGAAGTGCTCAGCCTGATCAGCGACGGCTATTCCAACAAGCAGGGCGCGCTGCGGATGAACATCAGCCCGCGCACGTTCGAGAGCCATCGCGCCGAGGCGATGCGCAAGCTCGGCGCGCGCAACACCGCCGACCTCGTCCGCAAGGCCCTGTTGCATTCCGCATAGAGCGTTTTCAAGCGAACTGGTTCGCGTAAAGAAGACGCGTCAAAACTGAAATCCAGAGCATTCCATCGGAACGCTCTGAGCGGTGTTCGGTTCGTAAGAACCCGGTTCTCAGAAATCGTCTTCCGCGGCGAAGCACAGGCGCGGCGCGAGCCGCGCGGCCGGCGCGGATGCCTTCGGTTCATCCGGAACGATCGTGACCAGCCACGCCGCCGTCGCACCAGACCTGCTTTCGACGATCGCGCGCACGCGTCCCGTGACGGTCGCGCCGGCCGACCGTACGGTGGCGGTCCGGCCGTTGAACTGGGCCATGCGGAAGCGCCGGGCTTCCTTCCGGTCGGTCGTCTGGTACGTGAACATCGGCTCCCCCGTGCGTCCACGCAACTGTGGCGATGCAGCGTTATCCGACGATGAAAATCGCACGCCGTAGAAGTACGGCTTGCACAGCGGTCAGAGCGCTTTTGAGCGAAGCGGGTGCCGGCTCGCGCGAAGAAGACGCGGCAAAACAAACCAGCTCTAACGGCCGACTTCCTGACAACTCAGCAGTCCCGCATATTGCGCCTTGACCGCGGCGTAGCATTCGCACGCGGTCTTGATCAGCCCATCCGCGTTGGTGATCTCGATGTGCCCGCGGCTGTAGTGGATGAAATTGGCCTGTTGCAGGGTATGCGCGACCAGCGACACGCTGTTGCGGCGCGCGCCGATCATCTGCGCCATCGCCTCCTGCGTCAGGACGATCTTGTTGCTGCCGGAGAGATCGCGCGTGTGCAGCAGGCATCGCGCCAGCCGTGACTCCACGGTGTGCGCAGCGTTGCAGCCGGCGGTCTGCTGGATCTGGGCGTAGACGGCGAGCCCGTGCCGGATCAATCTCGCCCGAAGCGTCGGGCTCTGGCCGGCAGCTGCGCGCAACGGCTCGAGTTCCACGGTCGAGGCGGTGCCGGGCACCAGCACCGTGGCGTTGTTGAGGACAGGCCCTTCGACGAGCGGGGCGAATGCGCCATAGATGCTGTCGCGGCCGACCATCGCGACCTGCACGCGCTCGCCTCTTGCCAGCTTGACCACCAGCGAGATCACGCCCTTGTGCGGCATGTATGTCCGCTTGAGCATCTCGTCGGTCTCGACCAGGACCGAGTCGGCCGCGAGGTCGACCGTCCGCAGATGCGGCCGAATCAATTCGAAATCGCTCGCCGAGAGCGACGCCAGGAATCCGTTGGGTGATCGAGGAACCGTTTCCAAAGCAACCTCCAGCCTGCCGGCAAAGCTTGTCTCTGGGCCCAGGGCTGACGTGCGGCTGGACGTCCTTGCAACCTATTCTGGCACGTCAGGGTTCCAATGGAAACATGTCTTGGTTCCAATAGGAATAGACCTATCGCCGCACATTCAAGTTGTGTGGTCGGTCACAGTTGGGGCTGGGCGGCGCGCCGGTCAGTCTTCCGGCCCGATCAATTGTTCGGCGTGCGCCTTGACCGTCGTATAGCATTCACACGCCGCCTTCCGCAGCCCGTCGATATCGGTGATCTCGATATGACCGCGGCTGTAACGCAGGATGCCGGCCTGCTGAAACCCATGTGCGACAATCGAAACCGCATTGCGCCGGACGCCGATCATCTGCGCCAGCATTTCCTGGGTTAGCGGCAACGCCTCGCTGCCGCACAGATCGCGTGCGCGCAGCAGCCATCGTGACAGCCGTGCCTCCACCGGATGCGAAACGTTGCAGGCGACGGATTGTTGCGTCTGCGCCATCAACGCCTGCTCATAGAGCGCAACCAGGGTCCGGAAATCCGCGCTGCGATTTGCTGCCTCGCGGAAATCCTCCGCCCGCATCATCGAGGCTGAGCCTGGCACCACGACAATCGCGTCGGCAAGCAGCGGCCGCTCGTGCAGGGCGGCAGACGCGCCCACGACGCCGTCGCGACCGACGGTTGCGATCTCGACAGATTGCCCGTCGGACAGATTGATCATCATCGAGACCACGCCGCTATGCGGAAAATAAACCCGCTGCACCGGCGCGCCGGCATCGGCGAGCGCCGTTTCCTTGGTCAGGTCGACGGTTTCCAGAAGGGGATGGAGTTGCGCGTACTCCGTGGGGGGAAGTGCTTGCAACAGACGATTGGGCGGACGCGATACCGCGGACATTGCTGCTCCTGCCGAGGGCGGGAGCACTACGGTCTCGCATCACCTACTCTTGGCGTGTGGAAGGACTGCGAACATAGCTTGCCTGTCCAATTGCACAAGGGTTGTGGTGTCGAAACTATACCCTCTAGAGGGCAGACGGCGTGGCCGCCGCCGGCACCGGTGATCGACGTCGATCCGCGCGGCGCGAGATACGCGCGCGACTTTGTCTCTCATTTGTTGATTTCCATTAACTCTGTTCCTCGCCGGACTTGGCATCGTGGTGGCTTGCAACGCCGGCTATCGACGCGCCGGGCCGGCCGCGCCGGGATGTCGCAAGTCCTGCACATGCGCAGGAAATCCAGGGCCATGACGTCGGTCCGGCGCCGACCGCGCGCTGCCGGGGCCAGCCATCGCGCCGGCCGCCCGTCGAATCACCGGCGAGGCCGTCCTGGGTATTTGTACGGACCAGCCCTTTAACGAACGGGTAGCGCCGACGGACCAGTGTGGCGTGGGTCGCCGTGCGAAATTTACGGCGTCGCGTCAATCGTGTTCATCCAGAAGGGTATCCAGTATGTCCGGCATCGTTCTTTCGGCATCGGTCCGTCAAAATCTGCTTTCGCTGCAGTCGACCGCTGACCTGCTCGCCACCACGCAGAACCGCTTGTCCACCGGCAAGAAGGTCAACACTGCGCTCGACAATCCGACCAACTTCTTCACGGCGCAGTCGCTCGACAACCGCGCCAGCGACATCAACAACCTGCTGGACGGCATCGGCAACGGCGTGCAGGTA
>NZ_LFIQ01000111.1:11801-13401 GCF_001189245.1 Bradyrhizobium pachyrhizi | reverse complement strand
CTATTCCGCGAAGTCGTCGGTGACGACCGCCGCGATCCCCGGCGCGACCGCCGACAACCTTCTCGGCACCGCGACCCCGACCAATGCGACCCTCACCAGCACCGCCGCCTATACCGGCATTGACCTCACCGCGGCCGGCGCGAACCTGACGTTCCAGATCAACAGCCAGACTGTGACCTTGAACTCGGGCACGAACTACTCCGCCACCCAGGTTCGCGACGCCATCAACACGCAGGTCGGCGCCAGCGCCAAGGTCGCCGCCTCGATCGACGGCACCGGCAAGCTGGTCCTGACCAGCACCAACACCGCCGGCGCCGCGGACTCGCTCACGGTCGGTACGTTCAGCTCGGGCGACGCGACACAGCTCGGCCTCCCGGCCGGTGCGACGGCGACCGCAAACGGCACGGCCGGCGCGAGCCCGCTGGACACCCTCACGCTGACCATCGGCGCGACCGGCAACGGCACTGCGACCAACATCACCTTCGGCACCGGTGCCGGCAAGGTGAAGTCCCTCAACGACCTGAACGCCGCGCTGGCGGCCAACAACCTGCAGGCCTCGCTCAGTGCGGCCGGTGCGCTCACCATCAGCACCACCAACGATGCCGCTTCGGCGACCATCGGCACGATCGGCGGCACGGCGGCCGGCGCCGGCAAGCTGTTCAACGGCCTCACGGGCAGCGCTCCGGTGCAGGACCCGACTGCGCTGGCGAACCGCGCCAACCTGGTCAACCAATACAACAACATCCTGGACCAGATCACCACGACCGCCCAGGACGCGTCGTACAACGGCATCAACCTGCTCAACGGCGATCAGCTCAAGCTGACCTTCAACGAGACGGGCTCCTCGACGCTGAAGATCCAGGGCGTGACCTTCGACGCTACCGGCCTCAACCTCACCAAGCTGACTGCCGGCACGGACTTCGTGGACAACGCTTCGGCCAACGCCACGCTGAAGACGCTGAACAACGCGAGCGGCCTGCTGCGCACCCAGGCTTCGACCCTCGGTTCGAACCTGTCGATCGTGCAGATCCGCCAGGACTTCTCGAAGAATCTGATCAACGTGCTGCAGACCGGCTCGTCCAACCTGACGCTGGCCGACACCAACGAGGAAGCGGCCAACAGCCAGGCGCTGTCGACCCGCCAGTCGATCGCGGTCTCCGCGCTGGCGCTGGCCAACCAGTCGCAGCAGAGCGTGCTGCAGCTGCTCCGCTAAGCGTAGCCGCGACAGACATCGACTATCGAGGCGGCGGAGGAAACTCCGCCGCCTTTTCTTTGGCTGCGCTTAGCCATCCCGCCGGGTTCAACCAATGAGCGATCGCGTTCGGATGCTGGCGGTCGTCATGTCGCGAACGTTTCGCAAGGCTTAGCGGTCCTCAATTCCAATTAGTTCAAATTGCGATGACCGATGGAACGGGCTCTTTCCCGTCCGGGTGGTAAGGCCTGTCCCTGTGAGACCGGCCGTGTTGTCGTGATGCGTCGTCGAACTGCAGAAGGGCTTCATCGTCCGTATTTGCACGGACGGCAAAATTAACGTCGCCGTGAAGCCGGCCAAGTTAACGATGCAAGGCGAGCGTTCCGTAGCACCTTGAGGGGACCTATC
>NZ_LFIQ01000111.1:0-11791 GCF_001189245.1 Bradyrhizobium pachyrhizi | reverse complement strand
GCTCGACAACCGCGCCAGCGACATCAACAATCTGCTCGACGGCATCGGCAACGGTGTGCAGGTGCTGCAGGCCGCCAACACCGGCATCACCTCGCTGCAGAAACTGGTCGATACCGCGAAGTCGATCGCCAACCAGGTGCTGCAGAGCCCGACCGGCTACACCACCAGGTCGCAGGTCACCTCCACCGCGGCGCTCGGCGGCACGTCTGCCAACCTCGTCGACGGCACCACGATCAAGAGCGGCGACGTGCTGGCGATCGCGGCTTCGGCCGGCCAACCCGCCTTCAGCTTCACCTTCGGGGCCAGCACGTCGCTGGCGCAGCTGAACACGTCGCTGGCGGCCAGCAACCTGACGGCGAGCCTCGACAGCTCCAACAAGCTCGTCATCACCACGACCAATGACGCGGCGTCCTCGACGATCGGTGCGGTGACCTTCACCAACACCGGCGGCGGCACCGCGACGTTCAGCGCGGCCGGCACGGCCCCGGTCGCCGACCAGGCCTCGCAGTCGGCGCGCGCCGCTCTGGTGACGCAGTACAACAACACCATCGCGCAGATCACGACCACAGCGCAGGACGCCTCGTTCAACGGCATCAACCTGTTGAACGGCGACAGCCTGAAGCTGACTTTCAACGAGACCGGCAAGTCGACGCTCAGCATCACCGGCGTCACCTTCAATGCCAGCGGCCTCGGTCTGAAGGCGCTGACCGCCGGCACCGACTTCCTCGACAACAACTCGGCGAACAGCGTCATCTCGTCGCTGAGCTCGGCGAGCTCCGCGTTGCGCAGCGAAGCCTCGACGCTCGGTTCGAACCTGTCGATCGTGCAGATCCGCCAGGACTTCTCGAAGAATCTGATCAACGTGCTGCAGACCGGCTCGTCCAACCTGACGCTGGCCGACACCAACGAGGAAGCGGCCAACAGCCAGGCGCTGTCGACCCGCCAGTCGATCGCGGTCTCCGCGCTGGCGCTGGCCAACCAGTCGCAGCAGAGCGTGCTGCAGCTGCTCCGCTAAGCGCGCCGGCAAGTGCTTCGAGAACGGCGGGGGAAACCCCGCCGTTTTCTTTTGTCTCCGGGATATTACGGTGTCTGTCCATGCCGTCAGAACGACGCATTTCGTAACGGCTGCTAACCATATTTAAAGGCGCCGGATGCATAAATATCGGGCGCTAGAATTGCGTCTTCGCGGCTCGAGAAATCCGCATCCCATCGAGGTCATTGAATGTCGAATGCAGCCCAGGCCTACGCTCGTACCTCCACGACGACGGCTTCCCCACGTGAAATCGAAGCGCAGGCGCTGTTGAAGGCCGCGCGGCAGCTGCAGGAAGTCCAGACGAACTGGAACGGTCCCGACAAGGCGCTCGATCACGCGTTGCTGTTCAACCGCCGGCTGTGGTCGATCTTTCTGAGCGCCGCGCAGGGCGACGACAATCCGCAGCCGCTCGAGATTCGCCAGAACATCGCCAATATCGGCGTGTTCGTGATGAAGCAGACTGTCGATATCCAGATGAATCCGGATCCGGCGAAACTGAAGTCGCTGATCGATATCAACTGCAATATCGCCGCCGGCCTTTCGGGCCGCGGCTGATCGATCGATTCCTGACGGAGCCCTCGGCATGGCCGACGTGTTGAGCATCCTGTCGGCCAACTACAAGGCCGCCGGCCTGACGGTCCCGTCGAAGACGCCCTATGTGGCTGTCGATCCGAACCTCTATGAGGGAAGCTGGAGCGGCAAGTATGCCAACAACAAGTCGTTCAACATCTCGGTGTCGAACGTCGATGGCTTCCGCGCCAAGGTCCACTACCAGAGCGACGGCACCAGCAAGTATCAGGACGTGCTGATCAAGGATGGCGGGTTCCGGATCGGCGATACCAAGTTCGCGCTGGTGCAGCAGGGGACGGCGTTGATCGCCAATGTCGTCACCGATCCCGCCACCGGGGCGACCTATCTCGACAAGGCCTATGCCACGCAGAAGACCTGAGCGGTCGTTGCTCCGCGCTAGAGCGCGATGAGATTAGGTTGAATCGTCATCGCGCTTTGGCCTTTTGTTTGAGCATGATCTTTTCGGAAAACCGCTTCGCACTTTTCCGGATCATGCTTTAGGCGCGGCGATCGGTGGCGCGCACCCGCGTCGGCGCGTCCTTGCTGAGATCGAGCGCGTGGAAATAGGCGCGGCGGCGCAATACGGCTTCTTCCGGAAACTGCCTCACCACCAAATTCGTGCGATTATCGACCACCTGATAGACCACGGCGCGCGCGGCGCGGTCGATGATGACCTGGTCGCTGACCGACGGAGCCTGATTTGAAATCGATGCGTTGACGGCGTTGGGATCGATGGTGACGCGCACGCTCGGCTCCGGAGCGGTGACGCTCTGGCTCGCCGGCAGTTCAGTCTTCACCGCCTTCTGCGCCGTATCGCTCGTGGGAGAGACCATCGGCGCCGCGACCGGTGCCCCCACCGGCTTGATGTTGAAATCTGTACTCATGGCAGCCTCGTAGTGCACAGGCACTAGTTCGCTTGAGTCAAATCCCAACCCCTCACGATCCGCAACTCTACGGGGAACCTCTCAATAGGCTGTTAGAAAACACGCTGAATGCCGCGCTGCCGGGGCGGCGTCGAATTGAGCTAAATTGTAAGCGTAGGCGTCAGAGCGTGCGGCTGATCGCGATCGGCGTCATGTTGCGCGGGCCCGGCGCGGCGCGCTGTCCGCTTGCGGTATAGGTGTTCGGAATGTTGCGGCGCTGCACCTCGGCATTGACGCCGCGCACGATCCCCTCGGAGACGGCATGCGCCGTTGCAAGCACGGTCAAATTCACCTGCAGCATGGCGCGGAACGTCTCGTGATGACGGCGCAGTGTCGCGAGCAGCTCGGGATCGGTCTGCGACAGCATCTTCTGCATCGATTTCAGATGCTCCACCGCGAGCATGTAGCGCCGCGACAGCTCGGACTTCTGCGGCTCGAGCCGCATGCCTTCGCGGATATTGCCGGCGCGGACGAACTCGGTCTCCTGCTCGATGACGGCAAGCAGGCCGCTCATCACTTCGGTCAGCTCGTTGGCGAGACGCGCGACGTCCGGCGGCGTCGACGTCGCCGACCGCGCGGCGGAGGCGGATGCTACTGGCCGCGGCTGCTGTGGACGCTGGTTCATCGCGCTGCTCCTTGAAACCCTAGCTCTTGTTCGCCTGCTGCAGGATCAGCGAGCGGAACACTTCGTTGGAAATGCCGACGCCGCCGGCCTTGGCGAAATTCTTCGAGTATTCGTCGGTCAGCATCGACCGCCATGCGCCGGTGCCGACGGTGTCGCCGTACGGGCCGTCGCCCTTCAGGCCGGTCGTCATCTGCGAGAACATCGAATTCAGGAACATCGATTCGAAATCGGTCGCGGTCGCCTTCGCCTTGGCGGCCTGCTGCGGCGTCACCTTCTTCAGCGCGTCCTGCAGCACGGGATCGGGGCGGCCGTTGAACATCGGCATCAACGCCTTGTTCGGCATGCTGCCGGTGGTGCTGTTGATCAGGCTCGCCATCACATCACCTCGATGTCGGCTTCGATCGCGCCGGCGGCCTTGATCGCCTGCAGGATGCTGATGAGGTCGCGCGGTCCGATGCCGAGGCCGTTGAGGCCGTCGACCAGTTGCTGCAGCGAGACGCCGTCCTTGACCACGGCGAACTTCTTGCCGTCCTCGCTGACGCCGACGCTGGTGCGCGGCGTCACGACAGTCCGGCCGCGCGACAGCGGATTGGGCTGGCTGACCTGCGGACTCTCGGAGATCGATACCGTGAGATTTCCCTGCGCGACGGCGACGGTGGCGACGCGAACGTCGCGGCCCATCACGATGATGCCGGAACGCTCGTCGATCACGATCTTCGCCACGAGATCGGGATCGACCTGCAGCTGCTCGATCTCGGTCAGGAAGGCGACGACGTTGCCCTTGAACTCCGTCGGGATCGCAAGCTGCACCGTGGAGGGATCGATCGGCTCGGCGGTCTTGACGCCGAGATAGTCGTTGACTGCGGCGGCGATCCGCTTGGCGGTGGTGAAGTCGGCGTTGCGCAGCGCGAGGCGCACATTGGGCAGGCGGTTGAGCGCGAACTCGATCTCGCGCTCGATGATGGCGCCGTTGGCGATCCGGCCGACGGTCGGCACGCCGCGCACGACGCTGGCGGCGGCACCCTCGGCCGCGAAGCCGGCGACCGCCACCGATCCCTGCGCCACCGCATAGACATTGCCGTCGGCGCCGAGCAGGGGGGTGACGAGCAGGGTGCCACCCTGCAGGTTCTTGGCATCGCCGAGCGCCGAGACGGTGACGTCCATGCGCGTGCCCTGGGTGCCGAACGCCGGCAGATTGCCGGTCACCATCACGGCGGCGACGTTGCCGGTGCGGATGGTGGCGCCGCGGATGTTGACACCCATGCGTTCGAGCATCGCTTGCAGCGATTGCTTGGTGAAGGGGATGTTGTTGAGCGTATCGCCGGTGCCGTTGAGGCCAACCACGAGGCCGTAGCCGATCAGCTGGTTCTGGCGCACGCCCTCGATATTGGCGAGATCCTTGATCCGCGACGTCGCGGCCGCGGGCATGACGGAGGCCGCCAGCGCCAGCAGCGCGGCGCAAGCCACTCCGAACAGATTTGCGATGCGGATGCCGGGCATCCCGATGCTCCCCTCGAACTGAACTCGCGGATCACACGACACTCCCATGACGGCGATCCGCCATTAACCATGCGAGCTGCGTGCCACTCCGCCTCGCTTGGGCAATGCGTTGATATATTTATCGAAATTGTCGGGTCGTCGTTTTGCTCCGGTTCGCCAGGGAGCGCGAAACTGCCGCGCGGCGGCAGAAATTGCCGGGTCGTTTACGCGCCGTTAACCATAAAACAGCGATGCTCGGCCCATTCAGGCCTGCGGGATCACGACGATGCGCATCTACGGACCGAACGGCACCACGCTTGGCACGTCCACCAGCTCCACGCGGCGCACCTCGTCGAGCGGCTTCTCGCTGCCGGATGCGACGACCGCGCAGGAGGAGGTGCGCTCTACCGCGGCGCCGAAGGCCGCCGCCAGCCTCGATGCGCTGCTCGCGCTGCAGGGCGTCGAAGACCCGACCGAGCGCCGCAAGCGGTCGGTGGCCCGCGGCAAGGGCGCGCTCGACGTGCTCGATGCGCTCAAGCTCGGCCTGCTGTCCGGCAATTTCGATTCCTCGACAGTGAACCGGCTGCGTGACGCCGCGGCGAGCCTGAAGGAATCCTCCGGCGACCCCGGCCTCGATGCCGTGCTCGGCGAGATCCAACTGCGCGTCGAGGTCGAGCTCGCCAAGGCCGGGCGATACTAGGCTCCTCTCGATCAACTCACCTGTCCTACGCCGCCGGTGCCTTCGGGCCGCAGTGCCTCAGGCCGCCAGCGCCTTGCGCTGCGCGTCGTAGCGGCGCTGCGCGGCCAGCACGTCCTTCAGATTCCGTTCGGCCCAGTCGCGCAGCGGATCGACGGCTTCGGCGAGCGTCGATCCGAGCGGCGTGATTGAATACTCCACCGTCACCGGCACCGTTGCGATCGCCCGGCGGCGCAGCAGCCCGTCGCGCTCCAGGCTTTTCAGCACCTGCGACAGCATCTTCTGCGAGATGCCTTCGATCGCGCGTCGAAGCTGGTTGAAGCGCATCGGCTCGCTGCGCAGCAGCAGCAGGATCAGCACCGCCCATTTGTCGCCGACCCGGTCGAGGATCTGGCGCGTCGGGCAATTGGCGGCATAGGCGTCCGGCTTGAGGCTCGTGGCTTTCATCGCGGTTACTCCGGCGTGATCAGGTGAGGCGAGAGTGCCTTCTTCACACCTACATCCTTTTCGCTATCTAGTCACCATTGGAAACTATCAATCGGAGACTTGAGATGAAGATCGCCATCGCCGGCGCGTCCGGCCAGGCCGGCTCGCGCATCGCCGCGGAACTCGCCCGCCGCGGCCACGCCGTCACTGCCATCGCCCGCAACCCGGAGAAGATCGCCAGCCTGCCCAATGTCACTGCCCGCAAGGGTGACGCGAACGACCAGGCCGCCCTGGCCGCGCTGTGGGCCGGCCACGATGCCGCGATCAGTTCGATCCATTTCCTGGTCAGCGACCCCGCCAAGCTGATCGGGGCTGCCAAGGCATCCGGGGTCGGCCGCTATCTCGTGGTCGGCGGCGCCGGCAGCCTTGAGGTGGCGCCGGGCGTCCGCCTGGTGACCACCCCCAATTTTCCGCCCCAATACAAGGCCGAGGCCTCCAAGGGGGCTGAATTCCTCGACCTGCTGCGCCAGGAAAAGGACCTGAACTGGACCTTTTTGTCGCCCTCGGCACTGTTCGTGGTGGGCGAGCGGACCGGCAAGTTCCGCCTAGGAACCGACCAGCTCCTGACCGCCGCCGACGGCAAAAGCTCGATCTCGTTCGAGGATTTCGCAGTTGCACTCGCCGACGAAATCGAGCGTCCGGCCTATATCCGCCGGCGTTTCACGGTCGGCTATTGAGGGGGGCAGGGCCGTCCCCGGGCAGGGCGGATAAGTTTGCCTGTGCAAGGCCTTGGGGGCGGCCCGCCTTTCGCGGTGGCAGATATTGTCTGTCACATGACGTGGCTATATAAGGCGCCGCGCGGAGGGGTTGTGTTCCCTCCGCCTGACAGGGACATGGCTGCCTTTGGAAAAGCTGAAGAACTACCGGCCGACTGAAAAAGAGCCTTTCATGAATGAGCGGCAGCGCGACTATTTCCGCGCCAAGCTGCTGGCCTGGAAGGATGAGATCCTCCGCGAATCGAAGGTCACGTTGCAGACGTTGCAGGAAGAGAACGTCAATCATCCCGACCTCGCGGACCGAGCGTCCTCGGAAACCGACCGCGCGATCGAACTTCGTGCCCGCGACCGTCAGCGCAAGCTGATCTCCAAGATCGACGCGGCGCTCCAGCGCATCGAAGACAACACCTACGGATATTGCGAAGAGACCGGTGAACCGATCTCGCTGAAGCGGCTCGAAGCCCGCCCGATCGCAACGCTGTCGGTGGAGGCGCAGGAACGCCACGAGAAGCGCGAGAAGGTCTATCGCGACGAATAGTGGCGACGGATCGCCACGGATTGGCTACCGGCGCGTACCGGTTGTACGTTCGCGCCGCCATGATGACACGCACTCTCAACATCGCTTCGGTGTTTTTCCTGGGCTGATCCCGCTTCCTCCTGGAGGCGCTGAGCGGCCCCGCGAGCTTTCGCTCCTGGGATTCCAGTGAAACCGAATGAGCCGGTCAGGTTCCGCGCATCGCGGAGCATCGATGGCTGGCGACAGTTTGAGAGACAATCATGACCCATCGAAACGAGGCGCCTGCGCTTGACGGCGCGCAGATCGAGCAATTCATCCAACAGGGCTTTGTCAGGATCGACAGCGCCTTTCCCCGGGAACTCGCCGACCGGGGACGCGCCATCATGTGGCGTGACCTGCCATGCAGCGAGCACGATCCCTTGACTTGGACCCAACCCGTGATCCGGCTGCCGGGGTACGGCGGTACGCCGTTTCGCGAAGCGATCAACGCGCCGCTGCTGCACCGGGCGTTCGACCAGATCGCCGGTCCCGGCCGCTGGCGCCCGCGCGACAACATCGGAACCTTTCCGGTGCGCTTCCCGCATCCGGACGATCCCGGCGATGCCGGCTGGCATATCGACGTCAGCTTCCCCGGCGAGGATTGCGACCCGAACGAGCGCAGCGACTTCTCCGCCTGGCGGGCCAATGTCGTCTCTCGTGGCCGGGCGCTGTTGCTGCTGTTCCTGTTCTCCGACGTCGGCGAGGACGACGCGCCGACCCGGATCAGGGTCGGCTCGCATTGGCCGATGGCCCGCTACCTCGCGCCCGCGGGCGAGGCCGGGCGCGCACGGATGGTGCTCGACGATGTCGGCGCCGACTGCGAGGTCGCGCTCGCGACGGGCGAGGCCGGCACGGTCTATCTGTGCCATCCGTTGCTGGTGCATGCCGCGCAGAAGCATCGGGGCACGACGCCGCGCTTCATGGCCCAGCCGTCGCTCGCTGCCGGCGAACCGTACCGGCTGGAACGCGCGGACGGTGCGTATTCGCCGGTCGAGATCGCGATCCGAAAGGCGCTCGGCATGGGGTGAGGCGCGATGTGCGTGCTCAAGCCTGGCCACGCATTCGCTGCACCTCCCCCGCAAGCGGGAGAGGGAATGTCGTTCCTATGCCGAAACGGTTTAAGGCGAGGCGATATTTCAGGCCAACCCGGCTCCGAGTATCGCCTCGCTTGCCTCCGCCTGACGGCGCGGGCCGAACGTCTTCGACCATGCCAGCAATTCGCGGAAAGCCGGCGTCAGGCTCCAGGCCGAATCCGTCAGCTCGTATTCGACCTGCAGCGGCTTCTCGGCGAGCACCTTGCGCGCCACCAGGCCGTCGCGCTCGAGCTCGCGCAGCTGCGCGGTCAGCATGTGCTGGGTGATCGGCGCGAGCGCGCGGCGCAGCGCGCCGAACCGCACGCCGCCATTCATCAGCGTGAACAGGATCTCGAGCTTCCATTTTCCCCCGAGCGCGTGGATCGCGTGCTTGAATTCGATCAGCACATTGGGGTCGGTGGGGCAGCTCTCGCATTCACCGCCGTCACACATATCGCTGGTATTGTTTTCCATACCGGTCTCGAATTTCATCCTACTTGTCCAAGGTCAGATAGTGACCAGATGCGGCCTGTGCAGGGCGGGCAGTGCAATGTTGGGCCCATCCGCCGAACCATGAAAAGGGCAGCGACATGAGCACGGTTTTGGTCACGGGCGGATCGGGATTCATCGGCGTGCATACCATCCTGCAGCTGCTCGCGGACGGGCATGCGGTGCGAACGACGGTGCGCAATCCGGGTCGCAGCAACGACGTGATCGCGATGCTGCGCCAGGGCGGTGCGTCGGCGCCCGACCAGGTCGGCTTCGTCATCGCCGACCTGCTGCGCGACGACGGTTGGCGCGAGGCGGCCGCCGGGTGCGACTACGTGCTGCATGTCGCATCGCCGCTCGGCGCCCATGTGCCCGAGGACGAGAACGAGCTGATCGTGCCGGCGCGGGAAGGCACGCTGCGGGTGTTGCGCGCCGCGCGTGACGCAGGCGTCAGGCGCGTCGTCGTGACGTCGTCGTTCGCGGCAATCGGTTACGGCCATCCGCCGCAGGCGGCGCCGTTCAACGAGACGGTGTGGTCCAATCTCGATGGCGAGGGCGTGCAGGCCTATACGAAATCCAAGACGCTTGCCGAGCGCGCCGCCTGGGATTTCGTCGCGCGCGAAGGCAATGGCCTCGAGCTTGCCGTGGTCAACCCCACCGCGGTGTTCGGCCCGGCGCTCGGTGCCGATTTCTCCGAGTCGATCGGCATCATCAAGGCGCTGCTCGACGGCGCGATGCCGGCGGTGCCGCGGATCCATTTCGGCCTCGTCGACGTCCGCGATGTCGCCGACCTGCATCTGCGCGCCATGACGTCGCCCGAGGCGAGCGGTGAGCGCTTCCTGGCGGTCGCCGGCGAGACCATGTCGATCCTCGCGATCGCCCGGGTGCTGCGCGCAAAACTCGGCAGCAAGGCGCGGCGCGTGCCGCGGTTCCAGGCGCCGGACTGGATGATGCGGCTCGCCGCACGGCGCAACCCGATGGCCCGTGCCGCGCTGCCGCTGCTCGGCAAGGTGCGCCGCTCGACCAGCGCCAAGGCGCAACACCTGCTCGGCTGGCGCCCGCGCGGCAATGAGGAGATGATCGTCGCGACCGCGGAGAGCCTGATCCGGCTCGGTCTCGTCAAGGGCTGACGGCAGCTCCCGTCCAGCGTGCTTGCCAGACGCGTCGGCGAGTGCTGAATTGCAGCGAGCAGACGGAGGCGCCACCGCGCCGCCGAGAACATCAGGGAGGCTGCGCAGATGGATCGGGTCCTCGCGGCCGCAAAGGCGATCGCCAGCGCGCGTCGCAGCCGCGCGCCGCTCAAGGCGCTTCCGAAGGACGTCGCGCCGCGCGACGAGGCCGAAGGCTATCAGGTGCAGTATGCGCTGCACGATCTGATGCAGCCACACGTGGGCAGCCTCGTCGGCTACAAGATCGGCTGCACCAGCGCGGTGATGCAGGAATATATCAACATCCCGCACCCCTGCGGCGGTGGCGTCTTCGAGAAAGTCGTGCATGAAAGCGGCGTGCGGCTGCCGGCGGCCGAGTTCGTCCATGTCGGCGTCGAGTGCGAGATCGCGGTGCGGCTCGCCCGCGATCTCGCTCCCAGCGAGGCGCCGTTCACCGCCGAATGGGTCGCGGAAGCGATCGATGATTACTTCCCCGCGATCGAGATCGTCGACGACCGCTATGTCAAATGGGAGACGCTGGGCGCGCCGACGCTGATTGCCGACGACTTCTTCGCCGCCGGCTGCGTGCTCGGGGAGGCGGTGCCGCGCATCACCGTGCCTGATCTGCGCGCGGTCGCGGGACGCGCGATCGTCAACGGCGAGGAAGAGGGCCGCGGCACCGGCGCCGACGTGCTCGGGCACCCCCACAACGCGCTCGCCTGGCTCGCCAATCATCTCGCCACTGAGGGCCGTGGCCTGCATGCCGGCCAGATCGTGCTGACCGGGAGCCTGGTCAAGACGGTGTGGCTGAAGGCGGGCGATACGGTCGTGATGGAGCTCGACGGCCTCGGCAAGGTGGAAGCGACCTTTACGTGAGGTGACGTTGTGCGAGCCTGCCTCCACATAAAGATGTCGTCCCTGCGAAAGCAGGGACCCATACCCCGCGGCGGCCGTCGTGAACCGTGCTCGTCGTTCCGGCGCCGTGCAACAATTAGCATTCGTGGTTATGGGTCCCTGCTTTCGCAGGGACGACACCGAGTTGCGACGTTCACCTGACTTTCATATCGCCGGCCGTCTTGGCGTCGGTGACCAGTTCGACCTTGCCATCGGTCAGCCGGTAGACCGCGCCGACCACCCTGAGCTTGCCCTGATCGACCGCGGCGCTGAGGATCGGCGTCGCCGATTTCAGCTTCGCGACGTTGTCGATGACATTCTGCCTGATGGCGTTGGCGAGGCGGTCGCCTGACTTGCCCTCGGTCGCCTTCACCGCCGGTGCGATCGCATTGACCAGCGAGGGCAGATGGCCGGGCAGGGTGGTGTTGTCCTTCAGCGACTTGATGGCGGCGTCGACTGCCCCGCAGCTGTCGTGGCCGAGCACCATGAACAGCGGCACGTTCAGCACGACCGATGCATATTCCAGGCTCGCGATGGTCTCGTCGCTGGCGAAATTGCCGGCGACGCGGCAGACGAACAGATCGCCGCGGCCGGTGTCGAAGGCGTATTCCGGTGCGATCCGGGAGTCCGCGCAACTCAGGATACCGGCGAACGGATTCTGTCCGCCGGCCAGCGCCTCGCGCTCGTGCTTGAAATCATGCCGCCGCGAGACGCCTTCGACATAGCGCAGATTGCCCTTCACCAGCCGCTCCAGCGCCGCGTCCGGCGCCAGCACATTCTGCGGCTTCGGTGGCGATTTGGTCTCCTTGGCGGAAACCGGCGGTGCAAGGGCGAGGCCGGCTGCGGTGCAAGCCGCGGCAGCGAGGAAGCGGCGCCGGGAGGTCTGGGTGGGAGCTGTGATTTCGCAAAGCTGGCACATCAAAAATCTCCGTAAAATTATCCGAGAATAGCAATCGCGTCCGTGCAAAGGTTGTAGATCATGCGCAGTGCCACCGCAACGACACGGTTTCATGCGCTCGGATGTTGGAGGCGGGACTCGTCGTTGCAATAGTGCATGACAATTCGCATCGGCGGTTATGGGTCCCTGTGTCTTGGAAGTCTG
>NZ_LFIQ01000110.1 GCF_001189245.1 Bradyrhizobium pachyrhizi | reverse complement strand
TTCCATCGCGAAGGCGGACACGCCGGCATCGGCTATCGCCTTCAGCGCAGCCTCGTTGCCGTAGGGATCCATGATCGCGATGACCAGCGCGCCGCGCTTGTATTTGGACAGTTCGGAGGCCTCCGGCCGCTTCACCTTGATGATGATGTCGGCGTCCTTGAGCGCATCCGCGCTGACGGTCGCGCCAACCGCGGTGAACTCCGAATCGGGCAGCCCGGACTTGACGCCCGCGCCCGGCTCGACCGCGACCTCGGCGCCGAGCGCCTTGAATTTCTTGATGGTGTCGGGCGAGACCGCAACCCGCGGCTCGGACGGATCGATTTCCTTGGCAACGGCAATCTTCATGACGTCTTTACTCCAGCACCAGCGACGTCAGCTAGCACCTAGCTTCAGTGGTAGATCCCGGTTCAGCGCTGAATAACCACGTGCCACATCATGCCGTCGTCGCCAGACGTTCCCACGCGACCACATGATGAGAGCTAGTTTCACCGTGAGACGAGCCTCTGGTAACGACAAGGTCGTTCCAGTCGCGATGTGACTAGATAACTGCGATGGAGGCCTCAACATCAAATCTGATTATCTGCTGGTCATGGATGAATAGCAGCCCGCGCTCAGCACCTGCCTCGGTAACGCAGCAGGTTGGGATTGATCGTCGTCGGCTTGCCCGCCGGATCGGGCGCCTGCTCAGCAGTGACCGTCCATCGTCCCAGTCCATGAACCCAGCCGGCTCGCGCGCACCCCTCTCCGAGGAGGTCCGGGCCGGACCGTCGACGGATTCATCGAACGGTCCGAGGACGCGCGGCAAATCTTGCATAGGTTAGGATGGCCGAACCGGGCAACGGTGGCGGCCCCGCGAGGAGCTGCTCCCGCGCCACCATCCACCCTATATTTGCAGGCCCACGCCAGGGATCATGGCAGTTGCGCCTTGACGCCATCGCCCCCGAGACAGATCGGTGGATCGGCGTCGCGACCTCGGCGGCCCTTATCGGCCCTGACCCCGGGCGGCCCACCTGCCGGGCAAATGGATACAATTCAGCTCGATTGAGAAGTCGAACGGAATCCCGCGCCGCATTACAGTGGCTCGCAGCCACTTGCGACGGTTCGTCCCTGCCCACGCCGATTGCGCGCCAATGGATGCATGCGACCCGCGATCGAGTCCGCCGACCGCGGCACGCAGACTCAACGCTTGAGAATCTCCGGAACGTCCTTTGGTTCAGGGGGCGCAGGCAGGCTCCTCAGATAGGCGTAAATATCGGTAACCTCTTTGCTACTGAGGACAGCCTCGCTGTATGTGGGCATGTCGCCATACGGCTCTCGCAGCACCTGCGCAAAGCCTTCGAGTGGCCACTCGACGCCAGCCAGCATCGGCACCGCCGTCACAAAGGAACCCCCCTGCCCTAATCGACCGTGACACTGAAAGCATCCTTTGCTGACGAACAGGCGGCGTCCGTTTACGGCATCTCCAGTGGAGTCGCTTGACTCCGCCCTTGCAGTTGCATCGGCTAGGAGAAACACGCCGATCGCAATCGCGCTCCAGCAGCAGCGCGTCGTTGATCCCTTCATTTAGCGCGCCTCCGTAATCACGTCCAGCAGCGCCGGCTCTCCTCGCTTGACGAGCGTCAGGGCTCGCTTAAGCGCTGGCCCGAGCTCCTTCGAATCCGTGATCGGCCCCTCCGCGTAGACCCCCAACCCTTTCGCGACGGTAGCGAAATCGATATCTGGATCGATGAGCGTAGTACCGATGTGAACGTTGTCGAGCCCGCGCATACGACGCCCGCTCATGACCTGCAGATGCATCCGTTCTTGGTTGTAGGCGCGATTATTGTGAACGACATACAGGAGCGGGATGCGATGGTGCGCTGCGGTCCAAAGCGTTCCAAGCGTGTACATCAGGTCGCCGTCGCCCTGAATAGCCACACTAATCCGGCCATGCTTGCGGTTGGCGAGCGCAGCACCAAGTGCCCCCGGCGCTCCATATCCCATCCCAATGCCGCCTGAACTTCCCGTAAAGCTATAAAATTTGCGGCTGTCCCAGAGTCCCCGCGGCCAAATATTGCCTAATCCATTGCCCACGAGTGACCAGTCCTCGCTTCGAATCTCGTTCCACAATTCAGCGCAGAGCCGACCGGTCGTGATCGGGCTCGCGTCCCAACCAATTGCGGCACGGCTTCGCAAGGCTTCAATCAGCTTCGCATGGCCATCCCCTAACTTGCTTCCACGGCCCTGAACCGCGCTCCGACGATCAGCGTTCATTTGCGACTTCACCGCCTCGAGCAAGGCAGGCAGCGTCGCTTCACCGTCCCCCATCACCGAGACGTCCACCCCCTCAAAGCGCTGAAAGTCCTGGTAGTTCGACTTAATGAAGATGTCGCCGGTCCCGATGCTAATCGTCTTGACGTCGGGCCTGGTAATCGATGCTTCACGTCTAACGATGCGATCGTTGAAGCTGTGCAATGTGCCCCAGTAGTCGCCGAGCTCAAGGCCGACGACAACGTCCGCTTGGCGAAGGATGTCCTTAGCCCTGAAGGTATGATTGAGGGCGTGCTGTGACGGGAAATTCGTACGTCCGCCCTGGTCGATGACGGCACACTGCAAGAGTTCAGCGAGCTCGACAAGTCGATCCATTCCGCCCTGCGTCCGCGCCATCCTGTCAGCGACCAGAACCGGAAACTCGGCGTTCGCCAATAGCTTCGCGACTTCGCTCACAGCACCAGCGTCACCGACGGGATACCTAAGCTGTGGCAACTTCGGAATCCACGGCCGTTGCGGCCCCTCAATTGGGTTTTCTTGCAGTTCGGCATCGAGCGACAGTAGCACGGGCCCCATTGGGGGCGTCATCGCGATCTTGTAAGCACGAAGTGCGGATTCGGCGAATTGCTGTAGTGAGCCCGGCTGATCATCCCATTTGATGAAATCACGCACCAGTGCAGCAGGATCCTGTGCAGAGTGTACCCATTCAATTCCAGGACCGCGTTTAGTGGCGTCCACCATGTTGCCGATAAGCACATAAATCGGAATCTTGTCACAGTAGGCATTGTAGAGCGCCATGGCGGCGTGTTGCAGACCAACCGTGCCGTGCAACGCGACACCAAGCGGCCTACCCTCGATCTTTGCATAGCCCTGCGCTATGGCGCATGCGATCTCCTCGTGAACGCACGTCAGTATTTCAGGTGCCTGGTTATTTCCGTGGTTGACAACGGATTCGTGCAAGCCGCGGAAGCACGAAGCAGGATTGATGGCGAGGTACTCAAGATTGAGCCCTTTGAGCACATCGACCATGAAATCCGCGCCACCTGTCGTTTGTGTGACGGGATCTGGTTTCGGAGCCGTTGTTTCGACCGTGACGTTCGGTCGAGCTAGCCTCGAAGGGCTTGACTTAGAGTCCGACTGAGCTTGCGCAGCGGTCGGAGCTAACGCCGTGAAGCCCGCAACGCCGGCTGCGCGGAGAAAGCTTCGTCGAGGAAGCGTCGAAGACTCAGTCTTCTTACTCATGCAGATTTACCATATATTCCTAGGAGGACATGTGATCGGTACGTAAGCAGATCGTGAGATCGCCGGCGAGGGTCGCTCAATCGACGAGGTGCTTCTGCACAACGTCTTCGTTCCACTCGATGCCAGCACCTGGCTCAGGTCGCAGGATGGCGTGCCCGTTTTCGATCTTAATGGGATCGCGCAGAATTGCGCTTCCGCCACCGACGTAGCTTTCCAGCCACTGACGTGTGGGCGTCACTGCCAACAGATGGCCGCTAAATTCCGGAAATAGATGGCTGGTAACGGGCAATCCGGCCGCCCCGAGTACTGCAGCCGCTTGAAGCCAACCCGTTACACCACCCATCCTCATGACGTCGAGCATCGCGTGATCCGACGCTTTCGCTGAGATGCTCTTCACCGCGTCCTGTACGCCCCACCAATTTTCGCCCAGCTGGATAGGCGTTCTCGCTTCCCGTGCAATGGTGGCATGCGCGTCAAAGTCATCTGCTCGGGTCGGCTCCTCGATCCAAATCAGACCCAAATCGTCCAACGCGTGGACCCGCCGCTGCGCTTCTGGAAACGAGAGACTTTGATTGTAGTCGACCATGATGCCAATTTTCGGCCCGACCGCAGAGCGGATCGCGCCGATAACCTCAAGATCCGCATCCAAGTCACTTCGTCCCACCTTCACTTTGACCGCCGTAAAGCCCAGGGTCACAGCCTTCTCAGCTTCCGCAGCAACAGCTATTGGGTCTATGCTAAAGAGACTGCCGTGAGCCGGGATCGGCTCGATGTTGCCGCCGAGTAGTACCGCGAGCGGCAACTTCGCCGTCTTAGCCAGAGCATCCCAGGCAGCCATATCGATCCCGGCTATCGCTAGGCAAGCAAGCCCTTGCCATCCCGGCATATGCAACCACTCGCGCAGCATTCGATGAAGCGAGAGAGGCGAAAGCGGCGCTTTCTCAGCCAGAGATCCCATACTTCGCACGATTTGGACCAGCGGTTTGAGAAGCGCCGGAACATAGCAAAGCAAGTATGACGACCCAGTAACGCCGTACTCTGTCTGCAAATCAATAAGAACCATTGGCGCAGAAGCGATCGTACGTCGCGCCATTTGAACGGGTCGCGGCATCGGAAGCTCGACGGCGCGAACTCTAAGCTCGCGAATGATCGGTGCGGGAGCTTCCAACATCATCTCCGTGTACGATCAAGCTCAGTTGTCTGTCGTATCGTTCGAATCCGGCACTTCCAGTTTGCACTGGAGTGCGCGAGTACCACGCTTTCGATGAGTTGTTCGCAGAACACTGAACTATCGAAGGAAGGAAGGTCTTCCGCTAGAGCTACCACCCACGTGCTTCAGCAATCAAATTCACGATTGAATAGCCCTTGAATGCTTTGGCGACCCCCGTTCCCTTGACAAATCAGAACGACGCGTGAATCCGCGTCAACGAGCAACTTGAAGTACAGACCTGGACTAAAGGAAAGCGCGATGCCGGAAGGGGCCACTAGTCGTCTTGAGGCGGTTCGTGTCAACACCCAGATCCTTGGGCTGATTTACCGTCGGAGAAGCCCTGCATAGGTGAGATGTTGTCAACGATATCCCGCGGCGGCCGGCCCGCCGGCAGGCATGTCGGTGCTCTCCCGCCGCCCCCAATGTCGAACTGCTTAGCAAAACGCTCTCGTGCTCCCCCTCTCCGGTGGATCGTCTCCATCGCCAGTTGCCTGCTCAAGCGAGCAAGCCGGCAGCAGACGATGGCACACCGGCGACTATTGCTCGCTATCGCGTGGGCTTACGCAGTGAGTCGCCGTCAGTCGCTTCGCCGATGAACTCCCACTTTTCCCCATCGAAACGCACCATGCGCATTTTCTTGACTGGCGCGTAATCAGTTGCCGACGTATTCACGAACACGCCGGGGATAATCGTGTCAGGAGCAAAATCCCTCAAATTCGCTGCCTGCTTCATCACGTTTTCACGCGTTAAATCGTCGCCACACATCTCGAGGACCTTCACCAACGTTTGAGCGAGGCTGTAGCTGAACGGTATCAAAGCGTCCGACTTGTTTGCGTCTCGATAATACCTTTCGAGAAATTGATAGAATTTCTTCATACCGGGATCGTTATCCCATTGTGGATCCGCACCATCCTTGACGAACGCTACCGACATAATTCCCCGAGCGTGCTGCAGCCCGGCGGGTCTAATTACAGACGCGATCGATGAAGAAACGTTGGTAACAATCTGAAGCGGCTTCCAGTCAAGCTCTCCGATCTTCTTGATCGCCTGGGCTGCAAATTTCGGATTCGCGAATTCGAAGATCACGTCGGCACCGGAAGCTTTGAGCGTCACAATATGACTATCGATTGTAGGCTCCGACAGATCATATTTCTCCTCGGCCACAACCATCGCGCTCTTTTCGCCCAAACCGTCCTTCAGACCCTTCAGATAGTCCCTTCCGAAATCGTCGTTCTGATACAAGACCGCGATTTTTGCGCCGGGTCTCTCCTTCATCAGGAATTGCGCATATAGTCGCGCCTCATCCTGATAACTTGGCTGCCATCCCATCGTCCATGGGAACTCTTTCGGATTGTTCCACCTACTAGCACCTGACACCAGGAACAATTGAGGCACTTGTTTTGAGTTCAGATACTTCTGAATAGCTGCATTGGGTTGCGTACCCAGCGAGCTAAAAATGAGCAACACTTCATCGCTTTCGACCAACCTCCGCGCCTGCTCGACCGTCTTTGGTGGGCTAGTGGCATCATCGTAGGAAATGAACTTTATCTTGCGCCCGTTAATACCCCCATCTTCATTTATCTTAGCGAAATAGGCAGCTTCCGTCTGCGCGATGACCGCATAGGCAGACGCTGGCCCACTATAGGGTATGGTGTTTCCAATTCTTATCTCTGTGTCATTTGCACCGGGATCATACTTCTTTTCCGCCGCCGCTGCACTTGTCAAAGATGACAGCACGGAAAGCGCTACCGAAGCGGTGACCAGCCCCAAGCGTGTGCAGTGCATACTCGTTTCCCTTTCCCAGTTGGTTCTCTTTGCCCCGGTGGCCCAAGGCAGCTCACGCATGAATGCTTCTTCAAATTTTGCGCAACCATTTCAGTTCTAAGTGGTCGCAAAGTCGAATTGTGCGGAAGCCTCTGAAATAAGCGAGATATGAGAGATTGAGAGAGACTTAGCGCGGCAATGAATCGAGTTCCTTGGCGACGAGGAGTGGCACGGCGAATTGCCAAGCGACCCGCCTATGACCTATCGGCTAATAGCGCTGCGTTTCGTCTTGAATCAGTTGCGCACCGATTGCGCTCAATTGGACGGAGGTCATCTTGCTCCAGCCTTCTGCGCGAAATCCCATGCCGCCTTCGCAAGCGGCATTGCGAGTGCCGCCGCCTCGCTTGCTTTGGCGCTTGCCGCAGTGCCCTCTCTTATGCGCCCTGCGATCCCTTGCATGATGCCGACAAGCCGAAACAAATTGTAGGAGAAATACCAATTCAAGTCGGGCAATTCGATTCCAGTGCAAGCGCCATAGATCTGCGCTGCTTCGTCCAGCGTCGGTATGTTGAGCGCAGTCAAGTCCGCCTGAGCCAAACCTCCTGGCAGAGACCACTGCATCAAGAGATAGGTAAAGTCCGCCATAGGATCGCCGACCGTCGACAGTTCCCAATCGAGTACCGCCCTTACCGAAGGCTCGATCGGATGAAAGATCATGTTATCAATGCGATAGTCGCCGTGCACGATGGCAACCCGTTCCTGCTTGGGTAGCGTCATTGGCAACCAGTCGATCAGACGTTCGACTTCCTCAATCCTTTCGCTTCCTGACGCGCGATATTGCTTGGTCCAGCGATCAACCTGACGGGCAAAATAGT
This sequence comes from Bradyrhizobium pachyrhizi, assembly GCF_001189245.1. Classification (GTDB taxonomy): domain Bacteria; phylum Pseudomonadota; class Alphaproteobacteria; order Rhizobiales; family Xanthobacteraceae; genus Bradyrhizobium; species Bradyrhizobium pachyrhizi. The sequence goes on along the minus strand of NZ_LFIQ01000110.1, from coordinate 3,513 downwards.
TTCCCGGACGTCCGAAGTCTCCGAGGCCTAGTTTTTGTGGGTCGTAACTGTGAAGCCGCGCCAAGGTCTCAATCTTCGAGACGTACATGGCTCGCCGGTGCTCGCGGTCGATGCCTGGCAACGTCGCATTCCACAATACACGCCCAAGCTCCATAGACATCACATAAAAGGCTGAGCCGATCACCGTGTCTTCCATACACAATGCGTGTGGTTGAGCTACCGGGAAGCCCTGCTGATGAAGCATGGAGATTACGCGAAATTCGCGATCCACCGCATGAGCCGACGGAAGCAACTTGCCGAATGGCTTGCGGCGTAGCACATAAGATGTCGTGGGCGTGTCGAGCCGATAAGTCGGGTTCGACTGCCCGCCTTTGAACTGCAGGATGCTGAGCGGCCCCCTGTATCCTTCGACGTTCTCAGCCATCCAGGCGTGAAGCTTCTCTTCGTCTATGCGATGGCGCTCCTCGACCGGCTTGGTGCCAGAAAATTCCTCGTCCTGGTTTGTGGTTTCAGCCATGATTGGCTCTCGTCGCAGCATATTTCGAGAATTGTATTTTTGGACGCACGAAGTGACCGTGCCACGTGAACTCAAGCCGAGTGTGCGTGCGGTTACCAACCTCGACATGGCCATCAGCGGCACGAAGCAGACGCAACCGGGAATCAGACCGGGTGAGACGACGATCTGTCAAACCGTCTCCGGACTTGGCGTGCTTTTGTCGCGGCATAAACTTACTGCACAAGTCTTGCCTCGCTTTCGCATACAGCGGCTCAATCGCCCGAGGGGGCTCTTCCGGCTCTTATCCGACGGGCTAATCATTCCGGCTAAGTAAACTCACGTCGGCGCATCGGACAAATTCATTCTTGATCACAGCTTATTCAGATATGAATTCACTCCTCGAAAGGCCGTCGACTCTCAATCACGGGTTAGCGCTAGTACGAATGTCGGCGCGCACTTGCTAGCAGTGACCTACTTGGGGAAGCATCCTGCAGCAGCAACGACGCTTCAAACGGCTCCTAACTTGGCGTCACCATGCGAACTTAAAATGGCTGTGTGAGGATCGAATCAACCGTACAAAATCGCATTTTTGAAGGTCAGTCACTTCGCGTGCGCAACCGAGATCGTCCGCGGCCTCTCGTATACGCTACAAAGGCGTCCTCCAGCGACGATCGTTTGGAATTTCCGTTCGATCATATTTACATAATATTACCGTACGCTCATAATACTATGAGTGCGGCGTCCCGCACATTGTCAGCGTTCTGCCGCGCTTATTCAATTCTGAATTGGCTATCAGCGCGCCGGTACTTCTAAGATTGCTCAAGCGCACCACACGAGGAACAAACACTTATGCCGAACGCTTCCACAGCGCCGTCACGAGACCGCATACGTCAGCGCACAGTGAGCGCCAACGGCTTGGAATTTCCTGTGTTGGAAGCAGGCGCCGGGCCTCTTGTATTATGCTTCCACGGCTTTCCCGATCATGCGCAGAGCTGGATTCCAATGCTGAACCGATTGGCGACGGAAGGATACTGGGCAGTTGCGCCAGCAATGCGCGGATATTGGCCGGGAGGTGCCGCTCCCGACGGTTCGTACCGCGGTTCTGCGACCGGCGCCGATGTTGTCGCGCTAATTGAAGCTCTGGGACGTGATCAAGCCGACTTGGTCGGGCATGATTTTGGCGCGCGCGCAGTCTACTCAGCAGCCAGCGTGAACCCAGCGCGCGTTCGCAAGTTGGTGGGACTCGCCGTGCCTTACGGACCACAGCTGATGACCGCTTTCGTCGCGAATGGCGATCAGCAGCGACGCAGCTGGTACATGTTCTTTTTCCAGACAAGGCTTGCGGAGGTGGCGGTACCGCTCAACGACTTCGCGTTTATCGATAGGCTCTGGCGGGAATGGTCGCCGAGCTACGTGCGACCAGACGCGGATCGCGCCGCATTGAATCAGATGTTCCAGCAACCCGGCGTTCTGACCCAAACGCTCGGCTATTATCGCCAGCTGTTCGCACCGCCATCGACGGATCCTGCCGTGCAGGCGCTGGAAGCGCGAGCCAATGGTGCCATTCACGCTCCCTCACTTTACCTGCACGGCGTCGAAGACGGCTGCATGTCGGTCGATCTAAGCGACGGAATGGAGTCCGTCTTCAAGAACGGGCTGCAACGAATTGTCATTCCCGATGTCGGCCACTTTCTTCATCTGGAGAAGCCCGACGAAGTAGCCGATCATATCGTCCGCTTTCTGAAAGCCTGAAACAGCACATCCAAGTCTAACGGACTTGTCGTCTTATGCTGCGAAACCGAGAGCGCAGACGCCAAGCAACAAATAAGGCTAACGCGCCGTATGCAAGGCCAGCCGCGGCAATTTGAGGAGAGCAACACGTGAACAGCAATATCGGCACCACCTGGCAGATCGGACAGACGACTGTGACGCGAATCGAAGAGCTTCTTGGGCCGAGTTTGCAGCCCGAGGAGCTCCTCGCGACGTGGGACCCTGCCGTCCTTAAGGAACACGGGCACTGGATGGCCCCAAACTTTTACCATCCATCTACCAATCAATTTGTCATGTCTGTGCACTCTTGGCTGATCCGGACACCACACCATACCATTCTGGTGGACACCTGCTGCGGCAATGCCAAGAACAGGCCGGCGTCGCCCCACTTTCATCGACTTGACATGCCCTATCTGGATCGTCTCCGGTGCGCTGGCGTTGAGCCTGAAGACATCGACTATGTCCTCTGCACGCATCTCCACGTGGACCACGTTGGCTGGAATACTCGTCTACTCGATGGACGGTGGGTGCCAACGTTCCCGAACGCGAAATATGTGTTTTCGAGTAAGGAGCTGCAGTTCTGGGATCCCTCTCTCAATCCCCATCTGCCTGAGGAAGCCAGGGAAGTCTTCACCGACTCCGTGCTGCCCGTGATCGCCGCCGGCCAGGGTCAAGCCGTGGATACGACTGATCAACTCAGCGATAGTCTTCTAATTGAGCCGGCGCCGGGACATACTCCGGGCCAAATTTTGCTCCGGCTACTCAGCGGGCAAGACGAGGGTGTTTTCATTGGCGACGTGATGCACCATCCGATACAGGTCTATCATCCCACCTGGAACAGCCGGTTCTGCATGGACCCGGAACAGGCGGTCAATTCACGAATGCGGGTCCTCGACCATTGCGCCGAACGACACTGCCTGATGCTGCCGACACATTTCGGCGCACCGCATGCTGGTCGTATCCGCCGCGGGGCGGCCTCGTTTTCCCTTGAGTTCGGTGAAGCGCGCTGAAACTCTGATCCGCTTGATCCCAGCGGAATAAACGGTGAGGTCAGACAGGCGAGACTGGGAACGAACCCGGCTGTTATGACTGCTATCGTAGCCTACTCCGACGTGAGATGGCTCGTGCGGATCGACACCTTCAAAGACAGGGCGTATGGCTGACATACGCCCTGTTGCGAACGGGCCTGCCTCTTGTTGGCGTCCCAGACGGTAGGGGGTACGCATCCGACGGGCGCCGTCTTGTCT
>NZ_LFIQ01000109.1 GCF_001189245.1 Bradyrhizobium pachyrhizi | reverse complement strand
ATTGAGATTTGGGGTAATGGGTCCTGGCTTGCGCCAGGACGACGATGAGGATGGTTCTCGCGCGATGCGATGCACCGCTGATGCGTAGCTCGTCTCGCTGTCATCGCCCGGCTTGACCGGGGATCCGGTACTTCAGAGACGCTGGTGCTTGAACCGAGAAGCCGCGGCGTACTGGATCGTTCGCATGCACGGGCGATGACACCAAAAAGAATGAGAGCTTGCTGCTCTTTCCACACGTCGTCCCTGCGAA
>NZ_LFIQ01000108.1:87159-89989 GCF_001189245.1 Bradyrhizobium pachyrhizi | reverse complement strand
GATGCGATAAGTGTCAACACCACCTAGGGCATGATCCGGAAACGTGCGAAGCGGTTTTCCGAGGAGATCATGCCCCAACAAGAGTCCCGTCACGTCGCGATCATCGGGGCCGGCGCGGTCGGCGTGATCAGCGCCATCGAGGCGCTGCGCGCGGGCCACAGCGTCACCTTGATCGATCCGGGCGAGCCCGGCGGCACCCAGGCGGCGAGCTACGGCAATGCCGGCTGGCTGTCGTCGCATTCGGTGATCCCGCCGGCCGAGCCGGGCACCTGGAAGAAGGTGCCGGGTTATCTGATGGATCCGATCGGGCCGCTGGCGATCCGCTGGTCGTATCTGCCGAAGGCCTTGCCGTGGCTGATCAAGTATCTGCTGTCGAGCCGGACCGAGGCGCAGGTCGAGGCCACCGCGCGGGCGATGCGCGATCTCCTGAAGGATGCGCCGCTGCTGCACCTGCAGCTCGCCGAGGAAGCAGGCGTGGGCGAATTGATCGAGCGGCGCGGGGTGATGCATGTGTTTCCCTCGCGCGCGCCGTTCGACCGCGATCTCGGTTGGCGCATCCGCAAGCGCGTCGGCATCGAATGGCTGGAGCTCGATGAAGACGAGATGCGCCAGCGCGAGCCCGACCTGCACCCGCGCTACAAATTCGGCGTCGTGGTGGAGGAGGCGGGCCGCTGCCGCGATCCAGGCGCCTATGTCGCGGCGCTTGCCGCGCACGCGATCGCGATTGGCGCCGAGCGCGTCGCCGCCAAGGCCACGGGCCTCAGGCTTGCCGGCGACAGGCTGGTCGCCGTGGTCACCGAGAGCGGCGAGATCGCCTGCGACGCCGCCGTCGTCGCCGCGGGCGCGCGCTCCAGGCAACTGACCGCCTCGATCGGCGATCCGCTGCCGCTGGAGACCGAGCGCGGCTATCACGTCATGATCGAGAATCCGGAATCCGGCCCGCGCAATTCCATGATGGCCTCGGACGCCAAGATGGTCGTCAACTGGACCGACAAGGGCCTGCGCGCCGCCGGTACGGTGGAGATCGCGGGGCTCGATGCCGCGCCGAACTGGAAGCGCGCCGAAATCCTGCGCGAGCATCTCTTCAGCATGTTCCCGAAGCTGCCGAGGGATATTCCGCCATCGCGGATCAAGACCTGGTTCGGCCATCGGCCGAGCATGCCGGACGGGCGCCCCTGCATCGGCTATGCCCGTGCCACGCGCGACGTGATCTACGCCTTCGGCCACGGCCATGTCGGCCTGGTCGGATCGGCCCGCACCGGCCGGCTGGTCGCGCAACTCCTGAGCGGCAAGGCGCCGGAGATCCCGCTCGCCCCGTTCGCGCCCTCACGCTTCCTGTAGGGAGCAACGGAGGCGAAGTCTCAGCTGTCGCCGGCCCAGGCCGTGATCGCGGCCGGCGCGATCACGCGTCTCGGTATGTGCGGATTGATCGTTCCGGCGCTGACGTCCTGCGTCTGAACGAGCAGGGTGCGCGCAAACGCCTTGGCATCCTGCTCGGTCGTGAAGGTACGGGTCTGGCGCGCGAAGCGGTGATGTCCGGCGTCAGGATTTCGCATGGCGAACGAGACGTACCAGATAGCCTTGTCGGTCTTCATCGCGCCTCTTTGGTGGTAATTCGCCCGCGCGATCGCGACGTGGTGCTCGATGCTCGATGTGCAAAAAGTGCCAAGACAAAGAATCCTGAAATACAACACATTGCGGCGAATAGGCTCCTCGGCGAACCAGCAATGCTACAGCATCGGCACGTCTACCGATACTGGCGGCATATTACCTGTCAACCGATGGGTGAAATGACAATGCGCCGTTGCGACGTTGGTTCCATCCGGCAAATTGCCATGTCCTCCCGGGACCTTTGCGCTGTCAGGAACGTCGATCTCCTGGGCAAGTTGTCCCGCGCATTCGTGGCCGGAGCGCGCGGCGTCGGGAGCACGAGATGACGGGGGTCGGTAGGTGGAAAATCCAATACGGTTCGATCGTCGAGATCACCAGTGAAGCGAATGGCCGCATCGAGGGGACGTTTCGAACCGCGCTGGCCGATAGCGGCTTCTACGGCCAGACGGTCGCGATCGTCGGCGTCCACCAAGGCAATTGCATCGGATTTTCGTCGGTCGGTTCGTCGGCGGCGGGCGATCGCGTGGTTTCCTATACCGGCTTGCTGCGCGATCAAAAAATGGAAGCGGCGTGGTTTGTCGTGTCGGACAAGGCGCTGGTCGCGGCCCGCGAGGGCGAAGCGGCGGCCCTGAAGCCCGTGAACTGGTGGCGAGCCGTCACGACAAGTGTCGATACATTCGAACGCTCGACGTAGACCTCGCTAGATGACTTGGTCCTCCTTTCGCGCTGCGTTGATGGTTTCCTCCACCTCGGCGGCAAGGGCCGTGAGATGTTCGGCGAGCTTGCTGAACAGCTCGCGCTTGCGCATGTCAGTCGCCAGGTCGCGGATCAACGCACATTCCGCCGCGTCGCGTCGAAGCTTTTCGAGATGCGTCAGCATGTCCTGCATTTTTCGTCCCCGAATGCCGTATTCCGCAACGCTAAGGCGGCACAGAACCGCGCAACAATAACCTGTGATAATTTTCGCGAACCTTGGCGACGGTCGCGTATCTCTCCGACCCTCAAGGCAAGCTTGGCTTGCGAGACCGGCTTCTCCAGGAGGCCGGCGCCCTCCCGCAGCTTGCCGCTCGTCATGCGATTGTTTGACTCACAGACCGCGCAACACGCTCGCCGTCGTTCTGGCCTAGTGCGCACTTGCGCACGGGGGCCGGGACCCATTACCGCGAATGCGAATTGTTGTGCGACGCTGGGGCCACAGCAGTCTTCCACAACTCGCCCG
>NZ_LFIQ01000108.1:70153-87149 GCF_001189245.1 Bradyrhizobium pachyrhizi | reverse complement strand
GGGTCCCGGCTTTCGCCGGGACGACGGTGGTGGATGTGGCAGGACATCATTCCCGATTCGTGCGCAACTGCGCGGAGGCCTGGACGGCAGCGAACGGGCCGACACGACAGTGGGATGAGGCGATAGCGCTGCCTCTCTCACGACCCGATCCGCACCACCATCTTGCCGAGCGCCGCACGGGTTTGCATGGTGGTGAAGGCCGCGCGAAAGTCCTCGAATGCGAATACCTTGCCGACCACAGACGTCAGCCGGCCTTCGTTTAGCCATGCCGACAATTGCGTCATCACGCGCGCCTGCGCCTCGGGCTCCCGCCGCGCGATCTGGGCGGCATCGACGCCGATCAGGAGGCCGCCTTTCAGGAGCGGCAGATTGAACGGCAATGCGGGAATGTTGCCGGCCGCGAAACCAACCACGACATGGCGGCCGTTCCAGGCGATCGAGCGGAACGCCTGCAGCGAGACCTCGCCACCGACCGGATCGAAGATCACGTCGGGGCCATGGCCGGCGGTCGCGTCCTTCAGCGCGTCGCGCCAGTCGGGCTTCGTGTAGTCGACGACCGCGTCGGCACCGAAGCTTGCGGCGAAGTTGCGCTTCTCCTCCGTCGAGGCCGCGGCGACGACGCGCGCGCCGAGCAGCTTGCCGACTTGAATGGCGGCGATCCCGGTGCCGCCGGCGGCGCCGAGCACCAGCAACTGCTCGCCGGCCTTGAGCGAACCGCGCTCGCCGAGTGCATAGAGCGCGGTGAGGTAATTGGTGCGAAAAGCCGCGGCGGCCTCCATCGACAGTCCGTCGGGCATGATCTCGACGGCGTCGGGCGGCACCACGATGTGCTCGGCCAGCGCGCCCGAGCGCGCCGCGCCCATCACCCGCATGCCCGGCGCGATGCCGGCAACGCCGCCTGCGACCGCATCGACCACGCCGGCGAATTCCGCGCCCGGCGTAAAGGGGAGGGCATCCTTGGTCTGGTAACGGCCCTCGACCTTCAGCCCATCGACGAAGCCGATGCTCGCAGCGTGGACCCGGACGCGGATCTGTCCGGGGCCGGGTTCGGGGGTGGCGATCTCCCTCAGCCCGATCTGATCGATGGGTGCGTATTGCTCGACGACGACCGCCTTCATCCTGTCCTGCTCGCTTGTTCGTTTCCTCTGACCAAAACCTATGTCATGTCCGTTGTTGTACGGGGAGACCTTTTACGCATGCAGCGATGGCATCGCATGCGGAAAGCCAGCATCTTCAACGACATCGCGAAAAGGCCGGCGTTTACCCGTTGTTATCCCTACCAAATTCGGTAACGCGTCCTTAATGGCGTTAACGTTAGGGTTTTCCACGCGGCCCGCACTGGGCTGCGCGCCGTCCAGGACGGGCAGGTTGCGTACGCGTTGGAGTCTCCTATGGATATCATGACTGGCGCCGGGCTGTTGGCTGGCATCATCGTCATCGCGGTGATGATGTTCATGGGCGGCGACCTGCACATGTTCATCTCCGAACACGCCATGATCATCATCTTCGGCGGCTCGATCGCGGCGACGATGATCCGTTTTCCGCTCGGCGTGATGCTGCATGGCCTGCCGCTCGGCGCCAAATTCGCCTTCACGATGAGCCGGCTGTCGGCGCGCGACCTCGTCGACGAGCTCGCCCGCATCGCCGAGATCGCCCGCAAGCAGGGGCCGGTCGGTCTGGAAAAGGTCGAGACCGACGAGCCGTTCCTCGCCAAGGGCATCCGATACGTCGCCGACGGTTACGACCTCGAATTCATCCGCGACAACATGGAGCGCGACCGCGACAACTTCCTGATGCACCTCGACGAGGGCAGCAAGATCTATCGCGCGATCGGCGACTGCGCACCGGCGTTCGGCATGATCGGCACGCTGATCGGCATGGTGCAGATGTTCGCCAACATGACCGACCCCTCCAAGCTCGGCCCGTTCATGGCGACCGCACTGCTCGCGACGCTGTACGGCGCGCTGGTCGCCAATTTGTTCTGCCTTCCGATCGCCGACAAGCTGCACGGCAAGCTGCTCGACGAGGAGACCAACCGCACGTTGATCATCGACGGCATCCTGATGATCCGCGACTCCAAGAGCCCGGCGCTGGTGCGCGAGATGCTGCTGGCCTATCTGCCGGAGAAGCATCGCCAGGAGGAAGGCGAGCCGGTTCCGGCCTGACCGGACCGCGCTTTCGGGAAACGCAGCCGGAAAAAGCTACAATGGCCAAGAAAAAGCGCGGCGACGCCCATACCGGAGGTCACGGCTGGTTCGTGACCTTCGCCGACCTGATGGGCCTGATGATGAGCTTCTTCGTGATGCTCGTCGCGTTCTCCACCATGGACAACAACAAGCTGAAGATCGTTGCCGGCTCGATGCGCGATGCCTTCGGCGTGCAGACCAATGTGCGCTATTCCGGCATCGTCGAATCCGATGGCCTGCCGACCCGGCCGAAGCTGAAGAACGTCGAGCACATCTCGCCGGAGGAGTCCTCGGCCAATCCGACGCCGGACGAGAAGGAGCGCAGCCAGATCAACGGCGCGCGGCTGAAGATCGACCGCGAATTCGCGCTCGCCTCGGCCTCGCTTCGCCAGGCGCTGCAGGACATGCCGGAGCTGACCGAGATCTCCAAGAACATCATGTTCGAGGAGACCAAGGAGGGGCTCAACCTCGAGATCGTCGACCAGGACGGCCGCTCGATGTTCGCGGACGGTTCCAGGGAGCCGTACGACCGCACCCGCCGGCTGATCCAGAAGCTGGCCGCGCCGCTGAAGGCGACGCCGCTGCGGGTTGCGATCGTGGGGCATACAGCCGCAGGCTTCGTGCCGGCGCGCAGTGATTACGACGGCTTCGACCTGTCCGCGGACCGCGCCAACGCGGTGCGGCAGATCCTGGAGCGGGAAGGGCTGCCGCCGTCGCATATTTTCGCGGTTTCCGGCAAGGCCGACGGCCAACCGCTGTTTCCCGACGACCCGACGCTGCCGGCCAACCGTCGCGTGACCATCACGTTGATGCGGGAAAATCCGCCACTGCCGCCGGATCTGAAGCCGTAGCTCCGGGTTACCATACTACCGTTAACTACCACCGGTGCGCGGTTGACACGTGAAGCGGAAGCGTCGATAGCCGCGCGGATCAAATCAACCGATCGGGCGTTCCAACCTCGCCATGGCTGTCAGCGTCTCATCTACCGAAGCTCAGGAAGGACAACCCACCTCCAGCTTCTGGGCCCTGACACTCGGCAGCATCGGGGTGGTGTTCGGCGATATCGGAACTTCGCCGCTCTACGCATTCCGCGAGGCGGTCGGCGGCGCCGCGCACGGCCAGCCGGTCACCCGCATCATGGTGCTGGGCGTGCTCAGCCTGATCCTGTGGGCGCTGTTCACCGTTGTCACCGCGAAATACGTGCTGCTGCTGCTGCGCGCCGACAACAATGGCGAGGGCGGCACGCTCTCGCTGATGGCGCTCGGCCAGCGCGCGATCGGTCGGCGCAGCTGGCCGCTGCTCGCGCTCGGCGTGGTCGGCGCCTCGATGTTCATCGGCGATTCCATGATCACGCCTGCGATCTCGGTGCTGTCGGCGGTCGAAGGCCTCAAGCTCGCCACCCCGCATCTCGAGCACTATGTGGTGCCGCTGACGATCCTGATCCTGGTCGTGCTGTTCTCGGTGCAGAGTTCTGGCACCGCGCGCGTCGCTTCCGCCTTCGGTCCGGTGATGGTGGTGTGGTTCGCCTCGCTGGCGGTGATGGGGCTCGTCCACATCATGGACGACCCGTCGGTGCTGGCGGCGATCAATCCCTATTACGCGCTCCAGTTCATGCTGACCCACGGCACCATCGGCCTGGTGACGTTGGGCGCGGTGTTCCTCGCGGTGACCGGCGGCGAGGCACTGTATGCCGATCTTGGGCATTTCGGCCGCAAGCCGATCCAGTCCGGCTGGCTGTTCTTCGTGCTGCCCTCGCTGCTGCTGAACTATTTCGGGCAGGGCGCGCTGGTGCTGTCCGACCCTGGCGCGATCGAGAACTCGTTCTACCGCATGGTGCCCGACGTGCTGCTGCTGCCGCTGGTCGGGCTCGCCACCGCCGCGACGGTGATCGCGAGCCAGGCGGTGATCACCGGCGCCTATTCGCTGATCAGCCAGGCGGTGCAGCTCGGGCTCTTGCCGCGCTTCGAGGTCCGCTACACCTCGGAGACCCATGCCGGTCAGATCTATCTGCCGCGCGTCAACCGGCTGCTGCTGATCGGCGTGCTGCTGCTGGTGCTGCTGTTCCGCACCTCGAGCGGGCTGGCTTCGGCCTATGGCATCGCTGTCTCCACCACCATGGTTGCCGACGGCATCATGGGCTTCATCGTGATCTGGAAGCTGTGGAACTGGCGCGTGGCGTCGGCGGCGGCCTTGATCCTGCCGTTCGTGATCGTTGATATGACCTTCTTCAGCGCCAATCTCCTGAAGCTGTTCGAGGGCGCGTGGGTGCCGCTGCTGTTCGGCGTCGTGATGGCGACGATGATCTGGACCTGGCGCCGCGGCGCCGCCATTCTGGTCGCCAAGACCCGGCGCATCGAGGTGCCGCTGCGCGACCTGATCCACAGTCTGGAGAAGCGGCCGCCGCATATCGTCAAGGGCACTGCGGTGTTCCTGACCAGCGATCCGAGCTTCGTGCCGACCGCGCTGCTGCACAATCTCAAGCACAACAAGGTGCTGCACGAGCACAACGTGATCCTGACCATCGAGACCGCACCGACGCCGCGCGTCGATCTGTCCGAGCGCGTCAACATGGAGAAGGTGAGCGACAAGTTCACCGCGGTCCGGCTGCGCTTCGGCTACATGGAATCGCCGAACGTGCCGAAGGCGCTGGCGGTCGCGCGCAAGCTCGGCTGGCAGTTCGACATCATGTCGACCTCGTTCTTCGTGTCGCGCCGCTCGCTGAAGCCGTCGGCCCAGTCCGGCATGCCGCAATGGCAGGACCACCTGTTCATCGCGATGAGCCGGTCCGCCAATGATGCCACCGACTATTTCCAGATCCCGACCGGCCGGGTGGTTGAAGTGGGTACCCAGGTAACTATCTGATCCAGCGCAGGATTCTGATGTTGATCGACCGTGATCCATGCGTGATATGCATGGCGGAGGCCTGAATCCGGGCTAACCTATGCATTCCTGCCGAGAGTATAGCGCTGCGACCCGGCATTGTGCGGTGCGGCAGAAGACAGAGGCACAGCTTCCCCATGTCATCCGAGAGTGCGATCACCGCGGCGGAAACGCCGGCGGCAAACGGCAATGGTGAGGCGCATTCAACCGCCACCTTCAAGGCCCTGATGCTCGGCAGCATCGGTGTCGTCTATGGCGACATCGGCACCAGCCCGCTTTACGCCTTGCGCGAGGCCGTCGTTGCGGCCGCCGGCGGCGAAGGCGCGGTGACGGCGCATGCGGTGCTCGGCGTGCTATCGCTGATCCTCTGGGCTTTGATCGTCGTCGTCACGCTGAAATACGTCGTGATCCTGCTGCGCGCGGACAACAATGGCGAGGGCGGCACGCTGGCGCTGATGGCGCTGGCGCAGCGCGCGGCGACCAAGGGCGGCGCCGCGATCGTGCTGCTCGGCATCATCAGCGGCGCGCTGTTCTATGGCGACGCCGTCATCACGCCGGCGCTCTCGGTGCTGTCGGCAATCGAGGGCATCAAGCTCGTTACCTCGACATTCGATCCCTATGTCGTGCCGCTCACGGTGGTGATCCTTGTCGTCCTGTTCGCGGTGCAGTCGCGCGGCACCGCGCGCGTCGCGGCCTTCTTCGGCCCGGTGATGTGCGTGTGGTTCGCCCTGATCGCGGTCGCGGCGCTGCCGCACGATCTGCGGCATCCCGAAGTGCTGTACGCGCTCAATCCTATCCTTGCGGTGTCGTTCATGCTGCATCACGGCGTGATCGGGTTCATCACGCTCGGTGCGGTCTTCCTCGCGGTGACCGGCGCCGAGGCGCTCTATGCCGACCTCGGCCATTTCGGCAAACGCCCGATCCAGACCGCGTGGCTGTTCATTGTGCTGCCGTCGCTGGCGCTGAACTATCTGGGGCAGGGCGCGCTCTTGATCGGCAATCCCAAGGGCATCGAGAACCCGTTCTTCCTGATGTTCCCGGACTGGGCCCTGATCCCGATGGTTGCGCTGGCGACCATGGCGACCGTGATCGCGAGCCAGGCCGTCATCACCGGTGCGTATTCGCTGACGCGGCAGGCGATCCAGCTCGGCCTCTTGCCGCGGTTCGAGATCCGCCACACCTCGGAAGCGCATTCCGGGCAGATCTACATGCCGCGCATCAACCGCTTCCTGTTCATCGCGGTCATCGTGCTGGTGCTGATGTTCCGTTCGTCGAGCGCACTGGCCTCGGCTTACGGCATCTCGGTGACCGGCACCATGGTGGTGACGGCGATGATGGGCTTTGTCGTGATCTGGAAGGTCTGGCGCTGGTCGCCGATCGCGGCCGCCGCGCTGGTCGCGCCCTTCCTGTTCCTCGACATCACCTTCCTCGCCGCCAACCTGCTCAAGGTGTTCGAGGGCGGCTGGGTGCCGCTCGCGCTTGGCGGCGCCATGATCGTGGTGATGTACACTTGGCGGCGCGGCAGCCGGCTGTTGTTCGAGAAGTCGCGCAAGCTGGAATTCCCGCTCGCCGATCTCGTCGCGATGCTGGAGAAGCGGCCCCCGCAACGGGTCTCCGGCACCGCGGTGTTCCTGACCAGCGATCCCGTCAGCGCGCCGACCGCGCTGATGCACAGCCTCAAGCACTACAAGGTGCTGCACGAGAAGAACGTCATCCTGACTATCGAGACCGCGCCGACGCCGCGGATCGATCCGTCCGAGCGGGTGCGGATGGAGCAGCTGAGCGAGACCTTCTCCAAGGTGACGCTGAAGTTCGGTTTCATGGAACAGCCGAACGTGCCGAAGACGCTGGCGATCGCCCGCAAGCTCGGCTGGCAGTTCGACATCATGTCGACCTCGTTCTTCCTCTCCCGCCGTGCGCTGAAGCCGGCGGCGCATTCGGGCATGCCGAGTTGGCAGGACCATCTGTTCATCGCGCTGAGCCGCTCGTCGAACGATGCCACCGACTATTTCCAGATCCCGACCGGGCGGGTGGTCGAGGTCGGCACCCAGGTCACGATCTAGGGGCCACGATCCAGCTTTTCCGCGTGGCATCTAACTCGTTTCGGACGCTTGATTTTCTCCGCGCAAGAGGCGACTTTGCGGCCCGGAACGGCGAGCGGCGCGACGCTCGCCAAAGATCATGTCGGGAGGATATTTCCGTGGCGGACCACAAGGTGGAAGATTTGTTTCCGGACGAGGTGTCGAAGGGCATAGCGGAAGGCCGCTATCTCCTGGTCGACGTCCGTGAGCCGAACGAGGTCGCCGTCGAGGCCTATCCTGATAGCGTCGTGGTGCCGCTGTCGACGTTCGACCCGGCGGCGATTCCTGATCCGCAGGGCAAGCAGGTGGTGTTCGCCTGCCGCTCCGGCAAGCGCTCGGTGACGGCCTCGCTGGCCGCGCAGGCCGCGGGCCTGCCCTACGACAAGCACCTGGCGGGCGGCATCATCGGCTGGAAGGCGGCGGGACTGCCGACCAAGACCGGCGGCTGATCCCTGACATGACCTCCATGAACAAGGTCTTCGCGGACCTTCCTGTCACCATCTTCGAGGCGATGTCGCAGGCCGCGCGCGACAACAACGCCATCAATCTCGGCCAGGGCTTTCCCGACGATCCCGGTCCGGAGGACATCCGCCGCGCCGCCGCGGACGCCTCGATCAACGGCTATAATCAATATCCGTCGATGATGGGCATCCCGGAGCTCCGTCAGGCGATCGCATCGCATTACGGCCACTGGCACGGGCTCAAGCTCGATCCGATGACCGAGGTGATGGTCACCTCCGGCGGCACCGAGGCGTTGACCTCCTCGATCCTCTCCGTGGTCGAACCCGGTGACGAGGTGGTGTGCTTCCAGCCGGTCTATGATTCCTATCTGCCGATCATCCGCCAGGCCGGCGGCATTCCGCGGCTGCTGCGGCTCGAACCGCCGGAGTGGCGGCTGAGCGAGGAGATGCTGCGCAGCGTCTTCAATCACAAGACCAAGGCGGTGCTGTTCAACAATCCGCTCAATCCGGCGGCGGTGGTCTATCCGCGCGAGGACCTCGAACTGCTGGCGCGGTTCTGCCAGGAATTCGACGTGGTCGCGATCTGCGACGAGGTCTGGGAACACGTGGTCTTCGACGGCCGCGAGCACATCCCTCTGATCACGATCCCGGGCATGCGCGACCGCACCATCAAGGTCGGCAGCGCCGGCAAGATCTTCTCGCTGACCGGATGGAAGATCGGCTTCGTCTGCGCCGCGCCGCCGCTGCTGCGCGTCGCTGCGAAGGTGCACCAGTTCCTTACCTTCACGACGGCGCCCAATCTGCAGGCGGCGGTGGCATATGGCCTCGGCAAGCCCGACGATTATTTCCTCGACATGCGCAAGGACATGGCGCGGAGCCGCGACCGCCTGACCAAGGGGTTGGAGAGCATCGGCTTTCCGGTGCTGAAGTCGCAGGGGACCTACTTCCTCACCGTGGACCTGTCGCCGCTCGGTCTCAATGAGACCGACGCGGAGTTCTGCTGGCGGATCGTGCAGGACTACAAGGTCGCGGCGATCCCGGTGTCGGCGTTCTACGAGCAGGATGCGGTGACGTCGGTCGTGCGTTTTTGTTTCGCCAAGAAAGACTCGACGCTCGACGCCGCGCTGGAGCGGTTGTCGGACGCCGTTCACCGCCGCAAGAGGTAGGCCAGAATGCGAGAGCAGAACCGTCGTCTCGTCAGCTTCGTCGGCGCGGTCGCGACGGTCCTGCTGCTCTCGGCCTCCGCCGACGCCGAGGAGCGCACGGTCAACTTCTACAACTGGTCGAACTACATGGCGCCGGGAGTCCTCGAGGACTTCACCAAGGAAACCGGCATCAAGGTCGTGTACGATACGTTCGACGCCAACGAGACGCTGGAGACGCGGCTGCTCGCCGGCAAGTCGGGTTACGACGTCGTGGTGCCGACCGGCTACTTCCTGCAGCGCCAGATCACCGCGAAGGTGTTCCTCAAGCTCGACAAGTCGAAGCTGCCGAACCTCGCCAACGCGTGGCCCGTGGTGACGAGCCAACTAGCCACCTACGATCCCGGCAACAATTACGGCGCCAACTACATGTGGGGCACCACCGGCATCGGCTACAACGTCAAGATCGCGCAGAAGACTCTCGGTCCCGATGCGAAGATCGACAGCTGGGACATGGTGTTCAAGCCGGAGAACCTCGCCAAATTCAAGGATTGCGGCATCCACATGCTGGATTCCGCCGACGACATCCTGCCGGCGGCGCTGAGCTATCTCGGCCTCGATCCGAACTCGACCAAGCAGGCCGACCTCGAGAAGGCCGCCGATCTCGTCATCAAGATCCGGCCCTATGTGCGTAAATTCCACTCGTCCGAATATCTCAGCGCGCTGGCCTCGGGCGAAATCTGCTTCGTGGTCGGATGGTCGGGCGACATCATGCAGGCGCGCAGCCGGGCGGCGGAAGCCAACACCGGCGTCGAGATCGGTTACACGATCCCCAAGGAGGGCGCGCAGATGTTCTTCGACAATCTCGCGATCCCCGCGGATGCGAAGAACGTTGCCGAGGCCTATGAGCTGATCAACTACCTCTACCGTCCCGAGATCGCGGCGAAGAACTCGAACTTCCTGTCCTATGCCAACGGCAATCTGGCGAGCCAGAAGCTGATCGATCCGAAGATATTCGATGACAAGAACATCTATCCCGACGAGGCGATGCAGAAGAAGCTGTTCGTGATCACGGCGCGCGATCCCGCGACGCAGCGGATCATCAATCGCCTGTGGACGAGGGTGAAGACCGGGAAGTGACGCGGGGCGTCATTCCGGGATGGTGCGTCAGCACCAGACCTCAGATGCGCAATTGCGCATCGGGGAATCTCGAGATTCTCGGTGCGCAAATGCGCACCTAAGGGTTCGATGCTTCGCATCGCCCCGGAATGACAAGTCGGATGAGCCTACCGCCAGCGCCGGTGTAGCCAGAGCCATTGATCGGGATACTCACGGACCCAGCCCTCGACGACATCGGTGATCGCCTGCATGGTGCCCTGAATATCGATCTGGCCGGATGCGTCGAACACCGGCTTGACTTCCTCGGTGACCTCGCCGCGGAAGCGGCCGTCGGGCAGGCGGATGATCCGCGTGCCGTGGATGGGGCAATCGATCTGCCGGCGCAGGCGCGCCAGCAGCGGATTCGCCGTGGTCTTGCGGCCGAAGAAGGTGACGGGAACGCCGTTGGTCAAATACTGATCGACCAGCATCGCGACGTGCTGGCCGTTCTTCAGCGCCTGCGCCAGCTTGAGCGGTGCGTCACGGCCGGCCGGCACCAGGGTGCCCAGGTTGACCGCGCGGATGTGTTCGATGGCGCGGTCGGCGGCTTCGATGTTCGGCCGGCGAAACAGGATGGTGGCGTCGAGCCCATGCGCTGCGGCGGCAATTGGAGAGAGCTCCCAGTTGCCGAGATGTGCGGCGAAGAACAGAGCCGGCTTGCCGTCGTCACGCAACTGATCGAACAGCTGCTTGCTGCGCGCCGAGAATTCGACGCGACCCGGCTTGTCGGGATTCTGGGGATCGTGGTCCCAGATGCGGTCGATGTGCGCGAATTCAGCGCCGATGCGTCCGAGGTTGTGCCAGACGCCCGTCAGGATCTTCTCGATCTCCTCGGGTGACTTTTCCGGGAAAGCGGCCTTGAGGTTCTCGCGGCCGATGCGATCCTCGCGCAGCCGGCGGCCGATGAAATGCGCGGCGCGGCCGAAGAACCTTGCGGTCTTCTCGGGATCGAAATAGCGCGTCGTGCGCAGCAGGCCGATCGTCAGCCCGCCGATCGCCGCGTCGGTCACGGGCTTCGCGGCGTCACGCAGGTGCGCCCTGGTGCGAAGGAGCAGACGTTTCATCTGATGATGCGAGGGCGCTAGGCCGGCTCGCGCGTCAGGATCAGTGAGGCGTTCTGCCCGCCGAACCCGAACGAGTTCGACATCACGGCGGTCACCTTGGCATCGCGCGCCTTGTTGCCGACCACGTCGAACGGGATCGCGGGATCGGGCACCTCGTAGTTGATCGTCGGCGGAATCCGCTGATGCTCGAGCGTGAGCAGCGAGAAGATCGCCTCGACTGCGCCGGCGGCCGAGATGGTGTGGCCGACCATCGACTTGTTCGACGACACCGGAATGTTTTTGGTGTGCTCGCCAAACACGGCCGACGTCGCAAGATACTCCATCTTGTCGTTTTCCGGCGTCGAGGTCCCGTGCGCGTTGATGTGATCAATTTGCTCGGGCTCCATTCCAGCATCGGCGAGCGTCTTGCGCACGCAGCCGATCGCCGGCTTGCCGTCCGGGCTCGAGCGGGTGCGGTGGAAGGAATCGGTGAGTTCGCCGCAGCCGGCAACGACGCCGAGGATACGCGCGCCGCGCGCCATCGCGGCGTCGTAGCTCTCGAGCACCAGCGCACCGGCGCCCTCGGCCATCACGAAGCCGTCGCGGTTCTTCGAGAACGGTTTCGAGGCGGCCTGCGGCGGGTCGTTCTGGGTGGAGAGAGCCGACAGCAGCGAGAAGCGCACCATGGCTTCGGGATTGACCGAGCCATCCGTCGCGATGCACAGCGTTGCATCGGTTTCGCCGCGGCGGATCGCCTCGACGCCGAGCTGGATCGCGGTCGCGCCAGACGCGCAAGCCGTCGACAGCGAAATCGGCGACCCTTTGGTGCCGAAGGTCTCGGCGAGATTGAGCGCGACGGAGCCGAAGGTGAAGCGCCGGTGAAAGTGCGCGAACTTCCCGCCGCTGCAGGTCGCCAGGTATTCGATGATTCCAAAGTCCTTGGTCGGAACCTCGCGCGCGACTTCGAGCCGCTGCGGCCACTCGGTCTCGATCGGGGCGACTGCCAGAAACAGCGGGCCGGGAAAGTCGCCCTTGCTGCCGATGCCGGCTTGCTCGAGCGCTTCTTCGGTCGCGATCTCCGCCAGACGCTGCGACAGGCTGGTCGAAGAGAACGGGTCGACGGTGACGAAATCGACGGCGCCGGCCATCGTCGTCTTCAGACTGTCGAGCGGGAAGCGTGTCACGGTCTTGATGCCGGACTCACCCGCGGTGAGGCGCTTCCAATTGTCGGTCTTGCCGCCGCCGAGCGACGTCACGATTCCCATGCCGGTCACGACAACGATCGGTCGGCCGAATTTATCGCGTGGTGCTGTCATGGTTTCCCCGTCGGTGCTTGCGCCGGACTTAAAGTGCGATGAGCTTCATCGCACTCTAGTTGTTTGTTCGAGCATGATGTTCCGAAACAATTTTCCGGATCATGCTCTAACTGACGGCCTCGACCAGCGCCATGCCTTCGCCCTGCCAGTGGCCGACCCCCAACACAACAATCTGGGTTGGCGCTTCGGTCTTTTCAACCTCCAGCCCGGTCGGGTCGTTGGCCGGATAGAGCGCGCCGCGCGAGATCGACAGCGCGGCCAGCGCGAGCCCAAGCGGGAATTGCGCCTCCATGGTGTGGCCAAAGGTCGTTCCGGTGGCGCGGACGGCAAAGCCGGCATGCTGGCTGAGGAATGCGCGCTCTTCGGCAGTCGCAGGCTCGGCGCCGGTCGCGCCCGTGATCAGGATACCGTTGTCGCCGCTGACGCCGAGCTGCGGCCACAACGCTTCCAGCGATTTCGTCACGGCGCCCGGCTCCTTGCGTCGGGCAAGGTCGGCGACCACCTTGGTCAGCTTGGCGTACGGCTTTGCGCCGCGGGCCTCGGCATGTTCGCGCGATTCCATCACGAGGAAGGCGCCGGCCGAGCCGATGGCAAAGCCCGGATTGTTCCTGCGGGCCCAGACCGAGCTATGCTGGTCCTTGAGGGCGAGATCGCCGAATGCATAGAGCATCAAGAGGTCGCCGCGATCGCCGTTATGAGCGGCGCCGACCAAGGCGATGTCACTCTGGCCGGCCCCGATGCGGGCGACCGCGATCCGTGCCGCGTCGATGCTCGAGGCTTCCTCGCCCATGAAGGTGCGCGAGGTCCCGCACACGCCGTGAACGATCGCGATGTTGCCGGCAAGCAGGTTGGAGAGCTGCGCCAGGAACAGCGTCGGGCGCAGCTCGTTCATCAGCTTCTCGTTGAGGAGGGCGGGCGGCAGCTTGCCCTGCGCGTCGGCGTTCATGATCGCCAGGTCGACATTGAGGTCACGCTCGCCGCCACCGGCTGCGATGATCATGTCCATCCGCGACAGGATTTCCTGATTGCCTTTGACGCCGGCGGAATCGAGCGCCAGCCCGGCGGCATAGGTACCGATCCGCTGCCAGGCTTCCATCTGACGCTGATCGCCCTTCTTCGGGATCTGGGCGTCGAAGCTGACGGGGGCGATCGGATGGATCACGTATGGCGCGAGACGCTTCTCGTCGGCATTGACGCGCCGGGCGCCGAGCGCCTCCCAATGCGCATCCAGCCCCTCGCCAAGCGAGGAGAGCAGGCCTACGCCGGTGATCCAGACTTCCTTCTCAGCCATTACTCAACTCATTGCCTGCTGCGGAAACCCGATCTTGGTGGCCATCGCATCCATGTGCACGCGCAAGTCGGGGCTGGGGAAGGGGATGTGACGGAAGGTCAGCTCGGCATTGCACTTGAGCTCCTTGCCGACGCGAACCTTCGCCGAGGTCACGGCGAAGCCTGAACCTTCGTGCTCGATCTTGGCCTCAATGGTCAGGAGCGAACCGGGGCTGACGAAGCCGCGCATCTTGGCTTCCTTGACCATGGCGAGGAAGGGCATGCGCTCGAACTTGGTCAGACCGAGGATCAGCCAGCCCGAGCTCTGGGCCATTGCTTCGGTCAGCAGCACGCCGGGCATGATCGGGTAGCCAGGGAAGTGCCCCGCGAACACCGAATGGCTGTCGGGCGGAACATCCGCCTCGACGACAATGGTCCTTGCGTCGAGGTTGAGGTCGACGATCCGATCAATCAGCTGAAAGATCTCGAGCTGCATGATGGGCGATTACGAGCCCGAGCCCGTGCCCGCGTTCTTGGCTGCAACCAGCTCGTCGATGCGGTCGGCGAGATTCTTCAACACGAAATACTGCTCGGTCGTGGCCTTGCCGTCGTTGACCTCCTGGGTCCACTTTTCGAGCGGCATCTTGATCCCGAAGGCCTTGTCGATGGCAAAGGCGATGTCGAGGAAGTCGAGGCTGTCGATCCCCAGATCGTCGATCGCGTGGCTCTCCGGCTTGATCGTGTCGCGCGGGATGTCGCAGGTCTCCGCGATAATGTTGGCGATCTGCTCGAATGTGGAGGACATCATTAAGCCTTTGATATATTGAAGGTAATTCCGGGTCGGCTCAGAGGAGGCGGGCGCGTTGCCCCGGAATGCCCGATTGCTGGTGCCGGAGTCGTGTGCCCGTATATCGGAGCAGGGCCGTTAGTTCAATGGAGCTTGGCCGGCCTCGCAAGCACGGTTTTTGGGCGGGGTTCCGGCCAGCCTAGCTGCGCGGCATCACCGTAATCTTCGCGCAATCCCGGCGGCCCATCAGCACGCAATCCTGGGTCTTGCGCAAATCGGCGATGCTCATCGCAAGCCAGATGCCGATCGCGGTGAGCGCCACCGTGAAGGCGAAGGCGGCGATGTTGGCGAGCATGCGCTGGCGGAAATCGTCCGGCTCCTCGCGCGGCTTCTCATAGCGAGAGAGGTCGTTGGCAACGGAAGCCGGGCGCGTCGATCGGAGCGGCTCCTCGCGCTTGCCGGGCGGCTGCGCCGAGGTACGCGGCCGGAATTTGAGCACCACGTGCTCGGCATCCGAGGAGATTGGCCGCTGCGTCTTCACTTTTGTCAGTCCGGTCGCGTCGCCGGTTATGTTTAGCATGTTCGCTGCACTTCACACCTAAAATCTTGGTGCGCGCAGAGGTGGTATTCATGCTTCGATCACCTCCAGGAACTGGCTTGCCGTCGAGGCGACTGCTGCGGAGCGCGGGATGCTCGGCATTGCGATGACCCAGCCGATGTCGACACACTCGTTCGACCTTCGCGCATGCACAGTTTGCGCCGCAACGCGGTCACGGAGGTTGAGGCTGCGCGCCCGGGCATTGACAGCCCGGGAGCATCGACAGCCGAGGCCGGACCATCTTGGCCATCGGCCCCCCACCGCTTCGTGAAGCCATGCCGGCGCACCGGACTCTTTCACCCGCCTGCGGGCTCATGACATAGTGGAACCCGTTCCGGAGTGCCGGTCAAAAAGGAGCATAAATCATGGCCCACACGCGCGAGCCTTACGTCAAACCGGTCCCGATCCTGTCGCTGCGGCCGACCCAGATGACGGTCGGCATGCAGGAGGTGACGGAGAAGCGGAAGCGCTGGCGCGAGCACAAGTCGGACAAGAAGCGCGCCGAACTGCTGGGCAAGCACATGATCCCGGTCGTCCATGGTCCCGACGATCGCTACTACGTGGTCGATCACCATCACATGGCGCGTGCGCTGCACGAGGAGGGCGTCAAGGACATCCTGGTTACGGTGATCGGCGATCTCACGATGGTCGAGCGTGACGTGTTCTGGGGCGTGATGGACAACAAGCGCTGGGTCTATCCCTACGATTCCAAGGGCGAGCGCCGCCACTTCAAGGACATTCCGAAATCGATCAAGGATCTCAGGGACGATCCGTTCCGCAGCCTCGCCGGCGAAATGCGCCGGGCGGGCGGCTTTGCCAAGGACACGACGCCGTTCAGTGAATTCCTGTGGGCCGATTTCCTGCGCCGCCACATCCCGCGCAAGACGGTGGAGAACAATTTCGCCAAGGCGCTGGAGAAGGGACTGGCGCTCGGCCGCAGCAAGGACGCGGTCTATTTGCCCGGCTGGTGCGGGCCGGCATCTGACGACTGATCTGCCGCCACCGCCGGCCGGTGCTGATCCTCCCTGCCGCCGAGCGCGTGGTGCAGCCACCGCTCGGTCCGCTTGCCGAAGGTCAACAGCAGGAACGCCAGCGCGACGGCGGTGACGACGATCGGCCAATGTCCGGCGCCGCAGACGATGCCGACGCAAGCGGCGAAGAAAGCGCATGCGGCGCTGGTCAGGCCGCGGACCTGGAAGCGGTCGCCCTGCCGCACGATCACGCCGGCGCCGAGGAATCCGATGCCGGTCAGCACGCCCTGGATCACGCGGCTCACCGCGTCGGTGAACTTGCCGGGCTCGACGGCCTGCAATGCCAGCAGCACGACCATGGCCGTCGAGAGGCTGACGAGACCCAGCGTCTTCAGGCCGATCGGCTTGCCGCGCAGGTCGCGGTCGAGCCCGACCGCGCAGCCGGCAAGGGTGGCCGCGCCGAGACGCAGGACGATCTCGCTCCAGTCCGCCAAGGCGTCCTCTATTTCGGCTGGCGGCCGAGCATGTAGAACTCGCCGTTCGGCCGCATGCCGGTGACGTTGGCGAGCCGGTTCGACAGCGCGAAGAACGCCGCAACCGCGGCGATGTCCCAGACGTCGTCGTCGCTGAAGCCGTGGGCAGCAAGCGCGGCGAAGTCCGCCTCCGAGACTTCCTCGGCGGCGCGGCTCACCTTCATGGCGAAGTCGAGCATTGCGCGCTGCCGCGGCGTGATGTCGGCCTTGCGGTAGTTGACCGCGATCTGGTCGGCGATCTCGGGATTCTTGGCGCGGATGCGCAGGATCGCGCCGTGGGCGATCACGCAATACTGGCACTGGTTGGCGGCGCTGGTCGCCACGACGATCATCTCGCGCTCGGCCTTCGAGAGGCCGGAGTCCTTTTCCATCAGCGCGTCGTGATAGGCGAAGAAGGCGCGAAACTCGTCGGGGCGATAGGCCAAGGTGAGGAATACGTTCGGCACGAAGCCGGATTTCTCCTGCACCGCCAGGATGCGGGTGCGGATATCCTCGGGGAGCTTGTCGAGAGCGGGCGTCGGGAAGCGCTTTACGGTCGGCTGCGTCATGAGATGGTTCCGGCGTGCCGCCT
>NZ_LFIQ01000108.1:56217-70143 GCF_001189245.1 Bradyrhizobium pachyrhizi | reverse complement strand
CACGCGAGACCATAGTGGATGACGCCTTGGGCGCAAGGCGCATCGGCGCCTCGGCGGAATTCGGCTAACGCAGCGGCTTCTTCAGAAGCGAGAAGCGGTCCGGATCGAGGCCGAGCGAGGGCTGCAGCATCGGCGCCTCGGCCGGCGCCATGGTGCGCGCCGGCGCCGGAGAGCTGAAGTTTGCGTCGCCGCTCGGGCTGTCGCGATGCGAAGTGGCACCGCGCCAGCGCTCCAGCACGGCACTGACGAAATGCATGTCGTGGCCGGCGGTGACCGACGGTACCGTGGCGATGGTGGCCTCGCCGCGCGGCAGCTGGTGGGGCGGCACCTCCTTGAAGCGCAGCCGGGTCGGCAGCGCCACGCCTTCGCCGAACGCCAGCACCTCGCGGGTGCCAAGCGAGGGCACGAAGGACAGCAGGTTGGCGGCGGCGTCCGAGACCGCGGAGCGCAGCAGCGCCTGGTCGCGGTCGTTGGCAAGGCGCATCGTGAACAGCGTGTTGCACTGGGAGATGATGGTCGCGTCGAGCTCGGCTGGACGCTGGGTAATCAGGCCGAGATAGACGCCGTATTTGCGGCCTTCCTTGGCAATGCGCGACACCGCCTTGCGGGTCGGCCCGAAGCCGATATTGCGGTCGGCGGAGGCGTAGCGGTGCGCTTCCTCGCAGACGAACAGCATCGGCGAGACGCCGTCGCTCCACAGCCCAAAATCGAACGCCATGCGGCACAATACCGACACTACGGAATCGACGACTTCGGCGGGGAAGCCAGCGAGTTGCATGATCGTCATCGGCTTGCCGTTGGCGGGCAGGCGGAACAGATGGCTGATCACCTCGGCCATGGTATCGCCGCCGACATTGGCATTGTCGAACATGAAGGCGTAGCGCGGATCGTTGCGCACCGCGTCGATGCGCGAGATCAGCTTGTGATAGATGATGCGCGAGGAGCGGTTCTCCAGCTTGCCCATGCGCTCGTCGATCAGCGAGATCAGGTCGACAAGGCGATAGGGCACCGGCGTATCGACGGTGTAGCCGACCTGCTTGGGGTCGATGCGCTTCAGCCCGAGACCGACCCGATCGGAGTTCTGGTACTGGGTGTAGATGCCCTTCGCCATCGGGATCACTTCGGCGAGGATGTCGAGCTCCTCGGGCACGCCGGGCCGGCCGCCGAACAGCACGTCCACAATCTCTTCGAAGTTGAACAGCCAGAACGGCAGCTTCAGGTTCCGCGGGTTGAGCACCTGCGCGCGCTCGCCGAAGCAGCGGCCATATTCGTTGTGCACGTCGAGCAGGAAGATGCGCAGGTTCGGCCGCGACTTCAGGATCTCGTTAAGCAGCAGCGACACGCCGGTCGACTTGCCGACGCCGGTCGAGCCGAGCACCGCGAAGTGCTTGGAGAGCATCTCCTCGACGTCGACATAGGCGATGACAGAACGATCCTGCTGCAACGTGCCGACATTGATCTGGTCCGAGCCGCTCGGCGCATAGACCGTGCGCAGCTCCTGGTTCGTGATCAGATCGGTGCTGTCGCCGATGGTCGGATAGTGGGTGACGCCGCGCTGGAATTTCGGGCGGTCGCCACCCAGGATCTCGCCCAGCAGGTCGACCGAGGCGGTCGCCATGTATTCGTCGGACGCCGGCAGGTTCTCGCACGTCACTTCGGTGATCATGGCGACGATGACCGAACTTGCGCAGCGGATACTGACGAACCGGCCGACGGTCGCTCGCATTTCTGAAAGTTGCATCTGGCCGCCCGCCAGCAGCCCAACCCGGGCCTGCGAGCCGCGCACAGAGATCACACGTCCGAAGGGTGTCACAGTTCCAGCCTGGCTCGTTCTCAAAATCTAAATGTCCGGACCAATATGCCCGCCCGGGATTGGAAAAACCGTTAAATCGCCGGGGTTCCGCATCGGCTAAATCTACACCTTCCCGGTGACGATTTGTTTCTATCGTACCGCGAGATTACGCGCTGTCGCGCCCATCGGCGGCGGAATCGTCGCTTTCCGGCACAGCCGCGTTTGTTTCCCGGTTTTTCCGTTAAGGCGGGATTCACCATCTCTGAGGAGTGCATCGGCAGCTCGGGGCATTGGGCGCGATTTGTCATACGCTGTCGCCCGGTATCGCGTAACCGATTGCTAACTGCGAGTTGTAACGACCTTTCCATTTGTGCTGCGTAACGATGCCGCGCCCTGGGAGAGATCAGCGTGCGCATCGAACACCGCAATTCATCGTCAGGAAATGCCGATGCCGGCTCGACCAAGGGGCTGGCGTTCTGTGCCGGCCTGTTGGTCGGCAGCCTGCTCGGAAGCGCGACCGCGCAATGGAGCGAGCGCGAAGGCCTGCTGATGGCGGCATTCGCGATCATGGCCGTGATCGTCTTCCTGTTGCTCAAGCGGCACGAAATCTCCGACGAGCGGCTCGCCACCGAACGCCGCAATCTCGTGACTGCAGTGAACAACATTCCGCAGGGCCTCGTGCTCTATGATGCGTCGGCGCGCATCATCATCTGCAACCGTCCCTACATCGAGATGTTCGGCCTTTCGCCCGACGTCGCCAAGCCCGGCTGCACGATGTACCGGCTGATTGCGCATAGACAGGAGACGGGCTCGTTCGACGGCGATGTCGACGACTTCTGCGACGCCATCATCGGCAACGTGAAGCTTGGCCGCGCCACACGTCAGCTGACGCAGGCGCCGGGCGGGCGCGCGATCGAGATCGTCAACAAGCCGCTGCCGGAAGGCGGCTGGGTGGCGACCATCGAGGATGTCACCGAGCGTACGCGCACCGAGAACAAGATCGCCCACATGGCGCATTATGATGCGCTGACCGACCTGCCGAACCGCGTGCTGTTCCGCGAACGCCTGGAGCGGGCGCTGAAGGCGATCCGGCCGGATCAGCAGCTCGCGGTCATGTATATCGACATCGACGAGTTCAAGGCCGTCAACGACGCGCTCGGCCATCAGATCGGCGACGAATTGCTCAGGGCGATCGCCGACCGCCTGCGCGGCTGCGTTGGGGACACCGACGTCGCAGCGCGGCTCGGCGGCGACGAGTTTGCCGTGATCCAGACCGCCGTCCGCGATCAGACCGAGACCATGCAGCTCCTCGCTGCGATCTATCAGTCGATCCGCCGGCCGATCGACTGCAGCGGGCATATGATCACCACCGATGCCAGCATCGGCATCGCCGTTGCGCCCGCCGACGGCCTCGACATCGATCAATTGCTGCGCAATGCCGACCTCGCGCTCTACGGAGCCAAGAGCGACGGCCGCCGCACCTACCGGTTCTTCGAGACCGGCATGGACGCACGTGCCAAGGCGCGGCGCAGCCTCGAGCTCGAGCTGCGCCAGGCGATCGCCGACGGCAGCTTCGAGCTGCACTATCAGCCGCTGCTCCATCTCGAGGAGGGGCAGGTCAGTTGCTGCGAGGCGCTGGTGCGCTGGCGCCATCCCGAACGCGGCATCATCTCGCCGGCGGATTTCATCCCGATCGCCGAGGACACCGGCCTGATCAACGATCTCGGTCACTGGGTGCTCAACACCGCGTGCCGCGAGGCGATGAACTGGCCGGAGTATGTTCATGTCGCGGTCAACGTGTCTCCGATCCAGTTCAAGAGCCAGACGCTGGCGCTCAACGTCGCCGCCGCGCTCGCCGCGACAGGGCTTGCACCTTCGCGGCTCGAGCTCGAGATCACCGAGGCGGTGCTGATCCGCGACGACGAGGCTGCGCTCGATATCCTGCATCAGCTGCGCGAATTGGGCGTACGTATCGCGCTCGACGACTTCGGCACCGGCTATTCCTCGCTGAGCTATCTGCAGCGCTTCCCCTTCGACAAGATCAAGATCGATCGCGCCTTCATCAAGGATCTCGCCGGGACCGGTGCGTCGTCCACGATCGTCCAGGCCGTCGTCAACATCGCCGCTGCCAGCGACATGACCACGACCGCGGAGGGCGTCGAGACCGAGCAGCAGCGCAACCTGCTGCGCATCCTCGGCTGCACCGAGATGCAGGGCTATCTGTTCAGCCGGCCGGTGTCATCGGCTGAAATCCGCAAGCTCCTGTCGTCGGATCGCGAGAAGGCCGTCTCGGTCTCCTGACTCGACCGCTTTCACGAGGTGATTCCGTCCACGGAATGCCGTGCGAGCGCAATTGCCGTCGCCAGTAATTTGTTGACGGGACCTAATCATTTGTACACTAGTACAAATCAACGCGCCGCTCACCTGTCCAGCCGTAAGTCGTCGATCCGGCGCGTCGCGGAGGGAGACCGTCCATGCAGCCGGAACCGATCTTCGATCTCGCGCATCTCGGGCACATGGAGCTTTTGACGCCGAAGCCGGACGAGAGCCTGAAATTCTTCGTCGACGTCATGGGCATGACCGTCAGCGGCCGCAAGGGCGAGTCGGTCTATCTGCGCGGCTGGGACGATTACGAGCGCTATTCGCTGAAGCTGACGGCGTCGAAGACTTCAGGGATGGAGCACATGGCGCTGCGGGCGCGCAGCCCGCAGGCGCTCGAACGCCGCGTCGCCGCGCTGATGGGCTCGGGCTTCGATATCGGCTGGATCGACGGTGACATGGGGCAGGGGCCGGCATTCCGTTGCCGCGACCCCGACGGCCATGTCATCGAGCTCTATTACGAGACCGAGTGGTACGAGGCGCCGTCCGAGCTGAAGCCCGCGCTGAAGAACCAGGCGCAGCGCTTTCCGGCGCGCGGCGTCAATGTCCGCCGGCTCGACCATCTCAATTGCCTCGCGGTTGACATCAAGGCCAACCGTCTGTTCTTCGAAAACTACCTCGGCTGTCGCACCACCGAGCAGATCGTGCTCAACGACGGCACGGAAGCCGCGATGTGGATGACGATGTCGAACAAGAGTTACGACTTCGCCTATACGCGCGACCATTACGGCAAGCCCGGCCGGTTTCACCATGTCACCTACGCGCTCGACAGCCGCGAGGAGATCCTGCGAGCCGCGGATATTTTTCTCGAGCACGGGGTGCATATCGAGACCGGGCCGCACAAGCACGCGATCCAGCAGACCTTCTATGTCTATGAACCTGGCGGCAACCGCGTCGAAGTCGCCAACGCCGGCGCACGCCTGATCCTCGCGCCGGACTGGAAGCCGATCGTGTGGACCGAGGAAGAGCGCAAGAAGGGACAGGCGTGGGGATTGAAGACGATCGAGTCGTTCCACACCCACGGCACCCCGCCGCTGATCGACTAGATGCCAGACCGCCACACGAAGGCCACCCGAGCGCGTCGATACGCCGCCGCGAACACGCGCGCTCGCTGACGACAACACCGACGCGCAACCGATATGATCCGGTTTCGCGACGGCGGGCGCTGCGCCGCGCGAGACGTGAACCGGTGAGAGCGGGCACTATGGCTGGCAAGACGCGAAAGACGTCGGCGAAGGGTGCGAAAAAGAGCGCCGCGAAGCGTGGCTCTGCAAAGCCGCGTCTGCTCGCGGGCGGCAATCCGCAGATCGCCAAGGGATATGGTGACGCTCCGGTGCAAGTCTATATCGCCGCGATGCCGGGGTGGAAGCGCGACGTCGGACGCAAGCTTGACGCGCTCATCGTGCGTGCCGTCCCCGGCGTGCACAAGGCGGTGAAGTGGAACTCGCCGCTCTACGGCATGGAAGGGGACGGCTGGTTCCTCGGCATCCATGTCTTCACGCGCTACGTCAAGGTGGCGTTCTTTCGCGGTGCGTCGCTGCTTCCGGTGCCGCCGGGCGAGTCAAAGCAGCAGCACACGCGCTATCTCGACATTCACGAGAACGACGAGCTCGACGAAGCCCAGTTCACCGCGTGGGTGAAGCAAGCCAGTCAATTGCCCGGCGTACGGATGTGAACGCAAGCAAAGACTGTCGAACAACGGCCATCACGCGCCGTCGATGCGGCTATGCGCGATGGAGCATTGCCTCGCCTCAGCCCTTTGGTGTTAGGCTTGCACCAAGGCCCGATGAATCGTCATCGCGCTTTGGATTGTTGTCCTGGCATGATCTTTTCGGAAAACCGCTTCGCACTTTTCCGGATCATGCTCTGGTAACGTCAGAGGAAAACGTCGATGAGCGAACACACGACGGACAAGCGCGTGCGAGAGGCGTCTCGCAGGCGATTCCTTCAGGCCGGTGCAGCACTGGCCGGTGGCTCCGCGATATCGGGAGTTGCCGGTTCTACCGCGCTTGCCGAACAGGGAAATAATCTTCCACCCAATGTGCCGGAATGGATGAAAGCGCCCGGCGACCCGATGGGAAGCCAGCCCTATGGCACGCCATCGGTTCACGAGAAGGCTGTCGTCAAGAACATCTCGAAGACGCTACCGCAATACATCTCCGCTTCGGGCCGCACGCCGTTGCAGGAGCTCGACGGCATCATCACGCCGAACGGTTTGTTCTACGAACGCCACCATGGCGGCGTGCCAACCATCGACCCGGCCGAGCACCGGCTGGTGCTGCATGGCATGGTCGATCGCCCGCTGGTGTTCACGATGGAGGACATCCGCCGCTTTCCGTCGCAGTCGCGCATCCACTTCCTCGAGTGCTCCGGCAATCCGGTCTACACCAAGCCCTACGGCAAGACGGCCTCCGACCTCGTCGGCCTCCTGAGCTGTGCGGAATGGACCGGCGTGCCGCTGAAGACGGTGCTGGACGAAGCGGGCCTTCAGGCGGGTGCCAAATGGATCGTGGCCGAAGGCGCCGACGCGGCTGCGTTGACGCGCTCGATCCCGATCGAGAAATGCCTCGACGATGCCATGCTGGTCTACAGCCAGAATGGCGAGCGGCTGCGCCCGCAGCAGGGCTATCCGCTGCGCCTGTTGCTGCCCGGCTTCGAGGGCAACATGAACGTGAAGTGGCTGCGCCGGCTCAAGGTCGTCGCCGAGCCGGCCTATTCGCGCGAGGAGACCTCGAAATACACCGACCCGATGCCCGACGGTACGTCGCGCGAATTCACCTTCTATATGGAAGCCAAGTCGATCATCACACGGCCGTCCGGCGGGCAGAAGCTGACGACGCAGGGTTTTCACGAGATTACCGGGATCGCCTGGAGCGGTCACGGCAAGATCAAGAGCGTCGAGGTCTCGCTCGACGAGGGTAAGAACTGGCAGCAGGCCGAATTGCAGGAGCCGGTGTTGACGCGCGCGCTCACGCGCTTCCGCTTGCCCTGGCATTGGGACGGCAAACCCGCCGTGATCCAGAGCCGCGCCATCGACGAGACCGGATACGTGCAGCCGACGCTGGCGGAATTGGTCAAGGTGCGTGGTCTCAACTCGTTCTACCACAACAACGCGATCTGGCCCTGGCGCATCGATGCGAATGGTGAGGTGACCAATGGCCAGGCTTAAGCTCAAGGCGGCGTTCCTCGTGAGTGCGATCGCGATGCTTGCCACTGCCGGGCAGGCCGAGGATCGCTTTGGCATCGGGCGTGAGGCGACGCCTGCCGAGATCGCCGGCTGGAACATCGATATCGGCCGTGACGGCTCCAACCTGCCGCCGGGCAACGGCAGCGTCGAGCGCGGCCGCACGGTGTTCAGCGAGCAATGCGCGGCGTGCCACGGCGACAGCGGGCAGGGCGGCGTCGGCGACCGCCTGGTCGGCGGACAGGGCACGCTGGCGAGCCCAAAACCGATCCGCACCGTCGGCAGCTATTGGCCCTATGCCCCGACGCTGTTCGACTACATCCGCCGCGCGATGCCGCAGAACGCGCCGCAGTCGCTGAGCAATCAGGACGTCTACGCGGTGTCCGCCTACATCCTCAGCCTCAACGGCTTTGTTCCCGCCAATGCTGTGCTCGACGCCAAGTCGCTGGCCGCCATCAAGATGCCGAACCGCGACGGCTTCGTCTCCGATCCGCGGCCGGACGTGCACAACCACTGAAGCGTCGGCAGGACGTATGTCTCGGGCTCCGGTTGCGGTGCCGCGCAGACCGCTGGGCTCGCGCCATTGTGACCTCAAGGTCCCTGGGTCCGGACCTTGGCCGGCACCATATCAATCGCGGGCACAAGAGCGACGCCGCCGCTCTTGGACAGTTTTCAGTTGATGCATCGGAGAGGTCATATGGCCGGACTTAAGGCCGTTGCAGCCGTTGCGCTGCTCGTGGGAATGACGTTCGCGCCGGTCGCGGCCCAGATGTCGGAGCCGGCATATTTCGACGCGCAAAATCCCGGACGCAGCGCGATCAACGGCGGCGCCCTGACGCCATGGGGTGAGGCCCAGGAGGCCGCGCAGCGCGGCGGCAATCCGGCGAACGCCTACGGTGCCATGCCTGCGGCGGAGCCATCTTCCTCTTGCGCGCGTTACCATTCATTCGATCCAGCGTCCGGCACCTTCCTTGGTCGTGATGGCCGTCGGCATCCCTGCCGATAGGGCGCCGCACCACGCTTGGCGGTGGATAAGGGCGCCGGCACTTGCCCGGCGCTCGAACGACTGGACGTTAGGCGCGTTATAGTCCGCCGATCGTGTCGGGTCCCGCCGGACCCGAGCGGCGGAGGACACCCGGCGTGACAGACGCTCTGGCCGGTTTCTGGGACCGAAAGTCGACCTCGGACCTGTTGCGGGAGGCGGCGCGGGCCGATGGCGACGCGGAGACGCCGATCTTCCGGCGCTCGCTCTCGGCGTTGCAACTCGTCACGCTCGGCATCGGCGGCATCATCGGCGCCGGCATCTTCGTGCTGACGGGCCATGCGGCCGCTGCCAATGCCGGTCCCGCGGTCACGCTCTCCTTCATGCTTGGTGCGGTGGCCTGCGCCTTCGCCGGCCTGTGCTACGCCGAGATGTCGTCGACGGTGCCGATCTGCGGCAGCGCTTACACCTATGCCTATGCCACGCTCGGCGAACTGATCGCCTGGATCATCGGCTGGGACCTGATCCTCGAATACGCGGTCGGCGCGATCGCGGTCTCGGTCGGGTGGTCCGGCTATTTCGTCAGTCTGATGCGCGATTTCGGCATCAACCTGCCGCCGCAATTCACCTCGGCGCCGCTCGCCTACGACGTCAACACCGGCGCATGGTCGTCGACCGGTGCGGTCATCAACATCCCGGCGATGGCGGTCATCGCGTTCGTGACCACGTTGCTGGTGGTCGGCATTCGCGAGTCCGCGCGCTTTACCAGCTTCGTCGTCGTGGTCAAGCTCGTCGTGATCGCGCTGTTTCTCGCCACCGCGGCTTCCTCGGTGACGCTGGCGAACTGGGTGACGGCGAGCAACCCGGAGGGCGCGCTGATCCCGCCGAATGCCGGTCCAGGCGTGTTCGGCTGGTCCGGCGTGGTCCGCGGTGCGGCGGTGGTGTTCTTCGCCTATATCGGCTTCGACGCGATCTCGACCGCGGCGCAGGAAGCGAAGACGCCGGAGCGCGACATGCCGATCGGCATTCTCGGTTCGCTCGTGATCTGCGCCGCGCTCTATGTCGCGGTCGGATTCGTGCTGACCGGCATCGTGCCCTATGACCGGCTCAGCGTGCCCGATCCGATCGCCGTCGGCATCGATGCGATCGGCATCGGCTGGCTCGGTCCGTTCATCAAGCTCGGCATTCTGTTCGGATTGACATCGGTGATCCTCATCATGCTGCTGGCGCAACCGCGGATCTTTCGCGCCATGGCGCATGACGGATTGCTGCCGGGCTTTGCCGCTAAGATCCATCCGCGCTTTCAGACCCCCTATGTCTCGACCATCTTCGCCGGCACCGTGGCCGCTCTTCTCGGCGGGCTGTTGCCGATCGGGCTGGTCGGCGAACTGGTCTCGATCGGCACGCTGTTCGCATTCACGGTGGTCTCGATCGGCACGCTGGTGCTGCGCGTGCGCGATCCGGAATTGCCGCGTCCGTTCAAGGCGCCGGCGATCTGGCTGGTGGCCCCGGCTGCCGCTGCAACCTCGCTGTTCCTGATGTTCGGCCTGCCGCTCGACACCTGGATCAGGCTCGCGGTATGGCTGGCGATCGGGCTTGTGATCTATGCGACCTACGGCAGACGGCACAGCCGGCTGCGGGCAAGTGGCGGGGACCGCGCGGGCCTATAGTGCGCGCGCGTGCGGCCTGCTAGATGTACGCGTTGAGATAGCACCGCAAGCCGCGACAAGCCGGTATTCTCCGGGGAGACTTCCATGCAAAATCCAATGGCCCGCGCGCGATGGATGGTCGCCGCGCTCGTCTCGATCGGCATCGTGTCGGCTGTTCCCGGTCGCGCAGCCTCGGTCGCGCCGGCCGCCGCCGAGAACGGCATGGTGGTTTCCGCGCAGCATCTCGCGACCCAGGTCGGCGTCGAGGTATTGAAGCGGGGCGGCAATGCGGTCGATGCGGCGGTCGCCGTAGGGTACGCGCTCGCGGTGGCCTATCCCGCCGCCGGCAATCTCGGTGGCGGCGGGTTCATGACCATCCAGTTCGCCGACGGCCGCAAGACCTTCCTGGATTTCCGGGAGACCGCGCCGAAGGGCGCCACTGCCGACATGTATCTCGACAAGGAAGGCAACGTCATCCCGGGGCTGTCGACCAAGGGGCATCTCGCTGTCGGCGTACCGGGATCGGTGGCCGGGATGGAATATGCGCGCGAGAAATACGGCACGATGAAGCGCGCTGACGTCATCGCGCCGGCGCTGCAACTGGCGGAGGATGGTTTCGTGCTCGACCAGGGCGACGTCAGCATGCTGCAGACCTCGACCAAGGACTTTCAGGACGATCCGCCCTCGGCCGCGATCTTTCTCAACAATGGAAAACCGTTCCAGGTCGGCGAGCGGCTGGTGCAACATGAACTCGCCGAGACGCTGCGCGAGATCAGCAAGCGCGGCACGGATGGCTTCTACAAGGGCTGGGTCGGTGCGGCGATCGTCGCCGCGAGCCAGGGCGGCAAGGGCCTGCTGACGCAGGTGGATCTGGACAACTACAGGGTTCGCGAGCTGGCCCCGGTCGAATGCGACTATCGCGGTTACCACGTGGTCTCGGCGCCGCCGCCTAGTTCGGGCGGTGTGGTGATCTGCGAGATGCTCAACATCCTCGAGGGCTATCCGCTGAAGGAGCTCGGCTACCATTCGGCGCAGGCGGTGCACTACCAGATCGAGGCGATGCGCCACGCTTACGTCGATCGCAACAGCTATCTCGGCGATCCGGATTTCGTGAAGAATCCGCTCGAGCGCCTGCTCGACAAGACCTACGCCGCGAAGATCCGTGCCGCGATCGACCCGGCCAAGGCCGGTGTGTCCAGGGACATCAAGCCCGGCGTTCCGCCGCATGAGGGCAGCAACACCACGCACTATTCGATTGCCGACAAGGACGGCAATGCGGTGTCGGTCACCTACACGCTGAACGACTGGTTCGGTGCCAAGGTGACGGCGGCCAAGACCGGCGTGCTGCTCAACGACGAGATGGACGACTTCACCGCCAAGGTCGGCGTGCCGAACCTGTATGGGCTGGTGCAGGGGGAGGCCAACGCGATCGTCCCCGGCAAGCGTCCGCTGTCCTCGATGAGCCCGACCATCGTCTCCAAGGACGGCAAGCCGGTCATCGTGATGGGCACCCCGGGCGGCAGCCGCATCATCACCGCCGTGCTGCTGACGATGATCAACGCGATCGACTACGGCATGAACGCGCAGGAGGCCGTGGACATGCCGCGCTTCCACCAGCAGTGGCTTCCCGAGGCGACCAACCTCGAGGATTATACGCTGTCGCCGGATACGCGGAAGATCCTGGAGGGCATGGGCCACAAATTCGGCCCGCCGCATCCGGCCAACCACCTCGCCGTGATCATCATCGGCGGGCCATCGCTGGGCGGCAAGCCGGTCGGCAACAATCGCTTCTATGGGGCGAACGATCCGCGGCGCAATTCGGGGCTCGCCGCGGGTTATTGATGGTGACGCCTAGCGACAATCCGTAGCCCGAATGAGCGAAGCGATATCTGGGTCTTGTTGAGCCCCCG
The DNA here is from genome assembly GCF_001189245.1 of Bradyrhizobium pachyrhizi. Taxonomy (GTDB): domain Bacteria; phylum Pseudomonadota; class Alphaproteobacteria; order Rhizobiales; family Xanthobacteraceae; genus Bradyrhizobium; species Bradyrhizobium pachyrhizi. Next base: position 58,247 of record NZ_LFIQ01000108.1, on the reverse strand, counting down.
CATGTCGCTCCGCTCATGCGGGCTACCGCTCCAATTGATCCGCGCTGCGGTCAGGCGACGGCGGTCGACCTGCCGTCGTTCTGCCCGCTGGTCAGCAGCAGGCGCCGGCGGATCGCGTCTTCGACCAGGGCCAGCGATTGCTTGGCTTCGCGCGCCTCGGCTTCGGCGGCCTGAGCGCGGAATTCTGCCGCATCGAGTTGTTCCTGTTGGGACCCGATGCGCCGTCGAGCTTCCTCGAGCGCCCGCGACGCATCCCTCAATTTGCGCTCGGTGGCGGCGATGATTTCGAGCTGCGCCTGTTCGGCGGCCTCGGCGCGCGCTTCGCCGGCGCGGGCCCGGTCCTCGATGCTGCGGAACAAATCCGCCGCCTGATAGACGAGGTCCAAGGCTTCTGTGCCCATGGCCGATGTGGGTGGTTTTGGAAATCCAAGGACATTCGGGTCAGCCGTAAAAGGCCGTCTAAATCCGCGCAGTGCCATCAAAATCAGCCCGTCGCGAGTCGGTGTATGCCAACAACTTGCGGTAGTTATAGTTAACAAATCCTTAATGTGACTGGCGCGCCGGCGCTGTCCACCGGTTTCTGATGTCGCAGCACCCAAATCGTCGGCCGCATGGGGAATCGATCCGTCCGGCCCGCGCTTTTCTTTCGCGACGTGCTCTCCGCGCAAGCGTATCGAGACCGCAGCGCTATCAGGCGCGGCGTGCGAATCGCGCAGCGCTGCAGCGAAGATCGATGCAGCCTCCGCGGGCACCGCCAGTCGGCGAGGTCTGCCGATTTGGCTGCGGGCGCGAGCCGGGCTCTATGGCATAAGTTTGACGCCTGGCTTGCTTTAATTTCCGGTGTTGAATTGCAGGTCCATGGAGCGACCGATATACCGGGCGGCCTAAGTGGCACGCAGCGCGCTCAGAACGAGCGACGTATTCGCCACGGAAATCTGGTCGATGAAATTTCTGTTGCGGTTCTTCGGGTTCCTGTTCACCGCAGGCACCATCCTGTTCCTGGCTGGTCTGGCCGCGGTCGCAGGGCTGTTCTGGCATTTCTCCAAGGACCTGCCTGACTATTCGCAGCTCCAGAACTACGAGCCGCCGGTGATGACCCGCGTGCACGCGGCCGACGGCTCGCTGCTCGGTGAATACGCCAAGGAGCGCAGGCTCTATCTGCCGATCCAGGCGGTGCCGAAGCTCGTGATCAACGCGTTCCTCGCCGCCGAGGACAAGAATTTCTACGAGCATGGCGGCGTCGATTACACCGGCATGGCGCGCGCCGGCGTCGCCTACATCCAGAACTTCGGTTCCAACCGGCGGCCGCAGGGCGCCTCGACGATCACCCAGCAGGTCGCCAAGAACTTCCTTTTGACCAACGAGGTGTCGTTCACCCGCAAGATCAAGGAAGCCTTGCTGGCGATGCGGATCGAGCGGGCTTACTCCAAGGACAAGATCCTCGAGCTCTATCTCAACGAAATCTATCTCGGCCTTGGCGCCTACGGCATCGCGGCGGCCTCGCTGGTGTATTTCGACAAGTCCGTCAATGAACTGACGGTCGCGGAAGCGGCCTATCTGGCGGCGCTGCCGAAAATGCCGGCCAGCCTACATCCAGTGCGCAACCGCGCGCGCGCCGTCGAGCGGCGCAACTACGTGATCGACCGACTGCAAGAGAACGGCTGGATCACCGCCGCCGACGCCGACAAGGCGCGCAAGGAGCCGCTGACCGTCACCAACCGCAGCAATGGCGCGCACACCTTCGCCGGCGAATATTTCTCGGAAGAAGTCCGCCGCGACATCTTCGAGCGCTATGGCGAGAAGAAGCTCTATGAAGGCGGCCTGTCGGTGCGTACCACGCTCGACCCCAAGGTCCAGGTGATGGCGCGCAAGGCCATGGTGGCTGGGCTCGTCAACTATGACGAGCAGCAGGGCTATCGCGGTGCGATCCAGAAGCTCGACCTGACCAGTGACTGGGGCGTGCCGCTCGCCGAGATCAAGTCGCTCTCCGACATCTCGCCGTGGCGGATGGCGGTGGTGCTGGAGAGCAA